>CAVUDQ010000004.1:0-937500 GCA_963740325.1 uncultured Actinomycetota bacterium
TCGGATTCGGGACCGACAACGACCTCGAGCACACGGACGGCAACGTGATCGTCCACCACCGCACCTTCGGACGCGCCTACCCGACCCACGGATCGGTCGGCCAGGAGGCCCGGCTTCCGTCGGCGGAAAATCCTCGGCTCGTCGCGGGCCCGGCGAGGCGCCTTCCGGCCGGAGTCCGTGGTCAACGTGTCCGGCATGAGTTTTGGGTCCCTGTCCGGCAACGCCGTCGAGGCCATCAACCGCGGTGCCGCCGAGGCCGGATGCCTGCACAACACCGGTGAGGGCGCCGTCTCGTCGTACCACCGCAACGGCGCCGACCTGGTCTTCCAGATCGGCACCGCTTACTTCGGCTGCCGCGACGACGAGGGGCGGTTCAGTCTGAGCAAGCTCAGGGACCTCGTGCAGAGCACCCGGGTCAGGGCGCTCGAGGTCAAGCTCAGCCAGGGTGCGAAGCCCGGGCTGGGCGGGGTGCTCCCTGGACCCCAAGGTCTCCCGCGAGATCGCCCAGACCCGTGGCGTCCCCGAGGGGGTCGACTGCATCAGCCCCTCCCCGCGGCATTCCGAGTCCCATGACGTCGACTCCATGCTCGACTTCGTGGAGCTGCACCTTGACGAGACCGGTCTTCCCGTCGGCATCAAGTCAGCGGTCGGCGACATGGCCTTCTGGCGCGAACTCGCCACCGTGATGGAACGCGAGGACCGAGCGGTCGACTTCATCTCCATCGATGGTGGCGAAGGCGGCACCGGCGCATCTCCGCTCATCTTCACCGACGCTGTCTCCCTGCCGTTCCGGCTGGGCTTTGCCCGCGTGTACGCCGAGTTCGCCGCCCGTGGTCTCCACGAGGATGTGACATTCATCGGCGCCGGCAAGCTCGGTCTCCCTGACAACGCCATCGTCGCGTTCGCGCTCGGAGCCGACATGGTCAACGTCGCGCGCGAACCCATGCTTGCGGTCGGGTGGATCCAGGCCCAGAAGCGCCACACCGGCGAGTGCCCCACCGGAGTCGCCACCCAGAACCCCTGGCTGGCCCACGGGCTGGATCCGGTCAGCAAGGCAAACCGCGTGGCCAACTACGTCAAGACGCTGCGTCGTGACCTGCTCAAGGTCGCGGAGACCTGCGGCGTCGAGCATCCCAGCCTCATCGGCCCCGATTCGGTCGAGGTGCTGGACACCCTCAGCGAGGGCACGCCTCGACCAGGTCTACGGCTACGAACCCGGCTGGGGCTATCCCTCCCCCGCAGACCGCGACGCGATCGCGCGCATCATGACCGCCACAGACGAGGACGAGGCCGCAACCGAAGGGCCACCGGAGCGGCGGAGGCCGGCCGGCAGGGGAGCCGAGGCCGTCGCTGACGACGGCTACAACTAGCCCACCAGGAACGACCGGCCACGCGGCTGGCCCCGAGCGCCCGACTTCCCACACACCGTCGTCGGTGCGCGCGCACTCGGTGATCTGCGGACCCACGGGTCGGACCCTTCCGGGCCACCGATGGGCGCGAATTCTCGGGTGTTAACTGTCCCCGCAGCGCACCGGCCACCTGACGGAGCTTGGTCTCGGAACTCGAGGCGATCCAGGTTTGGTAGGCGAACGCCCGGCCTTGGTCCATGCCGTCTCGGGGTCGATGGTGTCGCTGGATGTGTGGAGTAGAGATTGGGGCCCCCGCGTGAGCTCTCGTCGATACAGCGGAACTCCCTCTCCGGGCCGCGGCGGAGCCGGAGCAGGTCTGGATCCCGCTCCAGTTCCTCCCCGACCCGGGCGAAGCCGCCGGAGCGCAGCTCCTAGAGCATCGAGGGTCAGCTGCGCGTCGTCCGCGCCGTCCGGTTCTGTCGTCACCACTGTGGCGAGGGCACGTCGGTCTCACGGATCCGTTCGAGGACGAGGGCGCGCCGTGTGGCGCTGGAATCACGGGGTGAAGACCACCTTGATCATGCCGTCCTGCTTCTTCTTGAACTTCGAGTACGCCTCGGGCGCCTGCTCCAGCGGAAGCCGGTGCGTGGCGAAGGACTCGGTGCCGAGGGGATCGTCGTCGTCGACTAGCAGGGGCAGGATGTCGTCGGTCCAGGCCCGCACGTTCGCCTGGCCCATCCGCAGCTGGATCTGTTTGTCGAAGAGCTGCATCATCGGCATCGGGTCGGCGGCGCCGCCGTAGACCCCGAGGACGGAGATCGTCCCTCCGCGGCGCACGCAGCCGATGGCCGAGTAGAGCGCGGCGAGCCGGTCGAAGCCGGCCTTCTTCATGACCGGGCGGACAAGGGCATCCGGCAGGAAGCCCATGGCCCGGATCATTGTCTCGGCGACAGGGCTGCCGTGCGCCTCCATGCCGACCGCCTCGATCACCGAGTCTGCGCCACGGCCCGACGTACGGTCGCGCACCTCGGCGGCGAGGTCGTCGACGGCGTCGAGGTCGATCGTGTCCGCTCCCAGCGCGCCGACGCGTGCGAGACGTTCCGGGACGCGGTCCACGACGATCACGCGGCTGCCTTCACGCAACGCGATCCGGGTCGCCATGTCGCCGATAGGGCCGGCCCCGAGGATCAGCACGGTGCCGTCCTTGGGGGTGTCGGCGTAGCGCACGCCCTGCCACGCGGTGGGGATCACGTCGGACATGAACACGAAGCGGTCGTCGGGCGGTCCATCGGGGACCTTGACCGGGAGGAAGCCGGCGAACGGCACACGGAGGTACTCCGCCTGCCCGCCCGGGACCGCGCCGTAGAGGCTGCTGTATCCGAAGAGGCTCGCGCCGGTGCCGCTGTTGTGATTCTGGGTGGTCTCGCACTGGCTATAGAGACCACGCTCGCACATCCAGCACTTGCCACAGCTGATGTTGAACGGCACGACGACCCGGTCGCCGACCTTCAGCTCGGTGACCTGGTCACCGATCTCCTCGACGATCCCCATCGGCTCGTGGCCGACGATGTCGCCCGGCGTCATGAAGGGGGCCAGCGGCTCGTAGAGGTGCAGGTCCGAACCGCAGAGCCCGGTCGTGGTGACCTTGATGATCGCGTCCGTGCCGTTGTGGATGACGGGGTCGGGAACCTCCTCCACCCGCATGTCCCGCGCGCCCTGCCAGGTCACTGCCTTCACGTCTGCTCTCCTGCCCTGTCTCTTCGGAGGATCAGGCGAGCCTCGACTTGAGCAGCTGCTTGGCCTGCTCGGCGCCCTTCTTGCTGTCGGCTTGCGCCTTGCGGAAGAACTCGGCCAGTTCGTTGTCGCCGTCGCGCTCGGCGTCGCCGATGTACTGCTCCAGGCGCAGCGTGTTGCTCAGGCAGGCCTCGGTGAACCAGACCAGGTTGTAGTCCTTGTCCTTGGTTCCGGTGGTGCTGCCGGTCTCGGTGGTGCTGCTCATCATGGTGCTCCTTCGTTGTCGTGGTTGATCTCTCGTTCGGTGTCTCAGGCGTGACCCAACGCTCTGGCCAGCTCGTCGCGGCCCATCTTCGAGCGGCCGCGCAGGTTGCGACGCTTGGCCTCGGCGTACAGCTCCTGCCGGGTCTTGGGTCCGCTGGCGCCCTTGCGCTTGCGCTCTGCCACGGCGGCACCCTGCTTGCCCAGTGCCGTCTTCGTCGATGCCGGCATGTTGGCGAGGGACCGCTGGGACTGGGCGGCCTTCTGGGCCTTGCGGACGTTCTGCTTCGCTGCGCGGGTCTGTTTCCCTGTGGCCATCGTGATCGTCCCCTTCCTGCGGTGTTCATGTGACGTACCCCCGGCCCCGTCGTCCCATGCCGGTCGCCTCTGGATTTGTTCACTCGGGATTGGTGGCAGAGGGCGCTGGTACGGCGTGGTCCTCGACCTCGTCCGAAAAGGGCAACTCTGGCCAGGCCCGCGGATATGAAGCGCTCAGGAACTCCCGATCCCCTGGTGACCCCCGTCGCGGGTGCCGAGCGAGATGCTTATGCGCTACACCGACGTGTCCGGGGGCGCGTGCCAACCCAAGCGCTGGATGAGCAGCGAGGGTTAGCCCGTCGTGGTCGGTTGGGGATGAGGGTGTCGGACTACCCGCCGTACAGGAGGTCCGGCTGAGGGGCGCTCATGGACTTCGCGCAGCCCAAGTGGGCCCTCCCTTGGTGACGTCAGGTCGCATCCGTGGCACGTGGAGGGGTGGATCCTGCCGCCTCGGTGATTCGGTGGCTCGACACCCACACCAGATGGCCGTGCACCCCGACCAAGGTTTGGTGTCCGTGGGTGCCAGTTCGTACGCCGTGGGCAGTGGCATGGACCGGTTGGTCCCCAAGGCTCACGAGGACTGGGCAAGGAAATGCGCCTTCACGGGACGTCGAGACTTGAGCCTTTTGCATTAGGGCCCCCGATCAGACCGACAAGCTCCCGGTTACACGGCTGCTTCACCTAGGTACCCCACCGCGCGCGAAACATGCTCGATCAGTCTTTGCCAGACACCCGCATGGCCAAGGCGATCTGCCCATGGCGCGTTCCCCGGCGACGATGTCCTGCCGCGCATCGTGGCGGTATCGAGTGGCACGAGGAGCGCCCCGAACAATGTGTTGACCGTGAGCACCAGCCGATCCAGCCCTTCCTGGGACTCCTGCGCTTCCACGGGTGAATCGCGGTCACCGCAATTCAGAGAGCCAGGGTTCTGCCCCGGCAACTTTCGCCGCTGGCCCCTGGTCGCACGAGACCCTAGCCAGATCACACCTCGTGGGAGCGCTCCGCTGCAGCGGCCCCTTCGGTCGGATGGCTGTCGTGGGGATGAACCGCCCTCCACACGGGTACGTCGGCACCATGCGCATCGTGGTCACCGGAGCAACGGGCAACATCGGCAGTGCCAGCGTGCGAGCGTTGGCGGCCGCTGGCCATGAGGTGGTCGGGGTCGCGCGACGCACCCACGCATCGGCAGAGGAGGCCCGCGGCAGCGTGGCCTGGGTGGAGGCGGACGTCGTCGATGAAGACCTCGCCCCCACCCTGCGATCCGCGGACGCGGTCGTACACCTGGCGTGGCGGTTCCAGCCGACGCGGCGACCGGAGGTGACCTGGGCCGCGAACGCGGTCGGCACGGATCGAGTGCTGGACGCGGCCGCTCGGGCAGAGGTGTCCGCGGTCGTGTGTGCCTCCTCGGTCGCGGCGTACTCCCCGGCCGAGCCAGGCGACGTCGCAGACGAGAGCTGGCCGACGAACGGCGCCTCAGCCGCCGCCTACTGCCGGGAGAAGGCCTACGTCGAGCGGCTCCTCGACCACTTTGAACTCGCGCACCCCGGTACTCGCGTCGTCCGCCTCCGACCCGCCTTTGTGTTCCAGCGCTCCGCTGCGAGCGAGCAGCGCCGCATTTTCGGCGGGCCGCTCGCGGCGCCCTTGCTCTTCCGGCGAGGCCTGCTACCACTCCTCCCTGTCCCCCCTGGACTGGGCTTTCAGTCCGTTCATGCGGCCGACGTGGCGCGCGCGGTCGTGGCCGCCGTCGAGGCCGACGTGAGCGGGCCATTCAACCTGGCCGGCGATGGCGTGATCGACCGAGCAGTGCTGGACGGCCTCTTCGGCGCACGTACGATCGAGGTCCCTTTCGGTGCCGCACGGGCCGCACTCGCCACCGGTTTTCGCGCACACCTGGCTCCGGTCCCGGCCGAACTGTTCGACGCCCTCATGCAGCTGCCGACAATGGACACCTCTCGCGCTCGTGCGGAGCTTCGATGGCGTCCGGACCACACCGCGAGCGACGCGGTCGAGTCCCTCAGGGACGGCGCCGCTCAGCGCGCGGGGAGCACCCTCCCTCCCCTCCATCCCTGACCCTGGCCCCGAGGGGGGCGCTCGTTGTTGCCGTAGGGCTAGGAGCCTCCGACGGCGGCTCAGCTCAGTCGTGCACGGTGTTCACCCGCCGCTGCAGCAGCCCCGTCTCCTCCCGCTGAACGCACGAGAACACCTCGTACTCACCTCGCTTGCATGCTCTTTACGCGGCCTCAAGGACGGTCGCGATGGTTTCGAGTAGTTCGCTCGACCGGATCCCTTTGAGCAGATAGCGGTCGGCGCCTGCAGCGATCGCGTCCTGTTCAAGGGTGTCACGGCTGAACCCGGACAATACGATGACGCGCACACCCGGTACGGCGGCACGAATAAGCGGGAGCGCCTCGAGTCCGTCCATACGGGGCATCGCCATGTCAAGGAGCACGAGGTCGGGTTGAAGGTCCGTGGCTTGACTGACCGCGTCCAGCCCGTCAGCGGCCTCTCCGACCACCTCATAGGAGCCCGACCTGTCCAGCTGGAGGCGAAGCAACATCCGTATGTCTTCTGCGTCGTCGACGATCAGGACCCGTGGCAACGCGCCAGGCTCCGGGGTGTCGTTGCGCCGGGCCTCGACCGGTTCGGCGCTCTCGATCTCGGTGGGCTCGAGGCTGGCGGCTCTCGCCCGAACGAGGTCGCCAGGTACCAGATGGGGCCCGGTCGGCTCAACGAGGCCGTCCATCATCCTGCGCGCCGCGGCAAGGGTGCGATCGACGAAGCCGAACACCACGGGGTTCGGGTCGGCCTCGAGCGCGTATATCGCCGCAGTCAGGCCCTGGACGACGTTGTCGTTGATCTCCAGCGCCTGGCGGCGTCGCTGCTGGGCCTCACCAAGCCGCTGCGCCATCGCCTCGCGTTCCAGCCGCTCGGTCGCATCAGCGAGGAAGAGCGCGCGATGGTGTGTGCCCTCGGTGTCGCCGAGATCGGCGGCGCTGATATCGAGGACCAGCTCGCGCCCGGTCAGGCTCTTGGCAGGGACGCCCATCCCTGCCTTCATGAGGTCCACACCGATCTCGACGAGGTCGTTCCCAGTGGGATCCGCATCCAGAAGCTCGGTAGCCCGCGGGTTGGCCTGAACGATCTCTCCCGTTGAGCTGACGACGAGGATCGCCTGTGGAGAGGCGTCCACGAGGCCCCGGAACCGGAGCGAGACCTTCTCAGCCGCCTGCTCTGCGAGGATGCGTTCGGTGATGTCGACGCACGTTCCGCGCATGCGCTCCGGAGTGCCGTCCGTACTCATGATGACCTGGCCGTTGGAGGACAGATAGCGCACTTCCCCATCAGGCCGGACGATCCGCTCGATCATGTTGTACGGCTCCCCGGTCGCGTACGCCGCCTGGTGGATCCCCTGGATCCGTTCTCGGTCGTCGGGGTGGATGCGCGCCAGGAATCTGTCGTAGGAGGCGTTGAAGCTCTGAGGCTCGAAACCGTAGATCCTGTACAACTGGTCGGACCAACGGTTGGTGTCCGACGCAATGTGCCAGTCGTAGTCCCCCATCGAGGCCAGCTGTTGAGCACTGGCGACACGGGCGACCAAGTCGGCCAGCTCACTCTCCGCATGGTGGCGTGCCAACGCACCTACTACTGTCCTTGCCGCAGCTTTCAGCACCGGGTCTGATTCCCGCGCATCGAGGAACGTGTCCCACCCCAGGGCCAGCACACCGATGTGGCCCGGCAGCCGCAGAAACATGGCCTGCTTGACTCCCGCCGAAGCCCACTCGGCAGGGGCCGGGCCCACCACGCGGGCGACTTCTTCCCCCAGCACGGGCTGCGCTGGAGGCACGGCCACACCGTAGCTGTGTCGCTGGTGTGACAGGACGTCAAGCACCACACCGGCAACCGCCCCTGTACCAGCGCACAGCCTGGGGACTGCCAGGGCGAGAAACTCATCTACGTCTGCGGACCGCGCGGCATCCTCGGTCAACTCCACCAGCATGCTCAACTGACCGGCTGCGGCCATCGACTCCATTGGCCATCTCCTTCGCGACGAGTGTAGGAGCCGCTGACCCTCGAGTGTCAACCACGATCGCAGCCAGGTGACAGGGCACCCGGGACTGCGTGAAAGGCCGCCTCTCTGACATGGGCGCTCATGCGGCGAAGGCGCGAGCGCGGTCCACATCACGCGTCCTCTTCCTCCGCACGTTGTGCCCCATGGGTGCCCCCTGGCCGCTGCCCCCGGTCAACGCGCGGAGGAACCTGCCGCACGCTGTCCGGCCAGGTCGGAGCGCGTAGGCTGGTGGGGACGTCGCGGGTCTCCGCGATGGATGGACACATGGTTGTGGTCGGTGAACAGTCGAGGCTGTCAGCCGGCCCCACGAGAGCGGGCCGCGTGACAGGACTACTCGAGTCCCTGTGCCGGACGTGCCAAGGGGAAGCGAACGCCGACGGGGTCGGGCTCGCGGTCATCTCGAGCCAGGGAGTCCCCGAGCCGACGTTCGTCTCCGACTCCCAGTCCCGGTTGATCGAGGATCTCCAGTTCACTCTCGGGGAGGGGCCGTGCGTGGACGCCGTCAGGTCAGGCTCCCCGGTGCTGCTGGATGACGTGCGGGCAAGCACCGACGCGACGCGGCGATGGCCGGCGTTCGTCAAGGAGGCCGAGACGTCCGGAGTCCGCGCGGTCTTCGCGTTCCCGGTCCAGGTCGGCGGGGCTGCGCTCGGTACGCTCGACCTCTACCGCTCCCGGCCGGGCACCTTGCACGCCGACGAGCTCGCGGCGGTGCTTCGCACGGTCGACCGCATCGCCTCGGTCCTGCTGGACGTCGGTGCCGCCGGTGGTGACGGGGTCACCGAGCCGACGTACCGGATGGTGGTGCACCAGGCCACCGGGATGGTCATGGTGCAGGCGGACACCAGTATCGCCAGCGCACTTGCGCGGCTTCGCGCGACCGCGTTCAGTGAAGCGATCCTCATCAACGACCTGGCTGCCGACGTCGTGGCCGGACGCCGTCGATTCTCGAAGGAGGAGCAATGAACGACCAACCCGCTCACGGGAGCGGCATGCAGAAGGGCCGAAGAAGCGCTCTGCTCTCTGAGCGCTTCGTGGCCCTGGCGGACTCACTGGTCGCCGACTACGACGTGGTGGAACTGCTGGAAGGTCTGGTGCGAAGCTGCGTCGACCTCCTGGAGGTCGACCAGGGCGGCCTCCTGCTGATCGATCAGCGCGGGCACCTGCAGGTGGTCGCTGCGTCGAGCGAGGCCACCAGGCTCGTCGAGCTGCTGCAGCTGCAGTCCGAGGAAGGGCCCTGCCTGGAGTGCGTTGCCACGGGCACGCCGGTCACGGTGCCGGATCTGTCGGCCCAGCAGGAGCGCTGGCCGACGTTCGCGCCGTCCGCGATGTCCCTGGGGTTCTCGGCGGTGCATGCTCTGCCGTTGCGGTTGCGCGAGGAGACGATCGGCGGTCTCAACCTGTTCACCACCGGGGCGCGGCGGAGCCTCGGCGACGATGACCTCCGCATCGCCCAGGCGCTCGCGGACGTCGCGACGATCGGGATCCTCCAGCAGCGCTCGATATCCCGGTCCTCGTTGCTGGCCGAGCAGCTGCAGACCGCGCTCAACTCCCGCATCGTGGTCGAGCAGGCCAAGGGGGTGCTGGCCGAGCGCGGCAACCTGGACATGCAGGGAGCCTTCGAGACGTTGCGTGGATATGCCCGAGCCCACAACCAGAGGCTGAGTGACGTCGCAGCAAGCGTCGTCCGGCAGACGCTCTCGGCCGACGCCGTCCTGGAGGTGCTCAGTGACCCCTCGCAGGGCTGAGCTGCCGATGCCCGAGGTCGAGGGACTCCATCCACCTCGCCCGATCTGACGGGCATCCCCGTTCGGCGCTCGGCAGCTCGAGCTGAGCGGGTTCCAGCGGCGCCGTCACGAACGACGTGCGACTCAGAGAACGGCTCCCCGGGGGGCTACCTCCACGGCAGAAACACCACGGGCGTACAACACGACCAGCCGATCGCCGTGCCGACAGCGAAGGACGCCGGAGTCCTCCGACAGCGTGGCGACGACGTGGTCGATCAGCTCGGCGTCGCTGTCCGCACCGGCGTTCTCGTAGGTGACGTCCATGCTGCCGCCGCCCACGAGTCGGACGCGAAGCACGATGCCGGCCGTGGTCATGGGCCCATGGCGGTGCGGGCCTGCTTCTGCACTCGCCGAGCCGCGTCGCGGGCGGCCTCCTCGCTGGGGAACCCGCCACCCGAGACGGCGACCCGGATCCCCTCGGTGCGCCAGGCAGCCCATCGCCAAGGGCCGCCGGTCCTGGCGTGGACCCGGTAGTCGGGATCATCGGCGTTGATGCGGAAGTCATGGGCCGCCTCGTCGGCATGGGCGAGGCTGGCGAAGGTCCGCCCGGCCCAGGCGACGACCCGGTTGTCGTCATCGAGCAGCCACCACGCCGGCTTGCTTGCGAGATTCGTCTCGATGATGAACTTCATGGTCGGTCCTTCATCTGGTGGTCCATGGACGTCGTCTTCAGGCGTACTGGCCGGTCGAGCCGCTGTCCCCGGCCCCCGCTGATCCGTCGAGCACCACACCGGCGGCGACGAGTGCCCACGCGACCACGAGCGTGGCTTCGCCCTCAGATCCGGGATCGACCACGGGGAGGTTCCCCGTGGTGGCCGTGCCGATCTGGGAGAGCTGGGCGCGGACCTGGTCCTCCATTCCCGGAGCGATCCTCCAGCGCTGGGTCCAGCCGTTCCCGTAGAGCATCAAGAAGGCCACGGTCACCTGCCCGTTCGCAACGAGGGCGCGACCGGGTGGGGTCCCCACCATGACCCGCCGTCGTCGGTCCAGTGGTCCATCGGGTCGACGTCCGGGTGGTCGGTGACCTCGTCGAGGAGGTCCGTGGCAGCGTGGGCATTCCCCGGGGTGGCCGCGGCCAGGAGGGCTTCGTCGCCCTGCTCGTCGGTGAAGCCGGGGGGTACGACGAGGACGCCCAGCGCGGTCCGGTCGGAGGTCATGAGGCGGATGAGATGGGTGTCGTCCTGGGGGAACGACCCGACCTTCACATACCCACCGACGACCGGAAGTCGTCGCGGAGCATGGTCCCAGTCAGGCGGCGAGATCAAGGCGCGGACGATCCGGCCCCACCGCGTGGGGAAGTGCTCGACCAGGTCGGCCAGCTCCGCAACGAGGTCACGGCTCCGGGGCCACCAACCGCCGTCGAGATGGTCCCTACCGGGATGCTCGGCCATGCGAAGCCGGAGCGGACCGCGGCCCGGCCTGGGGAGCTCGTAGGGAAAGGTGGAACCGTTCGACGTCGACACGACGTCCGCCTCTCGACCGGGTCAGGAGTCCGAGTGGAGGCCTCGTCGCCGGTGGTCACGGCCCACACTACGCCGGAGACAAAGGCCGCTCGTCGGCGGAGTGTGCCCGGGGCGCCACCCACAGGACCCGGAGCCGGACGATCCCGGAGCCCGACAGCCGCAGCAGCACCAGGCCGTCGGCCTGCTCGGGAGGAAGGAAGCCCACCTTGAGCCGGCCGTGGCTGGTGAACACCTCCTCGGCCACCACCTCCCAGTCGCGCGAGCAGTAGACCAGTCTGTCGACCCGTCCGCGTCCCCTGGGGAACTCGTCCACCAGCTGCGGGCCCTCGCGGGTGAGGTCCCGGCCGTGGGGCCACCACACCCCGGCCACGGAGGCGCGCCTCGAGGCGGGCGCGAGCTGCAGCCGGAGCCGCCCCAGCGGCGCTGCATGGCGATACGGGTAGGGGATCTGAGGCACGTGGGACGCCGCCTCTCCTGGCCGTCGAGGGCCCGGCGCAGGAAGCGCCGGCGCCCCATCGACCTGCCTCGAGCGTACGTCGGCCGCGAAGCGCCCATCGCCTCGACTCCGATCGCGCACCGTGCCCGGCCTGCTGGCACTTGTGTGGCTCCCGGCGATCTCGGAGTGGCCGTTGAGCGCAGTCCTGGTCGATACTGGCGTTGCTGCCGGCGGGACCAGGCACGCCTCGGCCCGAGGGGGAGGGACAACCGTGACTGCTCGAGAGTCGCAGGAGGAACAGACCGGCTCGACACCGACGGCGGGCTGGTTGCCGCTGGTCGCCCTGGCCATCGCCCAGTTCGTCATGGTGCTGGACCAGTCGGCGATGAACGTCTCGATCAGTGCCCTGGTGGCCGACTTCGACACGACCGTGACCACAATCCAGGCGGTGATCACGCTCTACTGCCTGGTCATGGCGATGTTCATGCTCACCGGCGGCAAGATCGGCGACATCATCGGACGCAAGAGGACGTTCGTGGTCGGCCTGGTCATCTACGCCGCGGGTTCGGCGTTGACTGCCGTCGCGCCGTCCGTGGCGATCCTGACCCTGGGGTGGTCGGTCCTGGAAGGCCTCGGGGCCGCGCTGGTGCTGCCGGCGATGGTCGCGCTGATCGCCGGGAACTTCGAGGGCGCCTCGCGCAAGGTGGCGTACGCCGTGATCGGCGGCGTCGCAGGGGCCGGGATCGCCGTCGGGCCGATCCTGGGCGGGTGGGCGACCACGGAGTACTCGTGGCGGCTCATCTTCGCCGGCGAGGTGTTGCTGGTGGCGCTCATCCTGGTGATGACCCCGAAGGTGGCCGACGCGGTGGCGACCGGCACGAAGCCCCGGCTCGACCTGGTCGGCGCGGGGCTGTCCGCCGCGGGCCTGGGCCTGGTCGTCCTCGGGGTGCTCCAGTCGAGCACCTGGGGCTGGGTCCGGCCCAAGGAGGACTCCCCGCTGACGCCGTTCGGCTTCTCGTTGACGGTCTTCGTCATCGGCGCGGGAGCTGCTCTGCTGTGGGGCTTCGCGGTCTGGCAGCGACGGCGTGAGAGCGGTGGCCGCGACCCGTTGGTGCACCTGACGCTGCTGGACATCGCCCCACTGCGCTCCGGCCTGGCCGGTCTCTTCAGCCAGAACCTGATCCTGATGGGCGTCTTCTTCACGATCCCGCTGTACCTGCAGCTGGTGATCGGGCTCGATGCCCTCGAGACCGGGCTCAAGATGCTCCCCGTTTCCATCGCCATGTTCCTGGCCTCGGCCGCAGGGTCGCGGCTGTCGAGCCGCTACGCCATCCGGTCGATCGTGCGTACGGGCCTGACCACCGTCACGCTGGCGACGGTCCTGCTCCTGGGCACGATCGACCCGGAGCTCGACGACGCGAGCTTCGCCTGGGCGATGGCGCTGCTCGGCGTGGGAATGGGGCTGATCGCCTCCCAGCTCGGCAACGTGGTGCAGTCGTCCGTCGACGCCTCGGGCCGGGGAGAGGCAGGGGGCCTCCAGTTCACCGGCCAGCAGCTCGGCTCGTCGCTGGGCGTCGCCCTGCTCGGGGCCATCGTCCTCTCGGGCCTCACCACCGCGTTCGTCAACAACGTCTCCTCCGACGAGCAGATCAGCGCAGAGGTCTCCGACCAGGTCGGGGTGGCCGTCGGGTCGGGGATCGACTTCGTGTCCACCGACGAGGTCCGGGCTGCTGCCCAGGAGGCGGGCATGGACGAGCCGACCACCGAGGCGCTCGTCGGCGACTACGCGTCCGCACAGATCCAGGCGCTCAAGGCCGGACTGCTCGCCGCGGCGTTCCTGGCGCTGCTCTCCCTGGCCTCCACCAGGCAGCTGCCACACGAACGGCCCGAGCGAGAACCGGGCTCCGGCTAGTCACTGACGCCCCCGGCCCGCCGCGGCTCATGGCCGGTCCGTACCGTCGTACGCGATGACTGAGACCACGCGAACCCGCCCTGTCCTCGGCGTGCTCCTGGCCGCCGCGCTGCTCGCGCTCTCCGCCTGCGGAGGCGGCGAGTCCGATGCCTCGAGCTCGAGCGAGGAGCCGAGCTCCGAGCAGTCGTCTGCCAGCAGCGGCACCGAGCCGGACCTCTCGGGCATCCCCGAGGTGGTGGCCGAGGTCAACGGCGAGGAGGTCACCAAGGACGAGTTCGTCCCGACGTACGAGGCGCAGCTCCAGCAGGCGACCATGCAGGCCCAGATGGGAGGCGGCGAGGCGCCGGACGAGGAGGCGCTGCAAGAGCAGACGGCCGACAGCCTCGTCGACGCCGAGCTGCTCCGGCAGGAGGCCGCGTCGCGGGGGATCGAGGTGTCCGACGAGGACATCGACGCCAAGCTGACCGAGCTCGCGGAGCAGAACCAGCTGGACTCCGCGCAGGCGCTCCTCGACGCCCTCGCCAAGCAGGGCACCACCGAGGACCAGGCCAGGAGCCAGGTCGAGACGCAGGTGCTGGTCGAGGGCCTGGTCGAGGACGAGGCGGGCGACATCGAGCCCACCGAGAAGGAGCTGCGCGCGCTCTACCAGCAGGTCAAGCAGCAGCAGGCGCAGATGGGGAAGAACGGCCAGTCCGCGCCGCCGTACGAGAAGGTGAAGCCGCAGCTGGAGCAGCAGGCGGTGTCGCAGGAGCAGAACCGGATCGCCCAGAAGCTGGTCGACGAGCTGCGCGAGGACGCCGACATCACGATCAACCTCTGACCTGGTGCTGCTACCCGCCCCGACGGGTGCCCCGGCTATGGTCGGAGGATCACCACGGGGAAGGGGAGCAACCGTGACGTCGTACGCGCCACCACCGGGCCGGGCCCCTGCGACCGATGACGCACTGGGCCGCTTCACCACCGCCATGGACCGGGCCGTGGCCACGACCGACGACCTGGCCGCCCGTGCGGCGGCCGCGGCCTCACTGCTGCCCGACCTGTTGGCGCACCCCGAGGCGATCGGTACGCAACACCGGGTGCCGTCCGACGAGGGGTACCAGCAGCACATCGTCCACGTGCACCCCGACGGGTGCTACTCGCTGGTGGCGCTGGTCTGGCGGCCCGGCCAGGCCACCCCGATCCACGACCACCGGTGCTGGTGCGTCGTGGGGGTGCTCGAGGGCGAGGAGGACGAGGAGCGGTTCCACCTCGTCGAGCAGGACGGGCAGAAGTCGCTGGTCCTCACCGCCAACACGCGGCAGGCGGCCGGCTCGGTCTGCTCGTTGGTGCCGCCGCAGGAGAACATCCACCGGGTCAGCAGCGCCGCCCCCACCGGCGTCACCGTGTCGCTGCACGTCTACGGCGACGACATCGCCCAGTGCGGCAGCAGCATCAACCACGTCTTCGACGAGGCGCTGCTGGTGCACCCCGACGAGGTGCCGGACGCCGGCGCCCCGCTTTCGTGGCGCGCGCACGCCTGAGCTACGCACCCCGAGGGGCGGGCGCGGGAGCGTCGACTCAGACCGGGCGGGCGAACCTGACCGCGCCGTGGCTGCCGTAGCCGACCACCCGACCGCCGTACTCCTCCCCGTCGAAGCCGACGAGGAGCATCCCGCCGTCGTGCTCGACGACGGTGGGCCACGGGATGTTGGTGGGGTACGGCGCGTCGAGCGTGCCGGTCTCGCGCAGGTCGAGGTCGAGGACGGGGTAGCAGCGGCGACGACTGTCGCTGACCAGCACCCGCCAGTCGCCGTCGACGCGGTACAGCGTCGGCCCCTCGGTCTCCAGGTGGCCCACGCCGGCGGCCCGCAGCTCCAGCCGGTCGAGGTCGGGGCCGCCGGCCAGCACCGGCCCGAACTCGAAGAAGCGCCGGGCGCTGACGTAGGCCGCCAGCCAGCCGTCGTCGGTGCGCACCAGGTGCGGGTCCCAGACCCCCACCGACCGCAGGCCGGTGGTGGGCAGCGGCAGCGGCCGGGTGTCGAGGACGTGCCGGCCCGACAGGAGGTCGGCGTCGGTCTCGGCGAGCACGGCACCCACGCCCGCTCCCGGGCCGGTGCTGTCGAAGTCCCCCCACGTGCTGGTCGCCAGCAGCCAGCGGTCGCCGTCACTCAGCAGGTGGGAGGCGTGGTCGCCGAAGACGCCGGGCCGGTCGGCGCGTCGGAAGAACACGTCGCTGAGGTGGGTCAGCACCAGGCTGTCGGCGTCGAGCCGCCAGAGGCTGGTGTGCGCGGTGTCGAAGAAGCCGGGCCCGGCCGAGGTGGCGGTCAGCAGCACGCCGTCCTCGTCGAGGCGGTGGGGCGCGCCCTCCGCCGTCGTCACCAGCCGCAGGTCGCGCAGGCCCAGCTGGCCGAACGCGCGCAGCTCCCCGCCCACGGCGGCCACGCCGGCGAGCCAGCCCTCGTCGCGGGTGGCGACCCGCTCGGACAGGTCGACCCGGCCCCGCGCGACCCAGCCGTCCGGCTCGTGCCCCCAGCCGACCAGGTGGCTGCCGGTGAGCGTGAGCGCGAGCCGGTCCACCGGTCCGTCCGGCCGCCCGGAGCGACGGCTGCGGTGGCTGGTCGTCCGGCCCCCGCTCGTGACGGAGAGGGTGAAGCGGTCGTCGTACGCCATGACGAGCCGGTCGTCGCCGCTCGTCAGCGCCAGCTCGCCGACCCCGGTCGGCGCCTCGACGGCCAGGGCGGGTGCCAGCGGTGCCGTGAGTGGTCCGGGCCGGGCCAGCTCCACGGGACGCACGCGCCCGGCGGGCGCGAACGAGGGGAGGGGCACGCCCACAGCATGGCGCACTCTTGACCGGTCCCGGGTCGACGGGTGACGGTGACGCCATGCTGCGCGCCCGGCACGAGAACGTGGCGACCGTCCTGGTCGACCCGGCGGTGATCCTCGAGCTCGAGGTCCACCTGATGTCGCTCGACCTGCGCCTGTGGCCGGTCGAGACCGCGCCGATCTGCGTCGACGGCCCCCGCCAGGCGTTCCAGATGCGGACCCGGATGCTCACCGCTCGCCGCGGGGCGTGGGACGACGCCGCCGACTGGGTCCCCGCGTGGGTCTCCTTCGGCGACTCCTGGCGCGACGGCGTCGAGCCGCTGCCGTGGGAGGCGCGGGCGACGCTCTACCGCGCCCTCGACGCCTACGCCGGCCGGGTCCGCTACCGCCGTGGGCTCGGTGGCGTCCCTCCTCTGGACGTCCCGCAGGAGCGCTCGGCCTAGGGCCCTGTCAGCCGGGGTCCACTGCTCGGCCGTCGCGTGTGGGCGGTGGGTGACGTACCGAACGGCGCCACGATCCGGTACGGGACCCACCGCTGGGCCGGTCGGCCCGGCATCGACCAGATGTCAGGGCAGCGGCGCGAACCCGACGATCCCGGCGGCCCGTCCTCCCGCTGGCTCAGATCCAGGCGGAGAACCAGGTCCGGTCGAGCCATTCCGAGTGGGTCAGCAGCTGGTTGGTCCAGATCGGCCAGAACCACGCGAAGTTGAGCAGCACCAGGACGAGGAACGAGCCGACCACCACCACGCCCGCCGTACGCCGCGGCGACGGCGCCCGGGTCCGGCCGATCAGCCTTCCGCTCACCAGGGCGATCGCGATCACCAGGAACGGCAGCATCATGATCGCGTAGAACAGGAAGATCGGCCGGTCGTCGTAGGCCAGCCACGGCAGCCACGTCGACAGCGTGCCGACGACCGGGACGCCGAACCGCCAGTCGCGCTGCCCGATCCAGAGCACGGCGGAGGCGACCAGCGCCAGGATCGACCCCCACCACAGCATCGGGTTCCCGATCAGCAGCACCCGGCGCAGGCAGTCGGAGCCCTCGGGGGCGTCGCACTCCTGAGTGCCGGGCTGGATGTCGGTGTCGGCGTTGACCCCGACCGGCTTTGCGAGCAGCAGCCAGCCGGACGGCAGCGACTCGTAGGTGTGGTCGGAGCAGCTGAGGAAGTGGGCGTGGAAGGTGTAGACGTCCTGGTGGTAGTACCAGAGCGAACGGAGCGACTGCGCCACCTCGCCCGGCCCGGAGGCGTCGGGCTCCTTCGCGGTCGGCCAGCTCCGGTCGGTCGACCGGACTCCGGCCATCGACTCCTTGTTGCAGCCGCCCCCCCAGCTGTCGTAGCGGGTGTACTGGGTGTCGGACAGCGTCTGCTCGTACTCGTCGGCGTGCGCCAGCCAGCCGCCCCAGGTGGCGACGTAGACGATGCCGGCGACCACGACCAGGTGCAGGAACGCCGGCACGCCGTCGACCAGCGCCGAGCGGAGCACCGGCCATCGGACGCCGAAGCTGCGGCGCGCCCCGGCGCTCCACAGCCACACCAGCACCCCGAAGGCCGCGAGCGGGTAGAGCGCGGTCCACTTGGTGCCGACCGCCAGCCCGAAGCAGACGCCCGCGGCGGCCAGCCACGGCCGCCACAGCAGCCCCCGGACCGGTCCCCAGCCGCGCAGGCCGACCGGCCCGCCGACCAGCCGGGCCATCCGGTCGCGGTGGTGGTCGCGGTCGATCACGAGGCAGTGGACGGCGCAGAGGGTGAAGAAGGCGACGAAGATGTCGAGCAGGGCCAGCCGGGACAGCACGAGGTGGAGGCCGTCGAGGGCCAGCAGCAGCCCGGCCACGCAGCCGAGCAGTGTCGACCCGGTCAGCCGCCGCACCAGCCGGACCATCACCAGCACCATCAGTGAACCGACGACCAGTGACGGGACCCGCCACCCCACGGGGTCCATGCCGAGGACCAGCTCGCCCGAGCCGATCAGCCACTTGCCGACCTCGGGGTGGACGATCATCGACGGGTCGGCTTTCCACAGTCCGGAGAGGTCGCCGCGCTCGATCAGCTTGTCGGCGCCGTCGACGTACGTGGTGACGTAGCCGTGATGGACCAGCGACCACGCGTCCTTGGCGTAGTAGGTCTCGTCGAAGGCGAGCTGCCGCGGCTGGTCGAGGCGGACCAGGCGCATCGCGAACGCCAGCAGCATCACGCCTATCGAGGCCGACCAGCTGACGACCGGGTCCTCGAGGCGGTCCCGGAGCCGGGCACGGTCGCGCGCGAGCGGTACGTCGTCGCCGCGCGCCGTCCGCGAGAGCCCGGTGCGCGGAGCGGGCCTCTCGGGCGCGGGGGCGGTCACCTGCGTGACTGTAGTTCGCGGACTGCGATGATCGGGGCGTGACCGGCCTCCTGGTGCTCGCCGCGACTCCCATCGGGCAGGTGGCGGACGCGCCGCCGCGGCTGGCCACCGAGCTCGCGGGTGCCGACGTGGTGGCGGCCGAGGACACCCGGCGGCTCCGCAGGCTGTGCCGCGACCTCGGCGTCGAGCCGGGCGGCCGGGTGGTCTCCTACTTCGAGGGCAACGAGCGGGCCCGCACGCCCGCGCTGCTGGAGTCGCTGGCTGCCGGCGAGCGGGTGCTCCTGGTGACCGACGCGGGCATGCCGAGCGTGAGTGACCCCGGCTACCGGCTGGTGGTGGCGGCGGTCGGGGCCGGCGTGCCGGTCACCGCGGTCCCGGGCCCCTCGGCGGTGCTGACTGCGCTCGCGGTGTCGGGGCTGCCGGTCGACCGGTTCTGCTTCGAGGGCTTCCCGCCCCGCAAGGCGGGGGAGCGGCAGCGGCGGCTGGCCGGGCTCGCTGCGGAGGAGCGCACGCTGGTGTTCTTCGAGTCGCCCCACCGGACCGCGGCGACGCTGTCGGCCATGGCGGAGGCGTTCGGGGGCGACCGTCCCGGCGCCGTGTGCCGCGAGCTGACCAAGACCCACGAGGAGGTACGCCGCGGGCCGCTGGCCGAGCTGGCGGCGTGGGCCGCCGACGGCGTACGCGGCGAGGTGACCCTGGTCGTGGCCGGTGCCCCACCTGCAGCCGTGCCGGCCGACCCGGCTGCGTGGCGGGCGGCTGTCGCCGACCTCACCGACGAGGGCGCCACCCGCAAGGACGCGATCGCCGAGGTCGCCCGCTCGGCGGGGGTGCCCAAGCGCGAGGTCTACGACGCCGTCCACCGGGAGGACGGGCCGTGAGCGACCGACCGACCCGATCCCGGGCCGCGACCGAGGAGAGGTCCGGGGCCCGGCGCGACCGCGAGCGGCCTCCCCCGCCCGAGCCGCTGCCGCACCCGGTGGTCGACAACCACTGTCACCTCGACATCGCCGACGGCGAGTGGTGGCCGACCGAGCAGGCGATCGCCGCGGCTGCGGCCGTCGGCGTGCCCCGGATCGTCCAGATCGGGTGCGACCTCCCGGGCGCCCGGTGGGCGGTGGAGGCCGCCGCCACCCACGACGCCCTGGTCGCCGGCGTCGCGCTCCACCCCAACGAGGCACCGCGGCTGGCGGCCGCCGGCGACCTCGACGAGGCGATGGCGGAGATCGAGCGACTGGCGCAGGCGCACGACAAGGTGCGGGCGGTGGGGGAGACCGGGCTCGACACCTTCCGCACGGGGGAGGACGGGCGGGCCGCCCAGGTCGACAGCTTCCGCCGCCACGTCGACCTCGCCAAGCGCCTCGACAAGACCCTGGTGATCCACGACCGCGACGCCCACGACGAGGTGCTCGAGGTGATCGACGCGGAGGGCGCCCCGGAGCGGTGGGTGATGCACTGCTTCTCCGGTGACGTCGACGTCGCCCGCGACTGCCTCGACCGGGGCGCCTACCTGAGCTTCGCCGGGCCGGTCACCTTCAAGAACGCCGCGGCGCTGCGCAACGCGCTGGTCGTCGCGCCGCTCGACCGGATCCTGGTCGAGACGGACGCGCCGTACCTCACCCCCACGCCGTACCGCGGGCGCCCCAACGCCTCCTACCTCGTCCCGCTCACGGTGCGGGCGATGGCCGAGGTCCGGGGCGACGATCTCGAGACCCTCTGCCGGGCGCTCGACCGCAACACCGAGGAGGCGTTCGGCGGCCCCTGGTGAGGCGTCAGGTCGGCCGGGCGTGCGGCACTCGGGGTGCACACACGCACGTGTGACTCGTCACGTCTTGTGGACGGGGGTTTTGCGTGACCCCCGGACCCCGTTATCGTTTCGTGATTGTTGGCCGGGATCGGAACAGATTTCGGGCCAGCGCCAGGGTGGGCCCCGACCGATCCCCGCCCGCGAGAACCCCCGCTCGCAGACCCCCGCCACCGTGGGCCGTCGTGCGTCCGGGCGCGCTGGCTTTTCCGAGGCCCGGGAAGTACGACGTTCGGAGAATCGTGCAGACGCGCAGCACCATTGCACGCCTGATCAGCAGCAAGGCCACCTTCCTCGGCCTCTCGACCGCCGCAGTCCTCGCGGTGGCCGGCACCACCTACGGCTACAGCGCCATGAGCCACGACGTGACCGTCTCCGTGGACGGGCAGCAGCGTGAGGTGTCCGCCATGGGCGGCACCGTCGGCGACGTGCTCGAGTCCGAGGGCATCGAGGTCAGCGACCGCGACGTCGTCGCGCCCAGCGTGGACGAGGAGGTGACCGACGGCAGCGCCATCAGCGTCCGGTTCGCCCGACCGCTCGAGCTGACCGTCGACGGCAACACCTCCACCCACTGGGTGACCGCCACCGACGTGGCCGGCGCGCTCTCCCAGCTCGGCAGCCGCTTCTCCGGCGCCGACCTGTCGGTGAGCCGTGGTGGCAGCATCGACCGCGAGGGCATGAGCCTCGAGGTCGTCACCGAGAAGACCCTCGACATCAAGGTCGCCGACAAGAAGGTCGTCACCCGCGAGATCCCCGCCCTCACGGCCCGCGACGCCCTGAAGGAGATGGGCGTGAAGATCGACGGGCACGACCAGATCACCCCGGGCGCCGACAAGGAGCTCGACGACGGCGACAAGATCGTGTTCACCGACATCGACGTGAACACCAAGCGGGTCAAGGCCGAGGCCATCGACTTCTCGACCGTCGAGCGCGAGTCCTCCTCGATGCTGGAGGGCAACACCAAGACCGTCCGGACCGGTCGTGACGGCGTCCGCGACGTGACCTACCGGATCACCACCCGCAACGGCGAGGTCGTGGCGACCAAGGTGCTGCGCCAGGAGGTGCTGCGCCAGCCGGTCGACGCGATCGTGAAGGTCGGCACCAAGGAGGAGCCGGTGGCGCCCGTGGCCAACTACGCCTCGGGCAGCACCGTCTGGGACCAGCTCGCGGAGTGCGAGTCCGGCGGCAACTGGGCCATCAACACCGGCAACGGCTACTACGGCGGGCTGCAGTTCAACCTGTCGACGTGGCAGTCCTACGGTGGGACCGGTTACCCGCACGAGGCCTCCCGCGAGACCCAGATCGCGATCGCGACCAAGGTCCGCGACGCCAACGGCGGCTACGGCGCCTGGCCGGCGTGCTCGGCCGAGTTGGGCCTGCCCCAGTAGCGCACCCCGCGCGTGGCTAGCCTTGCGCGCATGACTCCGTCCGCCGGTCCGAGACTTCTCGGGCCGGCGGACGTGCGTCAGCTCGCGGCCGAGCTGGACCTGCGTCCCACCAAGCAGCGGGGCCAGAACTTCGTCATCGACGCCAACACGGTCCGCCGGATCGTCCGTGAGTCGGGCATCGGCTCCGGCGACGTCGTCGTCGAGGTGGGCCCGGGCCTCGGCTCGCTCACCCTGGCGCTGCTCGAGGTGGCCCGACGGGTGGTGGCGATCGAGGTCGACCCGCTGCTGGCCGGGCGGCTGCCGACGACCGTCGCCGAGCTGGCACCCGACCACGCCGACCGGCTCGAGGTGGTGGCGGCCGACGCGTTGCGGGTGACCGAGGTCCCCGGGCCACCCCCGACGGCGCTGGTCGCCAACCTCCCCTACAACGTCTCGGTCCCGGTGCTGCTGCACCTGCTGGCGCTGCTGCCCGGCCTCGAGCGCGGGCTGGTGATGGTGCAGGCCGAGGTCGCCGACCGGCTGGCCGCCGCCCCGGGGTCCAAGGTCTACGGGATCCCCTCGGTGAAGGCCGCATGGTTCGCCGACGTACGCCGGGCGGGGTCGGTCGGCCGCACCGTCTTCTGGCCCGCCCCCAACGTCGACTCCGGGCTGGTCGCCTGGACCCGCCGGGAGCCGCCCACGACCCGGGTGACCCGCGAGCAGGTGTTCGCGGTCGTCGACGCGGCGTTCGCCCAGCGTCGCAAGGCACTGCGCGGCGCGCTCAGGGGGATCGCCGGTTCGGCCGACGCCGTGGCACGCGCCCTCGATGCTGCCGGGATCGACCCGCTCGCGCGCGGCGAGTCGCTGGCGATCGACGACTTCGTCCGGATCGCCGAGGAGCTGCACCGATGACGGTGACGGTCCGGGTCCCGGCCAAGATCAACCTCCACCTCGGCGTCGGCGCGCCGAGGGACGACGGCTTCCACCCGCTGATGACCGTCTACCACGCGATCGACCTGGTCGACGAGGTCACCGTCACGGCCGCCGACTCGTGGTCGGTCGAGGTGACCGGCGACGCGACGGTCGACGTCTCCGGCGTACCGACCGACGACGACAACCTGGTGGTGCGGGCGGGCCGCGCGCTCGCCGGCCACCACGGCCTCGACGCGGCGGCGCGCATCACGGTCCGCAAGGGCATCCCCGTCGCCGGGGGCATGGCGGGCGGCTCGGCCGACGCGGCGGCGGCGCTGGTCGCGCTCGACCGGCTGTGGGGCACCGACAGCGGGGACCGGGTGCTGTTCGACCTGGCCGCCGGCCTCGGCAGCGACGTCCCGTTCGGGCTGGTCGGCCGCAACGCGCTCGGCACCGGTCGTGGCGAGCAGGTCGAGCAGCTGCCCGGTGTCGAGGTCCCGCGGTGGTGGGCCGTCGTCCCCGCCGCCGGCGAGGGCCTCTCCACTCCGGCCGTCTACCGGCGCCACGACGAGCTGCGCCCCGGCGCGCCGGCCGCGCCGCCCGCGCCCCACCGGCTGGTCGCCTTCCTCGGCGACCCGGCCGAGACGCTGGCGCCGCTGCTCCACAACGACCTGCAGCCGGCGGCGCTCGACCTGCGGCCCGGCCTGGCCGACCTGCTTGCCGCCGGCGAGGCAGCCGGTGCGCTCCGCGGCCTGGTCAGCGGGTCCGGCCCGACCTGCGTCTTCCTCTGTGCCGACCAGGACGCCGCCCACCACGTCGCGGGCGTGCTCCGCGGCGACCACCCCCAGGTCGTGGTCGCGTCCGGGCCGGTGCCGGGAGCCCTGGGCCGATGAGCATCCCGAACCTGCTCAACCTCGAGCGCGTCTCCAAGGCGTACGGCGTCCGCCCGCTGCTCGACGACGTGTCGCTCGGCGTCTCGGCCGGTCAGCGGATCGGCGTCGTCGGCCGCAACGGCGACGGCAAGACCACGCTGCTGCGGGTGATGACCGGGCTCGAGACGCCCGACTCCGGGCGGGTGTCGCGAGTACGCGGGCTGCTCGTGGGCCACCTCCACCAGGACGACCGGCTCTCCGACACCCACACCGTCCGCGAGGCGGTGCTCGGGGGCCGCGCCGACCACGAGTGGGCGGCCGACCCGCGCACCCGCGAGGTGGTCGAGGTGCTGCTCGCCGGCCTCGCGCTCGACCGCGCGGTCGCCGGCCTGTCGGGAGGCGAGCGACGACGCTGCTCGTTGGCGTCGCTGCTGCTCGGCGACCACGACCTCGTCGTCCTCGACGAGCCCACCAACCACCTCGACGTCGAGGCGGTCAGCTGGCTGGCCGGTCATCTCGCCCAGCGAACCTCTGCGCTGGTCGTGGTCACCCACGACCGGTGGTTCCTCGACGCGGTCTGCCAGTGGACCTGGGAGGTCCACGACGGCGTCGTCGACGCCTACGAGGGCGGCTACGCGGCGTTCGTGCTGGCCAAGGCGGAGCGGCAGCGGCAGGCCGCCGCCTCCGAGGTGCGCCGGCAGAACCTGGTCCGCAAGGAGCTGGCCTGGCTGCGCCGCGGCGCGCCGGCCCGGACCGCCAAGCCGAAGTTCCGCATCGACGCCGCCACCGAGCTGATCGCCGACGAGCCGCCGCCCCGCGACCGGCTGGAGCTGCAGCGGTTCGCGACCCAGCGGCTCGGCAAGGACGTCATCGACGTCGAGGACGTCGACCTGGCCCGGGGCGAGCGGCGGCTGTTGTCGCACGCGACCTGGCGGCTCGGCCCGGGCGACCGGGTCGGCATCGTGGGCGTCAACGGTGCGGGGAAGACCTCGGTGCTGTCGCTGCTGTCCGGCGAGCTGGCGCCGTCCGCCGGCCGGGTCCGCCACGGCCGCACCGTCGCGCTGCAGCACCTCACCCAGCACGTCGACGAGCTCGATCCCGAGGAGCGGGTGCTGGCCACGATCGAGTCCAGCCAGCGGGTCACCCGCACCGCCGACGGCTCCGACGTGACGGCGAGCGCCATGCTGGAGCGGTTCGGCTTCACCGGCGACCGGCTCACGGCCCGGCTCGGTGACCTGTCGGGCGGTGAGCGGCGCCGCTTCCAGCTGCTGCGGCTGCTGCTGGCCGAGCCCAACGTGCTGCTGCTCGACGAGCCCACCAACGACCTCGACATCGAGACCCTGACCGTCCTCGAGGACTTCCTCGACCGCTGGCCCGGCACCCTCGTCGTGGTCTCCCACGACCGCTACTTCCTGGAGCGGGTCACCGACTCGATCTGGGCACTGCTCGGCGACGGCCAGATCTCGATGCTGCCCCGTGGTGTCGACGACTACCTCGAACGGCGAGCGAGCGAGCAGGGGAGCGCGAGGGACGAGCGCGACCCGTGGACGAGCGAAGGTAGAGCAAGCGACGCGGCTGAGGAACGAAGCCGCGCGAGCGCGTCGAAACCACGTAGCCAGGAAGCCAGGGCAGCCCGCAAGACCATGGCCCGCATCGACAAGCAGCTGGCCCGTCTCGCCGAACGCGAGGCGGAGCTCGACGCGCAGGTCGTGTCCGCCGGCCAGGACTACGAGCGGCTGATCGTGCTCGGCGAGCAGGTCGACGCGCTGCAGGCCGAGCGGGACGCGCTGGAGATGGAGTGGCTGGAGGCCGCCGAGCTCGTCGAGTGAGATGGCAGGACTGACGGCTCGGCACCTTCTGGACCTGCACCAGTGACGGCTCAGCTGAAGGGGACGAGCAGGGTGCGGAGCTGGGAGGCGAGCTGGTCGCGGTCGGCGTCGGGGAGGTCGGCGAGCAGCGCGGCCTCGGCGGCCAGCAGCTCCTCGAAGGCGGCGTCGACGGTCTGCCGGCCGTCGGCGGTGAGCCGCACGATGACGCCGCGACGGTCGGCAGGGTCGGGGGAGCGCTCCACCAAGCCGCGCGCGGCCAGCCGGTCGACCCGGTTGGTCATGGTGCCGCTGGTCACCAGCGTCTCGCGCAGCAGCCGCCCCGGCGAGAGCTCGTACGGCGTCCCGGCGCGGCGCAGCGCCGCGAGGACGTCGAACTCCCACGACTCGATCCGGTGGCGGGTGAACGCCGTACGCCGGGCCAGGTCGAGGTGCCGGGCCAGCCGGCTGATCCGGCTGAACACCGCGACGGGTGCGAGGTCGAGGTCGGGGCGTTCCCGCGCCCACGCCTCGGAGAGCTCGTCGACCTCGTCCCGCATCCCGCCATGGTAGGGCCTTGTCGAGAATCTTGATGTCAAGATAACATGACTGCATGTCGAGGGATGGGCACAGCTGGGACCCCGACCGCTACCTGGCGTACGCCGACGAGCGGGGCCGGCCGTTCGTCGACCTGCTCGCGCGGGTGCAGGCGGTCGACCCCGTCGACGTCGTCGACCTCGGCTGCGGCCCGGGCAACCTGACCCGGCTGCTGGCGGAGCGCTGGCCCACGGCGCGGGTGCGCGGCCTCGACTCGAGTGCGGCGATGGTCGAGACGGCCGGACGGGAGGTGCCCGAGGTCGAGTTCGAGCGGGCCGACCTCCGCGACTGGGTGGCCCGCGGCGAGGAGGTCGACGTGCTGGTCTCGAACGCGACGCTGCAGTGGCTCCCCGACCACCTCGAGCTGCTGCCGGCGCTCGCCGGCCGGGTGCGCGCCGGAGGCTGGATCGCGCTCCAGGTGCCGGCCGGCTCCGACCAGCCGAGCAACACGATCCGCGCCGAGCTGGCCGCCACCGCGCCGTACGCCGAGCACACACGCGACGTCGCCGTGCCGGCCAGCCACCCTCCTGACGCCTACCTCGACGTGCTCTCGCGGGCAGGCCTCGAGGCGGACGTCTGGGAGACGACGTACCTCCACGTGCTCACCGGCGACGACCCGGTGTTCACCTGGGTGTCCGGCACCGGCGCCAGTCCCACGCTGCAGGCGCTGCCCGACGACCTGCGGCCCCGGTTCGAGGCGGAGCTCCGAGCCCGGCTGCGCGTGGCCTACCCCGACCGTGGCTACGGCGTGGTGCTGCCCTTCCGCCGGGTCTTCGCAGTCGGTCGCCACCCGTGAGCCGACCCGGGAACACCGCCCGGCCGCAGGGCGTTGTCGCCGCATGAGCACCATCGACCTGAGCGCCGACACCTTCGAGAAGGCGATCGAGGAGCACGACATCCTGCTCGTCGACTGGTGGGCGAGCTGGTGCGGCCCGTGCCGCATGTTCGCCCCGGTCTACGAGGCCGCGTCCGAGCAGCACCAGGACGTCACCTTCGCCTCGGTCGACACCGAGGCTGAGCAGGCGCTCTCCGGTGCCGCCGGCATCAGGTCGATCCCGACGCTCATGGCGTTCCGCGAGGGCGTCCTCGTGTTCAGCCAGGCGGGCGCCCTGCCGGCGCCCGCGCTCGAGGAGCTCATCACCGCCGTCAAGGCCCTCGACATGGACGAGGTCCACCGGAAGGTCGCCGAGCAGGAGACCCAGCCGAAGGCGTGACGGCGGCCACTGCACTGTGGGTTACTGACCGGTAATCTCCGGGGCATGCCGTCGATCCTCTCGCTGTGGAACACCCTGTCGCGACTGCCCCAGGGGCAGCGCCTCTTCTCGGTCGGCTTCGCCCGCAAGGCGCCGTACTTCGCCACGGTCCGGCCGCGGTTCACGGTCGTCGAGCCGAACCGGGCCGAGCTGGTGGTGCCGAACCGTCGGCGGGTCCACAACCACCTCGGGACGGTCCACGCCATCGCGCTCTGCAACGGGCTCGAGGCGGCGATGGGCGCGCTGGCGGAGGCCACGATCCCGGCGGACAGGCGGTGGATCCCGAAGGGCATGACCGTCGCCTACACGGCCAAGGCGACCTCCGACATCACCTGCATCGCCGAGACGGACCCTGACCGGTGGACCTCCGACGACCCTGACCTGCCCGTCCGGGTGCGCGGGGTCCGCGACGACGGCGAGGTCGTCGTCGAGGGCGAGATCCGGCTCTGGGTCACGCCGCGGCGCTGACGGTCAGGCACTGCCGCCGCCACCGACGGCGGCGACCATGGACACCTCGAGCTGCTTCTTCTCACCCACGAGTCGCTTCTGCAGCAGGGTCGCCAGCCAGGTGAGCAGCAGGTTCACGACTATGTAGAGGGACGCCAGCACGATGGCCGTCGGGACCTGGTTCTGGAACTCCCGGTAGATGGACGTGCCGACGTAGGTCAGGCCGGGAGCGGCCACGACGTAGCCCAGACTGGTGTCCTTCAGGGCCACCACCATCTGGCTGATGATCGCCGGCAGCATGATCTTGACCGCCTGCGGGAGCAGCACGATGGTCATCACCTGTGTCTTGCGCATCCCGATCGCGTACGCCGCCTCCGCCTGCCCGGCCGGCACGGCCTGGATGCCGGCCCGGAACACCTCGGCGAGCACCGCGCCGTTGTAGAGCATCAGCGAGATCACCACGGTCCAGTAGCTCCCGGTCTCCTCCCGAGTGATGCCGTAGGAGAAGAAGATCAGGATCATCAGCAGCAGCACCGGGACCGCACGGAAGAACTCGACCACCGCCCAGCACGGCCAGCGGACCACCGCGTGCTCGGAGAGCTTGCCGACGCCGAAGACCAGCCCGAACACGACCGCGAGCAGCACCGCGCTGACCGCCATCTGGATCGTCGTCAGGAGTCCGTCGACCAGGAGCGCGACCATGTAGTCCGGCGTGACGAAGGGCTCCCACAGCTCGTAGGCGAACTGGCCGTTCTCGTAGAGCCGCCAGCAGGCCCAGCCGACGACGACGACCAGGGCGAGGATCGCGACGACCGTGTAGATCCGGTGCCGGGCGACCGCGCGCGGGCCGGGTGCGTCGAAGAGGACCGACGGGGCGCTCACGCGATCCGCCAGTGACGCTCGAGCCGGTTGGCGAGGAACGACAGGATCTCGACCAGCACGACGAAGATCAGCGCGAAGCTGATGAAGATTCCCACCCGGTCGGCCGGAACGTTGTTGGTCATGCCCTTCATCCGGAAGAACGCCTCCGCGACGCCGAAGACACCGCAGACGGTCGTGTTCTTGAGCAGCGCGATCTGGACGCTCGCGAGCGGCGGGACCGCGGCGCGGAACGCCTGCGGGAGCACCACCTGGCGCATCACTCCGGCGAAGGGTAGGCCGATGGCGCGGGCGGCCTCGGCCTGGCCCAGCGGCACGGCGTTGATGCCGGAGCGCAGCGCCTCGCAGACGAACGTCGAGGTGTACGCCGTCAAGGCGCCGACGCACGCCGCGAACAGGTTGTTGATCCGGACGTCGCCGATGACGATGTCGACGAACCCGAAGTCGAGGCCGACCCTGGGCCCGGCGAGCCGGAAGAAGATGAGCACGATCAGCAGCGGCGTGTTGCGCACCAGCGTGACGTAGACGGCGACGGCCCTGCGCAGCACCGCGATCGGCCCGACCCGCAGGGCCGCCAGGAACGTGCCGATCGCCATCGACAGCACGCCGGCGATCAGGAACAGCAGCACCGTGTAGGTGAAGCCGCGCACCACCAGGTCGAGGTTGTCGAGGACGGTCTCCATCCGGGGCGGGGCTCCTCTCTCGTCGTCGCGGACGGACATCGTGGGGTGGCCGGAGCGGCCACCCCACGATCAGCAGAGCTGGGTCAGGCCTGGCACTCGTCGAGCGCCGGCGGCTCGGGCGTCTCCGAGCCACCCTCGCCGAGCGTCGCCTCGTAGGCGTCGGCCCAGGCGCCGCTGTCGTAGGCCTCCTGCAGGACGCCGTTGATCCACTCGCACATCTCCGGGTATTCCTTGCCGTAGCCGACGCCGATCCGCTCCTCGGAGAACTCCTCGCCGACGACCTTCAGCTCGCCCGGGTGCTCGGCGGCGTACCCGTAGAGGATGGCGCCGTCGGTCGACATCGCCTCGACGGTGCCGTTGAGGACGTCGTCGACGCACTGCGAGTAGTCCGGAGCCGGTGCGGGCACCATGCCCTCGAGCTCGACGTTCTCGATCGACGTGGAGCCCTCGGCCGAGCACACCTCCTCGCCCTGCAGGTCCTCCTTGCCCTGGACGTCGCTGTCCTCCTTCACCAGGATCTGCTGGCCGGTGATCAGGTAGGGGCCGGTCTGGCCGACGATCTGCTGGCGCTCCTCGGTGATGGAGTACGTCGCGAGCACGAGGTCGACGCGACCCTCCTGGAGGTAGGGCTCGCGGTTGTCGGAGATCGTCTCCTCCCAGGTGACCGCGTCGGACTCCGGGTCGATCCCCAGGTCGGCCACGAGGAGCTTGGCCATCTCGATGTCGAAGCCGGTGGGGATGTCGGAGGCGGCGCCCTTGAAGCCCAGCCCCGGCTGGTCGAACTTGACGCCGACCGTGACCTCGCCGGCCTCCGCGAGCTCGGCCATCCGCGTGCCCGCCTCGAACTTGCCCTCCTCGACCTCCTCGGCCTGGACGTCGCTCTCGCTGCCGCCACTCCCGGCCTCGCCGCACGCCGCCAGGCTCACGGCGAGGCCCACGCCCGCGAGCGCTGCCTTGGTCCTGATGAACCGCATCTCTCTCTCCTTTGTCCCGAGCCGGGTTCCCGGCCACCTGGTGGGTACTGCTGGGTGGGTCAGTGCTTGAGGATCTTGCCGAGGAAGTCCTTGGCGCGGTCGGTCTGCGGGTGGGTGAAGAACTCCTCCGGGGTGTTCTCCTCGACGACGGCGCCGTCGGACATGAACAGCACCCGGTCGGCCGCGGTCCGGGCGAACCCCATCTCGTGGGTGACGACGATCATCGTCATGCCCTGCTTCGCCAGGTCGACCATGACGTCGAGGACCTCCTTGATCATCTCGGGGTCGAGCGCCGAGGTCGGCTCGTCGAACAGCATCACCTTGGGCCGCATCGCCAGCGCCCGCGCGATCGCGACCCGCTGCTGCTGCCCGCCGGACAGCTGGGCGGGGTACTTCGCCGCCTGCTGGCTCACGCCGACCCGGTCGAGCAGCTCCTTCGCCCGCTGTTCGGCGTCGGCCTGCTTCTCACCGCGCACCTTGACCGGGCCGAGCGTGACGTTCTCGAGGATCGTCTTGTGGGCGAAGAGGTTGAAGCTCTGGAAGACCATGCCGACCTCGGCCCGCAGCGCGGCGAGCTCCTTGCCCTCCTCGGGCAGCGGCTCGCCGTCCAGGGTGATCGTCCCCTGCTGGATGGTCTCCAGCCGGTTGATCGCGCGGCACAGCGTCGACTTCCCGGAGCCGGAGGGACCGATGACCACGACGACCTCGCCGCGGTGGACGGTCTGGGTGATGTCCTTGAGGACGTGGAGCTCGCCGAACCACTTGTTGACGCCGTCGAGCACCACCAGCGGCTCGCCCTGCCGGGCAGTGGTGGGGGCCTGAACCTGCTCGGTCATGGCGGGAACCTAGCGGTTCCTCACCCGTTCGGGCCATGCGCGGGGGTGACCTCCGCCCGATGGTGACGCTTCTGTGACGTTCGACGGCGACCGGTCCCGTCTCGCACCGGGTCGCGGGCGTGCGATTGCCGCGCGCCCGCTCGGCCGCCGTACCCTTGACGACTGTCATGACTGCTACATCGACCGGGCGCACCTACGAGGTCCGCACCTACGGGTGCCAGATGAACGTCCACGACTCCGAACGGCTCACCGGGCTGCTGGAGGACGCGGGGTACGCCGCCGCGCCCACCGGTGAGCAGGCGGACGTCGTCGTGTTCAACACCTGCGCGGTGCGCGAGAACGCCGACAACCGGCTCTACGGCAACCTCGGCCACCTCGCCCCCGTCAAGGCGAAGAAGCCCGGCATGCAGATCGCCGTCGGCGGCTGCCTTGCCCAGAAGGACCGCGCCACGATCGTCGAGAAGGCGCCGTGGGTCGACGTCGTCTTCGGCACCCACAACATCGGGTCGCTGCCGGTGCTGCTGGAGCGGGCGCGGGTGCAGGAGGAGGCGCAGGTCGAGATCCTCGAGTCGCTCGAGGTGTTCCCGTCGACGCTGCCGACCAAGCGCGAATCGGCGTACGCCGCCTGGGTGTCGGTCTCCGTGGGGTGCAACAACACCTGCACGTTCTGCATCGTCCCGTCGCTGCGTGGCAAGGAGCAGGACCGCCGGCCGGGCGATGTGCTGGCCGAGGTGCGGGCGCTCGTCGCCGACGGGGTCAGCGAGGTGACGCTGCTGGGGCAGAACGTCAACAGCTACGGCGTCGGCTTCGGCGATCGGCACGCGTTCTCGAAGCTGCTGCGGGCCTGTGGGGAGATCGAGGGGCTCGAGCGGGTGCGATTCACCTCGCCCCACCCGGCCGAGTTCACCGACGACGTCATCGAGGCGATGGCCGCGACGCCGAACGTGATGCCGCAGCTGCACATGCCGCTGCAGTCCGGCTCCGACCGGGTCCTCCGGGCGATGCGACGCTCCTACCGGCAGGCGAAGTACCTCGGCATCCTGGAGCGGGTCCGCGCCGCGATGCCGGACGCCGCCATCACCACCGACATCATCGTGGGGTTCCCCGGCGAGACCGAGGAGGACTTCGAGCAGACGATGGAGGTCGTGCGCAGGGCCCGGTTCTCCGGCGCGTTCACGTTCCTCTACTCGCCGCGCCCCGGCACGCCGGCGGCCACCATGGAGGAGCAGGTGCCGCGCGAGGTCGTCCAGCGGCGCTACGACCGGCTGGTCGCGCTGGTCAACGACATCGCGTGGGAGGAGAACCAGCGGCTGGTCGGCCGGACCGTCGAGCTGCTCGTCGCCGAGGGCGAGGGGCGCAAGGACGCCGCCACCCACCGGCTCTCCGGCCGCGGCCCCGACAACCGGCTGGTCCACTTCGCGCCGCCGGCCGACACCGAGGTCCGGCCGGGTGACATGGTCACCGTCGAGATCACGTACGCCGCCCCGCACCACCTGGTCGCCGACGGCCCGGTCCTCGACGTACGGCGTACCCGCTCGGGTGACGCGTGGCAGGCCCGGACGTCCACCCCGCTGCCGGCCGCCGTCGGCCTCGGCATGCCGTCGGTCGGCGCACCGGCCCCGCTGCCGGAAGCGCCTGCCTGTGGATGACCGGGTGCGCTGCGCCAGCATCCACGTGATGCTCGCCGGGTGTCCCTGGCGGAGGTCGGCGACGTGGTGGCCCTCGCGCGGGGTCGCTACGCGCAGGCGGGCGTCGACCGGGCCCTGGCCGCAGCCCACAGCAGGAGCGCCGTGGTGTCCCACGCGAGCGCTGCGCTGCGCCACGGCTGGCAGGTCCGGTTGCCACCGGAGCCCGCCGAGGTCGCGGCGGTGCTCGAGGCAGCCGTAGTCGAACGGGAACAACGCGGGTGCCGGTGCGGCTGCGCCGCGTGACGAGCGCGACAGGGGCGCCCTTCGTCACGTCCGGCTACGGGCTCCCGACCGGGACCGGCTCCACCCGCGGGACGGCGGCGAACGTCGAGAGCGTGAACCAGCCGGGGAGCGCCCGGCGCAGGTCCTCTGGCCCGTCGACGTGGAGGTCGCCGGTGCGCATCGCTTCGCCCCACGTCCGGTCGCCCATCCAGACACCGATCATGCTGCGCAGCGACGCCCGCACCCGCAGCTCGGTGGTGAAGCCCGGGTCGATGTCGCACACGTCGGTCTCCTCGGCCGAGAGGACCAGCCACCAGTCACGCCGCCCGCGCTCGGCGTCCGGGAAGTGGAACGAGATGACCGTGCGGCCGTCGGGGACCGCCTCGGTCGCGACGTTGCGGTGCATGTCCCAGAGCAGCAGCTTCGGGTCGAGGTCCTGGTCGCCCAGGTCACCGACCCAGCGCACGCCCCAGGCGCCGATCGCCTCGACGACCGGACGCAGCTCCGTCCCCGCGCGGGTCAGCCGGTAGCGGACCGCGCCGTTGTCGGTGGTGCGGTCGAGCAGCCCGGCGCGCTCGAGCTGCACCAGCCGGCGCGACAGCAGGGAGGGCGACATCCGGGGCAGCCCCCGGCGCAGCTGGTTGAACTGCTCGCTCCCGCTGATGAGCTCCCGGACGACCAACAGTGTCCAGCGCTCGTCGAGCAGCTCCATCGCCTTCGCGACGGGGCAGAACTGGTGGTACGGCGCGCCCACGGACCGAGGCTAGACCTCCCGGGGTCGGTGGTACAGATCTGGTACTGGAGGGGCTCCCTCGCCCGGTCCTACCGTCGGAGGGTCCGACACAGGGGGAGGAACCCAGACATGACCACATCCACCGAGACCGACGCCGCCACCGCGGACCGCGCGCTCAAGGAGAAGCACCGCGCCCTGTGGGCGCTGGGCGACTACCCGGCCGTCGCGGCCGAGGTGATCGCCGACACCGGCCCGGCACTGATCGACGCCGTCGGCGTCGCGGCCGGCGACCGCGTGCTCGACATCGCGGCCGGGTCCGGCAACGCGTCCGTACCGGCTGCCCAGCGGGGCGGCAGGGTCGTCGCGAGCGACCTCACGCCCGAGCTCTTCGACGCCGGCCGGGCGGCCGCGGCGGAGGCGGGTGTCGACATCGCGTTCGAGCAGGGGGACGCGGAGGCACTGCCCTACGACGAGGCGGCGTTCGACGTCGTCGTCTCCTGCGTCGGCCTGATGTTCGCCCCGCACCACGACCGCGCGGCCGCCGAGCTGCTGCGCGTCACCCGGCCGGGCGGCCGGATCGGCCTGCTGAGCTGGACGCCGGCCGGCTTCATCGGCCGGATGTTCGCCACCATGAAGCCGTACGCTCCACCGCCGCCCCCGGGCGCCCAGCCCCCGCCGCTCTGGGGCGACGAGGCGCACGTGCAGGACCTGCTCGGGGACGGGGTGAGCCGGCTGGAGGCCACGAGGGCCCACGCGCGGGTCGACCGGTTCGCCGACGCTGCGGCGTTCCTGGACTTCTTCAAGGCGTGCTACGGCCCGACCATCGCGGTCTACCGCTTCATCGCCGACCAGCCCGAGCGGGTCGCGGAGCTCGACGCCGCCCTGCTCACGCTCGCCGAGGAGCACCTCGACGACGGGGTCATGGGCTGGGAGTACCTGCTGCTGACCGCCGAGCGCGCCTGACGACCAGTGGCAGGACCACCGCCGACACGCCACGGGGTGTCGGCGGTGGGTGCTGCTAGGACCCGGAGCGCGGGTCCTTCGAGGAGTAGCCCGCCTTGGGCGGGATGCCCTCGGGGTTGGTCTCGACGGCGCCGGGACGCTGCTCGGGCGGGACGTCGGCGTCGTCGGCCTCGACGTCGGGCTCGGCCGAGGTGACGTCGCGGACACCGTCGGTGCCGACCTGCCCGGGCCCGGTCGGCCCCTCGCGCTCGCTGCTCACGCCCATGTCGCCGGCCGCGTCGTGGTGGGAGTCCTGCACGTCACGTGGGTCGCTCATCCTGGCGCCTCCTCGTCCTTGCCGTCGCCGTCGTTCTCCTGCTGCTTGTCGTCGGGCTGTCCGATCTCCTCGGGCAGCGCGTCCTCGACCCCCGGGTTCTCGTCGGGGTGGAGGTCGTGCCCCAGCACTTCCGGCTGGTCGCCGGAGAAGGGCGGGTCGTCGTTGATCGCGTCCGCGCCCCCGGGGTTCTCCTCGGGCGGCTCCACGACGGGGTCTGGCATCGGCCCGAGCTTGTCGTTCATTCCTGGTCCCTCCCTGTGGGGGCGCTGTCGAATCCGTGGGTGAGGTACGGAACCCCCGCCCCCAACGATGCCAGTGCGCGGGCCTCGTGGGGCACCACCCCATCGGGCAGGTCGTCGAGTCGCCACCAGCTCAGCTCGGCACACTTGACGGGTTCCACGATGCGCGGCTCGCCGTCCCACCGCCGCGCGCTGAAGAAGAAGTCGACCCGCTCGTCGATCGGGTCGGCGTGCTGGGTGCGCTGCATGGTCAGCTCGAAGGCCAGGTCGAGGTCGGTGACGCCGAGCTCCTCGCGCGCCTCGCGCCGGGCGGCGTCGTACGCCGTCTCGCCTCGTTCGACGTGACCGGCCGCGGCGGCGGCCCAGCGGCCGTCCATGTAGCCGGTGTTCTGCCGCAGCTGGAGCAGCACCTCGGGGCCGCCGGCCCCGTCGCGCAGCAGGTAGACGTAGGACGCCGGCACGACGACGAAGCGGTCGTTCACCCGTCGGAGGGCTGGTCGAGGGCGGTCCCGGCGTTCTCTGCCTGCGTCGGACCCGTGTGCGGGTCGTCGGCCTCGTCGGGCAGGTCGTCGTCGTGCTCGTCGGCGGGCGGCTCGGTCAGGTCGAGCGGCTCGTTGCGCTCCTCGGGAACCGGCTGGGTCACCGCGCGGTGCCCCCCGTGGTGCCGTCGGTGTCGCCGTCGCGCTTGCCGTCGAGCTTGTCGAGCGCCTCCTTGGCCTTGCCGGAGCCGGTGTCGAGGTGGCGGGAGTACTTGCCCTTGGTCTTCTTGTCGGCTGCGGCCGCGGCCGAGTCGATCCCGCGCGCGATCTTGTCGCCGTGCTCGTCGACGGCCTTCTGTGCCTTGCCCCTGATCTTGTCGAGGAATCCCATGGCGGTCCTTCCTGTCCGGTGTTGCCACACTAGCGACATGCCGGGAGTCCCGATCGTGGCCGTCGTGGGGGCCACCGCCGCCGGGAAGACCGGCCTGTCGCTCGACCTCGCCGGGCGGCTGGGCGGCGAGGTCGTCAACACCGACGCGATGCAGGTCTACCGAGGCATGGACGTCGGCACCGCCAAGCTGCCGGAGGCCGAGCGGCGCGGCATCGCCCACCACCTGCTGGACACCCACGACCCTTCCGAGGCCGTGAGCGTGGCGGAGTTCCAGGCGGAGGCGCGGGCGGTGGTCGCCTCGCTGCGCGGCCGGGGCGTCGTACCGGTGCTCGTGGGCGGTTCCGCGCTCTACACCCGCGCGGTGCTCGACCGGTTCGAGTTCCCGGGCACCGACCCGGCCCTGCGCCGGCGCATCGAGGGGGAGCTGGCCGAGGTGGGCGTCGCCGCGATGCACGCCCGGCTGGCCGAGGTCGACCCCGACGCCGCGGACCGGATCCTGCCCGACAACGCCCGGCGGATCGTCCGGGCCCTGGAGGTGGTCGAGCTGACCGGCCGCTCGTTCACCGCCTCGTTGCCCCGGCTGGAGTACGTCGACCCGGCGACCGTGCAGGTCGGCGTGGCCATCGACCGGCCCACCCTCGACGAGCGGATCGCGGCCCGCGTCCGGCAGATGTACGCCGACGGCCTCGTCGAGGAGGTGGCGCGGCTCGGCCCCCTCGGCCCCACGGCGGCGACCGCGATCGGCTACCGCGAGGCCGCGGCCCACCTGGCCGGCGAGCTCTCCCTGGAGGAGACCGTCGAGCGGACCACCGTCGCCACCCGCCGGTTCGCGCGGCGCCAGGAGTCGTGGTGGCGCAAGGACCGGCGCATCACCTGGGTCGACCACGACGACCCCGCCCGGGCCGACCGCGCGGCCGAGGCTGTGGCGAAATTGCGGTAGTCCAGTGGGAAATGGCCCCCGACACGCCCGTCCGAGGGGCCACTTCTCACTGGACTACCGCAAGAACGGTCGGGCACACACCGGCCCCGGCGGAGCAGGATGGGGCCATGACCGAATCCGGGGGAGGGGGACGCGACCGGCTCCGTGAGCTGCTCGACGCCGTGCTCGACGACGAGCACCGCACGCTCGGCGACATGGCCGGCGGCGCGTTCGCGTCGCCGTACCACTTCACGCGGCGGCTCTCGCGCGACGCCGGTGAGCCGCCGGTGGCGATGCGGCGCCGGGTGATGCTCGAGCGCGCCGCCTGGCAGCTGAGGCAGGGCACGTCGGTGACCGACGCGGCGTTCGCGGCGGGCTATGAGTCCGTCGAGGGCTTCAGCCGGGCGTTCGACCGCGCCTACGGCCACCTCCCGAGCGAGATCACGAGCGCGGCCGACCCGTGGCTGCCCGCGCCCAACGGCATCCACTTCCATCCGCCCACGTCGCTGTGGGTCCACACCGGGGAGCGCACCATGAGCGGACCGCTCGACCACCTCGTCCACCACGACCTCGACGACACCCGGGCGCTGATCGACGCCGTCAAGGGGCTCCCCGACGACGCCTACCGCCGGACGGTCCGCCCTGGGCAGCGGGTGCTGTGGTTCGACGGGAACGACGAGTCGGTCGCGGAAGTGCTCGAGCACCAGGTCTTCACCAAGGAGGTCTGGCTCGCCGCGATCCTCGGCGAGGACTTCCCCGACGACCGGCGCGACGACCCGGCCGCGCTCCTCGAGCGGCACGAGCGAGCCGCCTCCCGGTGGCTGGCCATGCTGCGCGACATGGAACGCCGGGACGCCTGGGACGACCGGATCGTCGACGCGCTGTGCGACCCGCCCGAGAGCTTCGTGCTCGGGTCGATCGTCGCCCACGTCCTCACCTTCGCCGCCCACCGACGACAGCTGGTGCGCGCCATGCTCGGCGAGCTCGGCGTCGACGTCGGCAGCGGGGACCCGATCGACTGGCTGCGCAGCCGCCACACCCAGGAGCAGCAGGCATGAGCACCGTCTACTACACGGCCACCACCCTCGACGGCTACCTGGCTGACGAGCAGGACTCGCTGCACTGGCTGTTCAAGCAGGACCAGGACCCGGACGGCGCGCACTCCTACGAGGAGTTCATCGCCGGCATCGGGGCGATCTGCATGGGATCGACGACGTACGAGTGGGTGCTGCCGCACCTGGCCGACGGCTGGGCCTACGAGCAGCCGTCGTGGGTCTTCACCACCCGTGACCTGCCGAAGGTCGAGGGCGACGTCCGGTTCGTGCAGGGCGACGTACGGCCGGTCCACGCGGAGATGGTGGCGGCCGCGGACGGGAAGGACGTCTGGGTCGTCGGCGGGGGAGACCTGGCCGCTCAGTTCGCCGAGGCGGGCCTGCTCGACCGGATGCTGCTCAGCGTCGCGCCGGTGACGCTCGGCGCCGGGCGGCCGCTGTTCCCGCGCCCCTTCGACCTGAAGCTGGTCGAGCTGGCGCAGAACGGCGCCTTCGCCTGCCTCACGTACGACGTGGTCGGCCCGCTCCAGCGTGGACCGGAGGACCCGGGCAACCTCTAGCGAGCAACTACGCTGGGCGGGTGACCACCGCACCCGACCGCGCCACTGCCTGGGCCGAGATCACCGGCGTCGACGAGCTCGTCGCGCTGCTCGGCGAGCCGGGGGAGCGGGCGGCCACCAAGACGCGCCCGGCGCTGCTCGACGTCGACCGGGCGTGGCTGGCGGCCTCGCCGTTCTGCGTGATGGCCACCGCCGGCGCCGACGGCACCTGTGACGCCTCGCCCAAGGGCGACCCCGCGGGCCGGCTGGTGCACGTGGTCGACGACCGGACCATCGCCATCGCCGAGCGTCCCGGCAACCGGCGGGCCGACGGCTACCGCAACATCCTCGCCAACCCCCACGTCGGCCTGAGCTTCCTGATCCCCGGCCGTGGTGACACGCTCCGGATCAACGGCCGCGCCCGGCTGGTCAGCGACGCGCCGTTCTTCGACCAGATGGTCGTCAAGGGGCACCGGCCGGTGCTCGCCGTCGTGGTCGAGATCGACGAGCTGTTCTTCCACTGCGCCAAGGCGTTCCTGCGTTCCGGCCTCTGGAAGCCCGAGACCTGGGACCCCGAGGGGCTGGTACCGCGGCGGGCGCTGGTCGCCGCCGAGGTGGAGCCCGCGGGGATGACGGTCGAGCAGCTCGACGACTACTACCGGCCCGAGAACTACGCGAAGGGGCTCTATGGCTGAGCGGTACCCCTTCTGGAAGGGCCACGGCACGGAGAACGACTTCGTCCTCGTCCCCGCCGACGTCGAGCCGACCCCGGAACGGGTGCGGGCGCTGTGCGACCGCCGGGCCGGGATCGGCGGCGACGGGGTGATCCGGGCGGTGCGCGGCGACGACGGCCGCTGGTTCATGGACTACGTCAACTCCGACGGCTCGGTCAGCGAGATGTGCGGCAACGGCATCCGGGTCTACGCCCGCCACCTCCACGACCACGAGGGCGAGCCGTTCCCGATGGAGATCGGCACCCGCGACGGGGTCAAGACGCTCACCGTCGACGACGACGGCGCGATCACGGCCGACCTCGGTGAGGCGCGGGTGCTCGGCGAGACCAAGGTGGTGGTCGAGGGCCGTTCGTGGCCGGCCATCCACGTCGACACCGGCAATCCGCACGCCGTCGCGTTCGTCGACGACCTCGGCGACGCCGGGAGGCTGCTCGACCCGCCCGACCACGACCCGGCGGTCTACCCGCACGGCGTCAACGTCGAGTTCGTCGTACGGTGCGGCGAGGCCCACGTGGCGATGCGGGTGCACGAGCGGGGCTCCGGCGAGACCCGGTCGTGCGGCACCGGCGCCTGCGCGGCGATGGTCGCCACCGCCGTCGCCGACGGCCGCGGACCGGGATCGTCCTACCGGGTCGACGTCCCCGGCGGCTCGCTCACGGTCACCTGGACCGCTGAGGGACGGGTGCTGCTCACCGGGCCCGCCGTCATCGTCGCCGAGGGCACCACGTCGCTGTGAACCCGGAGCCCAGGCTCCGGGTGTCTCGACGCGCCGCACGCTCGGTCGCGGGCCGGCCCAACCCGTCGACCCACGCGGCGAACTCCCGCGTCGTGCCCCCTAGGGTCGACGCATGGACATCAGCGGAGCAGCAGCGATCGTCACCGGCGGCGCCTCGGGCATCGGCGCGGCCGTCGCCCGTCGGCTGGCGGAGCGGGGGGCCAGGGTCGTGGTCGCCGACCTGCAGGCCGAGAAGGGCGAGGCGCTGGCCGCCGAGATCGGGGCAGACTTCGTCCCGGTCGACGTCACCGACACCGACCAGGTGCGGGCCGCCGTCGACCACGCGGCCGGGCTCGGCCCACTGCGCGTGCTGGTCAACTCCGCCGGCATCGGCTGGGCGCAGCGCACCATCGGCCGCGACGGTGACTACGAGTCCGCCCACGACCTCGACGCGTTCCGCAAGGTGATCGCGATCAACCTGGTCGGCTCCTTCGACACGGCCCGCTACGCGGCCTCGCAGATGTCGCGGCTCGAGCCCACCGAGTCCGGTGACCGCGGGGCGATCGTCACCATCGCGTCGGTGGCCGCCTTCGACGGCCAGATCGGCCAGGCGGCGTACGCCGCGTCGAAGGGCGGCCTGGTCGGCCTCACCCTGCCGGTGGCCCGCGACCTCTCCGCCGCGGCGATCCGCTACAACACCGTCGCGCCGGGCCTGGTCGAGACCCCGATCTACGACTTCGCGCCCGACCCGGCCGCGTTCAAGGAGCAGCTCGGCGCCTCGGTGCTGTACCCCAAGCGGCTCGGCACCCCCGACGAGCTCGCCTCGATGGTGCTGGAGTGCCTCACCAACTCCTACATGAACGCCGAGACCATCCGGGTCGACGGCGGGATCCGGATGCCTCCGAAGTAGCCGGTCAAGCCTGACCGGCGTCGCGCACCTGGGTCACGAGCTCGTCGGGCGTCGCCCAGGAGACACCGGTCACCGGCACCCGCGCGACCAGCGCGACGATGCCGTCGAGGGCGGCCTGGGCGCCGCGCGGGAACGGCGGGTCCAGCTGCCGTACAGCGTGGGCGACGGCGCTCGCCCGGGCCAGCGGACCGACCTGGTCGGCAGCCACCGGCACCAGCCAGCCCGCGATCGGGTGGCGGCCCGGCGCCAGCCGCTGCTCGGTCACCGAGGGGCCGAGCCGGGTGAGCTCCTCGGGCGTCGCCGGGATGTCCAGGACCGGGGCGGGCACCTCGACGGTGCCCTCGTCGGGATGGAGCAGAGGCCGCGGCACGTCGGCGAAGGCGAACCCCTCGGCGACCAGCAGCCGGTCGACCGAGCCGGTCATGCCGGGCACGTCGGCCGGGACCAGCAGCACCCCGCGGGGCGTGCCGACCGGGACGGCGTTGACCACCAGGCCCTCCACCGGCGCGATCAGGGGGCTGAGGTGGCGGGCGACGCCCCCGAGCAGTCGCCCGAGGTCGCGGGTGCCGAGCACCGGTCGACCCCCGTGGTAGAGGTGGTGCAGCGGTGCGGCCTTGCGCCGACCCGGGGTGCCGAGCCGCACCGAGTACGCCGGAGCCGCCTCCGGGTGGCCGCTCACCCGGTCACCCAGTGCCGCGGCCACGTGCGCCCGGACGTTGTCGTCGTTGAAGCGGATGCCGACGTGGAGGTCGTCGTGGAGGTGCACCGCGACGGAGCCCGTCCACGCGATGTCGTCGAACTCGCTGCCGCACGTGGACGGCGCCGTGAGGAACTGCCGCTCGTCCCGCTCCACCTGCTCGGTCATCTCGCCCCCCCATGGGACCGTCCCCTGCGGCCCGGTCAGGCCCGATGGTCGCACAGGCACCACCCGGTCCGCTGCCACTTCGTGACCGTCGGGGCCACGGCCCGAACGCCGGTGACCGCCGCTCCTGCCGACTACTGTGAGCCCCGTGAGCGCCCTGTTCGTGCCGTACGCCGCCGCGGCCGTGCTGCTGCTCGTCGCCGGTGTCCCGAAGGTGCTGGACCCGGAACCCACCCGCCGGGCCGCCGAGCAGGCCGGCCTGCCGTCCTCGGTCGCGATCGTCCGGCTGCTCGGCGTCGCCGAGGTCGTCGTCGGTGGGGTCGCGCTGCTCGTGGGAGGCCCGCTGCCGGCGCTGGCCGTCGCGGCGTTCTACGTCGGCTTCGCCGGGGTCGTCACCCGGGCGCTGGTGCGGGGTGACGTCGCATCCTGCGGTTGCTTCAACGGCGACGACTCCCCGCCGTCGGTGCTCCACGTCGCGATCGACCTCGGCCTGGCGCTGTCCGCCCTGGCCGTCGCCCTCGCGCCGGAGCCCTCGTGGCGGACGCTCGCGCTCGCCGACGGGTCCGAAGCGCTGGTCACCGGGCTGCTTGCGCTGACCGTCGCCGGACTGGCCTACCTCGTGATGGCGCGGCTGCCGCGCGTCACCGCCCCCGGGGCGGCCTCGTGAGCCCGCTCGACGTGGGGCTGGTCGTGGCCCTCGCGCTCCTGGCCGTGGTGGCGGCGGCCCAGGGGCGCGCGCTGTCCGCGGCCGCGCGCCGGCTGGACCTGCTCGAGCGTCGGGTCGACCGCCGGGGGCAGCGTGCGGAGGGCCGGGCCGACGGCCCCGCGCCGGTCGTCGCCGCCGCACCCGCCGGCTCCACCTCGCCCGCTCCGGCGGCCACCCCGCGAGCCGGGCAACCCGTCGAGCCGGAGGGCGACGCGGTCGACATCCGTGGCGCCGACCCGGAGGGCGAGCCGACCGTGGTCCCGCTGGAGGCGACCCGGCAGCCGACCCTGCTGGCCTTCCTGTCGACCAGCTGCGGCATCTGCGTGGGCCTCTGGGAGCGGCTCCGCGACGGTGACCTCGGGCAGGAGGCGCCCGGCGTCGTCCCGGTGGTCGTCACCAAGGACCCGGCACACGAGGACGTCGACCGGATCCGGGGGCTCACGTCGGCAGACGTGCCGGTGGTGCTGTCGTCGGAGGCGTGGGACGACTACGAGGTGCCGGGCTCGCCGTACGTCATGGTGATCTCGGCCGCCCCGGGCTCGGTCGCCACCGAGGGCAGCGTCGCCACCTGGCAGGACCTGGTGCGGCTGGCCCGCTCGGTGGACTGACCCGGTCAGGCGTCGCCGGCCAGCCGGCGCGCGAGGTCGGGCACCTCACCGGAGCCGATGGCGATCGGCTCCGCCACGCCGCGGTCGGCCCCCACGACGTAGGCCACGGGGGTGCCGAGGCCGACGAAGAAGTCCGGGGTCTCGTCGACGTGCACCACGGGGAGCTCCACGCCGCCGGTCTGGGCGGCCAGCGACTCCTCGTCGCCGGTCGTCACCAGCACCAGGTGGGTGCCGGCGTCCCGGAGCCGGGGCGCGAGGGCGCCGAGCAGTTCGACGATCCCGCTGCAGTAGCCGCAGCGCGTGCCCCAGCTGACGATCAGGGTCGGGCCCGGCTCTAGCGCGGCCCAGCCCTCCCACCCGCTCAGGTCGGCACCGACGGGGACCCCCTCGGGTCGCCGCTTGTGGGCATGCCCGGTGTGGGGGTCGCGGGCCACCCCCTCCAGCAGGCCCTGCTCCCCGAGCGCCCGCACCAGCGCGACCACGTCGGTCTCGACCTGCTCGCGGTCGATCCCGAGCACGTCGGCGATGTCGAAGGCGATCTCGCCGAGCGTCGACTCGCCGTCGAGGAACCGGGCGACCAGGGCGGCGGACCGGTCCAGCAGGTGGCTGGCACCCGTCGCCGGGTCGAGCAGGACTGCCTCGTCGTCGAGGAAGGCCGATCCGACCCCTGGTCGCAGCCGCGGGGCCAGGGCCAGTCCCACCTCGCTCGCCGGGATCTCGTCGCGGTCCGCCGGCGACAGCTCCAGCTCGTCCATCTGGTCCCCCTCCCACGGGCGTCGCAGGCCCGCGCAGGAGGACAGGGTAGACCCGCTCGGCCGGGTGCGGGAGGTTGTACGGACGAGCGAGAGGGCAACCTGACCGGAGAGACCCCGGATCTCCACCGGCTGGACTAGGTTTGCCACCCGGGAGGCCCCCATGGACGTACGGCGGATGCTTCTCGGCCTCGCGGCGTACGGTCTGCCGTCGGCGGGTGTCGAGCTCCCCGACCGACCCCTGACCGAGCCGGAGTGGCGCCGGCTGCGCACGGCGGTGCGCAGGGAGCGACTGACCGGCCAGGCGTCGGCGGCCGCCGACGGGGGCGCCCTGCTGCTCACCGACGCGCAGCGCGAGCAGCTGGAGGACGAGCACGTCGCCGCGATGGCCCACGTCGTCCGGCTCGAGGCCGGGCTGCTCCGGGTCCACGACATCCTGGGGGACGCCGGTGTCCCGTTCGCGGTGCTCAAGGGCAGCGCCGTCGCCCACCTCGACTACGCCGACCCGCAGGCGCGGGCCTTCGGCGACGTCGACATCCTGCTCCCGACCGGTCGGTTCGCCGACGGGATCGCGGCGCTCCTCGACCACGGCTACGTGCGGCCGTTCGCGGAGATCGGGCCCGGGTTCGACGTGCGGTTCGGCAAGGGCGCGACGCTCGTCGGCACCGACAGGTGCGAGCTCGACGTCCACCGCACGTTCGCGATGGGCCCGTTCGGGCTGCTGGTCCGGCTCGACGAGCTCTGGGAGTGCCCGGCGCGCTTCGCGATCGGTGGTCGCGAGCTCTGGGCGCTCGACACCGAGCAGCGCTACCTGCACGCCTGCTACCACGCGGTGATCGGCAACTCCTCCCGCCGCGTCCTGCCCTACCGCGACGTCGCAGAGATGCTGCTCTACGGCGAGCACGACCCCGAGCGGCTGCGGAGCCTCGCGGCGCGCTGGTCGGCCGAGGTGGTGCTGGCGCGGGCGATCGTCGACACCTGGGACGCGCTCGGGATCACCGAGGACGGGTCACTGGTCGGCTGGGCGCGCGAGCGGGTGCCGACCCGCCGCGACGAGCGGCTGATGGGCGTCTACGGCGCCGGGAGCTCCTACGCCGCCAAGGCGGTGGCCGGCCTGACGGTGCTCCCGCGGTGGCGGGACCGGCTCGCCTACGCCCGGATGATGGCGCTGCCCGCACGCCAGTACTCCGAGGTCAGCGGCCGCTCCCGCCTCTCCTGGCTGTTCCGTGGCGCCCGCCGGGTCGCGCGCGACGCCCGCCGGGCCCGCTCGGCCCGCACCTGACCTCCGGGAATCGGCGTGGCCGCGGGGGTGTTCACCGATAACCGGTCGCACCGGGCGGCCGGGCTGCCTACCCTGAGAGGCGTATGACGAACGCACACGACTTCAGCCTCGACGCCGAGCTGGCCGAGACCGCCGGCTGGGACGACGACAACGACGACCAGTTCGAGAGCGGCTACGCCGACCAGGCGGACCCCGAGGACCTCGACGACCTCACCACCGGCGAGCAGGACCTGGCCGAGCGCCACCAGCTCCGCCGGGTCGTCGGCCTCCGCACCGAGCTCGAGGACATCACCGAGGTCGAGTACCGGCAGCTCCGCCTGGAGCGGGTGGTGCTCGTCGGTGTCTGGACCGAGGGGAGCGTCGGCGACGCCGAGAACTCCATGGCCGAGCTCGCGCTGCTCGCCGAGACCGCCGGCTCCGAGGTGCTCGACAACGTCTACCAGCGACGCACCAGGCCCGACCCCGCGACGTACGTCGGCCGCGGCAAGGTCGACGCCATCGGCGAGATCGTGCAGGCCACCGGCGCCGACACCGTCATCTGCGACGGCGAGCTCGCGCCCAGCCAGCTGCGCAACCTCGAGGACCGGCTCAAGGTCAAGGTCGTCGACCGGACCGCGCTGATCCTCGACATCTTCGCCCAGCACGCGAAGTCCAAGGAGGGCCAGGCTCAGGTCGAGCTCGCCCAGCTGAGCTACATGAAGCAGCGGCTGCGCGGCTGGGGCGGCAACCTGTCCCGCCAGGCCGGCGGCCGGGTCGGCGCGGACGGCGGCGGCATCGGCGGCCGTGGCCCCGGTGAGACCAAGATCGAGACCGACCGGCGCCGGATCAACACCAAGATCGCCAAGCTCCGCCGCGAGCTCAAGGAGATGAAGGGCACCCGCGACACCAAGCGCGCCTCCCGCCGCCGCAACCACATCCCGAGCGTCTCGATCGCGGGCTACACCAACGCCGGCAAGTCCAGCCTGCTCAACCGGCTCACCGACGCCGGGGTGCTGGTCGAGGACGCGCTGTTCGCCACCCTCGACCCGACCACCCGCCGTACGACGACCGCCGACGGCCGGGTCTACACGATGAGCGACACCGTCGGCTTCGTCCGGCACCTGCCCCACCAGCTGGTCGAGGCGTTCCGCTCGACGCTGGAGGAGGTGGCCGACGCCGACCTGGTGCTCCACGTCGTCGACGGCGCCCATCCCGACCCCGAGGGCCAGCTCTCGGCGGTGCGGGAGGTGTTCGCCGAGATCGGTGCCGGCGACGTCCCCGAGCTGGTGGTGATCAACAAGGCCGACGTCGCCGACCCGATGGTGCTGGCGCGGCTGCAGGCCCGGGAGCCCCACAGCGTCGTGGTCAGCGCGAAGACCGGAGAGGGCATCGCCGAGGCGCTGCTGGCCGTCGAGGCCGAGCTGCCCCGGCCGAGCGTGGAGTTCAAGGCGCTGCTGCCCTACGAGCGCGGCGACCTGATCGACCGGCTCCACCGGCACGGCGAGATCGAGTCGATGGAGCACACCGCCGACGGCACCCGGGTCTCCGGTCGCGCGAACGCCGACCTGGCCGGCGAGCTGGCGGCGTACGCCCTCTGACTGGGTGTGTCCCATTTCTCGGGCCTGCTCGAGCCCTGGAAATCCACACGCACCCTCATGCCTGCGGGCGCCTCTTGTTTGGATCTGCCCCTGCCTAGGGTGGGGTCATGGACTTGCTTCGAGCAGTGCCGATCCTGACGGTGAGCGATGTTGAGGCCGGCGTACGGGAGTACTCCGCGTTGCTCGGTCTCGATGTGCTCATGAATCTGGGCTGGGTGGCAACCCTCGGAACGCACAGCGGTGCCCAGTTCAGCGTTATGGACATCGACCAGTCCGCGCCGTGCAATCCGGAGATGTCGGTTGAGGTGGCGGATGTCGACGAGGCCTATCGGCGGGCTCAGGACAGCGGTGCCGAGATCGTTCATCCTCTTCAGGACGAGGACTGGGGCGTCCGTCGCTTCTTCGTGCGCACGAGCGCCGGCCACGTGGTGAACGTGCTCAGCCATCGCGGCTGAACCGCTCTCTTCTGCCGCGTTGAGTGCGCACTCGTGCCGATGACAGCGCGTTGCCAGTTGATCGGCCAGAGCCGCTGCGCAGGGTGTTCCTCGAGCACTCGGATGAACGGTTGGATTGCGTCGTCTCCGGCTCCGTGTGCGTCAGCCTCCGCCGGTGTCTACAGGCGTGTCGGACGCCGGCCACGGCTACGTGATTGAGGTCTGGGAGTCGCAGCAGGCCCAAGCCGACTTCATGACCTCACGACCAGGTCGTGTCGCATGAGTCGTTGGTCCAGACGAGGATCGCCAGGGACGCGCTGTGGCTAGGTCGGTCGGCCGGGAGTCCCGCGGTGCTTGCCATCCGGTTCGCTGAGCGCGACGCCGAGCTCATTCAGCAGTTGCTGCTTGCGTCCGGGATCGGCGAAGGATGCCTCAATTGAGTTGCGAGCCAGCGTCACGAGGTCTGCACTTGTGAGATGGCCGGCTTGGGTGAGGGCGTCGAGATTGTCGTCGACGTAGCCACCGAAGTACGCCGGGTCGTCAGAATTGACGGTCACCTTGATCCCTCGCTCCAGCATGGTTGACAACGGGTGTGAGGCGATGTCTTCAACTACTCTCAGGCTCACGTTCGACAGAGGGCACACGGTCAGCGGCACCTGGTCCTCAACGAGGCGCCGGACGAGCTGCTCGTCATCGAGGCAGCGCACGCCGTGGTCGATCCGCTCGACGCCCAACACGTCGAGCGCCTCCCAGATGTAGCTGGGTGGACCTTCTTCACCAGCGTGGGCCACGCGGTGCAGACCCTCGGCGCGAGCGCGTTGGAACACCTTGGCGAATTTCGACGGAGGGTGCCCTACCTCAGCGGAGTCGAGACCCACGCCAATGAACGCTGCGTCCAGGGCCAGGGCTGCGTTGAGGGTTGCCATCGCCGACTCTTCGCTCTCATCCCGCAGGAACGCCACGATCAGCCCGGTGCTCAGCCCATGAGTCCGTAGCGACTCGGAGAGGGCGCTGGCGACTCCCGCCATGACTTCGGGCAGGGGGACCCCCCGGGCAGTGTGTGCCTGCGGGTTGAGGAAGACCTCAGCGTGCCGCAGCCCCGCCGCAGCCGCGCGCTCCAGATAGGCCGTCGTCATGTCGGCGAAGTCTTCGGCGGTCCGCAGGACGTCGACGTTGGTGTAGCACAGGTCCAGGAACGACTGCAGGTCGGTGAAGGCATAGCGTGCCCGCAGTTGGTCGATGCTTGAGTACGGCAGCGCGATCTTGTTCCGTTCCGCGATCGCAAAGATCGTCTCGGGTTCGAGGGTGCCTTCGAGGTGCAGGTGGAGCTCTGCGGCCGGCAGCATGGAGGTGTGCATATCACCTCCGCGCCTGTTCGATACCCCGACTCCAAGAATGGAAAGACTACGACAACTAGGTGCAGCCATGGCGGAAGGTGGCATGTCTGCCGTCCCGCAGGCGACCTGGGCACGGGTGATGGGACATCACCATCCTGGCCTCTGACACGACTCCTCAGGATCTGGCTTGCGTCTTCGGTCAGCGTGTTTGGATCGCACGCTCACTGGGCGAACCTCTTCTTGCTGATCGCTTTTCGCGGCAGGGTGTTGGGGCCGGCCGCGAGGTGCGGTTGGTGGCACCTGGTTCCCGTCGGGTCACTGCCACGCACGCGAGACCGCTTTCGAGGTCCTGCATGAGTTACGCGGGGCCCGGCGGCCCAGGACACGCCGACTGGCGACAGGGCTGAGCGCCACCAGAGCGCCGATCAGTGAGCGACCGGCAGTCGTGTCCCGGACCGTCGGGTGCCCAACCTGCTGGTGCAACAGCATGGAAGGACCACCATGAGTGTCGAACAGGAACCACAGACGCGTCGAGCGCCGACCCGGGTCACCGCCGGGATCGATTGGGCCAGCGAGGATCACGCGGTCGCGATCGTCGATGACCAGGGCCGGCCGGTCGACCGGTTCAGCGTCGCGCACACCGCACCCGGACTTCGTCGGTTGATCGCCCGACTGCGCCGCGGGGGTGTCACGGAAGTGGCGATCGAACGACCCGACGGCCCCGTCGTCGACGCGCTGCTCGAGGCCGAGCTGGGGGTGTTCGTGATCGATCCCAAGCAGCTCAGGAACCTGCGCGGCCGCTACGGGTCGGCCGGCAACAAGGACGACCGGTTCGACGCCTACGTGCTTGCCGATGTGCTGCGCACCGACCGTGCCAGGATGCGTCCGCTGTCCCGCGACAGCGAGGAGACGATCACCCTGCGGATGACCGTGCGGGCCCGGCAGGACCTGGTGCACGCCCGGGTCGCGATGGCCAACCAGCTCCGCGCCCACCTGCAGACCACGCTGCCGGGCGTGATCGGCCTGTTCCGCGACATCGACTCCAGCATCACGCTGCGGTTCCTGACCCGGTTCCCCAGCCAGGACAAGGCGGACTGGCTATCCCGTACCAGGCTGGGGAACTGGCTGCGCTCGATCGGCTACAACCACCTGGCCAACCTCGACCGGCTCTGGGACCACCTGCACCACGCCCCGCGCGGCACCACCGGCGACCAAGCCGCCGCCCGAGCCGAGATCACCCTGACGCTGGTGACCGCCCTGAGGGCGCTGCGCGACCAGATCAAGGCACTCGAGGACCAGATTGCCGACCAGCTCGCCTGCCATCCCGACGCCGCGATCTTCACCTCGCTGCCCAAGGCCGGCACCGTCCGTGCCGCCCGGCTGCTGGCCGAGATCGGCGACGCCCGCGGCCGCTTCCCGACCCCCGAAGCACTCGTCTGCCTGGCCGGTGCCGCCCCCTCGACCAAACAGTCCGGCAAGGTCAAGGTCGTCACCTTCCGCTGGGCGGCCGACAAACAACTCCGCGGGGCCGTCATCGACTTCGCCGGCGACTCCTGGCAGGCCAATCCCTGGGCCGCCGACCTCTACGCCAAAGCCAGGGCGCGCGGCCACGACCACCCCCACGCCGTACGGATCCTCGCCCGCGCCTGGCTCCACATCATCTGGCGCTGCTGGCAAGACGGCGTCGCCATACGACCCCGACAAACACCACGCCCTACAACGCGTCCTACGCACAGCCGGCTTGACACAGGGCTACTCATGCCCCGCGTTGAGCGCGCACTCGTGCCGATGTCTGGTCGCCGCGCGGTCGCGTCCAGTGCGACCGAGGCGCAGGCCAAGAAGGGATCCACCGCCGGTCCGCTGATGCTCGCTGAACGAACTCGGCCACCGCACCTGTTCTGGCGCAGTCGAAGGGTGATGCCGAACAGTGGATGTTGACGTGGCCGCCGCTGTCGGGGCGGGCAGGCGCCGCCTTTCCCTAGCGTGGCGCCGGTCGACGGTCACCAGCCAGGGGGGCCAGGCCAGCGAGGATGAGCAGGGCTCCGACCGGGATCAGATCCAGGTTTACGGCGAACAGCACGAAACCGATGAGCACCAGCAGTGGGCTCCAGATGGGAAGGCGGCGCGGCCGAGCAGCCACCATAATGATCAGCAGGGTCAGAACGCCGAGCTGGAACGAAAGCGGGCCGAGCAACTCCAGGGCGTCGGGCAGTGGTGCGCCGTAGCGGAAGTCTGGGAACAGGTCCCCGAGGATCACCCAGAGGAAGCACCCGACGCCGAACAAGGCGGCGACCGTTGCCACGCTCGCCACGATCCGCATCCACACGGTGATGGCCGGAACGAGATGTCGCATCCCTACGGCCAGGACACCGAACAGGACGAAACCGATGAAGAACAGCGTATGCCCGAGGTTCCACGCAAGCCCGGGTCCGTGATCTCCGTCCAGGCCGTCGATCAACCGCAGCAGTCCGTACAGCAACAGAAGGGTCGGGGCGGCGAGTGCCGAGAACCTGACGAGCGGCGGCGTGGTTGTCACATGAGCAGACTCACAGTCTGTGGTCCTACGCACCATCCGGGATCGCCCCCATCTAACCCGGGCGACCGACAGACGGAGGACCTGCCGGTCGCGGAGCCGACAGACACGCGGTCCCCGCCTCGGGTGGCCGAGCATGAGCCGAGTCACGGTGCCGGGGGCGAAACCCGACGGGGAGGAAGGCTTCGGCGGGGCTCGTCAACGGCGGGCTCCTGATGGCGTCGCCAGCACCAATCAACGACTCCGGCACTCGCGGCAGCTTCTCCGCGACTATTCTCGTTCCGGGGCCCGGCAATGACCCCGGGCACCGCAACGTCTGGCGGAGGCGTCGAGTCATGACCGACAAGACCGGGGGATTCGTCCTGGAACAGACGGCCACGTTCGAAGCCCCGCCAGAACGGATCTTCGCCATCCTGACCGAGCCGCCCGAGGTGGCGAAGTGGTGGGGACCCCACGGCTTCACGACACCTGAGATCCACCTTGACCTACGCGCGGGTGGCACCTACCGCTTGACAATGCAGCCACCCGATGGCGACGTGTTTCATCTGTCTGGTGAGTTTCTCGAAGTCCAGCCGCCCGGAAAGCTCAGCTTCACGTTCCGATGGGACGAGCCTGCCCCTGACGACCGCGAGACCGTGGTCGTGTTGACGTTGGAGTCCCGGGGTGACTCAACCATGGTGTCGCTGTGGCAGGGTGAATTCGCGACCAAGGAACGGCTCGAACTGCACCGCAGCGGCTGGGCCGACAGCTTCCAGAGGCTCGAAGCGGTCCTTCAGACCCGAGGTGCCTAGCCGCCGAGCCAGCCATGACCAGCCGCAGGGAGCGTCAGGATCTGCCGCATTGTGCGCCGTCCTGCCGATGAGCGGATGACTCGACGGGGCTCTGCGGGACTCGCAAGGGCTGGCTGAATCCCCTATCGCTCGGCCCCGAGGTCAGCACGTGCGATGTGAAAGCCTGACTCCGTGAATCACGAGGAACGCTTCCCGTCGAGGACGTTCCTCAGGTACTGGAGCGCAGTGGCCGTCTCCGGCTTCGGCGACTACATCACCCTTCTGGCGCTGCAGACACTCGTCGTCCTGACCTTGCACGGTTCTGCAACGCAAGTCGGCCTGCTGAACTCGGCGCGGTGGCTTCCGTATCTCGTAGCGGGTGTGTTCGTCGGCGCCCTCGTCGACCGCCGCCGACGGCGGCCACTACTGGTAGCAACCGATCTGGCGCAGACCGTCATCCTGGCCAGCATCCCGCTTCTCTGGCTCGTTGATGCGCTGACCTTCCCCGTGCTGGTCGCGCTCGTGGTCCTCTACGGCACAGCGTCGGTGATCAATAGTGCTGCCGCGATGTCCTTCCTGCCCAGGCTGGTGCCTCCCGCGTACCTGCAACGAGCGCACGCCCGCACGGACGGCACCGATGCGGCCGCGATGACCGCTGGACCCGCTCTTGGTGGATTACTCGTGAGCGGGTTGGGTGCGCCGTTCGCTGTCCTGGTTGACGCGTGCACCTACTTCTACTCGGCAGTTCTGATGTGGCGCATCGACGTGCGGGAGCCGCCGCCGGTTGGCGGCGCGACGGCCCTCCAGCTGTTGCGTGAGGTTCGCGAGGGCGTCACCTGGGTGTACAGGGGTTCGGGCCTGGCCACCCTTGCGGTGTCGACGCACGGATGGTTCGTCGGCAACGCGATCGTTGGTGTCGTCCTCGCACCCTTCGCCCTGAACGAGCTGGGACTGTCGCCGTTCCTCTTCGGAATCCTCGGCGCCGCCGGCGGCGTCGGCGCCTTGGTGGGCGCAACGATCACCACGACCGTCGGGCTCCGACTCGGCACTGGGCGCACCATCGTGGTGTGCCACCTGATCTCGACCATCGCCGTCGTGGTGATGGCGATCGCCAACACGGGACTTGCGTCGTGGGTCATCGTGGTGATCCTCAGCGCAGGGCAGGGCCTGTACGGACTGGCGATGGGGATGAGCAACTCGCACGAGACGAGCTACCGGCAACTCGTCACCCCGGACCGTCTCCAGGCACGCACGAACGTCACCATGCGTTCCATCAATCGGGGCGTGATGGTGATATGTGCCCCCGTCGCCGGCATCGTGGCCGACGCCGCCGGGTTCCGGGTCACACTGCTCGCGGCGGCCTTCGTCTTCGCTCTTGTGACGGCAGGCCTTGCCGCCACAAAGTTCCGAACGGTACGAGCGCCCGCGTGGACAGAGGCCCGGTCGTGACTCGCAACCATGCCCCCAAGACGCCGTCGTCTGCCGCTGTCAGTACGGCATAGCGTGTCCGCTCATGCCGCTGTAGCGGTCATGCCGAAAGAAGGATGTGATGGACAAGCTCCTGCTGGGACCGTGGTGACGTGAAGCACCTCGATGCCACGTCCGCGAAGAGGGTGGCAGCGCGTGTGCGGGGGTCCATTCCGGGCACCGTTCGCGGCTTCCCTGCCCGCGGCGGCTCGCCGTCTCGGCCGTCATGGCTTCAGGTCAGGGCCCGCTAGACCCCGCAGCCCCGCGGCGCGGTCCGCCGCGGAGGATCCGGACTCCTTGACCCGCGCCCTCGCGGGGAGCCACCCGAAGGGGTGGACGGCCCCCGCCCCTCCGCTCCCGCCGCGGGCACGGCGCCGGGCAGCAGGCATGATCGGGAGGCATGGGAGACGAGCGCAGCCGGTCCGACCTGCACGCCGAGGGGCTGGTCGAGGTGGTGGTCGAGATACCCCGGGGCAGCCGGAACAAGTTCGAGCAGGACGAGGACGGCGTGATCTGGTTCGACCGCAGGGTCGGGGGGCCCGCGGGCTTCCCTGGTGAGTACGGGTACGTCGTCGGCGTCGAGGCCGAGGACGGCGACGCGCTCGACGCCCTCGTGCTCTGCGACGAGCCGACCTACCCGGGCGTGCACGTGGTGGCCCGCGTGCTGGGCGCCTTCGTGATCCGCACCGGGGAAGCGATCGAGACCAAGCTGCTCTGCGTCCCTGACCGCGACCACCACCAGGACCACCTGCGGGAACTGGACGACCTGCCGACCAACGCCGTGGACGAGCTGGACGCGTTCTTCGCCGCGTACCGGATGCTCGAGCCCGGCAAGTGCGAGGTGGTGGACCACCTGGGCCGCGACGAGGTGGTCCGGGAGTGGCTCCACTGACACGAGCCCGCGCGGGCCGCCGATCCTCATCGAACGAACGGACAACTGTGAACGACATGATCTTCGCCAACGGGCGGCTCTTCGACGGCCTCCGCTACCACCATGACCACGCCGTGGGCGTGCGTGGGGACATGATCCACGCGGTGGGGCCCCTCGACCGGGTCCGTGAGGAGATGTCGTCAGGGGGCCGAAAGGTCGAGGAGTTCGACGCGAGGGGCGGCCTGGTGATGCCGGCCTTCCACGACGCCCACATCCACCCGCTGATCGGCGGGCTGGAGCTGCGCAACGGCCTGCTCACCGACTGCGACGGTGCCGAGGCGTGCCTGGACAAGATCGCGGAGTCGGTCGCCGACCAGGGGGACCGGCCGGCGGACTCCTGGTTCCGCGCCGGCGGCTGGTCCCTGGAACACTTCGACCAGGGGACCGGGCCGACGGCGGAGGCCCTGGACCGGGTCGTGTCCCACCGGCCGGCGTTCCTGCCCAGCAACGACCACCACAACGCCTGGGTGAACACCCGCGCGCTGGAGCTGGCCGGTATCGACCGGGAGACCCCCGACCCGCCGGACGGGTGGATCGAGCGGGACCGGGACGGCAACCCGACCGGCACCCTGCGCGAGGCCGCGGCGCTGCTGGTGCATCGGCTGGTCGACACCACGCGGGAGGAGAAGCGCGAGGCGCTGCGCGAGGCCCAGGCGCACCTGAACTCGTGGGGGATCGTGGGGTGGCAGGACGCCCTGGTGGGCGGGTACGCGGGCATCGACGACCCCACGCAGGCCTACCTCGACCTGGTGGACAGCGGTGACCTGACCGCACGCGTCCGGTTGGCGCTGTGGTGGGACCGGCACCGGGGCGTGGAACAGGTGGAGGACCTGCGGGCCGAGCGGGATCGGCTCGCCGAGGCGGGGCTGGACGCCGGCTCGGTGAAGCTGATGGTGGACGGGGTCTCCGAGACCTTCACGATGGCGGTGGACGAGCCCTACCTCGGAGGCGCCCGGTGCCCGTGCGCAGGCGGCGAGCGAGGCCTCACCTTTCTCGAGCCCGAGCAGCTGGACGAGGCCGTGATCGCTCTGGACGCCACCGGGTTCCAGGCGCACTTCCACGCCCTGGGCGACCGGGCGGTGCGGACCTCGCTGGACGCGATCGCCGCCGCGCGGCGGCGCAACGGGTGGAGCCACCAGCGGCACCAGCTCGCGCACCTGCAGCTGGTGGCGCCCCGGGACCGCAACCGGTTCCGTCTACTCGGTGCGATCGCGAACGTCGAGGGGATGTGGGCCCGCTACAACACGCCCGCAGTGCAGATGGTGGAGCCCTACCTCGACCAGGAGCGGCTGGACTGGCAGTACCCGTTCGCCGACATCGTCAACAGTGGCGCGCTGGTGGCGGGTGGTTCGGACTGGCCGATCAACCCGCCCGAACCGATGGAGGGCATCCACGTGCTCGTCAACCGCTCGTCGCGACGTACCGACGAGCGGGACGAGGAACCTCCCATGCGCGATGACCAGGGACTCACCCTGACCCAGGCCCTGCAGGCCTACACGAGCGGCGCCGCCCACGCCAACCACCAGGAGGACTCGGGGAACCTCCGGGTCGGGGCGTCGGCCGACATCGTGGTGCTGGACCGGGACCCCTTCGATCTTCACGAGGACGACATCGGTTCCGCGGACCCAGTCTCGGCGTGGTCGCGGGGGTCGGAGGTCTACCACCGGGACTAGGGACCGGTGCCGCCCGCCGCGGCCGATCAGGGGGTGAGGGGTTCGTATCCTGTGTCGGTGTCGCAGACAGGCTGCGGGTCGGTGTACCCGTCCTCGACGCGGCAGTTGCGGTCGTGCGCCCACCTGTGCCCGCATTGCGCAAGCATGTCACCCGCACGACGGGAACGTCGCTCATCGGCTGAGCCAATGAGCGGGCGTCCGGCTGAAGGAACGCACCCAGTGAGAGGTCACTGCGCGGCGGCCACGCTCTCGTCGGTTCCGGCCAGCTTCTGGGCCAGCCAGATCGGCACGATCGACACCACGATGAGCGCGGCGGCGACGACGTTGACCACGGGCGCCTGGTTGGGGCGGAACAGGTTCTGGTAGATCCAGATCGGCAGGGTCTGGATCCCCGACCCGGCGGTGAACGTGGTCACGATGATCTCGTCGAAGCTCAGCGCGAACGACAGCAGCGCCCCGGCGAGGAGGGCCGAGCGGAGCATCGGCAGCGTCACCAGCCGGAACGTGGTGAACCCGCTCGCGCCGAGGTCGGCCGAGGCCTCCTCGAGGTTGGCGCCGAGCCGCCGCAGCCGGGCGATCGCGTTGTTGAAGACGGTGACGATGCAGAACGTCGCGTGGGAGACCACCAGGGTGAAGAACCCGAGCTGGATGCCGAACATGGTGAGGAACGCGTTGGCGAGCGCGATCCCGGTCACCACCCCGGGCAGCGCGATCGGCAGGATGATCAGCAGCGAGACGGTGTCGCGGCCGAAGAACCGGAACCGCTGCAGCGCGAGCGCCGCCATCGTGCCCAGCACCAGGGCGACGGTGGTTGCGATCGCCGCCGCCTCCAGCGACACCACCACCGCGGCCCGGGCGCCCTCGGACTCCCAGGCCCGCGACCACCACTCGGTCGTGTACCCGGGAGGGGGCCAGGCGAAGGTGCGGGAGACGTTGAACGAGTTCAGCACCACCAGGACCAGCGGTGCGTAGACGAACACCAGGCCGAGCACGGTGAAGCCGAGCAGGAAGCGGCGGGTCCACGGCGACAGGGTCACAGGTTCTCCAGGGCTCCGGTGCGGCGTACGCCGGCAAGGTAGACCAGCATGATCACGACCGGGATCGTCGACACCGCCGCGGCGAACGGCAGGTTGTTGCCGGTCAGGAAGGTGTCGTAGACGACGTTGCCGAGCATCTGGTTGGTGCCGCCGACGATCTTGACCGCGATGTAGTCGCCGAGCGTCAGCGAGAACGTGAAGATCGATCCCGCCACCATGGCCGGGAACAGCACCGGCAGCACCACCCGGCGCATCGTCGTCAGCCCGCGGGCCCCGAGGTCCGACGACGCCTCGAGCAGCGAGCCGGGCAGCCGCTCGAGCCCGGCGTACATCGGGAGGATCATGTAGGGCAGCCAGAGGTAGGCGAGGGTGATGACCGTCGCCGTCAGCCCGTAGCCCGGCGAGTTGAGGCCGAGGGGGGACAGCGCCCACTCGATCGGCCCGTCGTTGGCGAACATGCCGCGCCACGCGTACGCCTTCACCAGGTAGGACGCCCACAGCGGCGTCAGCACCGCGATCACCAGCAGCCGCTGCGCCCGCGGCGAGGCCACCTTCGCCATGAACAGCGCGATCGGCAGGGCCACCAGCGCGTCGACCACGGTGACCGTGATCGCGACCATCAGGGTCCGGCCGGTGATCGTGCGGTAGACCTCGATGGTGAACAGGTCGCGGTAGTTCTCCAGCGTCCAGGTGCGCTGGATCTCGCCACCGAACGCGTCGGTGGTCCAGAACGAGGTGATGAAGAGCGCCGCGAGGGACCCGAGGTACAGCACCAGCAGCCACGCCATCGGCGGGGCCAGCAGCAGCCCGAGCTGCCACCGTCGGTGTCGGCGGGTCCCTGCGGCACTCATCCTCGCGGGCTCAGCCCTTGATCTCGGTCCAGGCCTGTGTCCAGTCCTGGTAGGTCGTGCACTGGACGTCGGTACGACCGTCGATGCACTGCTCGATGGGCGTGGTCCAGTACCAGATGCCCTCGGCGTAGGCCTCGTCGCCGGCGTGGTAGGTCTCGCAGAACCCCTTGCTGGTCAGGTCGCAGGCCTTGCTGTTGGCCGGCGCCTCACCGAACCACTCCGCCACCGCCGCGTTCGCCTCGGGGCTGACGATGTGGTTGAGCCAGGCGTAGGAGCAGTTCCGGCTCTCGGTGTTCGCGTTGATCATCCAGGTGTCGGACCAGCCGGTCGACCCGGTGTCGGGGAGGATCGCCTCGACCGGGACCTTGTCGGCCTGGGCGAGGTTGACGATCACCTGCCAGGTCGTGCCGACCACCGAGTCACCGGTCGTGAACGCCTGGATCTCCTTGAGGTAGTCCGACCAGTACTCGCCCACGTGCTCCTTCTGCTGCTTGAGCACGTCGACGGCTGCGGCCAGCTGGTCCTCGTCGAGCGAGTAGGGGTTCTCGATCCCGAGGTCCGGCTGGGTGTTCATCAGGTACAGCGCGGCGTCGGCGATGTAGATCGGCGAGTCGTAGGCGGTGACCTGCCCGCTGTAGTCGGACGCACCGTCGAACACCACGGACCAGTCGGTCGGCGCCGGCGTGACCTCCTCGGTGTTGTACATCAGCAGGTTGGCGCCGTAGCCGTGCGGGACGCCGTACATCTGGCCGTCGACGGAGTTCCAGTCGCGGTCCTTCAGGAACGGCCAGATGTCCGCGTAGTTGTCGATCAGGTCGGTGTTGACCGGCTCGACGTCGCCGCCGGCGATCAGCCGCAGCGAGGCGTCGCCCGACGCCGACACCACGTCGTACTCACCGGACTGCATCAGGGTGACCGCCTCGTCGGAGGTGTTGAACGTCTTCACGCTCACCTCGCAGCCGGTCTCCTCCTCGAACGGCGTCACCCAGTCGACCTTCGGGTCGCTGGACCCGTCCTCGGCGTACCCGGGCCACGCCAGCACGCTCAGGCTGTCCTCGTAGTCGCCGACCTCCTCGGCCATCGGCAGGTCGGGTGCGGTGAAGCCGCCCTGCTCCTCAGACGCCGAGTCGCCCTCGTTCCCGTCCCCGGAGCTGGTGCCGCAGGCTGCCGTCAGGGCCAGCAGCGCCACCCCAGCCAGGGTGCTCGTCAGTCTCCTCATGTCGGTTCTCCTTCTCCTGTCGCCGCGGTGAGGGCCTCCCCGCGGGTGAGATCGATGACGTGGACGTCCTCCCACGCGAGGTCGACGCGCTCGCCACGCCGGCTCAGGGTCTGCCGGGTGTCGCCGCGGAGGTTCTGGCTGAGGACGGTCAGGGTGCTGCCGCCGTCGAGCCGGACGAGGTAGTGGTTGACCGAGCCGAGGTAGACGATGTCCTGGACGACGCCGCTGGCGCGCACCGGAGCGCCGGCGCCGTCGGCTCCGAGGTGGATCTTCTCCGGCCGGATGCTGAACGTCCCGTCGCGCCCCACGACCGAGCGCGCGTCGGCGCCCGTGAGCAGGTTGGAGGTGCCGACGAAGCCGGCGACGAACGGGCTGCCGGGCGACTCGTAGAGCTCGGCCGGGGTGGCGACCTGCTCGACCCGGCCGTCGTTGAACACCGCGATCCGGTCGCTCATGGTCAGCGCCTCCTCCTGGTCGTGGGTCACGAAGCAGAAGGTGATGCCGACCTCGCGCTGGATCTGCTTGAGGGTCAGCTGCATCTCGCGCCGCAGCTTGAGGTCGAGCGCGCCCAGGGGCTCGTCGAGCAGCAGCACCCGGGGCCGGTTGACCAGCGCCCGTGCGAGGGCCACCCGCTGTCGCTGGCCGCCGGACAGCTGGGACGGCCGCCGCTCGTCGTACCCCTCGAGCCGGACCAGCGAAAGCGACTCACGGGCGCGGCGGCGCCGCTCGTTGCGCGCCACCTTCTTGACCCGGAGGCCGTACTCGACGTTGCGCAGCACGTCCATGTGGGGGAACAGCGCGTAGTCCTGGAAGACGGTGTTGACGTCGCGGGCGTGCGGCGGCCGGTTGGTCACGTCCTCGCCGTCGAGCAGCACCCGGCCGGCCGTCGGCTGCTCGAAGCCGGCGATCATCCGCAGCACCGTGGTCTTGCCGGAGCCCGAGGGGCCGAGCATCGAGAAGAACTCGCCGTCCTCGATGGCCAGGTCGATGCCGTCGACGGCAGTGACCGGCCCGAAGGTCTTGGCCACGCCCTGCAGGTCGACGGCGGGCGTCGTGCTCACGTCTCGGGACCTCCCCTCGTCCCGAGACGACTCCATGGAAGCACCCCGGGGCCGGGCGGCGCCAGAGCCTCCTGTCCTGCGTCGTACCCGGCATCCGGGTCGTGGATCGGCGATCCTCGCGACCCGAACGCCGGGTACGACGGGCTCCTGGGGTCGCTCAGACCGGCACCGGCTCGGCGGCAGTCCGCGCCTCGGCGCGGGCGATTCGCCGACCGAGGATCCCGAAGGCGAACATCACCGGCAGGGCGGCGCTGCCCAGCGAGGTGAACTGCACGATGCCGATCGCGAGCGGGATCATCAGGGCCAGCAGCACCGCCGGCAGCACCGGCCGGAACCGGGTGACGAGCAACGTCACGCCGAGGACGGTCGTGGTGATCAGCATCAGGCCCAGTGCCGGGAAGGTCACCCAGGTGCCGACCAGGAACAGCACGTTGTAGTCGCCGGTCCACTGGGTCCAGTAGTCGAGGAACACGCCCACGCAGGCCGCGGCGTACACCGCGATCGCGGCCCGCCATGCCCACGTGGTGAAGCCGCGGGGGCTGCGCCGCCGGTAGACGACCACGGCGCACAGGGTGAAGGCGACGAACACCGGGAGCCAGATCTTGCCGAAGGTCACGTAGACCAGGTCCGGGTCGCCCCAGTCGAGCAGCGGCCGCAGCGCGTCCATCGCGGGGACCGCCCAGGCCGAGGTCAGCGGGTAGTCGAGGTCCTCGGCGTGCTCGGGGATGGCGAAGCGGGCCAGTGCGTGCAGCTGCCCCACCACCAGTCCCACCCAGGCCATCACCCAGGCGAACCGCCCGATCTGCCGCTCGTGTGCGTCCAGCATGTCGTCCCTCCCATGGTCGGTGTCTCGAGGACGAGCGTCACCCACGGCGTGATGCCGCGTCGTCGGGCTACGGGTGGGACCGGGCGTCCACCCCCGGGTTGATGCCGTACGGCGTTCGACGGGCCTAATCTCGGGATCGTGAGCTGGGAGCTGCGTCCTGCCGACGTGCTGATCCCCGTCGCGGTCCTGGCGGTGGGCGTGGTCGAGGTGCTCTCGGTCATGCCCGCGGGTTGGGGCTGGGGGATCGCCCTGCAGTCGGTCGCCGCCGCCCTGCTCGTCTTCCGGCGCCGCTGGCCGGTGGTCACGTGCACCACTGCGGCACTGCTGCTGCTCTGGACACCGTGGCTGGGCCCGCAGCTCGACGACCTGGCGACCCCGATCCTGTTCCTGGCGCTGCTGACCTACTCGCTCGCGCGATGGCGCGCCGACCTGCTGGGCGTGGTCGGGCTGGTGCTGCTGCTGGTCATGATGTTCTTCGACTACCTCCTCGTCGACGTCCGGGCCCACGGCTTCGGCGACGTGGTGTTCGTGCTGGCGCTGGTGCTGCCGCCGTACGTGCTGGGGCGGATCGTGCGCACCATGGACGAGCAGAAGCGGCTACTCGCCGAGCAGGCGGTGCTGCTGCAGGAGCAGGCGGTCCGCGACGAGCGCGACCGGATCGCCCGCGAGCTGCACGACGTGATCGCGCACTCGGTGAGCGCGATGGTGGTGCAGACGGCGGCGGCCCAGGACCTGGTTGCGACCGACCCCCGGCGGGCAGCCGCGATGCTGGAGGGGGTCGCCGAGACCGGACGGCGGGCGCTGGCCGAGACCGGACGGCTGCTCCACGTGATCCGCGACGACGCCGACGAGCTGGGGCTGAGCCCGGCGCCGGGACTGGCCGACGTGCCCGCCCTCGTGGACCGGTTGCGCGACGGTGGGCTCGACGTCGAGGCCCGGCTGGAGCTGGCGGCCCGCTCGGTGCCTGGCGGCGTCGACGTCTCCGCCTACCGGGTCGTGCAGGAGGCGCTCACCAACGCCCTCAAGCACGGCGCCGGACCGGTCGCGCTCTCGGTCGCCAGCGACGACGCACAGGTCACCATCCGCTGCACCAACACGGACGTCGGGCACGGTTCCGGCTCGGGGCTGGGCCTGCTCGGTATCGCGGAGCGGGTGGGCGTGCTGGGGGGCACGGTGCGGCACGGGCGCAACGACGACGGTCGGTTCGAGCTCGACGTCGTGATCCCGCTGGGGGCCACGTGACCCGGGTGGTGGTGGCCGACGACCAGGACCTGGTCCGTTCCGGGCTGGTGCTCGTGCTCGAGGCGCGAGGCTGCGAGGTCGTCGGCACCGCCGCCGACGGCCGCGAGGCGGTCTCCGTCGTACGGCGGACCGAGCCCGATGTCGTGCTGATGGACATCCGGATGCCGGTGCTCGACGGCATCGCCGCCACCCGCGAGCTCACCGGGTCCGGCTGCGCGGCGCGGGTGCTGATGCTGACGACGTACGACCTAGACCGCTACGTGTACGACGCGCTGGCCGCCGGAGCGGCCGGGTTCCTGCTCAAGGCCACCCCGCCCGACCGGCTGGTCGACGGCATCCGCACCGTGGCCGCGGGGGAGTCGCTGCTGGCGCCGACGCTGACCCGGCGGCTGATCGAGACCTACCTGCGCCACCCGCCACGCGACGCCACGGGACACTCACCCGTCGCCGGGCTGACCGACCGAGAGCGGCAGGTGCTGGTGCTGATGGCCCGCGGACTCTCCAACGACGACATCGCCGGCGAGCTGGTCGTCGCGCAGGCCACCGTCAAGACCCATGTCAACCGGGTGCTGGCCAAGCTCGGCGTGACCAGCCGGGTGCAGGCCGTCGTCGTCGCCTACGAGTCCGGCCTGGTCACCGTCGGCTGAACCGACCGCCCGGTCCCATGTAACGCCGGGTCAGCGACTGTTCCCACCTGGTCGTGACCGGGTGAGAACAGCAGGTCACCCGGCGTTACAAGCGGCCAAGGCGGAGGATCGCCAGGGCGTACGTGCGGGCGGCGGTGACCAGCTGGGCGACGTCGACACGTTCGTCGGCGCGGTGGGCCTGGTCCAGGGAGCCGGGTCCCGTCACGACGACGGGGACGCCGGCGCGGGCGACGAAGCCGCCGTCGCAGGCGGCCGTCCAGCCGGCGACGGGCAGGCCGGGCCCGCCGGCGTCGGCCAGCGCGCCGTCGACGAGGGTCGTCCACGGGTGGTCGGCCGGGGTGGCGAAGCCGGGCATCGCCATGGTCATCGCGACCTCGGCGGTGAGGTCGTCGCGGGCGAGGTCGAGCGCGTCGAGCCGGGCTCGGGCCGCGTCGAGGACGACGTCGGGGTCCTCGTCGGGGAGCAGCCGCCGGTCGACGGTGAGGTGGCACTCCGCGGCCACGATCGAGGTGCCCTGGCCGCCGCGGACGGTGCCGACGCTGACGGTGGCCGGCCCGACCAGCGGGTGGCGGTCGGCGGCGAGCTCGGCGTGCCACCGTTCGAGGTCGGCGACGACCCGGGCGGCGCCGACGATCGCGTTGCGGCCCTCCGACGGGTCGCCGGAGTGGGCGGCGCGGCCGCACACCCGGTAGTCGAGGTAGCTGTCGCCGCGGGCGGCCACGACCGTGCGCAGGTCGGTCGGCTCGGCGACGACGCAGCCGGCGAGCGGCGGCAGGCCGCGGTCGACGTAGCGGCGGATGCCGAGCCCGGTGTCCTCCTCGTCGACCAGCGCGGCGAGGTGGACCGGGCCGGGCAGCGCGACGCCCGCCCGGCGTACGGCGTCCACGGCGATCAGGCAGGCGGCGAGCCCGCCCTTCATGTCGGCGCTGCCGCGGCCGTGGACGCACCCGTCGCGCAGCTCGCCGGAGAACGGGTCGGCGGTCCAGCCGGTCCCGACCGGGACCACGTCGGTGTGGCCCAGCAGCAGCAGTCCGGGGGCGTCGCCGCCCGCGAGTGTCGCGACGACGTTGGGCCGGCCGGGCGACACCTCGTCGGTCTCGACGGCGAGGCCGCGGTCACGGCACAGCCCGGCCAGCACGAGCGCGCTGGCCTCCTCCTGGCCGGGCGGGTTCTCGCCCGGCACCCGCACCAGCTCACGGGTGAGAGCGACCAGCTCGTCCTCGTCGAGCAGGTCGAGCACCGCCCGCTCGGCGTCCGACGTCACCCGGCCACCCGGTCGACCGCGCGGCCCAGCCGCTGCAGCCCCTCGCGGGTCCGCTTCGGGGTGGTCGAGGCGAAGCAGAGCCGCAGCGCGTGCGGGAAGAGCCGGCTGGGCGAGAAGGCGTTGCCGGGGATGAACGCGACCCCCTCCTCGAGGGCCACCGGGAACAGCGCCTCGGTGTCGACCTCGTCGCCGAAGGTCAGCCACAGGAAGAAGCCACCCTCGGGGTCGGTCCACCGCGCCCGGTCGCCGAACACCTCGGCCAGGACCGCCTGCATCGCCTCCTTGCGGCGGCGGTACTCGGCCCGCTGGGTGCGCAGGTGGTCGTCGAGGTGGCCGCCGGCGAGGAAGCCGGTGACCAGCCGCTGGGCGGGCAGGTTGGTGCAGGTGTCCATCGCCTGCTTGGCGTTGATCAGCAGCGGCTGCAGCGACGGGTCGGTGTCGACCCAGCCCACCCGCAGCCCGGGCGCCACGATCTTCGAGAAGGTCCGGACCGAGAACACCAGCGGGTCGCCGTCGGCCAGCTCGTGGAGGGTCGGCACGTCGTCGCCGGCGAAGCGGAGCATCCCGTAGGGGTCGTCGTCGAGCAGCACCGAGCCCCACCGGCGGGCCAGTTCGAGCAGCCGCTGTCGCCGTTCGAGGGTGAGCGTGGCGCCGGACGGGTTCTGGAAGGTCGGCACGGTGTAGATCACGCGCGGCGTACGCCCGGCCTCGGAGACCAGCCGCTCCAGCGCCTCGACGTCCATGCCGTCGTCGTCGACGGGGACCTCGAGCAGCTCGGCCTGGTAGGACAGCGCGGTCGCGCTGCCGTTGGTGTACGTCGGTGCCTCGACGACCACCAGGTCACCCGGGTCGACGAACAGCTTGAACGCCAGGTCGAGGCCCTGCATCCCGCCCGACGTGATCGTGACCCGGTCGAGCGTGGTGGCGTCGCTGGTGCCCTCGAGCTCGGCGAGCAGGGCCTGCCGCAGCGGCAGGTCGCCCTCGGTCGCGGCGTAGTCGAACGCGTCGGGGGAGGCCTCGCCGACCTCCTCGGCGCCGATCGCGGCCAGCACCTTGGTCGGGATCGCCTCGGCGGCCGGGCTGCCCATGGCGAACCGCACGATGTCGTGGCTCTGGGCGGCGAGCAGCGAGGTGCTGGAGTCGATCATCGAGCCGACCAGCAGGTCGGCGCGGGAGGCCAGCGGCAGGCCCCGGGTGCGTACCGGGTCGGTGGCGGTCATGTCACTCCTTGATGGTCAGTCCCTGCGGGACCGTGGTCAGCCGTTCGGGAGCGCCGTCGGTGAGCACGACGGGCTCGGAGGTCTCGTAGCCCCAGCCGTCCATCCACATCCCGAGGATCACGTGGAGGGCCATGCCCGGCTCGAGCAGGGTGGTGGAGTCCTCGCGCAGGCTCACGGTGCGCTCGCCCCAGTCGGGCGGGTAGCCGATGCCGATCGAGTAGCCGATCCGGGACTCCTTGGTGAAGCCGTGCCGGCCGATCACCTCGGTGAAGGCCCGGTGAACGTCGGCGCCGGTCCGTCCGGGACGCAGCTCCCCCAGGGCAGCCTCGAGGCCCTCGCCGACGGCGTCGGCGCACGACGCGAGCAGCGGGGTCGGCCGGCCGAGGACGACGGTGCGGGCCAGCGGCGCGTGGTAGCGGCGGTAGACGCCGGCCAGCTCGATGGTGGTCGCCTCGCCGCGGAACAGCGGGGCGTCGCTCCACGTCAGGTGCGGCGTCCCGGCAGACTCGCCGGTCGGCAGCATCGGCACGATCGCGGGATAGTCGCCTCCGAGCACGCCCGACCCGAAGGCCTGGGCCTGCTGGATCTCCGCGACGACCTCGCACTGCCGCCGCCCCTCCTCGACGCCGTCGATGGCGACCTGCATCACGTCGGTGGCGATCCGGCCGGCGACCCGCAGCGCGTCGACCTCGGCGGGCGACTTGACCACGCGGACCCAGTTGACGAGCTCGGCGCTGTCGACGACCACGCTGTGCTCGAGCGCCGCCTCGAGCGCGAGGTGGCTGCGGGCGGAGAAGAAGTGTGCGTCCAGCTCGGCGGCCACCCGGCCCCCGGACCGGTCGGGGAGCACGCCGACCTCGACCGCGCGTCGCGTGATCCAGTCGAAGGGGTGCTCGGTCACGTGCTGCACCAGCCGCTCCGGGTAGCCGTGCACCCGGTCGCGGGGGAGGTTCGCCGTCCAGTGGGCACCCTGGGCGTCCATCGCCCGCGCGAACAGGTGGGGCAGCCCGTCGGTCGGCACGACCAGGCACTGCGGCACGTAGAACGACCACGCGTTGTAGCCGCACAGGTAGAAGACGTTGGCCGGGTCGGACACCACGATCGCGTCGAGCTCGCGCTCGGCGAGCCGGGCCTGCACGGCGGCCAGCCGGGCGGCGTACTCCTCGGGGTCGAAGGACGCCGCCGTGTGCCGGGCCGGCGGCTCGGACGGGGGGAAGAGGTCGGTCACGTGGGCACTCCTTCCTGCAGCAGTCGCTGTCCCTCACCCTGTGCGGAGAGTCCGGCGAGCGAGACGGCGGCCCACATGGTGGCCTGGTTGGCGCTGACCACCGGGACGCCGAGCTCCTCCTCGAGCACCGGGATGACGTCGTACGTCGCGAGGTTGGTGCACGACACGAAGACCGCGTCGCAGTCGTCGGTCCACGCTCGCCGCACCAGCTCGAGGGTCACCTCGCGCGGCACCGCCCAGATCGCGGAGTCGAGGCCGAGGTGGTCGGCGCGGGTGACCGCGATCCCGGACTCGGCGAGGAACGCGACCAGCAGCCCGGTGATCGCCTCGTCGTACGGCGTGGCCACCGCGACCCGGCCGGCCCCGAGCGCCCGCAGCGCGGAGACCACGGCGCCGCTGGTGGTGACGGCGGCGGGGACACCGGTCGCCAGCATCGCGTCGACCAGGGCGCGCTCGCCGGCCCGCCCGGCGACGAAGCTGCCGGAGGTGCAGGCGTAGCCGACGACCGCCGGCGCGGGCGTGGTGAGGGCGAGCGTCGCCTCGGTGACCACGGCGGGATCGCCGACCCGTCGCGCCATCTCGACGGTGACGGTGAGCGGCTCGTAGGGCGTGCGGGTCAGCAGCAGGTCGAGGGTGTCGGGCACCCAGCGCCAGAGCTCGCGGTCGAGCGCGAAGTCGTAGGGCGTGACGATGCCGATGCACGGGTTGGCGACTGCCGTCACGGTGCCGCCTCCTGCGGGACGTAGCCGCGGGACTTGTCGACCACGCTGGCCGGCTGCTCGCCGGCGAGCCAGCGCCGCAGGTTGTCCTCGAACTGCGCCGCGAGCGCCTCCTGCCAGCCGACGACGTCGCCGGACATGTGGGCCGAGACGTGGACCTGCTGCAGGTCCCAGAAGGGGTGGTCACCGGGGAGCGGCTCGGTCGCGAACACGTCGAGCGACGCGGCCGCGATCCCGCCCGAGCGCAGCGCGTCGAGCAGCGCGGCCTCGTCGACGAGTGGTCCGCGGCCGATGTTGACCAGATGGGCGGTGGGCTTCATCGCCGCCAGCTCCGCCCGGCCGACCAGGCCGCGGGTCTGGTCGGTCAGGGGCGCGGCCAGCACGACGTGGTCCTGGTCGTCGAGGTGGTCGGCCAGGTCGGCGGTCGCGACGACGGTGCCGAAGTCGGGGTCGTCGGTGCGCGCCGTACGCCCGCCGCCGGTGACCTCCATCCCGAGCGCCCGCAGGAGCCGGGCGGTGGTGCGGCCGATGCCGCCCGTTCCGATCACCAGTGCCCTGGACCCGGCGGTCCGGGTGGTCTCGCGGTGCTGCCAGACGTGCTCGCGCTGCAGCCGCTTGCTCTCGTGGAGCCGCTTGTCGTGGGCCAGCACGCTGGCCGCGACGAACTCGGCGATCGGCTGGTCGAAGACGCCGCGGGCGTTGGACACCACCACCTCGGACGCACGCAGCTCGTCGAAGAGCAGGGTGTCGACCCCCGCCGACGCGACGTGGATCCACTGCAGCGCGTCGGCCGCGGGCCAGGCGTCGCGCAGCGCGGCCGAGAAGAAGTCCCAGAGGAACAGCAGCCGTGCCCCGGGGAGCACCCCGGCCAGGCCTGCCGCGTCGGTGACGGTGACGTCGGCGAGCTCGCGGAGCCGGTCCGTGTTCGGCGGCTCCGTGCCCTCGTCGTCGGTGAGGATGACCAGCCGGTGCCGCTCGCTGGTCCGTGGGGCGGTCGTCACCCCGCCACCGTAGGGGCCTCCAGCAATTGTTGACAATCTGCAATCCGCTGGCAGGATCGAACGCATGACGGCCCTCAGCCCCCTCCTGCAGCAGGCCACGCCGGTCGTGGTCGACCACGCCCGCGGCAGCTGGATCCACGGCGAGGACGGACGCGACTACCTCGACTTCACGACCGGGATCGGCGTGACCAGCACCGGCCACTGCCACCCCCGCGTCGTCGAGGCCGCGCGGGAGCAGGTCGGGAAGATCATCCACGCGCAGTACACGACCGTGATGCACCGGCCGCTGCTGGAGCTCACCGACAAGCTCGGCGAGGTGCTGCCCGCCGGACTCGACTCGGTCTTCTACGCCAACTCCGGCTCCGAGGCGGTCGAGGCGGCGATCCGGCTGGCCCGGATGGCGACCGGACGCCCCAACATCATCACCTTCCAGGGCGGGTTCCACGGGCGTACGGTCGCCGCCGCGACCCTGACCACCGCCGGGACCCGGTTCTCGGCCGGGTTCTCGCCGCTGATGGGCGGGGTCCACATGGCGCCGTTCCCCTACGCCTACCGCTACGGCTGGAGCGTCGACGACGCGGTCGCGTTCTGCCTGCGCGAGCTCGACCACCTGTTCGCGACCCGGACCGCGCCGCGCGACACCGCGGCGTTCCTCATCGAGCCGGCGCTGGGCGACGGCGGCTACCTGCAGACCCCGCCCGCGTTCCTCGAGGGCCTGCGCGAGCGCGCCGACGAGCACGGCATCCTGCTGGTCCTCGACGAGGTGCAGGCCGGCTGCGGCCGCACGGGGCGGTTCTGGGGCCACCAGCACTCCGCGATCACTCCCGACGTGCTGATCACGGCCAAGGGGATCGCGTCCGGCTTCCCGATCAGCGCCATCGCCGCCCCCGAGTCGCTGATGGCGCAGGCCTGGCCGGGCTCCCAGGGCGGGACGTACGGCGGCAACGCGGTCGCCGCGGCCGCCGGCTGCGCCACCCTCGACGTGATCCGCGACGAGGGGCTGGTCGACAACGCCCGCGAGCGTGGCGACCAGCTGCTCGCCGAGCTGCAGAAGATCCAGGCCGACCACGCCTGTCTCGGCGACGTCCGCGGGATCGGCCTGATGCTCGGCCTGGAGTTCACCGGCCGCGACGGCACGGCCGATCCCGACACCGCCAAGGCGGTGCAGCAGGCCACCACCCGGCACGGCCTGCTGTCGTTGACGTGCGGTCCGCTGATGAACGTGGTCCGGCTGATCCCGGCCCTGGTCGTGACCGAGGAGGAGGTGCGCCTCGGTGCCGAGCGGTTCGGGGCGGCGCTCGCCGAGGTCTGCCCCTGCCCGTAGCCCCTGCCCCACGGCCTGTCGACCTGGAGGGATCCATGACCGTGACGACCACGACGTCCGACCGCGTCCGCGCGCTGCTCGCCGACGTGCCCACCGACCTGCTGGTCGACGGCGACTGGGTGCCGGCGGCGTCCGGCCGGCGGATCGACGTGCTGAACCCGGCGACCGAGGAGCCGATCGCCGCCGTCGCCGACGGCGGACGCGACGACGCGCTCCGGGCGATCGAGGTCGCGGCACGGGTCCAGCGCAGCTGGGGCCGGACTCCGCCGCGCGAGCGGAGCGAGATCCTGCGCTCGGCGTACGACCTGGTGATGGCCCGCCAGGACGAACTCGCGCTGCTGATGACGACCGAGATGGGCAAGCCGCTCGCCGAGGCGCGGGGCGAGGTCGCCTACGCCGCGGAGTTCCTGCGCTGGTTCTCCGAGGAGGCGGTCCGGATCGGCGGTGACGCCACCATGTCCGGCGACGGCGGCACCCGGATCATCTGCACCCGCGAGCCGGTCGGGCCGTGCGTGCTGGTGACCCCCTGGAACTTCCCGCTCGCGATGGGGGCCCGCAAGATCGGACCGGCGATCGCGGCCGGCTGCACGATGGTGTTCAAGCCGTCGGAGCTCACCCCGCTGTCGTCGCTCGCCCTGGCCGAGATCCTCCGCGAGGCCGGGCTGCCCGACGGCGTCCTCAACATCGTGACCACCTCCGACCCGGGGTCGGTGGTCGGGCCGTGGCTGGCCAGCGGGCTGGCCCGCAAGCTCACCTTCACCGGCTCGACGGCGGTCGGGATCAAGCTGCTGGAGCAGGCGTCCCAGCACGTCATGCGGACCTCGCTCGAGCTCGGCGGCAACGGGCCGTTCCTCGTCTTCGACGACGCCGACCTCGACGCGGCGGTCGAGGGCGCGATGGTCGCCAAGATGCGCAACATGGGCGAGGCCTGCACCGCCGCCAACCGGATCCTGGTCCAGCGCGGCATCGCCGACGAGTTCGCCGCGCGGCTGGCCGAGCGGATGGGTGGGCTGGTCGTCGGCGACGGCGCCGACGACGGGGTCCAGGTCGGTCCGCTGGTCGGGCCGCCGGCCCTCGACAAGGTCGAGCGGCTGGTGGCCGACGCGGTCGAGCGGGGCGCGGGCGTCGTGACCGGCGGGTCGCGGCCGGACCGGCCCGGCTGGTTCTACACCCCGACGGTCCTGGCCGACGTACGCCGGGACTCGGCGCTGATGCAGGAGGAGATCTTCGGCCCGGTGGCCGCCCTGGTGCCGTTCGACACCGAGGAGGAGGCGGTCGAGATCGCCAACGACACCGACTGGGGCCTGGTGGGCTACCTCTACACCCGCGACGTCGACCGCGGCTTCCGGGTCTCGGAGGCGATGGAGGTCGGGATGGTGGGCCTCAACACCGGCCTGGTGTCCAACCCCGCGGCGCCGTTCGGGGGAGTCAAGGCCTCCGGGCTGGGGCGCGAGGGCGGCCGGGTCGGCATCGAGGAGTTCCTCGAGATCAAGTACCTCGCCATGCCGCGCAGAAGCCTAGGCTGATCGTCATGGAGTCGTCGCTCACGCCGATCCTTCGCGACTCCATGCCCAGTATCATCGCGGGCCGGCTCCGGGACGCCGTCGCCAAGGGGGAGTTCCGGCCCGGCCAGCAGCTGACCGAGGCTGCCCTGGCGGCGAGCTTCGGGGTCAGTCGCGGCCCGCTGCGCGAGGCGATGCAGCGGCTCACCCAGGAGGGGCTGCTGGTCAGCCACCGCAACCGCGGCCTGTTCGTGATGGAGCTCGACGAGCCCACGATCCGCGACATCTACCTGGCCCGTGCCGCGATCGAGCGGACCGCCGTACGCCAGGCGATCCGGCTCGGGGCCGGCGCGGAGGCGGAGACGCTGATCGGGGTCGTCGAGGAGATGCGGGCCTACGAGGACCGGCCCTCCCACCCCGACGTGTCGGCGCTCGACATGCGGTTCCACGAGCAGCTGGTGGCGCTGAGCCGCAGCCCGCGGCTGATGCTGATGCACGGGACGCTGCTGACGCAGGTCCGGCTCTGTCTCGCCTGGATGCAGCAGACCTACGACTCGGTGGACTACCGGGTCACCGAGCACGCCGACATCGCCCGCGCCATCGTCGCCGGCGACGCCGAGCTGGCCGACCGGCTGCTGTGCGCCCACATGGACGACGGCCTGCGCCGGGTCCTCGCCGCCGTCGACCGCGCCACCGGCTGAGGTCCGCCCGGAGCAGGAGAACGGCGGCGCCTGTCGGTGGTTTCGAGACGGTTGCTGCGCAACCTCCTCAACCACCGGTCGAGGGCGACTGTCGGTGGTTTCGAGACGGTTGCTGTGCAACCTCCTCAACCACCGGTCGAGGGCGACTGTCGGTGGTTGAGGAGGGCGCTCTGCGCCCGTCTCGAAACCCCCGCACCGGTGCAGGGCCGCACCGGTGTCGGCGGGTGACGGTTGCTGTGCAACCTCCTCAACCACCGGTCGAGGGCGGGTGTGGGTGGTTTCGAGACGGTTGCTGCGCAACCTCCTCAACCACCGGACGAGGGCGGGTGACGGTGGTTTCGAGACGGTTGCTGCGCAACCTCCTCAACTACCGGAGGAGGGCGGGGTGTGGGTGGTTTCGAGACGGTTGCTGCGCAACCTCCTCAACCACCGGAGCAGGGCGGGTGCCGGTGGTTGAGGAGGGCGCTCTGCGCCCGTCTCGAAACCCCCGCACCGGTGCAGGGCGCTGCTACCGCTCGAACAGGGTGCCGAGACCGGTCGCGGTGCCGGTCCAGCCCGCGAGGCGAAGCCCGTGCCAGGCGGTGGCCTGGTTGGCGGTGACGACGGGGAGCCCCACCTCGGCCTCGAGCCGGGGGAGCAGCTCGGTCGTCCGGAGCGCGGTGTCGGGCACCACGACCGCCTGGGTGCCGGCGGGGCGCGCGACGCCGCCGACCATCCGGACGACCGCGTCGGGGGCGAGCCGGCCGGCGTCCTCGCCGCTCGGTACGTCGGCGTGGGTGACGGCCGTGACCTCGACCCCGGCGGCCGCCATCAGGTCGGTGAGGTGGTCGGTCACCGCCGCGGGGTACGTCGCCGCGACCGCGACCCGGCGGGCGTCGAGATGGTCGAGCGCCGCCAGCAGCGCCAGCGTCGTCGACGAGGCCGGGGCCCCGGCCGCATCCGCCACCCAGGCCGCCTGCTCGACGACGCCGTCGGGCCCGTAGACGAAGCTGCCCGACGTACAGGCCCACATCACAGCGCCCGGCGCGAGGTCGCGGGCGCGCCCGGCGGCCGCCCGCAGCGGTTCCTCGGCCCCGAGCGCGCGGAGCGCGGCCACGTCGTGCGCGGTGGGCCCCTCCCACGTGTGGACGACGGGCAGCGTGGCCCCGGGGAGCCGGCGTTCGAGCGCGGGGTAGTCGTCCTCGGCGCTGTGGCCGGGGTAGAGCATCACCACGGTGGGCATGGGAGTGACACCTTCCAACACGATTGTTGACAATCTACCAAGACCGGGTGAAAGGTGAGTGACGGTCGTGCGGGCCCCCAGACACCAGCCGCACGCCGGATCTCGAGGAGAGCCGACATGGCCGAAGCACCATCGTCCGCACGAGCAGCCGAGAGGGAGGTCGACCCCGGGACCCTCCGCAAGGCGATCACCGGATCGGCCATCGGCAACGCCACCGAATGGTACGACTACGGCGTCTACGCCTACGTCGCGGTGGAGATCGCCGACAACTTCTTCCCCGACTCGGGACTGGTCGGCACCTTCCTCGTCTTCGCCGTCTCCTTCGTGCTCCGGCCGCTCGGCGGCCTCTTCTGGGGCCCGCTCGGTGACCGGATCGGCAGGCAGCGGGTGCTGGCGATGACGATCCTGCTGATGGCGGCGGCCACCTTCCTGGTGGGCGTGCTGCCGACGTACGACCAGGTCGGCACGCTGGCCGTCGTGCTGCTGGTGGCGCTCCGCGTGGTGCAGGGCTTCTCCACCGGCGGTGAGTACGGCGGCGCGGCGACGTTCATGGCCGAGTACGCCCCCGACAAGCGTCGTGGCTTCCTCGGCAGCTTCCTGGAGTTCGGCACCATCTGCGGCTTCACCCTGGCGATCGCGGTCGTCTTCGTCACCGAGTCGATGATCGGCGCCGAGGCGATGACCGAGTGGGGCTGGCGGATCCCGTTCCTGATCGGTGGCCCGATCGGCCTGATCGGCCTCTACGTGCGGATGAAGCTCGAGGACACCCCGGTGTTCCGGGAGCTCGAGGAGCAGGAGGCCGTCGAGAGCAGCGCCGGCAGTGCGCTCAAGGACCTGTTCAGCAACTTCTGGCCGACGATCCTGGTGCTGATGGGCCTGGTGGCCGCGCTCAACATCGCCAACTACACCCTGCTGGCCTACATGCCGACCTACCTGACCGAGACCGCCGGCTTCTCCTCCACCCAGGCCGACCTGCTGGTGATCTTCGGACAGGTCGCCATGCTGGTGTTCATCCCGATGGCCGGTGCGCTGTCGGACCGGGTCGGCCGCAAGCCGATGTGGGCCGGTTCGTTCATCGGGCTGATCGTGCTGTCGGTCCCGATGTTCATGCTGATCTCGCAGGGCTTCTGGCCCGCCCTGATCGGCTTCGCGGTCCTCGGCATCGTCTACGTCGCCCAGCTCGCGACCATCAGTGCCACCTTCCCGGCGATGTTCCCCTCGCACGTCCGCTACGGCGGGATGGCGATCGGCTACAACATCTCCACCGCCCTCTTCGGCGGCACCGCGCTCTACGTCAACGACGCCTTGATCTCGGCGACCGGCAGCAACCTGATGCCGGCCTACTACATGATCCTCGCCTCCGTCGTCGGACTTATCTCGATCCGGTTCGCGGTCGAGACCGCAGGATGCTCGCTGCGCGGCACCGAGATCCCGGGCACCCCGGAGTCCGAGGCCCAGATCGCCGAGCTGGTGGCGAAGGGGTCCTGAGCGGTTGACGGCGCTGCTGGAGACCGCGACGGCCCTGTCCGCCGCGTACGCCGCGGGCACCCTGTCGCCGGTCGAGGCCACCGAGGCCTCGCTGGCGGCGGTGGACCGCTGGAACGGCGACGGTCAACGCCGTCCTGTTCACCGATCCCGAAGGCGCGCTCGCGAGCGCGCGGGAGTCGGAGGAGCGGTGGCGCAAGGGGGCGCCGGCCGGGCCGGCCGACGGCGTACCGGTGACGGTCAAGGACCTGTTCCTGACGCGTGGCTGGCCGACGCTGCGCGGCTCGCACCTGATCGACGCCGCCGGACCGTGGGACGAGGACGCGCCCGCCGTGGCCCGGCTGCGCGAGTCCGGCGCGGTCGTCCTGGGCAAGACGACCACCCCGGAGTTCGGGTGGAAGGGCGTCACCGACTCGCGGCGCCACGGCGTCACCGGCAACCCGTGGGGGGCCGACCTGACGTCGGGCGGCTCGAGCGGAGGGTCGGCGGCGGCGGTCGGTCTCGGGATGGGGGCATGGTCGATCGGAACCGACGGGGGTGGCTCGGTGCGGATTCCCGCGTCGTTCACCGGCACGACCGCGCTCAAGCCCACCTTCGGCCGGGTGCCGATGTACCCGCCCAGCCCCTACGGCACCCTCGCCCACGGCGGCCCGATGACCCGGTCCGTGGCCGACGCGGCGCTGATGCTCGACCTGCTCGCGGGCGCGGACTCGCGCGACTGGGCGGCGATGCCGCCGCCGGCGGGCAGCTACGCCGGCGGGCTCGCTCCTGACCCGGAGCTGGCCCTGCGGGGACTGCGGGTGGCGTTCTCGCCGACCCTGGGCTACGGCCACAACGATCCCGAGGTGGAGGCGGCAGTGGAACGTGCCGCCGCCGCTCTGGAGGGCGCGGGAGCCCACGTCGGGCGCGTCGACCCCGGGATCGAGGACTGCGTCGAGGCCTTCCACGTGCTGTGGTTCACCGGTGCCGCCAAGGTGATCGGCGGCCACGGCGAGGACGCCCTGGATCGGGTCGACCCCGGGCTGGCGCGCGCCGTCGAGCGGTACGGCGTCCCCGCCACCGCGTCGGACTACCTCGACGCGATGGCGGTCCGGATGGCACTCGGGGTCCGGATGGGCGCCTTCCACGAGGAGTGGGACGTGCTGCTGACGCCGACGATGCCGATCGCCGCGTTCGCCGCCGGCCGCGACGCCCCGGTGGGCTGGCCGAGCGACCTGTGGACCTCGTGGACGCCGTACACCTATCCGTTCAACATGACCCAGCAGCCGGCGCTGTCGGTGCCGTGCGGGTTCACCGGTGACCGGCGCCCGGTCGGCCTGCAGCTGGTGGCCGCCCGGCACCGCGACGACCTGTTGCTGCGGGTCGGCCACGCCTACCAGCAGCTCACCGACTGGCACACCGAGACGCCGACCCTGCTCACCGGATCCTGACCACCGCGAGGAGAACCGTGCCCCGACACATGACCATCAGCCTGGACAAGCGAGGCGTCAGCTGCACCGCCGTGCTGCTCGACGAGGCCGCGCCCCGGACGGCGGCGGCGGTGTGGGACCACCTGCCGCTCTCGGCGCCGGTGTTCCACGGCAAGTACGCCCGCAACGAGATCTACGCGCTCCACCCGCAGTTCGCTCCGACCGACCCGGGCAAGGAGAACATCACGATCACCCCGATCCCCGGTGACGTGTGCTGGTTCGGCTTCGACGGCGACGACCTCGGCAACCCGGCCTACGGCTACGAGGCGGAGGAGGAGCACCGGTCGATGGGGGCGATCATCGACCTCGCCGTCTTCTACGGCCGCAACAACCTGCTGATCAACGGCGACCAGGGCTGGGTGCCCGGCAACGTGTTCGCCAGCATCGTCGACGGGCTGCCGGAGATGGCGGCCGCCTGCCAGGACGTGTGGATGGGTGGCGCCCGCGGCGAGACGCTCACCTTCGCCCGGGCGTGACCGCCCGCGCGGATTACTCCGCGAAGACGATTGACGACCCGCGTCGACCTCCGGAATCCTTGGCCGATCCGCCACGGGGGGTGGCGCGAGCTCACAAGGGGGAGTCATCTGATGTTCGTACGACGCTTGACCACGGTCGCGGTCGGCACCGTCGCCGCGGTCGCACTCGCGGTGGGGCCGGCCAGCGCCCACTTCTGCTTCTTCGCCGACCCGAACCCCAACGCCCAGGCCGGTCGGGCCGGGTCCAACGGGTTCTTCACGTTCGAGACCATCACCACGCAGTTCTTCGGGCTCTGCCCGGAGGGCAGCCAGCTCCTGGCGGACGTCGGTGGTGTCGAGATGGACACCCTGATCAACGCGCACGGCCTGATGGCCGGGCCGACGGGGGGCAACAAGCCGATCCGCCACCTGGACATCGCAGCTCTCGACGCGGCCCTGCCGGACGCCTTCGCCGCCTGCGGCATGGAGCCGCCGGGCGAGCTGTAGACCGCCGCCGCTCTCAGCGCACCACGGCCCGCGTCCACCGGACGCGGGCCGTGGTGTGTCTCGCTCTGTGTCAGTTCTTGCGCGGCTTGCAGGCGTTCCCGACCTCGGCCAGCTGGCCGCGATCGACGATCACCTCGCGCGTGGCGAGGACGTTGCCGCTCGCATCGGTACAGCTGAGCGTCCACGCCTCCTTGGTGCCGGTGTACGACGGCGGGTCGGGGCTCTGGAAGGTCACCTCGCCGGTCCAGTCGTGGGCGGCGTCGCCGCCCGCGTAGTTCTCCGCGATCACCGTGTAGGAGCCGGGCAGCGGGTCGGGGATCCGGATCACCTCCGGGTTGGCCAGGGTCGCGCCTGAGCCGACGGACTGGCCGTCGGGTCCGAGGACGTAGAAGTCCCAGTCGTAGGCCTCGGCGTCGGTGCTGGGCCAGTCGAAGGTCAGCGTCGCAAAGCCGTTGTCGGCCTCCGGCAGCCCCTGCACCTCGAACGTCGTCTCCTCCGACTCGCCGACCCCGGGGATGCCGGCGGGGTTCTCGATCACCGAACCCGCCTGCGGCGGGGCCTGCGCCTCGCGGCCGTACCGGCCCGCGACCAGCGGCCGGGTCGATGGGTTGACGTCCATCACGAACTCCCCACCCGCGGACTCGTAGGTCGTGGTGAGCGTGTCGGTGTAGTTGATCGGGTCCGTGGTCCCGCCGCCGGGCTGGAGCACCGGAGAGGTCTGCGAGACGTGGGTCTTGCTGACCGTGAGCGTGCGGTTGTCGGGCGCCGAGCCCGTGATCTGCGAGTGCAGCCCCGGGTCGAGGGCCGCCTCGGCAGCCCGGTAGTAGGCCTCGCGGTTGCCGCCCTGGCCCGCACCCTCGGCCGGCGGGAGGCCGAGGTACTCGGCCACCACGGCGTCCTCGAAGGCCGGGTGGAAGCCGTCAGGGCCGATCTCGAAGGTGAAGCCCAGGCCGCCGGTGATCCAGTAGCTCCAGTCCTCGGTGGAGCCGGAGGTGTCGTAGAGCTGGTAGGCGGCCTGGCTGGTGTACTGGTTGGCCTGCGCCATCGAGTCGCCGAGCTCCTTGTAGACCGGCTCGTCCGGCGACTTGCCGGTCTGGGCGAGCGACGGCGGCCGCAGCACCAGGTTGGAGTAGGTGTGGTTGCTGATCATCACCGTGACCGCGCGGTCGGAGATGAACTCCCGCACCGCGTCGCTCTCGGGCTCGCTCCCGGGGGCGTCGCCACGGAAGGTGTCGCTCGACCAGCTGGTGCTGGCGCCGGGTCCGCCCCAGAAGCCGGGGTAGTTCCGGTTGAGGTCGGTGCCGCGCAGCCGGCCGGCCTTGTTCTTGCTGCAGCTGCCGTTCCGGTACTGCGACGGCGTGTACTGGGAGATGCTGCAGTTCTTGCGCTTCATCTCGTAGTCGAAGACGGAGAAGTCGCCGAGCGGGGCGGCGTTGCGCGAGATCTGGAAGCCGTCGACGTTGACGACCGGCACGATCACCAGCCGCATGCCCTGCAGCAGCCGGGTCGCGCGCGCGTCCCCAGCGGCGTACGACTCCAGGAGGTCGATGCCGAACTCGATGGTGTGCTCGGAGCTCGGCCACTCCCGGGCGTGGTGCGCACCCATCAGCATGAACACCGGCTTGCCGTCGGAGGTGTTGTCGGCGTCGGTGCTGATCTCGAGGCCGCGGATCGGCTGGCCCAGGACCGTGCGGTTCTCCAGGGTGAGGGGCTTGGTGAGCTGCGGGTAGGTCTCCGCGAGCGTCTGCAGGTCGGTGACGTAGTCGTCGTAGGTGCGGTACGACGTCCGGCCGCTCGGCAGGGGCGACTCCGCGACCGACGCGGCGTAGGCGCGGTCGGCCTGCCGCTGCTGGCGCATTTCGGCCTCGAGGTCGGCCACCTCGACGTCCCAGCTGAACCCGGCTTCCCGGAGGGTCCGGGCGTCGCGCGCGCCGTGGAGCACCACCTCGACGCCGTCGCGGGTCGCGTGCTCGGTGAAGTCGAGGCCGAGGGCCAGGACCTCGTTGCGCTGGGCGACCGTCGGCGCGTCGACCATGACGACCTTGACGGTGTCGTCGGGTGTGCGCTGCGGGTCTCCGGACGCGGGGCTGGGAATCGCCGTGGTGGCCAGGGTGGCGGCCACGGTGGTGGCCAGGGCGCCGCCGAGGACCGAGAGTCCGGCTCGGCGCGAGCGTCTGCGGATGCGCTGCATGGTGGGTCCCTCCCGAAAGTGCGGCCCGCGAAATCGGCCGCATGTGACCCAGACCACATCATGTGACGCCCCGCCTGTCCAGACCCATCGCCCCACGACCCCCTCACCGTTGGTGGAGGAGGTCCGGGCATCGGTGGTGGAAGAGGGCCGCCGGGCCCGTCTCGAAACCACCTGTGGCAGAACGGTCACCCCCGCGTCTGCCGGAGGGCTGCCCAGCTCCGGCTCGACAGCTCCGGCAGGTCGTCGTACCGCCCCTCGATGAGCGCCTGGCGCTTGCGGCGGCTCCATCCCTGGACCCGCTTCTCGAACGCGAACGCCTGGTCGACCCGGTCGAACTGCGCGCTCCACACCAGGGTCACCGGGAGTCGGTGTCGGGTGTACGCCGCCCCCTCGCCGTTCTGGTGCTGCCACACCCGGCCCTGCAGGTCGACCGTGCTACCGACGTAGTAGCTGCCGTCGGCACACTCGAGGATGTAGGTCCAGGCCATGCCGCAGGCTCCCTCGGCTCGCGCAGCCGCGCCACTCCGGTGACGACGCCTGTGGAGGACCGCCTGGCCGGAGGGTGGTTTCGAGACGGTTGCGGCGCAACCTCCTCAACCACCGAACCGTCGGCTCCGGGGAACCGGTGGTTGAGGAGGGCCGCCGGGCCCGTCTGGAAAACCACCTTCAGCAGGACAGCTGCCGGAGGGTGGTTTCGAGAGGGTTGCTGCGCAACCTCCTCAACCACCGAACCGTCGGCTCCGGGGCACCGGTGGTTGAGGAGGGCCGCCGGGCCCGTCTCGAAAACCACCTTCAGCAGGACATCTGCCGGAAGGGTGGTTTCGAGACGGTTGCTGCGCAACCTCCTCAACCACCGAACCCATCAGCGACCGAACTGTCGCCGAGGGGTGGTGGGAGGCGGGGACCGGTGGTTGAGGAGGGCCGCCGGTTGCTGCGCAACCTCCTCAACCACCGAACGCTCAGACGCCGATCTCCTCCCAGGGTCCCCAGATCGCGAAGGTCAGCCCGAGGTCGGACTGGATGTTGACGAACAGCGTGTGGCCGTCGGGGCTGAAGGTGGAGCCGGCGAACTCGTCGCCCCGCCGTCCCTCGATCGCGTTGAGCGCGATGTCGAACAGCTGACCGTCGGTGGTCAGGCCACGCAGGAAGTTGTCGGCGGGGCCGTCCTCGCAGACCACGAGCGTGCCGCGCGGCGAGGTGGTGATGTTGTCGGGCAGCTCCATCGTCATCTGGTCGGGCGACTGGAACACCACGCGCAGCGTCTCGGTCGCCGGGTCGTAGGCCCACACCTGCCCGAAGCCGTTGCCGTAGCCGGTGATCGGCTCGGACTCCGCGGTCTCGGAGGCACCGCCGCCCTGGGTGGAGGTGAAGTAGATGATCCCGTCGTCGTGGATCTGGCCCTCCAGCCGGGAGAAGAACGCCGCCCCCTGGTCCCATCCCTGCCGGCTGACGTGGGTCAGGGCGGTGTTGTTGCTGGTGGGCGCCTCCTGCCCGGAGGTGTACGGGTAGGCGACGTCGGGCTCGGCGATCTCGACCCACTCCACCGGGTAGACCGTGTCCTGCACCTGGGCGCCCTCGAGGTGGGCGTTGGTGACGCCGGCGACCTTGAGCATGTGCAGCGTGCCGCCGTCGTCGATCCGGCCGTCGGCCGTCGCGTCGTTCGGTGGGGTGTAGCGGTAGAACCCGGACGGGAAGGCGAAGTTGTCCTCGGTGAGGTAGAGGTGGCCGCCGACCGGGTCGAACGACACCGCCTCGTGGGCGAACCGGCCGGCGCTGCGGATCGGTGGCGGTCGGACTGGCCGGCCCCGGGGTGCGCCGCGGCCGGCACCTCGAAGACGTAGCCGTGCCGCTCCTCCAGCGGGATGTTGGACCGTCCGGTGAAGTCGGGGCCGACGTCGGGCCCGTTGATGGTCTCCTCGCAGGTCACCCAGGCGCCCCACGGCATCGGTCCGCCGGAGCAGTTCATCATCGTGCCGTTGAGGCTGGTGAAGGACCGGATCGGCTTGCCCTTCTTGGTGACCTGGATGGTGACGGTGCCGGCGCCGGCCATGGCGTCGTACGGCGTCCCGGGGCCGAACGCGGGTCGCGGGTTGTTGATCTCGTGGTTGCGGACGAGCAGCACCGTGTCGTCGGGCCCGTCGAACGCGGCCATGCCGTCGTGACGGCCGGGCAGCGCGGTGCCGTCGGTGAGGGTGACCGGCGCGACGGTGTGGTGGAAGGAGCGGTACCGGAACCCCTCGGGCAGCCAGAGGCGGACCACGCCGTCCCGCTTGTCGGGAACCGCGACCAGCCCGGCGGCGTCCGGCGCCTTCCGAGCCGACGCCGGTGCCGCGACCAGACCCGCGAACGGCCCGCCCACCGCCGCGGCAGCTGCGGTGGACTTGAGAATCGATCGGCGATCGACGGACATGGTTCCCTCCCATGGGTGACGACGGTTGTCGCTGACAACCTAGGACGGCCGCCCGCCGCCGTCACCCAGGCGACCCACGGGTGCCCGCGAATTGGTCCGGCCGCGCGCGTGGGGGAGGATGCGCCCCATGTCTCGCGGTGTCCTGCTCCGGCTGCTGCTCGTCATCGGCGTCCTCGCCGGGGCCGCGGCCATCGCCGTCAACGAGGAGCCCGAGCTCGGCCTCGACCTCCGCGGCGGCGCGCAGTTCATCTTCCAGGTCAACAGCACCGAGGACACCGAGGCGACCCCGGAGAACGTCGACCGCACCCTCGAGGTGCTCCGCGGCCGCGTCGACGCGCTGGGCGTCGCCGAGTCGACGCTGGTCCGCCAGGGCGACGACCGGATCCTGGTCGAGCTGCCCGGCATCACCGACGAGGAGGAGGCGGCCGCCGCCGAGGAGCGGATCGGCCAGACCGCCCAGCTCTCCGTCCACCCGGTCATCTCCACCGTGGCCAACGAGAAGGCCAAGCCCTCCAAGCCCGACAACCTGGTGCTGCCCACCGACCAGGGCGACGTGATCGAGATGGGTCCGGCGGCCCTGCAGGGCGACGAGATCACCGGCGCCGAGGCCGCCCAGCCCCAGAACTCCACGGGCTGGGTCGTCAACGTCGACTTCAGCAGCGCAGGCTCCGACGCGTTCGGCACGCTGTCCGCCGACGCCGCCTGCGCCCAGGGGGCGAAGAACCGGATCGCCATCGTGCTCGACGACCGCGTGATCTCGAGCCCCGGCGTCAACGTGCCGTGCGGCGGGAGCATCACCGGGTCGACCGAGATCTCCGGCGACTTCACCACCTCGGAGGCCCAGGAGCTCGCCGCCCTGATCGAGGGTGGCGCGCTGCCGTTGCCGCTCGAGCTGATCTCCGACCGGCTGGTCGGACCGACGCTCGGTGAGCAGGCGATCGACGACTCCTTCGAGGCAGGCCTGATCGGCCTGATCCTGACCGGCCTGTTCATCACCCTCGTCTACCGCTTCGTCGGGTTCCTGGCGACGATCGCCCTGGCGTCGTACGCCCTGATCGCGTACGCGATGCTGCTCGCGCTCGGCGCGACCCTCACCCTGCCCGGCCTGGCCGGATTCGTGCTCGCCATCGGCTTGGCCATCGACGCCAACGTGCTGGTCTTCGAACGCGCCCGCGAGGAGTACGACGACGCGCCCAAGGCCGGCGTACGGCGGGCGCTGGCGATCGGCTTCAACAAGGCCTGGTCGGCCATCATCGACTCCAACGTGACGACCCTGCTGGCGGCGGGGCTGCTGTTCATCCTGGCCTCCGGCCCGGTGCAGGGCTTCGGCGTCACGCTGTCGATCGGTGTCATCGCCTCGATGATCTCGGCGCTGGTGATCGCCCGGATGCTCACCGAGGTCGGCGTCTCGATCCCGTGGGTCGCGAAGCACCCGAGGTTCACCGGCCTGGGCTACGTCGGCCGGGTCCGGTCGTGGCTCGACAGCAAGAACCCCGACCTGATGGGGCGGCGCCGTACCTGGCTGGGTGTGTCGCTGGCCGCGATGGCGCTCGCGGTGGCCGGCATCGTCACCCAGGGGCTCAACCTCGGCATCGAGTTCACCGGCGGCCGCAGCCTCGACTACTCGACCTCCCAGGAGGTCTCCGTCGACGAGGCGCGCGAGGCGATCGCGGCCGCGGGCTTCCCCGAGGCGATCGTGCAGGGCGCCGACACCGCCGACTTCACGGTCCGCACCGGCGTCCTCTCCGACCAGGACGAGGACCGGATCGAGCAGGCGCTCTCCGAGATCGGCGGCGAGGTCACCAAGGAGGACGACCAGCAGATCGGCCCCTCGCTCGGCGAGGAGCTGCGCGACAAGGCGCTGCTGGCCTTCGGGATCGCGCTGCTCGCCCAGATGCTCTACCTCGCGGTCCGGTTCAAGTGGACCTTCGGCGCCGCCGCGGTGATCGCGATGTTCCACGACGTGCTGCTGGTGCTCGGCCTGTTCGCCTGGCTCGGCAAGCCGATCGACGGGGTCTTCCTCGCTGCCGCGCTGACCATCGTCGGCCTCTCGGTCAACGACACGGTCGTCGTGTTCGACCGGATCCGTGAGCGCTGGCGCGCCTCGCGCGACAGGTCGTTCCCGGAGGTCGCCAACCGGGCCTGCCTCGAGACGGTGCCGCGTACCGTCAACACCGGCCTCGGCGCGATGTTCATCCTCGCCGCGCTGGCGTTCCTCGGCGGCGACTCGCTCCAGGACTTCGCGATCGCGCTGCTGGTCGGCCTGGTCGTCGGCACCTACTCCTCGGTCTTCATGGCCACGCCCCTGCTCACCTACTTCCAGGAGCGGGCCCCCATGCCGCGGGAGCAGAAGCAGAAGAAGGCCCGCGACCCGCAGGACTCCGGCGCGGTCGTCTGAGGTCACCGCCCTGCACCGGTGCGGGGGTTTCGAGGTGGTTCCTGAGGAGGGCGCTCTGCGCCCGTCTCGAAGGGCTCAGGCCCGGGGGGCCTTCGCACCTCAACCTCCGGTGGGGGCAGTGACCCCGCTCGGAGGTCGAGGCGCGAGGCGCGCCGGTTCTCGGAGGTTGAGGTGCAAGGCGCGCCAGTCCTCGGAGGTTGAGGTGCGAGGCGCGCCAGTCCTCGGAGGTTGAGGTGCGAGGCGCGCCAGCGCCGAGCCTCGAAACCCGGTGAACCCGGGCAGGGCGCCGAGGGGCGCTCAGAGGTGCTTCAGCGCCTCACGCCGCGACAGCCCCGACAGCCGGTCACCCCACGCCGCGACATGGTCGCGCACCCACTCCGGGTCCGTGCGCGCCTGCTCGCGCAGCGCCCAGCCGATCGCCTTGCGCAGCCAGAACGACGGGTCGTCGAGGTTGGCCTCCACCACCTCGGCGAGCAGCGCGGTGTCGGTGTCCTCGCGGTGCCGGAGCTGGGCCAGCACGGCCGTACGCCGCAGCCACAGGTCGTCGTCGCGGGACCAGCCACGGACGACCGGAGTCGCCGCCGCGCGGTGGCCGTGCAGCACACCACCGACGAGGTGGGCGGCGACGACGTCGACGAGGTCCCACCACGCCCCGGTCACGACCAGGTGGCGGTGCAGGCGCAGCGTGTCCGGGTCCTGCCAGGGCCGGGCGACCCGGTGCCGGGCGAGCGCGATGGCGGCGTACCGCTCCTCCCTGTGGCTGGCCCCGTCCCAGACCTCCCGGACGTCGCGCTCCCAGGCGGCGCGGTCGGCCGGTGCGTACGCCGCGAGGTGCGGCCGGAGCAGCCGCTTCAGGTCGGGCGAGGCGACCCCGTGGAACGGCATCTCCGACTTCATGTAGGCCTGCTGCTGCACCGCCCGCTCCGGGTCCCCGGCCGCCTCGAGGTCGGCCCGGATCGCCGCCAGCAGCCGCGGAGTCGTCATGCCCGGTGATGCTAGGCCCGCGTGCTGATCGCCCGGCCCGCCCGCCTCGCTGTAACGCCGGGTTGCCGACTGTTCCCACCCGGGCCGGACCGGGTGGGTAGAGCGGCTAACCCGGCGTTACAAGCCGGCGCCGGCACCGGCCCCGCCCCACCTGGGGACGGCGTGGGCGGCGGTGTCGGACGGCGTGGCTAGAGTGCGCGAGTGCCCGAGCCCGACCCCCGCGTCCGCGAGCTGCTCGGCCACGCGGTCGAGGCGCTCGGCGGGCAGGAGCGCGAGGGCCAGGTCGCCATGGCCGAGGCGGTCGCCGAGGCGATGGACGGCGGGCGACACCTGCTCGTCCAGGCCGGCACCGGCACCGGCAAGTCGCTGGCCTACCTGGTTCCGAGCCTGCTCCACGGCGACCGCGTCGTCGTGGCCACCGCGACCCTCGCGCTGCAGCACCAGCTGGTCGAGCGCGACCTCCCAAGGCTGGTCGAGGCGGTCGGCGAGCAGGGCGTCGACACGTCGTACGCCGTGCTGAAGGGCCGGTCCAACTACGCCTGCCTCCACCGGATCCGCGAGGGCGTGCCCGACGACCAGGGCACCCTCGTCGACGTGCCCCAGGGGTCGATGGCGAGCAAGGTGCTCGAGCTGCGGGCGTGGGCCGAGCAGGAGGCCGAGTCGGGCGGCAGCGGCGAGCGCGACCGCGCCCCGCGCCACACCGACCGGGAGTGGCGGCAGGTCAGCGTCGGCCACCGCGACTGTCTCGGGGCCAGCCGGTGCCCGTTCGGGCAGGAGTGCTTCGTGGAGGTCGCGCGCGAGGAGGCCCACCGCAGCCACCTGGTCGTCACCAACCACTCGCTGCTGGCCATCGACGCGATCGAGGGGGTGCCGATGATCCCCGACTACGACGTGGTGGTGATCGACGAGGCCCACGAGGTCGTCGCGCGGGTCACCCAGGCCGCGACCGACGAGCTGGCGCCGTCCGACGTCGAGCGCGCCGCCCGCCGCTCGCAGAAGCACGTGGACACCGAGGCCGACGACCTGGCCGACGCCGGCGACGCGCTCGCCACCGCGATCGCCGAGACCGACGCCGGGCGGCTCGACCAGGTGCCCGACGCACTGTCCGACGCGCTGGTCCTGGTCCGTGACGCCGCGCGGGCCTGCCTGTCGGCGTACCCGCGCGAGAGCGACAAGGAGGAGGGCGACGCCGGGCGGCAGCAGGCGCGCGGCTCGGTGCAGGAGATCTTCACGACCGCCGAGCGGATGGCCGCGCAGGTCGAGTCCGACGTGCTGTGGCTCTCCGAACGCACCGACCGGTCGCCGGCCCGGCTCCACGTCGCGCCGCTCCAGGTCTGGGGTCCGATGCGCGACAAGCTGCTGTCCGACAAGACGGTGGTCTTCACCAGCGCGACGCTCCGGCTCGGCGGCGACTTCTCCGCGATCGCCACCTCGCTGGGCCTGAAGCCGTCCGAGCAGGACGCCGACCCCGACGACGCCGGCGAGGCGGTGGTGCCGTGGCGCGGCCTCGACGTGGGGTCCCCCTTCGACTACGGCAAGCAGGCGATCCTCTACCTCGCCCGCCACCTGCCGCCGCCCGGCCGCGACGGCCTCGGGCCGGCCCAGCTCGACGAGATCGTGGAGCTGGTCGACGCCGCCGAGGGCCGGACCCTCGGCCTGTTCTCGAGCCGCCGGGCGGCCGAGGCCGCCGCCGAGGTGGTGCGCGAACGGCTGCCCCACCTGACCACGTTGGCCCAGGGCGAGGCGCAGCTGCCCGAGCTGGCGCGACAGTTCGTCGGCGACCCCCACACCTGCCTGTTCGGGACGCTCAGCCTGTGGCAGGGGCTCGACGTCCCCGGCGACACCTGCCAGCTGGTGATCATCGACCGGATCCCGTTCCCGCGGCCCGACGACCCGCTGATGTCGGCGCGGGCGCGGGCCGCCGACCGCGAGGGCCGCAACGGGTTCATGGAGGTCTCGGCCACCCACGCCGCGCTGCTGCTCGCCCAGGGCACCGGCCGGCTGATCCGCACCACCGCCGACAAGGGCGTGGTGGCCGTCCTCGACCCGCGGCTGGCGACCGCCCGCTACGCCGGCTTCCTGCGGGCGAGCCTGCCCCCCATGTGGCAGACCACCGACCCCGCCGTCGTCCGGCAGGCGCTGGCCCGGCTCGCCGCCGGGTGAGCGGTCACGGCGCCGGGGTCAGCGTGGCGGTGTAGGACGTCGCTCGGTTGTGGGCGACCTTGCCGACGCTCCGAAGTCCTCGCATTCGACGACGACCGAGCTGCGACATCGGCTCAAGTCGATCGCATTGAAGGGGACGGTGGCCGTCCAGGTCGTTGGTGACCGGGTCGGTCTGAGTCAGTTCCTGGGACGTCGCAGTGCCGTCAGTATCGTGCACGATGAGCCGAGCGATCGGGGCGTTCTCCTCGGCGGGGCAGGTCGACCTCCAGCGTGAGGTTCCAGTGGGCTCGGTCGAGATCCGTGCCCGGCTTGAACCGCACGGTGTCGCTCGAGTGAGGTGGTCGACGGTGACGTCGTCTGCAGCGACCGTGTGTCGCGTCGAGGACATCGTGTGACTTCGCAGGGGCTCGGCGACGTGTCCCTCGTAAGCCGCGCCCTCGCCGTAGGATCTGTGCGGGATCCCGATTGGCGACGGCGAAGTCGCCGTAGGTGTTCGTGAAATCGGCTCCGAGGTCGGCGAGCACGGCGTCGACGGCCTCCGTCGAGTACAGGTCCGGCGCCCCGGCACGGCCGCTGGCCTTGCGCCACGCCTGCAGCACCAGCGTCGGGAGAGACCCGGTCTGCGCTGGCCACTGCTCGGTCAGGTAGCGGAAGAAGATCCAGTTGCCGTAGTGGTTCCCGTCGTAGCCAAACCGGTCGAGGGGGATGTGGGGCAGGCCGAGCTGACCGGCCGGGAGGAACTGGCGGTTGTCGTTGATGCCGTCATAGACCTCGTCCTCGACCCAGGTCGCCGTCGCCTCCATGAACCACGGGTCCTCGAAGAAGTCGTAGGCGAACTGCACCGCGTGGTAGTACTCGTGGGCCAGCGTGACCTTCCGGTTCTCCTGGGGGGTGTTGCTCGGGAACTGCTTCTTGGAGAAGTCGTCGTCGATGGCGCAGTAGGCCCAGTAGTTCTTCGTGCCGTTGGACTTCTGGGGTTGGTCGCTGGTGCAGTAGCCGTAGAGCCCTTGGTCACCGAGGTCCGCCAGATAGATGTCGACCTTGCCGCGCCGTCCACCGCGCTTGCCATCGGAGTCGGGCCGGCGGTAGCCGGAGTCCACGAAGGTTCCGTGCACGTCGCGGGTGATCTGCAGGGTCTTCTCGACGGCGTTGGGGACGCCGTCGCGGTCGGAGTCGGTGCGAGGGGGTGCGTCGGCGGTCCGTCGGACGTAGTGGACGCAGATGGCGCCGCCGCAGTGCGGCTTCGCCTCGCGGACGGTGTAGTCGGCGTAGGGGTCGCCGCCCGGAGCGGTCGGGCGAGCCAGCAGTGCGTCGGCCTGCCGCCGCTGGGACGGCGTGAGGTCGCCGCGCACCCGGACAGCTGGTTGAGCACCATCGTCGCGTCGAGGCCGCCGTCGGCCAGCAGCTCCCGGGCCGCGGCGGGGGAGCGATCCTGGAAGAGCGCCTGCGCCTCGTCGAGCACCTCGCTCGCCTGCTCCTCGGCAGTGGCCGAGGCCTGGTCGGGCAGTGACGGTCCGGGGACCTCGCGAGGGTCGGCCCCCGCGGGAGCGGTCGGGCCGAGCAGGGACAGCGTGAGCGCACCGGCCGCGAGGGCCGTGAGCAGGCGAGGACGCATGGGAGAGGTGTTTCCTTGTCAGAGACGAGGGAGCAACTCCGACGACCCTAACCCGGGGCACCCACCGTGTCCGGCGAACGCCCGACTAGACCAGCCGGTTGCGGCCGTCGTACCCGCCGCGCGGTGCGCCGACGCCGAAGAACGCCGACAGCGTCGGCGCCACGTCGAGGGTCCGGGCCCGCTCGGGGCGACCCCCACGACCGACGGCCGGGTGCCCGCCGCTGAGGAAGAACGGGATCGGCCGGGTGGCGGGGTGGCCGTGGTTACCGGGGATCGGGTTGGAGTCGGCGGTCTCGCTGAACCGCCAGCCCGCCTCGCAGAACAGCACGACGTCGCCGGCCTCCGGGCCGAGGTGCAGCGCCCGCGCCGTACGCCGACGCGCGACCAGCACGCCGGGCACCTCGGCGGCGATCGACCGCATCCGCCGGACCGCCCTCGCCCGGCCGGCGTCACCGCCGAGCCAGTACAGCAACGAGGCGCCGCCGTTCTCCGCAATGGCGACCCGGCCGCGCAGGAACGGGTCGGCCGCCAGCGCGTCGCCGACCGACACCACCCGGTCGGGGCGCGACCAGTCCATCGAGTGGTCGGCGAGCACCACCACGAGCGCGTGCTCCCACCGCCCGCTGTCACGCAACATCGCGACGAACCGCGAGACCTGGGCGTCGGTGTCGGCCAGCGCCGCCCGACGCGCCGCCTGCAGGTCGAGCGGGCCGGTGAGGTCGGCGTGCCCGACCCGGTCGACGTCGCCGAGGTTGACGAGCACGAGGTTCGGGTCGAGCTCCTCGACCATCGAGATCGCGGCGTCCGTCGTGATCGCGTCGGGGCTGTGCTCCGAGACGGGCAGCGACGTCGGCCGTGGGTCCCAGCGGTGGGTGGCCCGGCCCCCGAAGATCCCGTAGAGGTAGTCCTTGCTCAGCACCGTGCCGGTCGTGAAGCCGCGCCGGTCGAGCCGCTCGAGGATCGTGGGCGCCCTCAGGTCGCGCGGCCGGTCGAGGGTTCGGGGCTCGCCGAGCGTGCGGTCGAAGACCACGTTGGCCGGTACGCCGGTCCGGTCCGGCCGCATGCCGGTCATCATCATCACGTGGTTGGGGATGGTCTCCATCACCGGCAGCGACGACGCGCGCGGGTAGCGCAGCCCGGCCCGCCGCAGGCCGTCGAGCGTCGGCGTGGTGGCCGCCGTGATCTCGTCGGGACGGCAGCCGTCGACGACCAGGACGTAGGCCCGCTTCCGGCCGCGCGGGCCGGTGGCCGCCACGGCCGACGGGCCGAGCGCGCTCGAGAAGGCGAGGCCCGCCGCCGTCGTCACGACGGTACGGCGGCCGACCACCGGGCCGGTCACCGCGCATCTCCGACCGGCCGGGCGGCCTGCTCGATCTTGCCGGTGCCCGAGCGGGTCCGCCACGACGTCTCCCACCGGACCGTCGCGTCGCGGTCGGTGCGGCTGCTCACGACGTACCAGTCCATCTGCGCCCGGTCGGCGGTGATGTCGAGGACCGAGAAGCCGTGGTCGTCGAAGTTGAGGTACTTGATGTGCCGGTTGTTGGCCTTGATCCCCTCCTCGACCGCGGTGGTCGTCGCGCCGGTCGGGTCGCCGGTGAGGTCTTTGAGGTTGTTGGACGTCACCGACGTGCAGACGAACTCGACGCCCGCCGACGGCTCGGCCGGGTTCACCCCCGTGTACGTCGACGCCTCGTAGGGCAGCTCGCAGGCCCAGCCGGAGTGGATGTCGCCGGTCACGAACAGCACGTCCCGGATGCCGCGGTCGCGGATGTGGCTGAAGACCCGGTGCCGGTCGGCGGTGTATCCGTCCCACTGGTCGAGGTTGTAGGGCGCGCCGTCCTCGGGCAGCAGCCCGGTGACGTCGTTGACCGGGTCGACCAGGTGGTCGGGCAGCGCCCCGAAGTCGACCGGCGCGATCATCACCGGATTGCCGATGAGCTTCCACTGCGGCCGGGCGACCCGCAGCGAGTCGCTGAGCCACTCCAGCTGCCGGTCGCCGGCGATGGTGCGCCCGGGGTCGCTCACCTCGGCGTCTGGCCACGGGGCCGGCGGTGCCGGCTGCTCGACCTGCCGGCTGCGGAAGGAGCGCAGGTCGAGCATGCTCAGCTCGGCCAGCGTGCCGAACCGCAGCCGCCGGAACAGCCGGGCGCCGTCGCGCAGGTCGGCCGACCCGGCCATCCGGACCGGCTGCCACTCGTCGTACGCCCGGTGGGCGCGGGCGCGGCGGCGCAGGTAGTCGCCCTCGGTGTCGGGCTGGTGGTTCTCGGCGCCGCGTCGCCACTGGTCGTTGCTGACCTCGTGGTCGTCCCAGGTGATGATCCAGGCGTAACGGGCGTGCAGGTCCTGCAGGTCGGGGTCGGTCTTGTACTGCGCGTGCCGCCGCCGGTAGTCGGCGAGGCTCACCATCTCCCGCGGCGGGTCGTGCGGCCGGACGTCGGTGTTGTCGGGACCGAGGCCGTACTCGCCGGGGGCGTACTCGTAGAGGTAGTCGCCCAGGCACAGCACGGCGTGCAGGTCGTCGCGCCGGGCGAGGTGCCGGTAGGCGGAGAACCAGCCGGCCTGCCAGTTGGCGCACGACACCACCCCGAACCGCAGGTGGCCCGGTGTGGCGTGCTCGGCGGGGGCGGTGCGGGTGTGGCCGGTGCGGCTGCGGACGCCGTCCCAGGTGAAGCGGTAGTGGTAGGTCGTCGCCGGGCTCAGCCCGGTCGCGTCGACCTTGACCGTGTGGTCGCGGCTCGGCCCGGTGGTGAAGACGCCGCGGCGGACGACGTCGCGGAACCGGGCGTCCCGCGCCACCTCCCAGCCGACCCGGACCTGCGGGCCGCGGCCGGAGCCCGGCGTGGCCGCGCTGGTCGGGGTGACCCGGGTCCAGAGCACCACCGCGTCGGGGAGCGGGTCACCCGAGGCGACACCGTGGGCGAAGACCCGGTCACCCGCCGCGGCGGCCCCGGCGGCGCTGCGGCCGGACAGCGTGGCGGCACCGGCGGCAGTGGCGCCCGTGGCGAGGACGGTACGGCGGGCGAGGCTGGTCACGCCTCCACAACGACGCTCCGGCGCGAGCGTGACGGACTGGTGGCAGGTGTCACGCGCCGTTCACCTGCCGTTCCGGTGAGCGAGGCGGGCCGACTCCGGTGGTGAGGCGGGCCGAGTCCGGTGGTTGAGGAGGTTGCGCAGCAACCGTTGGTTCCTGAGGAGGTTGCGCAGCAACCGTCTCGAAGGGCTCGAAACCTCCGGGCGGGCTCCTGCGTCACATCCGGCGCAGGACCGCCGTGACCTTGCCGAGGATCGTGGCGTGGGTGCCATCGATCGGCTCGTAGGCGTCGTTGTGGGGGAGCAGCCAGACCTGGCCGGCCTTGCGCTGGAAGGTCTTGACCGTGGCCTCGCCGTCGATCATCGCGGCGACGATCTCGCCGTTGTCGGCGGTCGGCTGCTGGCGGATCACGACGTAGTCGCCGTCGCAGATCGCGGCGTCGACCATCGAGTCACCGCGCACCTCGAGCAGGAACAGCTGGCCGTCGCCGACGAGCTGCTTGGGCAGCGGGAAGACGTCCTCGACCCGCTCCTCGGCCAGGATCGGGCCGCCGGCCGCGATCCGGCCGACGACCGGCACGTAGGACGCGGCGGGCATCGCGTCGCCGACGCCCGTCTCGTCGTACGACGTCTCGTCGGCGCCGCTGATGCTGCGCCGGGCCGCCATCACCTCGGGCAGGAACACCTCGAGCGCCCGCGGGCGCTTGGGGTCGCGCTTGAGGAAGCCCTTCTCCTCGAGCGTCTTGAGCTGGTGGGCGACGCTGCTGGAGCTGGTCAGGCCGACCGCCTCGCCGATCTCGCGCATGCTGGGCGGGTAGCCACGCTTCTCGATGGCTTCCTTGATCGTGGCGAGCACCTTCTGCTGCCGGGGCGTGAGCCCGGTGGCGTCCGGGGGGCCGTCGGGCAGCTCGGCCAGCTTCTTCTTCGGCATGGCTGCAGGGTCCCACTCCCCGCCCGCGATTTCAAACACCTGTTCGAACTGCGTGTCGGTCAGTCCTGCGGGAACCAGAAGAACTGCGGAACGTCGCAGACCGCCACGAAGCCGAGCCGCTCGTAGACCGGTCGGCCCAGCTCGGTCGCGTGCAGGACCGCCTCCGTCGCCCCGCGTTCGGCGCCGAGGTCCATCAGCCGGGCGGTGAGCGCCGCGCCGATGCCTCGGCCACGAAACGCCGGCAGGGTCGCGATGTTGTAGAGGCCGACGGTGCTTCCGGTGAGCCAGGCGGTGCCGGTCGCCGCAGGGACGCCGTCGACGGTCGCCAGCAGGTTGACCAGCCGGTCGTCGGCGAAGGCCGCCAGCAGTGCGGCCCACTCGTCGCGCAGCTCGAGGGGGATCCCGAACGCCTCGAGCAGCGTCGTCAGGAAGGCGTCCGGCTCCTGCACGACGTCGACCTCGCGCAGCTCGACCCCCGCGGGGAGGGCCGGCGCCAGCGGAGCGTCGAGCGCGACGTGCATGCCGGGGACGTCCTCGCGCACCATGCCGGCCTCGAGGAGCACCCGCTCGAGGTCCGGCGAGCTGGTCGACGGCGTGGTCCACCACAGGAACGGCAGGCCGCGGGCGACGTAGCGCCCGACGACCGCGCGGGCCCGCCGTCCCTCGGTCCCGGGCGCGAAGCGGGCGCCGGCGATGGTGTTGAAGAGCGGGAAGGGGACGTCGGTGTGGCCGGCGTCGACGTCGTCCCACGGCTCGCGGGTGAAGCGGGGGAGCGCCACCAACGCCGCGACGAACGCGAGCAGGTTGTCCTCGACGGAGGCGATCCGCGGGTCGGTCATGGCGGGACGCTAGGGCCGGGCGGGCACCGGCGTCCCCGGTTCGGCGTGGTTGACTCGCGCGCCATGGACAGCAGCGTCGTCGTCACCGGAGGCGCCCGCGGCATCGGCCGCGCGATCGCCGAGCAGCTGGTCGCCCGCGGGCACCGGGTCGTCGTCACCGACGTCGACGGCGCCGCGGCCGCCGACACCGCGACCGAGATCGGCGCGGAGGAGGGGCTGACCCACGACGTACGCCACCCGGCCGAGCACGCGACCGTCGCCGAGGCGGCACTCGACCACGGGCCGCTGGTCGCGTGGTTCAACAACGCCGGCGTCGGTGACGACGGGCGGCTCGCGGAGCTGACCGAGGAGCAGGTACGCCGCCTGGTCGACGTCAACCTGCTCGGCGTCCTGTGGGGGATGCGGACGGCGATCGGGGCGTTCGGTCCCGGCGGTGGCGACGTGGTCAACACCGCCTCTCTCGCCGGGCTCGGCCCGGTGCCGGGCTACGGCGTGTACGCCGCCACCAAGGCCGCCGTCGTCTCGATCACCGGCTCGACCGACGCCGAGACGCCGCGGCGGGTGCGCTGCCACGCGGTCTGCCCCGACGTCGTCGACACCGCGATGCTCACCGAGGGCCACACCCACGACTCGCTCGGGTCCCGGATGGCCCACTCGGGCGGGCGGGTGCTGTCGGCGGAGGAGGTCGCGCGGGAGGCGGTCGGGCTCGTCGGCTCGCGCCGGGTGCTGGTCAGCGTCCCCGGCTGGCGCGGCGGCGTCGTCCGCGCTGCGGGCGTTGCGCCGTCGCTGTCACGCCACGCGATGCGGCTGGTCGAGGCCCAGGGGCGGCGCACCATCTCCCGAGGCGGCCGTAGCGCCGGTGGTTGAGGAGGGCCGCCAGGCCCGTCTCGAAACCACGTTCGAAAGTCCTTGACTCCGTTCGAACACGTGCTCTAATGTCGTACACCTGTTCGATCGAACGTCTGCTCGATCCACCGGTTGTCAGTGGTCTCCGTCAGGCTCTCGATCGACAGCACGACCGACAGGCTGACCGCCACTTCCCCAGGAGGTCCCGATGAGCACCATGACCCTCTCGCCCACCCCGACGATCCGGCTCCGCGCCCCGCAGGTGCGGCTGACGCGCCGTGGCCGGCTGGTGGTGTTCGCCGGCGCGCTGCTGCTGGTGCTGGCGCTGGGCGTGCTCTGGGGCGGCGGCTCGGTCGCGACCGAGCAGCCCGGCACCGCCGACCCGACCCTCGTGGTCCAGGTCGAGGCGGGCGACACGCTCTACGACATCGCCGCCCGGGTGACCACCGACGGCGACGTCGCCGCCATGGTCGAGCAGATCGAAGACCTCAACCGGCTCGACACCTCCGTCGTCTACGCCGGCCAGAAGCTCCGGGTGCCGGTCGAGTCCTGACCGACCCACCCGAGACCCACAACTGAATACTTCCATCGGCTGCTGCTGCCTCGACCCCAGCGGCTGCCGATGGTGGTTCCTGAGGAGGTCGCGCTGCGACCGTCTCGAAGGGGCCGGGGAAGACGAGGGGTGAGCCACACGCTGGCTCACCCCTCGCGGCGTTGTGCCCCGGATCCGCGTCATCAGGTGACTCGGGACCGGGGCACAGTCGTAGTCCACAGGTCCGGCTCACGGGGTGGTGGCCGGGCGACGCACGGTCTGTGCTTCTGGCATGGACCTGCGAGCCCTCATCGACCAGCAGTACGGCGTGGTCTCGCGCCGGCAGGCCCTGGCCGCCGGCCTGCAGCCCCACGACGTCCGCCGGTTGGTCCGTCGTCGCGAGTGGGCGATGGTCCACCCGGGTGTCTACGTCGACCACACCGGCCCGCTGACCTGGCTGCAGCGCGCGTGGGCGGCGGTACTGGCGACCGAGCCGTCGGCGCTCAGCCACGGGTCCGCGCTCCGGGCGGTCGACGGGCCGGGACGCCGCGGCCCCGACGACGCGCCGATCCACGTCGCGGTCGATCGCAGTCGCACGGTCGAGCCTCCGCCCGGCGTGGTCAGGCACTACCTCGGGTCGTTGGACGCACGGGTGCTCTGGAACGCATCCCCGCCGAGGGTGCGGGTGGAGCACGCTGTCCTCGACGTCGCGGCCGGCGCGGCCGACGACTTCGCGGTCGTGGCCGAGATCGCCGAAGCGGTCCAGTCGCGCCGTACGACGGCAGGCCGCCTGGCTGAGGCGCTCGCCGCGCGGGAGCGGATCGCCCGACGCGGGTTCCTGGCCGGAGTCATCGCCGACGTCGCCGAGGGAACGTGCTCGGTGCTGGAGCACGGCTACCTCGAACGCGTCGAGCGCGCCCACGGCCTGCCACGGGCCGAGCGGCAGGTCGTCGCCTCGAGTCGTGGTCTGGTGCTGCGCGACGTGGACTACCGGCGGTACGGCGTCCTGGTCGAGCTCGACGGCAGGTTGTTCCACGACACCGCCCGCGCTCGCGATCGGGACCTCGACCGCGATCTCGACGCGGCCGTCGACCGCCGGCTGACCGTCCGCATCGGCTGGGGCCAGGTGTTCGGGCGACCGTGCGAGACCGCCCCGCGGATCGGCGTGCTCCTGCAACAGCGCGGGTGGACCGGGTCTCCCACCACGTGCCCGGCGTGCCGCCGGACCGGTCTGCCCCGGATCGAGGTCACCGGATGACGCCGAAGCGGGGCACAAGCCTCACCGCGAGCGGTGACCACCGAGCGGACGTGACGGCTCCGGCTCGCGCTGCTTCGGCTCCGAGATGATGAGGTGATGCCGAGGGTGCGGAGCAACCGTGCCACCATCATCAGCCCCACGAACAGGCACGCGACCGCGCCGAGGCTCGCCAGACCGAGGAAGGTCCAGGCGCCGGAGGTGCCGTTGCGGGCCTCGATGCCGAAGTCGATGGCCGCCTTGACCAGGTAGCCCCACGCGACGACGGCGATCGTGATGCCGACCGCGAGCAGCAGGGCGGTGGGTCGGAACGATGTCCTCTTCTTCGGTCCGACCCGCTTCCCCTGCGCCACCGGGCCATTGTGTCCGATGCTCGCCGACGACGCGCCGAGGCTCGGGATCTGCGTCCGCCCCGGCGTGCGCGGTGCGTCACACGAGCCCCTGCTCGAAGGCGTACGCCGTCGCGGCGGTCCGCGACCCGACGCCGAGCTTGGTGAAGATGTTGGACAGGTGCCGCGCCACGGTCTTCTCGCTCAGCACCAGGTCGGCGGCGATCTGGGCGTTGCTCCGTCCGGTGGCGACCAGCCGCAGCACCTCGGCCTCGCGGGCCGTCAGGTTCCCGGGCAGCGAGTCGGGCGCCAGCAGGTCGTCGACCTCGTCGGCGGCCGGCCGCGCACCGAGCCGCCGGAACGCCGTACGCGCCGCCTCGAGCTCCCGCCGGCCGGACGCGTGGTCTCCGAGTGCGGTGAGTGCCCGGCCCATGAGCACCCGGGTCCGTGCCCGCTCGAAGGGGGCGTCGACCCGCGTCCAGAGCTGCTGCGCCTTGCGCAGGTAGGGGAGCGCCCCGGACGCGTCGCCCGCCTCGAGGTCGACGGCGCCGGCCGCGTCGGCCGCCGCCGCCTCCAGGGCCGCGCAGCCGAAGTCGACGGCCAACCCGCCGAGCTCCTCGGCCGGCTCCCGGGCCCGGTCGACCTGGCCGGCCTCGAGCAGCAGCTCGACCGCGGCGGGAAGCAGGCGGCACCGCTGGACCGGTCCCGCGGGTTCGTCCAGCAGCCGCTCGACCACGGCCAGTGCCGAGGGCAGCTGCCCGCGCGCCCGCCAGAGCAGGGCGAGGCCGGGCTGCGGGTCGAGGCCGTGGTCGGCCGCACGCTGGTAGGCCGCGTCGGCGCCGTCGTGGTCACCCTGGACCCGGAGCACCTCGCCGGCTTCGTACGCCGCCAGCCCGGCCGCGTCCGGCACGCCAGTCTCGCGATAGCGCTGCGTCGCCAGCTCGAGCTCCTCCAGGGCCCGACCCCACTCGCCGTGCAGCCGCAGCAGCTGGCCGCGATGGACCGCGCACTGCCCGGTGAAGGCCAGCAATCCGGGCTGCGCCCGGCACCAGCGGTCGAGCGCCGCGGTCCACTCCGCCATGCGGCCGAAGTCGCTGATCTCCTGGCAGCCCTCGATCGCGGTGCAGTAGACGTGACCGGCGATGATCGGCGAGGTCTCGCCGGCGACCACCCGCACCATCGCCTCGTCCAGCAGCGCCTGGCCGTCGGCGATCCGGCCGGCGTACAGCGCCATCCGCCCCTGGGCGCACAGGCCCAGCGCGGTGAGGTCGGGTTCGCCGTGTCGCAGTCCGACGGCCGTCACCTCGTCGGCGCAGGCGCCGGCGGCCGCGAAGTCGCCGGTGCCGAGGGCCCGGAACATCAGCAGGAACGCGACCCAGCCGCGCTCCGGCGCGTCGTCGAGGCCGGCGACGAGGCCCTCCGCCCGGGACGTCCAGCCCGCGGCCATGGCGGGCTCGCCGTGGCCGGCGCTCGACATCGCGAGCCGGAACGCGCTGATGACCGCACCGTGGAGGTCAGCCGTCTCCTGGCTCGCGGTGAACGCCCGCTGGAGCACGGCGACGGTGGTGTCGTGGTGGCCGAGCAGCTCGGCGGCGACCGCGAAGTCGCCGAGGTCGGTGATCGGCGAGGGACTCCGGCGCGACCGACGACCAGGCGTCGAACGCCGCCGGCCAGTCGCCGCGGTCGAAGGCGGCGCGCGCCTCGTCGAGTCCCACCAGGTCCATCGCGGGACACCTCCCTCCTCGAGGGTACGGCGGTCACGCAGCCAGCGGCACCCGGTCGGCGCGCGGCGCCCGCTCGGCCACCCGGTCGGCGACGTACGCCGCGTCGCGGCCGACGCCGGGGAGCAGCATCGAGCTGAAGGAGTACTGGAAGCTGAGCCCGCAGAAGAACAGGCCGGGGGCGTCGGCGACCACGCCGCGCTGCTCCCGCGGCCAGCCGTCGTCGCCCATGACCGGCACGTGGATCCAGTCGAACGCCTGGCGGAAGCCGGTGGCCCAGACGACGGTCGCGACGTCGCGCGGGGTGCCGTCGACGACCGGCCGCCCGTCCCGGACCTCCTCGATCCGGGCGGTGACCCGCTCGACGCCGCGCCCGGCGAGGTCGGACCGCTTCACCCGCAGCATCGGCCCGCCGTGGAACCGGACCTCGGCCATCTCCTTGCGTCCCATCGGGGTCCGTCGCGTGAGCACGTGGCGCCACATGAAGAGCAGCACGGGGAAGATCGCGTGCATGGCGGGTGACTCCAGCCGGGGTGGGATCTGGCCGCAGTCGCGACCGGCGAGGATCGTCGGCCGGCTCTCCGCGACCTCGTAGGCGATGTCGGAGCCCGAGTGGCTGGCGCCGACGACGAGCACCGGACCGTCGCGCAGCTGGCCCGGGCGCCGGTACTCGCTGGAGTGCAGCTGCAGGATCGACGGGTCGAGCTGCTCGGCGACGTCGGGGATGTGAGGCGTCCGGCCGAACGTGCCGGTGGCCACGACGACGTTCTCGCAGACCCAGGTGCCGCGGTCGGTCGTGACCCGGTAGCGGTCGCCGTCCCGGTCGAGTCGCTGGACCCGGGTCCCGGAGCGCACCGGCAGGTCGAAGGTCCGCGCGTAGGTCTCCAGGTAGTCGCCGACCTGGTCCTTGCCGGGGAAGGTCCACCGCTTCGCCGGGAACGGCAGCCCGGGCAGGCCGTCGTACTGGGCGGGGGAGTAGAGCTTGAGCGAGTCCCACTGCCGACGCCAGTTGTCGCCGACCCGGGGATGGGCGTCGAGGATCACGAAGGGGCGTCCCCGGCGTTGGAGGTGGTAGCCCGTGGCCAGCCCGGCCTGGCCGGCGCCGATGATGACGGTCTCGATGTGTGTGGTGTCCATGCCGCGACGCTAGGTACGTCGACGGGTCGGCCGCGTCGGGAGGACGACGCATTCCGCGAGAGGGAGGCGCTGGGTGGAACTACCCATCCGGCCGCCGCGACACGCCGCCGCTGGACCACCCACATGCCCGCTGACCTGCGGGTATGGATCCGGCGCGAAATTGCGTTGCCCTTGTTGTGGAGTTCGCTTGCGGGACGTTCGGCCGAGGCGTACGGTTACCACTACATCTAGTAGTTACACCGTTGTGGTTCTCCACATCTAGTCCACAGGGACGGGGTGTGTGACTCACAGCACAGGACGAACAGTCCACAGGAAAGACCGAAGGATCCACAGGCCGACACCCCGTCAAGGGGGTGTCCCTGTCGACCCATGACCCCGCCGAGAGGAGGCCCCGATGCACTGCCCCTACTGCCGCAACACCGACACCCGGGTCGTCGACTCGCGGGTCTCCGACGACGGCGGCGCGATCCGCCGGCGCCGTACCTGCGCCTCCGAGAGCTGCGGCAAGCGGTTCACCACCGTCGAGCTGATGCAGCTGACCGTCCTGAAGCGGTCGGGCGCGACCGAGCCGTTCACCCGCGACAAGGCGGTCTCCGGCGTCCGGAAGGCCTGCAAGGGTCGCCCGGTCTCCGAGGACGACCTCGCGTGCCTGGGCCAGCAGGTCGAGGACGCGCTCCGGTTGAGCGGGGCTGCCGAGATCCCGGCCCACGAGGTCGGTCTCGCGATCCTCGGCCCGCTCCGCGAGCTCGACGAGGTCGCCTACCTGCGCTTCGCGAGCGTCTACCGCAGCTTCGAGTCCGCCGACGACTTCGAGGCCGAGATCGCCATGCTCCGGGCCGAGCGACCACATCCGGTGGTTGAGGAGGGCCGTCAGGCCCCGTCGGTTCCTGAGGAGGGCCGCCAGGCCCGTCTCGAAGGGCTCGAAACCACCCCAGCCCCCACGGGCTGACCCAGACCGGGCCCGGCGTGCGTAGTGGGGAAGCTGCGTGCGCCGGGCCCTACCAAGCCAACAGCTTTGTCGGTGGCACGAGCCACCATGGAAGAAGCACCACCACCACAGGGAACAGGGGAGATACCCAGATGACGGAGACTGTCAGCGGCGCAGGCACCGGACTGAAGATGGAGCGCGTCTTCAGCACCGAGGGCGTCCACCCGTACGACGAGATCTCGTGGGAGCGCCGCGACGTCGTGCAGACCAACTGGAAGACCGGTGAGACGGTCTTCGAGCAGCGTGGCGTCGAGTTCCCCGACTTCTGGAGCGTCAACGCCTCCACGATCGTGACGACCAAGTACTTCCGCGGCGCGGTCGGCACCGACGCCCGCGAGTGGAGCCTCCGGCAGCTGATCGACCGGGTCGTGAAGACCTACCGCAAGGGCGGCCAGGACCACGGCTACTTCGCGACCGAGGCCGACGCCGAGCTGTTCGAGCACGAGCTGACCTGGCTGCTGGTCCACCAGTACTTCTCGTTCAACTCCCCGGTCTGGTTCAACGTCGGCACCCCGTCCCCCCAGCAGGTCTCCGCGTGCTTCATCCTGTCCGTCGACGACTCGATGGACTCGATCCTCAACTGGTACAAGGAGGAGGGCTTCATCTTCAAGGGCGGCTCCGGTGCCGGCCTCAACCTCTCCCGGATCCGCTCCTCCAAGGAGCTGCTCTCCTCTGGCGGCACCGCGTCCGGCCCGGTCTCCTTCATGCGTGGCGCCGACGCCTCCGCCGGCACCATCAAGTCCGGCGGCGCGACCCGCCGCGCGGCCAAGATGGTCGTGCTCGACGTCGACCACCCCGACATCGAGGAGTTCGTCGAGACCAAGGCGCGCGAGGAGGACAAGATCCGCGCGCTGCGCGACGCCGGCTTCGACATGGACCTCGGCGGCGCCGACATCACCTCCGTGCAATACCAGAACGCCAACAACTCCGTCCGCGTCAGCGACGAGTTCATGCGCGCGGTGGAAGACGGCACCGACTTCGGCTTGCGGGCCCGCAAGACCCACGAGGTGATCGAGACCGTCGACGCCCGCGAGCTGTTCACCAAGATCGCCAAGGCCGCCTGGGAGTGCGCCGACCCGGGGCTCCAGTACGACGACACGATCAACGACTGGCACACCAACCCCGAGACCGGCCGGATCACGGCGTCCAACCCGTGCTCGGAATACATGTCGCTCGACAACTCCTCCTGCAACCTGGCGAGCCTCAACCTGCTGAAGTTCCTCAAGGACGACGACACCTTCGACGCCGAGCTGTTCGCCAAGGCGGTCACGGTGATCATCACCGCGATGGACATCTCGATCGCCTTCGCCGACTTCCCGACCGAGGCGATCGGCAAGACCACGGTCGACTACCGCCAGCTCGGCATCGGCTACGCCAACCTCGGCGCGCTGCTGATGGCGATGGGCCTCGGCTACGACTCCGACGGCGGCCGCTCGATGGCGGCGGCGATCACGTCGCTGATGACCGGCACCTCCTACCAGCGGTCGGCGGAGCTCGCCGGTGTCGTCGGTCCCTACGCCGGCTACGCCCGCAACGCGGAGGCCCACAAGCGGGTGATGCGCAAGCACCAGGCGGCCAACGACGCCGTACGCACCCTCCACGTCGAGGACGCCCGGGTGCTCAAGCTGGCCACCAAGGCGTGGGACGCCGTCGTCAAGACCGGCGAGAAGAACGGCTACCGCAACGCGCAGGCCTCGGTGCTCGCGCCGACCGGGACCATCGGCTTCATGATGGACTGCGACACCACCGGCATCGAGCCCGACTTCTCGCTGGTGAAGTTCAAGAAGCTGGTCGGCGGCGGCTCGATGCAGATCGTCAACCAGACCATCCCGCGGGCCCTCACCAAGCTGGGCTACGACGCCGAGAAGGTCGAGGCGATCGTCGCCTACATCGCGGAGAACGGTCACGTCATCGACGCGCCGGGTCTCAAGACCGAGCACTACGAGGTGTTCGACACCGCGATGGGTGCCCGGGCCCTCAAGCCGATGGGCCACGTCCGGATGATGGCGGCCGCGCAGCCGTTCCTGTCCGGCGCGATCTCCAAGACGGTCAACCTGCCGGAGACGGCGACCGTCGAGGAGATCGAGGACATCTACCTGCAGTCCTGGAAGCTCGGCCTCAAGGCGACGGCCGTCTACCGCGACAACTGCAAGGTCGGGCAGCCGATGTCCAGCGGCAAGGGCGAGAACAAGGGCACCGACTCCAACGTCTCCTCCGCTTCGGTGGTTGAGGAGGGCGGCAACGCCCGTCTCGAAACCCCGGAGGTCGTCGAGAAGATCGTCTACGCCCCGACCCGCAAGCGGCTCCCGAAGTCCCGCGTCTCGCGCACCACGTCGTTCACCGTCGGCGGTGCCGAGGGCTACATGACCTCGGGTGCCCACGACGACGGCGAGCTGGGCGAGGTGTTCCTCAAGCTCGGCAAGCAGGGCTCGACCCTGGCCGGCGTCATGGACGCGTTCTCGATCGCGGTCTCGATCGGGCTGCAGTACGGCGTCCCGCTGGAGACCTACGTCTCGAAGTTCAGCAACCTGCGCTTCGAGCCCGCCGGCCTCACCGACGACCCCGACGTGCGGATGGCGCAGTCGATCATGGACTACATCTTCCGCCGCCTGGCCCTGGACTACCTGTCCTTCGAGAAGCGCTCCGCCCTCGGCATCTACTCCGCCGACGAGCGCCAGCGCTACCTCGAGACGGGGTCGTACGACGCCGTCGAGGAGACCGGCAGCCCCGCCGAGCTCATGGAGGCCGCTCCGGTGGTTGAGGAGGGCCGCGCCGTCTCCTCGGTGGTTGAGGAGGGCCGCCAGGCTCCGTCGGTTCCTGAGGAGGGCCGCCAGGCCCGTCTCGAAGGGCTCGAAACCACCCACGACTCCCACGGCTCCGACCAGCGCGAGGTCCCCGCTCGGTCGGTGGTTGAGGAGGGCCGTCAGGGCCCGTCTCGAAACCGCGAGGCCCACACCTCCGCCGAGCTCCTCGAGCAGATCACCGGCCACGCCGTCGACTCCCCGCTCTGCATGACCTGCGGCACCAAGATGCGCCCCGCCGGCTCCTGCTACGTCTGCGAGGGCTGCGGCAGCACCTCCGGCTGCAGCTGATGATCTGACAGATAGGCGATTGTGCCCCGGGTTCGCGTCAACTACTGACTCAAACCCGGGGCACTGGCGTTCTGGCAGGAACTTGCCTATCTCGTGCGGCTGAGGTCGACACCGATCCGCGTCATTGCGCGACGGCGGAGGCGACCGTGAAGAAGTCCATTGGCATCTCGTGCTCAAGGCGCCATGTGATCGCGATGGGGCGATCTCCCGTGTGAGAGACGTAGTAGGCCGGCCCAAGGAAGAGGTACGGCGACGTGCCGAACTCGTCGGTCTGCTCCTGCCGGGCGAAGATCAGCACCTGGCTTGATCCCGTCAGGTACCGTCTGACCTGTTGGCGAGCTGACCGAGGTCGTTGATTGCGATTCCCAGTGGAACAGCGTCGGGCTGATCGGGTAATCGCGGTACATGGTGGTCGGCGAGTAGTCGGCCTCGGACTTCTTCATCGTCACAAAGAAGGCGTCGACGTTGTGATCAGGCGAGTACCACACACCTTCGCGGAAGCTGTTGGGCTTTCGCGGGAAGTCCAAAGCGGCAAGGATTTCCTCGCGCTGATAGCGGGCGTGGACCCGGAGCGGAATTGACGCGAGCCCATCCGTGAGATCGACGGAAACGTGGCGAGCAGCCTCGAAGGCGAGATCGACGACACGACGCGTTCTCGCCGCGTGGCGACCTCTGCGCGGAGTGCGCTCAGGCCAGCCTCGTATGACGCATGGCCGCCGCCGTCGACCACAGCGAGTAGTAGAGCATCCGAGCAAGCTCTGTTCGCCCGGAGAGATAGCTGTACGCCGGAGCCTGGTCGCCGAGCAACTGGGCGTACGCCTCGGCACGAGCTGCGGACGTCACGTGGGCGAACGCGCGAACACGTTTGAGCAGCTTGTCTCGAGATCCGACCCCGGCGCGGTCGGAAGCCCAGCGTCACGACGCAGTCGCGTCCAGGAGTGAGAACCTCGCCGCAGGATGTCGCTCAGCTCGAGTCCGGACTCCTCGAGGAAAGTGCCGAGATCCTGGTCACCGTACGAGCGCAGTTCGGCGACGATCTGCTGCCACGGTTGGCGATCTGGGACTTCAGGTTATCGAGCACCAAGGCTTGCGACTCACGGTCCATGACGATCTGGCAGCCCGAGGGCAGGAAGGGGAACCCCTTCTCGACCTGGCGCGTGACCCCGGCGCGGGTGTCACCGGTGAGCGCGCGCAGCTTCGCGTCCCAGCGGAACTCCTTACGGTTGAAGCCGACGAAGTCCAGGACCGTCAGCACGGCCTTGCCCGGGGTACGGCGCAGACCGCGTCCGAGCTGCTGCAGGAACACGGACGCGCTCTCGGTCGGGCGGAGGAACAGGACGGTGTCGACGTCAGGGATGTCGAGGCCCTCGTTGAACAGATCGGCGGCGAACAGGATGTTCACTCGTCGAGCTCGCAGGTCGGCCAGCGCTTGCGCGCGCATCGGGGGGCGGCGTGGCCCCGCTGACAGCCCGGGCGGGGACGCCGGCCTGGTTGAACACGTCGGCCATGTACCCGCGTGATCGACGCCAGAGCAGAAGCCGAGCGCCCGCATGGCGCCGATGTCGGCGATCTTGTCGCGCAGCTCATTGAGGATGAGCCGGGCTCGGGCGTCGTTGCCGGTGTACACGTTCGAGAGCTCGGTCGTGTCATACGTGCCGCGCGACCACGAGAGCGCGCGCAGGTCGGTGCCGTCGGCCACGACGAAGTAGTGGAACGGGCACAGGAGATCTGCACCGAGGGCATCCCAGAGCCGGAGCTCGGCGGCGGTGCGGCCGCCGAAGAATGCGCGAAACGGTGCCGTCAGCGCGCTCGGGCGTGGCCGTCAGCCCGAGAGCGCATGCGGGCGCAGGTGGTCAGGACCGCCGGTAGGTCGCACCTCGGCGTGGTGGAACTCGTCGATGACGACGACGCGAAGGCGTCGCGCGGGATGTTGGCGACGCCGTACAGTCAGGACTGGAGATGGCGAACCACGGGGCCAGCGTCCGGACTGCGCTCCGCCGACGTACAACTCGCCGAAGTCGCCATCGCCGAGCACCTCACGGTAGGCACGCAAGCGATTGCTCGAGGATCTCCCTGCGGTGGGCAACGAACAGCAGTCGTGTTCGTCTCTCCCGGTGCCCAAGCCGTCGAGTGCAGGGCCGCGACCGTTTGCCAGTCCCGGGGCAGCGACCGGCAGGTGCATGGCGGGGGTGAGCCCCGCTCGACCCCGACGCGTCGAGCACGTCCTGCTGGGGCTGAAGGGCGACCTCAGACCGGCGACGGAGATCGTACCCGGTCGCCGGCTGGCCGCCGCGTGCGGCGATCAGCGCGTCGTCGAGGCGGTTTCGGTCCCGCCTGGGTCTACGTCTGGAAGGCCGAGGAGTTCCAGGAGGAGTCGAACGTCGCCTCGAACGGCTGAACAGGCTCGGCGTGGCATGCGTGGAGAGCCGCACGTTCCACTCGACGCCGTCGAGGAGGGCGCTGGTGGAGAGGTTGGAGGAGCCGACGTAGGCCGTGTCGAAACCAGTATTGCGCCGGAACAGCCAGGCCTTCGCGTGCAGCCGAGTGCGGGCTGCGTCGTACTGAACCTTGCACCTCGGCGCCGAAGCGCGAACCAGGCGGTCGAGCGCTTCCCGTACGGTGCCGCCGATGTAGGTGGTCGTGAGACTCAGCGACGCCCGCTGCGCGGCCTGCACGAGCGGATCCCGAGGTGACGGAGCCCGCGCCACAGCACGAACGCGCACGCGGTCGACGGGTGGCCGAGGCGGGCACGGCCCCGAGCCGGTGGCGAGCGGTGGCTGCCGTGCGATCGGCAGCAGCGCGGGCGTTGAGCGGCGTCCGAGGACGGAGCCCGACGCGTGCCCGGGCACTGGGTGGCTGCCGGACCGCCGCAGTTGCCGCATGGGTTCAGCGACCGGCGGGTCCGCAGCGTCGATCATCGCGAGTAGTTGGTTGGCTAGTTGTAGCTTGCGCTCCGGATCGCGCTCTGAGCCGAGTCGCCGCTCGAGTAGCCGTGCTAGGTGACGGGCCAAGACATGCGTCTGGTCGGCCGGGTCCACCCTGCCCAGGTCAACCTCAAGGTCAAGCAGCGTGTCGAGTCGCTGCTCGATCTCGGTCGTCACGACAGATTCGTAAAGTCCCCGTTCCACGGGGCGCACCTTGCCAGGTCGTCGCAGCAGCCTGTCGTACCCGACCACTGTGTTGATCCAATCGTTGGCTCCTGCTGGCCGCTGAGCGGAGAAATGTGCCTGCGGCTGCCCCGGTGGTCACCTCGTCGAGCGTCACCGACGACCGGAACGGGTGACGAGCTGCCCGAGGTGCGCCGAGGGGTTCTCCCTCGACCACCTCGTGGAGTGGACGTTCCGCGGTCGCCCGGCGCAGATGCACCCCAACTACGTCGAGGAGCTCGACGCCCTGCGACGGGGCGCTCGCGTCGTCCGGTTCGGCCCCGGGCACGCCGTACGGATCCTCGTGCCGGGGGAGTTCCACGGCCGCACCGGCCTGGTCGTCAAGCGTGGCCGGACGAGCTATCACGTCCGGGTGCCGGAGGGGGTGCTGCGCGTGGTGTTCGCGGGAGTGGAGCCGGCCTGACCTCCCGCGTGGTCCCACGTCGAGCAGGGTGAGGAAGCAGTGCCGGTGCGAGGATGGGCGTGTGGAAGACCCACACAAGCTGTTGCGTCGCCTCAGGCTGGGGCGTGAGGAGTACTGCCAGCGGCTGCTGACGATGCTCATCCTCGACGCGGACTACCCGCGCTGGAACACACGGAGCACGCCCTCGCCCGCAGGGCTGGCCTTCCTGCGAGCCCTCGACGAGCTGTCGTTCGGTGCGGCCGAGGTGCCGGACGACGCGACCTTCGTGGACGAGCTGGACCTGCCGCGGCGCCACGAGGACGAGGCGGGATGCGCTCCGGACTACGGCGTCCTCATGCCCGGGCGGCTGTGGATCATCGAGCTGAAGACGGAGCGGGGGAGTCAGCGGAGCGGGCAGGTGGAGAGCTACTTCGAGCTGGGGCGTCATCACTACCCGGACCTGCGGATCGACCTCACGTACCTGACCCCCGGGATGGCCGCGGTGGGGGCGGGGGCTCCGAGCGGGAGCCGGCTGGCCCAGGTCACGTGGGAGCAGGTGATGCCGCTGGTCGACGGGGTGTGGTCCGGTGCCACCGGGTCGACCCGGGACCTGTACGACGCGCTGGCCGAGGCGGTCGGGAGCATCGGGACCTCCTGGACGATGTGGCGCGAGAAGTCCCTGAACGACCTGACGGCGAAGGCGGCGCGACTGGCCAGGCTCACGGCCCAGGACGGCCGGCAGCGCGCGCTGGACTACTCCGCCGGGTCGCTGGGGGAGCTGCAGGAGCTGCGGCTCGCGGTGAGGGACGAGTTCCGACGGCCCGGGAGCCCGCTCGGGTCGGTGACGCCGTGGCTGTGGGACTCGGCTACGTCTGGTGGTAAGGCGCTGACGGAGGCGGGTCGGGTGCACGGGTACGAGCTGAGGTTCTCCACCGCCGCGCGTTAGCAACGCCCCGCGGTGGGTGCCACGTCAGGCCGCGCTGTCGGGCAGCACCTCATCGATGGGGACGGGCACCAGGTCCGTGTTGCAGGCGCGGTGGACGACCTCGACGGGTACGTCGACGAGCCGGCCGACGTCGTAGAGCGCGCGGGCCCAGGCCCGGTCGCGGCCGGTGAGGCCACCGGGGCCCGGTCGGCTCCGGAGGAACGCGACGCGGCCGCCGGGCGCACACTCCGAGCGCAGCTCGCCGATCAGCTCGGCGAAGCCGGCCAGCTCGTCGCCGGTGGGTGGCTGGGTGGCGTCGTCGATCTGGGTCAGGTGGGGGAACAGCTGGTCGTCGTCGGTGATCAGCATCAGCCAGATGGTCTCGCGCGAGAACCCGAGCGGACCCATGAGGGTGCGCCACGCGTCCTCGAGGTCGGCCTGGGAGCGGATGGTCGGTCGGAAGGTCATGCGCCGACCCTGCTCCCGATCGCGAGCCGGCGCGAACGGTTGTCCACAGGCCCGCGAGATCGGCACCATGGCCGGGTGGCCCAGGACCTCTCCCATCCGGACGACACGCTCCAGGTCCAAGGAGCCGCCCTCCTGGGGCGGTGGGCTGCGGGGGAGGACGCGACCGCCGAGGCGGAGGACCTGGTCGCACGGCTGCGGATCAGGGACTGGGAGGGGGACGACGTACTCGTGGAGGACCTGGAAGCGGCGCTCGGCGACGTCGCGATCGCTGCTCGTCGGCTGCCGGTGGCCCTGGACGAGCTCGCGAGCCAGGTCGAGGGCGACCCGGGACAGGAACCCGGGCTGCTCGACCTGCAGACCGGAGAAGTGCTGCCCGGGTTCATGACCGACGCCGGCATGGTGGGCGACGACGCGGTCGTGGACGTCGACGACGATCCCGATCGCTGGCTCGGCCTCCCATGGCCGGACTCGCGCCGGGCGTGGGACGACATGGTGCGCTTCGCCGACCGCGCCGAGCCGCCGCTGCGTGACCGGCTGGAGCGAGCGCTCCACGGCCGCGGGCCGTTCCGCAGGTTCCGCGACGTGCTGTTCGACGCGGACGCCCTCGCGGCGTTCCGGGCCTTCGCCGACGACCGCCAGCGTGGCCGGGCCCGTCAGCTCCTGGCGGACCAGGGCATCCGGGCGGTGCCGCGCTAGCCCTCATCGGCCCCGTTCCTCGGGCGCCTGCAGGTCACGGACAGTGGTCGCTCAGCGGACGAGCTGCGCCGGCACGACGTCGACCGGGAACGGCTGCGTGGTCGTGAACACCTCGTCGGTCAAGACGTGGGCCACCTCGACGTACGCGCCGTCGTGCAGCTGCCAGGCGGTGAGCTCGAGGGCGTCGGGGTCGACGACCCAGTAGGCGGGGCAGTCGGCGCGCTCGTAGCGCGCTCGCTTGAGCGACAGGTCGACGTGCCGGGTGCTCGGGGAGAGGATCTCGACCGCGAGCAGCACGCCCGGCAGGGACTGCGTCTCCCGGTCGAAGGTGTCGCGTGGCACGACGAGGAGGTCCGGCTGGAGCACGGTGTCGTCGGCGAGGCGTACGTCGGTGGGAGCCGCGAGGACGAGCAGCCCGGCCGGGCAGTGCCGGTCGAGCAGACTGTGGAGCCGCCCCGAGACCAGCTGGTGTCTCAGGCTCGGGCTCGGCGTCACGACCAGGGCTCCGTCGACCAGCTCGTAGCGGTGCCCGTCATCGGGCATCGTGTCGAGATCGGCGGCCGTCAGCGGCCGGCCGTGGGGCAGCGTCGTCACGCTTCCCATGGTGCCTCCCGTCGTCCATGGACGTCCACGGAAGCGCCCGGTGGGTGCCGCAGCAACCGGTTGTCCACAGGTCCGCCGGGAACGGGTGGCGGAGCGCCCATCGGCGGTCGATGCTGACCACCTCCCCACGTCACGTCCCGCCACTCGAGGAAGGCCCGACTCGAGATGACTCCCGAGAACCAGGTCCAAGGGCGGGCCGGGTGCACGGGTACGAGCTGAGGTTCTCCCGGGACCGTGTCCAGATCGGCGGCGCGGTGCAAGCCGCCGGGTGGCGCGGCGGACGAGCCACGCCACCCGACGGCCGGTGGGAGCCGGGTCCTGCCTCAGAGGTCGAGAGGACGCAGGACGGCCGAGACGCCGTGCGCGATCTGCCGGTTGCCCTTGTTGAGGTTCTTGGCGGCCGGGAGGACGAACGCGTTCTTGGCGTCGCGGTCCTTGTCGATCAGGCGGACCAGACCCGACCTCGGGCGGTAGTTGACCTTGAGCCGAGCGCCATTCGCGGTCTTCAGCTTGGCGCCGTCGGCCTTCTTGGCGGTCCGGTAGTCGATGGGCGCACCCGGGACGACGTGGTAGAGCAGGATGCTCTCGAGGGTGTCGACATCCACCGTGGACAGGGTCTCGTACGCCGACGCCTCGTCCTCCGGCTTGCTTCCGGAGAGGTCCTCGACGAGCCGACGGAAGGCGCGGTCGGTCGGGGCGAAGGCGGTCAGCTTGACCGAGCCGTCGGCGAGGACCGCCACGGCGCTGTTGGGCTTGGCGTCGATGACGTCGTTGACGGCCTGGTCGAGGATGTCGAAGTCCTTCCAGTTCTGGTCGAACTCCAGGCCGTCGGCGGCCAGGACCTCAGCCACGCTGGTCTTGCCCAGGCCGCCGGCCTGGGCGGGACTGGTGGTCAGCGACGCCGTGGCGGCGGCCGCGATGGCCAGTGAGGTGGCGGTGGCGGTGAGCTTGCGCATGATGGTCTCTCCTGGTGGCTGGTGAAGCGGTTGGCACGACCATACCTAAACAAGAACCTAAACACAATGTTGAGGTATGCTCAGCCTCATGACGACGCCCATCGCGGACAGCGGAGCGGGACTGGCAGCATCTGACGCTGTGGCTACGCCCTCGGACGACACCCTGATGACCATCGGAGAGCTGTCGGAGCACACCGGGCTCTCGACCCAGCTGCTGCGGACCTGGGAGACCCGGTTCGGGTTCCCCGAGCCGACCCGTCTTCCCAGCGGTCACCGCCGCTACACCGGGGCGGACGTCCGCGCCGTACGCCGGGTGCTGGAGGAGCGCGACCGCGGCACGCGCCTCGAGCAGGCCATCGGGGTCGCGCGGCGCGCTGAGGACGCCACCCAGAGCGGCTCGGTCTACGCGTCGCTGAGCCTGCGGCATCCCGAGCTGACGTCGTACGCGCTCAGGAAGAGCACCCTCCTCGCCCTGTCCTGGGCGATCGAGGACGAGGCCACCGCCCAGGCCGCCCGTGGGGTACTGGTGGGGACCTTCCAGCGTGGTCGCTACTTCGGGCAGTCCGCCGAGCGATGGCGTGACTTGGCGCGCACCGCTCGCGGCTCCCTGGTGATGGCGGACTTCCCGGAGCACGACGACGACGCCCGCCCGGCGCAGGTCGCGCTGCCCCCGGACTCCCCGCTGCTGCGGGAGTGGATCGTGGTCCACGACGCCCCCACCTTCGCCGCCGCGTTGGTGGCGTGGGAGCTGCCCGGGCAGGGCGACGTCCGCGACGCCGACCGCCACTTCGAGGCGCTCTGGACCGTCGAGGGCCGGATCGTCCGGGACGTCGCCGTCACCTGTGCTGAGGCTGCCGTCGCGGAGGGTTCCGGGGCGGCGCGGGACCTGCTCCGACTGCTCGAGGAGTCCTCGGCCCCGCCCGCCACGTCGCAGCGGAGCGCCACCGCCGTGTTCAACCGGATGGTGGCCTATGCCGACGGGACGACGCTGCGGAGGCGCCCTCGCTGAGCCGACGTGCGCGGGCAGGCAGGGGATCCGCACCGGCACCAAGGTGACCGTGGCGTCGGACTGAACCAGGCCGGCCGAGGATCACGTCCGGGTCGACGGTGCCGACCAGGCGAGCTCAGAAGAACTAGCGGACGACCCGCAAGGACACCGACGCCTCCTCGTAGCCGTCCCGGGTCGCGATGGCGGTGAGGGTGGTGGGCCGCGCACGTGCGGGCACCGATGATCGAGCAGGTGCCAGCGGCGCCGGTGGTGCAGGTCCGACCGGACAGCGCCACGCGGGCCTCCGGGACGGCGTCGCCGGCGTCCTTCACGGCGAACGCCACGGTCTGCTTCCGGTCGACCCTCCACCGGGTCGGGCTCGCGGAGGCAGCGAGGGGCGCCAGGTAGCGGCGGTGCCACACTTCGCCACGACCGTTGACGACCACGTCGGCCGGACCGGTGCGACCGGCGACGACGACGGAGCGGATGCTGTTGACGGTGTAGAAGGGTGCGGACCGACGTACCGGCCCGAACCTGGTCACCGCCTTGTTCGTCCGGACCGCGCTGACCGCCGACGAACCGCTCTGCCACACCACCCACATCCGGCCACTGGGCCCGGGTGCGAGGGAAACGCGGGCGGCGTACTCGCCCGACGGCACCGTCAGGCTGCGCCCGTTCGTGACGTCACGCAGCACGAGCCGGTCGCACGCGTCGGTGCCGGTGCAGTACGCCGCCCACAGCAGCCCGGTCGTGCTGCCCTCGAGGGCGACGGGCTGGTCGGCGTACCACGAGCCCGGCAGCTTCTCCGGCTCCTGGTCGGCGGGCGCGGCCAGCGGCCCGACGTAGATGCCCCGCTCGCCCCCGCTCCCTGAGGTCGTGAAGTGACCGAGGTAGGTGGTGTCGCCCGCCGTGGCGATGCTGACGTGGCTCAGGTCCCACGGGGCCGGGGCGTAGGTGGGGTCCTCGGTCTCCGAGGGACCGGCCAGGCCCTCCCGCCAGTGCCGCACCTGGTTCACGACCGTGGTGCCGTCAGACGTCCGGGCGGAGCCCAGCGGGACGCCGACGCTGGCACCGGCCGCGAAGTACCTGTCCTGCGTCGGCCCCGTCACCTGCGCGTCCTCGTCCACCAGCAAGCGGTAGGCGTTCGACCCACCGAAGTAGCCGGCGGTGCCGTCGTTACCGACGAAGACGACCTCGGCTCCGCCCTGCATGCGCAGCACCTCCGGGTCCGTGCCGAGGTTCGGCCAGGTGAGCCGGACCGTAGGCGATAACGCCGTGTTGTCCGAGGCGACGGTAGCCGTCACCAGGGAGGGGTCGCTGGTGCCGCTGTCGGTCTGGCGCCAGGCCGCGACCAGGGTTCCGTCGGCGAGCTGTTCCAGGCCGGGCTCGACGACGGGGTCGACGTACGCGGTGGCCGGGTCGGTGAAGCGGACCCACCCGTTCGCGTTCCTGACCGGGTCAGGTCCGGACGCGGCGTCGACCGCCGCGGGGGCGTACCCCGAGGCGGCGCCGCCGAGCGGCGCCAGTACGAGCGGCGTGAGGAGCAGTGGCGCGACGGCCGCCGCGGCCCAGCGGGTGGAGGGTCGAAACGTCGGCACGGGCATGGCGCTCCCCTGGTGATCTTCGCGTGACCTGGGGCACACGCTAGGGGGAGGGGTGGCGGGTTCTCAGGGGAACGAGGAAACCGGACCTGTCACGCCTGTCGGCCGTCGAGGTGGCGCAGGGCCGTGCGGACGACGCCGTCGGCGGAGTCGAGGGCGGCGCGGGCGGGGGCGGCGTCGACGTCGCCGAGGAGGCGGACCAGGGCGAGCTTGAGGTCGCCGTCGGAGTCGGAGAGGACGCCGGCGCAGGTGTCGACGTCGTGGCCGCTGGCCTGGGCGAGGATGCCGACCATCCGGCCGTGGAGCTTGGCGTTCTTGGCGGTGACGCCGGCCATCAGGTTGGAGTAGGTGTGGCCGAGCCGGACCATGACGGCGGTGGAGAACGCGTTGAGGACCAGCTTCTGCGCGGTCCCGGCCTTCATCCGGGTGGAGCCCGCGAGCACCTCGGGGCCGGTGTCGACGCAGACGTGGACATCAGCGAGGGCGGCGATCTCGGCCGCCGGGTGGGAGCTGACCAGGACCGTGGGCGTGCCGATCCGGCGGGCCTCGCCGAGGGCACCCGCGACGTACGGCGTGCGGCCGCTCGCGGCCAGGCCGATCGCGACGTCGCCCGGGGTCAGTACGGCGGCCTCGGCTGCTCCGGACGAGGCGTCGTCCTCGACGCCCTCCACCGCGGCGTCGAGCGCGGCGGCACCGCCGGCGTGGTGGGCGACGACCCGGTCGGGGGAGACCCCGAACGTGGGAGGCAGCTCGGCGGCGTCGAGGGCTGCGATCCGACCGGAGGTCCCGGCCCCGAAGTAGTGGACCGAGCCGCCGGCGCGCATCGCCTCGACCGCCAGGTCGACCGCGGCCGCGAGTGCCGGCAGCGCCGCTGCGACGGCGGGCGCGACCTGGGCGTCCTCGTCGTTGATCAGCTGCAGCAGGTCGAGGGTCGGGAGTACGTCGATGTCGTGGGTGCGCGGGTGCCGCTGCTCGGTCGGCGCCTGGACCGGCACCGGCTTCGGGGCCGTGGTCATCGGGCCGCCTTCCGGCCGACGCGGCGATCGGCGACGGCGTCGTGGGTGAGCTCGAGCGCCCGTTGGCTCGACTCGTAGGTGCGCTGGGCCAGGCCGACGAACACGCAGTCGACCACGGTGAGCTGGGCCAGCCGGCTCGCCGTGGCGCCGGACCGGAAGGTCGTCTCGCGGGCCGCGGTCGTCAGCACGTGGTCGCCGAGCGCCGCCAGCGGGGAGCGGGGGAAGTTGGTGACCGCGACGGTGGTGGCGCCGGTGTCGCGGGCGAGCTGGAGCGCGTCGATGGTGTCCTGGGTAGCGCCCGAGTGGGAGATCGCGACGGCGACGTCGCCGGGCGTGAGCAGCGCCGCGCTGGTGAGCGCCATGTGGGGGTCGGGCCAGGCGAACGCGACCCGGCCGATGCGGTGCAGCTTCTGCTGGAGGTCCAGCGCGACGAAGCCGCTGGCGCCGACGCCGTAGACGTCTACGCGGGGGGCGGCCACCAGCGCCTCGATGACGGCGTGGAGCTGGACGAGGTCGAGCTGCTCGGCGGTCTCCTCGACCGCGCGGGCGTCGGCGAACGCGATCTTGCCGACCACCTTGTCGAGGTCGTCGTCGGCAACGATGTCCCCCGTGAGGTCGCGGGCGTCGCCGGCCCCGCTCCGCCCCTGCTCGGCGGCCAGCGCCAGCCGGAGGCCGGGATAGCCGGTGAACCCGACCGCCCGGCAGAACCGGATCACCGTGGTCTCCGACGTCGCGCACTCGTGGGCGAGCGAGGTGATCGTCGAGGCCGCCGCCGCGGCCGGGTCGGCCAGCACCTGCTCCGCGACCCGGCGCTCGGCCGGCGCCAGCGACGGCAGCAGCGACCGGATCCGGACCGTGGTGCGGAGCTCGGAGTCAGCCATGTAGGAAAGTTACCTTCGGTTTGGTATGGGCGGCAATGACCCACATCAGCGTGGTGGCTACGGTACCGGCGTGGAGCTGGTGATCGGGGTCGACGCGGGCGGTACGTCGACGCGGTGCCTGGTCGCTGACACCGACGGCCGACCGCGGGGCACCGGAACGGCGGCCGGGCTCAACCAGCGGTCCAGCGGCGGCGACCCGGTCGACCAGCTGGTGCAGGCGGTCACGGCCGCGCTCGGCGACCACGACCCCGCCGACGTGAAGGCCGGGGTGCTGGGCGCAGCCGGGGCGGGCGCGGCCGGGGTCGACGTGGTCCGGGCGCACGCCGCAGAGTCGTGGCGCCGGCTCGGGCTCGCCGGCGAGCCGCTCGTCGTCACCGACCTGGTGACCGCGTTCGCCGCAGGGTCCGCCGAGCCGGACGGCACCGTGCTGGTCGCCGGGACGGGCGCCGGGGCGGCGGCAGTCATCGACCGGCAGGTGGTGCGGCAGGCGGACGCCGCCGGCTGGCTGCTCGGCGACGTCGGCTCCGCGGTGTGGCTGGCCCGGGAGGCGCTGGTCGCCGCCGTCGCCGACCTCGACGGTCGCGGACCCGCGACGGCGCTCACCGGCCCGCTGCTCGAGCGGCTGCTCGACCGCCCCGCGCCGTACGACGTGCAGGACGTGATCGCCCGGGCGTACGCCGTCCCGCCGGCGTCGCTCGGCACCCTCGCGCCGGTGGTGACCGCGCAGGCAGCCGACGACGCGGTCGCCGCCGACATCGTCGGCCGCGGGGTGGCCGGGCTGCTCGCGTCTCTCGACGCGGTGGGGGCAGCCGGACCGGTCGTGCTCGCCGGCGCCCTCCTGACGAACCCGGGGCCGGTGCGCGATGGCGTCACCGCCGGGATCGCCGAGCGCAGGTTCGACGACCCCGGCGTGGCCCACCTGCCGGCCGCCGGCGCGGCGTGGCTGGCCCTGGTCCGGCGCGGCATCACCGACGTGAAGGTCCACGAGCGGGTCAGTCGGCCGACGGGTGCCACCCCTCCGCGGTGAGGGTCCCGTCGTCGACGGGCGAGCCGTCGACCTGCACAGCGTCGACGTACACGCCCCGGCCCTGGATCGCCGCGTCGCTGGCGTAGCGCCACCGCACGAGCACGGAGTCGGCGACCGGGAGCGCCGCGGTGGCGTCGTGCCAGACCCGTCCGCCGAAGCCGGAGACGCTGCCGTCGGTGGCGACGGTGTCGCCGCGGGAGCGGAGCGTGAACGGCACCGGAGCCCACGACGAGCCGCCGTCGGTCGACGCCTCCAGCGTGACCTTGTCGTACCCGGCCTCGGTGTCGTACCAGAGCCCGAACGACAGCACCCGCCCCGCGAGCGACGAGGTCGTCAGCGACACGGTGCGCGCGTCGCCGACGCCGGAGAACCACGCGGTGTCGCCCTCGAGCGGCCGGACCGCGATCGCCCGCGCCAGGTCGCGCGCCATCGCCCGCCGCGACGGGTTGTTGCTGCCCCAGTCGCGCGTGGGGTGCACCCGGTTGGTCAGCAGGATCACGAACGAGTCCGACAGCGGGTCCATCACCACCGACGTCCCGGTGAAGCCGGTGTGGCCGAAGGTGACCGGCGTCGACAGGCCGTCCATGTACCACCGCTGGTCGAGCTCGAAGCCGAGCCCGTGCGAGTTGGCCGGGAACTCGGTGTTCTCGTTGACCAGCATCGCGCGCACGGTCTCGGTCTCGAGGATCCGCGCGGTGCCGTAGCGGCCGCCGTTGAGCAGCGTCCGGGCGAGCACCGCGAGGTCGCCGGCGGTGGAGAACAACCCGGCGTGGCCGGCGACGCCGCCGAGCGACCAGGCGTTCTCGTCGTGCACCTCGCCGCGGATCATCGGCCGGCCCGCCCACGGCTCGGGCTCGGTGGCCGCGATGCGGTCGACCAGCCGAGCGGGCGGGTTGAACATCGTGTCGCTCATGCCGAGCGGCCGGGTGATGCCGTCGGCGATCACGTCGTCGAGCTTCTCGTCGGTGACCTCCTCGACGAGCAGGCCGAGCGTGATCAGGCCCAGGTCGGAGTAGACGTACTTCTGCCCCGGCTCGGCCGTCGGCTCGACGTCGAGCACCGCCGCCAGTCGCTCCTCCTTCGTGGGGTAGCGGCTGTAGAGCGGCAGCCACGCCGGCAGCCCGCCGGTGTGGGTCAGCAGGTCGCGGACGGTCACGTCGTCCTTGCCGTGGGCCGCGAAGGCCGGGAGGTACGTCGCCACCGACTCGTCGAGCTCGACCCGGCCGGCCTCGACCTGCTGCATCACCGCGATCGTGGTGAACGTCTTGGTGACCGACGCCAGGTCGAAGATCGTGTCGCGACGCATCGGCACCTGCTGGTCGGCCGGCAGCTCGGTGTCGGCGTCGGCGTAGCGCACCGCCATACCGGCCGCGTCGTGCACCGGGACCACGCCGTTGCGCGACGCCAGCACCACGCCCCCGGCGTACATCGGATGCGTGGGGGAGGGGTCGAGGAACGACCGCAGGTCCGCCGACATCCGGTCCAGCGGCTCCGCCAGCAGCCGCGCCTCGGCCGGCGAGCCCGTACGCAGCCGATGGTGCGGGAACTGCAGGTCGTCGGGGGAGACGTCGGACGACGTCTCCGAGACCCGGACCCGCTTCTGCTCGGCCGAGATGGTGTCGTCGCCGCCCGCGGCCGACCCGACCGGGACGGCGCCCACGGCCAGCGCGCCGGCCAGCGTGAGTGCGAGCACCCCGGCGGCCGCGGCCCTCACGACCCGACCTGCGGGTAGAGCAGGTAGCGGGACCGCACCCTGCGGAACTTGGCGAGCTCGTTGCGCCACCCGGCCACCACCTCGTCGACGTCGGCGCCCGAGTCGATCGCCAGCCGCACCTGGTCGGAACCGGTGAGCCGGTCGATCCAGAACGGGCGCCTGCGTCTCCCGCCAGGCGAAGTCGGCGTAGAGGTCGCGGGCGGTCACCATCATCGCGATGGCCGTCGGGATCGCCTCGAAGGCGTCGCGGTCGGCGACGTGCAGCTGCACGCCGGCGCATGTCTTGCCGGTGTGCTTGGAGGTGATCGGCGTGAAGTAGGCCTCGCGGAAGTCGACGCCCGGCAGCTCGCGCTCGTCGAGCGCCGCGGCCCACCGGTGGTCGGCGTAGGGCGCCCCGATCAGCTCGAACGGCCGGGTCGTGCCGCGGCCCTCCGAGAGGTTGGTGGCCTCGAACAGGCAGGTGCCGGGGTAGACCACCGCCGTCTCGACGCGCGGCATGTTGGGCGACGGCATCACCCACGGCTGGCCGGTCTGCTCGGCGTACATCTCGCGCTGCCAGCCCTCCATCGGCGACACGGCCAGCTCCACCGGCCCGGCCGCGGCGCTGTCGTCGGGCAGGAATTCCGCGTTGAACAGCCCCGCCAGCTCGCCCACCGTCATGCCGTGCTGCTGGCTGATCGCCTTGCGGCCGACGAACGACGCGTAGTCCGGGTGCATGACCGGGCCGTACGCCGCCGTCGCGCCGATCGGGTTGGGCCGGTCGAGCACGAGGAACCGCACCCCCGCGAGCGACGCGGCGACCATGCAGTCGTACATCGTCCAGATGTAGGTGTAGAACCGGGCGCCGACGTCCTGGATGTCGAACATCACCGTCTCGACACCCGCCTGCCGGAAGTAGTCGGCGACCTGCGCCGGCGTCTTCGTGTAGGTGTCGTAGACCGGGATGCCGGTGCGGGGGTCGGGGCCGCCGGGCTCCGACCCGCCGGCCTGGGCGCTGCCGCGGAACCCGTGCTCCGGCCCGAACGCCGCGACCAGGTCGACCCGGTCGTCGGCGGCCATGACGTCGACCTCGTGGCGCAGGTCGCGCACCACGCCGGTGGGGTTGGAGATCAGCCCGACCCGCTGGCCGGCGACCATCGCGTAACCGTCGCGACGGAGCGTGTCGAAGCCGGTGAGCACGGCCCCGGAGTCGCTGACCGCCGCCGACGCCGTGGTCGGCGCGGCGGTGGCCAGCGACCCGGCCCCGACTGTGAGGGCGGCGGTCCGCAGCAGGCTGCGGCGGGGGACGGCGTACGTCATGTCAGTACCCCATTCCGTGGCCGAAGGGGTAGAGCGTCTGCGACGAGCTCGCCTTGGGGATCGTCACCGGCAGCTTGCCGGTCGGGTTCAGCTCCCCGTAGAGCACCCGGACCAGGGAGTCGAGCGCAGCCGGCGTGTAGGAGTACGTCGCCAGGTAGGAGCTCACCTGCGGGAACTGGTTGAGGTCGTAGGCGTCGCGGACGGCGACCGCCACGACCGGCGTCCCGGTGTCGACCAGCCGCTTGACCAGCTCGACCTGGCCCTGCTGGGTCGCCAACCCGGCCCGGTTGGTGAGGACGACGACGAGGTCCTGGTCCGCCGCCTGCGCGGCCACGTCCTGGGCGGTGGCCTTGGTCGGGTTGAGCCCGGTCTCGCGCACCGTGGTGGTGGCGCCGCGCGCGGCCATCTTCGAGGCCACGGTCTGGGTGGTGCTCACGCCCCAGCCGGTGACCAGCACGTCCTGCGGGCCCGGGGTGAGCGGCAGCATCTCGCCGCGGTTGCGGACCAGCGTCGTGGTGCGGTCGGTGATCGCCTGGAGCGTGGCGAGGTGGTCGGGGGTGCCGACGTGGGCGGGTACCTGGGCGGGGTCGACGTAGGGGTCGTCGGTGATGCCGAGGCTCTGCTTGAGGGTGAGGATCCGGCGGACCGAGGTGTCGATCCGCTCCTCGGTCAGCTCGCCGGACTCCACCGCGTCGAGCACGGCGTGGTAGGCGACGTCGAACTCCGGCGGCATCAGCAGCATGTCGACGCCGGCCTTGAGCGCCAGCACCGGCACCCGGTCGTTGCCGTAGGTCGCGCTGGCGCCGGCCATGTCGAGCGCGTCGGTGATGACGACGCCGTCGTACCCCATCTCCTCGCGGAGGATGCCGGTCATGATCGGCTTCGAGAGCGTGGCCGGGTCACCGGACGGGTCGAGCGCGGGCACCGAGATGTGGGCGGTCATGATCGCGGGTACACCGGCGTCGATGGCGGCCTGGAACGGCGGCCGGTCCATCTGCTCCCACTCCGCGCGGGTGTGGTCGACCACGGGCAGCCCGGTGTGGCTGTCGGTGGCGGTGTCGCCGTGACCCGGGAAGTGCTTGGCCGCGCCGGCGATGCCGGTGGAGGTGTAGCCGCGGGTCTGCGCGGCGGTGAGGGTGGCAGCCAGGCCGGGGTCCTCGCTGAAGGAGCGGACGCCGATGACCGGGTTGGCGGGGTTGGCGTTGACGTCGGCGACCGGTGCGAAGTTCCAGTTGATGCCCATGGCGGAGAGCTCGTCGCCGTTGACCGCCGCGGCGGTCTGGGCGTCGGCGGCACTGCGGCCGGCGCCGAGCGCCATGTTGCCGGGCAGCTGGGTGGCCGGCGGGCCGATCCGGGCGACGATGCCGCCCTCCTGGTCGATGCCGACCAGCGACGGAACCCCGGAGGGCTGGGCGAGCGCGGCGTCCTGGATGCCGTTGGACAGCTTCGCGATCTGGTCGGGGTTCTTCACGCTGTTGGTCCAGGCGAAGTAGATGATCCCGCCCGGCTGGTACTTGTCGATCAGCTCCTGGGCGTTGTCGACGCCGTACATCTTCTGGTTGGCCGCGACGTCGGCCGGGTCCTGGGTGTCGGCAGTGGTGCCGTAGGCGTGGGTCATGAACAGCTGGCCCACCTTCTCCTCCAGGGTCATCGACGCGAGGGTCGTCTCGACCCAGTCGTCCTCCGACGTCGTGGGCGCGGCGTGGGCCTCCGGCGTACGGACGGCCAGGGTCGAGAGGACCAGAGCCGCCACCGCGAGGATCACCCCCGCCACCTTGTGGCGCGACGAGTCCAGCATCCCGAGCTGCATGGGTCCCTCCAGCAGTAGTGCGTGTGAGTCCGTCAATGAATTACGGCGCATTGTGTGAAGTTGTGAGTTTTCTACGTCGAGCGGCCGAGGTCAATGGGTCGCGGCGAACCGGGCCGGAGCCTGATCGGCCCCGGGGGTGGGTTTCCGGTGCCGGGGTCTTGTCGACCGCCACACGCAGGAGCATCGTGGGAGGAGCGGAGGTGGTGACCACATGCAGGCGACAGTGGGAGATCGACTCGTCATCGAGAGCAACAAGGTGGGCTCGCCGCGCCGGGAGGGCGAGATCATCGAGGTACGCGGCGCGGACGGCGCGCCGCCGTACGTCGTGCGCTGGAGCGACGGGCACGAGGGGCTGAGCTACCCCGGACCCGACGCCCACGTCAGCCGCGACTGATCGGGGGCTTCCAGCAGTCCGGCCTCGCGCGCGACGCGGCACGCCAGCAACCGGTCGGCGACGCCGAGCTTGCGGTAGATGTTCCCGAGGTGCGTGTGCACGGTGCGCGGCGAGATCGCCAGCCGGTGACCGATCGCGGTGGCGGTGAGCCCGCGGTCGAGCAGGCACAGGATCGCCCGCTCGCGGCCGGTGAGGCCGAGGTCGCAGGTGTCGATCGGGGTCGGGCCGAGGGCTGCGGTCTGCCGGGCGAGCAGCTCGAGGAGCGACTGGAGCCGCTGGGCCAGCACCAGGTCCTCGTCGGGGAAGTCGTCGCCGGAGCGGGCGAGCACGAAGGCGGAGACGCACCCGGGGGCCGAGCTGCAGGGGATCGCGAGCTGCTGCTCGAGCCCGTACGGCGCGAGGTAGTCCCGGACGACCTCGCGGCCGCGGGGCGTGACGACGGCTTCCGGCACCCGGCCGAGGGTCATGGCGGAGTGGTCGCGGGTGAGCAGGTGCCAGCGGAGCAGCGGGTGGTGGTGGACGTTGCGCACCCAGGCCTCGAGCAGCTCGGCGTCCGGCCACCCCGGCGGCGGCCCGCAGACCTCGAAGACGTAGTGCTCGCCGGGGCCGAACGAGTTCCACCCCACCGACTCGTCGAAGGTGTCCTTGAGCAAGCGCATGAAGAGCCGGTGCGGGAACTCGTCGCCCGGCTGGCGCACGAGTTCGGCCACCACGTCCAACCATGGTGTGAAGCGGCGTTCCATCGACGTCATCGGGGGGCCCTTCGCTGCGGACGCTTGCACGCCGAGCAGCTGTGGAGCGCCCGTGACCCGGGATTCGCCGCCCGGCCCTCACGAGGTTACGTGTCCCCGTGGGTCCGTGAACACCCAGTTCGGGTGGGTCAGTCCTTTTCGAATTGGTCCGTTCGTCCGCGGGCACGGGGGCGGCGTGCCTAGCCTGCCGCCATGACGGGGAGGCAGGCCGGGAGCTCGGCGGACGACATCGCACGGCGTACCCGCGAGAAGATCGCTCGCCTCGAGCGGTCGGCGGCCAGCTGGGAGGCCGGTGCGGCCGGTGAGCGGGTGGTCGGGGAGGTCGTCGATCGGTTGACCGCGTCCGGCTGGACGGTGCTGCACGACGTCGCGTGGCCGGGGCGGCAGCGCGCGAACATCGACCACATCGCCGTCGGTCCCGGTGGGGTGTTCGTGGTCGACGCCAAGAACTGGTCCGGTCGGCTCGAGGTCCGCGACGGCCAACTGCGCCAGAACGGCCGGTCCCGTCACGCCGCGCTGGAGGGCGTGGCCCGGGCCACGGTTGCCGTGATGGCCTTCAACCCGCGGGTGGCGACGTACGGCGTGCTCTGCCTGGTCGGCGACGAGCCGCGCCGGGATGTGGTGGCCGGGGTCACCGTCTGCTCGAGCACGTCCCTGCTGGACGTCGTCGGCTCGGCACCCGCCGTCCTGACGCCCGAGCAGGTGGCCGAGGTGTCGCGGGAGCTCGCGGACAAGCTCAGCCGTTCCGAGCCGGTCTCCGAGGCGGTGCCCCAGCGTCCCGCTCGGCGCGCCGGTCAGGGTCGGGGGCGTTCGTCGAGTCCGTCGCTGGCTCGGCTGGTCGGCTTCCTCGCGATCGTCGCCGTCCTGGCCGGGTCGTTCCAGGCCGGCCTGCTCACGCAGGTGGGCGACTACCTCTCGGACGTCGCGATCAGCGACACCGGCGAGCTGCCGGTGAAGCAGAAGGAGGACCGAGACGGCCAGCAGAAACGGCGCGAGCGCTGACAAAGCGCGGCCTCGCCGCTGTCTGGGCTGGTCCGCATAGCCACTTTTCGTGCACAGGCATGGTTCAGGCAGACGTCTCCACAGGATTCGAACACGTGCTCGAACCAGACGTCGCGGAGGCCTAGCGTGGGGGCATGGGCCAGGCAGCCGTCCCCCTCGAGCATCCGCTGGAGCGGTGTGCTGCGCGGGTGGCGGACGCGATCGACGACGCGGCGGGGAGTGGGCCTCACTTCCTGTCGACGGTCGCCAAGCGGGAGGTCCTGCTGGGTTTGTCGCGCCAGATCGCCCGGCTCGAGGGCTTGCGACTGGCGGTGTTGGCCGCCGCGGGCGACGTGGCGGAGGCCGACGCGGCCCGGGATGCCGGAGCCTGGCTGGCCGTCGAGGCCCGGCTCGAGCGCCCCGAGGGGCGCCGGCTCCACAAGCTGGCGGGGTCGCTGGATGCGCGCTACGCCGCGCTTCGCGACGGGCTGCTCTCGGGCGAGGTGTCCCGCGCGCAGGCCGAGGCCATCGCCACGGCGCTCGACGAGCTCCCCCACGACGTGGAGCCGGACGTGCGAGAGATGGCCGAGCGCCACCTCGTGGCTCGGGCACCCGAGTTCGGCCCCCGCGAGCTCCGGACCCTGGGCCGCCGGATCCTCGACGTCGTCGCTCCGGAGGTCGCCGACGAGCACGAACGTCGCGCGCTGGAGGCCGCGGAGCGCCGGGCACGCCGGAGGATGCGCGTCGTCCGGCGCGAGCTCGGCGACGGCCTGGTCCGCATCACCGCGGACCTCCCGACCCTGCACGCCGACCTGCTCTCGACGCAGCTCCACGCCTACGCGTCGCCCCGCCGCGACCACCTCGAAGGTGCCGATCGTCGCGACCCCGACACGGGGGAGCGGATCCCGTACTCACGACTTCTCGCCCAGGCCTTCTGCAGCCTTCTCGAAAGGCTGCCCGCGGGGCAGGCGCCTCGACAGGGTGGGACGTCTGCCTCGCTCGTGGTGACGATCGATCACGACAGGCTCGCCGCCGACGTCGGCACCGCTGGACTCGCGACGGGGAACGCGATCAGCGTCGGCGAGGCCCGACGGCTCGCGTGCAACGCCGGTATCCTGCCCCTGGTCCTGTCCGGAGGCTCGCAGCCGCTGGACGTGGGCCGGACGAAGCGCTTCCACACCCCGGCCATGCGTACGGCGATGGCCGTCCGCGACCGTGAGTGCCGCGCTGCCGGGTGCGACATCCCCGCCGCCTGGTGCGAGGCCCACCACGTCCGTCCCTGGGCAGAGGCGCGAGGCCCCACCAGCGTCGACGGCGGGCTTCTGCTGTGCGGCTTCCACCACCACCGGGCCCACGACCGCTCCTACGACATGACACGGCAATCCAACGGCGACGTCAGGTTCCACCGGCGACGGTGAGGTGCGGTCAATCCACAGGTGATCGATCACCTCTGGCGAGCACACGCGTTGTCTGTCTAGGTTGGAAGCCTTCTCGGGAGGTGCGCATGCGGGGGATCGTCGCCGCGGGCCTGGTGATCGCCATGACGGCGCTCGCCGGCTGCACCGACGACCCCCAACCTCGTTTCGAGGAGCCCACCGAGTCGCCGTCTGCGTCCGAATCGACGTCGTCCGCTGCGGCCGAACCTGAGCCGTGGGAAGAGAAGTCCAAGGCTGGGGCCGTCGCGTTCGCTAGACATTGGGTTGAGGTCTTCAACGAGGCGCAGACCTCGGGGGAGACGGCGGCACTTCGAAATGCGATCAGCGCTCGCTGGCTGGCAGAGTTGTCGCGGATATCATCGAGCAACTTGATGAGCTTTACGGCGACGGTGGCCGTCTCGAAGCGAGGGGGTGGGAGCTGATCGTGTGGCTCGCCCCCGGTCGCACCTCGAGAGGCCCTCGAGGTCGTCCATGCGCATTAATCGAACGCGCCCCGCAGCGTGTCGTCGACGGCGATGGCGAGCGTGAGCGCTATCCCGGCGGCGGGGTCGACGTTCGCTTGCGAACTGTGCTGGACGATGAGTGGGTCATGACCACGCTGGATGTGTTCGACTGTGAGGCACGTTAGCTCTAGCGGCACTGCTCCTGATTGCTTCCTGGTCGTGCGGATCGAGCGCCGGACCGGTCCGGGACGTGTCGCCAGGTCGAAGACTGCTTCGACGGCAGTGACACTCAGCCGGACCAAGGCTGACGGCGCGACAGATGCAGATGCCGTCGGCCAAGCGACTGCAGGTGAGGACCAGCGCCGACGCGTCACGTACAGGTTGGCGTGCGGCGACAGCGGACGACCAACCTGCGGGTCGACACCTTCGAGTGCGACAGCAGCCTGATTCGTTGCGGGCCTGAGGATCGCGGCTTCGTCGTATTACGCAACCGCGCACTATGACAGACGGATCGACTGAGCAGCGGGTACAGGCTGCTACGAGCCGCAGTGACGTTGCGGCCGCCGTCGACGGGTCCGCACCTCGCCCACAGGTGACCCCAGCACTCGTGCTCCGCGCGTTCGAACGGGTGCCGCTGCCGGAGTCCGAGGTCGTGGTGCAGCCGCCGGGAGGGGAGACACTGGTGGGGCTGGACACGATCTTCTCGACGGACGCGGACGAGTTCAGCGAGACGGTGACGCTGCTGGGGCGGAGCGTCGAGCTCGACATCGCGCCGTCGTCGTACGCGTGGAGCCACGGCGACGACAGCGGGCAGACGACGGACTGGCCGGGGGCGAGGTGGACGCGGGGTGGGTCCGCGAGCGGCTACATCACCCACGTCTACGAGGACACGGCACGGCTGGCGACCAGCGTCGACACGACGTGGTCGGCGCGCTACCGGGTGGGCAACGGGCCGTGGCAGGAGGTGCCGGGCACAGTGACGATCGAGGGGGAGGCGGCGCCGCTGCGGGTGCGGTCGGCTTCGCCTCGCCTCGTGGGAGCGTCCGACCGGGACTGAGGTCAGCCTTCGGGGTCGGTCAGCTTCTCGAGCCGGGCGCGCAGCTGCGGGACCCGGTGGGAGTTGCCGGTGAGGTCGACGTACTGCTGACCGAAGATCGCCAGCAGCGCGTCGTCGAGCCGGCGGACGGCGCCGGCCGGGTAGCGGTAGCCCATCCGCCGGATGATCGCGTCGGGGTCCACCGAGGTGAGCAGGCCGGCCAGCTCGTCGAGCGAGGTGATGCCGAGCTCCAGCAGCAGGCCGGCGATCCAGCCGTAGTGGTCGGTGTGCGACCAGCCGGCGTCGGAGTACTGCCCGGCCAGGAAGGCGGCGAGCTCCTGGCCGCTGATCCGCGGGTCCGACGGGTCGGCCGAGGGGGAGTCGGCCGGCGCCGCCCCCTGCAGCCTCGCGCGGATCGCCGAGAACTCCTGGTCGGCCAGCTCCAGCAGCCCGGCCGCGAGTGTGAAACGCCGGTCGAGGTCGGGCGCGTGCTCCTCGGGGACCGTGCCCTTGTAACGGATGTCGTGCTCGAACTCCGCCCACGCGTGCTGCAGCACCGTCCGCACCTGCACGCTCGCCCGCTGCCCCGCCAGGTCGTCGTACGACGCGGGCGCCTCGGCCGGGACCGCGACCAGCAGGTGGCGGCTGGCGTAGCCCCACCGACCCTCGCTCGCGGTCTCCTCGCCCATGTCGCGGTCGTCGAGCACCTCCAGCTGGTCGGCGAACAGGTCGACGACCGCGGCCACGTCGCTGTGCACGTAGGTGATCACCCGGACTCCGATCTGGTCGGTGATCTCGACGAGCGGGTCGGGGTAGAGCGGCCGGTCGTCCGCCAGCCGTGCCGCCTTCGCCGCGAACGACGCCACGCTCTTGGTGCGCCCCTCGACGGTCAGGTAGTTGATGCCCGCCTCGTCGAGGAGCGCGGTCACCATCGCCACGAGTCGGCGGGTCGGCTCGCGCAGCGCCGGCTGCCGGGCGGCGTAGGCACGCACTGCCTCGCGGACGGGGGAGTCGGTCATGGCTCCTACCCTGCCGTACGACGGCGTCACGGCAGGTCAGCCAGGGCCGCCACCACGTCGGGGGCGTCGGCGAGCCGGGAGGCGAAGTCGGCCACTCGCCGCCGGATCGACGGCGACGGCCTCGCCGCGACCGTGGCCGAGACCCAGCGGCTCGCGGCGGGCGAGGGTGCGGACGGGTTCGGCCGGACGTCGTGGGAGGCGCCGCTCGCGCCGCCGTACGAAGCCGTCCACGTGCGGCCGGCGTTGTTCCACACCCAGGGCGGGCTGCTCGTCGACGGCCACGCCCGGGTGCTCGACCACGACGATCGGGCGATCCCCGGCCTCTACGCCTCCGGTGGCGCCGCCGCCGGGATCTCGGGCCACGGAGCGGCCGGCTACCTCGCCGGCAACGGGTTGCTCCCGGCGTTCGGCCTCGCGCTGCTGGCGGCCGAGCACGTGGCCGGGCAGTCCTGACCGGGAGGCCGGTTTGGTGGGGTCGGCCCAGCTGGCCCTGTACAACGGCTGCCGCCCCCGCCACGATGGGGCCCGTGGTTCGGGCGTGGGGGCTGAGTGGCTCCCCGTGGGGAGGATCCCGGCCAGGGGGAGTGACCATGAGGAAGAGAACTACGCTGCTCGCCGGCGGGTCGGCGGCCGTGCTGCTCGCCGCGGGCGCGGTGGTGCCGTCCACGGCCGCCGTCGGCTCGGACACCAGCGAGCTCCGGGAGGCGGTGACGCTCGCCGGCGTACGCGCCCACCAGGCGGCCCTGCAGGCGATCGCCGACGCCAACGGCGGCACCCGGGCCAGCGGCACCCCGGGCTACGACGCGTCCGCGGCGTACGTCACCGACGTGCTCGAGGGTGCGGGCTACACCGTGACCCAGCAGGACTTCGACTACGAGTACTTCGTCGTCGACTCCGACCCGGTGATCGACCCCGTGACGCCCGACCTCGACCCGTACGAGGCCGGCACCGAGATCAGCGTCATGGAGTACTCCGGTGCGGGCGACGTCACCGCCTCGGTCACCCCGGTCGACCTGGTGCTGCCGCCGACGGCGGCTCCCAGCTCGACGAGCGGCTGTGAGGCGAGCGACTTCGCCGGGTTCCCGGCGGGCAACATCGCGCTGATCCAGCGCGGCACCTGCACGTTCCGGGAGAAGGCCGACAACGCGGTCACGGCCGGCGCCAGCGCCGCGATCATCTTCAACGAGGGCCAGGAGGGACGCACCGACGTCATCAACGGCACCCTCGACCCGCCGCAGCTGTCCATCCCGATCCTGGACGCGAGCTTCGCGGTCGGCAACGAGCTGGCCGGTCTTGCCGCCCAGCCGGGCGGACTGGTCGCGCGGGTCGTTGCCGACGTCCACGTCGAGGAGCGCACCACGACCAACGTGATCGCCGACTCGACGTCGGGGCGCACCGACCGCACCGTGATGGCCGGCGCCCACCTCGACTCCGTCGACGAGGGACCCGGCATCAACGACAACGGGTCCGGCACCGCCACGATCCTGGAGACCGCCGTCCAGATGGCCGAGCTCGGCATCCAGCCGCGCAACGCCGTCCGCTTCGCGTTCTGGGGCGCGGAGGAGTCCGGCCTGATCGGGTCCCAGCACTACGTCGACTCGCTGACCAAGAAGCAGCTCGGCAAGATCGCCGTCTACCTGAACTTCGACATGGTGGGCTCGCCCAACTTCGTCCGGTTCGTCTATGACGGCGACGGCTCGACGTTCGGCGTCAAGGGCCCGAGCGGCAGCAAGCACGTCGAGAACACCTTCGTCGACTACTTCGCCTCGCAGGACCTGCAGACCGAGCCGACGGAGTTCGACGGACGCTCGGACTACGACGCCTTCATCAACGCGGGCGTCCCGGCGGGTGGCCTGTTCACCGGGGCCGAGGGGATCAAGACGGCGGAGCAGGCGGCGATCTACGGCGGTACGGCGGGCGAGGCGTACGACCCCTGCTACCACCAGGCGTGCGACACCTACGCCAACAACTCCGACACCGGCCTGGACCAGATGTCCGACGCCGTCGCGCACGCCACGTTGCTCTACGCGATGACCAAGTCCGACATCAACGGCACCGACCAGGCGTCCAGCCAGGCGTCCGGGTCGTCGACCACGGAGTTCCGCGGCCACCGCGCGGTGCGCTGAGGGCCTGCCGGTTTCCCCGCTCGGGCGGGGAAACCGGAGGTTGGCACGGGAAGTTTCCGTCACAAGGGTCCGGTTTCCCCGCTCAGGCGGGGAAACCGGCCCGACGGCGCGCCACCACCCACGGCCAGGTGGCGAGCGCCCAGACGGCGGCCACGATCGCGATCTCGGCCAGCACGTACCACGGCCACGGGCCCAGCAGGTCGAGCGCCGTGGCGGCGGCGGGCTTGCGGTTGAGGAACCCGTAGTTGGTGCCGAGCAGCAGGTTGAGGCAGAAGAGTGACACCGCCCAGACGCTCGTCGCGGCGACGGCGAAACGGTAGGTCCGCCAGTCGGGCACCACGCCACGGCCCCACGTCAGGTAGACCGCGGCCCACACCGTCCCGATGTGCATGCCCCAGAACAGCAGGAAGACCGGGTGGGGGAAGGCGGAGTCGAGGTCGGGCGTGACGATCGCCTGGGTGGTGAGGAACAGACCCCAGTAGTAGGTCAGCCCGGCCGCCCACCACCGGTGGGTCCACAGCGCGTACGCCGACACCAGCGACGCCAGGTCGCACAGCTGGATCGGCAGCGTCTTCTCCGGGTTCCAGTAGTCGGGGGTGAAGTAGAGGACCTGCAGCGGCAGTGTCATCGCCAGGATCACGAGGGCGAACACCCGCCCGAGCCGGTCGTCCGGGTCGCGGTCGCGCAGCCGTCGACCGGTCACCACGAGCGCGACGGCACCGATGAGCAGCACCAGCACGGCGACGCCGTGGGAGGCGCCGTACGGCGTGAACTCGGCGGTCGTCGGTGACATGGACCCCATGATGACCGGCGCCGACCCGGGCTGCCTGCGTACGCGGGCTCAGTCGGCGCGTCGACTAGGTTGGCCGCATGCCGCTGCCCGGGACCGCCGACGTCGTCGTGGTGGGAGCGGGGCTGGCCGGTCTGGCCGCCGCCGTCCGGCTCCAGGAGGCGGGAGTCGACACCGTTGTGGTGGAGGCGGCCGAGGCGGTCGGCGGCCGGGTGCGGACCGACGTGGTCGACGGGTTCCGGCTCGACCGCGGCTTCCAGCTGCTCAACCCCGCCTACCCCGAGGCCGAGCGACTGCTGGACCTCGACGCCCTCGACCTGCGCGCGTTCGACGCCGGCGTGGCCGTACGGCGCGACGGCCGCAGCTACGTCCTCGGCGACCCGCTCCGGATGCCTTCGTCGCTCCCGGTCGACCTGACCGCCCCGGTGGGGTCGGTCCGGGCCAAGGCCGCCTTCGGCACCTGGGTCGCCGGGCTGGGCCTCGGGTCGCCCGACTCGGTCCGCGGGCGGCCCGACCGGTCGCTGATGGAGGAGCTGCGAGACCGGGGGCTCGACGGCCCGCTCACCGACCGGGTGCTGCGGCCGTTCCTCTCCGGCGTGCTGGGCGACGACGAGCTCGCGTCGTCGCAGCGGATGGCCTCGATGCTGCTGCGCTCGTTCGCGCGCGGGAGCCCGTCGGTCCCGGCAGCCGGCATGCAGGCGATGCCCGACCAGCTCGTAGCCCGGCTGGCCGACGGGACGGTGCACCTCGGCGTCCGGGCCGGGCCGGTCACGGGCTCCGGCGTCGACACCGACGCGGGCAGGGTCGACGCGCGGGCGGTGGTGGTCGCGACCGACCCGGTGACGGCCTCCGAGCTGGGGGTGGTGCCGTCGACGCCGATGCGGTCGCTGACGACCTGGTGGTTCGTCGCGCCCGAGCCGCCGGCCGGGCGACCGCTGCTCCACGTCGACGGCGACGCCGCCGGCCCGCTCGCCAACACCGTGGTGATGACCAGCGCCGCGCCGTCGTACGGGCCGGGCGACGGGCGGGCCCTGGTCGGCGCCACCGCGGTCGGCAGCCACCGCGACCGCGCCGACGTGGCCCGGGCCCACGCCGGTCGGCTGTACGGCGTCGACCCGTCGCGCTGGGACCTGCTCCGCACCGACGTGATCGACGGCGCCCTGCCCGCCCATCCACCCGGTCAGCCGCTGGCGCGCCGGGTCGACCTCGGCGACGGGCTGTTCGTCGCCGGCGACCACCGCGACACCCCGTCGATCCAGGGAGCGCTGGTGTCGGGCCGTCGGGCCGCCGACGCCGTCGTCCGCCGGCTGGAGTGACGTCCGCAGACCGCATGCTCGCGAGGGCGCGCTCCCGCACCCTCGAGAGCGCGCTCCGGTACCGGTCAGCGGTGCGGGAGTGCGCCTTCGGAGGTGCGGGAGTGCGCTTTCGCGGGGGTCAGGGGCGGACGAGGCGGCGGAGGGCGAAACGGGCGAACGGGGTGTAGGGCAGTGCCAGCGGGCGCGGGGCGTCGATGCGGACCCAGGCCCGGCTGCCGACGTCGAGGGCGTCGACGCCGTGCTCCATCACGACCGACGCGGGCCCGAGGCCGACCTGCCAGCTCCAGCGACGCTCGTCGGGCACGACGTCGAGCACGGCGTACGGCACGCGCAGCAGGAACGGCCCGCGCACCCAGCCGTGGTCGCCCGGCGCGACCGGGTCGCCCGTGCCGGTGACGCCACTGACCTGCGGCGCCCACGAGGGCCACAGCGAGGAGTGGCTGTAGCGACGCCACACCTCCGCAGGGGAGGCTGAGCCCGAGGCGTCGACGACCAGCACGTCGCCCAGCGTGCCATGCCCGTCGGCCAGCGGGACGTCGTACGGTCGGGGCATGGACGTTGCCGAGCTGCTGACCGACCACTTCGCCCGCATCCGCCAGCTGTACGGCGACCTCGCCCGCGACCTCGACGAGGACTCCCTCCACCACAGACCGAATGGCACGGGCAACTCGGTCGGGTGGCTGCTCTGGCACGTCGCGCGGCTGCAGGACGACCACATCGCCCAGCTCGCCGGCACCACCCAGCAGTGGGGCGACTGGCAGGAGCGGCTGGACCTCGACAACGACGAGCACGACATCGGCTACGGCCACACCAGCGAGCAGGTCGACGCGATCCGGATCACCGAACCGACCCTGCTGATCGCCTACCACGCCGACGTCCACGACATGACCGACGCCTACCTGGCGCGGGTCGACGGGACCGAGCTCGACCGGGTGGTCGACACCCGGTGGGACCCGCCGGTGACGGCGGGGGTGCGGCTGGTCAGCCTCACCGGTGACTGCTTGCAGCACCTCGGGCAGGTCGGCTACGTGAAGGGGCTGCTCGGCTTCTAGTCTGCCGCCCGTGACCCCGTGGCTGCGACGCGTCCTGACCGGCGTCGCGGCCCTCCTCCTGGTCGCGGTCGCCGGCGTCGTCGGCTACGCGTTCACCCTCCCCGAGGACGACCTCGCCGTCGTCGAGCCGGGCGACCTCGACGTCGCCGGGTCGGCCCACGGCAGCTGGACGGTCGGCACCCTCGAGGTGACGCTGTCCGCCGACGGCCTCGTGGTCCGCGAGGCCGGTCGCACCGTCTGGGAGAACCCGCTCGACCGGGCCTTCGTCAGCGCGGCCCGCGGGTCGGTCGAGGTCGAGGAGCACCGCGGCTACTTCTGGCCGGCCGTCGAGCACACCACGACCTGGCCGGACCAGCGCGTCGACGCGGTCGAGGCCACCTCCGACGCGGTCCGGCTCTCCGGCACGCTCACCGGTGACTCCGGCGAGACCGACTGGGCGGCCACGTTCACCGCCCGCGCCGGCGGTGGCGCCCGGCTGGCGGTGGAGGTCCCCGAGGCCCGGGCGGTCGTGCTGAGCAGCGGCCGCTCGCCCGGGGCCGGCGTGCACGGGTTCGGCGAGCAGTTCGCCGACTTCGACCTCGACGGCCGGCTGCTGCCGATCCTCGTCCGCGAGCAGGGCGTCGGGCGGGGCGAGCAGCCGCTGAGCCTGCTCGCCGACCTGACCAACACCTCCGCGGCCGGCGACGGCACCACGACGTACGCCGCGGTGGCGTCGTGGGTGACCGACGACCTGCGCGGCGTCGCGCTGGCCGACGACCGGCCGGCGTCGCACGCCTTCGCGGTGGCCGACACCCGCGACGACGAGCGGGTGACGCTGGAGGTGTGGGCGCCGACCCTCGAGGCCGAGCTGACCGCGGCCGACACCCCGGCCGACCTGGTCGCCGCCCGGAACGTCGGGTCGCCGACGCTGCCCGAGTGGACCCAGCAGGGAGCGATCGTCGGGATCCAGGGCGGCACCGCGACGGTACGGCGCCGGGTCGCCGACCTGCGGGCCAGCGGTGCCGAGGTCGCCGGGGTGTGGCTGCAGGACTGGACCGGCCGGCGTACCACCGAGCTCGGCGACCGGGTGTGGTGGACCTGGCAGCTCGACCGGCAGCGCTACCCGGGCTGGGAGCGGCTCCTTGCGGACCTCGGCCGGCAGGGGATCCGGGTCACGACGTACGTCAACCCGTTCCTGGTCGACGCCCGCCCGAAGGGCGACCCGGACATCCGCAACCTCTACGCGGAGGCACGGGACGCCCACTACCTGGTCGAGCACCGCGACGGCTCGACGTACCTGCTCGACCAGGGCGGCTTCGACGCCGCGCTCGTCGACCTGACCGACCCCGACGCGAGGGCCTGGTTCGTCGACGTGATCGCCGACGAGGTGTTGGGCGGCGGCGTCGCCGGGGTGATGGCCGACTTCGGCGAGGGGCTGCCGTTCGACGCCCGGCTCGAGCAGGGCGACGCCCGCGAGCTCCACAACCGGTGGCCGCGGCTCTGGGCGCAGACCGTCCGCGACGCGTGCGCGCAGGCGGGGAAGCCGGAATGCCTGACCTGGTTCCGCAGCGGCTCGCTCGGGATGGGCGAGGACGCCTCGCTGTTCTGGACCGGCGACCAGCTGGTCGACTTCGGCCGCGACGACGGGCTCGCCTCGGCGCTGCTCGGCACCTTCTCGGCGGGCGTCTCGGGGTGGCCGCTGGTGCACTCCGACCTCGGCGGCTACACCTCGGTCGACGCGGTCGTCACCGACTACGTCCGCGACCCCCGGCTGCTGCAGCGGTGGTCGGAGTACGCCGCGTTCGGGGTCGTGATGCGCACCCACGAGGGCAACCGCCCGGCCGACAACCCGCAGGTGTACGACGAGGACCAGCGGGCCGGCTTCGCCCGGATGACCCGGGTGTTCGCCGCGCTCGCGCCGTACCGACGCGAGGTGCTGGCCGAGGCCCGCGACCGCGGTCTCCCGGCGATCCGGCACGGCTGGCTGGTCGCCCCCGGCAGCCCGGCGGCCGAGGTCGACACCCAGTTCTTCCTCGGTGACTCGCTGCTGGTCGCGCCGGTCCTCGAGCGCACGGGCGGCGGGGTCGAGGTGACCTTCCCGCCCGGCCGTTGGCGGCACCTGGTCACCGGCCGGGTCTACGGCGAGGGCACCGAGCAGGTCGACGCCCTCCCCGGCCGCCCGGCGGCGTTCATCCGCGCCGACCACCCGCTCGCCGACCAGCTGGTGCGCGACGTGCAGCGGGCCGTCGGCTCCGGGTGACGGTCCCGCTCAGGCAGCGCTGGCTAGGGTCGGCAGCATGCAGATCCAGCGCACCGTCGAGACCTCCGCCGCGGCCACCGCGGTCTTCGACTACCTCAGCGACTTCACGCGGACGACGGAATGGGACCCCGGCACGGTCTCGACCGTGCGGGTGCAGGGCGACGGCGGGGTCGGCACGGTCTACGACAACGTCTCGGAGTTCAACGGCAACCGCACCGAGCTCCGCTACACCGTCGTCGACCACGTGCCGCACAGCCTGTTCCGGCTGCGCGGCGAGAACAAGACGGTCACCGCGGTCGACACCATGGAGGTCGTCGCGGTCGGTACCGGCAGCAAGGTGACCTACACGGCCGACTTCACCTTCAAGGGCGCGGCCAAGCTGGTCACGCCGTTCCTCGGCAAGGCGTTCAAGAAGCTCGGCGACGAGGCCGAGGAGGGGCTCCGCAAGGCGCTCGCGACGCTCTGACCTCGCGACGGCGTGAGTCAGCGGCAGGGGATCGAGCCCAGCCGGGCCATGCCCTCGAGGTCGCCCGGACCGTAGTCGGTCACGCCGACGTTGGACTCGTACATCAGCTCGCCGGGGTCGGAGACGTGGTCGAGGCCGACGACGTGGCCGAGCTCGTGGTCGACGATGGCCTGCATGTTGGCGCGCTCCGGGCCCTCGGTCGGGCCGTCGAACACGTCGGTGTCGAGGGCGATCGAGCCGGTGACGAAGTAGTCGCGGCCGAGGCTGTCGCGGGCGGCCACACTGCCGCCCAGCCCGGCCACGTCGCCCGCCAGGCCGCCGATCTCGTCGTCGTCGGCGAACCCGATCACCACCGGCTGGGCGGTGCCGCTGAACGGTCCCGAGCGGCGGGGGTTGAAGGGCCGCTCGTCGGTCGGGCCGACGTCGGTGAACTCCAGCCCGGTGGCCCACTCGGTGTGGTCGACCGCCGTGTCGACGAGCTCCTCCCAGTCCGGGGGCGCTCCGGCCGGGTTGACGGCGTACTCGACCGGACGGCAGGGGTCGTAGCCGACCGGCGCGTCCGAGCCGCGCTGGGTGAGCAGGAACTTGAACGTCCCCTCGCCCGGCGTGAACTCCGGCGGGCTGCCGTTGCGGTCGGGTCCGAGCCCGAACAGCCGGCGCACGGTCGCCATCTCGTCACCCGGCCCCACCAGCACTACCCCCGAGAGCAGCACCGCGGTGATCGCCACCCCCGCCAGGGCCGGCGACGCCGTACGCCGTCGGTGCGACCGGGCCGGTGCGCCGCCCGGCATCGTGCCGAGCCCCTCCGCGCGGTCGAGCCGGTCGAGCTCGCGCATCGCGTTCTCCAGCTCACGCGCGCGGCGGCGTCGCTCGCGGCGGGACGGCTGGTCGTGCACAGGGAGATTATGGGTCGTCCGCGGCGACCGTGGGCAGGAAGGGCGTCGGCGAGGGCGGACCCGGGTCAGAGCAGGCCGGACACGTCGGGCGGTACGTCGACCGACTGCTCGGTCAGCACCTCGATCGGGATCAGCTCCAGCGCCCGGTAGTTCGTCGACGCGAGCACGACCGGTGCCGCGACCCCGGCCTGGTAGGACTGCCACCACCGGCCCGCCACCACGCACCAGCGGTCGCCCGGCCTGAGGCCCGGGAACCGCCACTCGGGCCGCGGCGTGGTCAGGTCGTTGCCGACCGAGGCCTGGTGGGCGAGGAACTCCTCGGTCATCACCGCGCAGACCGCGTGCACGCCGGGGTCGCTCGGACCGCAGGTACAGCTCCCGTCGCGGTAGAAGCCGGTGACGGGGTCGCCGCTGCACGGCTCCAGCGGATCACCGAGGACGTTGCGCTGGGTGGCCGGGTCGGGCACCTCGGCGGTCACGACGCCACCTCGGCGTACACCCCCACCGTGCGCTCCGCGATCGCCGCCCAGCTGAACGCGTCGCGTGCGCGCTCCCTGCCGGCTCGCCCCATCGCGGCCGCCCGGTCGGGATCGGCCAGCACCGCGGTCAGGGACTCGGCGAAGGCGGCGACGTAGGCGTCGGGGTCGAGCGGGGTGCCGGTGCCGTCGTCGGCCTGGTCGATGGGAACGAGCAGCCCGGTCGCGCCGTCGACCACGACCTCGGGGATGCCTCCGGTGGCGGTCGCGACCACGGCGGTCTCGCACGCCATCGCCTCGAGGTTGACGATGCCGAGCGGCTCGTAGATCGACGGGCAGGCGAACACGGTCGCCGCGGTCAGCAGCGTCACCACGTCGCGGCGCGGCAGCATCTCGCGGATCCACACCACCCCCGACCGGTCGTGGGCGAGGGACGCCGCCAGCCCCTCCACCTCGGCCTCGATCTCCGGGGTGTCGGGGGCGCCGGCGCACAGCACGATCTGCACCTCGGGCGGCAGCGCGGCGCAGGACCGCAGGAACAGCGGCAGCCCCTTCTGCCGGGTGATCCGCCCTACGAAGACCACGCTCGGCCGTTCGGGGTCGACGCCGAGCTCGCGGACCCGGTCAGGGTCGTCGACCGGGGCCCAGTCGTCGGTGTCGATCCCGTTGTGGACGACGTGGACCCGCGCCGGGTCGAGCTCGGGGTAGCAGCGCAGCACGTCGTCGCGCATCGCCGCCGACACCGCGACCACGCCGGAGGCGCCGAGGTAGGCGGTCCGCTCCGCCCACGACGAGACGGCGTAGCCGCCGCCGAGCTGCTCGGCCTTCCAGGGGCGCAGCGGCTCCAGCGAGTGGGCGGTCACGACGTGCGGGACGCCGTGGAGCAGGCCGGCCAGGTGGCCCGCCATGTTGGCGTACCAGGTGTGCGAGTGGACGACGTCGGCACCGGCGCAGGCGTCGGCGATCGCCAGGTCGACGCCGAGGGTGCGCAGCGCCGCGTTGGCGTCGACCAGCTCCGCCGGGTCGGCGTACGACGTCGTGAGCGGCTCGTCGCGGGGTGCGCCGAACGCGTGCACCCGGGTCTCCAGGCCGGCGCGGGCCCGCAGCGCCCGGACCAGCTCGGCCACGTGGACCCCTGCCCCGCCGTAGACCTCCGGCGGGTACTCCTTGCTGAGCACGTCGACGCGCATGGGACCGACGTTAGTGGAATCGCTCGCCCTCGCACGACGGCCTCCCGGACCACTAGCGTGGCGGCATGAGCCGCGACTCGAGGAAGAAGGTGCTCGCGATCGTGCTCGCGGGCGGTGAGGGCAAGCGGCTGATGCCGCTGACGGCCGACCGCGCCAAGCCCGCGGTGCCGTACGCCGGGATCTACCGGCTGATCGACTTCGCGCTGTCCAACGTCGTCAACTCCGGCTACCTGCACGTGGTCGTGCTGACGCAGTACAAGTCGCACAGCCTGGACCGTCACATCAGCCAGACCTGGCGGATGTCGACGATGCTCGGCAACTACGTCACGCCGGTGCCGGCGCAGCAGCGGGTCGGCAAGCGGTGGTACCTCGGCAGTGCCGACGCGATCTTCCAGAGCCTCAACCTGATCCACGACGAGCGGCCCGACATCATCGTCGTCGTGGGGGCCGACCACGTCTACCGGATGGACTTCAGCCAGATGGTCGACCAGCACGTCGAGTCGGGCGCCGCCTGCACCGTGGCGGCGATCCGGCAGCCGATCTCGCTGGCCGACCAGTTCGGCGTCATCGACGTACTGCCCGACGACCCGCGCCGGATCCGCGAGTTCCTGGAGAAGCCCACCGACCCCGAGGGCCTGCCGGACAACCCGCAGGAGGTGCTGGCATCGATGGGCAACTACGTCTTCGACGCCGACGCGCTGGTCGATGCGGTGACCCGCGACGCCGACCTCGACGACAGCGCCCACGACATGGGCGGCGACATCGTGCCGGCGTTCGTCCGGCGCGAGCAGGCCGGCGTCTACGACTTCAAGGACAACAAGGTGCCGGGGGCGACCGACCGCGACCGCGGCTACTGGCGCGACGTCGGGACCATGGGCTCCTACTACGCCGCCCACATGGACGTCGTCAGCCCGCTGCCGATCTTCAACCTCTACAACTTCGACTGGCCGATCTACACCTCCTACGGCCCGCAGCCGCCGGTCAAGGTGGTGCAGGGCGACGGCGGGCTGCCGGCCACGGTGGGCGAGTCGGTGCTCTCCCCGGGAAGTGTGATCAGCGGCGGGACCGTCGACCGCTCGGTGCTGTCACCGGAGGTGCGGGTCGAGAGCGCGGCCGAGGTGACCGACAGCGTGCTGCTCCACGGCGTCCGGGTCGGCCCGGGTGCGGTGGTGCGCAACGCGATCCTCGACAAGTACGTCGAGGTGCCGCCCGGCGAGCAGATCGGCGTCGACCCCGAGGCCGACCTCGCCCGCGGCTTCATCGTGCAGGACGGCCTCACCGTGCTCGGCAAGTACCAGCAGTTCCCTCCCGGCTGACCCGCGAGAGCGCACTCCGGCACCCGCGAGAGCGCGCTCCGGCACCCGCGAGAGCGCGCTCCGGGCCGGGTTGGCGGGCGCGAGTGCTCCCTCGGAGGTGCGCGAGCGCGCCTTCGCGGTCAGGGCAGGACGCCGGCGGCGCGGGCGGCCTCGGCGTAGGCCGCGGCCAACGACGCGATCGTCTCGTGGGCGTTGAGGCCGCTCGGGTTGGGCACCACCCACAGCTCGGCCCCGGCCCAGAGGTCGGCAGGGTGCTCCGGCTGGCGCCCCGGCACCGCGCGCCGTACGCCGAACGCGGCCCGGTAGGCCGTGATCCCGGCGACGGCGACGACCCGCGGCCGCACCCGCCCGACCAGCTCGGTCAGCGCCGCACCCCCGGCGCGCAGCTCGGCGTCGGACAGCTCGGCCGCCCGCGCGGTGGCGCGGCGGACCAGGTTGGTGATGCCGATGCCGCGGGCGACCAGGTGGGCACGGTCGTCGTCGGTCATCCCGGCCGCCGGGTCGATCCTCCGCTCCACGATCCCCGCCAGCGCCAGCGCCGGGTAGAACCGGTTGGCCGGGTGTGCGAAGTGGGTCCGGGTGGCCGCGGTCCACAGTCCCGGGTTGATGCCGACGAACAGCAGCCGGCACCCGGGGCCGAGCAGGTCGGGGACCTCGGCGTCCCGGAACGACTCGAGCTCGGCCCTGGTGAACCGTGGCACGGGCCGGGCTACCGCGCGATGACGGCGACGCCGTCGGCGATCGAGCGCTGGGACCCGTCGGAGGGGGAGTTGAGGACCCGCATCGTCTCCTGGTCACGGGCGAGGCCGGCCATCGTGGTGGACCCGCCGCCGTCGAAGTTGAGCGCCGCCTCGGCGCCCAGCCGCCGCATCAGCTTCGCGAGCTCGACGAGGGTCAGCCCGCGGCTGAAGTCCTGTCGGCCGTCGACCGCGACCAGCAGCACGCGGCCGGAGTCGCGGTCGATGCCGACGGCGGTCCGGGGGTGCAGGTAGACGTCGTCGCGGACCTTGACCCGGCCGTCCTTCAGCAGCACGCTCTCGCCGCTGATCGCGAAGGCGTAGTGGTCGGGGATCCGCGCGGTGACTGTCGCCTGCGACCCGACGGGCAGGTCGGCGAGCTGGTCGGCTCCCGGCCCCCGCCCCACCAGCACGCTGCCGGTGATCGGCTCCCCGGAGTTGAGCGTGGTCGACCGGGCCACCACCCGACCGTCCTTGACCTGGACGACGCGGACGTGGCGCTTCTGGCCGTCGGTGATCGAGTAGCCGGACGTGGTGCCCCAGTCGCGGGTGTAGAGGCCGACCTTGCCCTCTCGCACCCGGGGCGAGTTGACGTTGGTGATCTCGATCTCGGGGTGCTCGACGATCCCGGCCTGCATGGTCACCGGCCCGATCCGCAGCCCACCGTTCGTGCTCGTCGTGAAGGCGTTCTTCCACGTGTACTTGGCGGCGTGGAGGAAGCCGTGCTCCCGGTCGCGGCCCACCCCCAGCGGTGCCCCCGTGTCGTAGATGTCGAAGAAGCCGCCGTTGACGCCGGCGACCGCGTCGTCGCGCCGCAGCAGCCGGGTCAGCGGCCCCCGCCGCGGGACCTTCGCGAGCGAGGCGTAGTCGAGCCGGACGCCCTTGACCGACGGGTCGACGCTCAAGACATGGACCCGGTAGCGGCCCCGCCGGTCGGTCTGCTCGAACCTGCGGTACCTCACGCCCGACGCGATCCGCCACGTCCGCTCCCGGGACGTCCGGATCCGGGGCGAGATCCCTGGCGGCAGCGGCTCGGCGATCTCGCCGGGCAGCCCGTCGGAGGTCTGCCGCGGCTGGTCGCGCTCGCCGACGCTCAGCTCACCCCGGTCGTCGGGGGGCTGGGGGGACGGGTCGTCGGGCAGCAGGGCGAGGCTGACCACCACCAAGGCGAGCGCGACGAGGGCCAGTCCGGTCCGGGTACGCACCCGGCCACGATAGGTCGCTCAGCGGCCCACCACGGGGAGGTGCACCACCGTGTTGTCGAGCAGCACGGCGCCCGGCGTACGGCTGCCCATGCCGAGGAAGATGTCGTCCACCGGTGAGGCGATCACGTAGAGGTTCTGGCCCTCCGGTACGTCGACCGCCACCGCGGGCAGGTCGATCCGACGTGGCTCCGCGGTGACCGGACCCGGCTCGTTGATCGGGAGCGTGTTCTTCTGCACGAGGCGGGCGTCGGCCGCGCTGGTGCCGACGGCGAGTCCGTAGAAGGCCCGGTTCTGGGTGCCGAGGGCGGTCAGGTCGCCGGTGAGGTACGACGACCCGGCGATCCGGATCGGTCCCTGGGCGACCTCGTGGGCGATCGGCACGCCGGCGCCCTCGGTGGTGGCGACCGTCCCGATCGCGACCTCTCGATCGGGAGCCACCGACCGCACCGTGGTGCAGGTGGTGTCGGGCGTCGCCAGGTGGTACCGCCCGTACCCCCTCAGGCCGGTGTCACGGTGCCTGAGCTCGGTGTTCATGAACCGCAGGGCCAGGCGCGCGAAGCTGCCGCCGGCAAGCTTCCGGCTGCACGGGTCGGAGCTGACCTCGACCCCCAGGGGGACCGCCTTGGGCAGCACGTGGCCGCCGTTGTAGGCGACGAAGATGCTGTGCCGTCGCGCCCGGTCGGTGAGCGCGTGACGATAGTTGACGAACCCCTGCCGGAGCTCGAACAGGGAGTCGGTGGTGCCCTGCCCGAACAGCACCGGGATGTCGAGCCGGCGGCCCTGTGAGACGTGCCAGCGCGGACCGTTGCGACGGAAGAAGCGGTCGAGGTCGACCCCGCTGGGGCCGCTGCCGTCGGGCCAGGTTCCGGTCGCGGCACCCTCGGCCAGCGCCTCGTAGACCTTCGGCGGGAGGGCGTCGGTGGGCGCGGCGGCGGCGCTGAGCGCGCTCGCCCACGTGGTGCGCACCACCTCGCGCGGCGCGAGGCTCTGCTTCAGGTCGTACCAGGTGATCTCCGGCGCCAGGGCGTCGTAGACCGGCTTTCCGCGCCGCTTCATCGACATGAACGCGCCGAGCAGCTGGTAGCCGCCGCCGTAGCTGCCGCCGATGGCGCCGAGCCGTGGGTCGCCGGGCCCGTCCTGCTGCACCCACGGCAGCCGCGCGACGAGCTTGATCAGACGCAGGTTGTCGATGCCCTCGAAGCGTGGGTTCTCGACGTGGGCGTAGCCGCCGGACTCCCCGAAGCCGCGCTGGTCGAACGACAGCACCCCGTAGCCCGCCTTCAGCCAGCGGCGGAACGCTGCCGGGTCGGTGGTCCGCGAGCCGCCCCAGCCGTGGCTGTGCATGAGGAACGGCACCCGGTGGTCGCGGGAGGCTCCCGCCGGCTTGAAGATCGTGTAGCAGATCTTCACCCGCTGCTCCTGTCCGGGCTCCGGCCGGCTGCGCACGCAGCCGTCGGTCGTCGTGGCCAGGGGCGCCCGGTTGCTCACCGCGTGCGACGCCGAGACGGGCGCGGCCGCCGGAGCGGTGGACGCCGGGGCAGCGGTGAGCAGCGAGGCGGCGAGGCCGCCCGCGACCACGGCCGCCAGGCCGGCGGGAAGTCGGGGACGCATGGGCCGTTCAACTCCCACGGAGTGGAATGGTCACGCACTAGATTGCTGGCGTGGCGCCGTGGAACGTGTTCGTCGAGGGCGACAACCTCGACGTGCTGACCCGGCTGGAGCCGCGGTCCTTCGACCTGGTGACCATCGACCCGCCCTACAACACCGGCAACGGCTTCGCCTACACCGACCGGTGGGGGCGCCACGAGGCTTGGCTGGCGATGATGCGGCCGCGGCTGGTCGCGGCCCGCGAGGTGCTGCGGGAGACCGGGGCGATCTTCGTCAGCATCGACGACCACGAGGGGGCCCACCTGCGGCTGCTCATGGACGAGGTGTACGGCGAGCGCAACTTCCTCGCCCAGGTGGTCGTCAATCTGAACCCCAAGGGCCGGCAGCTCGGCGGCGGCTTCGCGACGAGCCACGAGTACCTCCTCGTCTACGCCCGTGACGCCGCGCAGTGCGTGCTCGACGCCACCACCACCGAGACCGTCGACCCCGCCGACTTCCCCCTCACCGCGGACGACGGCCGCCGCTACCGGCACCTGCCGCTGCGCAACACCAACAAGAAGTTCAACCCGGCGACCGCGCGGACGCTGCACTTCGCGGTCCACGGCGATCCGGCCTCGGGCCGGGTCGCCACCACGCCGTTCGCCGGCTCGGTGGAGGTGCTGCCGGTCTTCGGCGACGGCTCGCCCGCGGTGTGGCGCTGGTCGCGGCCGCGGATCGAGGAGCGGCCCGGCGACCTGGTGTGCCGGGTCGTCGCGGGGCGGCTGGGCGACCGGGTCGACGTGTTCCAGCGGGACTGGCTCTCGCCCGACCGCCGCAAGAAGCTGCGCACCATCTGGCTCGCCGAGGAGATCGGCTCGACCGACACCGCCGTCGCCGAGCTCAAGGCGCTGGTGGGGCAGGTCTTCGAGTCGCCCAAGCCCACCGGCCTCACCCGCCGGATCCTGCAGACCATGCCCGACGACGTCGCGGTCCTCGACTTCTTCGCGGGCAGCGGCACGACCGGCCACGCCGTCGCGCTCGCCAACGCCGAGGACGGCGGCCGCCGTACCTGCCTCTCGGTCAACTCCGCCGAGCCCACCCGCCCCGACTCCCACGCCCGTCGCGCCGGACTGCTCACCGTCGCCGACATCACCCGCGCCCGGCTGCGCGCCGTCGCCGAGACCGTGGGCGGCGGCTGTGAGGAACGCGTCGTCACCGATCTCGGCTGAGACGGACCGCTCAGACCCCGGCGGCCTTCTCGAGGTCCTTCAGCTCGTCGTCGAGGTGGGTCAGCAGCCGCTGCAGGTGGGGCACGGTCCGCCGGCAACCGGTGAGGCCGAAGCAGATCAGCCCGTCGTACGACGAGCAGGTGATGTTGAGTGCCATCCCGTTGATCGGGATCGACAGCGGGTAGACGCCGAGCAGCTGCGCGCCGTTCCAGTAATGGGTGGTGCGCGGGCCCGGCACGTTGCTGATGATCACGTTGTACGGCGGCCGCACGATGCCCTGCATCCGCAGCAGCGGCGTCAGGATCGCCGGGGCCTGGCCGAGCGCACTCATCGCCAGGATCTGGGTCGGGGTCATCGACGACAGCGCCCGCTTGCCGTCGACCATCGAGCGGTGGACGGCGTGGAGCCGGTCGGCCGGGTCGGCGCGCTCGGTGCCCATCTGGACCATCACGGCGCCGACCGCGTTTCCGCCCTCCGCCGAGGCGAGGTGGGACTCCTTGGCCTTCAGCCCCACCGGCACCATCGCGACCAGGCTCTGCCCGGGGAGCACGTCCTGCTCCAGCAGGTAGGTCCGCAGCGCACCCGAGCACATCGCGATGACGACGTCGTTGATGGTGGTGCCGGTCGCCCTGCCGATCGCCCGCAGCCGCTCGATCGGCCAGTCCTGCGCGGCGAACCGGCGCGACCCGGTGATCTTCTGGTTGAACATCGTGCGCGGGGCGTACAGCGACAGCGGCGAGGTCTCGTTGCGCACCGACTTCCCGAGCGTCCGCAGCAGCGCCCCGGGCAGCCCGGCGGCCTCAGCCGTGATGCCGAGCGCGCTGCGGAGCGCCGAGAGCGGCACGTCCTCGAGCCGGCGTTCCGCCTCGTCGCGCTCGCGGGCCGCCTTCGAGCGCTCGGGCAGCACGCCCCACGGCGCCGGCATCCCGCGCTTGTCGGGGTCGGTGGACAGCACGCTCGCCACCAGCCGCATTGCGCTCACGCCGTCGACCAACGCGTGGTGGGTCTTGGTGTACATCGCCACCCGGCCGTCGCGCAGCCCCTCGATGACCGTGGCCTCCCACAGTGGCCGCTCCCAGGCGAGCCGGGTGCTGTGCAGCCGCGAGCACAGCTCGAGCAGCTCGCGCACCCGCCCCGGCTTGGGGAGCGCGCTGTGGCGGACGTGGTGCTCGATGTCGAACTGGTCGTCGGGCTTCCACACCAGCTGGCCGGCGGTGCGGGCCGAGCGGTGGGGGTGCTTGAGGAAGAGCGGCGCGACCTCGTCGACGTCGCGCATGCCCCGGACCATCTCGCGGACGTAGTCCTTGCCGGCCCCCTCGGGCTTCCGGAACAGCTGCAGGCCGCCGACGTGCATCGGCATGTTGCGGTTCTCGGCGAGCAGGAACGCCGTCGACGTCGGGTCGATGGGGGTGGCCACAGGGCGATACCTCCTGGTGGTGGGCACCGCTGATCCTCGCCGTTCACCGGGGTGTCGACAAGGGCATCCCGCGCGTCGCTTGTGCGGTGCACGCCACACCGAGCAGGCTGCGTCCGACCGTCCGCCGTCCTTCTCGGGAGCACCCATGATGCGTCGCCTGCTCGTCCTGCTCACCCTCGTCACCGCCGGCCTGGTGGGCGTGCCCGCCACGGCGTACGCCGACAGCTACTCGGCCCCGCTGACCACCGCCATCGAGGACCTCACCGTCGCCACCGAGGTCCGGACCGGCTACTCGCGCGACCTGTTCCCGCACTGGATCGACGCCGACGGCGACGGTTGCAGCACCCGCAACGAGGTGCTGCTCGCCGAGGCCGACGACCCGGTGACGATCACCGGCACCTGCACGATCACGAAGGGCCGCTGGTTCTCCTACTACGACCGGGTGTCGTGGACCGACCCCGCTGACGTCGACATCGACCACATGGTGCCGCTCGCCGAGGCCTGGGACTCCGGAGCCCGCACCTGGACGACGTCGACCCGCCAGGCCTTCGCCAACGACCTCGGCGACTACCGGACCCTCGTCGGCGTCACCGACAACGTCAACCAGGCCAAGGGCGACCAGGACCCGTCGACGTGGATGCCGCAGTACGACCGGTGCCGCTACCTCGGCGAATGGGTGGCGGTGAAGCACCGCTGGCGGCTGAGCGTCGACTCCGCGGAGAAGTCGGCGCTGCGTTCGCTCGCGGCGTCGTGCAGCAACACCACCATCACCGTCACCCGCGCCCGCTGAGCGCGCCCCTCCCCGTCCACAGCGGACGGTGATCCCGGGTCCTCCACAGGGCCGGTCCCGGGTCGCCGGTCCCGTCGGCGTGCGTCCCTAGCGTCGTCGGCGCACCGGGATCCGCCCGGTGCACCGACGAGGGGAGACACCAATGAGGATGGACGCACGGAAGATGCGCGTCGCGCTGGCCGCGGCGGTCACGGTGCTGGGACTGGCAGCGGGGGTGGGTGTGGCCGGGGCGGCCGACGGGTCCGATCCCGACACGATCGTGCGGGTGACCGGTGACGCCGCCACCGGCTTCGGCATCCAGCGCCTCGACGGGTCGGCGGTCTTCCCGCCCACCGACTCCGAGGCGCGGGCCGAGTGCGGCGAGTACGACCGGCGCTGGCAGCGGGCGCGGTGCCGCACCGAGGTGCGGGTCTACTACCGCGACCTCGCCGAGCTGCAGCGCTCGTTGAGGTGGGCGCGCTCGCAGGAGTAGCCCGCGGCCCGCCCGGGGAGGCAGCGCGCCTCTGGCAGGATCGGAGCATGGAGGTCGCGCCGCTGGACCGGCTCTGGACGAGAGGACGCACTTCCACAGCCGAGCGGCTCCAGCGGCTGCGGTCCAAGTCGTGGCAGATCGCCCAGTGTGCGGTGGCGGCCGGCGTCGCGTGGTTCATCGCCGCCGACGTGCTCGGTCACGAGACGCCGTTCTTCGCGCCGATCGCCGCCGTGGTCAGCCTCGGGACGTCCTACGGCCAGCGGCTGCGCCGGGTCGCCGAGGTGACGCTCGGCGTCGCCGTCGGGGTGCTGGTCGCCGACCTCCTGGTGATCTGGATCGGCAGCGGCGCGTGGCAGCTCACGCTGATCGTCGCGCTGGCGATGACGGCGGCGTTCCTGCTCGACGGCGGGCAGCTGCTCGTCACCCAGGCGGCGGTGCAGTCGATCGTGGTGTCGACCCTGCTGCCCCAGGCGGAGGCGGGCTTCGTCCGCTGGACCGACGCCCTGATCGGCGGAGCCGTCGCCCTGGTGGCGGCCACGGTGGTGCCGGCCGCGCCCCTGCGCCGTCCGCGGGAGCAGGCGGCGCTGGTGGTCCGCAAGATCGCCCAGCTGCTGCGGGCGGCGGCCGACGTCATGGTCGACGGCAAGGTCGACCCGGCGCTCGACCTGCTGGCCGACGCGCGCTCGACCGACTACCTGATCCGGGAGCTGCAGCTCGCCGCCGACGAGGGGCTCGCGGTGGTGGCGTCCTCGCCGTTGCGGGTGCGGCACCGGCCCGGCGTACGCCGGATGGCCGAGCTGGTCGACCCGCTCGACCGGGCGCTGCGCTCCACCCGGGTGCTGGTGCGCCACACCGCGGTGGCTGCCTACCACCGCCGGCCGGTGCCGCACCCCTACGCGGTGCTCGCCCGCGAGCTCGCCGAGGCGGTCGACGAGGTGGCCGACGAGCTCAACGCCGACCGGATGGCCGTCGACGCGCGACCCTCCCTGCTCGCCGTCGGGTTCGCGACGGGCCAGGTCGAGCGGTCCGAGATCCTGGCCGCCGAGGTGGTCCTGGCCCAGATGCGCAGCGTGGTCGCCGACCTGCTCCTGCTCACCGGCATGGACCCCCTCGAGGCCACCGAGGCCCTGCCCCCGCCGCCGGCATGAGCGGCCCGGCGGCGGCCTCGCCCGGCCCGCGCTGGGTGCTGCACGTCGACCTCGACCAGTTCCTCGCCGCGGTCGAGGTGCTCCGACACCCCGAGCTCGCCGGGCTGCCCGTGGTCGTGGGCGGACGCGGCGTGGTGACCGAGCGGGCCGTGGTCTCGACGGCGTCCTACGAGGCGCGGGAGTTCGGGATCCGGTCGGGGATGCCGCTGCGGACGGCCCACAAGAAGTGCCCGGACGCGATCTTCCTGCCCGTCGACTTCCCGCTCTACGAGGCCGCCTCGGCCGAGGTGATGGCGACACTGCGGTCGCTGGAGTGGGGCGGGGTCCCCGTCGTGGTCGAGGTGCTGGGGTGGGACGAGGCGTTCCTCGGCGCGGGGGACGGGCACGGCGACCTCGGCGACCCGCACGCTTTCGCCGACGGGCTCCGGGCCGCCGTCCTCGACGCAACCCGGCTCCACGTCTCCGTCGGGATCGGCAACAACAAGCTGCAGGCCAAGATCGCGACCGACTTCGGCAAGCCGCGCGGGGTGTTCGCGATCACCGACGAGACCTGGTTCGACCAGATGGGGCACCGTCCGACCCGGGCGTTGTGGGGGGTCGGCGCCAAGATCGCCGGCCGGCTGTCGCGGCTCGGCATCGAGACCGTCCGCGAGCTCGCCGCGTCCGACACCCGGGCCCTGGTGGGGGAGTTCGGTCCGACCATGGGGCCGTGGTTCCACCGGCTGGGGCGCGGCGTCGACTCCAGCCCGGTCGACGCGACACCGTGGGTGCCGCGGGCCCACGGGCACGAGGAGACCTTCCAGACCGACCTCGAGTGGGACGAGGTCCCCGACGCGGTGCGGGCACTCACGGCGCGGGCGCTGGAGTCGATCGACCGCGAGGGCCGGCCGGCGGCGCGGGTGTTCCTCAAGGTCCGTTACCGCACCTTCTTCACCCTCACCCGCTCCCGCAAGCTGCCGGAGCCCACCCGTGACCTCGACCTGCTCGGCGAGGTCGCGGTGGGGCTGCTCGCCAAGGTCGAGCAGGACAAGCCGGTGCGGCTGCTCGGGGTGCGGCTGGAGATGGTGCCACCCGAGGGGGTTACTGAGGAGGGCGCTCTGCGCCCGTCTCGAAGGGATACTGACCGGTGATCTCCGGCACCTGGGCCAGCCACTCGCGGTGGCTGCCGTCGAACGGCGCCTCCACGGCCCGGACGGCGGCCTCGACCCGACGGCACGACACCAGGGCCTGCTGCACGACCTCGTCCGGGTAGCCGAACCGGACCCGGTGGTCGGCGAACTCGTCCTCGTCGTCGACCCACACCCGGCCGGCGACCCCCTGGACCACGTCGAGGTCGAGGTCGACCGAGCGCAGCGTGGTGCCGTCCCACGCCGGCGGGGTCGCGATGTCGACGTAGAGCCGGAAGTCGCTGCCCGGCCCGTGGAAGACCGCGAGCCAGCCGCGCTCGGGCAGGGTGTCGGCCGGCACCAGGACCACCTGGTCGTTGGGCATGGTGACGTCGGCTCCGGGCCGGGTGAAGCGAGATCCCGCCGGGAAGCCGATCCAGTCGCCGTGGTCGTCGCTGCCGAGGTAGTGGCCGTCGAAGACCCAGTGGGGCCGGTCGCGCCACTTGGTCATGGCGCAGTGCACCCGCGTCCCCCGCTCGAACCTCACCCGGCCGACCTCATGGGGAAGGTCTACACGATCTTGGGTGGCTTCACCTTCCGGCTGACGCGCGCGATCACGTCCTGGTAGTGCGAGCCGCTCAGCCGCGCGAAGTGGTGCATCGCGTGGGCGTCGAGGCCGACCAGGCAGCGGGCCCGGTCCTTGAGCACAGCAGCGACGATGATCTCCGCGGCCCGCTCGGGGGTCATCTTCGCGAGCTTCTCGTCGAAGAACCGCGCCGTCTCCTCGGGGTCCTCCTCGGCCGAGGTGCGGGCGTTGCGCGCGATGGCGGTCTTGATCCCGCCGGGATGGACGGCGGTGACCCCGACCGGGTGGCCCGCGATCAGCATCTCCTCGCGGACCGCCTCGGTCATGCCGCGCACGGCGTACTTCGTGGCGTTGTACATCGACTGCCCGGGCATCGAGATCAGCCCGAAGAGCGAGGAGAGGTTGACCAGGTGCCCGTCGCCGGAGGCGATCAGGTGGGGCAGGAACTCCTTGGTGCCGTGGAGGACACCCCAGAAGTTCACGCCGACGATCCACTCGATGTCGTCGTAGTCGAGCGACGTCAGGTCGCCCGCCAGGGCGACGCCGGCGTTGTTGACGACGACGTTGACCCGGCCGAAGTGGGCCGCCACCTCGGCGGCGTACGTCGCGAACGCGGTGCGGTCGGCGACGTCGAGGGTCGCGGCGTGGACCTCCCGGGCGCCGTGGTTCTTGAGCAGGTCGACGGTCCCGGCCAGCCCGTCCTCGTCGACGTCGGAGACCGCGACCAGCGAGCCGCGGCGCGCGCACTCGAGCGCCAGCGCCCGGCCGATGCCGGACCCCGCCCCGGTGATCACGACCACCTTGTCGTCGAGCGTCTTCATGCCGTCACCTCTCGTCCGGTGGTGGTGGAGCGGGCGGGCGTCACGTCGTAGGCCTCGGCGTCGAAGCGGGAGAGCCGCCGCCGCATGGAGACCGTCGTCCGGGGCCAGAGTGTCGTGTTCCGGCCGTGCTCGTCGAGGTACCAGCTCGCGCAGCCGCCGGTCTGCCACACGGTGCGGTCCATCCGGCGGTGGAGGGCGGCGTTCCACGTGCGCTGCGCCTCGGCCCGCGGCTCGACCTCCGCCCAGCCCTGCTCCCGCATGGTGCCCAGCGCGTCGCGGACGTAGGCGACCTGGCTCTCGATGACGAACACCATCGAGGAGTGCCCGAGGCCGGTGTTGGGCCCGACGATCGAGAAGTAGTTGGGGAACCCGTGGACCGTGGTGCCGTGGTACGCCGTCATCCCCGACACGGCCCAGGTCTCGGCGAGGGTCCTCCCGTCGCGGCCGGTGATGCGCCGGGCGATCGGCGGGTCGGTGGTGTGGAAGCCGGTGGCCACCACGATCACGTCGACCGGGCGCTCGGTGCCGTCGGCCGTCACCACGGCGTCGCCGGTGACCTTGACGATGGGATCGGTGACCAGGTCGACGTCGTCGCGGTCGAGGGTGGGGTAGTAGGTGTTGGACTGGAGGATGCGCTTGCAGCCCATCCGGAAGTCGGGGGTCACCTGCGCGCGCAGCTCCGGGTCCCGGACCTCGCGGGCGATGTGGCGGCGCGCGAGCGCCTGCACCGGCTCGAAGAGTCGTGGCTCGACGGTGAAGCCCGCGACCCAGGTCTCCCGCCCCCAGTAGATGCCGGCGCGGTAGAGCTTCTGCAGCAGCGGGAACCGGCGGAACAGCCGGCGCTCCACCGAGGTGTAGGCCCGCTCGTGGCGGGGCAGCACCCACGGGGCGGTGCGCTGGTAGACGTCGAGGTGCCCGGTGACCTGCGCGATCTCCGGGATGATCTGGATCGCCGAAGCGCCGGTGCCGATGACGGCGACCCGCTTGCCGGCGAGGTCGGCCTCGTGGTCCCAGCGGGCGGAGTGGAACACCTCGCCCTGGAACGACCCGATGCCGTCGATGTCGGGGAGCCGCGGCTCGATCAGGGCGCCGGCACCGCTGACCAGGGTGCGCGACACGACCGTGCCGGTGCTGGTGGTGGTCACCCAGCGCTGCGCCTCGTCGTCCCAGCGTGCGTCGAGGACCTCGGTGGCGAACCGGAACCGGTCGAGGACCTCGGCGTCCCGCGCGACCCGCTGCAGGTAGGCCTGGATCTCGGGCTGCGGCGAGAACGAGCGGGTCCAGCCGGGGTTGCGGGCGAACGAGAACGAGTAGAGCTGGCTCGGGACGTCGCAGGCGGCGCCGGGGTAGGTGTTGTCGCGCCAGGTCCCGCCGACGTCGTGGGCGCGCTCGACGACGAGGAAGTCGTGCTCGCCCGCCTCGTCGAGCTTGATCGCGACGCAGAGGCCCGCGAAGCCGGCGCCGATGACCAGATGGTCGACGTGCAGTTCCTCGCTCATGCCTCCCGAACGTATTGGCGCTATTGAACGACTGTCAATAAGGTGGGCCCGTGACGACCGGCACAGCAGCCACCGGGGCCAGCCGCACCCGGCTCAGCCCCGAGCAGCGGCGGACCCAGCTGCTCGACCTCGGTGTCGCGCTGCTCGCCATCCGGAGCCTCGACGACCTCACGATCGACCTGCTCGCCGAGCGGGCCGGCATCTCGCGCGGGCTGCTCTACCACTACTTCGGCGGCAAGCAGGCGTTCCAGGAGGCCGTGGTCCGCCGCGCCGTCGACGACCTGGTGGAGCAGACCGCGCCGCCGGTCGGCGGCGAGCCGCTCGACCGGCTGCTGGCGTCGATGGCGGCGTACGTCGACTACGTCACCGACAACTACGAGGGCTACTCCTCGATCGTGCGGGCGGCCCAGAGCGGCAACGAGTCGCTCCGGCGGTTGCACGAGGAGGCGCGGCAGGTCCTCACCGACCGGATCTTCACCGAGGCCGCGCAGGGGGAGGCCATCCCGGACACCCCGGCCACCCGGCTGGCTGTCCGCGGGTGGTCGGCGATGACCGAGGAACTGGTGCTGTCGTGGACCGGCGACCCCGGGACCGTCACCCGGGAGGACCTGCTGGCCGCCCTCACCGGGTCGCTCCCGGCGCTGGTCGAGCTGCTCCACTGAGCAGGGTCAGGCTGGCGGCAGGTCGACGCGCACCGTGGTGTCGCCCGGCCGCGAGGCCAGCGCGACCCGGCCGCCGTGGGCCGCGACGATGGCGTCGACCAGCGCCAGCCCGAGACCGGCGCCGCTGCCGGCCTCGCGGGTGCGCGCCGCGTCGCCCCGGGTGAACCGCTCGAAGGCCCGGTCGGCGAGGTCGGGATCGATGCCGGGTCCGTCGTCGTGGACCGCGAAGCCGTGGGCGTCGGCCGACACCGTCACCGTCGTCCCGTGACGACGGCGGGTTCGACGGCTGACCCGCGGTACGCCCGTGGGGAGGGTTGATCGCGCGGGGGGCGATGGGTTGGGATGGACAGATGTCTGACATCTCGGGAACCCCTACCGCCCCCACCCCTCCTACCACCCCCACCCCGTCCCGTCGCGGCTTCCTGGCCGGTTCGGCCGGCCTCGGCGCCGGGCTCGGCAGCGGGCTGGCGATCTCGCCCGACGCCGCGCAGGCTGCCTCGGTCATGCCGGGCGAGACCTGGCCCGACGGGCCCGGCCGTCGCAACACCACCCAGCCCGCGGACGCCGAGCTGCGGGCCCTGCTCGAGCAGATCGACCCCGTCCGGATCGAGGCCTCGGTCCGAAAGCTCGTCGGTTTCGGCACCCGGCACACGCTGTCCTCCCAGGACGACCCGGAGCGCGGCATCGGCGCCGCACGTGACTGGCTGTTCGAGGAGTTCAGCCGGTACGCCGAGGCGTCCGGCGGCCGGATGACCGTCGAGAAGCAGACCTACGTCCAGCAGCCCGCGAGCCGGATCCCCGTGGCCACGCCGATCACCAACGTGATCGCCACCCTGCGCGGCACGGAGGAGCCCGACCGGGTCTACGTGATCTCCGGGCACTATGACTCCCGTGTGACCGACGTCATGGACGCGACCAGCGATGCCCCCGGTGCCGACGACGACGCCTCGGGTGTCGCGGTGTCGTTGGAGCTGGCCCGGATCATGGCGACCCGCCGGCCGCGGGCGACGCTGGTGTTCGCGGCGGTCGCCGGCGAGGAGCAGGGTCTGTACGGCGCGGCCCACATGGCCGAGCAGTACCGGTCCTCCGGTGCCGACCTGCAGGCGATGTTCACCAACGACATCGTGGGCAGCTCCACCGCCGACGACGGCGAGCGCGACCCGCGCAGCCTGCGGCTGTTCGCCGAGGGAGTGCCGACCGACGAGTCCCCCGAGGAAGCCGCGACCCGCCGTTCCGTCGGCGGCGAGAACGACTCGCCCGCCCGGCAGCTGGCGCGGTTCGTGACGGAGGTGGCCGGTCCCGACACCACGGGGATGAACATCCGCGTGATCTACCGGCGCGACCGCTACCTGCGCGGCGGCGACCACATCCCGTTCCTCGAGCGCGGCTTCCCGGCCGCGCGGTTCACCGAGCCGAACGAGGACTACGCCCACCAGCACCAGGACGTCCGGGTCGAGGACGGGAAGCAGTACGGCGACCTGCCGGAGTTCTGCGACTTCGGCTACATCGCCCGGGTGGCGAAGGTCAACGCGGCCACGATGTGGTCGCTCGGCACCGCACCCGGCACACCGAAGGACGTCAAGATCCTCACCTCCGAGCTCACCAACGACAGCGAGCTCACCTGGTCGGCCTCCAAGGGGGCAGCTCGCTACGAGCTGGTGTGGCGCCCCACCCCCGAGGACGACTGGACCGACGTCATCGACTCCGGCAACGCGACGTCCGTCCGGGTGAACCTGTCCAAGGACAACGTGTTCTTCGGCGTCCGCGCCGTCGGCCCCGACGGGCGGCGCAGCCCGGCCGCCTTCCCGGTGCCACAACGCTGACCCGCGAGGGCGCGCTCCGGCACCCGCGAGAGCGCGCTCCCGCACCACCCCATGTGCAGTTGTGCGCGTTCGCAGGTGCAGGACTGCTCCTTCGGAGGTGCGCGAGTGCGCTTTCGTGGGTGGGGGACAATGGGCCGCGTTGTGTCCGAGCCGCTGACGATCACCTACCCGCCCGAGCTGCCGGTCACCCAGCGGCGCGACGACATCGCCGCTGCGATCCGTGACCACCAGGTGGTCGTCGTCGCGGGCGAGACCGGGTCCGGGAAGACGACCCAGCTGCCGAAGATCTGCCTCGAGCTGGGTCGCGGGCAGAAGCAGCTGATCGGGCACACGCAGCCCCGCCGGATCGCCGCGCGCTCGGTCGCCGAACGGATCGCCGAGGAGCTCGGCACCGAGCTCGGTGACCTCGTCGGCTACCAGGTGCGCTTCACCGACCGGACGTCGAGGTCGAGCCGGCTCAAGCTGATGACCGACGGCATCCTGCTGGCCGAGCTGCAGCGCGACCGGCAGCTGCGCAAGTACGACACGATCATCCTCGACGAGGCCCACGAGCGGAGCCTCAACATCGACTTCCTGCTCGGCTACCTCAAGCGGCTGCTGCCCAGGCGTCCCGACCTCAAGGTGATCATCACCTCCGCGACCATCGACGTCGACCGGTTCGCCCGGCACTTCGACGCCCCCGTGGTCGAGGTCACCGGCCGCACCTATCCCGTCGAGGTCCGCTACCGCCCACTCCTCGAGCTGCCCGCCCTTCGAGACGGTCGCAGCGCGACCTCCTCAGGAACCGTTCTCGACGACGAGGGGGAGCCGGTCCAGCGCGACCAGACCGAGGCGATCCGCGACGCGGTCAAGGAGCTGGCGGCGGAGGGGCCGGGCGACGTGCTGGTGTTCCTCCCCGGCGAGCGCGAGATCCGCGACACCGCCGACGAGCTCGCCGACCTCCCCCGCACCGAGGTCGTCCCGCTCTACTCCCGGCTCTCGGCCGCCGAGCAGCACAAGGTCTTCAGCAGCCACCCGATGTCGGTACGCCGCGTCGTCCTCGCCACGAACGTCGCCGAGACCTCGCTCACCGTCCCGGGGATCCGCTACGTCGTGGACACCGGCGTCGCCCGGATCAGCCGCTACTCCTCGCGCACCAAGGTGCAGCGGCTGCCGATCGAGCCGATCAGCCAGGCCTCGGCCAACCAGCGCTCGGGCCGCTGCGGGCGCGTCGAGGCCGGCATCGCGATCCGGCTCTACTCCGAGGAGGACTTCGAGGGGCGCCCGGAGTTCACCGACCCCGAGATCCTGCGCACCAACCTCGCCAGCGTGATCCTGCAGATGACCTCGCTCGGCCTCGGCGACCTCGCCCGCTTCCCGTTCGTCGAGCCGCCGGACCGGCGCAACGTCACCGCCGGCGTACAGCTGCTCGAGGAGCTCAACGCGCTGCGCGTCGGAGGGCAGGGCGACGGCCGGCTGACCCGGATCGGGAAGCGGCTGGCCCGGCTCCCGATCGACCCGCGGCTCGGCCGGATGATCCTCGAGGCCGAGCGGCTCGGCTGCGTCCGCGACGTCCTGGTCATCGCGGCCGCGCTGTCGCTGCAGGACCCGCGCGAGCGCCCCGCCGAGCAGCGGCCCCAGGCCGACCAGCAGCACGCCCGGTTCCGCCACGAGACGTCCGACTTCCTCACCTGGCTCAACCTCTGGCAGTACCTCCGCGAGCAGCAGCGGGAGCTGTCGTCCTCGGCGTTCCGCCGGATGTGCAAGCGCGAGTTCCTCAACTACCTGCGGGTGCGCGAGTGGCAGGACTTCGAGTCGCAGCTGCGCCAGGTCTGCAGGGAGATGGGCGTCGACCTCGGCAAGCCGCCGTCGCGATCGGGCGGCGCGGCGTACGACGAGGACGGCATCCACCAGGCCCTGCTGTCCGGGCTGCTCTCCCACATCGGCCTGCTCGAGGAGCGGGACAGGCGGGAGCGGGGTCCGCGCGAGTACCTCGGCGCCCGCGGCACCCGGTTCGCGATCTTCCCCGGGAGCGGCCTGAAGGGGAAGAACCCGCAGCTCCTCATGGCCGGCGAGCTCGTCGAGACCGGCCGGCTGTGGGCCCGGCAGAACGCCGCCATCAGGCCGGAGTGGGCCGAGCGGATCGGCGGCCACCTGGTCAAGCGCAGCTACTCCGAGCCGCACTGGTCGAAGAAGCGGGCCTCCGTGGTGGCCCAGGAGCGGGTGACGCTGTACGGCGTCCCGCTGGTGGCCGACCGGTCGGTCCAGTACGGCCGGATCGACGCCGCGATCTCCCGCGAGCTCTTCATCCGGCACGCGCTGGTGTACGGCGAGTGGCGTACGCAGCACCGGTTCATGGCCGACAACCGGCGGCTGCTGGAGGAGGCCGAGGAGCTCGAGCACCGGGCCCGCCGCCGCGACCTCGTCGTCGACGAGCACACCCTGTTCGACTTCTACGACGCCCGGATCCCCGCGGGTGTCGTCAGCGGCGCCCACTTCGACCAGTGGTGGAAGACCGAGCGGCGGGAGCGCCCCGACCTGTTGACCTTCGACCCGGCGATGCTGACCCACGACACCGTCGAGGAGGTGGTGGCCAGCGACTATCCGCAGGAGTGGCAGTCCGACGGGCTGACCTTCCCGATCAGCTACCACTTCGAGCCCGGCGCCGCCGACGACGGGATCACCATCGACGTGCCGGTCGCCACCCTCAACCGGGTCGCGGCCGACGACTTCTCCTGGAACGTCCCGGGCCTGCGCCACGAGCTGGTCACCGGCCTGCTGCGCAGCCTGCCCAAGCAGCTCCGGGTCAGCTTCGTCCCGGCGCCCAACACCGCCCGCGAGTTCCTCGCCGCCGTACCGCCGGGGGAGGAGCCGCTGCTCGACGCTCTGGAGCGCCACCTCCGTGCCACGACCGGCGTCGCCGTCCCCCGGGACGCCTGGGACTGGGCCAAGGTGCCCGAGCACCTGCGCCCGACCTACCGGGTGGTCGACGAGGGCGGTCGCGAGCAGGCCCGCGGCAAGGACCTCGAGCAGCTGAAGGAGCCGCTGCGAGGGGAGTTCGCCGACGCCATGGCCGAGGTCGCCGCCGACACGACCGCCACCGGGCAGACCGCCTGGACGTTCGGGACGGTCCCGGCCGAGCAGACCTGGCAGCGCGCCGGCCACGACGTGCGCGGCTTCCCCGCCCTCGACGACGAGGGCGCCACCGTCGGGCTGCGGGTCTGCGGCTCCGCAGCCGAGGCCGCCGCCCGGCACCGCGCGGGCGTGGCCCGGTTGCTGCTGCTCGCGCTGCCCCGGCCGGACGTCCTCGCCGGGCTGGACAACGCGACCAAGCTGGGGCTGGCCGGGTCGCCGTACGCCACGGTCGCCGACCTCGTCGACGACGTCCGCCGGGCGGTGGTGCTGGCTGCGGTCGACGCCCGGGCGGAGGCACGGGACCAGGCGGCGTACGACGCCCTCCTCGCCGAACTGCGGGCCGACCTCGAGCCGCGGATGCGTGAGCTGCTGGGCCTCGTCGTCGACGTGCTCGGCCGCTGGCGGGTCACCGACAAGTCGCTCGCCGGCCGGGCCGACCTGGCCGTGCTGGCCTCGCTCGCCGACATGCGAGACCAGCTCGCCCGGCTGGTGCACCGTGGCTTCGTCGGCGAGGCGGGACCGGAGCGGCTGCGCCGCTACCCGGTCTACCTGGCCGCCCTCGACCAGCGCCGCGCCCGGCTCGACGACCAGCCGGCGCGCGACCGCCAGCTCCTGGCGCAGGTGGCGGCCGTGCAGGCGGCGTACCTCCACCAGGTCGAGGCCCTGCCCGAGGGCCGACCGCCGTCCGCCGCGCTGCGCGAGGTGCGGTGGCTGCTGGAGGAGTACCGGGTCTCGCTGTGGGCCCAGCAGCTCGGCACGGCACAGAAGGTCAGCGACCAGCGGATCCGCAAGGCGCTGGCCGCCGCGACGTAGTCTGACGCGGTGAGCGAGCGCGCGCACCACCGCCCGACGACGCCGGGCCATCACCACTTCGAGGCGATCTCGTCCGGCGTCGACCCCGCCGAGCTGCAGGAGGCGGCTGACCGGGCGGCTACGCTGCTGGTGCGCGGCGCCCACGACAGCGACGACGACGCCGTCGCGGAGCGGCTGCTGCACCTCGCCGACGCCGAGGGCATCGAGACCATCGCGGACGTCTGGTCGGCCTCGCCGGGTGACTCGCTGGCGGGCTGCCTCTGGCGGCTGTTCCTGCTGCGCTCGTGGGTGTACGCCGACCCCGTCGGGGTCGCCCACGAGTTCGAGGCCGGCCGGGCGGCCGCCCCCGTCGCGCAGGTGATCGCCGGAGTCGCCGACCCGCCGGGTCCCGACGAGCTCAAAGCGATGATCGACCAGGTGCTGCGCGGGATCGTCCGGGGCGACTTCGCCGACGTCCTGTTCCGCGCCGCGGCCTTCGCGCGGGTCGTCGCCACCGGCCGGGCCGGCCTCTCGACCGCCAGCGACCAGGAGGTGGCCCGGATGCTGGCGCTGGCCGAACAGCTGGAGGCAGCAGGACACCTCGAGCTCGTCCACGGACTTGCCTGATCCTGCGAGACGCGCGCGGCGCGCGCTCCTCGGGAACCGCCCCTGGGCTACGTGCGACCGTCTAGACTCCTCGGTGGTGTGCCGGGCCGCGGCAGCCCCGGGTCCCAACTGAAGCCGCTGCGAGCGGCCACGCGCCGTGAGGCGCTCCCGGTCCGGCACACACCTACTACCGTCGTCTCGTGGACGACGTGATCTCCTACCGCCCGGAAGTCGACGGCGAGCCCGACCCGGGCGAGGTGGTCTGGGCATGGGTGCCGTACGACGACGACCCCTCGCAGGGGAAGGACCGCCCGGTCCTGTTGCTCGCCGAGCGGGAGGGCCGGTGGCTGGGGCTGATCCTGTCGAGCCAGGACCACGACCTCGACGCCGCCGACGAGGCTCGCTACGGCCGGTACTGGATGGACGTCGGGAGCGGAGGGTGGGACGCCGAGGGCCGGCCGAGCGAGGTCCGGCTCGACCGGGTGCTGGTGCTCGATCGGGCCGGGATCCGCCGTGAGGGGGCCGCGCTCGACCGGGGCGTCTTCGACCGGGTCGTCGCTGCGGCGAAGCGGCACCACGCCGACGTGTGAGGGGCCGCGGACGGGGCGTCGGCCGGCCGCTACGCCTCGGTAGGCTGGTGCGACGTACTCGATCGGGGAGGTCCTGCTTGCGACGGCGCGCGGTGGTCGGAGCAATGCTCGCTGCGCTCGTGCTGCCGGCCTGCGAGGCAGACGTGGGCCCCACCCCCCAGGCCGAGACCACGCCGGCCACCCCGACCGACCGCACCCTGGAGTTCGGCGTGTTCGGCACCGAGGAGGAGCTCGACGCGTACGCCTCGCTCGTCGACGTCTACAACTCCCTCTACGACGGCGCCGAGATGACCATGACCGGCTACGGCACCCGGGAAGAGCTGATGGGGGAGATCCGCGAGACCGGTGAGGTCCCCGACGTCTTCCTCACCGACCAGCGCGACCTGGCGTGGCTGCACCAGAAGCAGCTGCTGCAGCCGGTCGACTCGATGCTGATCGAGCGGGGGGTCGACTTCGGCGACCTCTACTCCCGCGGGTCGGTGCTCGCCTACAGCGCCGACTCGCGGCTGCAGTGCATGCCCGTCGGGATCTCGCCGACAGTGATCTTCTACAACACCGAGCTCGTCGACTTCGACGCGATGGCGCTGCGCGGCATCCCCGCACCCACCGAAGGACTGAGCTGGAACTCCGAGCAGTTCCTCGCGGCCGTGGAGTTCGCGAGTCGCCCCAAGCTCGGCACCCGCGGCATCTACGTCGAGCCGACCCTGCAGGGCCTCTCGCCCTTCATCTACGCCGCCGGTGGCGAGGTGTTCGACGACGCCGAGGACCCCACCTCCCTGGCCTTCTCCGACGACTCCACGCAGGCTGCGCTCGGCGCGGTGCTGCAGGTGCTCCGCGACCCCCGGCTCACGCTGAGCCAGAAGCAGCTCGACCGGCGCTCGGCGATGGAGTGGTTCAAGCGCGGCAAGCTCGGGATGATCCCGGGGTCCCGGGACCAGGTGCCGATGCTGCGCCAGGTGCCCGGCCTCGACTTCGACGTCATCCCGGTCCCGGCGATCGAGCGGAACGCCACCACCGGCAGCTTCACCGGCATGTGCGTCTCGGCCGGCACCGGCAACCTGACCGCCGCCGCCGACTTCCTGGTCCACATGACCTCGCCCGTGTCGATCCGGCGGCTGGTCACGTCCGGCCACCTGGTCCCGGCCAACCTCGAGGTCGCCCTGTCCCAGGACTTCCTGCAGCCGGGCCGGGAACCGGCCCACGCCCAGGTCTTCACCAACAGCGTCCGCTCGATCGTGCTGCCGCCGCTCCTGGACAACTGGGCGGCCCTCGAGGACGCCGTCCACAGCAGCATCATGACCCTGCTCGTCGCGCCGGTCATCACCGACCTCGAGGCGTTGACGCTGCGCATCGACGAGCAGTCGCAGACCGTGCTGGGACCCGACGACGAGCCGTCGGAGTCGCCGGAGGGCGAGTCGCCCTAGGCGCCCTGGACGGGATCGGGATCCTCGGGCGGGGCCGCGTCAGCGGTGATGATCGCCTCGACCAGCAGCGGCACGGTGAGGTCCCGCTGCCATGCCCGTGCGCCGTAGCCCGTGAGCTGCTGGTCGACCGCGACGGCCAGCGCCTCGGGGTCGCGGGTGGCCGGCGGTGTCCAGAGCAGCCGGCGCAGGTGGTCGGGGGTCAGCAGGTTCTCGGCCGGGACGACGATCTCGGCCGACAGTGCGGACACCGCGTCGCGGGCGAGTGTGAGCCGGCGGGCGGCGACGGGGTCCTTGTCGGCCCACGCGCGCGGCAGCGGTGGACCGTCGCCGCGCGGCGCCCGGCTGGGGAGCTCGTCCTCGGGCAGCGCCGCCACCTCGCGCAGCGCCTCGACCCACTGGGCGGCGTAGCGGGCCGCGCCACGGCCGTGGAAGCCCTGGGTACGGAGCAGGGAGCGGCGGTCGTCGGGCATCGCGGTCGCGGCGGCGACGATCGCGGAGTCGGGCAGGATCCGGCCAGGGGTGACGTCGCGCTCGCGCGCGATCTCGTCACGCAGTTCCCACAGCGCGCGGACCGCCCCGAGCGAACGCCGGCCGCGGACCCGGTGGACCCCCGACGTACGGCGCCACGGCTCGACCCGGGGGACCGGCTCGAACCCGCGCACCCACTCGAACTCCTCCCGGGCCCAGCCGTCCTTCCCGGAGTCGACGAGCTGGCCCGCCAGCACGTCGCGCAGCTCGACCAGCACCTCGACGTCGAGCGCGGCGTACTCGAGCCAGGGCCGGGGGAGCGGCCGGGTCGACCAGTCGACCGCGGAGTGCTCCTTGGCGAGTCGGCGGCCCAGCAGGGTCTCGACCAGGGTGGCCAGACCCACCCGGGGGTAGCCGAGCAGCCGGCCGGCGAGCTCGGTGTCGAAGAGCGTGGTCGGCACCAGGCCGACCTCGGCGAGGCAGGGGAGGTCCTGGGTGGCGGCGTGGATGATCCACTCCGTGCCGTCGAGGGCCTCCTGCAGCGGCGCGAGCGTCGACATCCCGATCGGGTCGACCAGGTGGGTGCCCGAGCCCTCGCGCCGGACCTGGATCAGGTAGGCCCGCGAGGAGTAGCGGTAGCCCGAGGCGCGCTCGGCGTCGACGGCGACGGGACCGGTCCCGGCCGCCACGGCCGCGGCGGTGGCCTCCAGCCCGGCGTCGGTGTCGACGACCTCCGGCAGCGGCTCACGCAGCCGCAGCATCGGCGCAGGCGGAGCGGTCTCCTCGGAAGGGTCCGGCTCGTTCGTCTCGCGCGGTGAGTCCATGCTCCTCAGCGTCCCGGCCCCCGTTGGCCCCGTCGGCTGGGCATGGCGGTGACGCCGTCGGGCACCGGCGGCAGACCGGCCGCGGTGCACAGCAGCTCGCCCCACGCCTCGACGTGGTCGGCGAGCGCGGCGGGGTCGAGCGGCGTCCACGAGGCACGGATCTCGATCTGGGCGGTGCCGCCCTCGTCGGACATCCCGCCGAAGCTGTCGGTCGCGACCCGGGTCACCGTGCCGGAGGCCGCGGTGTGCTCGGCGCCGTGGGCGTCGAGCGCCTCGACCAGCCAGGTCCACCCGACCCCGGGGAGCAGCGGGTCGGTGATCATGTCCGTCTCGATCTCGGCCCGCGCGTAGGCCACGCAGCGGAACGTGCCGTCCCACGCGTCGTTGCCGTCGGGGTCGTGGAGCAGGATGATCCGGCCGGTGCCCACGTCGGTGCCGTCGACGGTCACGTCGGCGCTGAGCGCGAAGGAGTGGGGAGCGATCCGCTGGGGTGCGGGCATCTCCTCGCAGAAGACCTCGGGGCGCAGCGTGGCCGCGCGCATGCTCTCGACCGCCACCCTGAACTCGGGCGGGGTCTCGCCCGCGCCCGTACCGGGGCGCGTCTCCTGCCGGACGACCACGTGCTCACAGTAGGCCCGGGGTCGTGGCCCGATGTGGGAACACGCCGGTTGACCTGCGAGGCTTCGCGCATGGACGCGGTGACCGACAGCCTGCTGGTGCGGGCGGCACGAGGCGAGTCCGTCGAGCGGCCGCCGGTGTGGTTCATGCGGCAGGCGGGCCGCTCGCTCCCGGAGTACCTCCGGGTCCGCGAGGGCGTCACCATGCTCGACGCGTGCATGGACCCGGCCCTGGTCACCGAGATCACGCTCCAGCCCGTCCGGCGGTACGGCGTCGACGCGGCCATCTTCTTCTCCGACATCGTGCTGCCGCTCAAGGCCGTCGGCGTCGACCTCGACATCAAGCCGGGTGTCGGCCCGGTGGTCGCGTCCCCGGTCCGGACCCTCGCCGACGTGGAGGCGATCCCCGACCTCGAGCCGGGTCACGTCCCGTTCGTGACCGAGGCGGTGCGGGCGCTGACCGGTGAGCTGGGCGGCACGCCGCTGATCGGGTTCGCGGGCGCGCCGTTCACGGTGGCGTCGTACCTCGTCGAGGGCGGGCCGTCGAAGGACCAGGCCCGCACCAAGGCGATGATGTTCGGCGCTCCCGACGTGTGGGACGCGCTGATGCGCAAGATCGCCGGCATCGCGGCGGCCTACCTCGAGGTGCAGGTGGCCGCCGGTGCGGCTGCGGTGCAGCTCTTCGACTCGTGGGCCGGGGCGCTGACGCCCGAGGACTACGCCACCCACGTGATGCCGCACTCGGCCGCGGTGCTGGACCGGGCCGGAATGCTGGGCGTCCCCCGCATCCACTTCGGCACCGGCACCTCCGACCTGCTGACGCTGATGGGCGAGGCCGGCGCCGACGTCGTCGGGGTCGACTGGCGCACTCCGCTCGCCGAGGCGGTCGGCAAGGTGGGCGACCGCGCGGTCCAGGGCAACCTCGACCCGGCGCTGGTCTTCGCGCCGACCGAGGTGATGCTCGCGCGTGCCGCCGAGGTCATCGAGGCGGGTCGCTACGCGCGGGGCCACGTCTTCAACCTCGGCCACGGGGTGATCCCCTCGACCGACCCCGACCAGCTTGCGCGGCTCACGGAGTTCGTGCAGACCTACGCGCCGCGCGCCTGAGCAGGCCCACCGGCTCGAGCGCCGGTCACGTCGCGCCGACGGGCACCGGTTCCGCACCCCTTCCGGCACGGGACAGGGACTCGAGCAGCTCGACCTCGGGGGCCATGGCGGCGCTGAGCCGGCGCAGCAGGAGCTGGACCTCGGTGACGTCCCACGAGTAGGAGGCGACCGCGTCGGTGACGTCGAGGAGGTCCCGGGACACCAGGTCCCGGAGCCGGTGGTAGCCGGTGAGGGCGGCGGCCTCGCTCCGTGGGTCGGACAGCCCGTCCAGGAGCGCACCGGCCGCCAGCTCGGCGTCGCGGAGGGCGTCGGTGATGCCGTGGCTGCCGATCGGGTCCTTGTAGTACCCGGCGTCGCCCACGAGGACCCAGCCCGGACCCCACGGCTGCCGGTGGAAGCCCGGTACTCCCGCCCACCCGTGGTGACGGCCGACCCGCCGGGCAGCGGCCAGCGGCCCGCGGAGGTCGGGCGCCGCCAGCCCGACCAGGAGGTCGAGGAGCTCGTCCGACGACCGGCCCAGGCGCAGGGTGCGCATCCGCTGCGGTGAGGTGGCGACGAAGACGCAGTGCTCGTCGTCGTTGGTGGGGATCAGGCCCGCGGCCGCCCCATTGCCGTAGCCCCACTGGTAGCCGCGCAGGTCGAGGCCCCGCACGTAGGTGTAGCGGACCGCGCTGGCGTGCTGCCCCCGGCCGAGCAGCGAGGCCCCTGCGGCCGCCGCGACCGTCGACCTGATGCCGTCGGCGCCGACGACGTACCTGGCATGCATGGGTGTCTCGACGCCACGCCGGTCGACCGTGCGGACGCCCGTGACGCGGCCCCTGGCGTCGCGCAGCAACCCCGTCACCTTGGTGCCGTGCCGGACTTCCGCGCCGGCCCCGCCCGCCGCGTCGACGAGGATCCGGTCGAGCAGGTGTCGCCGGGGCGCGTACAGCGCGTCGACCCCCGCGCGGGAGGCGATCGGGATCACCAGGGGCTCCTGACCGGCGACGTGGAAGGTCGTGCTGCGCACCTGCGGCGTCCCCGCGTCGCGGACCTGGTCGAGCAGGCCCCACCGGGAGAGCTGCAGCACCCCGGCGCGCATCAGGCCGTGGGTGGACAGGGTGTCGGTGCCGAGGTCGCCGCGTTCGAGCAGTCGCACCCGGGCACCGGCGCGGGCGAGCAGCATCGCGGTCGAGGCGCCCGCCACCCGGCCGCCCACCACGATCACGTCCAGGGGCGTGCGGTCCCTGTTCATCGGAGCTCCAGCGTCCGGAGCGCGACGCTGTCGTCGGCGCAGATCGCCGCCACCACGTCGCGGGCGTCGTGACGGGCGCCGTCGAGGGTGCCCGAGTCGCGGCGGTGCTGGAAGCGCTGGCCGACGACGTAGAGCCCCCGGGCAGGGGTGGCGCCGCGGTGCTGCCGGATCACGCCATGGCGGTCGGTGACCGCCACCTTCAGCCACGGGTGGTGCGGTGCGTATCCCGTGGCGATGACGACAGTCCCGATGCCCTCGGCGCGCAGGTCGACCCGTTCGCGCGTCACGGGGACGGATACGGGCCGCGGCCGGTCGGCCGGACCCACCTCGGTGGCCAGGTGGCTCCTGTCCACGTGGTCGTCGACGAGGTCGAGGAACCGCGCCTGGCGTCGTTCCGACTCGCCCACGGTGGCGGCGAGGTCGGCGGCGAAGGTGGCTACGCGTCCGGTGAACGAGCCCAGCCGCCCGACCAGCTCGACGCCGAGGGCCTGCACGGTGGCGAGGTCGACCGTCTCGCCCCGCGGGTCGTCGGGGGCGCGGCCGGCCAGCTGGAGCGACGGCTCACGCCGGGCTGCCTCAGGGTCGGCGACCGTGTCGATCGTGGCGGCGGTGCGGCCGGTGCACTCGAGCCACCAGTGGGCGTCCATGCCGCGGTAGCGACGGGGCATGCGGGTGTGGCTGCCCACCGAGAGCACGACGCGCCGCCCGGCCCTGACCAGCTCGTCGGCGATCTGCACGCCCGACGCGGAGGCGCCGACGACCAGGACGCCGCCGGGCCGCAGCGCCTCGGGGTTGCGGTAGTGAAGGGCCGGCAGCAGGTCGATGTCCGGGTCGAGCTCGTGGGCGGTGGCGGGGACGCGCGGACGCCCGGTGGGGCCGGTGGCCACGACCACGTTGCGCGCCCGCCAGGTCGCACCGTCCGCCACGACGCGGAAGCCCGTCCCGGCGCGGGCGACCTCGAAGATCTCCCGGCCGAGCTCCAGCGGGCTCCCGGAGGTGGCGGCGTACCGCTCCAGGTGGCCGACCAGCTCGCCGGTCGGCATGAAGCCCTCCTGGCCGGGTCCGGTGTAGCCCCAGCCCGGAAGCCGGGTCATCCAGCGTGGTGACAGCAGGTGCAGCGAGTCCCAACGCTCGCTCCGCCAGGCCTCGGCGATGCGGCCGCGGTCGACCACGACGTGGTCGCGGCCCGCGTGCCCGAGCAGGTGGCTCACGGCCAGGCCGGCGTGGCCGGCGCCGATCACGAGCGTGTCGATGGAGGTGCTCATCCTGGGTTTCCTTCCGGGGCCGGTCCGGCGGTGTCGCCGGACCGGCCCGACGGTGTCGTCCGGGTCACGCCGTGACGACGTCGACGTGGACGGGGGTGGGGTTGGTCAGCGCGTCGTAGACCGCCGAACGGCGGCGCGACTGCTCGACGATCGCCCGCAGGGTCTCGTCGTCGGCGTCACCCTCGATCTGGAAGGTGACGGAGATCTGCCGGTACCCGTTGCGCACGTGGTCGGAGAGTCCGAGGATCCCCAGCAGGTCGATGTCGCCCGTCACGGTGGAGGTGACCCGGGTCAGGGTGACACCGCGCGCGGACGCGATGTTGGCGATGCCCGAGGTGAGGCAGGCTGCGATGGCGTGCAACAGGTACTCCACGGGGGTCGGCCCGTGGTCGGCGCCGACCAGGACGGCCGGGTGATCGCTCTCGACCGCCGTGACCTGCCGGTGGGCCATCTCCTGCTGGGCGCCGAAGAAGTCGTCGTACTCCGACCGGCTGTGCGTGCCGCCCAGCCACTCGTTGCGGACGCGGAACTGGAACTCCGCGATCTCCGGGGCGTTCTTCACCGCGTCGAGCGTGGCGAAGAGCGTGGGGACGTCGACTCCGTTGCGCGGCTGGGCCGCGCTGGACGTGATGGTCATGCTGTTCTCCTCTTCCTGGGGTGACGCCGGTCGGTCCGGCGCCAGGTCGGTGGACTGGCCGCAGCCGTGGGCGCTCATGGCGCCATCCGTGCTTTCTGCATGCGTTCACCTTCCGGTCGCGGGCCCTGAACGGTCATCGGGCGAACTCCCGACAAGGCGACAGGAGGCGACGCACGGGGATCGGTGAGACGCTGGGGGGATGGGAGGGACCGGGGAGCTGGTCAGGCCCTCGATGCACGGGCGGGGCGGGGCGCTCGACGCCGCCGAACGCCGGATCGCGGCCGTCCGCGACGGCGAGGGGCAGCTGCTGCTGCTCACCGGCGAGGCGGGGATCGGCAAGACCCGGTTCCTGCGGGCCCTGCAGGACCTGGCCACCGAGCAGGGGTTCGCCGTCTGGAGCGCGGCCGCGTTCCCCCAGGACGTCGAGCTCTCGGCCGGCCTGCTGCTCGACCTCGGGCACGCGATGTCGCGTTCGGACCGTCCCGGGATCGCAGACCTCGGGCGGGACCTGGTCGACGGGCTCGGGGTCGTCCCGGCACCGTCGGCCGGATCAGGGGACGCCCACCGCCAGCGACGCCTGCTCGTCCTCGACGCCGTCGACCGGTTGGCCGGCCTGGCCGACGAGGGTCCGGTCCTGCTGGCGCTCGAGGACCTGCACTGGTGCGACGAGCTCAGCCTGGACGTGATCACCCACCTGGCCCGGCGGATCCGCTCGAGGCCGTTGCTGGTGATCGGGACCCTACGCACCGACGAGCTGCACCAGGACCTGCCGGTGTGGGGGTGGCGGTCCCGGCTGTTGCTGCAGCGGATGGCCGAGGAGGTGTCGCTGCCCAGGCTGAGCGGGGCCGAGACCACCCGGATGGTGACCGAGATGCTGCCGGGACAGGTCGCGGTCCCGGGCCTCGTCGAGCTGGTCCGGCAGCGGTCCGGCGGCATACCCCTCCACGTCGAGGAGCTCGTGAAGGCCCTCGTGCAGGGACACCTGTCCGCCGATCCGTCGTACGTCCCGGAGACGCTGGCCGAGGCCATCGGCCAGCGCTTCGGGATGCTCTCCCGCCCGGCACAGGAGGTCGCGGTCGCGGCCGCGGTCGTCCGCCGAAGCTTCGACCTCGACGCGATCGTGTCCCTCGCCCGGCAGCCGGAGCCCGAGGTGGCGCACGGCTTCGACGAGCTCGTCGAGCACCACTTCTTCCAGCAGGAGTCCGGCGGCTGGTTCGGCTTCCGGCACGCCCTGATCCGGGACGCTGTCGAGCGCGCCGCTCCCCTGGCCACGCGCCGTGCCCTGCACGCCCGCGTGGCCGAGCTCGCCCGGCGACGTCCGGAGCTCGGCGGGGACGGGTACCGCTCGGTGCACCACGAAGCCGCCGGTCAGCTCGAGGAGGCGTCGTCGGCTGCCGCGTCGGCCGCCGAACGAGCCTCGGCACTGTCGGCGCACCACGAGGCCCTCGAGCTGCTCGACCGCGCGATCCGGTGCTTGCGGGACGACGAGCGCCGGCTGGTCACGCTGCTGGTACGGCGTGCCGGCGAGGCCGCCGCCACGGACCGCAACGCGCGAGCGGCCGACGACTACGAGCGGGCGCGGGCCTCGTACGTCGGGTGGGGCGATCGCGTGGCCGCCGCGGCGCTGCTGCCGCCGCTGGTCGCCGCCCGGCACCTGCTCGGGGACCCCCTGCCGGTGCGCGTGGCGCTGCTGGACCGCGCGATCTCGGAGCTGGCGGACCCCGTCGACGACCCTGGCGACGACTCCCGCCGGGAGCAGGTGCACGCCGCCCTGCTGGCGGCCAAGGCTGCGGCCTACCTGGTCGACGACCGGCTGGACGAGGCGATCGTCGCCGGCGAGGAGGCGCTCGCCGTGGACGGAGAGCTGGAGGAACGCATCCGGCTGAACACCACGGCCACCCTCGGTTCGGTCCTGGTCTTCGCCGGCCGGATGGACGAGGGCTGGGAGCGGCTCGAGCGCGCTGCCCGCCGGGCCCGCGAGCTGCGCCTGGAGTGGGAGACGGCCCGCGCCTACCGCATGCTCGGGTCGTCGGCATCGACGCTGGTGGAGTACGAGCGAGCGGAGTACTGGCTCGCCGAGGGCATCGACTACGCCACCCGCACCGAGCAGTCGAACCACCGCAGCTACATGATCAGCCACCAGGCCCACGTCGCGTGGTGCCGGGGCCGGTGGGACGAGGCGGCCGAGCTGGCCCGGCAGGGACTGGCCGACGAGCAGGGCGGCATCACCACCCGCATCGTCGCGCAGCACGTCGCGGGCTTCGTCGCCCTGGGTCGTGGCGACCTCGCCGGCGCGGGCCGCGTGCTGGAGGACGCGCGGCTCGCGGGCACCGAGATGGGAGAGCTGCAACGCTTCGCGCCCGCGGTCTGGGGTCTCGCCGAGTGCCTGCTCCTCGCCGGTGACCACCAGCAGGCGGTGGAGCTGACCGAGGCCGGGTACGACGCCTCGCACGAGGTGGCCGACGCGGCCAACCTGTTCCCCTTCCTGGTCACCGGGACCAGGGCACGGCTGGCCCTGCCCGACCCGGCGGCGGCGCAGGACTGGGTCGACCGCGTGTCCGTCGACCTCCGGGCGCGCGGCATCCCCGGCACCCTCCCCGCCGTCGACCACGCGACCGGGCTGGTCCACCTGGCCGCCGGCCGGACCGGCAAGGCGCGGGAGCGGCTGCGCTCGGCCCACGCGGCCTGGACGGCCAGGGGCCGGTGGTGGGAGGGCCAGTGGTGCGCGCTCGACCTCGCGCGGTGCGCGCTGGCGTCCAACCGCCGTACCGAGGCCAGCGGGCTCCTCGACGACGTGCGCGTGGCGGCAGTCGGTCAGTCGGCAACCGTCCTGCTCGACGCGTGCGAGAAGCTCGGGTCTCGGCTCGACGAGCACGACGCCGTCGCACCCTGGTCGCCGCTGACGCTCCGCGAGCTGGAGGTCGCCCGCCTCGTCGCCCAGGGGCTCACCAATCGGGAGATCGCCGAGGGGCTCGACATCACGGTGCGTACCGCCGGGTCCCACCTGGAGCACATCGGCGCCAAGCTGGGCACGAGCCGCCGTACCGAGATCGCCACCTGGGTGACCTCGCTGGACCTACCGTCGTGACCGGAGGCAGCAGCATCGAGCGAAGGGAGCACAGGGGTGGTCAGGACGTGGAAGCCCGGGGACACCGCCAGCCTCACCCGAGAGGTCCGTGCGGAGGACATCGCCATGTTCACCGCGATCAGCGGGGACCGGAACCCGCTGCACTACGACGAGGAGGCCGCGCAGGCGTCCCGGTTCGGCGAGATCGTGGTCCAGGGAGGCGTCACCAGCGCCATCCTCAACGCCGTCGTCGCCGAGAAGCTGCCCGGTCCCGGCACCGTGTTCCTCAACGTCAGCTGGGACTTCACGGCCCCCGTCCGCCCCGGCGACACCATCCGCGGTGAGGTCGAGGTGGTCGAGGCGCGCGAGGACAAGCCGATCACGACCCTGAGGACCCGAGTGGTGCGCCAGGACGACACGGTCGTGCTGACCGGCACCGCCGTGTGCTACACGATGGACCTCGGCCGGTGACAGGTCGGACCTGCCACAGGCCCGCGCTCAGGACTTCTTCGCGGCCCTCTTGGCCGGCTTCTTCGCGGCGGCCTTCTTGGCCGCCTTGCGCTTGAGCCCGACCTCGACGTGGTTGCCCGCCGACCGGGTCTCGAGGTAGGGCTGGTCGGCCACCAGCGAGCTCAGCTTGCCGTGGCCGAAGGTCCGCGGGTCCCACGAGGGGTGGCTGCGCGCGAGGTGGCTGCCGAGTGCGCCGAGGGCGACCCAGCCGTCGTCGTCGGCGGTGGCGTTGACCGCCTTGGTCAGCACGCTCTGGAGGTTGAGCTGCGGGTCCTGCTCGTCCGGGCCGCCGCCTTCGTCGTCGTCCTCGGGCTCCGTCCCGAGCACCTCCAGCATGATGAACCGGTCGCACGCGTTCTGCAGCGAGACCGGCGTCTTCTTCTGGCCGAGCCCGTAGACCGTCCGCCCGGACTCGCGCAGCCGCAGCGCCAGGCTGGTGAAGTCGCTGTCGCTCGTGACGATCGCGAACGCCTCGACATTGCCGGCGTACAGCAGGTCCATCGCGTCGATGATCAGCGCGGAGTCGGTGGAGTTCTTTCCGGTGGTGAAGGCGTTCTGGTGCATCGCCCGGATCGCGCGGGCGTTCAGCTCCCGGGTCCAGCCGTGCAGGCGGGGGGAGGAGAAGTCGCCGTAGGCGCGCTTGATCGTCGGGGTGCCGTACTTGGCGAGCTCGTCGAGGATCGCCTCGGCGTACTTGGCGGAGGTGTTGTCGGCGTCGATGAGGACGGCGATCCGTACGCCGCTGAGGTCGGTGTCCACGCGTCCACCCTAGGGCGACGCGGCTCAGCCCTCGGGTGCCGGGCGGCGCAGCGGGTGCCGGGCCAGCCAGCGTCGGGCCACGACCCAGGCGGGGAGCCCGAGCAGCAGCGTGACGACCGCGAACGGCAGCAGCGCGCCCCCGACCGTCGCCAGCCCGGCGCCGAGGGCGCTGAGCGCGTGCCAGCCGCTCTCGAGCCCGGAGACGAAGGCGTTGTCGTCGTCCTGCTCCGGGGGCGTGGCCTGCCCGGGTGCCGGCTCGAGGTAGACGGTGATCGTGGAGTACGTCGTCTGGTCCTCGAGCCAGGCGAGCTGGCCCTTGAGCGAGTCGAGCTCGGCCTGGCGCCGGCTGAGCTGGGCCTCGATGGCGACGATGTCGCGGATGTCCTCGGCCCGGCTGAACAGCACCTCGACCCGGGCCAGGCTCTGCTCCTGGGCCCGGATCCGGGCCCGGGTGTCGATGACCTCGCCGGTGACGTCCTGGGCCTTGCGGGTCGACGCGGTGACCTCGCCGAGCTTCGCGAGGTCCGCCATCGCGGCGTCGAAGTCCTTGCTCGGGATGCGCAGCTCGACCCGGGACAGCTCGACCTCGCCCTCGGAGGTGGCCGTGGTCTTCTCGTCGGCGATCGACCCGGCGTGGGCGTCGACCACCTTCCCGAGGTCGAACCGGGCCTCCGCGACGTCGTCGCTCTGCACCGTCATCGTGCCGGTCTGGATGATCGCGGGCGCCGCACTCCCCGGGTCGGGGGCGAGGTCGACGGCGTTCCCGGCCTGCACCCCGTCGGCCTCCAGTGCCGTCGCGTCGGACGCGCCGCCGTCGCGGGCCGGCGCCTCGCGGGACTCGGCGGCGGGGACGGCGCTGTCCGTCGCCTCGTTGTCGCCCGCCGACGAGCACCCGGTCAGGCCGAGGGCCGCGGCGAGCAGGAGGGTCGGGCCCAGGGACCGGAGCCGGGTCGAGGTCGTCATGGTGCTCGGACGTCCGGCGGCTCGGGACGGTTCCCTAGGCTTGCCCGGTGAGCAGCGGACAGGGTCGCGCCGTCGTGGTCGGTGCGGGGATCGCCGGGCTGACGGCTGCCCACCGGCTCGCGGACGACCACGAGGTGCTGGTGCTCGAGGGTGCGCCCGAGGTGGGCGGGAAGCTGCGGCGAGCCTCCGTCGGCGGGGTCGCCGTCGACGTCGGCGCCGAGGCGATGCTGCACCGCCGCCCCGAGGGCACCGACCTGGCCCGCGAGCTCGGGCTCGACGTGGTCAACCCGGCCACCACGTCGTCGGCGGTCTGGAGCCGGGGCGGCCTCCACCCGCTGCCGCGCACCCTGCTGGGTGTGCCGCTCGACGTCGACGGCCTGGCCGCCTCCGGGCTCCTGGACGACGACGCGATGGCCGTCGTACGACGCGAGCCGGGACTCCCGCCGTCCGACCTGGCGAGCGACCGGTCGGTCGCCTCGCTGGTGGGTGAGCGGCTCGGGCCGCAGGTCGTCGACCGGCTGGTCGAGCCGCTGCTGGGTGGGGTGTACGCCGGCCACGCGACCCTGCTGTCGCTGCGGGCGACGGCGCCGCAGCTGGCCGCCCTCGCCGAGCGCGGGTCGGTGCTGGAGGCGGCTGCGGCGCTGCCGGTGTCGGACGGCCCGGTCTTCGCCGGCCTGCCCGGTGGCCTGGCGACGCTGCCCGAGGCGCTGGTCGGCACCGGGCGGTTCGACGTCCGCACCTCGGCGGCCGTGCGCGCGCTGGAGCTCACCGGCGACGGCTTCGTGCTCACCGTCGGGTCGGCGCACGCGGCCGAACGGGTGACCGCCGACCGGGTCGTGCTTGCCTGCCCGGCCTCGCCGGCGTCCCGGCTGCTCGGCGACCTCGCTCCGGTCGCGGCCCGCGAGCTGGCCGCGATCGAGTACGCCTCGATGGCGATCGTCACCCACGCCTTCCGGGCTGCCGACCTCGGCGAGCTCGCCGCCACGGGGGGCTCCGGCTTCCTGGTGCCGCCGGTCGAGGGTCGGCAGGTGAAGGCGGCGACCTGGTCCTTCGCCAAGTGGGACTGGGTCCGCGAGGCCGGCGACGGGCTGCTCCTGCTGCGCACCTCAGCGGGTCGGCACCGCGAGGCGGCGACGCTCCAGCGCCCCGACGCCGCGCTGGTCGCCGACTCCCTCGCCGACCTCGCCACGCTCGCCGGTGTCGGCGCCACGCCGGTCGACAGCCACGTGCAGCGCTGGGGCGGCGCGCTCCCGCAGTACGCCGTCGGCCACCTCGACCGGGTCGCGCGGATCCGGTCCGAGGTGGCCCGGGTGCCGGGGTTGTCGGTCTGCGGGGCGGCGTACGACGGGGTGGGGATCCCGGCGGTCATCGCCTCGGCCGGCCACGCGACAATGAACCCATGAGCAGCACCGCAGAAGCAGAGTCCCCGCGTCCGCGGAGGGGCGCCCGGCTCCAGGAGCTCAACGAGACCATCCGCTACACGATGTGGTCGGTCTTCCGGCTCGAGACCCCGCTCGGCGACGCCGACCGCGCCGCCGAGGCGGCCGACCTGGAGGCACTCCTGGAGGTGCTCGCCGAGGGCGACGTCGTGGTCCGCGGGATCTACGACGTGTCCGGACTGCGCGCCGACGCAGACGTCATGGTGTGGTGGCATGCCGCCACCAGCGAGGAGCTGCAGGACGCCTACAACGCGTTCCGCCGCACCCAGTTCGGGCGCCGGCTGGCCCCGGTCTGGTCGCAGATGGCGCTGCACCGCCCCGCGGAGTTCAACAAGAGCCACGTCCCCGCGTTCCTCGACGACGAGGAGCCGAAGCGGCACGTGTGCGTCTACCCGTTCGTGCGCTCCTACGAGTGGTACCTGCTCGAGGAGTCCGAGCGGCGCGGCATGCTCGCCGAGCACGGCCAGATGGCCCGCGGCTACCCCGACGTCCGGGCCAACACGGTGGCCAGCTTCGCGCTAGGCGACTACGAGTGGATGCTGGCCTTCGAGGCCGACGAGCTCCACCGGATCGTCGACCTGATGCGCCACCTGCGCGCCTCGACCGCCCGCCGCCACGTGCGCGAGGAGGTGCCGTTCTACACCGGCGCCCGCACCGGCGTCGGCGAGCTCCTCGCCCGGCTGCCCTGAGCCGTACGCCGCCACGGAACCCCGCTGCTCGACCGGGCGTCCCACCCCCATGAGACCCCTCGCTCTCGCCCTGCTGGCGCTGCTGCTCGCCGCGTGCGGCAGCCGTACCGGCGACGTCGCGGACGACCCGGGCTCCGAGCCGGTGCCGCGGGGCATCCCGGCGGCCCCCGGGCAGGTCAGCAGCCGGGGCGCCGTGACGGTGCTCGACGACGGCGGCGGCCCGGAGGCGTGCCTCGGCCCGGTCGCGGAGTCGTTCCCCCCACAATGCGGCGGGCCGCCGCTCGCAGGGTGGGACTGGAAGGGCCAGCTCCCGGACAGCTACCAGCAGGCCGCCGGCGTGGTCTGGGGTGAGTACTCCGTGACCGGACGGTGGGACGGCGAGACGCTGTCGGTGACCGGGGCGGTGCCGGCGGCGCAGGCCCAGCCCCCGGTCGACGACCCCGGGCCCGCGCCCCCGCCCGCGGACCCGACCGACCAGGCGACGCTGGAGCGGATCGTCCGTGAGCTCGGCCGGGAGCTGCCGGGCGCCCAGGCGTCGTACGTCGCCGACGGTCGCGCCCACGTCGACGTGGTGTACGACGACGGGTCGCTGCAGGACTGGACCGACCGGACCCACGGCACGGGGACGGTGGTGGTCACCCCGATGCTCGTCGACGTGCCCGAGTCGGAGCTCGGCTGAGCCCGGTCAGGACTGTTCAGCCGGTGATTCCTGCGGTTGCGCAGCAGCCGTCTCAGAAGGTTCGAGCGTGAGGCTGATCGAGTTGATGCAGAAGCGGTCGCCCGTGGGGGTGCCGTAGCCGTCGGGGAACACGTGGCCGAGATGGGAGCCGCAGTTGGCGCACCGGACCTCGACCCGCTTCATGCCGAGGGTGGTGTCGTCGACGTACTCCACGGTGTCGGTGATCGGCTGGTAGAAGCTCGGCCAGCCGCAGCCGGAGTGGAACTTGGTGTCGGACTCGAACAGCTTGGCCTGGCAGGCCTTGCAGCGGTAGACGCCGGTGGTCTCGGTGTCGGTGTACTCCCCGGTGAACGCCCGCTCGGTCCCGGCCTGTCGCAGCACGTGGTACTCGTCGTCACTGAGCTGTTCGCGCCACTCGGCGTCCGACTTCGCGACCTCGTACGACATGGTCCCAATCTAGTGGCCACATGGTTGACGCGGCGAGTGGACATGTGTTCACTGAGTCGATGCCCTCCAGCACCCTCTCGTGGGGCCGGGTCCGCGAGGCCGGGTCACGTCTCACCACGCCGCTGCACCCCGACGACTACCTGCGGCTGCTCAACCCGCTGTGGACCGCCCGCGAGCTGCGCGGCCGCGTGGAGAAGGTGGTGCCGGAGACCGAGGACGCCGCGACGCTGGTGATCCGGCCCGGCTGGGGCTGGCGCTGGGACCACCGGCCCGGGCAGTACGTCGGCATCGGGATCCCGGTCGAGGGCCGGTTCCAGTGGCGCTCGTACTCCATCAGCAGCCCGCCGAGGCGGGACGGCCGCCACATCGCCATCACCGTGCGGGCGATGCCCGAGGGCCTGCTGTCCTCCCACCTGGTGAACGGGCTGGAGCCCGGCACCATCGTCCGGCTGGCGGCGCCGGAGGGCGACTTCGTGCTGCCCGACCCGCCGCCCGAGCGGATGCTGTTCCTCGTGGGCGGCAGCGGCATCACGCCGGTCATGGCCATGCTCCGCACCCTCGACCGGCGAGGCACGATGCCCGACGTCGTGCTCCACTACTCCTCGCCGACGGCGGAGCGGATGATCTTCCGGGACGAGCTCGCCGACCTCGAGCATCGCCACGACGGGCTCGTCGTGCACCGGCTGCACACCGACGTCGACGGGATGCTCGACCTCGTGGACCTCGATGCCGTCTGCCCCGACTGGCGCGAGCGCGAGACCTGGGCCTGCGGTCCGGGGCCGATGCTCGACGCGGTCACCGAGCACTACGAGCGGCAGGACCTCGACGACCGGCTGCACCTCGAGCGGTTCTCCCTCGAGCTCGGCGGCGACGGCGGCGAGGGCGGCACGATCACCTTCCGCAACTCCGGCAAGACCGTCGAGGCCGACGGCGCCACCACGGTCCTCGAGGCGGGCGAGGAGGCCGGGATCGGCATGCCCTACGGCTGCCGGATGGGGATCTGCCACACCTGCACCCTCACGCTCGTCTCCGGCCGGGTCCGCGACCTGCGCAGCGGCGACGAGTACGACCAGCCCAACGAGCAGGTGCAGACCTGCATCACCGCTGCGGTGGGCGACTGCACCCTCGACATCTGACCCCCTCGGAGGTTGAGGAGGGCGCGCAGCGCCCGTCTCGAAACCCCGTGAGACGAAAGGTCCGAGCGAAGCGAGGAGGTTGAGGAGGGCGCGCAGCGCCCGTCTCGAAACCCCGTGAGACGAAAGGAGACCAGCACCATGGCCATCAGCGACGTGACGGAGTACGCCCACCTCACCGAGGAGGAGGTGGAGCAGCTCGGACGCGAGCTCGACGCGATCCGGGCCGAGATCGAGGAGTCGCGCGGCGAGTCCGACGCGGCGTACATCAACCGGCTGATCAAGGTGCAGCGCGGCCTCGCGACCGCGGGACGGGTGGTGCTCGCCACGACGCCGCACTCGCGGCGTACCCGGGTGCCCGGCGCGGTGGCGGGCGCGGCGCTGCTCGGGCTGGCCAAGATCCTCGAGAACATGGAGATCGGCCACAACGTCATGCACGGCCAGTGGGACTGGATGAACGACCCCGAGATCCACTCCTCCAACTGGGAGTGGGACACCGCGCAGCCGGCCGAGCAGTGGAAGCACAGCCACAACTACGTGCACCACCAGTTCACCAACGTGCTCGGCTACGACAACGACATCGGCTACGGCATCCTCCGGATGGCGCGCGAGCAGAAGTGGCACCCGGCCAACCTCGGGCAGCCGGTCTACAACGCGCTGCTGGCGGCGCTGTTCCAGTGGGGCGTGGCGCTGCACGACCTCGACATCGAGAAGATCCGGAAGGGCGAGAAGGACCCGCAGGAGATGAAGCGCCAGCTGAAGCAGATCTGGCGCAAGGGCCGCAGCCAGGCGCTCAAGGACTACGTCGTCTACCCGGCGCTCAGCGGCAAGCAGTGGCGGACCACACTGACCGCCAACGCCGCGGCCAACCTCACCCGCAACCTGTGGTCCTACGTCATCATCTTCTGCGGCCACTTCCCCGACGGGGCGCTCCACTTCACCGAGGACGAGCTCGACGACGAGACCCGCCCGGAGTGGTACCTCCGCCAGGTGCTGGGGGCGGCCAACTTCGAGGGGGGACCGCTGCTCCACATCCTCTCGGGCAACCTCGGCTTCCAGATCGAGCACCACCTGTTCCCGGACCTCCCCAGCAACCGCTATGCCGAGATCGCGGTCAAGGTGCGGGCGCTGTGCGAGAAGTACGACCTGCCGTACACCGTCGGCCCGCTGCACCGGCAGTACGGCCAGGCGCTGCGCACGATCCTGAAGCTGTCGCTGCCGAACGGGATGACGCAGTCACGGCAGCCGGAGCCTCCCGGGCCCGAGGTCGCGCGGGGTCGCAAGACCGACGCGGAGCGACCCACCCGGCGTACCGAGCTGGGGCAGTGGTCGCGCGGTCACGCCGAGGCGCGCGCATGAACGCCGCGACGCCGCCGTTCGCCTGGGCGGGGACCCTGGAGCGGCTGGACGACCGACGGGTGACGCAGTGCGCGCTGAGCCGGGTCTGCGGCGGGTGCGGACGCCCGCTGGGGCGGCCCATCGCCTTCGTGGGGACCGCCCTCGAGGTGGGTCGTAACGCCTTCCACGCCCCGCCGCTCCACCTCGGCTGCGCCCGCGAGCTGCTGGCGGAGCGGAGCGACTGGGAGCTGGTGAAGACGGCCGGCTTCGAGTTCGTCCGGCCGACCCGGGAGGACGACGACCGGCGACCGACCTTCCAGCCCAACTCGCTGCTCGCCTGACGCGGCGGGTGCCTGAGCGCACGCTGGGGCACACGCGCCGGGGGTCCGGGTCGCTAGGTTGGCCGTATGGCCAAGACTCCTGCCGCGACGGTGGTCGCGGGGGACCGTGAGGTCCGCGTCAGCAGTCCCGACCGCGTCATCTACGAAGCGACCGACCGGACGCCCGAGGTGACCAAGCTGATGGTCGCCGAGTACTTCGCGTCGGTCGGCGACGGGCTGATGCGGGCGCTGCGCGACCGGCCGACGGCGCTGGAGCGGTGGACCTCCGGCGTACGGCCCGGGATGAAGCTGGCCACGGGTCCCCAGGACAGGGATGCCGACGCGTTCTACCAGAAGCGGGTGCCGAAGGGCGCGCCCGACTACCTCGAGTCGGTCGCGATCACCTTCCCGTCCGGCCGAATGGCCGAGGAGATCTGCCCGACCGAGATCGCGGTCCCGGTCTGGTGCGCCCACATGGGGACCCTCACCTTCCACCCCTGGCCCGTACGTCGCGCCGCCCACGATCCCAGCAGCCTGGACCGTCCCGACGAGCTGCGCATCGACCTCGACCCGCAGCCCGGCACGACGTTCACGGACGCCGTCCGAGTGGCCGGCGCCGCCCGCGAGCTGCTGGAGGAGCTCGGCCTGACCGGCTGGCCCAAGACCAGCGGCAACCGCGGCGTCCACGTTTACGTCCGGATCCGGCCGGAGTGGGAGTTCACCGACGTCCGGCACGCCGCGATCGGCTTCGGCCGCGAGCTGGCCCGGCGCGACGACCAGGTCACGGTCGACTGGTGGAAGGAGGAGCGGGGCGAGCGGATCTTCGTGGACTACAACCAGAACAACCGCGACCGCACCATCGCCTCGGCGTACTCGCTGCGGCCGATCCCGGGCGCACCGGTCTCGACGCCGATGACCTGGGAGGAGCTGGCCGGCGTCACGGACCCGGGCGACTTCCACCTCTTCTCCGTCCCCGAGCGGCTCGCCGACGGTGACCCGTGGCACGGGATCGACGACGTCGCCCACGACCTCGAGCCGCTGCTGAACCTGTGGCGCGAGCAGGGCGAGGTCGAGCTGAACTATCCGCCCGACTACCCGAAGATGCCCGGCGAACCGCCCCGGGTGCAGCCGAGCCGGAAGGTCGCAGAGCACTGGGACGCCGACGGGAACTGGATCGGCGAGCGCTGAGTCCTCGGCCGAAAAGGGCCCCAAAATGAGGACGGCCCGCCTGGTGATCCAGGCGGGTCTTCCCCGACGGCATCCGTGGGCGGGTGCCGTGCCCTGCGGCTTCTCGTCACCCCCCGTGACAAGACGCCTCTTGGTCGGTGGTGCCGAAACCCCCCGGTTCGAGAACCACCCTCCCCGCGGCGAGGGCCCCCCAGCCCGGTCGCGAGATGTCAGAGACGGAGATCTGACCCCATGAACGCTATGAGGACCGGGCCCAAATGACACCCACGCCGCGACCACGTGTCATCCACACTTCGGTAACAGTTCGCCGATTCGGGGGACAAGGGGCCGTCCGTGGACGAATGGAGGGCCCGCCGGCCTCGGCCGGCGGGCCCTCGAACCCGTGTCCGGTGACGATGCCCCCCAGCCTCGGTCACCAGTTGCGCGGCCTTCACCCCCCGGATCAGGCCGACCGTCAGTCCCACGGGTCTGACAAGGACAACGATACGGGGCGGGGGGTCATCACACACCCACGGCGGTTCACCGGGTGGGTAACACCACCACCGGGCTAGACGCCGGTGACCCCCTCGCCGCCGCCCGCCTGCTCGTCGAAGTTCTCGTGCTCGAGCAGGTGCAGGACCGGGACGCCGATCTTGCGGCGGGCCCGGGAGGTCCAGTCGACGTGGAAGAACTCGGCCACCACGTGGGGCCGAGTGAGGATGATCGCCTCGCGGCCGTCGACGGCCGCCACGCAGCGGGCCAGGGCGTCGACGGGCGGCTCGGTCACGACCGAGCCGTGGGCGGTGGCCCCGGCCTCGCGCAGCGCGTCGAGGCAGATGCCGAGGTCGTGGTCGGAGCGGTCCTTGCAGTCCTTGCGTACGGCGTCGATGTCGACGTCGCTCATCACCATCGCCGGGGAGGAGATGACCTCGCCGGCGGCGAGCGAGCCCATCGCCGACTCGATGCGGGCGGCGGCGTCCTCGAGCGGCAGCAGCACGTGGTAGACGACCTGCTCGTCGTCGATGCCCTCGTGGAGCGACCGGACCTGGCGGGCGTCGGCAGCAGTCAACGCCTTCTCGACGAGCAGCACGACGTCGTAGGTCATGACGCACCTCCACTCAGGATTCTACCCAGTTCGTAGCCCACGGGCTCCTCCAGCTGTTCGTATCCGCAGGACTCCGGATCGCGGTCGGGGCGCCATCGCTTGAAGTGCGCGGTGTGCCGGAACCGGCGGCCCTCCATGTGGTCGTACTTGACCTCCAGCACCCGCTCCGGGCGCAGCGGGACGAAGGACAGGTCCTTGCCCTGGCTCCACCGGCTCTGGGTCCCGGGCACCCGGCCGGGGTTGGCGATCAGGAACTCGCTCCACTCGCCCCACGGGTGGTCCTCGAGCGCGCACACCAGCGGCTGCAGCTCCTCGATCAGCTCGGCCCGGCGCTTCTCGGTGAAGCTGGCGCTGACGCCGATGTGCTGCAGCTTTCCCTCTCCCGGGGGCCCGTCGTACAGCCCGAGCAGCAGGCTGCCGAGGAGCGGTCGCTCCGGCGTGGACGTCTTGTGCTCCCGGTAGCCGGCGAGCACGACGTCGGCGGTCCGCTCGTGCTTGATCTTGAGCATGGTGCGGGCGTTGGGCTGGTACGTCGCCGCGAGCGACTTGGCGATCACCCCGTCGAGCCCGGCCCCCTCGAACTGCTCGAACCACCGCTCGGCCTCGGCCGGGTCGGTGGTGGTGCGGGTCAGGTGGCAGGGGCCGTCCAGGCCGGCGAGGGCCTGCTCCATCGCGGCCCGCCGCTCCGAGAACGGCCGGTCGGCGTACGCCTCGTCGCCGAGGGCGAGCAGGTCGAAGGCGACGTAGCCGGCGGGGGTCTCCTCGGCCAGCAGCCGGACCCTGGAGTCGGCCGGGTGGATGCGTTCCTGCAGCACCTCGAACTCCAGCCGGTTGCCGACGGCGACGAACAGCTCGCCGTCGAGGACGCAGCGCTCGGGCAGCTGGTCGCGGGCGGCGGCGACGATCTCGGGGAAGTAGCGGGTGAGTGGCTTGGTGTTGCGGCTGGTCAGCTCGACCTCGTCGCCGTCCTTGAACACCAGGCAGCGGAACCCGTCCCATTTCGGCTCGAAGCTCCAGCCGTCGTCGGTCGGCACGCCCTTGACCGACTTCGCGAGCATCGGCTGGACGGGCGGCATCACGGGCAGGTGCACGGGCACGACCGTAGTGGTGTCCCTCCGCCTCCGCACCCCGTCGCGTCGCCGGGCGCGGCGCTGGGCCTTAGCCTTGGCCACCTATCCCCGGTTGGTCTGCCGGTAGGGCCCGCCTGACTTTGAATCAGGACTAGCGACGTAGGTTCGACTCCTACCCGGGGAGCACGTCTCACGCGCCCGGAGACCGCGCAGCAGGCCCTCGACCGCCTACCGAGGGCCGTGGTGATTGCCGACCAGCTCGGTCACCTCGTCCACGCCGGCGGACGCCGCGTACACGGTGTCGCCCTTGAGCCGCCCGACGCTGAGGTACCCGAGCCCTGCGAGGAACCCCGCGCAGTTGTCCTTGTTGTCCTCGACGACGATGACGGGCGACTGCGCCCGGATCGTCTCGGCCGCCCCCTCGAGGATCGGCAGCTCGTACCCCTCGGTGTCGAGCTGGATGAGGGCCAGGCCCTCGAGCCCGAGCTGGTCGACGGTCAGCACGGAGGTCAGCTGGGTCTGGGAGTGCGGCTTCGACTCGGGGGTCAGGATGCGCGCTGCCCCGCCAAGGTGCCGCTTCTGCTCACCCCGGGCCACCCCGAGCGTCGCCACGCCAGTGGCGGCTCCGAGCCCGCTGTGCATCAGCAGGACGTTGTCGAGCCCGTTGGTCTCCACGACGGCGCGGGCCAGCAGGTAGTTCTCGATCACGGGCTCGAAGGCGTAGACGACGCCGGGGGTCTTGCGCGAGAAGGACGGCAGCATGTCGCCGAAGAACGTCCCTGCGTGGACCATGCTGCCGGGCCGGCGCCTCAGCAGCCGGCCCACGAACGTGTCGAGGGCCGGTGAGACCTTGCGCTCGCGGAGGATCTTCTTCGACACCGGCCGGTGGAGGGCGTAGTCCGGGACGTAGTACTCCGCGTTGTTGAAACGGACGACCGTCGTGTCGATGCCGTAGATCTGCCGCTTCTCGGGTGCACTGCCCGGCTGGACTCCTGGCTGCGTCCTCTCCTCGGGCTCGTCTCCCCCGACCCCCTCGGTCCTCGTAGCCCTCATCGCTCGACCTCGGTTCTCCTCCCTCGTGGTCTCCCGCGATCCAGCCAAGCAGGGAGGCCGGCTGGATGCCAGAGGACGCGATGCTCGGATGCTCCCTGCGTACCCCCACCAGGAGGTGAGGCGGGATGACGCACGGCGGCTAGGGTTGCCGGCATGGTCGACGACCTCACCGTGATCGTGCTCGCTGCCGGCGGCGGGACCCGCATGAAGTCCAAGGTCCCGAAGGTGCTCCACGAGGTGGGCGGGCGCAGCATGATCGGCCACGTCCTCGGCGCCGTGCAGTCGATGGCGCCACGGCAGGTGGTGGCCGTAGTCGGCCACCAGCGCGAGCAGGTCGGCCCCCACGTCCAGGCGCTTCTGCCCGGGTGCGTGCTCGCCGTCCAGGAGTCCCAGCACGGCACCGGGCACGCCGTACGCGTCGCGGTCGAGGCACTCGACCTGCCCCCGGCCGGCACCGTGGTGGTCGCCGCCGGCGACACCCCGCTGCTGGAGGGGGAGAGCCTGCGCGCCTTCGTCGCCGAGCACGAGGCCGCGCAGCGGGCGGTGAGCATCCTGAGCGGGATCGTGCGGGACCCGTTCGGCTACGGCCGGATCGTGCGCGACGGCACCGGCGAGGTGCGGGGCATCGTCGAGGAGAAGGACGCGACGCCCGAGCAGCGGGAGATCCGTGAGATCAGCAGCGGGATCCTCGCCTTCGACGCCGAGTTCCTGGTCGGGGCGCTGCCCCGGATCGGCAACGACAACGCCAAGGGCGAGTACTACCTGACCGACGCGGTCGGGCTGGCGCAGGAGGACGGCCTGATGGTCGGCGCCTGGCCGCTCGACGACGTCGCGCAGACCGAGGGCGCCAACGACCGTGCCCAGCTCGCCGAGCTAGGCCGGGAGATGAACCGTCGCACGGTCACCCGGTGGATGCGCGACGGTGTCACGGTGATGGATCCCGCCACGACCTGGATCGACGCCGACGTGGTGCTCGCGCCGGACGTGACCATCCTGGCCGGCACCCAGCTGCTCGGCGCCACCGTCGTGGGCGAGGACGCCGTCGTGGGCCCGGACACCACGCTCAAGGACTGCGAGGTCGGTGTGGGTGCCCGCATCGTCCGGACCCACGGCGAGCTGGCCGTGGTCGGCGAGGCCGCCACGGTGGGGCCGTTCTCCTACCTGCGGCCCGGGACCCGGCTGGGAGCCGGTGGCAAGATCGGGGCCTTCGTGGAGACCAAGAACGCCGAGATCGGCGAGGGGTCCAAGGTGCCGCACCTGTCGTACGTCGGCGACGCGACCATCGGGCGGGGCACCAACATCGGTGCCGGCACGATCTTCGCCAACTACGACGGCCAGCGGAAGCACCGCACGAGCGTCGGTGACGGCGCGAGGACCGGGTCCAACAACACCTTCGTCGCGCCGGTCTCGATCGGTGACGGGGCGATGACCGGCGGCGGCACCGTGGTCCGCGAGGACGTGCCGCCCGGGGCGCTCGCCGTGTCCGCGGGCCCGCAGCGGACCCTCGAGGGACACGCCGAGCGGCGGGCCGCGCGAGCCGCAGCCGAGGGTCGTGAAACGGCCGGTGAACGCAGTGCGGACCCAGGGGCGGGACCCGGGGTTGGGAAGCCGGCCCCCGGTGGGTCACAATCCTGATTGCACCCCCCGTCCGGCGACCCAGGAGCACGACAACGTGACCGGAATGAAGCGGACCACCGAGAAGAACCTGATGGTCTTCAGCGGCCGGGCCCATCCCGGGCTGGCCGAGGAGGTGGCCGCGCAGCTCGGCACCGGACTGGTGCCGACGTCGGCGTACGAGTTCGCGAACAGCGAGATCTACGTCCGCTTCGAGGAGTCGGTCCGCGGCTGCGACGCCTTCGTGATCCAGAGCCACACCGCGCCGATCAACGAGTGGATCATGGAGCACCTGATCATGGTCGACGCGCTCAAGCGCGCCTCGGCCAAGCGGATCACAGTGGTGGTGCCGTTCTACGGCTACGCGCGGCAGGACAAGAAGCACCGCGGCCGCGAGCCGATCTCGGCGCGGCTGATGGCCGACCTGTTCAAGACCGCCGGCGCCGACCGGCTGATCGCGGTCGACCTCCACACCGCCCAGATCCAGGGCTTCTTCGACGGCCCCGTCGACCACCTGATGGCGCTGCCGATCCTCGCCGACCACGTGAGGGCGAAGTACGGCCACGAGAAGCTCGCCGTCGTCTCGCCGGACGCCGGCCGGATCAAGGTCGCCGAGCAGTGGTCCCACCGGCTGGGCGGCGCCCCGCTGGCGTTCATCCACAAGACCCGCGACATCCTGCGGCCCAACGAGGCGGTCGCCAACCGCGTCGTCGGCAAGGTCGACGGCCGGATCTGCGTCCTGGTCGACGACATGATCGACACCGGCGGCACGATCGTGAAGGCCACCGAGGCGCTGATGGCCGACGGCGCCGCCGGCGTGGTCATCGCCGCGACCCACGCGATCCTCTCCGACCCCGCCGTCGATCGGCTCAAGAACTCCTCCGCGGCCGAGGTGATCGTCACCAACACGCTGCCGATCCCGTCGGAACGGCAGTTCGACAAGCTGACCGTGCTCTCGATCGCGCCGCTGATCAGCCGCGCGATCCGCGAGGTCTTCGAGGACGGCTCGGTGACCTCGATGTTCGACGGCCAGGCCTAGCCCGGACGTCGGTCCGAGCCCTGCAGACGTGCTGAGGGTTCGAGGTGGTTCCTGAGGAGGGCGCTCTGCGCCCGTCTCGAAGGGCTCAGGCCCTCAACCTCCGGGGCGGGCGGCGCGCAGGTCGTCGAGGGAGTCCTCCCAGCCGCGTCGAAGCACGGTCGGCACCTCGCCGGTGAGCGCCCGCTCGAGTGCGGAGACGTGCTCGTCGAGCAGGGGTACGGCGGGGAAGGCACGGGCGACCAGGTGGGAGAACGCCTGCCCGCGGGTGGCGGCCAGGGCGAGCAGCTCGGTGAGGTAGGGCTCGACGTAGGGGTGGACCAGGGCGGTCTGCTCGGCGTTCCAGAAGCCGGCCGCGGTCGCGGTGAACTCGCGGTTGGACAGCACGGGCTCGGCCGTCAGCTTCTCCCAGGTCACGGCCTTGGCGTTCGGGGTCGGGAGGGCCGCGAGCGCCTTCGCCGCGCCGAGGACGCCCGTGATGGTGCCGTCCGACAGCCGCTCGTCGGTGATCTCGTCGACGCTGATCTCGCCGAGAGCGGCGAGCCGGTGGATGGCGGCCCAGCGGAGGTCGGGCTCGACCGGCATCCCGGTGTGGGTCTCCCGGTCCAGCAGCCACCGCTGGAGCAGCACCGCGTCGGGCGTCGTCCGGGCCAGGCCGAGCGTCAGCGACACCGCCACCTGCTCCTCCGGCTCCGAGGCCAGGCCCGTCTCGCAGGCCGCCGCCACCTGCGCCACCGCGTCCACGACCTGGTCGGGCGCGAGGTGGCGGGGGACCAGCGTGCCGAGGGCCCAGGCCAACACTCCGTCGACGATCCCGACCCGGCGCTCGCGCGGCAGGTGACGCGTGACCAGTCCGAGGAAGTCGCCGGTCCCGAGGTCGCCGCACCGGACCATGTCGAAGGCGGTGCTCCAGACGACGGCGCGGGTCCCGTCGTCGGGCACCGAGGCCAGGTCACCGGCGAGCGCCGCCCACGACTCGTCGTCGAGGCGTATCCGGGCGAACGTCTCGCCGCCGCTGTTCGGGACGACGACGGCCGTCGGGGGGAGCCGCACCGGCTGGTCACCGAGGTCGACCAGGCCGGCGCCGACCGGCGTCAGGGTCTCGTCGTACGTCGTGACGGAGAACCGGTGGGGCCGGGTGCCCTCGCGGCTGAGCGTGACGCCGTCGGGGTCGCGGGTGGCCCGGATCGTGTCGAACCCGGTCGTGCGCAGCCACGACTCCACCCAGCCCCGCACGTCGCGGTCGGTCGCCTCGTCGAGGGCGGCCACGAAGTCGGCCAGGGTCGCGTTGCCGAACCGGTGCCGCGCGAAGTAGCCGTCGACCCCGGTCCGGAAGTCGTCGTCGCCCAGCCAGGTCACCAGCTGACGGAGCGCGGAGTTGCCCTTGGCGTAGGAGATGGCGTCGAAGTTGTTGAGCGCCGAGTCGACGTCGGGCACCTCCTCGGCCAGGGGTGCGATCGGGTGGGTCGACCGGCGCTCGTCGGCGACGTACGCGTTGGCCTTGCGCCCGATCGCGAAGTCGACGAAGTTGCCGTGGAACCCGGCCGCCTCGTCGGCCACCCGGAACCCCATGTAGTCGGCGAAGGACTCCTGCAGCCAGGTGTCCTCCCACCACGTCATCGTCGCCAGGTCGCCGAACCACATGTGCGCCATCTCGTGGGCGATGACGGTCGCCCGTCGGCGGCGCTCGCCTTCGGTCGGTGTGCCGACGGGCAGGATCTCGTCGCGGTAGGTGACGCAGCCGGGGGTCTCGAGGGCCCCCCAGTTCTGGCCGGGCACGAACGCCTGGTCGTAGGAGTCGAAGGCGTACGGCTCGGCGAAGGTCGCCGTGTAGTGGTCGAAGCAGCGCTCGGTGACCTCGCGGAGCTCGTCGAGGTCGCGGTCGAGCTGGGCGGCCAGCGACGCCCGGGCGTGCCAGCCGAAGGGGAGGCCGGCGTGCTCCCACGTGCGCGAGTGCCAGGGCCCCGCGCAGACCACGAACATCGGCAGCGGGATCGGCGGCGTGGTCGCGAACTCCCAGTGGCCCCCCTCCCGGCGCACGACCCGGCCGTTGGCCAGCACGGTCCAGCCGTCGGGGGCGGTCACGGTCAGCGACACCGGTGCCTTGAGGTCGTTCTGGTCGAAGCAGGGGAACACCCGCTGGCAGATGTCCATGCCGACGTACGCCGACACGTAGGTCTCGCCGTCGGCCGGGTCGGTGAAGGTGTGCATGCCGTCGCCGTCGGTCACGTAAGGAACCCGCGCCTCGATCGTCACCACGTTGGTCTCGGCCAGGTCGTCGAGCGCGATCCGGCGACCGTCGTACGTCGTGGCGGGCAGGCCGTCGACCAGCACCTCGCGGGCGTCGGCCAGCTCCAGGAACGTGCTCTCGCCCGGTCGGGCACAGGCGAAGCCGACCTCGGCGCGCACGCCGAAGGTCTCCCGGCCGGTCAGGTCGAGGTGCAGCCGGTAGGAGACGTCGGAGAGCAGGGCGGCCCGGGTCCGCGCCTCCGCGAGGGTCAGCGACATGCTGTGACCCTAGACAGCCCGGGCCGCGATTGGCCCAGCGGCACCGGCCTCGCCTAGGATCGCTGGGTTGCCTCGGCGAGGGACCCGCTCCGGCGGATCCGTGATCGACAGGGCCGGCTCCACCGCCGCGCTGTCACGCGGCGTCTCTCGTCCCGGGCCCCCCGACGACTGACGAGACCGAGGAGCACGAACGACATGGCCGCCGAGAAGATCACCGCCGAGCAGCGCACCGAGTTCGGCAAGGGTGCCGCCCGCCGCATCCGTCGCGAGGACAAGATCCCCGCGGTGCTCTACACCCACGGCGACAAGCCGCTGCACCTGACGCTGCCGGGCCACGACACGATGCTCGCGCTCAAGCACGGCGGCGCCAACGCGCTGCTCGAGATCGACATCGAGGGCAAGACCCAGCTCGGCCTGACCAAGCAGGTCCAGATCGACCCGATCACCCGCCACATCGAGCACGTCGACTTCGTGCTGGTGAAGAAGGGCGAGAAGGTCACCGTCGACGTGCCGATCCATCTCGTGGGCGACGCCGCGCCGGAGACCCTGGTCGTCACCGAGAATGCCGTCGTGTCGGTGGAGGCCGAGGCCACCCACATCCCCGAGTACTTCGAGCTGTCCGTCGAGGGCGCCGAGGTCGGCACCCAGTTCCTGGCCAAGGACCTCGAGCTGCCCTCCGGCACGACGCTGCTGGCCGACGAGGAGCTGCTCATCGTCAACGTCACCCAGCAGATGTCGGAGGAGGCCCTCGAGGCCGAGCTGGAGGCCGCCGAGGCCGAGGCCGGCATCGAGCGCGAGGAGCACGAGGAGGAGGCCGAGGGCGGGGCCGCCGAGGGCGAGGCCGCCGAGGCCGGGGACGCCGAGGGTGCCTCCGACGAGGCTGCCGAGGGCTCCTCGGAGGAGTGACCTCCGTCTGGCTGGTCGTCGGGCTGGGCAACCCAGGCCCGGCGTACGCCGGCCACCGTCACACCGTCGGGCACCTGGTGGTGGCCGAGCTGGCCTCCCGGATGGGGGAGTCGTTCCGCGCCCACAAGTCGGGGCGTGCCGACGTCGTCGAGGGACGGCTGGGCGCCCCGGGCACCCCTGGCCCGCGCGTCGTGCTGGCCCGGCCGCGCTGCTACATGAACGAGTCGGGCGGGCCGGTCAAGGCGCTGGCGACGTTCTACAAGGTCGACCCCGGGCACGTCGTCGCGGTCCACGACGAGCTCGACATCCCGTTCGGCACGCTGCGGGTCAAGCTCGGCGGCGGCGACAACGGCCACAACGGGCTGCGGTCGCTCCGCTCCTCGCTCGGCACCGGCGACTTCCACCGGGTTCGGGTCGGCATCGGCCGACCCACCGGCCGACGCGACATCTCCGACTTCGTGCTCTCCGACTTCACCGCGGCCGAGCGCAAGGAGCTGCCGTGGGAGGTCGACCGGGCCGCCGACGCGGTCGAGTCGCTGCTGCTCGAGGGCCTCGACCGGACCCAGCAGCAGTTCAACTCCTGACGGTCCCGCCTTCCGCTGGTGCGAGGGCGGCCGCGGCGTCGGCGGCCCGACCGGCGAGCGCTGCGGCCGTGTCGAGGTCGAGCGCAGTGCCCGGCCGGACCAGCTCGCTCCGGATGCCCTGGAGGACCGTCCAGACGCCGGTGAGGTGGCGCCGTGCCCCGTCCGGGCCCTGGTAGCGCTCCAGCGTTCGCCCGAGGCTCGCGCGGTACCGCGCCTCGACGTGGGCCACCACCTCCCCTACTCCGCTCAGGCTGCGTCCGAGGGTGACCAGCTCCTGCCAGACCTTCAGCTCCACCAGCTCCTCGGAGTCCCGGGGAACGTGGCTCGCCAGGGTGTCGGCCAGCGAACCCTCCCAGGAGGCGCGCGAGGTCATGTCGTCGACGTGCAGGTCGCCGATCGCGCGGGCGGCGCCCATCAGCATCTGCTCCTTGGAGCCGTAGTGGTTGCCGAGGCTGCCGAGCGCGAGCCGCGCGGTCCGGGCGACGGCGCGCATGCTGACCTCGGAGATCCCGCCGACCATCAGCAGCTGCATCACAGCCATGCCGACCGAGTCGTCGCGGCCGGCACCGTACCAGCGGATCGCCATGGCGCACCTCACCACGATCCGGGCCGCCCGCGGGGGCGTCGTCCACAGGGAGGGAGGAGCTGAGCGGGCGGGTGGGCGCGACACCCCTCCGAGGATTTGGGCGAACGTTCGCCCAGGGCCCGCCTTGGGCGAACGTTCGCCCAACGCCACCAAGGGGCTTCTGCAGGTGGAGGGGGCACGTCGCGAGGCGGTGCTCTCGCTAGGGTGAGGCCGTGACTGACGCGACGACACCCGACCTCACCGACGACCACGCCTTCGCCGCCTGGGCGGCCGAGCAGGCCGGGACGCGGCTGCTCGAGGTCCGCGGCCAGGGGCTCGAGGGCCGGGAGCTGAAGGACGCCGGCGACGCCGCCGCCCAGGAGCTGCTCGCGAGCCTGCTGGCCGAGCACCGCCCCGACGACAGCGTGCTCAGCGAGGAGGCGAGCGACGACAAGTCGCGGCTCGACGCCGACCGGGTGTGGATCATCGACCCCCTCGACGGCACCCGCGAGTTCTCCGAGCCGCCCCGCGACGACTGGGCGGTCCACGTCGCGCTGTGGTCAAGGGACGGAGCCGAGGGCGGCGAGCTCACGGCCGGGGCGGTCGCCCAGCCGGCCCTCGGCGAGACCTTCCACACCGGCACCCCACCGGTCGTCGCCCCGGCGACGTCGCACAAGCCGCGGATCGCGGTGTCCCGCACCCGCCCGCCGGCGTTCGTCGAGGCGCTGGCCGCCGAGATCGACGCCGAGCTGGTGCCGATGGGCTCGGCCGGCGTGAAGGTGATGAGCGTGGTGCGTGACGTGGCCGACGCCTACGTCCACGCCGGCGGCCAGTACCAGTGGGACAACGCCGCCCCCGTGGTGGTCGCCCGCGCTGCCGGGCTCCACTGCTCCCGCGTCGACGGGTCGCCGCTGGTCTACAACGAGGACGACACCTCGCTGCCCGACCTCATCGTCTGCCGCCCCGAGCTCGCCGACACGATCATCGCGTTCGTACGCCGGCACGGCACCCGCTAGGTCGATTCGTGCGTCATTCGGGTTCATTCGTGGCGCATGCGGGAAACAGGCACGACTCGACCTGAATCAGGCACGACTCAACGCGTGGCGCGGCCCTCACGGGCGAGCCAGCGACGTACGGGCACCGGGCGCCGTTCCGAGTAGCCCTCCGGCAGCCAGATGCTGCCTTCCCGCGTCAGGTAGTAGATCGGCCACTGGTGGTAGGCGAGGTAGGTCTCCGGCCGCCGCTGCATCACCCGGGCGTAGAGCGTGACCCCCCGGACGTACGCCGAGGAGTTGTTGTAGCGGTAGAGGGCCCCGGCCGGGTCCCGGCGGAAGCCGTTGGCGCTGAGCAGCCGGGCGGCCGCGAGGATCGCGTCGTGCGGGTCGTGGATGTCGCCACCGTGGCCGTAGATGTCCCACGTCGTCGGGATGAACTGCATCGGCCCCTGTGCTCCGGCGACCGAGGTGCCGTCGATGCGTCCGAAGCCGGTCTCGACGAGGTTGATCGCGGCGAGGTACTCCCACTCGACGCCGTACCGGCGCTCCGCCTCGCGGTAGTAGCGGCGCAGCTCGGCGGCCGGCCGCGGCCGGACGATCCGCCAGGCGGGCAGCTCGGTGGCCAGGTCGGCACGACGCGTGGGGTGCATCGAGCGGAACGCCCGGCGCGCCGCGACGTTGGCCCGGGTGTCGTGCCAGAGCGGAGCGGGCAGCAGGGCCGCCACCCGGCGGTCCCAGCCCGGCCGGTCGGCCACCGCCCTGTAGGCGAGCTGCTGGGTGTGGCCGGCCGCGGCCAGTCGTGCCGGCGTGGTCGCGGGGTCCCGGACCGTGCGGGCAGCCGCCTCGATCTGCGATGCCGCCTCCCGCGGGGAGCGGGGCGCGACCGGCCGCCCGTCGAGCGCGGGCGCCAACGGGTCGCGTGCCCCTCCGCCGGAGGGAGAGCTGTCGGCCGCCGATCCGGCGGGGGAGCGGCTGGCCTCGCGGTCCCCGCCGGTCGCGGCGGAGCGCGGCTCGTCGGGTGCCGGCGGCGCCTCGTTGCACCCGGCCAGCACCACCAGCAGCCCCACGGCGGCTAGCTGTCGACGGCTCATCACGCCACCGTAGACTCGGCGCCGAAACCCCCTCCTGTTCGTCCGGCCGGGGGCGTTCTGCGTGTCCGATCCGAAGGGGAAGCGTGACCCTCACCCAGCTGGCCGACGAGGTGCTCAGCGCCCCGACGCTCGCGTCCCTCGTCGACGACGCCCGCGGCGGGTCGTTGCGCAGCCTCGACCTGGTCGCTCCCGAGGGGCTGCGGCCCTTCCTCGTCGACGGGCTGGTGCGCGCCGGCCGCACCGTGCTGGTCGTGACCGCCACCTCGCGCGAGGCCGAGGACCTGGTCGCCGAGCTCGGCGACCTGGTGGGGCCCGACGCGGTCGCCTACTACCCGAGCTGGGAGACGCTGCCCCACGAGCGGCTGAGCCCCCGCAGCGACACCGTCGGCCGCCGGCTGGCCGTGCTGCGCCGGCTGCGCCATCCCGGGGACGCGCCCGGCACCGGGCCGCTGCGGGTCGTGGTGGCGCCGGTGCGCTCGGTCCTGCAGCCGCAGGTGCGTGGCCTCGGCGACCTCACGCCGGTCGAGCTCGTCGCCGGTGACGACCGGGGGCTGGAGGAGGTGGTGCGCGGCCTCGCCGACGCGGCGTACAGCCGGGTCGACCTGGTCGAGAAGCGCGGCGAGTTCGCCGTCCGCGGCGGCATCGTCGACGTCTTCCCGCCGACCGAGGAGCACCCCGTCCGGGTCGAGTTCTGGGGCGACGACGTCGAGGAGATCCGCAGCTTCGCCGTCGCCGACCAGCGCACCCTGGAGCCCCTCGACCGGCTCTGGGCACCGCCCTGCCGCGAGCTGCTGCTCACCGACGACGTACGCCGACGCGCGGCCGAGCTCGGGAGGGCGCACCCGCAGCTGCTGGGGCTGACCGACCAGATCGCCGCCGGCATCGCCGTCGAGGGGATGGAGTCGCTGGCGCCGGTGCTGGTCGACGAGATGGAGCTGCTCGTCGACGTCATGCCCGACGACACCCACGTGCTGGTCGTCGACCCCGAGCGCGCCCGCACCCGCGCCCACGACCTGGTGGCGACCAGCCAGGAGTTCCTCGGCGCCAGCTGGGCCGCCGCCGCCGGCGGCGGCACCGCACCGATCGACCTCGGCGCCGCGTCCTACCGCGAGATCGGCGACGTCCGGGTCCACGTCCTCGAGCGGGACACGCCGTGGTGGACCGTCAGCCCGTTCGGGCTCGACGACGAGACCAGCGACGTCCGCGACCTCGCCGCCCGGCCCGTCGACCCCTACCGCGGCGACGTGGCGCGAGCGGTCGCCGACGTCGAGTCCTGGCGGAAGGACGGCTACCGGGTGGTCGTGGTGTTCCCCGGCCACGGGCCCGCGCAGCGGCTGGTCGAGACCCTCGGCGAGCACGACGTCCCGGCCAGACTGGTCGAGGAGGCGCGGGGCGACGCCGACGTCGTCGAGGTCACCTGCGGGGTCCTCGGGCACGGGTTCGTCGACGAGGCCCGGCGGCTGGTCGTCATCTCCGGCGACGACATCTCCGCCCAGGGCGCCTCGACCCGCGACATGCGCCGGATGCCGGCCCGCCGCAAGAAGCAGATCGACCCGCTCGAGCTGGCGGCCGGCGACTACGTCGTCCACGAGCAGCACGGCGTCGGCCGGTTCGTCGAGATGAAGCAGCGCGAGGTGCAGGGCGCGGTGCGCGAGTACCTCGTCCTGGAGTACGGCGCCAGCAAGCGGGGCGGCCCGCCCGACCGGCTCTACGTGCCGGCCGACGCGCTCGACCAGGTCACCCGCTACGTCGGCGGCGAGCAGCCGAGCCTCGACCGGCTCGGCGGCGCCGACTGGACCAGGCGCAAGAACCGCGCCCGCAAGGCGGTCCGTGAGATCGCCGCCGAGCTGATCAAGCTGTACGCCGCCCGGCAGGCGACCCAGGGGCACGCCTACGGCCCCGACAGCCCGTGGCAGCGCGAGCTGGAGGACGCGTTCCCGTTCCAGGAGACGCCCGACCAGCTCAGCACGGTCGACGAGGTCAAGGGCGACATGATGCGCAGCGTGCCGATGGACCGGCTGGTCTGCGGCGACGTCGGCTACGGCAAGACCGAGATCGCCGTGCGGGCCGCGTTCAAGGCGGTCCAGGAGGGCAAGCAGGTGGCCGTCCTGGTCCCGACCACGCTGCTGGTCACCCAGCACCTCTCGACGTTCGGCGAGCGGATGAGCGGGTTCCCGGTGACCGTGAAGCCGCTGTCGCGGTTCCAGACCGACGCCGACGCCCGCGAGGTGATGGAGGGGCTGCGGGAGGGCACCGTCGACGTCGTCATCGGCACCCACCGGCTGCTCAACCCCGACGTCCGGGTCAAGGACCTCGGGCTGATCATCGTCGACGAGGAGCAGCGCTTCGGCGTCGAGCACAAGGAGCAGATGAAGCGGCTCCGCACGTCCGTCGACGTGCTGAGCATGAGCGCGACGCCGATCCCGCGCACCCTCGAGATGGCGGTCACCGGCATCCGCGAGATGTCGACGATCACCACCCCGCCCGAGGAGCGGCACCCGGTGCTGACGTACGTCGGCGCCTACGAGGACCGCCAGGTGACCGCGGCGATCCGGCGCGAGCTGCTGCGCGACGGCCAGGTGTTCTACATCCACAACCGGGTCAGCTCGATCGAGAAGGCGGCCGCCCGGATCCGGGAGCTGGTGCCGGAGGCGCGCGTGGCGACCGCGCACGGCCAGATGGGGGAGCACCAGCTCGAGCAGGTGATGCTGGACTTCTGGGAGAAGCGCTTCGACGTCCTGGTCTGCACCACCATCGTCGAGTCGGGGCTCGACGTCTCCAACGCCAACACCATGATCATCGAGCGGGCCGACACCCTCGGCCTCTCCCAGCTGCACCAGCTGCGTGGTCGGGTGGGCCGCAGCCGGGAGCGGGCCTACGCCTACTTCCTCTACCCGGCCGAGAAGCCGCTCACCGAGACCGCCCACGAGCGGCTGGCCACCCTCGCCCAGCACTCCGACCTCGGCGGCGGCATGGCGATCGCGATGAAGGACCTCGAGATCCGCGGTGCCGGCAACCTGCTCGGCGGGGAGCAGTCGGGCCACATCGCCGACGTCGGGTTCGACCTCTACGTCCGGCTGGTCGGCGAGGCGGTGCAGGAGTTCAAGGGAGAAGCAGAGCCCGAGCTCCGCGAGGTGCGGATCGAGCTCCCCGTCGACGCCCACCTGCCCCACGACTACATCCCGAGCGAGCGGCTACGGCTGGAGATGTACAAGCGGCTCGCCGAGGTCCGGACCGACCTCGACGTCGACCAGGTCCTCGCCGAGCTGGACGACCGCTACGGCGAGCCGCCCGAGGCCGTCGCCGCGCTGCTGCTCGTCGCCCGGTTCCGCGCGCGGGCGCGGCAGGCCGGGGTCGGAGAGGTCACGCTCGCCGGGCGCAACGTCCGGTTCGCCCCGGTCACGCTGCCGGAGTCCCGTGTCGTCCGGCTGCAGCGGCTCTACCCGAAGAGCATCGTCAAAACCCAGCTCGACACCGTCCTGGTGCCGCGCCCCGGCACTCCCGGGGCGACGGGCCGTCCGCTCGAGGGAGTGGCTTTGCTTGAATGGGCCCGCACCGTCATCGACTCCGTGATCGACCCGCCGCAGGAGTCCGGCCAGCCGAAGGAGCAGCAGTGAGCGTGTCCCGTGGTCCCGTCCGACTCGGAGGCGTCGTCCTCGCGGCGGCGCTCCTGCTGAGCGGCTGCGCCGGCCTGCGTCCCGGCACGGCCGTTCAGGTGGGCGACGAACAGATCACCGACAGCGAGCTCGACGAGGTGACGACCAGCTACTGCGAGGCGGCGCAGTCCTCGCTGGATCAGCAGGCCCAGTCGGTCCCCAACGGCTACTTCCGCACCGGCATCGCCGGCCTGCTCGCAACGCGGGAGGTCGCCGAGCAGGTCGTCGCCGAGCGGGGGCTGGAGGTCGGGCCCGAGGACTACCAGCAGCAGGTCACCGAGCTGCGCGGCCAGATCGCCTCGCTCCCCGAGGACCACCAGGAGGCCGTGCTGACGGTCGAGACCGCCCGGCTCTACACCGAGTCCGCGCAGGCGGCCATCGGCCAGGACGTCCTCGGCGGCGACGGCGAGGAGGCCGACTTCACCGCCGCGGGCGCCCAGGAGATGGAGCGGTGGGTCGACGACAACGGCGTGGAGTTCGACCCCGCCCTCAACGTCACCCTGCGTGACGGACAGCCCGCGATGACCGACGAGTCGTTGTCGTTCGCGGTGAGCGAGGGCGCCAAGGCGGCGCAGGAGGAGCAGCCCAACTCGGCCCTCGCCGCCGAGATGCCCGACGCCCAACGCTGCGGCCGCTAGCCACCCCACCCACGAAGTAGCGCTCGTGCACCCGCGAAGTCGCACTCCCGCACTTCCCAGGTGGCAGTCGTGACCGACGACCAGGCGCTGCTGGACTTCCTCGCGGTCATGCGGCGGCTGCGGGCCGAGTGCCCGTGGAAGGCCGCGCAGACCCACCGGTCCCTCGCGCGCTACCTGCTCGAGGAGACCTACGAGACGCTCGAGGCGCTGGACACCGACGACGCCGTACTGCTGCGCGAGGAGCTGGGCGACCTGCTGCTGCAGGTGTTCCTCCACGTGGCCGTCGCCGAGGAGGCCGCGGAGTTCACGATGACCGACGTGGCCCGCGACATCACCGAGAAGATGTACCGCCGCAACCCGCACGTCTTCGGGGACGTCGACGCCTCCGGGCTCGACCCGGCCGCCGTCAACGAGGTCTGGGAGGCGCGCAAGGCGGAGGAGAAGCAGCGCACGTCGGTGACCGACGGCGTCCCTGACGCTCTCCCCGCTCTGCTGTACGCCGCCAAGGTGCTGGACCGGCTCGAACGGGCGGGCACGCCTGCGACCTCGCAGGTGCGCGAGCGCGACCTCGCGGGTGCGGGAGAGCGACCTCGTGGGGACCTGGGGGAGCGGTTGCTGGATCTCGTGGCCGAGGCGCGCCGCGAGGGCGTCGACCCCGAGCAGGCGCTGCGCGACGCCGTACGACGCCGGCTGCCCTGACGCCCTGGACGCTCTGTTCTCCCGCGCCCGCCGCGTGTGCCTGAGAACGGTCATCGACCGCCCTCAGGCACACGCCGCAACAGGTCAGAAGCCGAACAGCTGCCTGGCCTGGTCCCAGAGCAGGATCACGGAGAAGAAGCCGTAGAACAGGCACGCCCAGATCGCCGCGCCGTAGCGCACGCCGGTCACTCCGATCTCGCGCGGCAGGACGCCACGGTTGAGCTTCACCAGCAGCACCGAGTAGATGAACATCACGACACCGTTGAGGGCCGAGGCGATGACCAGCAGCACCAGCGGCTGGTCGACGCCCGAGAGCAGGATCCCCGAACCGACGGCGATCATCAGCCACACGGTCAGGAAGTAGAGCTTGCTCTCGCTCCAGCGGTCGTTGTCGCGCAGGGCACCGGTCTTGAGCACGTCGGCGGTGAGCCGGGCGACCATGTCGAGCACCGTCAGGTTGGTCGAGAACAGTACGACGCTGCCGATCAGCCAGAACGCCGTGCTCAGCCAGGTGCCGTACTCGGTGGCCAGCGCGTCACCCTGGATCTTGATGAAGTCGAAGCTCTCGGCCTGGCCGCCGATGCCGACGGTCACGTAGGTGAGCGTCATGAAGACGAGCAGCGTGATCCCGCCGATCAGCAGGAACGTGAGCTTCTGCTCGGTGTCGGCGACCTTCCACCAGCCCTTCCAGCGACGCATGTTCTCCTCGTCGCGGTGGAAGAAGTAGCCGGTCGTGGGCGCGGCGACCTCGTCGCCGGTGAACGGCGAGACCACCTTCGGCAGCCGGGCACCCATGCCGAGGCCCTTGTCGCGCACCCAGTTGGACTGGACGAGGTTCATCACGCCGCCGGCGCCGGCGAACGCGATCGCACCCATCAGCACCGCGATCGGGATGCTGTTGACGGCGTCCGGGATCTTCTGCACCTCGACGAAGCCGCGGCCCAGGGCGGCGTAGCCACCGAAGCCGAGCAGCGCGACCGCGGCGTAGACCACGAAGAGCACGATCAGGGCGACCATGAAGAACTGGATCTTCTCGACCGTCTTGTAGACGACCGGGGAGAGGGTCAGCACGGCCCCGATCAGCAGCAGCACCCCGATCGTGACGTACGGGATCAGGTCCTCGGAGAAGCCGAGCGCGAACGACAGTGTGGTGGTCCCGCCGGTCGCCCAGCCCGGCCACATCCAGGCGCCGAACGCCATCACGATGAACAGCAGCCCCCAGGGCTTCCAGAGCCGGGTGAAGCCGGTGACCGCGGTCTCGCCGGTGGCCAGGGTGTAGCGCTCGATCTCCATGTTGAGGAAGTACTGGGTCGTGACCCCGATGACGACCAGCCAGACCAGCGTGAGTCCGACCTGGGAGGTGATGTAGGGCCAGAGCACGAACTCGCCCGAGCCGATGGCCCCGGCCAGGAGCAGGACGCTCGGCCCGACCACCTTCCCGAGCGGGGCCGGCTCCGGCAGGTCGGCGTAGTGGACCGGCGGGACGTGCTTCGCCGGTATCTCTGTCGCAGGCTCGCCGCGCGACGCGCTGACGTCGGTCATTCCGAGACTCCTCTGTCCGCCACGCGGCTCGGGTGGGGCCCTCGTCGTCGGAGGACACCGAGCAGCGCGATGTCGAGTGGGAGGGGCCTCCGACGTCATGCGATCCTCGGAACCTAGTGGGCCGCGTCGGGCCCGGTCAACGGGCCCGGGCACGCCAGGGGCTCACGCCGACGGGAGGTCGACGAGCGCGAGGACGCTCGACCGGGAGGCCGTCACCGGCTGGGTGTGCCAGCCTCCGGCGGCATCGACACCGCAGCGCCGGCGTTCCTGTCGCTCCTCGAGGCAGACCAGCCTGTGGACCACGGCGCCGCGCACCTGGACCACCGCCGGCTGGGAGTCGAGCGCACCGGACGCGGCCGGCCGGATCGCGAGCGTGGCGCGGTCGGCGGGGGCCCCGACGCTCCGCTCGTCGGCGTTCTCGACCCGGTAGTGCAGCTCGATGACGGTCGCGGGCCGAGGCAGCGAGAGGTTGCGCTCCTGCTCGACCACGGTCGAGCCGGCGAGGGCGATCGGCGAGTCGTCGGCGGAGACCCTCAGGTGCACGAGCCGAGGCTCCCGCCCGTCGGCGTCCCGTGGGCTGGGCGGAGTCGAGAGCGGCAGCACGGTGGTCGGCTCGGGCAGTACGACGCGTTCGACGACCTCGAGGTCGCCGGACTCCTGGGGGTGGACGGCGAGGTGGATGCCCGGGCGGGTCAGCCCGGGGCCGTGGAGCCGGCCCGCCTGCGCAGACGCCTGCCCGCTGGTGACGGCTCCGCGCTCGACAGACGGCTCGCCGCCCGGCAGCCTGGTGGCGCCGAGGACCACCCCGGCGACGACGATCCCGGTGACCGCGGCGATCGCACGCCGGCGTTGCTGCGGGGACGCCAGCGTGTCGGCAGCCCTGGTGCGCAGGGTCGCGGTCCCGCGGGCGAATCGGCGTGCCCGGGAAGCCGTCCCGTGCCCCAGCGCTCTCCCCCGGTCGGTCTGCTCGAGCCACCAGTAGCCGACGGCGTACCGGGTCCGGTCCAGCTTGCGACGAGATCGACCCGGCATCGTCGTGCCACCCCCCCGATGGACCGCCTCGGGTCCGCAACCCATACGCGGCACCCGACCCGGCGAGATTACCCCTCCGCCGTGGATCCCGCGCCCCCGAAGGAGTCGGTTTCGGTGCTCCCCTTGTGAATCGGGTCAGGCGGTAGGTCGCCCGACGCTCACCCGGTGACGGAGCACGGCGTCGAAGAGGTAGCCGTCGTCGTTGTCGGCGGCGCGGTCGGGCTGGGTACGGCCCGTGGTGTCGGTCGCCCGCACCCGGACCTCGTGGTCGCCGGAGCGGTGCGGCGTCCAGGCGAGCTCCCAGCGGGTCCAGGCGTTGACGAGGTTGTCACCGTGGAGCTCTGCGAGCTGCCACGACCGGCCGCCGTCGGTGCTGACCTCGACCCGGTCGATGGCGGCCTCGCCCGCCCAGGCGCGGCCGGCGAGCCGGCCCTCCTGTCCCACCGTGGGGTGCCCGTGCTCGTCGAGCACGCTCTTGACCGGAAGCCGGCCGAGCTCGGCGGCGGGGCCGTCCCAACCCTCGCCGTGCATCCGGTACCAGAGGGTGTTCCACGGCGAGTCGACCTCGGTGCACGTGACCCGCAGCTCGCCGAGCCACTTGATGCTGGCGATGCCGACCCAGCCCGGCACGACCAGCCGCGCCGGGAACCCGTGGTCGGGGGCGAGCGGCTCCCCGTTCATCTCGAGGGCGACCAGGACGTCGTCGACGGCCTTCGCGAGCGGCAGCGGCCGACGCACCCGCCCGTGGTCGACGCCGTCGACGACGTAGCGGTCGTCGAGACCCACCGGAGTCACCTGTACGGCGTCGCGCCGCAGACCCGCGTGGTCGAGGAGCAACGAGAGGGGAACGCCGCGCCAGCGGGCGACGCCGATCGCGCCGAAACGCCACGGGGTGCCGGGCCGCGGGGTGCCCTGCTGGTCGCCGAAGAGCCGGCGGCCGTTGCCGGTGCACTCCAGGGCGGCCTCGACGGTGACGGAGGTGAGGCGGCGCAGTTCGGAGAGCGACCACACCGTCTCCCGCTGCACGCCGTCGCCGGTGACGAGGAGCCGCCACGCGCCGGCGTCGATCTCGGGCGCCGTGGTGTGGTTGCGGACGAAGAACCGCTCGGTGGGCGTGACGCGGGGGACCCGACCGTCCCAGCGGGTCTCGACGTCGGCGCCCGTCTCGTGGGGGTGGAGGTCGAACCAGTCACCCACGGGGCAGCCCTCGCGGTCACGCAGCATGGGGATATGTCTATCAAACGAGTGCAATTTCGCGCACATCGCCGCGCCTGCCAGGGTCCCGCCCCGTCCGCGGGTCCCGGATGTTCGCCGAATGGCGTATGGAGGTCGTATGCTGCCGCGCGCACGCTGGATGGACGCGGTGATCGGGCGCCTGCAGCCGCCTGTGAACACGGGGCTGCGCTGCCGGGGAGGGCGAGCCATGGCCCGAGGACCAGCCAGCCGGGGCCTCCTGATTTCCGCGCTCGTCTGCGCCGGCGTGATGGTGCCGACCTCGCTCCCGGTGGAGGCGACCGTCGCCGGCCAGAACGGCCCCATCGCCTTCCGGCGCTACACCAACGACGACCACAGCCGGGGCGCGATCTTCGTCGTGCGCCCGGACGGAACCCGGGACCGGAGACTCACGCACCCCGGGTCCAAGGGGGTGAGCGCCGAACCTGACATCTCGCCGAACGGCCGCCGTGTCGTGTACTCGCTGTACCGCCATGGTCGCGAGGAGCAGTCGGTCCTCAAGAAGATCCGCATCAACGGCACCCACCGGCACGCCCTCAGCCAGACCTGCACCGATCCGTGCGTGACCGACGGTTACCCCGCCTGGGCGCCGCGGGGGCACCGGATCGCGTTCCAACGCGGCCTCGGGCCGCGCGCGAGACACATCAGGATGATCGCCGTGTACGTGATGCGCGCCGACGGGTCACACGCGCGTCGCGTCACCCAGCGGGGCCGAGATCCGCTGGTGGCGCAGCCCGTCGCAGACGAGGCGCCGGCGTGGTCCCCGGACGGGCGACGCCTCGCGTTCGAGCGTTTCTCGCACGCTCGACAGCATCAGGCGATCTTCACCACCCGGCTCGACGGGACCGGGGGTCGCCGGATTACGCCCTGGGCTCTTGACGCATCCCAGCCCGACTACTCGCCGAACGGCCGCTGGATCCTGTACCGGACCAGGGCCGGCTCCGACACCTCGGGCAACATCGGGATGGTCCGTCCGAACGGGGAGCGTCGCCACCTGGTGACCCACGCACGGGCCGGCCACGCCAAGTGGCTGTCGGCGTCGTTCTCCCCGAGCGGCCGGAAGATCACGGCCGGACGCACGCGCGTCGTGGACGGACAGCAGCGCAACGCCGATGTCTTCGTGATCCGTCTCGACGGCAGTGGGAGGCGCAACGTCACCAGTTCGCCGAACCGGTGGGAGAGCGCACCGGACTGGGGGCCCGTCCGGCGCTGAGGCGCATGGGGCGGGACGTCGGGATCCCGAAAGCCGGAGGACCCGGACGACGAGCCGGGCCAGGCTTCGCGACCCGGTCACGAAGGGCGGACCGGGGTCTGAGGTCGAGGTGGAAGCCCGGGACTCACTAGGCTGTGGGGAGGCCGGTCCCCGAAGCGTCAGGAGCACACCGTGGCTGTCATCCAGGCCGTGTCCGCCCGCGAGATCCTCGACTCCCGCGGCAACCCCACCGTCGAGGTGGAGGTCTTCCTCGACGACGGCACCGGCGCCCGCGCCGCGGTGCCGAGCGGCGCCTCCACCGGCGCCTTCGAGGCAGTGGAGCTGCGCGACGGCGGGAAGCGCTACGGCGGCAAGGGTGTCGCCAAGGCCGTCGAGGCCGTGGTCCGCCGGATCGGCCCGGCGATCGAGGGCCTCGAGGCCGACGAGCAGCGGCTGGTCGACCAGGCGATGCTCGACCTCGACGGCACGCCCAACAAGGGCTCGCTCGGCGCCAACGCCATCCTGGGCGTCTCGCTCGCAACCGCGAAGGCGAGTGCGGAGTCGTCGGGACTGCCGCTCTACCGCTACGTCGGCGGCCCGCACGCCCACCTGCTGCCGGTCCCGATGATGAACATCCTCAACGGCGGCGCCCACGCCGACACCAACGTCGACGTGCAGGAGTTCATGATCGCGCCCGTGGGTGCGGCGACGTTCCGCGAGGCGCTCCAGCAGGGCGCCGAGGTCTACCAGGCGCTGAAGTCGGTGCTGAAGAAGAAGGGGCTGGCCACCGGCGTCGGCGACGAGGGCGGCTTCGCCCCTGACCTGCCGTCCAACCGGGACGCCCTCGACCTGATCGCCGACGCGGTCAAGGCGGCCGGCTTCAAGCTCGGCAAGGACATCGCGCTCGCGCTCGACGTGGCGGCGACCGAGTTCTGCGAGAAGAAGAAGTACGTCTTCGAGGGCCAGAGGCGCACGGCCGACGACATGACCGCCTACTACGCCGACCTCGTGGCCTCCTACCCGATCGTCTCGATCGAGGACCCGCTCGACGAGGAGGACTGGGCCGGCTGGAAGACCATCACCGACGAGCTGGGTGACCGGATCCAGCTCGTCGGCGACGACCTGTTCGTGACCAACGTCGAGCGGCTGCAGCGTGGCATCGACGGTGGCCAGGCCAACGCGCTGCTGGTCAAGGTCAACCAGATCGGGTCGCTGACCGAAACCCTCGACTCGGTCGACCTGGCCCACCGCAACGGCTATCGCTGCATGATGAGCCACCGGTCCGGCGAGACCGAGGACACCACGATCGCCGACCTCGCGGTCGCCACCAACTGCGGCCAGATCAAGACCGGTGCGCCTGCCCGGTCCGAGCGGGTGGCGAAGTACAACCAGCTGCTGCGGATCGAGGGGGACCTCGGCGACGCGGCGCGGTACGCCGGCGCGGGCGCGTTCCCGCGATCGGGCGGCTGACGCCACTACGCTGGGGTCGGTGAGCGAGCGACGCAGCGGACCCGGCCCCAGGGGGCCGCGCCGCCCCGGCCGACGGACCTCCGCCGCCCGGACCCCGCGCCCGCGACCCGTCACCGCGACCGAAGCCTCCGACGAGGGTGCCCCGCGGCGGCGGCCCCGGCTGACCGGGCGCTCGCTGGTCCTGGTGCTCGTGGTCGCCGTGCTCGCGGTCTCCTACGCCTCGTCGATGAAGGCCTACCTCCAGCAGCGCGCCCACATCGCGGCGCTCAAGGAGCAGATCGCCGAGCGGTCCGACGACATCGACGCGCTGGAGCGCGAGAAGCGTCGGTGGGACGACGAGGCGTTCGTACGGGCGCAGGCCCGGGCCCGGTTCGGTTACCTGATGCCCGGCGAGACGGCGTACGTCGTCCTCGACGAGGACGGCAAGCCGATCGAGACCCGCTCCGAGCTCCACGACCCCGGCCAGGTGCTGCGCGAGCCCCCGAAGCCGTGGTGGGAGGACGCCTGGAGCTCCGTCGAGCTGGCCGGCAACCCGCCGAAGGAGCACGGCCTGGCGCCCGCCAGCGAGCTCGACGCTCCCGGGGAGTGACCGGCGTGGGCACCGAACCCGCGTCGCCGGCCGACGAGGCGGCCGTCGAGCAGCAGCTGGGCCGGCCGCCGCGGGCGATCGCGGGCATCGGCCACCGCTGCGGCTGCGGCCTGCCCGACGTCGTCACGACCGAGCCGCGGCTCCCGGGCGGCACGCCGTTCCCGACCACCTACTACCTGACCTGCCCCCGGGTCGCCTCGCGCATCGGCACCCTTGAGGGCTCGGGGCTGATGAAGGAGATGGAGGCCCGGCTCGGCACCGACCCCGGGCTGGCGGCCTCCTACCGCGCGGCCCACGAGGCCTACCTCGCCGACCGCGCCGCGCTCGGCAGCGTGCCCGAGATCGAGGGGATCTCCGCCGGTGGCATGCCCGACCGGGTCAAGTGCCTCCACGTCCTCGCCGCGCACGCGCTCGCTGCGGGTCCGGGGGTCAACCCGCTCGGCGACGAGGTGCTGGCGCTGCTCGGCGAGTGGTGGGCGTCCGGGCCGTGCGTGTCCGGAGGTTGAGGTGCGAGCGCAGCGAGCCTCGAAACCCCGAAACCCGGACGCGCACCCGGTCGCCGCGCTCGACTGCGGGACCAACACCGTCAAGCTCCTGGTCGGCTCGTTCGGTGACGACGGGCTCGACGTGGCCGTGCGCGAGTCGCGGATGGTCCGGCTCGGCCAGGGGGTCGACCGGACGGGGCGGCTGGCCGACGAGGCACTGGCGCGGGCGTTCGCCGCGATCGACGAGTACGCCGCCGTGGTCCACGCCCACGGCGTACCGCCGGACCGGACCCGGTTCTGCGCGACCTCGGCCACCCGCGACGCCGCCAACGGCGAGGTGTTCACGGCCGGGGTGCGGGAGCGGCTCGGGGTGACGCCGGAGGTGCTGAGCGGCGACGAGGAGGCAGCGCTGGCGTACGCCGGCGCGATGCGTGGCCTGGCCACCGAACCCGACCAGCCGGTGCTCGTGCTCGACGTCGGCGGCGGGTCGACCGAGGTCATCCTCGGCGACCGCGACGGCGTCCGCACCGCCCGGTCGATGGACGTCGGGTCGGTGCGGCTCCACGAGCGCCACGTCCGGCACGACCCGCCCACCACCGACGAGGTCGTGGCGATCGCCCGCGACGTCGACGCGGCGCTCGACGGCTGCGGCGTCCCGCTGGCGGAGGCGGCCACCGTCGTCGGCATCGCCGGCACCTGCACCACCCTCGGGGCCGCCGTGCTCGACCTGCCGGACTACGACCCGGAGGCGATCCACGGCTCGGTCCACGAGGTCGCCGCGGTCCGGGCGACGATCGAGCGGCTGGTCGGGATGACCGTCGAGCAGCGGCTGACGCTGCCCTACCTCCATCCCGGTCGCGCCGACGTGATCGACGCCGGGCTGCTGGTGGTGGAGCGGGTCCTCGCCCGCACCTCGGTGCCCCGCTTCACGGTCAGCGAGTCCGACATCCTCGAGGGCATCGCCTGGTCGCTCGCATGAGCCAACCGCTGCCGCACCCCGTGACGGGTGAGCCGTTCCCCTCGCCGGTGCCGCCCGGCACGGGATGGCCCGACGACCCGGCCCCGGCGGGCACCAGGGCCGCCCGCACCCCCGCCGGCGTACGACGCCTCGCGGCCACCGGCGACCTGGCCGAGCTGGACGCGCGGGTGTCGGTCTGCCGCGCCTGCCCCCGGCTCGTGCGCTGGCGCGAGGACGTCGCCCGTGACAAGCGGGCGTCGTTCGCCGACCAGCCCTACTGGGGCCGGCCGATCGCGGGCTGGGGCTCGCCCGCGCCACGGATTCTGGTCGTCGGGCTGGCGCCGGCCGCGCAGGGCGGCAACCGCACCGGCCGGGTGTTCACCGGCGACTCCAGCGGCGACTGGCTGTTCGCGAGCCTCCACCGGGTCGGGCTCGCCACCCGACCGACGTCGGAGCACGCCGGCGACGGGCAGCAGCTCGTCGACACCCGGATGGTCGCGACCGTGCGCTGCGCGCCGCCGCAGAACCAGCCGACGGTCACCGAGCGCGACACCTGCGAGCCCTGGCTGGCGCGCGAGGTCGCGCTGGTGCTGCCGACGCTCCGGGTGGTCGTCGCGCTCGGCGGGTACGGCTGGGCCGGGGCGCTGCGCGGGCTGGCGGCCGCCGGCGTGTCCGTGCCGTCGCCGAGACCGCGGTTCGGGCACGCCGTCGAGGTGGGACTCGGTGACGTCACGCTGCTGGGCTGCTACCACCCCAGCCAGCACAACACCTTCACCGGCCGGCTCACCCCGGACATGCTGGACGACGTCCTGGGCCGCGCCCGCGTCCTCGCCGGCCCGTCCTGAGAACATGGCCCGGTGACCCGCCACGCCATCACCGTCCTCGGCCATGACCGGCCCGGGATCATCGCCGAGACCACGGGACTGCTCGCCGGGCTGGGCCTCAACCTCGAGGACTCCACGATGACCCTGCTGCGCGGCCACTTCGCGATGATGCTGGTGTGCGAGGGCGAGGTCCCGGAGGTCGACATCGAGGCGGCGCTGGCCCCGCTGGTCGACGACGGCACGCTGACCGTCGCCGTGCGCGAGGTCTTGCCGGCCGAGTCGGCGTACGCCGCGTCCGGGACGCCGTGGGTGCTCACGGTCCACGGCGGTGACCGTCCGGGGATCGTCTCCGCCGTGGTCGGCGAGGTGGCTCGCGTCGGCGGCAACATCACCGACCTCACCACGCGGCTCGCCGGCGCGCTCTACCTCCTGGTCGCCGAGATCGACCTGCCGGCCGGCACCGACGTCGAGGCGCTGCGCGGGGCCGTCGACCGGGCGGCTGCCGCGCTCGGCGTCACCGCGACGCTGCGCGAGGCGGAGGCCGACGACCTGTGACCGCCGACCCGACCGTGCTCGCCTGGACCGAGGCCGAGCTCGGTGTCGAGGGACGTGTGCTCGGCGTGGTGCGCGCTCCGGCCGACGTGCTCGCGACCGTCGGCGAGCGCGTCGACCCGACGGCCGGCGACGTCGTGCAGCTGGCCGCCGACCTGGTCGCCACGATGCGGGTCTCGCCCGGGTGCGTCGGGCTGGCCGCGCCGCAGGTCGGGGTGGGGGCCCAGGTGTTCTGCGTCGACGTCTCCCCACACCCCAAGACCCGGGAGCACCACGGCACCTTCGTCCTGTGCAACGCCGAGGTGGTCGAATCCAGCCGCAACGAGCGGGCCCGCGAGGGCTGCATGAGCGTGCCCGACCTGACGGGCGACGTGAAGCGGGCCTCGCGCGTCGTGGTCCGCGGACAGGTGCCCGGCACCGGCGAGGAGGTCACGTTCGCGGCCGCGGCGTTCGAGGCGCGGGCGCTGCAGCACGAGATCGACCACTGCCGGGGGCTGCTGTTCCTCGACCGGGTGGCCGGCGCGCACGCGGTGCACCCGCGCAAGACCTACCTATAGTCCCGACAGCGGGACCGGCCCCGGTATCCCAATCGGCAGAGGAGACCGCCTTAAAAGCGGTTCAGTGTGGGTTCGACCCCCACCCGGGGCACCAGCCGGCCGACGCCGCCTCCATGAGAAACCCCTTAGAGTTCGGCGTACGACGGAACAGCGACCCGCTCGCGCTCGTTCACCAGTCGGACGCCCACTACAGTTGGGCGCACACGGCGAGCCATCAGATTGATGGCCGTCTGGCCTCCAAGGAGGAGACCATGCAGAGCAACAACCCGGTGTTCCGCCGTTCGGACGCGTTCAACGGGTCCGCGAACGCCTACGGCAACCAGACCTACTCGGGCAACGGTGCGGCGTACGACGGCTACGGCCAGACGGGCTACGCACCCGCCCCGCCCACCGCCGGCGAGCGGATGACCGTCGACTCGGTCGTCCAGAAGACCGCGATCAGCCTCGCCGTGGTGTTCCTGGCGGCCGGCGTCACCTGGTACTGGATCGGTGACCTGCGCGCCAGTGACGCCAACGTCGGCGGCCTCTACCTGGCCCTGATGGTGGGCTCCTTCGGCGCGTTCGGGCTGTCGATGGTCAACTCCTTCAAGCGGGTCGTCAGCCCGCCGCTGGTGATCGCGTTCGCCGCGCTCGAGGGCGTGGCGCTGGGCGCGTTCAGCAAGTGGATCGACGCCATGTTCGTCCCGGCCGACAGCGGTCTGGGCGACAACATCGTGATGCAGGCGGTGATCGGTACCTTCGCCGCGTTCGCCGGCACCCTCGCCGCCTACAAGATCCTCGACATCAAGGTCGGCCAGAAGTTCCGCACCTTCGTCGTGGCGGCGATGTTCGGCATGGTCGGCCTGGGCCTGCTCGAGGTGGTGCTGCAGATGTTCGGCACCGGCACCGGCGTCCTGGGGTTCGGCGGCGCCGGCCTGCTGTTCGCCATCGGCGGCCTGGTGCTCGGCGTGTTCATGCTGATCCTCGACTTCGACTTCGTCGAGCAGGGTGTGGCCGCCGGGATCGAGGAGCGGGAGTCGTGGCGCGCCGCGTTCGCGCTCACCGTGAGCCTGGTCTGGATCTACACCAACCTGCTGCGCATCCTGGCCATCTTCAGCCAGGACTGACGTAGACCAACCGCACGACGGCCCGCCCGGGTGACCGGGCGGGCCGTCGTCGTGTCCGCGGCGGGGGCGCGGCCGCGGACACCCTTGTCACGCCGGGTTGGCGACTCTGCCCACCCGGTCCGGACCCGGGTGGGCAGAGTGGACAACCCGGCGTTGCAGCAGACCTGCCGGCCGACTTCCCTCCGACCCGCCGGCCGTTCAGGCGTGGGCGTCCTCGGTGGGTTCGCCGGACCTCGGTTCCGTCGCGGCGGGGGCCTCGGAGTCGGTCTCGGGGTGCCGACGCCGGTGGCGCAGCTCGACCCACAGGCCGCGTACGCCGCGCCGCGACCCGCCGACCTCGACGCCGTCGAGCTCGGTGCCGGGCGTCTGCACCGCCTCCACCGCGGCGGTGGCCACCGGGCGCAGCCCCTCGCCGCGGAGCGCCTCGGGCTCCTCGAGGGCGTCCGGCCCGTGGCCGAGCGCGGCGAGCGCCGAGGGCAGCAGCACGTCGGCCAGCGCGCGGTAGCCGTCGGCGGAGGGGTGGAAGCGGTCGGGGCCGAAGAACAGTGCCGGGGCGGCGTCGAACTCCGGGCCGAGGATGTCGCCCAGCGACACGGTGCGCCCGCCCTGCTCCACTACGGCGATGGTCTGCGCGGCCGCCAGCCGGCGTGACCACAGCCGGGCCAGCTGCTTCAGGGGCGGCGGGATGGGGCGGACCGTGCCGAGGTCGGGACAGGTGCCGACGATGACCTCGACCTCCTCGTCCCGCAGCCGGCGTACGGCTTCGGACAGGTTGCGGACCGAGGTGGCCGGGAGCACCTGGTGGGTGATGTCGTTGACGCCGACGAGCACGACCGCCAGGTCGATGCCCGTGTGGAGCGCCGCGTCGACCTGGGCGGTGAGGTGGCCAGACTGCGCGCCGACGACCGCGAACGACCGCACGTGAACCCGACGGTCGGCCTGCGCGGCGAGCCCGCTCGCCAGCTGGGCGCCCGGGGTGTCCTCGACCCGGTCGACCCCGTAGCCGGCGGCGCCGGAGTCACCGAGCAGCGCAACCCTGAACGCCGGTCCCGGCCGACCCCGGCCGTACCAGCCCGTCGGGTCCGGTGGGGTCTCGCGGGGCTCGCCGATCGCCTTGCGAGCGACGGTGGCCTCGGTGCGCAGCACGCCGTAGAGCGCCAGGCCCAGCGCGGAGAGGCCTCCGCCGCCGTACGCCGCGGCCGAGGCCAGCTTGCGCGCAGCGGCTGCCTTCCCCACGCCACCACAGTACGGATGCCAGGAATCTGCCGTGGCGGGTTCGGGGATCTAGATTGAGCGGGTGCAGTACGTGAACTCCCTCATCGACCTGATCGGCAACACCCCCCTGGTGCGGCTCCAGCGCTCCCTCGACGGGCTGGAGGCTCCCCTCGTCCTGGCCAAGGTGGAGTACTTCAACCCCGGCGGCTCGGTGAAGGACCGGATCGCCACCCGGATGATCGAGGCGGCCGAGGCCTCGGGCGAGCTGCAGCCCGGGGGCACGATCGTGGAGCCCACCTCGGGCAACACCGGGGTCGGCCTGGCGATGGTGGCCCAGCAGAAGGGCTACAAGTGCGTGTTCGTCTGCCCCGACAAGGTCAGCGAGGACAAGCGCAACGTGCTCAAGGCGTACGGCGCCGAGGTGGTCGTCTGCCCCACCGCCGTGGCGCCCGAGCACCCCGACTCCTACTACAACGTCAGCGACCGGCTCGCCTCGCAGCCCGGTGCGTGGAAGCCCGACCAGTACTCCAACCCGCACAACCCGCGGTCCCACTACGAGACCACCGGGCCCGAGATCTGGGAGCAGACAGAAGGGCGGATCACCCACTTCGTCTGCGGCGTCGGCACCGGCGGCACGATCAGCGGCACCGGGCGCTTCCTCAAGGAACGCTCTGCCGAACGAGGGGGGCCCGACATCCAGGTGATCGGCGCCGACCCCGCCGGCTCGGTCTACTCGGGCGGCACCGGCCGGCCCTACCTCGTCGAGGGCGTCGGCGAGGACTTCTGGCCCGAGGCCTACGACCGTGACGTCGCCGACCGGATCATCGAGGTCTCCGACGCCGACTCGTTCGCGTTCACCCGCCGGCTGGCCCGCGAGGAGGCGCTGCTGGTCGGCGGCTCGTGCGGCATGGCGGCGTACGCCGCGAAGCAGCTGGCCCACGAGCTGGCCGCCGAAGGACGCACCGACGCCGTGATCGTGGTGCTGCTGCCCGACTCCGGGCGCGGCTACCTGACCAAGGTCTTCAACGACGAGTGGCTCGCCCAGTACGGCTTCGCGACCGGCGAGGGTGAGGCCACCCACCGCACCGTGGGCGAGGTGCTGCGGGGCAAGACCGGCCGGCTGCCCGACCTGGTCCACACCCACCCCAGCGAGACCATCGCCGAGGCGGTCGCCATCCTCCAGGAGTACGGCGTCTCGCAGATGCCCGTCGTCCGGGCCGAGCCGCCGATCGTGGCCGCCGAGGTCGCCGGGTCGGTGTCCGAGCGGACCCTGCTCGACGCGCTCTTCGCGGGCCACGCCCGGCTCACCGACGCGGTCGAGGAGCACATGTCCGCCCCGCTCCCGACGATCGGGTCCCACGAGCCCGCGCAGGCCGCGGTCGAGGTGCTCGAGGGTGCCGACGCCGTCCTCGTGCACGAGGCGGGCAAGCCGGTCGGCGTCCTGACCCGGCAGGACCTGCTGGCGTTCCTCGCCTCCGGCTGACGCCGGGTCGCCGATCGCACTGGCCGGCATGGCCCGAACGCACTAGTCCGACACGGCCCACCCTGCCCCACAGCGGTGCCGGAAGGGACGACTCCAGATCCACGGAATCCCCGCAGATCGTTGCGTGATCAACCAGTTCTCCTCGCTCGACCCACGGCTCGGACACAGGGGTCGGTTCCGCCTGCGCACCGGCCCGGGCGCTCCCTACGGTTCCCGACATCGGCTCCCGCCCCCCGCGGGAGCCACTCACATGAGTCGGGGAGACGCGACGATGAACAAGATGACCAAGGGTGCGATCGCCGGAGCGACCGGTATCGCGCTGCTCATGGGCGGGTTCGGCACCTTCGCGGTGTGGAGCGACAGCGAGGACCTCGCCGCGAACGGCGTGCAGTCCGGCCAGCTCACCATCGACACCACTGCCGGCAGCTACGACGACGCCAACACCGGCGCGGTCGGCGACTGGACCGCCAGCGACAAGATGGTGCCCGGCGACACGGTCACCTACACCCAGGCGTTCACCGTCAAGGGTGACGGCAAGAACCTGGCCGGCACCATCAAGCTCAACACGCAGGCCATGTCGCCGAACGGGTTCGCGGGCACGGGCTCGCTCACCCGCACGGTCGACGTGGTGGCGAGCGGCGCGGGCGCCACGACCATCACCAAGGACAACGCGACCGAGTTCTCCTTCGCCGACCCGTTCGGCACCGCCACCCTGACGGCGACCGTGACCTACACGTTCCCGAGCTCGGTCAGCGGCACCACCGACCAGAACAAGTCGGCGACCACCCCGGCGTCGACCTTCACCATCACCCAGGGCTGATCCCAGCCCCCTCGTGGTCATGTCCCGTCGGCTCCCTCTGTACGCCGCCGTGGTCGGCGCCCTCCTCGTCGGGGGCGCCACCACGGGGCAGACGGGTGCCACGTGGACCGACCAGCGCCAGCTCGGCTCCCACGGAGTGGGCTCGGGCGCGATGAGCTTCACGACGACCACGCCCGCCGGCGTCTCGGTCGCCAGGACCGCCGGTGCCGCGGCCACCACGTCCTTCGTGCTCGACGACACCTCGGCCGGCAAGAACCTCCAGCAGCGGATCACCACCCAGGTCGCCGGCACCCCTACGGGGGTCACGGCGACGGTCGGGACCAGCTGCCCCGGTGCGGCGTCGGTGCAGGTCGACACGACGCCGACCAGTGCGGACGTGAGCCTGTGCGTGCGGGTGGCCTCCTCGACCACCGCCGTCACCGGCTCCGTGACCCTCAACGTCTCCGGTGCCCAGCGGCCCTCCGGGTGGACCACCCCCGTGGCCACCGTGACGGTCCCCGTCACCGTCACCACCACGACCGTTCCGACGGCGCCCACCGTCACCTGCACCGGCCCCACCCAGAACGGCTTCGGGTGGACCGCCGTCGCCGGCGCCGACGACTACACGGTCGCGTCCAGCACGACGCAGAACGGCACGTACGGCGACCTCGTGACGCAGACGCAGACGCAGTACCTGCCGACCGTGGGTGGCAACTCCACGACCTTCTTCCGGGTCCGCGCCACCAACGCCGCCGGCACCTCGCCGGCCGGCAAGACGGTCCGGATCACCCGCAGCGGCAACGCGTACACCTGCGCGGTGCTGCCGTGAGGACCGCCTACCGCGCCGTCAACACGGTCCTGAGCTGGCTGCTCCTGGCCACCGTCGTCGCGGCCGGGGTGGCGTTGATCGGCCTCCCGAAGGCCGTCGGCGGCAAGCCGCTCACCGTCCTCACCGGCTCGATGGCAGGAACGTACGACCCGGGCGACGTCGTGGTGGTGCGGCCGACCGACGCCCGCGAGCTCGAGGTCGGTGACGTGATCACCTTCCAGCCGGTGTCGGACGACCCGAAGCTGACGACCCACCGGGTGGTCGGGGTGACCTACGGGTCCGAGGGGATCCACTACGTCACCCAGGGCGACGCCAACGACGCGCCCGACCCCGAGCCCGTCACGCCGGCGCAGGTCCGGGGCGAGGTCTGGTACTCCGTGCCCCTCGTCGGCTACGTGTCCGTCTGGATGGCGACCGGCCTGCTGGGCGACCTCGTGCAGTGGGCCGCGATCGGCCTGATCCTCTACGGCGGCTGGTTCGTCGCCTCCGGGCTGCGCGAGCGGGTGCGACGTCCGGAGCAGGGGAGCCCGCAGAGGTTGCGGCCCGGGGCTAGCGTGTCAGGGTGACGCAGGCACCCGAGACCACCACCCTCGCCGGCCTCCGCGCCGGGGGCCACCAGCTCAAGCCGCTCCGCCGGGAGATCCGCGACAACCTGCTCGCGATGCTCGCCCGCGGCGAGGACCCCTGGCCCGGCCTGCACGGCTTCGACGACACCGTCATCCCCCAGCTGGAGCGGGCGCTCATCGCCGGCCACGACGTCGTGCTGCTCGGCGAGCGCGGGCAGGGCAAGACCCGGCTGCTGCGCTCGCTGGTCGGCCTGCTCGACGCGTGGTCGCCGGTGATCGAGGGTTCCGACCTCGGCGAGCACCCCTACGAGCCGGTCACCCCGGAGTCGCGCCGGCGGGCGGCCGAGCTGGGCGACGCGCTGCCGGTCGCGTGGCGCCACCGCGACGAGCGGTACGCCGAGAAGCTCGCCACCCCCGACACCTCGGTGGCCGACCTGATCGGCGACGTCGACCCGATGAAGGTGGCCGAGGGTCGCCACCTCGGTGACCCCGAGACCATCCACTTCGGGCTGATTCCCCGCTCCCACCGCGGGATCGTCGCGATCAACGAGCTGCCCGACCTCGCCGAGCGGATCCAGGTCGCGATGCTCAACGTGATGGAGGAGCGCGACATCCAGATCCGCGGCTACGTGCTGCGACTGCCGCTCGACGTCCTCGTCGTCGCCAGCGCCAACCCCGAGGACTACACCAACCGGGGCCGGATCATCACGCCGCTCAAGGACCGGTTCGGCGCCGAGATCCGCACCCACTACCCGACCGAGCTCGACGACGAGATGGCGGTGATCCGGCAGGAGGCCCACCTCGTCGCCGACGTACCGGATCACCTGCTGGAGACCCTGGCGCGGTACACCCGCAACCTCCGCGGGTCGGGCAGCGTCGACCAGCGGTCCGGCGTGTCGGCCCGGTTCGCGATCGCCGGCGCCGAGACCATCGCGGCGGCCGCGCTCCACCGCGCCACGAGGCAGGGCGAGGAGCGCCCGGTGGCCCGGGTGGTCGACCTCGAGACGGCCGTCGACGTGCTCGGCGGCAAGATCGAGTTCGAGAGCGGGGAGGAGGGACGCGAGCAGGAGGTGCTCACCCACCTGCTCCGCACCGCCACCGCCGAGACGGTGCGCCGTCACCTGCGCGGGATCGACCTCGCGCTCCTGGTCGAGGCGATCGAGGACGGCCGGATGGTCACCACCGGCGCCCAGGTGGGCGCCCGCGACTTCCTCGCCGGGCTCCCCGTGCTCGGTGAGTCAGAGCTCTACGACGAGGTGTGCGACCGGATGGGCGCCACCGACGACGGCACCCGCGCCGCCGCGATCGAGCTCGCCCTCGAGGGGCTCTACCTCGCCCGGCGCATCGGCAAGGAGTCCGGCGACGGGGAGACCGTCTATGGCTGAGACGGCACGGCCGTGAGCCGCTACCGGTCCTACGACGGCGGCGACCCGCTGGCGCCCCCTGTCGACCTCGGCGAGGCGCTCGACGAGATCGGCCAGGACGTCATGGCCGGCTACAGCCCCGAGCGGGCGATGCGGGAGTTCCTCCGCCGCGGTGGCCGCGACCAGACCGGACTCGACGACCTCGCCCGCCAGGTGGCCGAGCGGCGCCGGGAGCTGCTGCGCCGGCACGACCTCGACGGCACTCTCCAGGAGGTGCGCGAGCTGCTCGACCGCGCGGTGCTCGAGGAGCGCAAGCAGCTGGCACGCGACGTCGAGATGGAGGACGGCGACCGGGCGCTCCGGGAGATCCAGCTCGACAACCTGTCACCCAACACGGCTGCGGCGGTCAGCGAGCTGGCGTCGTACGACTGGCAGAGCCGGGAGGCCCGCGAGGCCTACGAGGAGATCAAGGACCTGCTCGGCCGCGAGCTGCTCGACCAGCGGTTCGCCGGCATGAAGGAAGCCCTCGAGAACGCGACCGACGAGGACCGCGCGGCGGTCAACGAGATGCTCTCGGACCTCAACGACCTGCTCGAGAAGCACCAGCGGGGTGAGGACACCCAGCAGGACTTCGATGACTTCATGGCCGAGCACGGAGACTTCTTCCCGGAGAACCCCCAGAACGTCGACGAGCTGCTCGACTCCCTCGCCCAGCGCGCGGCCGCCGCCCAGCGGATGCTCAACTCGATGTCGCCCGAGCAGCGGCAGCAGCTGATGGAGCTCTCCCAGCAGGCCTTCGGGTCGCCCGCGCTGATGGAGCAGCTGGCCCGGATGGACGCCAACCTGCAGTCGCTCCGGCCGGGCGAGGACTGGGGCGGCTCCGAGCAGTTCGAGGGTGGCGAGGGGCTCGGCCTCGGCGACGGGACGGGCGTGCTGCAGGACCTGGCCGAGCTCGACCAGCTGGCCGACCAGCTCTCCCAGTCCTACGACGGCGCACGCCTCGACGACGTCGACCTCGACGCACTCGCCCGACAGCTCGGCGACCGTGCCGCCGTCGACGCCGGGACCCTGCAGCGGCTGGAGCAGGCGCTGCGTGACAGCGGCTACCTCCACCGCGGCTCCGACGGCCAGTACCGGCTCAGCCCGCAGGCGATGCGGCAGCTGGGCAAGGCGCTGCTGCGCGACGTCGCCCAGCGGATGTCGGGGCGGCAGGGGCAGCGCGAGCTGCGCACGGCCGGGGCGGCCGGCGACCTGTCCGGGGCGACGCGCGAGTGGCAGTACGGCGACACCGAGCCGTGGGACGTCACCCGGAGCATCGGCAACGCCGTACGTCGCACGGTCAGCGAGGGCGGCGACCCGCGCGGCGGCATACGCCTCGAGATCGGGGACGTCGAGGTGCAGGAGACCGAGGCCCGGACCCAGGCGGCGGTGGCGCTGCTGGTCGACACGTCGTTCTCCATGGCGATGGACGGCCGCTGGGTGCCGATGAAGCGGACCGCGCTGGCGCTGCACACCCTGATCCGGTCCCGGTTCCGAGGCGACGCGCTGCAGCTGATCGCGTTCTCGCGGCACGCGCAGGTGATGGAGATCGAGCAGCTCACCGGGCTCGACGCCCGCTGGGACAAGGGCACCAACCTCCACCACGGGTTGCTGCTGGCCAACCGCCACTTCCGCAGGCACCCGACCGCGCAGCCGGTACTGCTGGTCGTCACCGACGGCGAGCCGACCTCCCACCTCGAGCCCGACGGGGAGGTGCACTTCTCCTACCCGCCGCACCCGCTGACCATCTCCTACGCCGTGCGCGAGCTCGACAACGCGCAGCGGCTCGGCGCGCAGACCACGTTCTTCCGGCTGGGCGACGACCCGGGCCTGGCGCGGTTCATCGAGTCCATGGCGCGCCGGGTCGACGGCCGGGTCGTCGCACCCGAGCTCGACGACCTCGGCGCCGCCGTGGTCGGCTCCTACCTCGGCGACCGGTCGCCGGCGTCGTCGTACCGCGACCACTTCGGCGACTGGGCGGGCGGCCGCGGCTTCTGGGTCGGCTGACCCCCCGTTCGATAGTCCGGGACGTTCGAGGGGCGAGATGTTGTGCTGGACCCCGCGAACGTCCCGGACTATCCGCGTCAGCCGTGCAGCAGCGCGGCGAGCTCCTCGACGCCATCGACCAGCCGGGTGCCGGGTCGGGCCCAGGCGGCGTTGGCGTCGACGGGGTGGACCGGTACGCCGGTGGGCAGCCGGCCGGAGTCGACCAGCTCCTCGGCGAGCCCGGCGGCCCCCGGCAGGTCGTAGCCGCACGGCGCCACCACGAACACGTCGGGCCGTGCCTCCTCGATCGCCGCCCAGGTGACCCGCTCCGACTTCGCGCCGGTCGTGCCCAGCAGCGGCTCGCCGCCGGCCGACGAGATCATCTCGGGCACCCAGTGGCCGGGGGCGAAGGGCGGGTCGGTCCACTCCAGCAGCATCACCCGCGGGCGCGGCCGGCCGGCGACCCGGTCGCGCACGGCGTCGAGTCGGCGACGCTGGTCGGCGACGAGCGCGGCGGCCTCGGCCTCGTGGCCGGTGGCCCTGCCGAGGGCCTCGATCGAGGCGAGCACCTCGTCGAGGGTGTGCGGGTCGATGGTCAGCACCTCGGCGGTGCAGCCGAGGTGGGCGAGCGCGTCGTCGACGACCGAGACGTCGACCGCGCACACCGCGCACAGGTCCTGGGTCACCACCAGGTCGGCGTCGAGCCCGGACAGCGCGCCGGCGTCGAGGTGGTAGAGGTCCTCGCCGCGGCGCATCGCGTCCGCGACGTACGCGTCGATCTCGGCGGGCGCGAGCCCCTCGGGCATCGCCGAGGTGGAGACGACCGTGCGGGTGCGCGCCTCGGGCGGGAAGTCGCACTCGAAGGTCACCCCGACGACGTCGTCGCCGGCCCCGATCGCGAACAGGATCTCGGTGGTGGAGGGGAGCAGCGACACGATCCGCACCCCTCGACCCTACGATCTCTCGGGTGGCCGACCCCGACCTGACCGTCCTGCTGCTGCTCGCGCTGGCGGCGCTGATGGCGGGGTTCGTGGACGCGGTGGTCGGTGGCGGCGGGCTGGTGCTGCTGCCGGCGCTGCTGATCGGGCTGCCCGGTGCGACACCGGTGCAGGTGCTGGCGACCAACAAGCTCGCGGCGATCTGCGGCACCACGGTGAGCAGCGCGACGTACTACCGCCGGGTGCGGCCGGACCCGCGCACCTTCCTGCCGCTCATGGGCTTCTCGTTCGTGGGCGCCGTCCTCGGTGCCCTCGCGGCCACCTGGATCCCGGAGGAGGCGTTCTACCCCATCGTGCTGGTGGTGCTCGTCGTCGTGGGCGCCTACGTCCTGCTCAAGCCCGAGCTGGGGGAGGAGACCGCGCTGCGGTACGCCGGCCACCAGCACCTCGTGCTCGCGATGCTCACCGGCCTGGCCATCGGCTTCTACGACGGGGCGCTCGGGCCCGGCACCGGCTCGTTCTTCGTGTTCACCCTCGTCGGGCTGCTCGGCTACTCGTTCCTGGAGGCCAGCGCGAAGGCCCGGCTCGCCAACTGGACCACCAACCTCGGCGCCCTGGTCGTGTTCGTGCCGATGGGGGCGGTGCTGTGGAAGGTCGGGCTGGTGATGGGCGTGTGCAACCTGGTCGGCGGCTACCTCGGCGCGCGGACGGCGATCTCGCGCGGCAGCCGGTTCGTGCGGGTGTTCTTCATCCTCGTCGTCTCGGCGTTCATCGTCCGGATCGGTGGCGACGTCTTCAGCGTCTGGTGACCTCGCGGGTTGACCGGTGTGGTTGAGTCGCCCGCATGTGGTTGAGTCGCCCGCATGCATCAGGTGAGAGCCGTCGTCGCCCACCGCAAGGGCGAGCCCGTCCGCATCGAGACCATCCACGTGCCCGACCCCGGGCCGGGGGAGGCGCTGGTGGAGGTGCAGGCCTGCGGGGTCTGCCACACCGACCTCCACTACCGCGAGGGCGGGATCAACGACGAGTTCCCGTTCCTGCTCGGCCACGAGGCGGCCGGGACCGTCGAGGCGGTCGGCGAGGGGGTCACCGACGTGGCGCCCGGCGACTTCGTGGTCCTCAACTGGCGAGCCGTCTGCGGCGACTGCCGGGCCTGCAGCCGGGGTGAGCCCTGGTACTGCTTCAGCACCTTCAACGCGACCCAGCGGATGACGCTCGCCGACGGCACCGAGCTGAGTCCCGCGCTCGGCATCGGTGCCTTCGCCGAGAAGACCCTGGTCGCGGCCGGCCAGTGCACCAAGGTCGACCCGGACGCCCGGGCCGCGGCGGTCGGGCTGCTCGGCTGCGGCGTGATGGCGGGCCTGGGTGCCGCGATCAACACCGGCGACGTGGGCCGCGGCAGCACCGTCGCCGTCATCGGCTGCGGCGGGGTCGGGGCGGCCGCCGTCGCCGGCTCCGCGCTCGCGGGGGCCTCGAAGATCATCGCCGTCGACCTCGACGACCGGAAGCTGGAGGGCGCCCGCCGGCTCGGCGCCACCCACACCGTCAACGCAACCGAGCACGACCCGGTCGAGGCGATCAAGCAGATCTGCGGCGACGACGGGTCCGAGGGTGCCGATGTGGTCATCGACGCCGTCGGCCGCCCCGAGACCTGGAAACAGGCGTTCTACGCCCGCGACCTGGCCGGCACGGTCGTGCTGGTCGGCGTCCCGACGCCGGACATGAAGGTCCCCGACATCCCGCTGATCGACGTCTTCGGCCGCGGGGGCGCGCTCAAGTCCAGCTGGTACGGCGACTGCCTGCCGAGCCGCGACTTCCCGATGCTGGTCGACCTCTACCGGCAGGGCCGGCTCGACCTCGACGCGTTCGTGAGCGAGGAGATCGGCCTCGACGACGTGGAGGCGGCGTTCGCGAAGATGGACGGTGGCAACGTGCTGCGCTCGGTGGTGGTGTTCTGATGGCGGTGCGGGTCGACCACGCCGTCGTCAGCGGCACCTTCTCCCTCGACGGCGAGACCTTCGACGTCGACAACAACGTCTGGGTGGTGGGCGACGACGAGGAGTGCGTGGTGATCGACGCGCCCCACGACGTCGACGCGATCCTCGAGATGGTCGGCGGCCGGGCGGTGAAGGCGATCGTCTGCACCCACGCCCACGACGACCACGTCCGGGTGGCGCCCGAGCTGCGGGAACGTGTCAATGACGGATCTGGGGCGCCGATCCTGCTGCACCCCGACGACCGTCCGCTCTGGGAGCTCACCCACACCGACCACCTCTGGGACGCCGACCTGGAGGACGGCCAGTCGCTGGAGGTCGCCGGGGCGGCGCTGACGGTGATCCACACCCCGGGCCACGCGCCGGGAGCGGTGTGCCTCTTTGTGCACGACCTCGGGTGCGTGTTCACCGGCGACACCCTGTTCCAGGGCGGACCCGGCGCCACCGGCCGGTCCTACAGCGACGCCGACGTCATTGTCGACTCGATCCGCCGTCGGCTGTTCGAGCTGCCCGACGACACGGTCGTGCACACCGGGCACGGCGACGACACGACGATCGGTGCGGAGCGCGAGGCGCTGGGCTGACCCCGGGCTAACCGGCGACCAGCGCCGCGAGCTCGGCCACCCCCATCACCACCACGCTGGCGGTGACCGCGGCGGCCCAGCCGCCGATGCCGGGCCGGCCTGCACCCGCCGGCGCGCGTCCGTGGTAGCGCCGCCGGGTGTCGAGCAGCACCCAGCCGCACAGCGCCAGGCAGACCGCGAGGACGACGAGCGCCCAGCCCCCGAGGTCGCCGTAGGTCAGCCGGGCCAGCACCGCTGCGGCGACCGCGACGGAGAGTCCGGTGCGCTGCCAGGCGAGCGCGGTGCGCTCGGCCTGCATCCCGTGGGCCGGCTCGGTCACAACCCCACCAGCACGACGACGCCGATCGCGACCGTGGCGACCGCCAGCAGCAGCCCCAGGACCGACGACGGCAGCGGCTGCCGGAGCCGGATCGCGCGTTCGGCGCTCGCCCAGCGCCACCACGACGCCGCGGCGCAGACGACCCCGAGCAGCACCAGGGCGCCGGCGAGGGCCTGCTGGAGGGTCGCCCCCATCGCGAGGTCGATCTGGTCCAGCGCGACGCCGGCCGCGAGCAGCGCCAGTGCCGTGCGCAGCCAGGCCAGCAGGGTCCGCTCGTTGGCGAGGCTGAACCGGTAGTCCGGCTCCTCGCCCCCGGCGTACACCCACCCCGGCCATCGGCGGCGCTCGCTCCCCATGGGGTGAGCCAACCACACCCGGGGGCTCCGTGGATTGGGCCGCCTCCCCACCCCGCGGGCACGATGGAAGGCGTGCGCTCGCTCGCCCGCTCACGCCTGCTCGGCGTGCTCACCGTGCTGCTCCTGGCCGCCACCGGCTGCCAGGGCGGCAGCGGCGACCCCGCGGCCTCGGGCGACGGCGAGTCGCCTACAAGGTCCCCGTCGAGCTCCGAGCCCGAGCCGCCCGGCCCGGCCGACGAGCTGGGGCTGAGGACCGGGTGGGGCCCCACCGAGGCCGAGCTCGACGACGCCGTACGGCGGGTCCAGCGGCTGCCGCTGCCGGCCCTCGCCGGGCAGGTCATCGTCGCCTCGTGGTCCGGGACGGCCGCGCCGGTGCAGATGGTGCGTGACCTGCACCTCGGCGGCGTCATCGCGTTCGACGAGAACCTCACCTCCGCCACCCGGTCCCGCCGCGTGCTGACCACGCTCGACCGGAAGGTCGACCGGCGCTGGCCGCTGTTCCTCTCCGTCGACCAGGAGGGCGGGATCGTCGAGCGGGCGGCCACGACGTCGTTCCCGGCATTCATGAGCGCCGGCGCGGCGGACGACCCGGAGCTGACCACCCGCGTCTACCGGCAGTACGCCGCCGAGCTGGCCGGCCTCGGCTTCACCGTCGACTTCGCGCCGGACGCCGACGTCACCAGCGGGCCGCAGGACCCCACGATCGGCTCCCGGTCGGCGGGTTCCGACCCGAGGCTGGTCGGGCAGCAGGTCGGCGCCGCGGCCCGCGGCCTCCAGGACGGTGGCGTGGTGCCGGTGCTCAAGCACTTCCCGGGCCACGGCTCGGTCCCCGCCGACAGCCACCTCGGGCTGCCCGTCCAGCGGAGGTCGCTCGGCGAGCTGCGCCGGGTCGACCTGGCGCCGTTCGCGGCAGCGGTCGACGACGGCGTGCCCGCGATCATGACCGGCCACCTCGACATCCGGGCCGTCGACCCGCGGGTGCCGGCGAGCCTGTCCCGCGAGGTCACCACGGGCCTGCTGCGGCACGACCTCGGGTTCGAGGGGCTCGTCGTCACCGACTCGCTCCAGATGGCCGCCGTGACGGCCGGTCGCGGACCCGGTGAGGTGGCGGTACAGGCGCTCCGGGCCGGCAACGACGTGCTGCTGATGCCCACCGACCCCGCCGCCGCCCGTGCCGCGATCGTCCGGGCGGTGCGGAAGGGCGACCTGCCGCGCACCCGGCTGCTGCAGGCGGCGGCCCGCCAGGTCGCGCTGCTCGAGCACTCCCGCGGCGGTGCCGGCGCGCCGGTCGGCTCTGCCCGCGACGCCTCGCGGCAGCTCTCGGCCGCCGCCGTGACGGTTGCGTCGGGCCCGTGCCGGGGCGCGGTGGTCGACGGCGCGGTCGTGGCGACCGGCGACCCCGAGGCGGTCTCGGCGTTCGGCGGGGCGGCTCGGGCGGCGGGCCTCGACGTGCTGGTGCCCCGGGCGACCCCGGCCCGGCTGACGACGCGCCGCGACCGGCCCGAGCGCGGCCGGAGCGAGGGTGCCCGTGCCTACCGGCAGCGGCTCGACCGCTGGCGGGCCGCTGAGCAGCGGCGCCGCGACGCGCTCGCCGACTGGCGGGCGGCCGAGGAGCGACGGCTGTCCGGCGCGACCACGGTGGGCCTGGCCGGCTACGGCGACGGCCCGGTCTCCGGGGAGGTCGCGGTCGCGACCGACACGCCGTACGCCCTGGCCGGCTCGAACGCGCCGGTCCGGGTCGCGACCTACGGCACCACGCCCGGTGCGATGGCGGCTCTGGTCGACGTGCTGACGGGCAAGGAGCCGGCGCCCGGCCGGCTGCCGGTGCGGGTCGCCGGGGTCGAGCGGCGCGGCTGCGACTGACTCAGAACGGCTCGACCAGCAGCGCCGTGCCGTGGCCCGCGACCCGGGTCAGCACCAGCGTCGCGGTCCGGTCGCCCCGCAGCGCCAAGCGATGCCGCAGCTCGTCGGGGCTGACCGAGACCCCGCGCTTCTTGATGGTCAGCACCCCGACACCGCGCTCGCGCAGCGCGGCCCGGAGCTGCTTCTCGCGGTAGGGAAGCTGCTCGAGGACCCGGTAGCCGCGCGCGAACGGCGTCCGGTACGACGCGTCGCTGGTCAGGTAGGCGATGTGCTCGTCGACCAGCCCGCCGTCGACGCCGGCGGCGACCGCGGTCACCAGGCCGGCCCGGATCACGGCACCGTCGGGCTCGTAGAGGAACTGGCCGACGTCGCGGACGCCGGCCCCCGGGTCGTCCTCGTCGGTGAGCGTGGCCAGACCCCCGTCGCCGATGACCGTGGCGCGACGGGCGGTCGTCGCCAGCCGGCCCGACCACAGCGCGGCCTCCTTGACCTCGCCGTGGTCGCTCACCCACTCGACCTCGACGCCGTCGGGCACGAGGTCGTGGGGCACGCCGGGTGCCACCTTGACGCAGGAGTCGCGCCGCAGCAGCCCCTCGACGAACGACCACGGCGGCTCCCAGTCGTCGACCGACCAGGTGCGGCCGCGGGCCGAGCGGCGGGCCGGGTCGGCGTACGCGACGTCGAAGGGGGAGGTGTCGACGGTGGTCGCGTCGGCGACCATGACCGCGCCCGGGAGGTCGAGCGCGGCCAGGTTGGCCTCGGCGACCGCCACCCGCAGCGGGTCGAGGTCGACCCCGGCCGTGGTGATGCCGACGGCGGCCACGGCGACCAGGTCGCCGCCGATGCCGCAGCCGAGGTCGACCAGTGTCGACGCCGACGCTGCGCCCAGTCGCGCGGCGCGGTGGCGTGCGACGGAGAGCCGGGTGGCCTGCTCGAGCCCGTCGGGGGTGAAGTACATCCGCGGCGCGAGGTCGCCGAACTTCGCAGCGGCCCGCCGGCGCAGCTCGACCTGCGTCAGCGCGGCGGCGACGTGCGCGGGCGAGGCCTGACGGCGCAGCTCCCGCTGGGCGGCCAGCTCGTCGCCGGCCACGGTCGTCGCCCTCGCCAGCAGGTGTTGCCCGTCGTCGGTGAGCAGCCACCGGAAGGCGTCGAGGTCCACCCGCAAGATCCTGTCAGAGCATCGGCGCTCGTCGTACACTCGCCGCCACTCGAGCGGAGGAGACGTGGGCGCGTGACCGGAGCAGGGCCCGGCTCGTTCGCGAGCGTGCTGCGGGGGCTCCGCGAGGCGTCCGGCCTCTCCCAGGAGGAGCTGGCCGAGCGCGCGGGACTGAGCAGCCACGCCGTGAGCGCCCTCGAGCGCGGTACCCGCACCCGCCCCTACCCCCACACGGTGCGTGCCCTGGCCGACGCCCTGGGCCTCGGTGACGACGACCGGGCCACCCTGGTCGGCAGCGTGCCGAGCCGGAGCCGGAGCGCCGGCCGGACCGTGGCGGCCGACACCTCGGCTGCCCCCGCCGGGCGCAACCGCGGGATCCCGGTCCCGCCCACCCGGCTGATCGGGCGCGACGACGACCTGCGCGAGGTGGTGCGGCTGCTCGACCTGCACCGGCTGGTCACGCTCACCGGCCCCGGCGGCGTCGGCAAGACCCGGCTCTCGCTCGCCGTGGCCCGCACGCTGGAGGACCAGTACGCCGACGGCGTGGTGTTCGTCGAGCTGGCGACCCTGCGCGACCCGGCCGAGGTCGTGCCCGCCGTGCTCGACGCCGCCGACGTCACCGTCGGTGCCGGTGACGACCCGGTCGAGGCGATGGCCGCGTGGGCGGCCGGCCGCGAGCTGCTGCTGGTCCTCGACAACCTCGAGCACGTCCTCGAGGCCGCCCCGCGGGTGGCCGCGCTGATCGAGGCGGTTCCGCACCTGTCGGTGCTGGCGTCCAGCCGTGCCCCGCTGCGGGTGCGGGCCGAGCAGGAGTACCCCGTCGAGCCGCTCGCCCTGCCCGACCCCGACGACCCGGCCGCCGTCCCCGGCGAGGAGGCGCCGGCGGTGCGGATGCTGCTCGAGCGCGCGGGTGCGGTCTCCGCGGGCTGGGGGACCGCTCCCGGCGACGCCCGGCCGGTCGCCGCGATCGCGGTCCGGCTGGCCGGGATCCCGCTCGCGCTGGAGCTGGTCGGCGCCCGCGGCCGGCTGCTCGACCCGGCGTCGCTGCTCGACCGCCTCGACGAGGCGCTGCTGTCCGGCGGCCGCGACCGTCCCGAGCGGCACCGCACCATGCGCGCCACGCTCGACTGGAGCCACGGCCTGCTGTCGCCCGAGGAGCAGGCCCTGCTGCGGCTGCTCTCGGTGTTCGTCGGCGGCTTCCGGCTCGACGACCTCGAGGGCGTGGTCGACCGCGCCGGGGGCGTCGGCGGCGACGTGCTCGGAGTGCTCGAGTCGCTGGCCGAGCAGTCGCTGGTGGTGACCGACCCCGGGGCGACCGGCGGGCTGCGGCACCGGCTGCTGGAGCCGGTCGCGCAGTACGCCGCGGCGCGTCTCGACGAGACCGGCGAGGGGGAGCGGATGGCGCTCGCCCATGCCGAGCACTTCCTCGCCCTCGCCGAGCAGGTCGCCCCGCGCTACCGCGACTCCGGCCAGGTCGCCGCGTTGGCCCGCGCCGACGCCGACCACCCCAACCTGACGGCCGCGGTCGAGACCCTGCTCGCCGCCGGCCGGCCCGGGTCGGCCGGGCGGCTGTGCTGGTCGCTGTGGATGTACTGGTGGCTGCGCGGCCACCACGGCCACGGGAGGCGGCTCTCCGAGGCGACCCTGGCCCACGAGCTGCCCGACGCCGTACGACCGCTGGCCGAGCTCGCCGCCGCCACCATGTCCTTCGCGCTGGACGACGTCCCGACCGCGCGCGGCCACTGGGACGCCGCCCTGGCCCACGCCGGTCCCGACGACGAGGCCCGCGGCAACGCGATCGCCGGCATCGGGCTCGCCGAGCTCGCCTCGGGCCGGCTGGAGGAGGCGACCGAGCGGTTCGCCGAGGCCCGGGGCCCGGCGACCGCCGCCGGGCCGCCGGGGGAGTGGACGGTCGCGCTGTCCTGGATCTGGAGCGGGACCGTGGCGCTGCTGCTCGGTGACGCCGACCGGGCGCTCGCCGAGATCGAGCGCGGGCTGGAGTCCGCCCGGAGCCGCGGCGACCGGCTCTCGACGTACATCGCGCTCTACAACCTCTCCCAGGTCGAGCTGGTGCGCGGCCGGCCAGACCGGGCCCGCGACTACCTCGACGAGGGGACCCGGCTCTCACGGGAGACGGGCGACCACGCCAACCTGGCCTACCTGCTCGACGCCGCGGCCGTCGTCGAGGCGCGGCAGGGCACCCACTCGCGGGTCCCGCTGCTGCTCGGTGCCGCGCAGGGGATCCGGGAGGCGCTCGGGTCCTTCGGCTACGGCTACTACCGGCCCGACCCTGCTGCCATCGAGGAGGCCGCCGGCGAGGCCCGCCGCCACCTCGGCGCCGACCGCTACGACGACGCGCTCGACGTCGGGCGCGGACTGGAGCCCGACCGCGCCGCCCGGCTCGCGCTCGGCGAGTCGCTCGCCGGGGCCTGAACCGGCCCCACACGGGCCCCGGACACCAGCCGTACACCTGCTCCTGTCCGTGGTGGCCCTGCCCTCCCGGGCCCGATGGTCGTGCTGCGGCGCCACCGCGTCGCGACCACCGAGAGCAGGAGCAGACATGACCACCACGCTTCCCACGTCCACCCCGGTCAGCGGGGAGACCACGGAGCCCGCGTCGCGCGGCTGGGCCGTCGCGGGAGCCGCCGCCGGTGCGGCCGGCATCGTCTCGATCGTCGGCAGCAGCCTCAGCGGCGCCGTCTACGACCGCGCGAACTGGGGCGCCGCCCCGGCGATCGCCGCCGACATGGCCGACCTGGGGCCGCAGATCCTCCTGTTCCACACCGCGACGATGGTGTCGTGCGTCCTGCTGGTCGTCTTCGCGGCCGGCCTGCACCGCCAGCTGCGCCGGCGTACCGGTGCCGACAGCCTGGTCCCGGGCGTCGCCCTGGGGGGCCTGGCCCTGGTCTGCGTCGCCCAGCTCATGGGGGCGGGCCTGACCACCGAGTTCGGCTTCGCCTTCGCGGCCCCGCCGGAGGCGTTCGTGCCCGAGTCGGTCGTCTTCTTCGGGCACTGGATCGGCACCATCCCGTGGCTGTGGGGCGGCGCCGGGCTCACCGCGCTGGCGATGGCGGGCGCGGCGTTCCGGTACGGCGCGTACCCGCGCTGGATCGCGTGGACCAGCGTCGTCCTCGGCGGCCTGACCGCGCTGTTCATGATCAGCCCGCTGCAGTACATGGCGGGCATGACCGGCCCGGTCTGGCTGACGGTCGTCGCCACCGGTCTCGCCCTCACCCGCCGCGGCTGAGGAACCGGCATGGACACCGCGCAGGCCGTCGCGACCGACGACTTCGCCACCTGGCTCGCGGTCCGTCGCCCGGCGCTGCTCCGGGCAGCCGCCGCCATCACCGGTGACGTCACCACCGCCGAGGACCTGCTGCAGAGCGCGCTGGCCTCGGTCCTGCCCCGGTGGGGCAGCCTGCGCGACCGTCGCGCGGCGGACGCCTACGTCCGCCGCGCGATGGCCAACCACCACCACAGCTGGTACCGCCAGCCCTGGCGCCGCGTGGAGCGGCCGGTCGACCGACTGCCCGAGCGGGCGGTGGTGGACGAGGCGATCGAGCGACTCGACCCGGTCCTGCGCGCGGGCCTCTGGGAGCTGGTGCTCCAGCTGCCGCCGCGACAGCGCGCGTGCGTCGTGCTCCGCCACTACGAGGGGCTCGGCGAGCAGCAGACCGCCGACGCCCTCGGCCTCGGCGTCGGCCACGTCAAGTCCGCGACCAGCCGCGGCCTGGCCACGCTCCGCGCCCGACTCGCCCTGGCCGACCTCGCCACCACTGCCTGACCCATCCGAGGAGACCGATGCCGTCCGACCAGCCTCCCGCCGCCGTCGCCGTCCCGTACGGGCACCGCCTGCGCCCGCTACGACACACCGACGAGACCCGCTACCGCACTGCCGTCGAGGGGTCGCACCGCGTGCTGCGCGACCTCCACGGCACCGTGCGCGGCTGGCCGCCGGTCACCTGTAGCCCCGAGCAGTGCCGGTGCGACCTGCTCGACCGGTTGCGGGAGATGGAGCGGGGCGACGCCTGGACCTACGCCCTGCTCGACGCCGACGAGACCGCACTGCTCGGATGCGTGCGGGTCGAACCCGGCCCTGGTGGTCGCCCGGTGGCGTGGTGGTGGATCGTCGAGGAGTGCCTCGGCACCGACCTGGCGGCCGCGGTGGAGGCGCTGGTGCCTCGATGGCTGCAGGACGCGTGGTCGCCGGCATCCTTCCGGTGACCCCCCTTCTGGCACTCGTTCCGTCCGAGTGCTAGCGTCGGTGCTGGCACTCTCGCCCTGAGGGTGCCAGCGCTTGCGACGACGTACGGCTCCCGCGACGGCGTACCGAACCCGCAGGCTCACACGTCCCAGGAGCCGCTGGCTCCCCCAGAGGTTGAAGAGAAAGTGGAGGTTGATCTGAAGTGTCGGTCAACATCAAGCCCCTCGAGGACCGGATCGTCGTGAAGCCGCTCGACGCCGAGCAGACCACCGCCTCCGGCCTGGTCATCCCCGACACCGCCAAGGAGAAGCCCCAGGAGGGCGAGGTCCTGGCGATCGGTCCCGGCCGCATCGACGACAACGGCAACCGCGTCCCGGTCGACGTCGCCGTCGGCGACAAGGTCATCTACAGCAAGTACGGCGGCACCGAGGTCAAGTACGCCGGCGAGGAGTACCTCATCCTCTCCGCCCGCGACGTCCTCGCCGTCGTCAACTGATCCCTCCGGGTCGTGTGCCTGGGCGAGCGCCCGGGTACACGACCCGGACCCGTCTCTCGTAGGAGCCACCCATGCCCAAGATCCTGGAGTTCGACGACTCCGCGCGCAAGGCGCTGGAGCGGGGCGTCGACGCCCTGGCCAACACCGTCAAGGTGACGCTCGGTCCCAAGGGCCGCTACGTCGTGCTGGACAAGAAGTGGGGCGCCCCGACCATCACCAACGACGGCGTGACCGTCGCGCGTGAGGTCGAGCTCGACGACCCGTTCGAGAACCTCGGTGCCCAGCTGACGAAGGAGGTCGCCACCAAGACCAACGACGTCGCCGGTGACGGCACCACCACCGCCACCGTGCTGGCGCAGGCGATGGTCCACGAGGGCCTGCGCGCGGTCGCCGCGGGCGTCAACCCGATGGGTCTCAAGCGCGGCATGGACGCCGCCGCCGAGGCCGTCGGCGACGCGCTCAAGGAAGCCGCCCGCGAGGTCGAGACCAAGGAGGACATGGCCTCGGTCGCGACCATCAGCTCGCGTGACGCCCACATCGGTGACCTGCTCGCCCAGTCGTTCGACAAGGTCGGCAAGGACGGCGTGATCACGGTCGAGGAGTCCAACACCATGGGCACCGAGCTGGAGTTCACCGAGGGGATGCAGTTCGACAAGGGCTACATCTCGGCGTACTTCGTCTCCGACCCCGAGCGGATGGAGGCCGTCCTCGACGAGCCGTACATCCTGCTCCACCAGGGCAAGATCTCCGCGGTCCAGGAGCTGCTCCCGGTGCTGGAGAAGGTCATGGCGTCCGGCAAGCCGCTCTTCATCCTGGCCGAGGACGTCGAGGGCGAGGCGCTCTCGACGCTGGTCGTCAACAAGATCCGCGGCACCTTCAACGCGGTCGCGGTCAAGAGCCCGGCCTTCGGTGACCGCCGCAAGGCGATGATGCAGGACATCGCGACGCTGACCGGCGGCCAGGTCGTGGCCCCCGAGGTCGGCCTCAAGCTCGACCAGGTCGGGCTCGAGGTGCTCGGCCAGGCCCGCCGCGTGGTGGTCACCAAGGACAACACCACCATCGTCGACGGCGCCGGCGACGCCGCTGCCGTCGAGGGCCGCGTCAACCAGATCAAGGCCGAGATCGAGAACACCGACTCCGACTGGGACCGCGAGAAGCTCCAGGAGCGGCTCGCCAAGCTGGCCGGCGGGGTGTGCGTGATCAAGGTCGGCGCCGCCACCGAGGTGGAGCTGAAGGAGAAGAAGCACCGCATCGAGGACGCCGTGTCGGCGACCCGCGCGGCCATCGAGGAGGGCATCGTCGCAGGCGGTGGCGCCTCGCTGGTCCACGCCGTCTCGGTCCTCGACGGCGACCTCGGCCTCACCGGCGACGAGGCCGCCGGCGTCCGGATCGTGCGCAAGGCCGCCGACGAGCCGCTGCGCTGGATCGCCGAGAACGGCGGCGACAACGGCTACGTCGTGGTCGCCAAGGTCCGCGAGGGCAAGGCCGGCGAGGGCTTCAACGCCGCCACCGGCGAGTACGGCGACCTGGTCGCCCAGGGCGTGCTCGACCCGGTCAAGGTGACCCGGTCCGCGCTGGTCAACGCCACCTCGATCGCCGGCATGCTGCTGACGACCGAGACCTTGGTCGTCGACAAGCCCGAGGAGGAAGAGGGGGCTGCGGCCGGCCACGGTCACGGCCACGGCCACTGAGCCGCCCGCACTCCCGCTCCGCACGAGGCCCGTCCCGGACACCGGGGCGGGCCTCGCGGCGTGTGGGAGGCTGGCCGCGATGACCAGCCCGGCCGACCGTCGCCTCCTGTGGCTGCTCCCCACCATCCTCGCCGGGCTCTCGATGCTCGGGCCGTTCAGCATCGACACGCCGTTCCCGGCGTTCCGCGAGATGGGCGACGACTTCGGGGTCACCAGCGACGAGATGCAGCTGGTCGTGTCGGCGTACCTCGTCTCGTTCGGGCTCATGAGCCCGTTCCACGGGCCGCTCTCCGACGCGCTCGGCCGCAAGCCCGTGATCATCGGTGGGGTCGCGGTGTACGTCGTCGCGTCCATCGGCTGCGCCCTGTCGCCGAACCTCGGCACGCTGCTGGTGTTCCGCGTGCTGCAGGGACTGAGCGCGGGGGGCGGCGTCATCGTGAGCCGCACCGTGATCCGCGACGTCTTCGAGGGTCCGGAGGCGCAGCGGCTGATGAGCCGGGTGATGATGATCTTCTCGCTCGCTCCCGCCATCGCCCCGGTCATCGGCGGCGTGCTGCTCCAGGCCGGCCCGTGGCCGATCACGTTCTGGTTCATGGCACTGGTCGCGCTGCTGCTGGTCGGCGTCGTGGCGGCGTGGCTGCCCGAGACCCATCCGGCGGAGCGGCGGATCCCGCTGCGCGTGGGTGCGCTGGTGCGCGGCCTCGCCACGGTCGCGCGCAGCGGACGGTTCCACCGGGTCGCGTGGTCGGCGGCGCTGGTCTTCGGCGGCCAGTTCATCTACGTCAGCTCCGCCTCGATCATCGTGGTCGACCTGCTGGGGCTCGGCGAGCTCGACTTCTGGGTGCTGTTCGCGCCCCTGGTGGGCGCTGTGCTGCTCGGGTCGCAGATCAGCAGCTCGGCGGCCGGCCGGATCCCCGGCAACCGGCTGGTCACCGGCTCGCTCCTCTTCTGCGTGGCGGCCGCCGCGGCGAACGTCGCCGTCGCGACGACCGTCGGTCCTGTGCTGCCCTGGGTGGTGCTCGGCCCGGCGCTGCTCGGCCTCGGGACGGTCGCCGCCTACCCGACCATGCAGCTGATCCTGCTCGACCTGTTCCCGGCCGGGCGCGGATCGGCGGTGTCGCTGTTCACGTTCTTCACGCTGCTCCTCAACGGGACGGTCGCGGGGGCGGTGGCCCCCTTCGTGACCGGCTCCGTCGGCACCGTCGCGCTGGCCTCCGCCACGATGGCCACCGCGGGGCTGCTGTTGTGGCTGTGGCACCTGCGCTCGCCCGCCCCGGTTGCCCCGCCCGTGGCGCCGACGCCGGTTCAGCCCACCGAGCCGGCGTGACCCCCCGACGCTAGTCGACCGGACCGACTTCAGGCAGGGCGTCTGGTGCCGGGTGGGGGGCGTCGGGACGATGCAGGAGCACGGCGCCGAGGGGGAAGAGCAGCACCGACAGGACACCGGCGCCGACGATCGCGGCAGCGTTCTCGCTCAGCATCGTGCCGTTCGCCAGCCCGATGTGGGCGAGCGCCACCAACAGCGGGAGGGTCGTCGCGGTGCAGAGCATCAGCTGTGTGCGCTCACGGATCGCCAGCTCCCGGCGATAGACGACGAGCACCGGAAGACCGCGGACGAGCAGCAGCAGGGCCAGGAACACCAGCAGCCGTGACGGCGACTCCCGGATCGACGCCACGTCGATGCCCATGCCGGCGAACACGAAGAAGATCGGGATGAAGAAGCCGTAGCCGATCGCGTCGAGCTTGGCCTCGAAGGCCTCGACCTCGCCAGGTGCCCAGTGCCGCAGCACCCCTCCGGCGAGGAACGCGCCGAGCACGACGTCGAGCCCGAACTCGCCGGCCATCACCAGCAGGCCGACCAGCAGGAGGACGGTCCATCGCAGCGTCGTCTGACCGGTGGAGTCGGCGCCTCCGGCGACGATGCGCAGGATCTGCCGACCCTGCAGCAGCTTGGCAAACCCGACGAGCGCGATCGCCACCAGCCCGATCGCCGCGATCGAGACGAGGGCCGACAGGCGGCTGTTGACGCCCAGGAAGATCGCGATCGCCAGGATCGGCAGCAGCTCGCCGACCGCACCCGATGCCAGGAAGTGACGGCCGAACGCGCCCCCCAGCATGCCTTGCTCGCGCAGGGTGGGCAGGACCGTGCCGAGCGCCGTGGTCGTCAGCGCCAGGGCCACCGGCACGAACGCTTCGACGTACCCGATCGCGTCCAGCCCACCGATGACCGCGACAGAGACGACCGCTGTGGTCACCCACGCCGTCAGGGCCAGCCTGCCCGCGCGGGCGAACATGATCCCGGGGTCGATCTCGTAGCCGGCGAGCAGGAAGACGAACCCGAGTCCGACGTTGGCGATGAGCTCGAGCTCGTCGTTCGGCTCGATGCCGAGGACCTGCGGCCCGACGACGATCCCACCCAGCAGCAACAGCACCAGCTGCGGGATGCGCTGCCCCCGGATCAGGGCCGCCGCCAACGGCGCGAGCGCCGAGATGGCGGCGACGACGAACAGCTCTTCGAGCCCTGTCAGGACGTCCATGGTGAGAGCCAGTCTGCGGGTGCACCCCATGGATCACCAGCCGTGGCCGGGGACGCCGCCCTCGGGCCGGGACGACCCGGTGAGCAGGCGGCAGGCTCCGGCCCCGGGCCACGCCGCCACCCCTCGCAGGTGAGTGCGTCGGTGGTGCGCGGCGAGCAGCCGGCGCCGTCTACGATGTGGGGGTGGAGGTCCCTGAGAAGTTCGCCGCCCTCGGTCTCACCTACGACGACGTCCTGCTGCTCCCCGGCCACTCCGACCTCGCGCCGAGCGACATCGACACCACGACCCGGCTGACCCGTGCGATCACGCTGCGGGCACCGCTCGTCAGCGCCGCGATGGACACCGTCACCGAGTCGCGGATGGCGATCGCGATGGCCCGGCAGGGCGGTCTCGGCGTGCTCCACCGCAACCTCTCGATCCAGGACCAGGCCTACCAGGTCGACCTGGTGAAGCGGACCCAGACCGGGATCATCTCCAACCCCGTCACGATCGGCCCCGACGCGACGCTGGAGGAGCTCGACCGGATCTGCGGCGAGTACCGCGTCTCCGGCCTCCCCGTCGTCGGCGTCGACGACCAGCTCCTCGGCATCTGCACCAACCGCGACCTGCGGTTCACGCCGGTCGCCGAGTGGGCGACCACCAAGGTCGACGAGGTGATGACCCGGATGCCGCTGGTCACCGGCCACGAGGGCATCTCGCGGGACGAGGCGACCGCGCTGCTGCGCAAGCACAAGCGGGAGCGGCTGCCGCTCGTCGACGACCGGGGCCGGCTCCGCGGCCTGATCACCGTCAAGGACTTCGTGAAGTCCGAGCAGTTCCCCCACGCGTCCAAGGACGCCCACGGCCGGCTGCTCGTGGGCGCCGCGATCGGCTACTTCGGCGACGCCTGGGAGCGCGCCACGACGCTGGTCGAGGCCGGCGTCGACGTCCTCGTCGCCGACACCGCCCACGGCAACGTCCGGTTGCTGCTCGACATGGTGCGGCGGCTCAAGGACGACCCCGCGACCCGTGACGTGCAGGTGATCGGCGGCAACGTGGCCACCCGCGAGGGTGCCCAGGCGTTCGTCGACGCCGGCGCCGACGCGGTCAAGGTGGGGGTCGGGCCCGGCTCGATCTGCACCACGCGGGTCGTCACCGGCGTCGGCGTACCCCAGGTGACCGCGGTCCACGAGGCGGCGCTCGCGGCCCGTCCCGCCGGGGTCCCCGTCATCGCCGACGGCGGCATGAAGCACTCCGGCGAGATCGCCAAGGCGATCGTCGCCGGCGCCGACTGCGTCATGGTCGGCTCGCTGCTCGCGGGCTGCGAGGAGTCGCCCGGCGAGCTGGTCTTCGTCAACGGCAAGCAGTACAAGTCCTACCGCGGCATGGGCTCGCTGGCCGCGATGAGCAGCCGCGGCAAGAAGTCCTACTCCAGGGACCGCTACTTCCAGGCCGAGCTCACCAGCGACGACGAGATCGTCCCGGAGGGCATCGAGGGCCAGGTCGCCTACCGCGGCCCGCTCGCGGCGGTCGCCCACCAGCTGATCGGGGGGCTCAACCAGTCGATGTTCTACGTCGGCGCGCGCACCATCCCCGAGCTGCAGGACAAGGGGCGGTTCGTCCGCATCACGTCGGCCTCGCTCACGGAGAGCCACCCGCACGGCGTGCAGATGACCGTCGAGGCACCGAACTACTCGGGGAGCTGAAGGACCGAGGGCGCGCCGATGAGCACCAAGCGGCGCTATGACGCGAGCCGTCGCCGGGCCGCCGCCGAGGAGCGGCGGGCGCGCATCGTCGAGGTCGCGACGGACCTGTTCGCGCGGCAGGGCTGGGCATCGACGACGATCTCCGCCGTCGCCACGGAAGCCGGTGTCTCGGCCGAGCTGGTCTCGAGCGCGTTCGGTGGCAAGGCTGGCCTGTTCATGGCCGCCTTCCGCCACCGGACGATGGGTGACCGCACCCTCACCGAGGCGTTCGACGAGCTGGGCCTCGACGGCGAGCCGGACCTCGACGCCCGGCTCGACCGGTTCGTGGCCTTCGCCTCCGACACCCTCGAGCGGATCGCACCGCTCTTCGCCGTGCTCGCCCTCGCCGCCGACCAGGACGCCGACCTGCAGGCCCTGGTGGAGGGGGCGGCCGGGCGTCACGCCGAGACGATCCGTGCCGCCGTCCGGCTGCTGGCCACGGGCCCCGTGCCGGACGAGGCCGTCGACGAGCTGGTCGTGATCACCCGGTCGGAGGTGTTCCTCGCCTTTCGACGCAACCGCGGGTGGTCCCGCGAGCAGTACGCCGCGTGGCTGAAGCGACGGACGCGCGCCCTGGTCGCGCCCGAGCACCCGGACCGCTGATCCCGCGGCCCGACAGGGGTCCCCAGAACCCGCCTTGTTGGCTACAGTTCGCCCGTAGCCAATTGGCGGGCGCGGCTCGACCATCGTGGGGATGGCCGAGACGGACCGCCCGAGGCTAGGGGCCAGGTGGCCCCCGGATTGGTGTGACCGGTTCCGACCCGGGCACTCGCTGGATCCGCCGGTGGCGCTGGTCGGCGGGGGAGACTGGCGCCGCCGGTCGCGCTCACCCGCGGTCGCCCCGACCCCGCCGAGCCCACGGGGTTGGCTCCCCGCCCAGTGCGACCCCCAATGCGAGGGCCAGCAGGGTGAGGCTGTGGCCGAGGTGGAACAGTGCGCTGAGACCCCTTCTCCATCGAGCGGATACGCAGTCCTGGGAGTGGGCGGACTCGTGGAACGGAGCTTCCGACTCGTTGGCGTAGGCCTCGTGCGGCCCCGACGGCGTCGCCGCCCACGCCCTGCCGCGCCTTGGGAGCGACCAGTCCGGGTCGGACGGGGTTCGTCAGGCGTAGTCGCGGTAGCGGCGCAGCATGACGAGCAACATCGCGGGGAGCATGGACACGTGGGCGACCGTCATCACCTGGGAGGCGGGAAGCACCCCGAGGAGGTGGAGGCAGGCCGCGGCCAGGGTCGGCAGGAGCATGGCCGCGGCCATCTCGGCGGTGGCGGCGGCGCGGTGCCCGTGGTGCTGCATCAGCAGCACCATCGGGATGGTCATGTTGACCGCCATCATGACGGCCGAGACGAGGGGCAGCTCGGCCCACGGATCGGCGTAGCCGGCCCGGTGGGCGACCGCGACGTACAGCGGGTCGAGGACGAGCATGCCGACGTACATCGCCGCGACCATGACGAGGAAGTGGCGCGCGAAGTGCCATCTGCTCGTGGTCCGCGGTGTGCGCGTGGTCCGCGGTGTGCGCGTGGTCCGGTGGGCGGCGGGCGTGGCGGGACTCTCGCGCAGCAGGCTGGCCCCGAGGACCGCCCAGGAGAACGCGAGCAGCAGCAGCCACGCGGTCGGGACCACGGGGGACTCGGTGAGCGCGGTGAGCGCGGCCCCCGTGACGAGGAGCGGCCCGACGGCAAGCGCCGAGATCCGCCCCGGGAGCCAGATCAGTCGGCGGGCGGCCACGAGTGCTCCGAGCAGGCTCAGGCCGACGGGCACCAGCACCGTCGCCAGGACGCTCGCCGCCAGGGTTCCGAGGCCGGTCACCAGGCCGCCGCCGCTGAGGGGCCGGCCGATGCCGAGGGCCCGGGCGACGAGGTCCTCGGTGCCGAGGACGAGGAAGAATCCCGCGACGCCGAGCAGGGACCACATGGTCCCTCGGACGACCGTGCGGGCAACGCGCCCCCACACCTGGCGGTGCCGGTCCGCGACAGCCGCGACGGTGAGCGCCGCCAGGACGGTGCCCGCGGAGGCGGCCCAGGGGAAGGCGCCCTGCCGGAGGTTCGGCCCCGCGAGGGCGGTGCTGACGCCGGCGACGGCGCATGCCACGGGAACCAGCAGGCCGGCGACGCCGCCGATGCGCTCTCGACCGCGGTGCGGCGTCCGGTCGGTGGCCGTCACCGAAGGGCCGGTGGGGAAGTAGGCGGTGGTGGTCATGTCCGTGGTCCTTTCCGTTCGCCGGGCCATGAGGTCGACTGGCCCTGTCATCAGGCTCGTCGGCAGCGGCGTCTCCCGGAATGGGGCGGACCCGCGGTCCGCTGACCGGCGTGCTCGGAGGTCGGGGGTACGGCGGGCCGTACCTCAGCCCTGCAGGAAGCGGAGCACCGCGAGCACGCGCCGGTCGCTGTCGCCGGCCGGGGGCAGGTCGAGCTTGTCGAAGATGTTGGTGACGTGCTTCTCGACCGCGCGCACGCTCACGTGGAGGCGGTGCGCGATGGCCGGGTTGGACATCCCTTGGGCCATCGCCTCGAGGACGGCGAGCTCGCGCGGTGTCAGCCGACTCAGGTCCTCCTCGGTCCGCCGTCGCGCGAGCAGCTGTGAGACGACCGTGGGCTCGAGCGCGGAGCCGCCGGCGCCGACCCGCTCGACCGCGGCCACGAATCCCTCGACATCGGCCACCCGGTCCTTGAGCAGGTAGCCGAGGCCGTCGGCGCCCCCGGCGAGCAGCCGGAGGGCCAGCCCCAGCTCGACGTACTGCGAGAGCAGAAGCACCCCGGTACCCGGCCACCGCGAGCGGATCGTCATCGCGGCGCGCAGCCCCTCGTCGGTGAACGTGGGCGGCATCTTGATGTCGAGGACGCACACGTCCACCGGGTTCGACTCCAGGCCCGCCAGCAACGTCTCGGCGTCGCCGTGGCTCGCCACGACGTCGAAGCCGGCGTCCGCCAGCAACCGTGCCACTCCCTCCCGCAGCAGCACGGCGTCATCGGCGATGGCTACCCGCACGGGATCACCGCCCGCACGGCCGTCCCGCGCGCCGGAGCGCTGGTCACCACGAGCCGGCCGTCGAGCGCGGCCACGCGGTCGTGGAGCCCCTCGATGCCCGCGCCACCCGGGACCCCCGGCTCGTCGACGGCGCCACCGACGCCGTCGTCGGTCACCTCGAGCGACAGCGTGTCGCCGTCCTGCCCCACCCGCACGGAGACCCGGGTGGCGTGCGCATGCTTGGCCACGTTGGCGAGCGCCTCGGACACGACGAAGTAGGCCGCCACCTCGACCGGAAGCGGCGGCCGCCGCGGCAGGTCCACGGTGAGCTCGACCGGGACCGCCGCGCCGGCCGCGAGCCCGTCCAGGGCCACGGCCAGCCCGTGGTCGGTCAGCACCGCCGGGTGCAGGCCTGCGGCCAGGTCGCGCAGCTCCGCGAGGGACCTGTCCAGCTCGGCTCTCGCCGTCGTCGCGAGCTCGCGGGTCTCCGAGGCCCCACCGGCCGAGCCCTCGAGACGGCTCAGCAGCAGCGACACCGCGACCAGGCGCTGCTGGGCCCCGTCGTGGAGGTTGCGCTCCAGCCTGCGGCGCTCCCGGTCGCCGGCCTCCACCAACCGACGGCGCGAGGCGCGCAGCTCCTCCAGCTGCGCCCGTACCTCGGCATGCAGCCGCTCGTTCTCCAGCGCCAACCCGGCGGCGGCGACGGCACCCGACACCAGTGCCGGGTCGTCGGCGACCGAGCCGTCGTGGACCAGTGCCGCCACCCTGACCCCCTCGCGCTCGACGACCGTGACCGTCCGGTCGCTGTCCGCGGCCGGCATCGTGAAGGGCCGGCCCGCCGCGTCGACGTAGTCCGCGTTGTCGGCGCGCCAGTACGCGATCTGCAGGGACGGGTCCTTCAACGTCTGCCTCAGCAGGTCGTCCAGGCGGTCGGCTGCGCCCGTCGTCCCGAGATCGACCACCAGACGCCCCACCGCGGACCGGTCCAAGCGCTGCCGGAGCAGGCCTACCAGGAACGCCGACGGAACGGCCGCGAACGCCGCGGCGCCGAGCCACCCCAGCGACTGCCGGACCGCGAACGGCTGGACGGTCAGGGCGATGGCCTGCACGACCAGGCACACCGAGCCCGCCACCACGACCGGCGCCAGGACCCGGCGCTGGGGGCCGGTGGCACCGCGCCACTGCCGGGCCAGGAGCAGCAGGGTGCCCCCGATGACCAGGGACCCGATCACGGCCTGCTGGACCACGAGGAGCGTGGCCGCGACGGCGGGCCGGTCGGCGACCTGGAGGAGGTTCGTCGGGCACGCCTGGCAGCCCGGCAGGTCCGTCGACTCCGTGACGAGGAGCCGGATCGCCTGCACCAACGTGACGTCGATGTACAGCAGGCCCACCAGCGCCCGACGCCCCTGCCCTTCCAGCCGACCCACCGGGAACGCCAGCAGCGCGTGCAGGAACACGCCGAGCCACCACGGGGCCACCAGCAGCCCCACCGTGAACAGGGCGGCGTTCTCCGCCGCCGTGAGGGTGGACAGGAACCACGCCAGCCCCGTGGCGTACATCAGCAACCCGAACCCGTTGCGCGGACGCAGCACCGAGGCCACCACCCCGGCGCCGGCGAACGACCATCCGATGAGCAGCCCCAGCACCGGCGCCTCGGACAGCAACAGGCCCTGCGAGCCGGCGAGCGGGCTGGTCGACGCGAGTGAGGCCGAGACGGCACCCGCAGCGAGTGCCACCACGAGGGCGACAGCTGCGCGGCGCCGGTCCATCGACTCAGTAAAGCGAGCCTGCGCGGTCGGAGGGTAGGCCGCGGCCACATCGGCACGGAAGATGCGCGCCCGCACCGGGCGCTCTCGTCGGTGGCACCCGAACCGGTGCAGGCCGCCGTCGTGTGAGGACCCCGGGCGACAGGGGAGCCACCGACTCCGGACTGCCCTCAGTCGTGGTCCACGTAGAGACAGAACGGGTGGCCCGCGGGGTCGAGCATCACCCGGACGTCGTCCTGCGGCTGCACGTCGGCGAGCCGCGCGCCGAGCGCCTCCGCGTCGGCGACCGCCTCGGCCACCGACGAGACCCCGATGTCGAGGTGCAGCTGCATCTGCTGGTCACCCGGCCCGGCCGGCCAGGCCGGGGGCGTGTGGTCGGGCTCGAGCTGGCAGGCGAGGTACGTCGTCCCCGCGCGGTGCACGGTGACGAACGTCCCGTCGCGCTGGTCGAGCTCGCCGCCGATGACGCCCGCCCAGAACCGACCGAGACCCACCGGGTCGGGGGTGCCGAGGACGGTGCCGACCCAGCCGGTGAACCCGCGGATGCCTGCCATGCCGCCCAACCTCGCCCGCGGCGGCGTACGGCGTCAACCGACTCGATAGCCTGACGGGGTGAGCGAGATCGAGATCGGCCGGGCCAAGCGTGGCCGGCGCGCGTACTCCTTCGACGACATCGCGATCGTCCCGTCGCGGCGGACCCGCGACCCCGAGGAGGTCAGCATCGCGTGGCAGATCGACGCCTACCGCTTCGAGCTGCCGGTGCTCGCTGCCCCCATGGACTCGGTGATGTCGCCGTCGACCGCGATCGCGTTCGGCGAGATGGGTGGTCTGGGGGTGCTCAACCTCGAGGGACTGTGGACCCGCTACGAGGACCCCACCGACCTGCTGGACGAGGTCGCCGGCCTGCAGGGCGCCGACGCCACCGGCCGGATGCAGGAGATCTACGCCGAGCCGATCAAGCCGGAGCTGATCGCCGCCCGGCTGCGCCAGATCCGCGAGGCCGGCGTGACCGTGGCGGGGTCGCTGTCGCCGCAGCGGACCAAGGAGTACGCCAAGACCGTCGTCGACGCGGGCGTCGACATGTTCGTCATCCGGGGCACCACGGTGAGCGCCGAGCACGTGTCGAGCCAGGCCGAGCCGCTCAACCTCAAGGAGTTCATCTACGAGCTCGACGTCCCCGTCGTGGTCGGCGGCTGCGCGACCTACCAGGCGGCACTCCACCTGATGCGCACCGGCGCCGCCGGTGTCCTGGTCGGGTTCGGTGGCGGCGCCGCCCACACCACCCGCACCGTGCTCGGCATCGAGGTGCCGATGGCCAGCGCGGTGGCCGACGTCGCGGCCGCCCGCCGCGACTACCTCGACGAGTCCGGTGGCCGCTACGTCCACGTCATCGCCGACGGCTCGATCGGCCGGTCCGGCGACATCGCGAAGGCCATCGCGTGCGGGTCCGACGCGGTCATGGTGGGGTCGCCCTTCGCCCGCGCCTCCGAGGCGCCCGGGCGAGGGTTCCACTGGGGCGGCGAGGCCCACCACGCCGACCTCCCGCGCGGCGAGCGGGTGCAGTTCGCGCCCGTGGGCACCCTGCACGAGATCCTGTTCGGCCCCTCCCGGGTCGCCGACGGCACCATGAACCTGATCGGTGCGCTGCGACGGTCGCTGGCCACCACCGGCTACACCGAGCTCAAGGAGTTCCAGCGGGTCGAGGTCGTCCTCCGCTGATGGCCACCTTCGCAGGACGGCGCCACGACGTCGCCGAGATCCCGCACCCCGTCGAGGCCGTGTGGGAGCTGCTGGTCGACCCCGGCCAGGTGGCCCGGATGACCCCGCTGGTGCACGCGATCGAGGTCGACGACCGCGACCGGTGGGTCTGGCACCTGCGCAAGGTGCCTCTGCTCGGCCGCGGCGTCGACCTGACGATGACCGAGGAGATGGACTTCACGCCGACGTCGCGGATCGAGTTCCGGCACCGCCCGCTGGGTCCGGGGTCGCGCGCCGGGGCCGAGGGCTTCTACGCGCTCGACAGCGTCGCCGCCGGCACCCGGCTCGAGATCGACCTGACCGTGCGGGTCCAGCTCCCCGTCCCCGGGCTGACCCGGGCCGCGGTCCAGACCGCCATCCACGGCGTGCTCACCCAGATGGGCCACCGGTTCGCCGCCAACCTGCTCGCCGAGCTGAGCCGGAGGAGCTGACCGTGGCCGTCGCCCCTGACACCCGCCGCCGGGTCCTGGTCCTCGGCGCGACCGGCTACGTCGGGTCGCGGCTGGTCCCGGCGCTGCTGGCCGCGGGCCACGACGTGGTCGCCTCGTCGTCCCGCCCGCCCGACCCGTCGGCGTACGACTGGGGGGACGCGGTCGAGTGGCGCCGCTGCGACGCCACCGACCGCCAGCAGGTCGCGCGCGCCCTGGAGGGCGTCGACGCGCTGTGCTACCTGGTCCACTCGCTCGACGCGCCGCACTTCGCCGACCGCGACCGGCTGGCGGCCCGGGCCACCGCCGAGGCCGTCGCCGCGTCGGGCGTACGCCGGGTGGTCTACCTGTCCGGCCTGGTGCCCCCCGCCTCCGGCCGGCCGCTCTCGGACCACCTCTCCTCGCGCCACGAGGTCGAGGGGCTGCTGGCCTCGTCCGGTCGCTCGACGCTCGCGCTGCGCGCCGGTGTCGTGATCGGGGCCGGGTCGACGTCCTTCGAGATCATCCGCCAGCTCGCGATGCTGCTCGTCGTGCAGCCGGCGCCGCTGTGGATGCGCCACCGGGTGCAGCCGGTCGCGGTGAGCGACATGGTGCGGGCGCTGGTCGAGGCCCTGGCCGGCGAGGAGCCGACCGGCAGCCTCGACGTCGGCGGCCCCGACGTGCTCGGCTACACCGACCTGCTCGCCACCGTCGGTCGTTGCGCCGGGCTGGTGCGGCTGCGGGTGCCCGTGCCGGTGGCGCCGAGCACGGCGGTGGGGCTCGGGATGGCCGCGCTGACGGCCGCGCCGCCGCGGACCGCGGTGACGCTGGCCCACAGCCTCCGCGACGACATGGTGTGCCGGCCGGGCCGCACCTGGGTGCCCGCCGACGGCGCGCCGCTGCTCGACGCCGAGACGGCCGTCCGCAGGGCGCTCGCGGGCGACCCGGACCAGGCCGAGTCGCCCCGTCCCGGTGACGCCGGATGGACCCGGCGGCTCTCGCTCGTCGAGTCGGTGCCGTCCCCGGCCTCGGTGCGCGCGGCCGCCGTGCTCGCCGTACGCCGCCTCCGGGAGGGGGTCGAGCAGGCGCGACGCCTGCGCGACGCCTGAGACGATGACCCCATGACCAGCGCGCTCAGCCCGGCGACACGTGTGGAGGCCCTGGCCGCTCTCGAGGCCACCACGGCCGAGGAGCCGCTGGACGTGCTCGTCGTCGGCGGCGGCATCACCGGGGTCGGCATCGCCCATGACGCCGCCACCCGGGGGCTCTCGACGGCGCTCGTCGAGCAGCGCGACCTGGGGTCCGGCACCAGCAGCCGCAGCTCCAAGCTGCTCCACGGCGGGCTGCGCTACCTGGAGATGCTCGACTTCGGCCTGGTGCACGAGGCGCTGCAGGAGCGGGGCCTCCAGCTGACCCGGCTGGCGCCCCACCTGGTCCGGCCGGTCCCGTTCCTCTACCCGCTGCGGCGCCGGTGGGAGCGTCCCTACGTCGGCGCCGGGCTGGCGCTCTACGACGCGATGGCGACGTTCGGGCCCTACGAGATGGGACTGCCGCGGCACCGGCACCTGTTCCGCCGCCAGGTCGCGCGGATCGCGCCCGACCTGCGGACCGACGACCTCGTCGGGGCGATCCGCTACTACGACTGCCAGGTCGACGACGCCCGGCTGGTGGTGACGATCGCCCGCACCGCCGCCAACCACGGCGCCGAGGTCGCGACCCGCACCCGCGTGACCGGGTTCGTGCACGAGGGGGAGCGGGTGGTCGGCGTCCGGGCCACCGACCTCGAGACGGGGCGTGAGCTCGAGGTGCGGGCGCGGGTCGTGATCAACGCCGCCGGGGTCTGGACCGACGAGATCCAGGACCTGGCCGGCGCGGGCCAGCTGCGGGTGCGCGCCTCCAAGGGCATCCACCTGGTGGTCCCGCGCGACCGGATCCGCTCCGAGTGCGGCCTGATCACCCGCACCGAGACCTCGGTGCTGTTCGTGATCCCGTGGGGCGCCCACTGGATCATCGGCACCACCGACACCGCCTGGGACCTCGACAAGGCGCACCCGGCGGCCAGCCGGGCCGACATCGACTACCTGCTGTCCCACGTCAACACCGTGCTCCGAGACCCGCTCGACCACGCCGACGTCGAGGGGGTGTACGCCGGGCTCCGGCCGCTGCTGACAGGGGAGTCGGAGCCCACCTCCCGGATCTCCCGCGAGCACACCGTGGCCGTCCCGGCGCCCGGCCTGGTGCTCATCGGTGGCGGCAAGCTGACGACCTGGCGGGTGATGGCCAAGGACGCGATCGACGCCGTCGTCGACCAGCTCGAGGACACCCAGGCGCCGGTCCGGAGCTGCATCACCGACCGGGTGCCGCTCGCCGGGGCCGACGGGTTCGAGGCCCGGACCAACCAGCGGGTGATGATCTCCCGGCGTACCGGCCTCAGCCTGGCCCAGGTCGACCACCTGCTCGGCCGCTACGGCGGGCTCATCGACGAGCTGGTCGCGCAGGTGGCGCAGCGGCCCGGGCTGGGGGAGCCGCTGGCCGGTGCCGAGGACTACCTGGCCGTCGAGGTCGTCCACGCCGTCACCCACGAGGGGGCGCGCCACCTCGACGACGTCCTCACCCGGCGCACCAGGATCTCGATCGAGACCTTCGACCGCGGCACCCGCGCCGCGCGGGCCGCCGCCGAGCTGATGGCGGGCGAGCTCGGCTGGGACGCCGACCAGCTCGACGAGGAGGTCGACCACTACCTGCGCCGGGTCGAGGCGGAGCGGCAGTCGCAGCGCACCGCCACCGACCGGGAGGCCGACGAGGCGCGGGTCCGGGCTCCCGACATCGTCTGATCGGTGTCATGCTCCGCCCATGGCGGTGCATGGGGGCGTGGTCAGGGACGACCGGACGTGGCCGAGGTGGGCCGGCGTGTTCTCGGTCGTGGTGGTGGCGGGGGCCGGCGTCGCGGGTGCCTGGGCGGTGGCGACAGCCACGCAAGGCATGACCGGTGTCGCGGTCGTCGCAGGCCTCCTCGTGGTCGCGCTGGCGGCGTCGACGTGGCTCTTCCGGCACGCGTTCGGCGCACTGGTGGCCGGCCGCCGACAGCCGGGATGGTCCGTCGCCGCCCAGCTCGGCCTCGTCGTGGCCGGGTTCGCCGGCTTCGCCGTCGACCCCCGACTGGGGACGGCGGTCTTCGCAGGCCTCTTCGGCGGCATGTTCGCCACCAACGTGTGGGCGATGCGCCACGCGCGGCGCAACCGGGCGGCCGTGGACGCCGCGGAGGCCGAGGCGGAGCGGGCCCGGGTGCAGGACCGCGCGGCGGCCGCGCACGCGCCGGCGCGCGACTCCCGGCCCGCGGTCGACGTCGGAGGCGTCCTCGACGGGGCGTGGCGCGACGTGTGGCAGCGGTGGCTGGCGTGGCTGGTCGCCGGGGTCGTGGTCACCGGGGCCGTGGTCCTGCTCACCGACTCCGGCCTGGCTCTCTTCATGGTGCCGTTCCTGGGCGGCGCGGTGCTGCTGTGGGTGACCCGCGCGGCCTGGTCGGTGGCGCTCGCGCGGCGTGACTTCCGGCTCGCCCGGACCCCACCGGAGCGGGCGTGGGTGGTGCTGCTCGACGACCCGACCCCGCGGATGATCCGGCCGCTGCTGGGCGTGTGGAGCGAGGAGCCGGTCGTGCAGCGGGGCGTCTTCCCCAAGCCCGACCTGGTGTTCCGCTGCGACGACGACCTCGACGACCTGCTCAGCCACCAGGGCTCGGTCGAGGTGCACGAGGCGTGGGTCGACACCTCGGGCCGCGGCATGCGGGGCGCGCGCTGGGTCGCCGCCGACGCCGGCGTCGCGCTCCCGCACCGGCGGGCCGTGTTCGGCCGGTGGTTCTTCTCCTCGCTCCACCCGGGCCGAGCGGCCCGGACCCGCGCACGCGCTGCACTCCGCCCGGCCCGACCCGGCCGCTCCCGCGGACCCCTCGACGCCGGCCTCGGGCGGGTCCGGCCTTGCGGTGAAGCTGACCTGGCGGGGGGCCGCGCTGGCCGCCCTCGCGACGTTCTCGGTGCTGGTCGAGTGAGCCGACAGGCGTCCGGAACGTGTCGCGCGTCTCAGTCGGCTACCGAGGGGTAGCCCGGGAGAGGTGGGTCACATACTGTCGGTTGGTATGAGCTCCCAGCACCCCCGCGGCGGGCCGCTCGTCGACGGACCGGCCGACCCCGAGCACGACCCGGCCGCCAGCTACGGGCTCGAGCCCGGCTACGTGCGGCGGCTCACCGACCGGGTCGTCGCGACGTCCGGCGAGACGGCGCCGACGTACTCGCCGCTCAGCGGGCAGCCGCTCGCCCACGTGCCCCAGTCGAGCGACGCCGACGTGGCGGAGGCCTTCGCCCGGGCGCGACGGGCGCAGCAGGAGTGGGCGCGCACCGACCTCGACCAGCGGGCCGCGATCCTGCTCCGGCTCCACGACCTGGTGCTCGACCGGCAGGACGAGATCATCGACCTGATCTGCTGGGAGTCCGGCAAGGCCCGCAAGCACGCCTTCGACGAACCCCCCCACATCGCGCTCACCGCCCGCTACTACGGCCGTACGGCGCACGACCACCTCGACACCCGCCGCCGGCGCGGCGTCGTACCCGGCCTGACCCGGGTCGAGGTCAACCGGCTGCCCAAGGGTGTGGTCGGCATCATCTCGCCCTGGAACTACCCGTTCACGATGGCGCTCTGCGACGGCCTCCCCGCGCTGCTCGCCGGCAACGCGGTCGTCGCCAAGCCCGACTCCCAGACCATGCTCAGCGCGCTGCTGGGGGCCGAGCTGCTCGAGGAGGCCGGGTTCCCGCGCGACCTGTGGCAGGTCGTCGCCGGGCCGGGGTCGCAGGTCGGGACCTCGATCGTGCAGCGCGCCGACTACGTCTGCTTCACCGGCTCGACCGCGACCGGCCGGCTGATCGCCACCCAGTGCGCCGAGCGGCTGGTCGGCTGCTCCCTCGAGCTCGGCGGCAAGAACCCGATGCTGGTGCTGCGCGACGCCGACGTCGAGCGCGCGGCCGAGGGGGCGGTCCGGGCCAGCTTCTCCAACGCGGGTCAGCTGTGCGTGTCGATGGAGCGGATGTTCGTCGCCGACCCGGTCTACGACCGGTTCGTCGAGCGCTTCGTGTCCCGGACCGAGGCGATGACGCTGGGCGCGACCCTCGACTGGGGCACCGACATGGGGTCGCTGATCTCGCAGGCGCAGCTCGACACCGTCACCGCCCACGTCGACGACGCGGTCGCGCGGGGTGCCCGCGTGCTCACCGGCGGCCGGGCGCGCCCCGACCTCGGACCGTACTTCTACGAGCCGACCATCCTGGAGGGCGTCACGCCGGAGATGACCTGCTTCGGCGACGAGACCTTCGGACCGGTCATCTCGCTCTACCGGTTCCACGATGAGGCCGACGCGGTCGCCCGGGCCAACGCGGGCGACTACGGCCTCAACGCGTCGATCTACAGCCAGGACGGCGCCCGGGCCCGTGAGCTCGCCCGCCACGTCCTGTGCGGCACCGTCAACATCAACGAGGCGTTCGGGGCCACCTTCGCCAGCATCGACTCGCCCATGGGCGGGATGCGGCAGTCCGGCATGGGCCGGCGGCAGGGCAGCGAGGGGATCCACCGCTACACCGAGTCGCAGTCGGTCGCCACCCAGCGGCTGATCCGGTTCGCGCCGATGTACGGCATGTCGGACCAGACCTACGCGAAGGTGATGAACGCGCAGCTGCGGCTCATGAAGAAGCTCGGGCGTCCGTGACCGCGCACTACGACGTCGTCGTCGTCGGGTCGGGGTTCGGCGGCTCGGTCACGGCGCTGCGGCTCACCGAGAAGGGCTACCGGGTCGCCGTCCTCGAGGCGGGCGACCGGTTCGACGACGCCGACTTCCCGGCGACGTCGTGGGACAACAAGAAGTACCTGTTCGCCCCGACGCTCGGGATGTACGGCATCCAGCGCATCGACATGGTCCGCGACTGCATGATCGTGGCGGGCGCAGGTGTCGGCGGCGGGTCGCTGGTCTACGCGAACACGCTCTACGAGCCGCTGGAGGCCTTCTACCGCGACCCGTCGTGGGCGCACATCACCGACTGGAAGGCCGAGCTGACGCCGTACTACGACCAGGCGAAGCGGATGCTCGGCGTGGTCGACAACCCCGTCCGTACGCCGTCCGACGAGGTGATGGAGAAGGTGGCCGGCGAGATGGGGGTGGCCGACACGTTCCACCCGACGCCGGTGGGGGTGTTCTTCGGCGGCCCGGGCGCCGACCCGGGCGAGCGGGTGGCCGACCCCTACTTCGGCGGCGCCGGGCCCGACCGCAACCCGTGCCGCAACTGCGGCGAGTGCATGACCGGCTGCCGCCACAACGCCAAGAACACGCTGGTCAAGAACTACCTGTGGCTCGCCGAGCAGAACGGTGCCGTCGTCCACCCGCTCACCACGGTCACCCGGGTCCGCCCTCGCGCCGGGGGCGGCTACGAGGTGCAGGCACGCTGGACCAAGGCGAAGCTGTCGCGGCGGTCCGCCGTGAAGACGTTCACCGCCGACCAGGTGGTGTTCTCGGCCGCCTCGCTCGGCACCCAGAAGCTGCTCCACCGGCTCAAGCTCGAGGGCGACCTGCCGCACCTCTCCGACCGGCTCGGCCACCTGACCCGCACCAACTCCGAGTCGATCCTCGGCGCGATCGCGCCCGACACCTCGGTCGACTACAGCACCGGTGTCGCGATCACCTCCTCGTTCCACCCCGACTCCGACACCCACATCGAGCCGGTGCGCTACGGGCGCGGCTCCAACTTCATGGCGCTGATGCAGACCGTGCTCACCGACGGCGATGGCCCGCTGCCGCGCTGGCGGTCGTGGCTGAAGGAGCTGTGGGCACAGCGCCGCAACGCCCGGTCGTTCTACGACTTCCGGCACTGGTCGGAGCGCACCGTGATCGCGCTGGTGATGCAGTCGCTCGACAACTCGATCACGACGTACCTCACCCGGACCCCGGTCGGGTGGCGGCTGACGTCGCGGCAGGGCCACGGCCGGCCCAACCCGACCTGGATCCCCGCCGGCAATGAGGCCGTACGCCGGATGGCGGCCGCCATGGGCGGCACCGCCGGCGGCTCGATCGGCGACCCGTTCGACCGGCCGCTGACCGCGCACTTCATCGGCGGCTGCGCCATCGGCGACTCGCCCGACACCGGTGTGGTCGACCCCTACCAGCGGGTGTTCGGCCATCCCGGGCTGCACGTCGTCGACGGGTCGGCGATCTCGGCCAACCTGGGGGTCAACCCGTCGCTCACGATCACCGCCCAGGCCGAGCGCGCGATGGCGTTCTGGCCCAACAAGGGCGAGTCCGACCCGCGTCCCGGGCTCGGGTCGGCGTACCAGCGTCTGCAGCCGGTGCCGCCTCGCGCTCCGGCGGTCCCGGACCACGCCCCGGCGGCCCTCCGGCTGCCCATCGTCGGCGTCTCGTGAGTCCCGGAAAAAAACTTCAGGAACACGCGTAACCCGCCTCTGGAGCGGTCGTTGCACCGGTCAGGACCCGGTCAACACTGCTCCCTCCGTGAACCGGGTCACATGGGTCCACGTGCTGCCCCTGCAGGTCGCGTGGACGATTCAGGGCCCGGCCACCCTCCCTCCCCGGCCGGGCCCTGACCCATCTCCGGGTGGTTTCGAGACGGTTGCTGGGCAACCTCCTCAACCACCGGCGGTTCCGTCGTCTCCGGGGGTGGTTTCGAGACGGCTGTTGGGCAACCTCCTCAACCACCGGCGGTTTCCGTCGTCTCCGGGGGTGGTTTCGAGACGGTTGCTGGGCAACCTCCTCAACCACCGGTCGGGCGTCTCCGGGTGGTTTCGAGACGGTGGCTGGGCAACCTCCTCGACCACCGGTCGGGCGTCTCCGGGGGTGGTTTCGAGATGGTTGTTGGGCAACCTCCTCAACCACCGGCGGTCGCGCCGTCTCCGGTGGTTGAGGAGGGCCGTCAGGCCCGTCTCGAAACCCCGGGAGCGGTGCAGGGCCTGGGCCGACGGCCGTCACCGGCCCCGGATAGGCTGCGGGCATGTCGGACGCTCCCGAGCACGACCTGGTCCTGGTGGTCGACTTCGGCGCCCAGTACGCCCAGCTGATCGCCCGTCGTGTGCGCGAGGCCAACGTCTACTCCGAGATCGTCCCCCACACCCTCCCGGTCGCCGAGATGCTCGCGCGCGAGCCCAGCGCGATCGTCCTGTCCGGCGGGCCGTCGAGCGTGTACGCCGACGGCGCACCCGGCATCGACGACCACCTGTTCGACGCCGGGGTCCCCGTGTTCGGCATGTGCTACGGCTTCCAGCTGATGGCCCGGGGGATGGGTGGCGAGGTCTCGGCCACCGGAGCGCGCGAGTACGGCCGCACCAAGGTCGCCGTCACCAGCGCCGGCACCCTGCTCGACGGCCTCCCGGCGGCCCACACGGTCTGGATGTCCCACGGCGACTCGGTGACCGGCGCCCCGGCCGGCTTCGACGTGCTGGCGTCCACGACCGTCACGCCGGTGGCCGCGTTCGAGGACGTCGACCGCCGGATGGCCGGCGTGCAGTGGCACCCCGAGGTGATGCACACCGAGCACGGCCAGCGGGTCCTCGAGCACTTCCTGCTCGAGATCGCCGGCTGCCGGCCGACCTGGACGATGCTCAACATCATCGACGAGCAGGTCGACCGGATCCGGGAGCAGGTCGGCGACGGCCGCGCGATCTGCGCACTCTCCGGCGGCGTCGACTCCGCGGTGGCGGCGGCCATCGTGCAGCGCGCGATCGGTGACCGGCTCACCTGCGTCTACGTCGACCACGGGATGATGCGGCTGGGCGAGACCGAGCAGGTCCGCCGCGACTTCGAGGCGGTCTTCAGCGACCTCGACGTGGTCGACGCTGCGGACCAGTTCCTCGACGCCCTCGACGGGGTGAGCGACCCGGAGGAGAAGCGCAAGATCATCGGGCGCGAGTTCATCCGCACCTTCGAGGCAGCCGAGGTCCGGGTCTTCGGCGACCTCGAGGCGGGCACGCAGGAGACGGCCTACCTCGTCCAGGGCACGCTCTACCCCGACGTCGTCGAGTCCGGGGGCGGGGCAGGTACCTCCAACATCAAGTCCCACCACAACGTCGGTGGCCTGCCCGACGATCTCCAGTTCGAGCTGGTCGAGCCGCTCCGCACGCTGTTCAAGGACGAGGTCCGCGCCGTCGGCGAGCAGCTCGGCCTCCCGCCCTCGATGGTGTGGCGGCACCCGTTCCCCGGCCCGGGCCTCGGGATCCGGATCATCGGCGAGGTCACCCGCGAGCGGCTCGACGTGCTCCGCCGCGCCGACGCGATCGCCCGCGAGGAGCTCACGCACGCCGACCTCGACCGCGACATCTGGCAGTTCCCCGTGGTGCTGCTCGCCGACGTCCGCTCGGTCGGCGTCCAGGGCGACGGCCGCACCTACGGCCACCCGGTCGTGCTGCGCCCGGTCACCTCCGAGGACGCCATGACCGCCGACTGGGCGCGGCTGCCCTACGACGTCCTGGAGACGATCTCGACACGGATCACCAACGAGGTGCCCGAGGTCAACCGGGTCGCCGTCGACATCACGTCCAAGCCGCCCGGCACCATCGAGTGGGAGTGAGCCTCAGCGGCTCGCGATCCCGTCGAGCACCCGCTGGGTGAACTCGTCGGTGGTGGCCTTGCCGCCGAGGTCGGCGGTGCGCGGGCCGTCGTCGGCGAGGACCGACGCGAAGGAGTCGAACACCTCCGCGGCGGCCTCGGGGTGGCCGAGGTGGTCGAGCATCATCGAGGCCGACCAGATGGCGCCCAAGGGGTTGGCGACGCCCTGCCCGGCGATGTCGGGCGCCGAGCCGTGCACCGGCTCGAACATCGAGGGGAAGTCGCGCTCGGGGTTGAGGTTGGCGGCGGGCGCGATGCCGATGCTCCCGGCGACCGCGCCGGCGAGGTCGCTGAGGATGTCGCCGAACAGGTTGGAGCCGACGATCACGTCGAACCGGGTCGGGTCGAGCACGACCTTGGCGACCAGCGCGTCGATGTGCTCCTGCCGCCACGACACGTCGGGGTAGCGCTCGCCGGTCTCGGCCACGACCTGGTCCCAGAACGGCATCGTGTGGATGATCCCGTTGGACTTGGTGGCCGAGGTGACCGAGCCGCCCCGCTCCCGGGCGGTCTCGAAGGCGTACGCCAGGATCCGCTCGGTCCCGGCGCGGGTGAAGACCGACTGCTGGACCGCCATCTCGTCGGGGAAGCCGCGGTTGAGCCGGCCGCCGATCTCGGAGTACTCGCCCTCGACGTTCTCGCGGACGACGACGAAGTCGACGTCGGAGCTGCCGCGCACCAGCGGGCTGGGCACCCCGTCGAGGACCTTGATCGGCCGCAGGTTGACGTACTGGCGGAACTCGCGGCGGATCGGGATCAGCAGCCCCCACAGCGACACGTGGTCGGGGACGCCCGGCCAGCCGACGGCGCCGAGCAGGACGGCGTCGTGGTGGCGCAGCTGGTCGATCCCGTCGTCGGGCATCATCGCGCCCTCGGCGAGGTAGCGGCGGCAGGACCAGTCGAACTCGTCGTAGGTGAGCTCGATGCCGTGCCGTCGTCCGACGGCGTCGAGCACGGCGCAGGCGGGGGGCAGCACCTCGGTGCCGATGCCGTCCCCGGGGATCAGGGCGATGTGGTGGCGGGTCGTCATGGCCTCCATGCAAACGGGTCCGCCCCGGGCTGTCCAAGGCGGGGTCCGCGGCGCGGGCGGGCGCAGCGCGGAGACGGGCGCTACTAGAGTGCCGAGACATGGATGTGGACGCGCTCGCGGCCGAGCTCGACGAGCTGCTGGCCGACGCCGACGAGGCGCTCGCCCGGCACTACCCCGGCGAGCGGGCCGGCCGGCAGCCGGTGCACACGCTCTACCTCCCCGCCGACCGGTTCCACGAAGGCTCCGTCCGCGACCTAGGCCGCGTGGCCGAGCAGGTCGTGCTCGAGCACGCCGAGGAGCTGCTCGACCTGATCGGTGGTGACGAGGACGTCATGTCCCGGGTCCTCGCCAAGCTCGACAGCGAGCCGGTCGAGGACCTCCGCATCGACTTCGAGGACGGGTACGGCGACCGTGGTGACGCCGAGGAGGACTCCGCCGCGAAGGCAGCCGGTGAGGCCCTCGCCGCCGCCCTCGACCAGGGCATCGCCCCGCCGTTCACCGGTATCCGGATCCGGAGCTTCGAGCCGGCCACCCGGGCGCGCGGGCTGCGGACCCTGGTCGGGTTCCTGGAGTCGTTCGGCCGGGTGCCCGACGACTTCGTCGTCACCCTCCCCAAGGTCACCTCGGCGGAGCAGGTGGAGGCGATGGTGCGCACCTGCGAGCACGTCGACGGGGACCTCGGTGGTCGCCTGCGGTTCGAGGTCCAGGTGGAGACCCCGCAGTCGGTGCTCGGCCCGAAGGGGCACGTGCTGCTGTCGCGGATGATCGGGGCCGGCGAGGGCCGGCTCACGGCCTTCCACTACGGCACCTACGACTACAGCGCCGCGTGCGGCATCGCCGCCGGCCAGCAGTCGCTCGACCACCCGGCCGCCGAGCACGCCAAGGCCGTGATGCAGGTGGCGGCGGCCGGCACCGGCGTACGCCTCTCCGACGGCTCGACCAACCGTCTCCCGCTCGGTGACCAGCTGGTCCCGGCGTGGCAGGAGCACCTGCGGCTGGTCCGGCACTCGCTGGAGCGCGGTTTCTACCAGGGGTGGGACCTCCACCCGGCCCAGCTGCCGACCCGCTACGCGGCGACCTACGGCTTCTTCCGCGACGGCTTCGAGGCCGCGGCCGATCGGCTGCGCGGTTACGTCGGCCGCGAGGACTCCTCGATCCTCGACGAGCCCGCCACCGCCCGCGCGCTCTCCGACTTCGTCGTCCGCGGCCTCGACTGCGGCGCGCTCGACGAGGCCGAGGTGGTCGAGGCGACCGGGCTCGAGACCCAGACGTTGCTGATCATGGCCCGCCGCCCCGCGGTGGCGCAGCTCACCGTGGCGAAGCAGGCGTGACGGTGGGCATCCGGCTCGGGGCCAACCGCTACGGCAAGGCCGAGACCCGCGTCGTCCGGATCGTCCGCGACACCGAGCGCCACGAGATCCGCGACCTCAACGTGTCGACCTCGCTGCGCGGCGACTTCGAGGCCGCCCACGTCGACGGCGACCAGTCGGCGGTACTCCCGACCGACACCCAGAAGAACACCGCGTTCGCCTACGCCAAGCAGCACGGCGTCGCCTCGATCGAGGACTACGCGCTGGCCCTCGGTTCCCGGCTGCTCGAGGCCACCCCCGCCGCGACGGGCGCCCACGTCACGGTCGAGGAGTACGCCTGGGACCGGATCTTCGTCGGCGGCGACACGTGGGAGGGCCACGACCACGCGTTCGTGCGCCGCGGCGGCGAGGTCCGCACCACCGACGTCGACGTCACCGACGGCGGCATCATCGTGCGGTCGGGCCTGACCGACCTGGTGGTGCTGAAGTCGACCGGCTCGGAGTTCAAGGGCTTCCTGAAGGACGACTACACGACCCTGCCTGAGGCCGACGACCGGGTCCTGGCCACGTCGCTGACGGCTTCGTGGCGCTGGAGCCTCCACCGGCTCGACCAGCGCCACGACGTCGACTGGAACGCGGCGTACGGCGAGGTCCGGTCGACGCTGCTCGAGCTGTTCGCGACGACCTACAGCCGGGCGCTGCAGGAGACGCTGTGGGCCATGGGCCGCGCCGTCCTGCAGCGGCAGCCCGGCATCGTCGAGATCTCCTTCGTCGCCCCCAACAAGCACCACCACCTGGTCGACCTCTCGCCCTTCGGCGTCGCCAACGACGGCGAGGTGTTCATCGCCGCCGACCGCCCCTACGGGCTGATCGAGGCGACCGTCACCCGGGACGACACGTGACCCTGGACGACTTCAACGTGCTGGCCGAGGGGGCCGCCCGCGAGCAGCTGACGGAGTGCCTCGACGTCGAGCGGTGGGTCGACTCGGTCCTGGTCGGCCGCCCGTACGCCGACGTGGGCGCGCTGCGCCAGGTCGCCGCGACCGCCGCGGGGTCGCTGTCGGACGACGAGCTCGAGTCCGCGCTCGCCCGCCACCCGCGGATCGGCGAGCGGGCCGGCGCCGGCCACGACGCCGCCCACTCCGCCCGCGAGCAGGCGGGGGTCGACCACGCCGACGCCGACGTGACGACGCGGCTCGCCGTCGGCAACCGGGCCTACGAGGAGCGGTTCGACCGGGTCTTCCTGATCCGGGCCGCGGGCCGCGACGCCGACGAGATCCTCGGCGAGCTGACCAGACGGCTCGGCAACGACGACGCGACCGAGCGCGAGGAGACCGTGACCCAGCTGCGCGAGATCGCGCTGCTGCGGCTGGAGGGGATGATCGGCTGATGGCCACGCTCAGCACGCACGTCCTGGACACCGCGGCCGGCCGGCCGGCCGCCGGCGTACCCGTGACCCTGTTCGACGCCCAGGGCACGACGCTGGCCGACGCCGTGACCGACGCCGACGGCCGGGTGGGCTCCCTCGGCGGCGAGCTCGCCACCGGCAGCTACCGGCTGCGCTTCGCCGTCGACGCCGCGTTCTACCCGGAGGTCGTCGTGGCGTTCACGATCGCGGCCGACGAGCACCACCACGTGCCGTTGCTGATCAGCCCGTACGGCTACTCCACCTACCGTGGCTCCTGAGCCCTACGACGTCGTCGTCCGCGCGACCCGGGCGGTGGTCGGCGGCACCGAGCGACGGGTGACCCTGGGAATCCGCGACGGCCGGATCGCCACGCTCGACGCCGACCTCGAGGCGGGGCGTGAGCCCGACGTCGTCCTCACCGACGACGAGCTGCTGCTGCCGGGGCTGGTCGACACCCACGTCCACGTCAACGAACCGGGCCGCACCGAGTGGGAGGGCTTCGACTCGGCCACCCGGGCCGCCGCCGCCGGCGGGGTGACCACGGTCGTCGACATGCCCCTGAACTCGATCCCGCCGACGACCACGGTCGCCGGGCTGCTCGCCAAGCACGCGGCCGCCCGTGACCGGGTCCACGTCGACGTCGGCCTCTGGGGCGGTGCGGTGCCCGGCAACGTCGCCGACCTCGCCGGGCTCCACGAGGCAGGGGTGATGGGCTTCAAGTGCTTCCTGCTGCCCTCGGGCGTCGAGGAGTTCCCCCACCTCGACGACGTCGGGCTGCGCGAGGCGCTGGCCGAGCTGGCGCGGCTCGATGCCCTCCTGGTCGTGCACGCCGAGGACGACGGCGAGATCGACTCCCGCCCGCTGCACAGCCGGGCGTACGCCGACTTCGTCGGCACCCGGCCGCCCCGTGCCGAGGTGGCGGCGATCGAGCGGCTGGTCGCCGCGGCCGCCGACACCGGCGCCAGGGTGCACGTCGTGCACCTGTCGGCCGCCGACGCGCTCCCGACGATCCGGGTGGCCCGCGACCGTGGCGTCCGGCTCACCGTCGAGACCTGTCCGCACTACCTGACCCTCACAGATGACGACGTCGCCGACGGCCACACCGAGTTCAAGTGCTGTCCGCCGATCAGGGACGGCCGGAACCGCGACCTGCTGTGGGAGGCGCTGGCCGACGGGACGATCGACCTGGTGGTCTCCGACCACTCGCCGTGCACGCCCGAGCTCAAGCGGTTCGACACCGGCGACTTCGGCGACGCCTGGGGCGGCATCGCCTCGGTGCAGCTGGGGCTCCCCGCGGTGTGGACCGAGGCCCGACGCCGCGGCCACGGCCTCGCCGACGTGGTCCGGTGGATGGGGGAGGGGCCCGCCGACCTGGTCGGGCTGCGCGGGAAGGGTCGGCTCGCCGTCGGCTGCGACGCCGACCTGTGCGTCCTCGCGCCCGACGAGCCCTTCACGGTCGATCCCGCGGCACTCCACCACCGCAACCCGGTGACGGCGTACGCCGGGCGTACGCTCACCGGCACGGTGCGCCAGACCTGGCTGCGCGGGGTGCGCGTGGACGGCCGGACCCCGACGGGCCGGCTGCTGAGCAGAGGAGACTGATGACCTACTACGTGCCCCGCGGCGGGTTGCCCGGGCAGGACGAGCTCACGACCGACCGGGCGGTGTTCACCGAGGCCTACGCCGTCATCCCGCGCGGCACGATGCGCGACATCACCGCCAGCCGGCTGCCCCACTGGGACGACACCCGGGCCTGGGTGCTGGCCCGGCCGCTGTCCGGCTTCGCCGAGACCTTCAGCCACTACGTCGTCGAGGTCGGCCCCGGCGGCGGCTGCGACCGGCCCGACGACGACCCGCGCGCCGAGGCCGTGCTGTTCGTGGTCGACGGCTCGCTCGCGCTGCGGCTGGGCGGCACGACCCACCCGCTGCGGCCCGGGAGCTACGCCTTCGTCCCGGCCGGTGCCGAGTGGTCGCTGCGCAACGCCAGCGACGAGACGGCGACGTTCCACTGGGTCCGCAAGGCCTACGAGGCCGTCGACGGCATCGAGGTCCCCGACGCGCTGGTCACTCACGAGGACGACGTGCCGGCCGAGCCGATGCCCGGCACCGACGCGTGGGCGACCCAACGGTTCGTCGACCCGCTCGACTGCCGCCACGACATGCACGTCAACATCGTGGGCTTCGAGCCGGGCGGCGCGATCCCGTTCCCCGAGACCCACGTCATGGAGCACGGCCTCTACGTCCTCGAGGGCAAGGCGGTCTACCTGCTCAACCGCGACTGGGTCGAGGTGCAGGCCGGCGACTTCATGTGGCTGCGCGCCTTCTGCCCGCAGGCGTGCTACGCGGGCGGGCCCGGCCGGTTCCGCTACCTGCTCTACAAGGACGTCAACCGGCACGCGCGGCTGGCTTCACCTGTGACGCCGCTCACGTAGACTCGGGGTCGCGGGCCGTCGTTCGGCATGGATAACCGACACCCGTGGAGTGTCCGAACCATGCGCCGGAGCCGACGAGCGCGCGTGGAGGGGACCTGATGAGCCGGACGCCGACGATCACCGTCAACGGCACCGCGCGGCCGCTGGCCGGCACCCGCGTCCACACCACGCTCCTCGACTTCCTGCGCGACACCGGCTCGACCGGCGCCAAGGAGGGTTGCGCCGAGGGTGAGTGCGGCGCCTGCTCGGTGATGATCGCCCGGCCCGACGCCAGCCCCGACAACCCGGGCGGCACGCAGTGGACGGCGCTCAACGCCTGCCTGGTCCCGGCGGCGGCCTACGACGGCCAGGAGGTCGTGACCGCCGAGGGCCTCGGTGGCCCCGACGACCTCCACCCCGTGCAGCGCGAGCTGGCCGAGCGGGGCGGGTCGCAGTGCGGCTACTGCACGCCGGGCTTCGTGTGCAGCATGGCGGCGGAGTTCTACCGTCGTGACCGCGCCGCCGGCGGCCACCAGACGCAGAGCCACGACCACGGGCCCAACGGGTTCGACCTGCACGCCCTCGGCGGCAACCTGTGCCGCTGCACCGGCTACCGCCCGATCCGCGACGCCGCGTGGGCGCTCGGAGCCCCCGCGACCGCCGACCCGCTCGCCACCCGGCTGACCGAGCCCGCCCCCGAGGTGGTGGCGACCCGGGTGGTCGCCGGCGACGGCGACTTCGCCCGCCCGGCCGACCTCGACGAGGCGCTGGCGCTGCTCGTCGAGCGGCCCGGCTCGGTCGTGGTCGCCGGCAGCACCGACTGGGGCGTCGAGGTCAACCTGCGGGGCCGCCGCGCGCTGTCCCTGGTGGCGGTCGACCGGCTGCCGGAGCTGCGTGGCTTCGAGGTGGCCGACCACGCCGTGACCCTGGGTGCGGCGCTGACGCTGTCGGAGCTGGAGCGGCTGCTCGAGGGCCGGCTGCCGCTGCTCGACCAGGTGTGGCCGCAGTTCGCCTCGCGGCTGATCCGCAACGGGGCGACCCTCGGTGGCAACCTGGCGACCGCCTCGCCGATCGGCGACACCGCCCCGGCCCTGCTGGCGCTCGAGGCCGACGTGGTGCTGGCGTCGGTCAGAGGTGAGCGGGTGGTGCCGCTGGCCGACTACTTCACCGGCTACCGGCAGACGGTGCGCGAGCCCGACGAGCTGGTCCGCGCCGTACGGGTCCCGCTGCCGGCCAGCCCGGTCGTGGGCTTCCACAAGATCGCCAAGCGCCGGTGGGACGACATCTCCAGCGTCGCGATCGGGTTCGCGCTCGACGTGGTCGACGGCGTCGTCGCCAAGGCGCGGATCGGGCTGGGCGGCGTCGCGGCCACGCCGGTGCGGGCGATCGCCACCGAGGAGGCGCTCGAAGGGCTGCCCTGGACCGAGGAGACGGTCGCCGCGGCCGCCGAGGTGATGCGGTTCGAGGGAACCCCGATCGACGACATGCGGGCCAGCGCCGCCTACCGGACCGCGATGCTGGCCACCGCACTGCCGCGGCTGTGGGCGGAGGTGGCGTCATGACCGCCCCTCGGAGGTCGAGGTGCGAAGGCCGCCCTTGGAGGTTGAGGTGCGAAGGCCGCCCCGGAGGTTGAGGTGCGAAGGCCGCCCTCGGAGGTTGAGGTGCGAAGGCCGTCAAGGCCTGAGCCTCGAAACCCCCGCACCGTTGCAGGGCGCTGGCCAGGGTGGTCGCTGCCCTGCCCACGGTCCCGGGGTTTCGAGGCTCGGCGCTGGCGCGCCTCGCACCTCAACCTCCGGTGGGCTGTGTGCCTCGACCCCCGCTGGCGCGCCTCGCACCTCAACCTCCCGTGGGGAGGCGCGATGAGCCGGCTGTCGGAGCGGCCCGAGGGCGCGGTGGTCGGGGAGCAGCTGGCCCACGAGAGCGCGGCGCTCCATGTGAGCGGCCACGCGCTCTACACCGACGACCTGGTGCAGCGGACGCCGCGGGTGCTGCACGCCCACCCGGTCTCCTCGCCCCACGCCCACGCGCGGGTCACCGACCTCCGGGTCGGGCCGGCGTACGACGTCGTGGGGGTGGTGCGGGTGCTGACCGCCTCCGACGTGCCCGGCGTCAACGACGCGGGCGTCAAGGACGACGAGCCGCTGTTCCCCGACGAGGTGATGTTCGTCGGCCACGCCGTCTGCTGGGTGCTCGGCGAGAGTGCCGAGGCGGCCCGGCTCGGCGCGGCCGCCGTCGAGGTCGACTACGAGCCGTTGCCGTCGTTGGTCGGGCTGCGCGAGGCGATCGCGGCCCACTCCTTCCAGGGCGGCCAGCCGACCGTCGAGCGCGGCGACGTCGAGGCGGGGATCACGGGGTCGACCCACGTGTTCAGCGGTGTGACGGAGATGGCGGGGCAGGAGCACTTCTACCTCGAGACCCAATGCTCGCTGGCCCAGGTCGACGAGGCCGGGCAGGTGTTCGTGCAGTCCAGCACCCAGCACCCCACCGAGACCCAGGAGATCGTCGCCCACGTGCTCGGCGTCCCGAGCCACGCGGTGACCGTGCAGTGCCTGCGGATGGGCGGAGGCTTCGGCGGCAAGGAGATGCAGCCCCACGGGTTCGCCGCGGTCGCGGCGCTGGGCTCGACCCTCACCGGGCGGCCGGTGCGGCTGCGGCTGTCCCGGCAGCACGACATGACGATGACGGGCAAGCGGCACGGCTTCCACGCCGAGTGGCGGGTCGGGTTCGACGCCGAGGGCCGGCTGCAGGCGCTCGACGCGACGCTCACCTCCGACGGCGGCTGGAGCCTCGACCTGTCAGAGCCGGTGCTGGCCCGGGCGCTGTGCCACGTCGACAACGCCTACTGGATCCCCCACGTCCGGGTCCACGGCCGGGTGGCCCGGACCCACAAGACCTCGCAGACCGCGTTCCGCGGGTTCGGCGGGCCGCAGGGGATGCTGGTCATCGAGGACCTCCTCGGCCGGTGCGCGCCGCTGCTGGGCCTCGACCCGGCCGAGCTGCGGCGACGCAACTTCTACGTCGACGGCCAGGACACGCCCTACGGCATGCCGGTGCGGCACGCCCACCGGCTGGCCACCGCCTGGGACCAGCTCCTCGACTCCGCCGACGTCGCGCGGCGGCAGCAGGAGATCGCCGACTTCAACGCCGACCACCCCCACGCCAGACGGGGGCTCGCCGTGACCCCGGTGAAGTTCGGGATCTCGTTCAACTTCACGGCCTTCAACCAGGCCGGCGCGCTGGTGCACGTCTACAAGGACGGCTCGGTGCTGGTCAACCACGGCGGCACCGAGATGGGGCAGGGCCTGCACACCAAGATGATCCAGGTCGCGGCGACCGCGCTCGGGGTGCCGCTGGAGCGGGTCCGGCTGGCGCCGACCCGTACTGACAAGGTGCCCAACACCTCCGCCACCGCGGCCAGCTCGGGCGCCGACCTCAACGGTGGCGCGGTCAAGGATGCCTGCGACCAGATCCTGGCGCGGCTCGAGCAGGTCCGGGCGGGGCGCGACCTCGGCTGGGACGAGCTGGTGCGCGAGGCGTACTTCTCCCGGGTGCAGCTGTGGGCGGCCGGCTTCTACCGGACCGAGGGGCTCCACTGGGACTCCACCGTGATGCGCGGCCACCCCTTCAAGTACTTCGCGTACGGCGTCGCCGCCACCGAGGTCGAGGTCGACGGTTTCACCGGCGGCTACACGACGCGGCGGGTCGACATCGTCCACGACGTCGGCGACTCGCTGTCGCCGCTGGTCGACCTCGGCCAGATCGAGGGCGGCTTTGTCCAGGGGGCCGGCTGGCTGACGCTGGAAGACCTGCGGTGGGACGAGTCCGACGGCTCCGGCCGTGGCCGACTGACGACACAGGCGGCGTCGACCTACAAGCTGCCGGCGTTCTCCGAGATGCCCGGCGTGTTCAACGTGACGCTGCTGGAGCAGGCCCACGAGGACGGCGCCGTCTACGGCTCCAAGGCCGTCGGGGAGCCACCGCTGATGCTGGCGTTCTCCGTGCGCGAGGCGCTGCGGCAGGCCGCGGCCGCCTTCGGGCCGGCCGGAGTGTGCGTCGACCTGGCCTCGCCGGCGACACCCGAGGCGGTCTGGTGGGCGGTCGAGCAGGCGCGGGCCGGTGGCCAGCGACCGGTCGCGGGAGCGCCCGGTGTGGAGCCACAGCAGCCGGACGCCGACCGGCCGCTGCTGCGGCCGCGCTCCGAGCACGCCGGCGTGGCGACCGGGGAGGGCGACTGACGTGCACTGGACCGAGGCCGTCCGCCGGCTCCGTCGCGACCGGGTCGCGGGGGTGCTGGTGACGCTGACCGACGTACGTGGCCACGCGCCCCGCGAGGCCGGCGCCAAGATGGTCGTCTCCGCCACCGACACGTGGGGCAGCGTCGGCGGCGGCAACCTCGAGGAGACCGCCGTCGTCCGGGCGCGGGCCGCGCTCACGACGGGGTCGTCGCACCCGGAGACGATGGTGGTGGCGCTCTCCGACAAGGCCCGGACCGACCACGGACGGCAGTGTTGCGGTGGCGAGGTGACGCTGCTGCTCGAGCCGCTGCCGGTGGTGCCGGCGGTGGCGGTCTTCGGGGTCGGCCACGTCGGGCTCGAGCTGGCCCGGATCCTGGCGCGCCACGACCTCGAGCTGCACCTGGTCGACTCGCGCCACGACCAGCTGACCGACGACCGGCTGGCCAGCCTCGACGACGCGCTCGCCACGGTCCACGTGCACCATGCGCCGGTGCCCGAGCTGGTGCTCGGCAGCGTCCCGGCCGGCACCCACGTGCTGGTGCTCACCCACGACCACGCCGAGGACTTCGCGCTGTGCGACGCCGCGCTGCGCTGCTCCCACCTCGGCAGCATCGGCCTGATCGGGTCGGCCGCGAAGTGGACCCGGTTCCGGCAGGGGCTGCGGGTCGAGGGCCACCCCGAGGCCGAGATCGACCGGATCACCTCGCCCATCGGGGACACCGCCGTGCCCGGCAAGGAGCCGGCGGCCATCGCGGTCTCGGTCGCGGCGGCGCTGGTCGCCTCGTTCGCCGCCGAGCGGGCACCCAGGTGACGATCTACCGGGCGCGGGTCCTCGACGTGCCCGACGACCCGTTCGCCGGCGGCACGCTCCGCAGCTCCGACGACTGCGCGCTGGCGGTCGTCGACGGCGCGATCGTGGCCCGCGGGCAGCTCTCCGACGTACGCCGCCACGACCCGGACGGCCTGGTCGTCGACCTGCGCGACGGCTGGCTGCTGCCCGGGCTGGTCGACACCCACGTCCACTACCCGCAGGTCCGGGTCATCGGCGCGCTCGGCATGCCGCTCCTGGAGTGGCTGGACCGGTGCGCGCTGCCCGAGGAGCAGCGGCTCGCCGACACCGGCTACGCGCAGGTGGTCGCCGAGGAGTTCTGCCAGAGCCTGGTCGCGGCCGGCACCACCACGGCGCTGGTGTTCGGCTCCCACTTCGCGGGCGCCGTCGACGAGCTGTTCACGGTCGCCGCGCGGCACGGGCTGCGGATCACCAGCGGCCTCGTCGTCAGCGACCGCGGCCTGCCCGAGCCGCTGCTCACCACGCCCGAGCGGGCGCACGAGGAGTCGTTGGCGCTGGCGTGCCGGTGGCACGGCACCGGCCGCGCCCGCTACGCCGTCACGCCGCGGTTCTCGCTGTCGGCGAGCGAGGCGATGCTCGAGTCGTGCGCCGCCGCGGTCGCCGACATCGGGGGCGCGTGGTTCACCTCCCACGTCAACGAGAACCTCGCCGAGGTGATCGAGGTGGCCCGGCTCTTCGGGGGTGCCGACCACTACACCGCGACGTACGACGCCCCCGGACTGCTCGGCGAGCGCTCGGTCCTGGCCCACAACGTCCACGCCTCCGACGTCGAGCTCGACCTGCTGGCCGAGCGCCGTACCGCCGTTGCGCACTGCCCGTCGAGCAACTCCGCCCTCGGCAGCGGGCTGTTCCCGCTGACCCGCCACGTCACCCACGGCGTGGGTGTCGCGCTGGGTTCCGACGTCGGTGCCGGCACCGGCTTCTCGCTGTTCAAGGAGGGGCTGCAGGCCTACTTCATGCAGCGGCTGCTCGGTCCCGACGGCCTGCCGTTGACCCCCGCCCACCTGCTGCACCTCGCCACCGCCGCCGGGGCCCGGGCCCTCGGTCTCGCCGACCGGGTCGGCGACCTGTCGGTCGGCAAGGAGTTCGACGCCGTCTGCCTGCGCCCGGTCCGCGGCACCGAGCTCGACATCGGGCTGCGCCACATCGACTCCGCCGAGGAGGCGCTCGGCAAGATCTTCGCCCTGGCCTCCGACGCCGACGTGGCCGACGTCTGGGTCGGCGGTGAGCAGATCGCCTCGGGCGGTTTCGTGCGCGCTCGGCCCTGACCCACGAAGGCGCGCTCCCGCACCCGCGAAAGCGCGCTCCCGCACCTCCGAAGGTGCAGTCAGGCGTTCCGCAGTGCGCCCTCGGAGGTGCGGGAGCGCGACTTCGCGGGGGTGCCGTAGGTGGTGGTGCGCTCACGGACGGGGCGGCCGATGCCGGCGGCGATGTCGGTGAGCTCCTCGACGGTGCGGGCCGAGCCGTGGGGGGAGCCGGCCATCCGGGAGATCGTCTCCTCCATCAGCGTGCCCCCGAGGTCGTCGGCCCCCGCCCGCAGCATGGCCTGGGTGCCGTCGGTGCCGAGCTTCACCCAGCTGGTCTGCACGTGGTCGATCGCGCCGTGCAGCATGATCCGCGCCAGCGCGTGCACCGCGCGGTTGTCGCGCAGCGTGGGTCCGGGGCGGGCGACGCCGGCGAGGTAGATCGGCGAGGAGTGGTGGACGAACGGTAGCGGCACGAACTCGGTGAACCCGGCGTCCCCCGACTCGAGGGCAGCGTCCTGGATCCGGCGGAGCACCCGCAGGTGGGCGACCCAGTGGCGGGGGTGGTCGACGTGGCCGTACATCATCGTCGAGCTCGACCGGAGGCCCACCCGGTGGGCGGTGGTCACCACGTCGACCCAGGTGCTGGCGGGCAGCTTGCCCTTCGTGAGGACCCACCGGACGTCGTCGTCGAGGATCTCGGCGGCCGTGCCGGGGATGGTGTCGAGGCCGGCCTCCCGGGCCTTCACCAGGAAGTCCTCGACCGACAGCCCGGTGCGGCTGGCGCCGTTGACGATCTCCATGGGCGAGAACGCGTGGACGTGCATCTCCGGCACCCTGCGCTTCACGGCCGCGACCAGGTCGAAGTACGCCGTGCCGGGCAGCTCGGGGTCGATGCCGCCCTGCATGCACACCTCCGTCGCACCGAGCCGCCACGCCTCCTCGGCCCGGTCGGCGACCTGCTCGAGCGACAGCGAGTACGCGTCCGGGTCGGTGCGCCGCTGGGCGAACGCGCAGAACCGGCAGCCGACGTAGCAGACGTTGGTGAAGTTGATGTTGCGGTTGACGACGTAGGTGATCTCGTCGCCGACCGTGTCGCGGCGCAGGTCGTCGGCCAGCCGGCACACCTCGTCGAGCAGCTCGCCCTCGGCGGTCATCAGCGCCAGCGCCTGCTCGTCGGTGAGCCCCGCCGGGTCCCGCTCCGCCGCCCGCAGCGCGGGTAGTCCACGGGCAGGTGGTCGTGATCCGCCGCCGGGAGCAGCCATTCGCCCGTGGACTACCGACTCCCGCAGCGCCTCCCAGTCGCCGTAGACCGAGTCGAAGTCGCCGCGCCGGTCGAGGGTGCGCCCGGAGGTGTCGAGGGAGGCGTGCAGGTCGGTACGGCCGACGGAGGCGAACCCGCCGTCGGGCTCCTGCCACGACAGCCCCACGGGGCGTACGCCGACCCGCGCCAGGCCGTCGTCGGACGCCAGCGCCGCGACGTGGGCCGAGATCCGCGGGTCCAGCCACGGCTCGCCGGCCCGGACGTACTCCGGGTGCACGGTGAGCCGCGGCCGCAGCTCGAGGCCCGAGTCCGCCGTGATCGCCGCCAACCGCGAGAGCGTCGGCCACGGCCGCTCCGGGTTGACGTGGTCGGGGGTCAGCGGAGACACGCCGCCCCAGTCGTCGACCCCCGCGCCGAGCAACGCCCGGCACTCGTCGAGGTCGACCAGGTTGGGCGGCGCCTGCACCCGCGCCGACGGGCCGAGCACCAACCGGGTCACCGCGATCGCCGCGCGGTAGTCGTCGAGCGGCAGGTCGTCGGCGTGCCGCATCGCGGTGTCCGGCTTGGCCCGGAAGTTCTGGACGATCACCTCCTGCACGCCGCCGTAGGCACGCGAGACCCGCCGCAGCGCGAAGATCGTGTCGGCGCGCTCCTCGAGCGTCTCGCCGATCCCGACCAGCAGCCCGGTGGTGAACGGCACCGACTGCCGGCCGGCGTCCTCCAGCACCCGCAGCCGGACGTCGGGGTCCTTGTCGGGCGACCCGAAGTGGGCCAGGCCGCGGGTCTCGTGGAGCCGCCGCGACGTCGTCTCGAGCATCATCCCCATCGACGGGGCCACCGGCTTGAGCCGGCCGATCTCCTCCCACGACATCACCCCGGGGTTGAGGTGCGGCAGCAGCCCGGTCTCCTCCAGCACCCGGACCGCCATCGCCCGGACGTAGGCCAGCGTCGAGTCGTAGCCCTGCTCGTCGAGCCACGCCCGCGCCTCCGGCCACCGGTCCTCGGGCCGGTCGCCGAGGGTGAACAGCGCCTCCAGGCATCCCAGCTCGGCGCCACCGCGCGCGATGTCGAGGATCTCGTCGGGGGAGAGGTACGGCGCCTCCAGCCGGCCGGGCACCGTGACGAACGTGCAGTAGTGGCACCGGTCGCGGCACAACCGGGTGACCGGGAGGAAGACCTTGGGGGAGTAGGTGACGACCCCGGGGCGTCCGGCGGCCACCAGCCCCGCGTCCCGGACCCGGGCGGCCGCGGCGCACAGCCGGTCGAGCGACTCGCCCCGCGCCGCCAGCAGCGCGGTGGCCTCGGACGGGTCGAGCGCGGCGCCGCGCTCGGCGCGCGCGAGCGCACGCCGGATCTGCTGGGGAGTCATCAGACGCCCAGACTACGTCCGATGATCTCCTTCTGGATCTCGGTGGTGCCGCCGTAGATGGTCGAGACCCGGCTGTCGAGGTAGGCCTTCGCGATCGGGAACTCGGTCATGTAGCCGTAGCCTCCGTGGAGCTGCACGCCCTGGTTGACGATCTTGTTCTGCAGCTCGGTGGCCCACCACTTGACCATGGCGGCGTCGACGGCGGTCAGCTCGCCGTCGAGGTGCCGGGCGACGCAGTCGTCGAGGAACGCCCGGGCCACCCGGGCCTCGGTCGCCATCTCGGCGATCAGGAACCGGTTGTGCTGGAACGTCCCGATCGGGCGACCGAACGCCTCCCGGGTCTTGGCGTGGTCGAGGCACATCTCGACGACTGCCTCGATCGCGGCGACCGCCTGGGCGCCGATGATCAGCCGCTCCTGCGGCAGGTTCTGCATCAGGTAGAGGAAGCCCTGGCCCTCCTCGCCGAGCAGGTTCTCCTTCGGCACGCGTACGTCGGTGAACGACAGCTCGGCCGTGTCCTGCGCGTGCAGCCCGATCTTGTCGAGGTTGCGGCCGCGCTCGAAGCCCTCCATCCCGCGCTCGACGACCAGCAGGCTGATGCCCTGGTGGCCGGCGTCCGGGTCGGTCCGCGCGACCACGATGACGAGGTCGGCGTTGATGCCGTTGCTGATGAAGGTCTTGGAGCCGTTGACGACGTAGTGGTCGCCGGCGTCGACGGCGGTGGTGCGCACGCCCTGGAGGTCCGACCCCGCTCCCGGCTCGGTCATCGCGATGGCGGTGATCGTCTCGCCGCTGACGCAGCCGGGCAGCCAGCGCCGCTTCTGCTCGTCGGTCCCGAGCGAGGTGAGGTACGGGACGATGATGTCGCTGTGGACCGAGAAGCCCGGCCCGGACGCGCCGCAGCGGGTCTGCTCCTCCGACAGCACCACGTGGAACCGGAAGTCGTCGATCCCCGGGCCGCCGTACTCCTCGGGGACGTCGAAGCAGAGCAGCCCGGCCTCGCCGGCCGCCCGCCACACCTCCCGCGGCACGATCCCGTCGGCCTCCCACTGCGCGTGGTGGGGCACCACCTCGCGCTCGTAGAACGTGCGGGCGGTCTTGCGGAAGTCCTCGTGCTCTGCCTCGTAGATCGGGCGAGCGTGGAGGGGCTGGCGCGTGGTTCCTGAGGAGGGCGCGCTGCGCCCGTCTCGAAGGGTCATGCGGTGGCTCCTTCGCTGGGTGGGGCGGGTGCGGAGTGGGTGCGCTCGAGCCGGTCGAGCTCGTCGAGCATCGAGGCCGGCCCGAGGTCGCCCAGCCCGTGGCCGTGGGGATAGGTCGTCGGCCGGTGCCGGTACGGCGTGCGCCGGGGTGGCGCGAGCCGGAGCAGCCGGCCGCGCAGCCGCAGCCCGCGCCGGACCCCGGCCACCAGCCACGCCGGCTGCCGGGGCAGGCCGAGCGCCTGCCGCAGCGGCTCGTCCATGAGCGCGATCGTCATCCGCCGCACGCTGAGGCGCACCAGGGGCCGCAGCGGTCGTGGCGACACCTCGCGGGCGATCCGGATCGACGCCTCGGCCAGCCGCCGGTTGGCCGGGTCGAACGCGAACCGGTCGGCCTCGTAGCCGCGCAGCAGCGCCAGGTAGCCGTCGTACGTCGTGGGCAGCCCCTTGAGTCCCATCAGCTCGCCGAACCGGGTCGTGACCCGCGCGATCGCGGCCGTCTCGTGGGGGTGCAGGTCGCGCCAGCCGTAGTCCCGGATCCACTCGACCGGGCCGACGATCGTCGTGGCCAGGACGTAGGCGTACTCGTCGGGCGGGATGTCGTAGTGGCCGTGGATCCGGTTGAGCCGCCGGACCGCGGCGTGGCCGCGCGCCGAGTCGATCCCGTCGAGGGTGGCCTCGTCGCCGATCAGGATCGTGTCGTCGTACCGCTTGACGCCGTGGTCCTCGAACTCCCGGGTCCGGTCGAGGAGCCGGGCGATCGACGGGACGCCGAAGTCTCGCAGGAACGCGATGCCGGTGCCCTGGGTGTAGTCCCACGGGAACTCCAGGCGCGAGGTGATCCGGAGGATCTCGTCGGCGTCCCGCTCGGGGTCGAGCGCGCGGATCCGCTCCAGGTTGCGGTAGCGCGCGGGGTGGTGCAGGGACATGGGCTAGGAGACCCACTCCTTGACCTGGGCCACCGTCGCGGCCGGGTCGTCGCTGGCCGGCAGCACCGTGAGGTGGGTGACCCCGGCCTCCCGGAACGCCTCGATCCGCTCCTTCACGTACGACGCCGGACCGACCAGGTTGGAGGCCTCGAGCCACTCCTGCGGCACCAGCGCCTCGGCCTCCTTCTTCTTGCCGGCGAGGTAGAGGTCCTGGATCTCCTCGGCCTCCTGCTCGTACCCGTAGGCCCGGGCGACGTCGTTGTAGAAGTTCTTGCCCCTGGCGCCCATGCCGCCGACGTAGAGGGCGAACACCGGGCGGGCGAAGTCGAGCAGCGCCTTGGTCTCCGGGCCCTCGCCGATCGCCACCATCCCGCCGGCGGTGACCTGGAGCGGGTCGAGGTCGGCCGAGCGCTGCTTCGCGCCGGTCGCGAGCGCCTCGCCCCAGACCAGGTGTGCCTTCTCGGGGTGGAACAGGTGCGGGATCCAGCCGTCGGCGATGGTCGCGGCCTGCTCGACCGACTTGGGACCGAGCGCGGCGATCCAGATCGGGACCGTGTCGCGCTCGGGACGGTTGAGCAGCTTGAGCGGCTTGCCGAGCCCGGTGACGGCGCCCTGCTCCTTGCCGAGGGGGAGGTGGAACAGGCCGTCGTGCTCGAGCACCTCCCGCCTGAGCCCGCGGCGCACCAGGTCGACGATCTCGGCGGTGCGGGCGAGGGGCTTGGAGTACGGCACGCCGTGGAAGCCCTCGATCACCTGCGGCCCGGACGCGCCGAGGCCGAGCACGGCACGCCCGCCGGACACGTTGTCGAGCCCGGCGGCGGTCTGCAGCAGCGCGCTCGGGGTGCGGGAGTAGATGTTGAGGATCGCCGAGCCGATCTGGACGGTCTCGGTGCGCGCGGCGAGGTAGCCCATCAGCGTGGGGGAGTCGAAGCCGTAGGCCTCGGCCACCCACACCACGTCGATCCCGGCCTTCTCCAGTCCCGCCACCTGGTCGGCGGCCGCCCGCGGGTTGCCGTCGTACATCAGGGAGTAGGAGAGCTTCACGCCCGTCATCGTGACAGTAACGCTGTCACGATCGCAAGGAGGTCCTCAGCCGGCCAGCCCCTCCACCACCTCGACCCGCGGCAGGTCGGCGAGCAGCCCGCCCGGCAGCAGCAGCTTGGAGCGCCGTACGCCGGAGCCGATGAGTGCGACGTCCAGCTCGACGGCGCGGGAGTCGACCAGCACCCGCCAGTGGTCGGGGAGCCCGACCGGCGTGATCCCGCCGTACTCCATGCCGGACTCCTCGACCGCCCGGTCCATCGACAGGAACGAGCACTTGCGGACGTCGAGCAGCTTCTTGACGAGGTTGTTGACGTCGGCCCGGGTGTCGGCGCGGACCACGCAGGCGGCGACCCGCTCCTGGCCGTCGCGCCTGCCGGCGACCACGACACAGTTGGCGCCTGCCGCGAGCGGGACGTCGTAGGCCTCCGAGCAGGCCGCGGTGTCGGCGAGCTCGGGGTCGATCTCGGCCACGCCCACCCGGTCGGCGCCGGGCCAGCCGGCGAGGGCGTCGCGGACCGGGGACGGCACAAGGTCCGGCCGGTCGGTGACCGGCCGGACCTGCAGGGTGCCCAGCTGGGGGAGAGTCATGTCCTCACTCTAGGAAGAGGCCTTCCGGCCGGCCGCCACCGCGGTGGCCACCAGTCCTGCCCCGCCGGCGAGGACCCACGGGACCGGGAGCAGCCAGCGGATGTCCTCGTCGGACACTCCCGTGCCGGCGATGACCGCCCAGACGGCCACCAGGCCGAGGAAGGCCAGGCCCATCACCAGGTGGCCGATGTTGAGCGGGTGCCGCCAGGGGTGCTGTGGCTGCTCGTCCCCCTCGTGGAAGTCGAGGGACCGCTCGTCGCGGAGGTCGCTGGCACCGTAGGGGTTCGTGTCGTCGTAGTCGCTCATCTCGTCCTCAGTCCGTGGTCACGTCGATCTCGCCGACGGCGAGCTCTGCGTCGATGGTCAGGGTGGGTGCTCCGGCCTCGTCGGCGTCGTGGCTGGCCGACCGGGTCCAGTCGATGCCGCCGCCCTGGGCCCCGAACAGGTCGTAGCCGCCCGGGCCGTCCATCGAGGCCTCCACCTCGACGTCGGCCTCCGCCGGTACGACGATCTCGAGCCGGCCGGCGTCCCCGGACACCGAGATGGTCCGTCCGTCCAGGGCGTCGACGTCGCTGACGTCGGAGAGGTCGACGACCAGGTCGCCGCGCTCGATGCTGTAGGAGTCCTGGACGTCGGCCGCGGATGTCGGCTTCACCTCGACCGTGTCGCCGTCCCAGCGGTCGGCCACCGTGGTCCCGACGAGCGCCATGCTCGCGACCAGGCCGACGAGGATCAGCCCACCCGCGCGCCCCATCACCGAGCCGACCAGCAGCATCACGCCGGTGACGCCGAGGGCCAGGGCCGGGTAGGCGGCGTCGACGACCGGCACGCCGGCCAGGTCGACGATCCCGAGGATGCCGAGCGCGAAGGCGATCAGCGCCAGCGTGAACCAGAACAGCAACGGGCCGCGCTTGCGCGGGTCACGCGGCCGGGGCGCGGCGTAGGAGGCCGGGTAGGAGTCGGTCGGGCCGCCGACCGAGGTCGCGGCGGGCAGTGGCTCGCCGGTCTCCGGGTCGACCTCGGGCTCCGGCGTCACCGGCCGGCCGCGGCTGCCGACCGCCAGCCACACCAGCCCGACGACGGACGCGACGACGATCAGCGGCCAGGGGAACCAGAAGGAGGCGCCCCAGCTGTCGCCGACGAGGGCGAGCGCCGCGATCACGGTGAGCGCGACGAGGGCCACGGTGCGGCTGCGCTCGTCGAGGTCGACGGCCGCTCGCTCGTGGTCCTCCTCGGGCACGAGCGCCCAGGCGGCGCCGTACAGGATCAGGCCGGCGCCGCCGAAGAACGCCAGGACGACGAAGGCGACGCGGAGGATGACGGGGTCGATGTCGAGGTGCCGGGCCAGGCCGCCGGCGACGCCGGCGACCTTGCGGTCGGTGACGCTGCGGCGGAGCCGACCGAGGTCGCGCATCTCGGAGGCTGACGAGCGGGGGCCGGAGTCACGAGGGTCGTGCGGGGCCTCGGGTGGTGTCGTGGTCATGGCTCCACTCTCGGCTCACGCGGGCTCGCGCACCATCGGGGACGACCCTGATCGAGCCCCATGCCGGCGGGCGTCGTCTCGGGGTCGGGCCGGGGTCGTTCCTCATGGTCCGGCCCCGGGCCCTGTGTGACGATTGAGTCAACCATGACCACGGCCACTCCCCATCCTGGGACCTCCGCTGGACGCCCCGGCCACGCCGGGGCGGGTCCCGCCACGCCCCGGGACGTACGCCGCGCGACCCGGGACACCGAGGCGCCGGTGATCGGCGGCGTCGCCTCCGGCCTGGCCCACCACCTCGGACTCCCCGTGCTCTGGGTGCGGGTGGCGTTCCTGGTGGCGACCGCGTTCGGCGGCCTCGGCTTCTTCTTCTACGCGGGGCTGTGGCTGGTGCTGCCCGCGGACAGTCGCTTCGAGACCGGCGCACCCGGCCTCGAGGGCGCGACCCGCGACGGTCGCCGCCCCGGCCGGATCCGGCGGCTCACCGACGTCGGGCCCGCGATCGCGCTGGCCGCGCTCGCGCTCGGCGTCGTGCTGATCGCCCAGGCGGTGCTCGGCGGGGCGGCGGTGTTCTGGCCGATCCTCCTCGGGGTGGCCGGCCTCGCCCTGGTGTGGCGGCAGGCCGACGAGGCGCAGCGGGAGCGCTGGCTCGACACCACCGGACGGATCGAGCCGGCCCGGATCGTCTTCGGACGTGGCGGCTGGGCCTCGTGGACCCGGCTCGGCCTGGGCCTGCTGCTGATCGTCTCGGCCCTGGTGCTGGTCTCCCTCGAGGGCGGCTCGCTGTCGGTCGCCCGCGACACCCTGCTCGTGGTGCTGCTGGCCGTGGCGGGCATCGGCCTGGTGGCCGGCCCCTGGATCTACCGCCTCGCCGCCGACCTCACCGCCGAGCGCGCCGAGCGGGTCCGCAGCCAGGACCGCGCCGACGTGGCCGCCCACCTCCACGACTCGGTGCTGCAGACGCTCGCCCTGATCCAGAAGAACGCCCACGACGGCCCGCTCGTCGCGCGGCTGGCCCGCGCCCAGGAGCGCGACCTGCGGGCCTGGCTCTACGCCGAGGAGACCGCCGACGAGCGCACCGTCGCGGGGGCGCTGCGGGCGGCGGCAGCGGCTGTCGAGGACGCCCACGGCATCGCGGTCGAGGTGGTCGTCGTCGGCGACCGCGACCACAGCGAGTCGCTGGTGCCGATCGTCCAGGCCACTCGCGAGGCCGTCACCAACGCGGCCAAGCACGCCGGCGTACCCCGGGTCGACGTGTACGCCGAGATCACCGACGAGGCGGTCGACGTCTTCGTCCGCGACCGGGGTGTGGGCTTCGACCCCTCAACCGTGCCCGAGGACCGCTACGGCGTCCGCAAGAGCATCCAGGACCGGATGGCCCGCCACGGCGGGTCGGCCGAGATCCGCTCCGAGCCGGGTGAGGGGACCGAGGTGCGGCTGCACCTCGCGAGTGACGGCGCCACCGACGCTGCGACCAGAGGAGACGACGATGACCAGTGACGACCAGGGGCGCGGACCGATCCGGGTGGTGCTCGTCGACGACCACGCGATGTTCCGCTCCGGGGTCCGCGGCGAGCTCGCGGGGTCCCCGCTGGTCGAGGTGGTCGGCGAGGCCGGCGACGTCGACAGCGCGGTGGTCGCCGTCGCCGAGCACCGGCCCGACGTGGTGCTGCTCGACGTGCACCTCCCCGGCGGGGGTGGGGTCACGGTGATGAAGCGGTCGACCGTCGCCGACACCCGCTATCTCGCGCTCAGCGTGTCCGACGCGGCCGAGGACGTCATCGGCACCATCCGGGGCGGCGCCCGCGGCTACGTCACCAAGACCATCACCGGTCCCGAGCTGGTCGACGCGATCCGCCGGGTGGCCGACGGCGACGCCGTCTTCTCCCCGAGGCTGGCGGGGTTCGTGCTCGATGCGTTCGCCGGGTCGATCGACGTGGCTGCGGTCGACGAGGACCTCGACCGGCTCACCGAGCGGGAGCGGGAGGTGATGCGGCTGATCGCGCGGGGCTACGCCTACAAGGAGGTGGCGCGTGAGCTGTTCATCTCGATCAAGACCGTCGAGACCCACATGTCGTCGGTGCTGCGCAAGCTGCAGCTCTCCTCGCGCCACGAGCTCACCCGCTGGGCGTCCGACCGGCACCTGCTCTGACCCTTGCGGTTCACCCCATCGGGGGAGGACCGTTGACAACGGTCGGGCTGTCCGATTCGGTGGACGGGCCCGCGACACCCTCCCCTGGAAGTGAGCCCCGTGGCCGAGACCAGCATCTCCACGACCGACGACGAGCAGGAGGGCGGCCTCCGACGGTCGATCACCGGCAAACAGCTGTTCTTCTACACCCTCGGTGACGTCCTCGGGTCCGGCATCTACGTCCTGATCGGCCTGGTCGCCGCCGCCGTCGGCGGGGCGTTCTGGATTGCCTTCGCGGTCGGCGTCACGATCGCCGCCATCACCGGTACGGCGTACGCCGAGCTGGTCACCAAGTACCCGAAGGCGGCCGGTGCCGCGCTCTACGTCAACAAGGCGTTCGGCAACAAGGTGCTGACCTTCCTGATCACTGTCTGCTTCTTGTCCGCCAGCTTCGCGGCCGCCGGCGCCCTGGCGGACGGCTTCGCGTCGTACTTCGCCACGCTGTGGGCGGGTCCCCCGGCGCTGCTGGTCACGCTGGGGTTCATCGCGGTCCTGACCGTCATCAACTTCATCGGCATCAGCGAGTCGGTCGTCATCAACATGGTCATGGCGTTCATCGAGATCGCCGGCCTGGTGATCGTGATGATCATCGCGATCGTCCACATCGCCCGGGGCGACGCCGACTTCGGCACGCTGACCGAGTTCACGACCGAGGGCGGCACCAGCCCGGCGCTGGCGATCCTCGCGGGCGTGGCGCTGTCGTTCTTCGCGATGACCGGCTTCGAGAACACCGCGAACGTCGCGGAGGAGACGATCGACCCCCACCGCAACTTCCCACGGTCGCTGATCGGCGGCATGATCACGGCCGGCGTGATCTACGTGCTGGTCTCGATGTCGGCGGCCCTGACGGTGCCGACCGACACCCTGGCCGGGTCGGAGGCGGCGCTGCTCGAGGTGGTCAAGTCCGGGATCCTGGGTTTCGCCCCGGACGCCATGACCACGCTGTTCTCGGTGATCGCGATGGTGGCCATCTTCAACACCACGCTGGTCGCGGTCGTGACGCAGCCGCGGATCCTCTACGGCATGGCCAACGAGGACGTCGTGCCCGGCGTCTTCGCCAAGATCCACTCCAGTCGTCGCAGCCCGTGGGTCGGCCTGCTGTTCAGCGGCGTCGTGGTCTGTGCCCTGCTCGTGGTCGGCACGTATGCGCCCAACGTCGAAGGGGCGAGCATCATCGAGCGGCTGTCGCTCGTCACGGTGCTGTTCCTGCTGTTCATCTACGCGCTGGTCATCATCTCCTGCCTCAAGCTGCGGGGGCAGGACGAGGACGAGCGGACCTACCGGGCCAACACGCCGCTGCTGTTCGTGGGCCTGGTCGGCAACGCGGCCATCTTCGTGTGGTCGGTCATGGACGACCCCACCTCGTTGATCTGGTGTGGCGGGCTGATCGCGGTCGGGGTCGTGCTGTTCCTGGTCGAGTACTTCTTCGGCAGACGCACCCGGCCGCCGGGGGTCGAGCGCGGAGAGCCCGCCAACGAGTCGAGGGGTGAGGTCTGATGCACGTCATCGTGGCTACCGACGGGAGCCAGCAGTCGCTGCGGGCGGCCCGCCACCTGAAGTCCTTCGCGGACCCCGCCAAGATCGAGGAGATCTCGGTGATCGCCGTGATCCGGCCGCTGGCGGCCGTGGCGTTCGCCGACGACCTCTCTCCGGCCGAGCGGCGCAAGGCCGACCTCGAGTCGGGCGGCTTCCGCAGGGCGGCGGAGTCGGCGGTCGCGGCCGTCGCGGAGGTGTTCGACGGCTGGGGCCCCAAGGTGCACCGGAAGGTCCGTTCCGGGTCCCCGGCCAACGAGATCATCAAGGCGGCCGCGCAGCTGAAGGCCGGGCTGGTCGTCGTGGCGGCCGGCGGTCGCGGCCTGAGCGACACGGTCCTGGTCGGCAGCACCGCCCAGCGGGTCCAGCACTACGCGCCGTGCCCGGTGCTCGTCGTCCGCCCGGCCCCGAGGCGTACGAAGAAGTGACCTAGTCTCGCTCCCATGGAGCTCGCTCGGCTGGTCCTGCTCTTCGTGCACGTCCTCGGGTTCGCCGCGCTCTTCGGCGGGCTGCTCGCGCAGGCGCGCGACCCCGAGAAGCGGGTCAACGCCGCGATGCGCGACGGGGCCGGCACCGCGTTCCTCGCCGGCCTGCTGCTGGTCGGCGTCCTCGAGGCCGGCGACGGCGACGTCGACCGGGTCAAGATCGGCGTGAAGTTCGCGATCGGCCTGGTGATCCTGGTGCTGGTCATGGCCAACGTTCGCAAGCCGCGCATCCCGCAGGGCCTGTGGCTCGGGCTGCTGCTGCTCACCGTCGCCAACATCGCCGTCGCGGTCTTCTGGAGCCCCGCCCACGTCTGAGGGTCGGACAGGGCCTCAGCCGGTGTGACGCACGGGAGGTTGAGGTGCGAAGGCCGCCAGGGCCCGGGCCTCGGAACCCGGTGACCGGCGCAGGGCCTCAGCCGGTGTGGTGCACCTCCTGCAGTGCGTAGACCGGGGTCTCGATCCCCTCGTAGCGCGCCTTGAGCTGCAGCGCGAGGTAGAGCGAGTAGTGCCGTGACTGGTGGAGGTTGCCGCCGTGCATCCACAGGTTCTGGACCTGGGTCGGCTTCCACATGTTGCGCTGCTCGCCCTCCCACGGGCCGGGGTCCTTGGTGGTGTCGGAGCCGAGGCCCCAGCACTTGCCCAGGCGGTCGGCGGTGTCCTGGTCGATGAGGTCGGCGACCCAGCCGTTCATCGAGTTGTAGCCGGTCGCGAACACCACCACGTCGGCGGGCAGCGCGGTGCCGTCCTCCAGCACCGCCGCGTCCTCGGTGAGGTGGTCGATCTGGCCCTGCACCAGCTTCACGTCGCCATTGGCGACCAGGTCGGCGGCACCCACGTCGATGTAGTAGCCGGAGCCGCGCCGCAGGTACTTCATGAACAGCCCGGAGCCGTCGTCGCCCCAGTCGTGCCAGAAGCCGGCCCGCTCCAGCCGCTCGTAGAAGTCCTTGTCGCGCTCGGCCATCGCCTCGTAGGCAGGGATCTGGAAGGTGTGCAGGATCCGGTACGGCAGCGACGCGAAGATCAGGTCTGCCTTCTCGGTCGTCACGCCGGCCGCCAGGGCCCGCTCGGAGTAGAGGTCGCCGAGCCCGAGGTCCATCAGGGTGTCGCTCTTCACGATGTGGGTCGACGAGCGCTGCACCATCGTCACGTCGGCGTCGTGCTCCCAGAGCGCGCCGCAGATGTCGAACGACGAGTTGTTGCTGCCGATCACCACCGCCCGCTTCCCGGCGTACGCGTCGGGGCCCGGGTGCGCCGAGGAGTGGTGGACGTCGCCGCGGAACACGTCGAGACCGGGGACGTCGGGAGTCCGCGGCTTGCCGCTCATCCCCGTCGCGAAGACCAGCTGCTTCGGGCGGAGCGTCAGCGGCATCCCCTCCCGCTCGACCTCGACGGTCCACTCCTGGTTCTCCTCCGACCAGGACGCCCCGGTGGCGACGGTGCTCGACCAGTACGGCACCTCCATCACCTTCACGTACGACTCGAGCCAGTCGCCGACCTTGTCCTTGGGCGAGAAGACCGGCCAGTTGTCGGGGAACTTCAGGTAGGGCAGGTGGTCGTACCAGACGGGGTCGTGCAGGCACAACGACTTGTAGCGGCTCCGCCACTGGTCGCCGGGCCGGGGGTGCTTGTCCACGACCAGGGCCGGGACGCCGAGCTGCCGGAGCCGGGCGCCGAGGGCGATGCCGCCCTGGCCGCCGCCGATCACGAGGGCGTAGGGCTGGGTGGTGCTCCCGAGTGTCTCCGCCTCCCGCTGCCGCTGCTCCTTCCAGGTGACCCGGTCCTTGAGCGCGCCGTGCCGGGTGCCCCTCGGGCGGTGCGTCCCGCGCGGCTCCTCGTGGCCCTTGAGCTCGTAGAGCGCCGTCAGCAGGGTGAACGCCCGGTCCCGGCCGTCCTCCTCGACCAGCCGGAGCAGCCCGTTGCCGCGGCCGGCCGCGGTCTCGAAGGTGATCCAGGCGGTGACCACGCCGTCGGCCTCGTCCGGCGGCTCGCTGGTCTCGAAGCCCGAGGGGTCGACCGAGGCCAGGGTGTTCTCGAGCAGGTCCCGTACGCCGGCGGGGTTCTCGACCGTGGTGATGTTCCACGAGAAGGCGACCAGGTCGCGCCAGAAGCTCGTCTGCGCGAACAGCTCGCTCGCGCGCCCGGCGTCCCGGGCAGTCAGGGCGTCCTGGAAGTCGGCCAGCCAGCGGTCGGCGCGCTGCTGGGGGTCGGTGCTCGTCCGCGGATCCACGGTCTGCGTCATGGGGGCTCCCTCCATCGATCCCTGCCCCTTGCCTACGCCTCCGTGGGTTGGAAACTGGTTGTCTCCCGACGGAGCCGCTCCTCCCGGTGGTGACGGCCCGGGTGGTGGCCGGGACAATGGTCTGGTGGCCGTCGAGTTCACCAGCTCCGCCCGACCGACGGTCGGCATCGAGTGGGAGTTCGCCCTGGTCGACCAGCACACCCGCGACCTCTCCAACACCGCGGCCGAGCTGTTCGACGCCGTGCACGAGCGCGAGGCGAGCGTGGTCGACGAGTCGAAGCTGCACCGGGAGCTGCTCCGCAACACCGTCGAGGTCGTGACCGGCATCTGCGAGTCGGTCCCCGAGGCGCTGGCCGACCTCGCCGGCACGATGCGCGTCGTCCGGCGTACGGCACGCTCGCTCGGGGTGGACCTCTACGCGGCCGGCACCCACCCGTTCGCCGAGTGGTCGGTGCAGCAGGTGACGCCCGGGCACCGCTACGAGGAGCTGATCTCGCGCACCCAGTGGTGGGGCCGGCAGATGCTGATCTGGGGGCTGCACGTCCACGTGGGCATCCGACGCAAGGAGCACGCGCTGCCCATCGTCAGCTCGCTGCTCAACCAGTTCCCGCACCTGCAGGCGCTGAGCGCGTCGTCGCCGGTGTGGAGCGGCACCGACACCGGGTACGCGAGCAACCGCGCCATGATGTTCCAGCAGCTGCCGACCGCGGGGCTGCCGTTCCAGTTCCAGACCTGGGAGGAGTACGAGGGCTACGTCGCCGACGCGCTCCACACCGGCGTGATCGAGGACATCAGCGAGATCCGGTGGGACGTCCGGCCCGCCCCGGCACTCGGGACGATCGAGGTCCGGATCTGCGACGGCGTCTCCAACCTGCGCGAGCTCGGGGCCCTCGCCGCCCTCAACCACTGCCTCGTGGTCGACCTCGAGCGGCGGCTGGAGGCCGGCGAGCAGCTGCCGGTCATGCCGCCCTGGCACGTCCAGGAGAACAAGTGGCGAGCGGCCCGCTACGGGCTCGACGCCGAGATCATCCTCGACGCCGCCGGCTCCGAGCGGCTGGTGACCGACGACCTCGACGACCTGCTCGAGCGGCTCACCCCGCTGGCCCGGGAGCTCGACTGCGAGGACCAGCTCCGTGACGTCGCGCGGATCCCCGTCGACGGCGCGTCCTACCAGCGGCAGCGGCGGGTGCTCGAGCGGACCGGGGGCGACCTGGTGGCCGTCGTCGAGTCGGTGGTGGCCGAGCTCGACGAGTGAGTCAACGGATCGCCGGCGCGGGCGCGGGGTACGCCGCCACCAGGCCGGTCGGCCCGGTCGGCTCGGGGGTGTAGTCCTGCCCGACCACGTAGAGCCGCGGGTGCTCCGGGTCGGTGCTGACCACGCACGAGAACGCACCCCGGTCGAAGTCGACCGTGTCGAGCACCTCGCCGCCCTCGGCGACGCGGAGGCAGTGCTCGCGACCGACGTCGGCCACCCAGAGGGCGCCCCCGGCGTCGAGGCAGATGCCGTCGGGGTGGTCGCCGGGCGTGGCGGCCCACACCCGGCGGCCCGACAGCCCGCCGTCGTCGGCGACGTCGAAGGCGGTCACGCACTCGCCGTACGACTCGGCGACGAGCAGGATGGTGCCGTCGGCGGTGAGCGCCAGGCCGTTGGGGAACGCCAGGCCGTCGGCGACGACCCGTGCGGTGCCGTCGACGGCGACGTGGGCGACGGTCCCGGGGGCGAACTCCTCCTCGGGGAAGGCGAAGCCGATGTTGTCGACGAAGCAGCCGCCGCGCGGGTGGGCGACGATCTCGTTCCACGGCGTCGACGCGAGGGCGCCGAGGTCCGCCCACGTCGCCAAGGTGCCGTCGGGCTCGCGGCGCAGCACCCGGCACCGCGCGCTGTCGAGCAGCAGCAGCCGACCGTCGGTGTCGTGGTCGAAGCACAGCGGGAAGGACTCGACGGTGGCCTCGAGCCGGCGTTTGCCGCCGTCGCCCGGGCAGGACCACACCTGGCCCCGGGCCCAGTCAGCCACCCACACCCGGTCGCCGTGCCAGCGCAGCGACTCGCCGAAGGCGAGCCCCTCCATCACGATCTCCATGCAGTGTGGACCCGGCCGGGGGCCGGAAGTCATCGACCCGCGCCGGGCGCCCGGTGGGGATGTCGGCGTGGCGCCGTAGGGTGGAAGCCGACATGAGCACGCCCATCCCGATCCCCGGCCTCGAGGCCGCCGACGAGCGTCCCGCCCGCCGCGGACCCTCCGCCGAGGAGCTGCTCGAGGGGCTCAACGACCAGCAGCGCGCCGCCGTGCTCCACGCCGGCCACCCGCTGCTCGTCGTCGCCGGAGCGGGGTCGGGCAAGACCCGGGTGCTCACCCGCCGGATCGCCTGGCTGGTGTCCGAACGGGGCGCCCACCCGGGGTCGATCCTGGCGATCACCTTCACCAACAAGGCTGCCGCCGAGATGAAGGAGCGGGTCGAGGCCCTGGTCGGCCGGCGGGCGCGGGTGATGTGGGTGAGCACCTTCCACTCCGCCTGCGTCCGGATCCTGCGCAAGGAAGTCGACAAGCTCGGCTTCAAGTCCAACTTCTCGATCTACGACGCCGCCGACTCCAAGCGGCTGATGACGATCGTGGCCAAGGACCTCGACCTCGACCCCAAGCGCCACCAGCCCAACGCGCTGCTCCACTGGATGTCCGACCACAAGAACGAGCTGCGCGACGCCGAGGAGGCGACGCGTGATGCCCGCAACGGCTTCGAGGAGTCGGCCGCGGCTGCCTACACGCTCTACCAGAAGCGGCTGCGCGAGGCGAACGCCCTCGACTTCGACGACCTGATCATGACCACGGTCCACCTGTTCCAGGCGTTTCCCGACGTGCGCGAGAACTACCGGCGCCGGTTCCGCCACGTCCTCGTCGACGAGTACCAGGACACCAACCACGCCCAGTACGCCCTGGTCCACCAGCTCTGCGGGGATTCGTTCGAGGTCGTCGCAAGCGACGACCGGAACGACTCCCCAGACCGGGCGCAGGAGCGGGTCGATCCGAGCGAGCTGATGGTGGTGGGCGACGCCGACCAGTCGATCTACGCCTTCCGGGGCGCCAGCATCCGCAACATCCTCGACTTCGAGCAGGACTTCCCCGACGCCGAGACGATCCTGCTCGAGCAGAACTACCGCTCCACCCAGACCATCCTCAACGCCGCCAACGAGGTCATCGGCCACAACCGGGGGCGCAAGCCCAAGCGGCTGTGGTCCGACGCCGGCACCGGCGAGCGGATCGTCGGCTACGTCGCCGACGACGAGCACGACGAGGCCCGCTTCGTGTCCGAGGAGATCGACCGGCTGGTCGACGACGCCGCCGTACGCCCGGCCGACGTGGCCGTCTTCTACCGCACCAACGCCCAGTCCCGGGTGTTCGAGGAGGTGTTCATCCGGACCGGCCAGCCCTACAAGGTCGTCGGTGGGGTGCGCTTCTACGAGCGACGCGAGGTGCGGGACGCGCTCGCCTACCTCCGGATGCTGGTCAACCCGGCCGACGAGATCTCGCTCCGGCGGGTGCTCAACACCCCCAAGCGCGGGATCGGCGACCGCGCGGTCGCGTGCGTGACGGCCCTGGCCGAGCGCGAGGGCATCATCTTCTGGGAGGCGCTGCGGCGGGCCCGCGAGGCCACCGAGCTGGCATCGCGGTCGCTCAACGCGATCACCGGCTTCGTCGGCCTGGTCGACGAGCTGCAGTCGATGGTCGACGCGGGGGAGCGGCCCGACGTGGTGCTCGAGACCGTGCTCGAGCGGTCCGGCTACCTCGCCGAGCTCGAGGGGTCCGACGACCCGCAGGACCAGACCCGGGTCGAGAACCTCGCCGAGCTGGTGGCGGTCGCCCGTGAGTTCGCCGACGACCCCGTCGCGGGCCCCAGCGCCGACCCTGCCGACGTCGAGGCCGGGACCGCCGTGCCGGGCCTCCGCGACTTCCTCGAGCGGGTCGCGCTGGTGGCCGACGCCGACCAGATCCCGGATCCACCTCCTGACGGCGACGGCGGTGCCGATGGGGGGGTGGTCACGCTGATGACGCTCCACACCGCCAAGGGGCTGGAGTTCCCCGTTGTTTTCCTCACCGGGCTCGAGGACGGCGTCTTCCCCCACGCCCGGTCGCTGGGCGACCAGCCCGAGCTCGAGGAGGAGCGCCGGCTCGCCTACGTCGGCGTGACCCGTGCCGAGCAGCGCCTCTACGTCAGCCGCGCCGTGGTGCGCTCCGCGTGGGGGGCGCCGTCCCACAACCCGGCCTCGCGGTTCCTCGACGAGATGCCGGTCGACCTCGTCGACTGGCGCCGTACCGAGGCGGCCCAGGCGCAGTGGCGCCGGCCCGACCTCGCCTCCGGGAGCCCGGCCCGCCTCGGCAGCCCCACCGCCGCCGGCCGCCGCCACTTCTCCTCGGCCGCCGCCCGTGCCGACGCGGCCGCCAAGTCGCGGCCCACCCGCGCCCTCCCCTCGCTCGACCCGGGCGACCGGGTGGTGCACGACTCGTTCGGCATGGGCACCGTGGTCGCCCTCGAGGGCGTGGCCGACAAGCAGGTGGCCTCGATCGACTTCGGCAGCGAGGGGGTCAAGCGGCTGCTGCTCCGCTACGCCCCGGTCGAGAAGCTCTGACGGTCACTCTGGGTGCCGAGGCTCACTGGTCTCGACAATGCCGGCCTCGACCTCGCAGGCTCGGGTGAGCGGCTCGCTCGACCACCATCGTGAGTCCCAGAACGCCTTCGGCGTCAGGGAGTCACGCCGTGGACGACGAACGCGTCGTAGGGGTCGACCGGGTCGCCGCCGCCCGGCCGCACCTCGAGGTGGAGGTGGGAACCGGTGACGTTGCCGGTGGAGCCGACGTAGCCGATGACCTCGCCGGCGCTGACGGTGTCGCCCTCGCTGACGCCGAACGAGCTCTGGTGGCAGTACCAGATCTCGGTACCGTCGTCGAGGGTGACCACGGTCTTGTTGCCGTAGGACCCGTCGTAGCCGGCCGAGGTGACCACGCCGCTGGCGATCGCCATGATCTGCTGGCCCTCGGACCCGTTGAAGTCGAGCCCGGTGTGGTAGCTGGCCCAGAGCCCGTAGTCGCCGAACTCGGCCGTGGTGACCGAGGGGCTGACCGGCAGCACCCACTGGTTGAGCGCCAGCTTCTTCGACTGCGCCTCGGCCTGCTGGGCGAACTTCGCGAGGGCGGCGTTGCGCTGCTTGGTCATCGCCTCGGCCTCGGCGACCAGGTCGGCGTTGGCCGCGTCGGCCATCGCGTCGCGACGCGAGTCGCGGGACACGACCACGCCGCGCCCGTCGAGCAGGTCGCTGCTGGACTGGCCGCTGGCACCGCTGAGCGCGTTGGCCGCCACCAGGCGCTGGTCGCTGCCGGCCAGGAGCTCCTGGTCACCGGCCGTGAGCGCGCCGGCCGCCGAGATCCCGAGGGCTGCGACGCCCACGAGGACGGGTACGGACGGCAGCCCGCGGAACAGCGAGCTGCGAGAACCTGAGTGGTTGGACGCCCGCCTCCGGCCGCCGGCAGGGGGGAGTGCCGGGGTCGCAACAGTCGTCGAGCGTCGGCGCGCCGAGCCGCGACGATCCGCGCGATGGTGGCCCATACGTGAACGTGCTCCCGATCGGGGGTGGAGAGACAACGAGGGAAAACTGTAACGGATCGGCAACGGGCTCGGAAATCCCGTCACACGAGGTTGTGGACACCGGATGGCCCGGAACGCCGGTCCGCCGCGGGGGAGCGCGCCGCGGGTGGCCGGAATCACGTCGGCTAGCCTGCGACCATGAGCGCGACCAGCACCGGAGGCCGGATCCGGATCGTCGTCGGCAAGCCCGGGCTGGACGGCCACGACCGAGGCGCCAAGATCGTCGCCCGGGCGCTACGCGACGCCGGGCACGAAGTCATCTACACCGGCCTCCACCAGACGCCGGAGCAGATCGTCGAGACCGCCATCCAGGAGGACGCCGACCTGATCGGGCTCTCGGTGCTCTCCGGTGCCCACATGACGCTGTTCCGCACCCTCGTCGACCTGCTCGCCGAGCGCGACGCGTCCGACATCGTGGTCTTCGGTGGCGGGATCATCCCCGACGAGGACATCCCGGTGCTCGAGGAGCTCGGCGTGGCCAAGGTGTTCACGCCCGGCGCGCCCACCCACGAGATCACCGACTGGGTCGCCGCCCGCTTCGCCGAGGACGCCGCCGGCCAGTCCTGAGCCCCGTCCCCCGACACCTGTCCGAGGTCCGCGGGCAGACCCACCCTCGGCGGGTCCCGCGCCACGGGACTAGGGTGCGAGGCGCACGGCCCCCGGCTTGTCGAACAGAACAAAAGGACTGGGCGAACAGTGGACTTGATGGAGTACCAGGCGAAGGAGCTCTTCGCCAAGCACGGTGTGAAGGTGACTCTCGGGAAGACCGTCGAGACCCCCGAGGACGCACGCGCCGCCGCCGAGGAGATCGGTGGCGTGAGCGTGGTGAAGGCCCAGGTCAAGGCCGGTGGCCGAGGCAAGGCCGGCGGCGTCAAGGTCGTCAAGACGCCCGAGGAGGCCGAGGAGGCCGCCCGCAAGATCCTCGACCTCGAGATCAAGGGCCTCCCGGTCAACCGGGTGCTCGTCGTACCGGGCGCCTCGATCGAGGAGGAGTACTACTTCTCGTTCCTGCTCGACCGCTCGAACCGCACCTACCTCTGCATCGCCAGCGTCGAGGGCGGAGTCGAGATCGAGGAGGTCGCCAAGACCAACCCCGACGCGGTGAAGAAGATCCCGATCAACGCCGGCACAGGTGTCGACCAGGCCAAGGCCGAGGAGATCGTCGACGAGGCCGGGTTCCCCGCCCCGCTGCGCGACCAGGCCGTCGAGATGGTGCAGAGGCTCTGGGCGGTCTTCGTCGAGGAGGACGCCACCCTCGTCGAGGTCAACCCGCTCGCCCGGCTCTCGGGCGACGTGCTCGAGGCCCTCGACGGCAAGGTGTCGCTCGACGACAACGCCGACTTCCGTCACGACGACCACGGGTCCTTCGTGATCCGCGAGGAGTCCGACCCGCTCGAGGCGAAGGCCAAGGACAAGGGCCTCAACTACGTCAAGCTCGACGGCCAGGTCGGGATCATCGGCAACGGTGCCGGACTGGTGATGTCGACCCTCGACGTCGTCGCGTACGCCGGCGAGAAGCACGGCGGGGTCGAGCCGGCGAACTTCCTCGACATCGGCGGCGGTGCCAACGCGCAGGTGATGGCCGACGGTCTCGACGTGATCGTCCACGACCCGCAGGTCAAGAGCGTCTTCGTGAACGTCTTCGGCGGGATCACCGCCTGCGACGAGGTCGCCAACGGCATCAAGGGCGCTCTGGAGATCCTCGGCGACGAGGCGAGCAAGCCGCTCGTCGTCCGCCTCGACGGCAACAACGTCGAGGAGGGCCGGCGGATCCTCGAGGAGCTCGACCACCCGCTGGTGACGATGGTCGACACCATGGACGGCGCGGCCGACAAGGCCGCCGAGCTGGCGAGCAAGGCCTGAGAGGACGAGGAACAATGTCGATCTACCTGAACAAGGACTCGAAGATCATCGTCCAGGGCATGACCGGTGGCATGGGTTCCAAGCACACCACCCTCATGCTCGACGCCGGCTCCCAGATCGTCGGCGGCGTCAACGCCCGCAAGGCCGGCACCACCGTCGAGCTCGGCGGCCAGGAGCTCCCGGTCTACGGCAGCGTGAAGGAGGCGATGGCCGAGACCGGTGCCGACGTGTCGGTCGTCTTCGTGCCGCCGGCGTTCACCAAGGACGCCTGCATCGAGGCCATCGACGCCGGGATCGGCCTGCTCGTGGTCATCACCGAGGGCGTGCCCGTGCAGGACACCGCCGAGGTGTTCGCCTACCTCGAGGGCAGGTCGACGCGCATGATCGGCCCCAACTGCCCGGGCGTCATCACCCCCGAGGAGTCGCTGGCCGGCATCACGCCCCACACCATCTGCGGCAAGGGCCCGATCGGGCTGGTCTCGAAGTCGGGCACGCTGACCTACCAGATGATGTACGAGCTGCGGGACATCGGCATGTCGACCGCGATCGGCATCGGCGGCGACCCGGTCATCGGGACGACGCACATCGACGCGCTCGAGGCGTTCGAGAACGACCCCGAGACCAAGGCGATCGTGATGATCGGCGAGATCGGCGGCGACGCCGAGGAGCGCGCGGCGGCGTACATCCAGGACCACGTGACCAAGCCGGTGGTCGGCTACGTCGCGGGCTTCACTGCGCCCGAGGGCAAGACGATGGGCCACGCGGGCGCCATCGTGTCCGGCTCTTCCGGCACCGCGGCGGCCAAGAAGGACGCCCTCGAGGCCGTCGGCGTCAAGGTCGGCAAGACGCCGTCGGAGACCGCCGAGCTGATGCGGGAGATCGTCGAGAACCTCTGACGTCGCCGACCCGGACGTCGACCGTGCCGCCCCACCTGCTCGTCCTGCCGAGCCCGTTCCTCGGGCCGGCGCCCTACGAGCCGCTGGTGGCGGCTCTGTCGTCGCTGGGGTACGCCGCGTCGGTGGCCCCGTCGCCGGACCCGCCCGTCGCCGCCGACCTGCTGGCCGCGTGGTCCTCGCTGGCGATCGACCTCGGCGACGTCGTGCTGGTGCCGCACAGCAACGCGGGCCACCTCGCGCCGGCCGTGGGCGCCGCGGCCGCGGGCGCCCCGGTCGTGTTCGTGGACGCCGCGCTGCCGACATCCCCGGGCCCCACGCGTCTGGCTCCGGCCGACCTGCGGGCGCGCCTCGCCGCGCTGGCCGGCCCGGACGGCCGGTTGCCGAGATGGACCCGCTGGTGGTCGCGGGCCGACGTCGCCGACACCCTGCCGGACCCGTGGTTCGCCGCGCTCGACGACGTGCTGCCCGAGGTCCCGCTGACCTACGTCGACGGCGAGGTGCCGGTGCCGGAGGGCTGGACGGACGGCCGGTGCGGCTACCTGGCCTTCGGGTCGACGTACGCCGAGGAGCTGGGCGTCGCCGCCCGCCACGGCTGGCCGCACCGGCGGCTGGACGGGGCGGGCCACCTGCACCTGCTCGTCGATCCCGACGAGACCGCGGCGGCGGTCGCCGACCTGGTCACCCTGATCGGCCGCTGAGGCGCGACGAGTCGGTCAGCGCCCGGACAGGTAGGCGAGCCGCTCGCCGGCGCGGAGCATCAGGTCGACGAACGGGTCGGGGCCGATGGTGACGTCGTTGCCGGGGATGAAGCCGAGCTGCGCGACGGTGCTGCCGCGGCGGACGACGCCCATCAGGTAGGTGACCGACTGCTTGTCGGTGATCTCGACGGTGACCCGCCAGGCGGCGTGCTCACCGTCCTTGTCGGAGGTCGAGGCGAGGGGGGTGACCTCGGCGCCCAGGTCGCGGTCGGCGCAGGTGCCCATCTTGCGCCGCACCGTGGCCACGAACTGGCGCGCCTCCTGGTCGGAGGCGAAGGAGCCGGCAGTCTCGGTGACGCCGAAGGTGGCGGGGAGCCGGGCGTCAGGGATCAGGAAGGTGCGGGTGACTCCGTTGCGTACCGGCTTCTCCGAGAAGTCGGTGCGGTCGCAGTTGGTGGCGGCGACGTTGTCCCGGGCTTCGCGGGGCTCGGTGCCGACCCAGGGCCGGGCCACCCGCGGCACCATCGGCAGGTCGACGCTGGCCAGCAGGCCGGGCACCTCGCCGACGGCGACGGGCGCGACCTCCTCGGTGTGGGGGACCGTGGCACACCCGTCGCCCTGCGGCGTGGGGCACATGCCGTTGACGGCGAGGACCAGCATCCGGATCGCCCCGTCGACGTCGGGGTCGGCGTTGTCGGTCGTGCCGTAGAACGCCGTGGTGGTGATCTTGCCGGTGCGGGCCACGCCGGCGAGATAGGTCCTCCCCTTGCTCCAGTCGCGCAGCCGCAGCAGCATCGCCTCGTCACCGACGTCGTCGACCCGGCTGGTGGCCTGCAGCTGCACCTGGGGCGCGGTGCAGCCGGAGTACCAGGTCAGCGACTCGTCGTAGGTACGCCGGGCCGCCCGGGTGGTCTGCGAAAGCTCCGCCGTCTGGACAGCGGTGAGCTTCGGCTCGCCCTTGGCGGGGCTGGTCGTGAACGAGCGGACCAGCGCGGCGCGGGCCCGCGGGTCGGCGTACCGCCGCTCCTGGCACGGGGTGGCCAGGCCGTTGCCGCCGCGGTTGTCGCTGGTGCCCGTGGCGCGCCAGCCGGTGCCGTCGACCGCGAGCCCGAGCTCGTCGTCGCCCACCAGTGCCTCGGCGGCGAACCTCGCGGGATCCGGCTCCGCGGTGACCGGCTGCCCGGTGTCGATGTCGGCCTGCGGCAGCCGGGTCTGCCCCTCGGAACCGTCGACCACCATGCCCGTGCCGGCCACGGCCGCCAGCCCGGCCACGGCCCCGACCAGCGTGTGGGTACGCCGACGGGCCGCGCCGGACCGGCGCAGGATCGAGGCCCGGGGCCAGCTGACGTCACCCATCTGCGCGTAGAGCGCCTCGAAGAGCGGGGTGACCTCGGCCGCCTCGACGTCGCGGAGCGAGGAGAACTTCTCGGACGCGGTGCGGGTGTGCCGCTCGGCCTCGGTCCGGGTCAGCCCGAGCTCGCGGGCGCGGTCCGCGAGCGGCAACGTGGTCAGCGCCTCCAGGAGCAGCGCCTTGCGCTGGGCGACCGACAGCTTGCCGAGCGACTCGAGGGTCCTGGCCACCTCGGGGTCGAGGGTGCGGTCGCGGTGCCAGATCCGGGTCGTGTGGCGGCGTTGGGCCTGCGCCCACGCGTGGGGACGCACCCACGACTCCGGATCGGCCAGCCGGCTGACCTTGCGCCAGTGGTGCCAGGTGACGACGAACGAGTCGCGCACCGCTGAGCGCGAGGCCGGCAGGTCGCCGGTGAGGGCCCAGGTCTGGAGCAGCAACCGGGTGCGGGCGCCCTTGTAGAAGGCGTCGAACTCGTCGGGCTGCTTCATGACCGATCCACCATAAGGGTGAGGGCGGCCCCCGGGCACACCGGCGTGGGAGCGCGGAACGGGCCGGGAGCCGCGCGAGGATGGCCGGGCCATGACTTCGCTGCTCTCGGCTCCCGACCGGTCCCTCGTCACGGCGTCCGACCTCCGGCACCGGCGCCCGCTGGTCCTGGTCGCCACCCTGGGCGGGGTGGCCACCTCCGGCGCGTTGCTGACGATCTGCCTTGCCCTCGGCGTGACCGGCTGGTTCCTCGCCGACGCGGGTGCCCACGGCCAGCCGCGCGACGCGCTCCGCGTGGGGGCGCTGGCCTGGCTGATGGCCCACGGCTCCGGGGTGGTGGTGGCGGGCGTGACCGTGACCGCCGTACCCCTGCTGCTGACGATGGCGGCCGGCTGGCTGGTGTGGCGCGTCGGCCACCACGTCGGCGACTCCGTCTCCGGCCACGGGCCCGACTCCGACCAGATCTCCGACGGGGAGCGCGACTGGACCGTGCCCTCGGCGACCCTCCTCTTCGCCGCGGGCTACCTCGCCGTCACCGGCCTGACACTCGCCCTGGCCGGCTCGCCGGAGACCGCGCCATCCGCGCCCCGCGCCCTCGGCTGGTCGCTGCTGCTGGCGGTGCTCGTCGGAGGGCCCGCCATCGCGGTCGGCAGCGGCCGGGCGGCGATCTGGGTGGCCGTCGTCCCGGCCCACCTGCGCGCGGCCGCGGCCACCTGCACCACGATCGTGAAGACCTTCCTGCTCGCCGCGCTGGTGGCGCTGGTCACGGCCCTGGCGTTCGACCTCGGGACGGCGGCCAACGTCGTGTCCGGGCTGCAGCTCTCGGCCGGGGAGACGTCGGTCTACGCCCTCGTCTCGGTGCTGCTGCTGCCCAACGCCACGGTCTTCGCCGGCAGCTACCTGCTGGGCCCGGGCTTCGCGATCGGCGCCCAGACGCTGGTGTCGCCGACGATCGTGGTCACCGGGCCGCTCCCGGCGTTCCCGCTGCTCGCCGCGCTGCCCGACAGCGGTCCGACGCCGCCGTGGACGGTCTGGCTGGTGGCGCTGCCGGCCCTGCTCGCGGCGTACGCCGCCGGGCGCGCCCAGCGCCGCCGCCCCACGCTGCGCTGGGACCGCGGCGCGCTCCGGGGCTGTGCCGGCGGCGTGGCGGCTGGTGTGGTCCTGGCAGGCCTGGCGGCCGTGGCCGGTGGCGCCGTCGGACCCGGACGGATGCAGGTCGTCGGTCCGGTCGCGACCGAGGTGCTGGTCCACGCCGTCACCAGCTTCGGCATCGGCGGCCTGGTGGGTGGGCTGGCGATGACGTGGTGGCAGCGCCGTTCCCGCACCTGACTAGTCTGCGGGCGTGCGCCTCGTCGTCCTGGTCTCCGGCACCGGCACCAACCTGCAGGCCCTGCTCGACGCCTGCGCCGACCGGGCCTACGGCGCCGAGGTGGTCGCCGTCGGTGCCGACCGCGACGGGATCGAGGGACTCGCACGCGCCGAGCGGGCCGGTGTCCCGACCTTCGTGTGCCGGGTGCGCGACCACGCCAGTCGCGAGGCGTGGGACCAGGCGCTGGTCGACGCCGTGGCTGCCCACCGGCCCGACCTGGTCGTCTCCGCCGGCTTCATGAAGCTGGTCGGTCCACCACTGCTGTCCCGGGTGCCGATGGTCAACACCCACCCTGCCCTGTGCCCCGCGTTCCCGGGGATGCACGGTGCCGCCGACGCGCTGGCCTACGGCGTCAAGGTCACCGGCGCGACCCTGTTCGTGGTCGACGACGGCGTCGACACCGGGCCGATCGTCGCGCAGGTCGCGGTGCCCGTCGACGACGACGACACGGCCGAGTCGCTCCACGAGCGGATCAAGGTCGCCGAGCGGGCGATGCTGGTCGAGAGCATCGGACGGATGGCCCGCGAGGGATGGGCGGTCGACGGCCGACGGGTGCGGATAGGCTGACCGCACACGACTGGCGAAGGTGGGACACCACCGGGGAGTGACCTGAGCAGCATCGTCCGCCTGGGTGCTGCGCTCCACCACCGACCGAGGAGTCGTCCGTGTCCGCAGCACCCGCCTCTGGCCGCCTCCCGATCCGCCGCGCGCTGGTCTCCGTCTACGACAAGGCCGGGCTCGACGACCTGGCCCGCGGGCTCCACGAGGCGGGCGTCGAGCTGGTCTCCACCGGCGGCTCGGCGGCCCTGATCGAGGGGCTGGGACTGCCGGTCACCAAGGTCGAGGACCTCACCGGGTTCCCCGAGTGCCTCGACGGCCGGGTCAAGACGCTGCACCCGAAGGTGCACGCGGGGATCCTCGCCGACCGGCGGCTCGACACCCATGTCGCGCAGCTCGCCGACCTCGGCGTCCAGCCGTTCGACCTCGTGGTCTCCAACCTCTACCCGTTCACCCGGACCGTCGCCTCCGGCGCGACGCCCGACGAGTGCGTCGAGCAGATCGACATCGGCGGCCCCTCGATGGTCCGCGCGGCCGCGAAGAACCACCCCTCCGTCGCCATCGTCACGGCGCCGGGGCGCTACGGCGCCGTGCTCGCGGCGGTGGCCGCCGGCGGGTTCACGCTGGAGGAGCGGAAGCGGCTGGCCGCCGAGGCGTTCGCCCACACCGCCTCCTACGACGTGGCGGTGGCCAACTGGTTCGCCGCCACCTACGTGGGCGAGGACGACGGCTGGCCGGCCTTCGCGGGCGAGACGTGGGAGAAGTCGGCCGTGCTGCGCTACGGCGAGAACCCCCACCAGGGCGCCGCCCTCTACACCGACGGCAGCGGCGGGCTGGCCGGTGCCGAGCAGCTGCACGGCAAGGAGATGTCCTACAACAACTACGTCGACACCGACGCGGCGCGGCGGGCGGCGTACACGTTCGACCGGCCGGCAGTGGCGATCATCAAGCACGCGAACCCGTGTGGGATCGCCGTGGGTGCCACCGTGGCCGAGGCCCACCGTCGCGCCCACGAGTGCGACCCGGTGTCGGCCTTCGGTGGCGTGATCGCGGTCAACCGGCCGGTGTCGGTCGAGATGGCCGGGCAGGTGGCCGAGATCTTCACCGAGGTCGTCGTCGCGCCGGCGTACGACGAGGGCGCCGTCGAGGTGCTGCAGGGCAAGAAGAACATCCGGATCCTGCGCTGCCCCGATCCCGCCGGCGACGCCCCGGCTGAGCTGCGGCAGGTCAGCGGGGGAGCCCTGGTGCAGATGCGCGACCTCGTGGACGCGCCAGGCGACGGCGTCGAGACCTGGACGCTGGCGACGGGCGAGGCGGTGCCGGACGACGTGCTCGCCGACCTGGCCTTCGCGTGGCGGGCCTGCCGGTCGGTGAAGTCCAACGCGATCCTCCTCGCGAAGGACGGCGCCTCGGTCGGTATCGGCATGGGGCAGGTCAACCGGGTCGACTCGTGCCGTCTGGCCGTCGAGCGGGCGGGGCAGCGGGCGGCCGGGTCGGTCGCAGCCTCCGACGCGTTCTTCCCCTTCGAGGACGGTCCCCAGATCCTCCTCGACGCGGGGGTGGCCGCGATCGTGCAGCCCGGCGGCTCGGTGCGCGACGAGCTCACGATCAAGGCCTGTGAGGCGGCCGGGGTCACGATGTACTTCACCGGCACCCGGCACTTCGCGCACTGAGGGCTGCTGCCGCGGATCGAACGATGCTCCTGCGGACTCCGGGCCACGGCGGTTACGCTCTGGCTCGTATGTCGACTCGGGGGAGGTCACACATGACCGTTCGCTTCGTGGTTCTGCCACTTCTCGCACTCGTGCTCCCGCTGCTGGCGGTCACACCTGCGGCTGCCGCGCGTCCCACGTGTGGCGGGCTGCGTGCCACGTGGGTCGGCACCGACGGGCCGGACCGCTTCACGGGCACGGGGCGGCGCGACGTCGTCGTGGCGCTCGGTGGCCGGGACCGGATCCGCGGCATGGGCGGTCGCGACGTCATCTGCGGAGGTGGTGGCCGCGACAACCTCGCCGGTGGTGACGGCGACGACCGGGTGCTCGGTGGGCCCGGCGCCGACGTGCTGGCCGGTGGGGCGGGCCGCGACGTGCTCCGCGCCGGGCCCGCCACGAGCAAGGTCGACGTCCTGCGGGCCGACGGCGGCGCCGACGTGCTCGTCGGTGACGGTGACTCCCGACTCGTCGTCGGGAAGGCGCCCAGGGGTGTCGAGGTGAACCTCCTCGCCGGGACGGTGTCCGGGTGGGGCGCCGACACGGTCTCCGGAGTCACCAGAGTGCTGGGCGGCACCTTCAACGACCGGATCCTCGGCAGCGCAGCCGACGAACGCCTCGACGGCGGCGGGGGCAACGACATCGTCAAGGGACGTGCCGGTGCCGACCGGCTCACCGGAACGACCGGCCGGGACAAGCTGTTCGGCGGACTGGGGGCCGACATGCTGTCCGGCCGGACGGCGCGTTCGCGGCTGATCGGCCAGGCCGACGACGACACCATCGCCGTCGGCGATGGCGCGGGTGCCACCGGCGGGAACGGCGACGACACGTTCTCGGTCGCACAGGGGACCGTGAGGCTGAGCGGCGGCGAGGGAACCGACCTCCTGTCGCTCGTCGCGGCGTCCCGCGCGGTCCACGTAGACCTGGAGACCCAGACCGCGACGAGGGGTGTCACCGCCACCTTCGACTCGGTCGAGAACGTCACCGGGTCCGCGTTCGACGACGTGCTGCACGGTGACCTGGGGCCCAACTGGTTCGCCGGCGGCGACGGTGACGACACACTCGACGGCCGGGACGGCGACGACGTCCTGCTCGGCGACCGGGGGGTCGACGATGCGGTCGGGGGCGCCGGCGTCGACCAGTGCTCCGCCGAGACCGTGACCGAGTGCGAGGGCTGACCGGTCGCGGGCCTACACTCCGGCAGGTGACCGCGAAGACCCTCGACGGAGCCGCGACCCTCGCGACCATCAAGGCCGAGCTGACCCAGCGCGTCAGCAAGCTCACCGAGCAGGGGATCGTCCCGGGCCTCGGGACGGTGCTGGTCGGCGACGACCCCGGGAGCCACTGGTACGTCGGCGCCAAGCACAAGGACTGCGCCGAGATCGGTATCACCTCGATGCGCCGCGACCTGCCGGCCACCGCCACCCAACCCGAGGTCGAGGCGGTCATCGACGAGCTCAACGCCGACCCGGCCTGCACCGGCTTCCTCGTCCAGCAGCCGACGGGGCTCGACGAGTTCGCGCTGCTGTCGCGGGTCGACCCCGGGAAGGACGTCGACGGCCTGCACCCGGTCAGCCTGGGCAAGCTGGTCCTGGGCGAGCCCGGGTCACTGCCCTGCACGCCGGTCGGCTGCCTCGAGCTGCTCCGCCGGCACGGCGTCGAGATCGCCGGGGCCGAGGTGGTCGTGGTCGGTCGTGGGATCACGGTCGGCCGCCCGCTGGCCCTGCTGCTGACCCGGCGTACCGAGAACGCGACCGTCACCCAGTGCCACACCGGCACCCGCGACCTGGCCGCCCACACCCGCAACGCGGACATCGTGGTCGCCGCCGCCGGCGTGCCGGGCATCATCACCGGCGACATGGTCAGGCCGGGGGCGGCCGTGCTCGACGTCGGCGTCTCGCGGGTCGACGGCAAGATCGCGGGTGACGTCGACCCGTCGGTGTGGGACGTGGCCGAGTGGGTCTCGCCCAACCCCGGGGGTGTGGGGCCGATGACCCGCGCGATGCTGCTCTCCAACATCGTCGAGATCGCCGAGCGGTCCCTGGTGTGACCGTGGACGAACGACCGGCCGCCGGGATCCCGATCCCGCCCGAGGAGACGCCCCGGCGCTATCCCTCCACGATCGGCGGCGGTCTCTACCTCGTGGCGCTGCTCGGCGTCGGCGTCGGCCTCGTCATCGTGATGATCGGCGACTGGCGCCTCGGCGTCCGGTTCGCCGGCGGCTCGCTCGTCTTCGGGGCCGTCTGCCGGCTGCTGCTGCCCAGCCACCACGCCGGGATGCTGGCCGTCCGCAACCGGTGGTTCGACGCCGCCCTCCTCGTCGGGCTGGGGGTCGCCCTGATCGTGCTGGCGGGCTCGATCCCCAACCAGCCGCTCTGAGCGAACCGCCCGCGACCGGTGGTCGCCGGAATCTGGCGCCCGGCACGAAGCGGGTGCACGATGGAACATGGCCGAGGTGAAGCAGGGGAGATGGGCTGCCCGGATCGAGGGCGACTTCGTGGTCTTCGTGATCGGGACCCGGGTGGACGTGCGCCACCCGGTGCGGTGGTTCCGCGACGTCGGCGGGGTGCGCGGGATGCAGCACATGCTCAAGGAGCTGGAGAAGCACCCCGAGAAGGGGCTGCTCGGCGTGCTCAGCGCCGGGCTGGTGATCGTCCAGTACTGGCGGTCGTTCGACGCGCTGGAGGCGTTCGCGCGCGACCCGGGTGACGCGCACCGACCGGCGTGGCAGACGTACTGGAAGCGGGTGGGCAACGACCCGCGCTCCGGGATCTGGCACGAGACCTACCTGGTGCGCGCGGGCGAGTACGAGGCGGTCTACGCCAACATGCCGCCGACCGGCCTGGGCAAGGCCGCGAGCCTGGTGCCGGTGGAGGCGTCGTCGCGGGCCCGCTCGCGCCTGCGCCGCACGGTCTCCTAGGCCCCCGGCTCAGATCAGGCCGAGGTCGGAGACGGCCTTCCGCTCGTCCTCGAGCTCGGCGGCGGTGGCGTCCATGCGGCCCCGCGAGAAGTCGTCGATCTCGAGCCCCTGGACGACCTCCCAGTCGCCGTCACGGGTGGTGACGGGGAAGGAGTAGACCAGCCCCTCGGGGACGCCGTACGACCCGTCGGAGCGGACGGCCATCGACACCCAGTCGCCCTCGGCGGAGCCGTGCAGCCAGTCGCGCGCGGCGTCGATCGTCGCCGAGGCGGCGGAGGCCGCCGAGGAGGAGCCCCGGGCCTCGATGATGGCGGCCCCCCGCTTGGCCACGGTGGGGATGAAGTCGTTCTCGATCCACGCCTGGTCGTCGACGACCTCGGCGGCGTTGCGGCCGCCGACCTCGGCGTGGAACAGGTCGGGGTACTGGGTCGCGGAGTGGTTGCCCCAGATCGTCATGTGCTTGATGTCGGTGACGGCAGCCCCGGTCTTCGCCGCGAGCTGCGAGATCGCGCGGTTGTGGTCGAGCCGGGTCAGCGCCGAGAACCGCTCGGTCGGGATGTCCGGGGCGTTGCTCATCGCGATCAGCGCGTTGGTGTTGGCGGGGTTGCCGGTGACGCCGATGCGGACGTCGTCGGCCGCGACGTCGTTGAGGGCCTTGCCCTGCGCGGTGAAGATCGCGCCGTTGGCCTCGAGCAGGTCGCCGCGTTCCATGCCCGGCCCGCGCGGCCGGGCACCGACCAGCAGCGCGAGGTTGACGCCGTCGAAGATCTGGGTCGCGTCGGCGCCGATCTCGACCCCGGCCAGCGACGGGAACGCACAGTCGTCGAGCTCCATCACGACGCCCTCGAGCGCCTTGAGGGCCGGCTCGATCTCCAGCAGCCGCAGCTCGACCGGACGGTCGCCCAGCGCTCCGCTCGCGAGGCGGAACAGCAGGCTGTAGCCGATCTGGCCGGCGGCGCCGGTCACGGCCACCTTGAGCGGAGAGGTCACGACGTACTCCTTGGTCGAACGCTGCAGGACGGGGCCGACGCTAGCAGCGGTGCGCCATGCTGTGCCCATGCCCCCACGTCGCCCCTTGGCGCACTCGGCGCTGCCCTCGTTGCTCGCCCTGGCGTCCCTCGGGCTCGTGGGGTGCGGCGCCGCCGGCGACCCCCCGACGGTCTCGCCCGGCGGCGTCGACATGCTCGAGATCCCCACGCCGTCGCCCGACCCCGACGACTTCGTGGAGCGGATCGACAACCCCTGGCTCCCGTTGCTGCCGGGCGCGGAGTGGACCTACGAGTCGTCCGAGGGAGAGACCATCAGGGTCACCGTCACCGACGAGACCCGCGAGGTGGCCGGGGTGACGACGACCGTCGTGCGCGACGTGGTGACGGACCAGGACGGCGAGGTGGTCGAGGAGACCGACGAGTGGTTCGCCCAGGACCGCGACGGCAACGTCTGGTCCTTCGGCGAGGACACCGTGGCGTACGACGACCGCGGCCGACCCGACCGGGCAGGGTCGTGGGAGGCGGGTGTCGACGGGGCCGAGGCCGGCATCGCGATGCTGGCGAGGCCGCGCCGCGGCGACGGCTACCAGCGGGAGCACGCTCCGGGCGAGGCGGAGGACCGGGCGACGGTGCTCTCGCTCGACGCATCCCTGAACCTGTCGTCGGACTCGTTCACCGGCCTGCTGCTCACCGAGGAGTCGACGCCGCTCGAACCGGGCGTGGTGGAGCAGACGTACTACGCCCGCGGCACCGGCCCGGTCTTCGAGGAGACCGTGTCAGGGGGCAGCGAGGAGAAGGAGCTCGTCGACTTCACCCCACCGCCCTCGTGAGGCACAGACCGCCCTGGCGCGCTCTTCCCACGACATTCCCGGTGTACCGAGGTTCCTGCCCTCGGGCGCCTCCGCGGTTAGCATCCACAGACGACGGAGGACGGTGTCCCCCACGCGCCGCTACACGGCCGCGCCGCCGCCCCACAGCCGCCAACCACCCGGAGTCGGATACCCGTGAGGTCTCGCAGCCGCCTGGCATCGCTGGTCGCCCTGACCGTGGTCCTCGGACTGGCGGCTTCCAGCCCCGGTGTCCCCACGGTCGACGCGGAGGCCGCCGCGCCGCTCCCCGACAAGCCGAACATCGTCGTGCTGCTGCTCGACGACGCAACCGTCGCCGACGTGAGTCGGATGCCCCGTGTCCAACGCCTGCTGGCCGACCGGGGCACGACGTTCGTCAACAACTACACACCTTTTCCGCAATGCTGCCCTGCGCGGGCGACCATCCTCTCGGGGCAGTACCCCCACAACCATCGCGTCCTCGACATCAACCCGCCCTACGGGGGGTTCGAGCGGTTCGACGACCGCCACACGATCGCGACGTACCTGGACGACACCTACCGGACCGGCATCGTCGGCAAGTACATGAACAAGTTCGAGAGGGACTCACCGGTCTCGCCGGGCTGGGACGTGTTCGAGGTTCCGGTCCGGGGCGTCTACAACTACCTCGAGCAGGTGCAGAAGAACGCCGACGGCTCCTTCACCCGCGTCGAGGGCTACCTGCCGCTGAAGCACGCCGAGCAGCTCAAGTCCTTCATCGACGGGACCCCGCCCACCGAGCCCTACTTCGGCTACCTCGCCTGGGTCGCCCCGCACAGTGGTGTCCCGAAGGAGAAGGCAGGTGAACCTCCCTCGCCGTACGTAGCGGGTCGCTTCCGGGGCACCTACGACGGGCCCCCGCTGCCGACCGACGCCTCGTTCAACGAGAAGAACATCGACGACAAGCGCCGGGCGATGCAGGAGCGGCCGCGGCTCACCCGAGCGGTCAAGAAGCGGATCAGGTACGTCCGGCGCCAGCGTCGGGAGTCCCTGGCGGCGGTCGACCTCAAGGTCGAGCAGATCGTCGAGCTGGTGCGGTCGCGGGGGGAGCTGGACAACACCTACTTCATCCTCACCTCCGACAACGGCTACATGGAGGGGCAGCACCGCATTCCCAGCGGCAAGATGCAGCCCTACGAGGAGAGCGCGGCGGTGCCCCTGCTCATCCGGGGCCCGGGCTTCGCGGCCGGTGCCCGCTATCGAGGGGTCACTGGCCTCCAGGACCTGGTGCCGACCATCCTCGACCTCAGCGGCACCCCCCTCCCGCCGGGGGCGCCGGAGCCCGACGGGGTCAGCCTCAAGGCGCTGGTCGACGGCACCCGCGCCACGAAGCGACCGCAGATCGTCGAGATCGCCAAGAACACCCGTGCGAGGAACGAGCGTCGCGCGTACGACGAGCCGCCGTGGCTGGTCCGCTCCATCGTCACCCGGAACGGCTGGAAGTACATGGAGTTCCCGCTGACGGACGAGGTCGAGATGTACAACCTGAACGACGATCCAGGCGAGCTCAGGAACCTGTCGGGTCGTCCTCGACATCAGGCGCGGCAGGCGGCGCTCCGGCGGATGCTGCACGAATACCAGGACTGTGCCGGGGCCACCTGCCGGTCCTGACGAGGAGCCGGAGCCGCGCTACGTCCCCGGCGGCGCCTCTAGTAGTTTCGTGGGGTGACCGACGCAGACGCTCCCGCCTCCACGATCATCTACACGCTCACCGACGAGGCGCCGCTGCTGGCGACGTACTCCTTCAAGCCGATCATCGAGGCGTACGCCGCGAAGGCCGGCGTGAGCGTCGAGACCCGCGACATCTCGCTCGCGGGCCGGATCATCGCGCAGTTCCCCGACCGGCTGACCGACGAGCAGCGGATCGACGACGCGCTGGCCGAGCTGGGACAGATGGCCACCCAGCCCGAGGCGAACATCATCAAGCTGCCCAACATCTCCGCCTCCATCCCGCAGCTCAAGGCGGCGATCAAGGAGCTGCAGGAGCAGGGCTACGACTTGCCCGACTACCCGGAGAACCCGCAGTCCGACGACGAGCGCAACGCCCGCGCGAAGTACGACAAGGTCAAGGGCTCCGCGGTCAACCCGGTGCTGCGTGAAGGCAACTCCGACCGCCGGGCACCCGCCTCGGTCAAGAACTATGCAAGGGCACACCCGCACCGGATGGGCGCCTGGTCGGCGGACTCGCGCACCGCGGTCGCGACCATGGGCGAGCACGACTTCCGGTCCAACGAGAAGTCCGTCGTCGTCGACGGTGACGACACCCTCCGCATCGAGCACGTCGACGCCGACGGCACCACCACGGTGCTCAAGGAGGAGGTGAAGGTGCTCGCCGGGGAGGTCGTCGACGCCACCTTCATGGACGTCGCCGCGCTGCGCCGGTTCCTCACCGAGCAGATCGCCCGGGCCAAGGCCGACGACGTGCTCTTCTCGCTGCACCTCAAGGCCACCATGATGAAGGTCTCCGACCCGATCATCTTCGGCCACGCGGTGCAGGCGTTCTTCCCGACGCTCTTCGAGCAGTACGGCGAGCAGCTCTCGGCCGCCGGCGTCTCGCCCAACGACGGGCTCGGCGCGCTGCTGTCCGCCACCGCCGACCTGCCCGACGGCGACGCCGTCAAGGCGGCCGTCGAGAGCGGCCTGGCCGACGGGCCCGCGCTCGCCATGGTCGACTCCGACCGTGGCATCAGCAACCTGCACGTACCCTCCGACGTGATCATCGACGCCTCGATGCCGGCGATGATCCGCGGCGGCGGCCACATGTGGGGCCCCGACGGCGAGGAGCACGACACCCTCGCGGTGATCCCCGACTCCTCCTATGCCGGCGTCTACCAGGCCGCGATCGACGACTGCCGGACCCACGGCGCCCTCGACCCGGCGACCATGGGCACCGTCCCCAACGTCGGACTGATGGCCAAGGCCGCCGAGGAGTACGGCTCCCACGACAAGACGTTCGAGATGCCCGCGGCCGGCACGGTCCGGGTGGTCTCCTCCGGCGGCGACGTGCTGCTCGAGCACGACGTGCAGCCCGGCGACCTCTGGCGCGCCTGCCAGACCAAGGACGCCTCGATCCAGGACTGGGTCAAGCTCGCCGTCACCCGCGCCCGCGCCACCGGCGCCCCGGCGGTGTTCTGGCTCGACGAGACCCGCGCCCACGACGCCCGGATCATCGCCAAGGTCGAGCAGTACCTCGCCGACCACGACACCGACGGGCTGACGATCGAGATCATGGCGCCGGCCGACGCCACGACGTACTCCCTGGAGCGGATCCGCAAGGGCGAGGACACCATCTCGGTCACCGGCAACGTGCTGCGCGACTACAACACCGACCTGTTCCCGATCCTCGAGGTCGGGACGTCGGCCAAGATGCTCTCGATCGTGCCGCTGATGAACGGCGGCGGGCTGTTCGAGACCGGCGCCGGCGGCTCGGCCCCCAAGCACGTCCAGCAGCTGGTGAAGGAGAACTACCTGCGCTGGGACAGCCTCGGTGAGTTCTTCGCGCTGGCCGCGTCCTTCGAGCACCTCGCCGGCCGCGAGGACAACCCGCGGGCGCAGGTGCTCGCCGACACCCTCGACCGGGCCACCGAGACGTTCCTCGAGAACGACAAGTCGCCGACCCGGAAGATCGGGGGGATCGACAACCGCGGCTCGCACTTCTACCTGGCGCTCTACTGGGCCCAGGAGCTGGCGCAGCAGACCGACGACGCAGAGCTGGCGTCGGCCTTCGGCGACCTCGCCGAGACGCTGGCGTCGCAGGAGGACACCATCGTCGGCGAGCTCAACGGGGTGCAGGGCGAGCCCGCCGACATCGGCGGCTACTACCGCCCCGACGCCGACAAGGCCGCGGCCGTGATGCGCCCGTCGAAGACCCTCAACGACTCGCTGGCGTCGCTGTAGCCGCCAGCGGCACCGACCGCGACCGCGCCAGGCCCGGCACCAGCGCCAGGCTGACCAGGATCGAGGCGGCGGCCATGATCGCCATCGCCCGGCCCGCCGCCTCCGGGCCGACGCCGATCAGGTCGGCGGTGGTGCCGGCGAGCAGCGCGCCCACGGCCTGGCCCACCCGGAGCCCGGCGCCGCGCAGCCCCATCATCTGGCCGAGGGTGTCGTCGGGGGTGTGCGTGACCATCCGCTCCTGGAGCGGGAGGCTGTCGGCGTACCCGATCGCGGCGACCAGCCCGAGCACCATCGCCACCCCGATCGAGGGAGCGAACCAGAACCCGAGGAACGGCACGGCGAGCAGGAACCGGAGCGGGTTGACCAGCCGGTCGCGCACGCTGTGGGGCACGAACCGGCCGACCACCACGTCGCCGGTCAGCATGCCGGCGGCGGTCGCCGCCAGCAGGTACCCGGCCTGCTGGCCCGCGAACGGGATGTAGAGGGCCTCGCAGCCGACGATCAACCCGTTCGGCACCCACGACGACAGGTAGAGCGGCCGCAGCACCCGGGACCCCAGGAGTCTCCGGTTGACCTCGCGGGTACGCCGCACGACCGGGCCGGTCGCCCGGGCGGGCCGGTCGGCGAGCCGGGTGCGGAGCAGCAGCGCGGCGAGCGCCGAGCAGCCGGCCGCGACGAGGAACAGCTGTCCGGGGGAGAGCGCGAGCAGCAGCAGTCCGCCCACGCCGTACGCCACGACCTGCATGGATCCGACGGCGATGTTGAGCGTCGACCGGCCGAGCACGAACGCCTCGCGCGGCAGCATCTCCGCCATCAGTGCCACCCCGGCGCCGGCGGAGGTGGAGAGCACCAGCCACATCGCGGCGAGCAGCCCGAAGCGGGCCGGCCAGGGGAGCCCGGGGACGGCCTGGAGCAGGTCGGTCGCGGCGACCACGCAGGCGACCAGGACCAGCGCCTGCCGCGGACGCACCGTGTCGGAGGCGGCCAGCACGAAGCCGGAGGCCAGCAGGGCCGTGAGCGGTCCCCCGAACATGCTGAGCCCGGTCAGCACCGCCGAGCCGGTCTCGGCGTGGACGATCGTGCCGAGCGCCAGCCCCGAGGTCGCCCCGGCGGCCATGGTCAGGCACTGGGTGACGAACAGGGTCCGGAACTCGGCAACGCCGAACAGCTCGCGGTAGGTCCTCACCCGCTCATCGTGGCGGCGCCACGACGCCGGCCATAATGTTTCGCGAGGAGGCGAAACATGGGCGACTGGGTGATGTCGGCGGACCTGCTGGCCCGGGCCCGGTTCGTGGTGTCCCCGATGGCCGACGTGGTCGCGGTGCTGGGATCGCTGTCCGAACCGCGCGGTCCCACCGACCGGGCCACCGCCGCCCTGCACGGCACCGCGTTCCGCGCCATGCTCGCGGAGCACCCAGGGCGCGCGGCCGTGCTGGAGTGCCTCGCGCGCCCCGGCTGGCTGGCCGACTTCCTCTGCCTCCCGCCACCGAGCGACCCGATCTCCTTCGCCGAGGAGCTGACCCTGGTCGAGGCGCTCGGTGACGACCGGATCCGGCTCGACCTGGGCGACACGGTGCGCCGGCCGCTGCCCGAGGTGCTGCTCGGGCCGGGGGTGGCGGCGTACGCAGTGGGGCTGCTCGACTGGGTGTGGACCCACGTGGTGGCGAGCGACTGGCCCCGCCGGGAGCGGGTGCTGCGGGCCGACATCGTGTCGCGCACCGCCCGGCTCGCGTGGCAGGGCTGGGAGGCGGTGCTCCCCGACCTGGGCCGCAACCGCGCATGGCTCGGTCACGGCCGGCTCCGGATCAACCTCTACGACTACCCCGACCGTGAGCTCGAGAGCGACGGTCAGCTGCTCTTCATCCCGCACCACGGCGACAGCAGCAGAGTCGGCTGGGACCTGCCCTCGCGCTACGCGCTCTACTACCCGGTGACCGGGACGCTGGCCGAGCCCGTCGCACCGGACCGGGCCGGCCACGGGGCCACGGCCCGGCTCATCGGTGACAACCGGACCCGGCTGCTGACCGCGCTGGAGAGCCCGGCGAGCACGACCGGGCTGGTGGCGGTCACCGGCCTCGCGCTCGGCTCGGTGGGCGGCCACCTGCGGGTGCTGCTCGACGCCGGGCTGGTGCAGCGGCGCCGGTCCGGTCGCGAGGTGCTGTACTGGCGCACCGCCCTGGGAGACGCGCTCGTCGCCGCCGGGCGGCCGTGAGCGATCTGACACGCCGACCCGGAATCAACCCGGCCGACCGCGAGTTGCAGCCGGTCGTGACCGTCACCCAGACCCGCGCCGAGCAGGCCCCCGCCCGGACCCGTCACGTCGCCGTCGCCCTCGCCGCCCTCGCCACGGGTGGCTTCGCGATCGGCACGACCGAGTTCGTGTCGATGGGCCTGCTGCCGCAGCTCGCGCGGGGCGTCGAGGTGTCGATCCCGGCCGCCGGCCACGCGATCTCGGCGTACGCCCTGGGCGTGGTCGTGGGGGCGCCGACCATCGCGTTCCTCGCCGCCCGACTGCCACGCCGGGCGCTGCTCGTGGCCCTGATGACCGCCTTCGCGCTCGGCAACGCCGCCTCCGCCCTCGCCACGTCGTACGACGCGCTGCTGGTCGCCCGCTTCGCCGCCGGTCTGCCGCACGGCGCCTACTTCGGCGTCGCCTCGCTCGTCGCGGCGAGCCTGGTCACGGCCGACCGCAAGGGGCGTGCGGTCGCCTCGGTCATGCTCGGCCTCTCGGTGGCCAACGTGGTCGGCGTCCCGGCCGCGACCTGGCTGGGCCAGAACCTCGGTTGGCGGACGGCGTACTGGCTGGTGGCGCTGCTCGGCCTGCTGACCGTCGCCCTGGTCGCGGCGTTCGTGCCGGCCTCACGCGGTGACAGCGACGCGACGTGGAGGCGCGAGCTGGCGGCGCTACGTCGCCCCCAGGTGGTGCTGACCCTGGTCGCCGGGGCGGTCGGCTTCGGCGGCATGTTCGCCGTCTACACCTACATCGTCCCGACCGTGACCGAGGTGGGCGGGCTGCCGGAGTCGGTGGCACCGTTCTTCCTGCTGGCCTTCGGTCTCGGCATGGTGGTCGGCACCTGGGTCGCCGGCCGGATGGCCGACTGGTCGGTGATGCGCTCGATGTTCATCGGCGGCGCGGGGCAGGGGCTGTTGCTCCTCGTCTTCAGCCTGCTCGCCCCGGCGGGCTGGTGGACGCTGCCGGTGCTGTTCGGCATCACCGTCACCGGGTCGGTCCTCGTCGTCGCGCTGCAGCTGCGGCTGATGGCCGTCGCCGCCGAGGCGCAGACCATGGGGGCCGCGATGAACCACGCCGCGCTCAACGTCGCCAACGCGCTCGGCGCCTGGCTCGGCGGCCTGGTCATCGCCGCCGGCTGGGGCTACCGCGCGCCCGCGGTCGTCGGTGCGCTGCTGGCCGGCCTCGGCCTGCTGGTGCTCGGCTGGTCCGCGGCGCTCCGCCACCGCCACGGCTGACCTGCCGCCGGGCCAGGGCGGGCCTTTGACAGAATCGCCCGCATGCCTGCCCTGACCGAGCCGCAGACCCAGCCCGTCGGTGCCGCGACGGGCGGCGCCCGTCCCCGGGTGCTGTCGGGCATCCAGCCCACGGCCGACTCGTTCCACTTCGGCAACTACCTCGGTGCGCTCAGGCAGTGGGTGGACCTGCAGGAGGAGCACCAGCCGTTCTTCTTCATCGCCGACCTCCACGCGATCACCGTCGAGCAGGACCCGAGGCTGTTGCGCGACCGCACGCTGCGGGCGGCCGCGCAGCTGCTGGCGATGGGCATCGACCCGGGCCGATCCGCCATCTTCGTGCAGAGCCAGATCCCGGCCCACGCCCAGCTGGCGTGGGTGCTGCAGGGCCTCACCGGCTTCGGCGAGGCCCGCCGGATGACGCAGTTCAAGGACAAGTCGGCCAGGGGCGGCGAGGGTGCCGCCAGCGTCGGCCTGTTCACCTACCCGATACTGCAGGCCGCCGACATCCTGCTCTACCGGCCGCACTTCGTCCCCGTGGGCGAGGACCAGCGCCAGCACCTCGAGCTCACCCGCGACCTCGCCCAGCGGTTCAACCACCGCTACAGGAAGACCTTCCGGCTGCCCGAGCCCTACATCCTCAAGGCCACGGCGAAGATCACCGACCTGCAGGAGCCGACCGCCAAGATGTCGAAGTCCGCCTCGTCGCCGGCGGGGATCATCGAGCTGCTCGACGAGCCGGCGGTCAGCGCGAAGAAGATCCGCTCCGCGGTCACCGACTCCGGCTCGGAGATCCGGTTCGACCCCGAGGGCAAGCCCGGCGTCAGCAACCTGCTGACCATCTACTCCGCACTGACCGGTCGGCCCGTGGTCGAGCTGGAGGAGGCGTACGCCGGCCAGGGCTACGGCGCGCTCAAGTCCGACCTGGCCGAGGTCGTCGTCGACGTCGTGACCCCGTTCCGCGACCGCACCCTCGAGCTGCTCGACGACCGCACCCACCTCACCGACGTGCTGCGTCGCGGCTGCGAGCAGGCGGGGGCGATCGCCGAGGCCACGCTGCGTGACGTCTACCAACGGGTGGGTTTCGTACCCACGTCCGCGCAGTAGGGTCGAGGCGATGCCCACGATCGGAGTAGCACTGGCCATTCCGGAGCCCTGGGCCACCCAGCTCCAGGACTACCGGACCGCACTCGGTGACGAGACCGCGACCCGGATCCCCACCCACATCACGCTGGTGCCGCCCACCGAGGTCGACGACACCGAGCTCGCCGGGATCGACGAGCACCTCGCGGCGACGGCCCGCCAGGTCGCGGCGTTCGACGTCCACCTGCGGGGCACCGGCACCTTCCGGCCGGTCTCGCCGGTCGTGTTCGTGACCGTGGCCGAGGGCATCTCGAGCTGCGAGCAGCTCGCCCGCGCCGTACGCCGGGGACCGCTCGACGTGCCGCTGCAGTTCCCCTACCACCCCCACGTGACGATCGCCCACCACCTGTCCGACGAGACCCTCGACCGGGCCTTCGCGGAGCTGGCGTCGTTCGAGTGCGTGTTCACCGGCGACCGGTTCCACCTCTACCGCCACGAGGACGTCGAGGGCTGGCGCCCCACGCACGACTACCCGCTCGGAGGAGACGCCTGATGCCCACCCCCCAGGAGCGGCTCGACGCCGTACGACGGCGACGGCCGTTCGTCGACCACGTGATGCGCATGGTCGAGCACTACGGGAAGGTCAAGGGCAACCTCCAGGCCGGCGCCGTCACCTACTTCGCCTTCCTGTCCTTCTTCCCGGTGATCACCCTCGGGTTCCTCATCGTCGGCCGGCTGTCGGCGATCTTCCCCAACGCCGACGACGCGCTCTCCCAGGCCCTGGAGTCGCTGCTGCCGGGGATCTTCGGCACCGACGAGGGTGAGCTCTCGGCGGAGTCGTTCCAGCAGGACGGCACCGGGCTCATCGCCCTCGTCAGCGTGCTGGGCCTGCTCTACGCCGGACTCGGCTGGTTGTCGGCGATGCGCGACGCGCTGATCGTGATGTTCGAGATGCCGGTACGCGAGCAGCCCAACTTCGTGTTCGGCAAGCTGCGCGACCTGGTCAGCCTGGTGATCATCGGCGCCACCCTCGTGCTGAGCGTCGCGGTCGCGGGGTTCATCAGCGGCTTCGCGGCCGACATCCTCGGCTGGGTCGGCCTCGGCGAGGAGCTCGCGCCGCTGCTGGAGTGGATCTCGTTCACCCTGGGCTTCGCCGCCAACCTGCTGCTCTTCTTCGTGCTCTTCAAGCTGCTCGCCCAGCCGCACACCCCCCACGTCAGCCTCTGGTCGGGTGCGCTGCTCGGGGCGATCGGCTTCGAGGTGCTCAAGCAGCTCTCGTTCCTGCTGCTGGGCTCGACCCAGAACTCGCCGGCCTTCCAGATCTTCGGCATCGCGCTGATCCTGCTGGTCTGGATCTACTACTTCTCCCGCGTCGTCATGTACGCCGCCGCCTGGGCCCACACCTCCGCCGGCGCCCGGGCGCAGCGGGAGCACGAGGCGCTGCACGCCGACCGGTCCGACCAGCAGATGCGGGAGCTGGCCGAGGTGCCGTTGCGGGAGACCCCGGCGCGGAAGCGCCCCCGGGTGTCGCCCGGTGCCGCCTTCGCGGCCGGAGGCGCCTCGATGCTGGGGCTGGTCGCGATCGCCCGCAAGCGCAAGGAGGACTCCTGATGCGGTTCGAGCGCAAGCACGGCGTGCTGCTGCTGGCCGTGGCGGTCTGGAACGTGCTCACGTTCGGCATGTTCGCCCGCAACCTCTACGCGGCGTACGCCGCCGGCGAGGACCGCGCGACCGGCTACTGGGTCGCCCACTCGGTGCTGATCGTGGTCAACTTCCTGATCGCCGCCGTGCTCGGCCGACTCGGCTGGAAGGCACTCCGCAGCTCCCGCTGACCACCCGTCCACTGCGGTGCTGTGGTGACATCTGCGGGGGCTGGCCACCGCGGGAGTACCCACAGCACCGCGGAAGTGGGGGGGTCAGTGGCCGTGGCGCATCGCGGCGTGCAGGTCCCAGTTGAGGCGGGAGATCACGTCGAGCGGGATCTCCTTGGGGCAGGCGGCGGTGCACTCGCCGATGTTGGTGCAGCCGCCGAAGCCCTCGGCGTCGTGCTGGGCGACCATGTTGACCACCCGGGTGTCGCGCTCGGCCTGGCCCTGGGGGAGCTCGCCGAGGTGGGTGATCTTGGCGCCGAGGAACAGCGACGCCGAGCCGTTGGGGCAGGCGGCCACGCAGGCGCCGCAGCCGATGCAGGTGGCGACGTCGAACGCGCGGTCGGCCTTGTCCTTCGGCACCGGGGTGGCGTGGGCGTCGGGGGCGGCGCCGGTGTTGACCGAGATGTAGCCGCCCTGCTGGATGATCCGGTCGAACGCCGTCCGGTCGACGACGAGGTCCTTGATGACCGGGAACGCGTCGGCGCGCCACGGCTCGATGGTGATCGTGTCGCCGTCGGTGAACGAGCGCATGTGCAGCTGGCAGGTCGTGGTGACCTCGGGCCCGTGGGCCTCGCCGTTGATCATCAGCGAGCACGTGCCGCAGATGCCCTCGCGGCAGTCGGAGTCGAACGCGACGGGCTCCTCGCCCTTCTCGTTGAGGTTCTCGTTGAGGACGTCGAGCATCTCCAGGAACGACATGTCGGGGGAGACGTCGTCGACCTCGTAGGTGTGGATCCCACCGCCGTCGGCGGCGTTCGACTGACGCCAGATCTTGAGAGTCAGCTTCATCGGGCAGTCCTCACCAGGGTCGGGGTCCCCGCGGCGTCGTCGACCGGAGGAGCGAAGCGGGGGAGGGAGGGAACGTCGTGGGGTGACATTACTTGTACGACCTCTGCTTCATCTCGACGAACTCGTAGGTCAGGTTCTCCTTGTGCAGCACCGGGTTCTCGCCCTCGCCGGCCCACTCCCACGCCGCGACGTAGGAGTACTGGTCGTCGTGACGCAGCGCCTCGCCGTCCTCGGTCTGCGACTCGCCGCGGAAGTGGCCGCCGCACGACTCGCGCCGGTTGAGCGCGTCGATGCACATCAGCTCGCCGAGCTCGAGGAAGTCGGCCACCCGGCCGGCCTTCTCCAGCGACTGGTTCATCGAGTCGGCGGTGCCGAGCACCTTGACGTTGCGCCAGAAGTCGTCGCGGAGGGTGCGGATCAGGTCGATCGCCTTCTTCAGGCCGTCCTCGGTCCGCTCCATGCCGCAGAACTCCCACATGATGTTGCCGAGCTCGCGGTGGTAGGAGTCGACGCTGCGGGTGCCGTTGTTGCTCATGAAGTGGTCGATCCGCGCCTGCACCGACTGCTGTGCCTCGAGCACCGCGGGGTGGTCCTCGGGGACCCGGTCGAACGGGCCGTCGGCGAGGTAGTCGCGGATCGTGTTCGACAGCACGAAGTAGCCGTCGGCCAGCCCCTGCATGAGGGCCGAGGCGCCGAGCCGGTTGGCGCCGTGGTCGGAGAAGTTGGCCTCGCCCGTCACGAACAGGCCCGGGATCGTCGACTGCAGGTCGTAGTCGACCCACAGCCCGCCCATCACGTAGTGGACCGCCGGGTAGATCCGCATCGGGACCTGGTAGGGGTCCTCGCCCGTGATCTGGGCGTACATGTCGAACAGGTTGCCGTACTTCGACGCGATGGCGTCGTGGCCGAGCCGGTCCATCGCCTCGGCGAAGTCGAGGTAGACCCCGCGGCGTACGCCGTCGACCTCGGGGCCGACGCCGCGACCGTCGTCGCACATGTTCTTGGCCTGCCGGGAGGCGATGTCGCGGGGGACCAGGTTGCCGAACGCCGGGTAGATCCGCTCCAGGTAGTAGTCGCGGTCCTCCTCGGGGATCTCCCGCGGGTCCTTGTCGCAGTCGGCCTTGTTCTTCGGGACCCAGATCCGGCCGTCGTTGCGCAGCGACTCGCTCATCAAGGTGAGCTTGGACTGGTGGGCGCCGGAGACCGGGATGCAGGTCGGGTGGATCTGGGTGTAGCAGGGGTTGGCCATGTAGGCACCCTTGCGGTGGGCCCGCCAGGTCGCGGTGACGTTGCAGCCCATGGCGTTGGTCGAGAGGAAGAAGACGTTGCCGTAGCCGCCCGAGGCGAGGACGACGACGTCGGCGAAGTAGGTCTCCAGCTCGCCCGTGATCATGTCGCGGACAATGATCCCGCGGGCCCGGCCGTCGACCACGATCAGCTCGACCATCTCGTGGCGGGTGTAGCAGCGGACGGTGCCAGCCGCGACCTGCCGCTCCAGCGCCTGGTAGGCGCCGATCAGCAGCTGCTGGCCGGTCTGGCCGCGGGCGTAGAACGTGCGGGACACCTGGACGCCGCCGAACGAGCGGTTGTCGAGCAGGCCGCCGTACTCACGCGCGAACGGGACGCCCTGGGCAACACACTGGTCGATGATGTTGGTGGACACCTCGGCCAGCCGGTAGACGTTGGACTCGCGCGACCGGTAGTCGCCGCCCTTGATGGTGTCGTAGAAGAGCCGGTAGACCGAGTCGCCGTCGCCCTTGTAGTTCTTGGCGGCGTTGATGCCGCCCTGGGCGGCGATCGAGTGCGCCCGCCGGGGCGAGTCCTGGTAGCAGAAGGACTTCACGACGTAGCCGGCCTCGCCGAGGGTGGCCGCGGCCGAGGCGCCGGCCAGGCCGGTGCCGACGACGATGATCGAGAGCCGGCGCCGGTTGGCCGGGTTGGCGATCCGGGCGTCGAACCGCCGGGTCTGCCACTTGTCCTCCAGCGGGCCGCCCGGCGCCTTGGTGTCGGCGATCGGGTCGCCCGCGGTGTAGTAGCCCGCGGCGTCGTCGAACTCCTCGGGGGCCGAGGTCGTGTGGGAAGGGTCGAAGGCGTTGGTGGTGTCGGGCATGTCGGTCATGTCTGCACCCTTCAGTCGATGACGCCGGCGAGCACGAAGATCGGGACCAGCGAGAAGCCGCCGGCGATCACGATCGCCACGATGGCGCCGAGCGCCTTGGCGTTGGCGCGGGCACGGGCGTTGTTGGTGAGGCCGAGGGTCTGGGCGGAGCTCCAGACCCCGTGGTGGAGGTGCATCGCGAGCGCGGCCATCGCGACCAGGTAGACGATCGTCATCCACCACACCTGGAACGTGTCGACCATCAGGGTGTAGGGGTCGTCGGTGGGTCCGCCCTGCGGGTTCACCTTGCCGATCGTGAAGTTGAGCAGGTGCCACACCACGAACAGCAGGATCGTCACGCCGCCCCACCGCATCCAGCGGGAGGAGATCGTGGAGTGGCTGTTCTTCTTGACGACGTACTTCACGGTGCGGGCCCCGCCCGCGCGGCGCCACAGCGCCACCGCGCAGGAGACGTGGACCAGCAGCGCCGCGATCAGCGCGACCCGGGTGATCCAGAGCGCTCCGCCGTGGGGGAGGAACGGCTCCCCGATCTCCCGGAGGTGCTCGGCGTACTCGTTGAACGCGTCGTGGCCGGCGAAGGCCTTGAGGTTGCCGTACATGTGGAGCAGCACGAAGCCGATGAAAAGGATGCCGCTGACCGCCATCAGCATCTTCAGCGCGATGGTCGAGTGGGTCGAGCGCGCTCCCTTGACCAAGGTCGGAGTTGCCACGAGCCTTTACGCTACCGGGCCGCGCGGGCTCGCGGGGCGCTGGGGAGTGTGACAAATCCCGCCCGTTTCCGGGTCGGGTCAGCGGCGGCGGCGGATCTCCTCGACGACCGCAGGGACGACCTCGTGCATGTCGCCGACCACGGCGTACGTCGCCCGCGTCATCATCGGCGCCTCCGGGTCGGTGTTGACCGCGAGGATCGCCTTGGACGACGCGCACCCGGCCCAGTGCTGGATCGCTCCGCTGATGCCGCACGCGACGTAGAGGTCGGGCGAGATCCGGCTGCCGGTCTGGCCGACCTGCTCGTGGTGGGGACGCCAGCCGAGGCTGGTGACGACCCGTGTGACCCCGACCGCCCCGCCGAGCAGCTCGGCCAGCTCGGTCACCGGCCCGAAGCCGTCGGGCCCGCCGGCCCCCCGCCCGGCGCCGACGACGACGTTGGCCGACGCGAGGGTCGCCGACTCGTCGGGGACCGGCTCGGTCGTGCGGACGACCCGGGCCACGAGGTCGGCCTCCGGGACCCCGGGCGTGGTCTCGACCCAGGCGGCGGCGTCGCCCCCGGTCTCGTCGGGCTGCCAGGCGTGGCCGGCGACCGTGAACAGCGCCGGGCGGGTGGCGAGCCGCATCTCCTCGAAGGCGGCCCCGCCCGCGACCTGCCGGCGCACGGTGAGCGGGGAGAGCCCGTGGAAGGACACCACGTTGGCCGCCATCGGCACCCCGAGCCGGGCCGCCAGGTGGGCGGTCACCTCGAGGCCCCGCGGGGTGCCGCCGGCGAGGAACGCGACCGACCCGGTCGCCGCCAGCACGGACTGCACGGCCACCGCCCAGGCCGCGCCACCGAACGCGGACACGCCGTCCCCCGTGGCCTGCTGCACCTCGGAAACCCCGTGGCGGCCGAGCGTCGCGGCCACGGCGTCGCGGTCGGCGACCTCGCCGACGACCACGGCCCGCACGGCCACGCCGCCGCCGGCCTGCGACAGCGAGCGGGCCAGGGCCAGGGACTCCAGGGAGACCTCGTCGACCTCGCCGGTGGCCGGGTCGACCTCGCACAGCACCAGGATCACCGCAGCACCCCCAGCCGCTCGAAGAGGTCGACCACCGCGGGCGCCGACTCGGGGCCCTCGCCGATCACCTCGCTGGAGCTCGGGGGCTCCTCGGGGAGGTGCCACCGCACCCGGCCCCCGCCGGCCGCTGTCCGGGTGGGCTGGCGGACGTCGACCTCGATCTTCTTCGCCGCCATCCGCCCCTTGAGCGTCGGGTAGCGCGGCTCGGTGCCGCCCTCCAGCACCGACACGACTGCGGGCAGCGGCACCTCGTAGGTCTCGTCGCCGTGGGCTCCGGTCACCGTGGCCACCAGCGCGCCGTCGACGACCTCGGCGGTGCCGGCGCCGGTGACGATCGGCCGGCCCACGGCGTACGCCAGCCGGACCGGCACCTGGAAGTCGCCGGTGTCGGCGGCGTCGTTGCCGAGGAGGACCAGGTCGTAGGGATCGCCCGTGGCCTCGGCGTCGGCGACCACCGCCGCCAGCTCGGCGGCCACGTCGGCCGGACCGAGGGCCACCGGGTCGGTCTCGACCAGGACGCCGGCGTGGGCCCCGAGGGCCAGGGCGCCGCGGATCTGCTCGACGGCTTCGGCGACGCCGACGCTGGCCACGGTGACCGAGCCCCCGGTGGCCTCCGCGACCTGGATGGCGAGCTCCACCGCGCAGGCGTCGTGGTCGCCGATCGTGTAGCCGGCGTAGCGACCGTCGAGCCCCTGCTGGTCGTCGGTGAGGGTGGCCTCGCCGGAGGAGTCGACGACCCGCTTGACGGCCACCAGGACCCGCGTCATTTCGGGGTCCCTCGTCCGGACATCGAAGAAGCGGAGCGAAGCTCTCCCTTCGAACGGGGTGAATTCATGCGCGGACCCGCTCGTTGCCCGGGTCGAAGGCGGCGGTGGCGTCGGCACTGATCACCGTCACCGGGTAGAGCTCCTCCATGTAGGAGACCGCCAACCGGTTCCCGACGTTCGCCTGGTCGGGCGGCAGGTAGGCCATCAGCAGGTGCTTGCCGAGGCTGGGCGCCGAGCCCGCGGAGGTGACGTAGGGGTGGTGGCCGTGCCCGTCGGTCAGCGTGCCGCCGTCGGCGGTCAGGATCGGCTCGCCGCCCAGCATGTAGCGCTTCGTGCCGGAGGCGGAGGTGTGGTCGTCGACCGCGAGGGTGCACATCACCCGCGCGGGGTCCTGCTCCCGCTGCTTGAGGTAGGCCTCGCGCCCGGTGAAGTCGGCGGACTTCACCTTGGGCCGCTGCATGCCGGCCTCGACGATCGTGCGTTCGCCGTCGAGCTCGAAGCCGAACGCCCGATAGCTCTTCTCGAGCCGCCCGGTGGTGGCGTAGACGCCGATCCCGACAGGGACCGCGCCGTGCCTGCCGCCCGCCTCGTGGAGCATCCGCCACAGCGCCGCGCCCTGCTCCATCGGGACGTAGAGCTCCCAGCCGAGCTCGCCGACGTAGGAGATCCGGGAGGCCAGCACGTCGAGGGTGCCGATCGTGAGGCCGCGGCAGCGCGCGAACGGGAACCCCTCGTGGCTGATGTCGGCCGTGGTCACCTCGCCCAGGATGTCGCGGGCCCGTGGCCCCCAGAGCCCGATGGTGGAGTACGCCGACGTCAGGTCGACGACCGCGGCGGCGTGGCCGCGGGCGTGGTCGGCGAACCACTTGCGGTCGGCCATGCCGTGGGCCCCGCCGGTGACGACCCGGAACCGGTCGTGGGCCAGGCGCATCACCGTCAGGTCGGACCGGAAGCCGCCGCGGGCGTCGAGGACCGGCGTGTAGACGACCCGGCCCGGCTCGACGTCGACCTGGGCCACGACCGTCTGCTGCACGACGTCGAGCGCCTGCGGCCCGACCACGTCGAACACCGCGAACGCCGAGAGGTCGACGATGCCGGCCCGCTCGCGCATCGCGAGGTGCTCGGCGTTGATGATCGGGCTCCACCAGCGGCTGTCCCACTCGTGCTCCCGCGGCATCACCGCGTCGCCGTACTCGGCCAGCAGCGGCTCGTTGGAGGCGTACCACTGCGGGCGCTCCCAGCCGACGGCCTCGAAGAACACCGCACCCTGCTCGACCTCCTGGGCGTGCATCGGCGCCAGCCGCTTGCCGCGGTCGGACTCCCACTGCTCGCCGGGGTGGACGATCCCGTAGGTCTTGATGAAGGACTCCGAGGTGCGGGCCTGCACGTGCTGGCGGGTGCGCTGGTGGGCGTGGAACCGGGCCACGTCGCTGTGGTGGAGGTCGATCTCGGGGAACCCGTGGGTCATCCACTCGGCCAGCGCCCGGCCGACGCCGGGGCCCTCCTTGATCCACACGGCGGCCGCCGACCACAGGCCGCTCACCTCGGGCGTCTCACCCAGGACCGGGGCGCCGTCGGGGGTGAGGGAGAGCAGGCCGTTGATCGCGTAGCGGATCTCGGCGCCGTCGGCACCGAGCGCGTCGGGCATCAGCTCCAGCGCCGTCTCGAGCTGCGGGTCGAAGTCGTCGGCGGTGAAGGGCATCTCGGTCGGGCTCAGCCTGGCCTGGTCGATCGAGGGGATCTCGTCAGGCTCGTGGAGGATCGCCCGGTGGGCGTAGGAGCCGACCTCCATGTCGGCGCCGTGCTGCCGCTCGTAGCAGAGCGAGTCCATGTCGCGCACGATCGGGAACGAGATCTCGCCCTCGAGCTCGGCGAGCTGGGGGATCGGCCCGACGCTGATCATCTGGTGGACCGCCGGCGTGAGCGGGATCGTCGCGCCCGCCATGGCGGCGATCCGCGGGCTCCACACGCCGCAGGCGACGACGACGGTCTCGCAGGCGATGTCGCCGCGGTCGGTGCGGACGCCGCGGATCGCGCCGTCGACCACGTCGATGCCGGTGACCTCGACGTTGGGGGCGACCGTCAGGGCACCCGCCTCGATCGCGCTCTCGCGCATCAGTGTCCCGGCCCGCAGCGAGTCGACGACGCCCACGGACGGCGTCCAGAACGCCCCGATCACGTCGTCGATCTCGACGAAGGGGATCCGCTCGCGCACCTGCTCGGGGGTGACCAGCTCGGCCTCGATGCCCCACGCGCGGGCGCTGGACATCCTCCGCCGCAGCTCCTCCATCCGCTCCTCGGTGCGCGCCAGCTCGTAGCCGCCCGACTGCGTGAAGACGCCCAGCTCCTGGTACTGCCGTACCGAGTCCAGGGTCAGGTCGGTGATCTCACGAGAGTGGTCGACGGGGAAGATGAAGTTGGAGGCGTGCCCGGTCGAGCCGCCGGGGTTGGGCAGCGGACCCTTGTCGATCTGGACGATGTCGCGCCACCCGAGCCGGGCCAGGTGGTGCACCAGGCTGTTGCCGACGATCCCGGCACCGATCACGACGACCCGTGCTGACTCCGGCACTGACATGACGGCCTCCGATTACCCCTGGAGCTGAAGCCGCGTCATGTTGCGCGATGCGCATCACGACGCGTCATGCGAGACATGCCCACTCTCGGTCGCGAGGGCGTCCGTGTCAATGGACGCGGCCGTCGTGAGCTCGGATAGCGGGTCACTCGGGCTCCTCGCCCGACCAGCCCAGGGCCAGCGAGACCTCGCGCGCGGCTCGCAGGAGCGCATCGACGGTCGCCTGCCGGTTGTCCTCGTCCATGCGCCAGGTCGAGCCGCTGACGCTGAGCGAGGCGACCACGTCGCCGTGGGCGTCCCGGATCGGCGCCGCCAGCGCGGTGAGCCCTTCCTCGAGCTCGTCGACGGTGATCGCGTAGCCGCGCTCGCGGACCTCGGCCAGGTGGCGGTGGAGCGTGGTGCGACGGGTGACCGTCTGCGGCGTGTGCGCCTCCATCCGGGGGATCAGCGCGTCGACCTCGCGGGGCTCGAGGTAGGCCACGAGCGCCTTGCCGCTGCTGGTGGCGTGCAGCGGCCTGCGCTGGCCCACCCAGTTGTGGGGCTGGAGCGACGAGGCGCCGGCGATCTGGTGGAGGTAGAGCGCCGAGGAGTCGACGAGGACCGCGATGTTGACGGTCTCGCCGGTCTCGGCCGCCAGCTCCTTGCACAGCGGCCGGGCCACCTGGACCAGGTCGATCTGGGCGGCCGTGGAGCCGGCCATCCGGACCAGCCCGAGACCGAGCCGGTACTTGCCCCGGACGTCGGTCTGCTCGACGACCCCCCGCGCCTCCATGGTCCCGATCAGCCGGAACGCCGTGCTCTTGTGGACGCCGAGCTCGGCCGCCACCTCGGTCACGCCGGCCTCGCCGGCCCGGGCGAGGAACTCGAGTATCGTGATCGCGCGGTCGACGGACTGCACGACCCCGACGTCTCGGCCCTGCTCGACGGTGCTCATGGGGGACACCCTAACTCTTGTTGCGCATCACGGACTGTGGTGCGCATGGCGCAACACCTCGTGCGAGGTCACGACAGGCCCCGGATCCGGCCCTCCGCGTCGATCGTCATCCCGGCACTCGCGGGAACCTTCGGCAGCCCCGGCATGGTCATCACGTCGCCCGCGACCAGCACCACGAAGCCCGCACCGGCACTCAACCGGACCTCGCGGACGTCGACCACGTGTCCCTCGGGCGCGCCGAGGGCCTTGGGGTCGGTGGAGAAGGAGTACTGGGTCTTGGCGAAGCAGACCGGCAGGTCACCGAATCCGTCGGCCACGATCCGGTTGAGCTGCCGCTGGGCCCGTGCGCTCCACGACACCCCGGCGGCGCGGTAGACCCGCCGGGCGACCGCCTCGGCCTTCTCGACCAGGCCGACGTCGTCGGGGTAGCAGAAGCCGAAGTCGACCTCGTCCTTGTCGAGCAGGTTCTGCACGCCGGTCGCCAGCTCCGCCGCCCCGGGCCCGCCGTCGACAGCATGGGTCGAGGTGAACGCCGTGCACTCCTCGGCCTCGGCGAGCCGCCGGACGGCAGCCACCTCGGCGTCGGTGTCGTTCGGGAACCGGTTGACGGCGACCAGGGCGGGGACGCCGAACACGTCACGCAGGTTCTGCAGGTGCCGGCGCAGGTTCTCCCCACCGGCGCGGACCGCGCCGACGTCCTCGTGGTGCAGGTCGGCGACGGCGACGCCGCCGTGGTACTTCAGTGCCTTCACCGTCGCGACCACGACCGCCGCGCTCGGCTCCAGCCCCGACAGCCGGCACTTGAGGTCGAAGAACTTCTCCGCCCCGAGGTCGGCCCCGAAGCCGGCCTCGGTCACCACCACGTCGTTCAGGGCGAGCGCTGTCCGGGTCGCCAGCACCGAGTTGCAGCCGTGGGCGATGTTGGCGAACGGCCCCCCGTGCACGAACACCGGAGAGTGCTCGAGGGTCTGCACCAGGTTGGGCTGCAGCGCACCGGCCAGCAGGATCGCCAGCGCGTCCGGGGCCTGCAGGTCGGCCGCCGTGACCGGCGCACCGCTGCCGGTGTGCGCGACGACGATGCGCCCGATCCGCTCCTTGAGGTCCGACAGCGAGGTGGCCAGGCAGAAGATCGCCATCAGCTCGCTGGCGACCACGATGTCCCAGCCGTCCTCGCGGGGGATCCCGTTGCCGGTGCCGCCCAGGCCGACGACGACCTGCCGCAGGGCCCGGTCGTTCATGTCGACGACCCGTTTCCAGGTGACGGTGCGCGGGTCGATCCCGAGCTGGTTCCCCTGGTGGAGGTGGTTGTCGAGGAGGGCGGCGAGCAGGTTGTTGGCGGCCGCGATCGCTGCGAAGTCGCCGGTGAAGTGGAGGTTGATGTCGGTCATCGGCACCACCTGGGCGTATCCGCCGCCGGCCGCCCCGCCCTTCATCCCGAACACCGGGCCCATGCTGGGCTCACGGAGCGCCGCCGCCGCCCGGACGCCGATGTGGCGCAGCCCGTCGGTGAGCCCCACCACCGTGGTGGTCTTGCCCTCACCCGCCGGGGTCGGCGAGATGGCGGTGACCAGCACCAGCTTGCCCGGCGGGGCACCGTCGAGCGTGCTGAGCCAGGCCCGGTCCAGCTTGGCCATGTGGCGGCCGTACGGGATCAGTGCCTCCTCGGGCACCCCGAGCTGCTCCTCGGCGACCCGGGCGATCGGCCACAGGTCTGCAGCCTCGGCGATCTCTACGTCGCTGGGCAGTCCCGCGGGAGTCCCCGCGGGTCGCCCGCCCCTGTTCGTCGGCATCCGTGCTCCGTCCCCCCTCGCGCGCCGCGTCAGACGGCCGCGTCGAGGCCGCGGGCCCGGAGCAGCTCGCGCTGGTTGGGGTTGACCGAGGGCCGGAACGGCATCTCGCACACCTCGGCGCGTACGGGCCGCCCGGGCACGTCGGCGTAGTGGTCGGGCAGGTGCACCCACAGCTCGGTCCCGAGCGCGGTCGAGCCGACCGGGACGTGGCCCATGGCGATGTTGCCCTCGAGCTCGGGGGAGAACCAGGGCGAGGTGACGTAGCCGACCGGCTCGCCGTCCTCGGACTCGGAGATCAGCCAGAAGTCGGGTGCGTAGTCGTCGATCGGCTTCCCGGCCAGCCGCAGGCCGACCAGGGTGTGGGTGTAGGGCGGGTTCCCGGCCTCGATCTCGGCCCGGACCGCCTCCAGCTTCGCCTTGCCGATGTAGTCGGCCTCCTTGGATCGCGGCACCTGGTAGCCGAGGTTGACCTGGAAGGGTAGCGTCTCGGCGTCCATGTCCTGGCCCCACGACAGGATGCCGGCGGCGATCCGGCGGTGGTGGGCCGGCGCGATCACGGCCAGCTGGTGCTTCTCACCGGCCGCCAGCACGGCGTTCCACATCCGCTCCGCGTGGACGGTGGCGTCCTTGAGGTAGATCTCGTAGCCCTTCTCGCCGGAGAAGCCGGTCTGAGACACGATCACGTCGCAGCCGTCGATCTGGCCGGCGTGCAGGCCGTAGGACGGGAGCTCCTCGATCGCAGGGCCGAACAGGTCGGCCATCAGCGCGACCGACTTGGGGCCCTGGATCTGCACCGGCGAGACGTCGATCTCGTTGATCTCGACGTCGAAGCGCCGGCCGACGTTGACGCCCTGCAGCCAGAACATCAGGTCGGAGTCGGACAGGCTGAACCAGTACTCGTCCTCGGCGACCCGCAGCAGGACCGGGTCGTTGAGCACGCCGCCGTTCTCGTTGCACAGGATCACGTAACGGGCCCGCATCGGCGGGATCTTGGTGGCGTCGCGGGTGATGACGAAGTTGACGAAGGCGGCCGCGTCGGGGCCCTTGACCTGGATCTGCCGCTCGACGGCGACGTTCCACAGCGTCACGTGGTTGACGATCGAGTCGTACTCGACCATGGCGCCGCCGTCCTCGGGGCGGACGTAGCCGCGCGGGTGGTACATCCGGTTGTAGACCGAGGCGCGCCAGCAACCGGCCGCCATCGAGAGGTGCCAGTACGGCGACTTCCGGACGCGGGTGTCGATCAGCATCTGGACCGGGGTGGGGCCGGACTGCCGCAGGTTGATCGGGACGAGTCGGTCCGACTGGTCGACCGACGGGACGTTGTGGCTCATGTGTCGCTCCTGGGTGTGGACTGGGTGGATCTGGTCTCGCTGGTGGTCGTCGGTCCCGAGGGGGACGAGTGCGGGTCGGCACCTCCCTCCCGCAGCTGCGCAAGCAGGCGCGCCCGCCAGGCCTCGGTGGCGGCGAACTGGTTGAAGGTGAAGAAGTGGAGGCCGGCGACGACCGACTCGTCGCGGGCCAGGGTGGGGGCCAGCCGCCGCAGGAACCGCTCGGCGTCGAAGCCCTTCGGCGTGAGCAGCCGCGCGACGGTCCCGGGCTGCTTGAGCAGGAACCGGGTGGAGTCGCCGACGCCGATCCGGGTGGCGACGGTCAGCAGCCGGGCGGGGTCGACCTGGCCGGGCACGCCGAGCCACACCGGGAGCGTGACGCCCCGGCTGCGGACGCGGGTCAGCCAGGTCTCGACGACCTGCGGGTCGAAGGCCAGGTTGCTCACCATCTCGGTGGCGTAGCGCCGCTTGTCCCACATCGCCTGCACGGTGAGGTCGTCGGAGATCGTGGGGTGGGACTCGGGGTAGCCGGTGATGCCGACCGAGGCGAACGGCGAGCCCATCGCGTCGAGCGCCTCGAGCAGCGCCACGGCGTCGTGGAAGGCCCCGGCCTCGGTGGCGTCGCCGCTCGGGACGAAGACACGGTGGATCCCGGCCTCCCGAAGCCGGTCGACGATCTCGGCGAGCTGAGCGGAGTCGGTCACCATCCGCGCTGCCAGGTGGGGGACGACCTCGTAGCCGAGCCCCGCCAGCTCGACCGCGGCGTCCAGGGTCGCGTCGAGGCCGCGGCCCGGCGACGCGGTCACCGTGAGCAGCCGACCCGCGGGCACGTGGGCGGCCACCGACTCGACGGCCCGGGTGGTCGGGAGCAGCTCGAAGCGTGGCTGCTCGAGCAGGTCGGCGAGCGCGCCGGCGGCTGCCTGGCGCGGCGGAGCGGGCCGCCGGCCCCGGCGCAGCCGAGGCGGGACTCGATGTTGCTCTGTGTTGCGCATGGCGCATTCCGTTTCATGATGCGCACCCTGATGCCGCCACGGTAGACACAGCGGGAGCGATTTCGGTAGAGAATCGCCGGGAGAATTTTCCGGCCGCTCCCGGGTGCCGCCGGATCACCCCAGCGGCAGCACCACCCGCAGCGTGGTCCCCCCGTCCGAGGAGTCGATGGCGATGTCCCCGTGGTGCCGGTCGACGACGACACGGCGGGCGATGTCGAGGCCCAGGCCGGTGCCGCGGCCGACCTCCTTGGTGGTGAAGAACGTGTCGTACGCCCGGGCGGCGACCTCCGCCGACATGCCGTGCCCGGTGTCGCGCACCTCGACGACGAGGGCGCCGTCGCGGGTGCAGGCGACCACCGTGAGCGTGCCGCCCTCGGGCATCGCGTCGATGGCGTTGTCGACCAGGTTGGTCCACACCTGGTTGAGCTCGCCGGCGTAGCCTTCGACGCGCGGGAGTCCCTCGGCGTACTCCCGGACCACGCCGACGCCGCCCTGCCGCAGCTTGTGGCCGAGCATGACCAGCGTGCTCTCGAGGCCCTCCCGGACGTCGACCGGCTGCAGCGTGGCGCGGTCCATCTGGGTGTAGGAGCGGACGGCCGACACCAGGTCGGAGACCCGGCCCGTCGCCTCGCGCACCTCGGTGAGCAGCCGCTGGGACATCAGGGCGCTCGCCACCCACGTCAGGGCGGGGGCGAGCACGGCGGGTGGCACCAGGTCGGCGACCTGCCGGCACCAGGCGTCGTCGACCCCGACGGTGGCCAGCGCGCCCGCCAGCCGCCAGGCGTCGGGCACGTCGCGCTGCTCGAGCCAGGCGGCGACCGCCTCCTCGCGGTCGGCGGCGTCCAGCGGGTCGATCGGGCCCGACGGCGGCACCACCGAGCGGCGCAGCGCGTCGAGGGCGCTGAACTGCGGCGCGGTGAGCTCCCCCTTCGCCAGCTCCCCGAGCGATCCGAGCAGCGTCTCACTGGTCTCGTCGAGGGCGTCCACCGCCCGGCCGGCCGCGGCCACCGGGTTGTTGAGCTCGTGCGCGAGCCCGGCCGCGAGCGTGCCGAGGCTGACCAGCGCGTCCCGCTGCCGTGCCGTCGACTCGATCGACCGCGCGGTGTGGAACAGCCCGCTGATGAGGTGCACGGCCAGCGGGAACCACTCCTGCACCTGGCTGCGCAGCACCTCGGCGGGCACCCTCAGCATCCGACCCGGGTCGGCTCCGCGGCCCGTGGCCAGGTAGGTGGCGTGCTCCTCCCACGCGGTGAACCCGCCGGCCCACCTGCCGGGGACGTCCATCCGCCCCACCACCGTCTCGTCGCGCCCGGCGTGGCGGGAGAGCTGCACCGCGCCGTCGACCAGCACCCACCAGTACGCCGCCACGTCGCCCTCGCGGAACAGCTCGTCGCCGGGGACGATCGCCACCTCCTCGCCGCCGTCGAGCAGCGCCTGGACCTGGGGGTCGGTCAGGCCGTCGAACAAGGGAAAGGTGCGGACGTCCTCGATGCTGATCATGGGCATCACGTCGTCGCCAGGTAGCGGTGGACGAGGTGGACCGCCATCGCGCCCTCCCCGACGGCGGAGGCGACCCTCTTCATCGAGTCCTGCCGGACGTCGCCGGCCACGAAGACGCCGGGCACGCTCGACTCCAGCCCGAACGGCGGCCGCTCGAGCAGCCACCGGGTCCCGGCGTGTCGCAGCACCTCGGGGCCGGTCACCACGAAGCCGTGCTCGTTGCGCACGACGTCGTCGCCGAGCCACGTCGTGCGGGGCGCGGCCCCGATGAAGACGAACATCCACCCCGCCGTCACCGTCTCGTGCCTGCCGCCGCCGGTCTGGACGGTGAGGCACTCGAGGTGGTCGATGCCCGTGGCGGCCAGCACGTGCGTGTCGCACCGGACCTCGATGTTCGCCGTCGCCTCGATCCGCTCGACCAGGTAGTGGGACATGCTGGCCTCGAGCGAGCCGGCGCGCACCAGCATCACGACCTGCTTCGCGTGGCGGGAGAAGTTGAGTGCTGCCTGCCCGGCGGAGTTGGCGGCGCCCACCACGTAGACCTCCTCACCGGTGAGCTGGGCGGCGTCACTGGCGCTGGCGCCGTAGTAGACGCCGCGACCGGCGAGGTCGTCGACCCCGGGGGCGGGGAGCCGGCGGTAGGAGACGCCGGTGGCGACGACCACGGCCCGGGCCTCGATCTCGGAGCCGCCGCCGAGCCGCACCGCCCGCACCGGCCCGCGGGTCTCCAGGCCGACGACGTCCCGAGCCACGATCATCTCGGCCCCGAAGCGGCCCACCTGGGCGATGGCGCGCTGGGCGAGGTCGGAGCCGCTCAGCCCGCGCGGGAACCCGAGGTAGTTCTCGATCGCGGCGCTCTGGCCGGCCTGCCCGCCGGGGGCCTCGCGCTCGACGACGACCGTGCGCAGCCCCTCGGACGCGGCGTAGACGGCGGCCGCCAGGCCCGCCGGTCCGGCGCCGACGATGCAGACGTCGTAGAGCGGCTGCTCGGCGCGGGTGCGGAGCCCGAGCGCCTCGGCCACCTCGAGCGTGGTGGGGGAGCGCAGCGCGTCGGCGTCGGGCACCAGCACCAGGGGGAGGTCGTCGGCGCCGGCGTCGGCGGCCTCCGCGAGCCGGCCGCCGTCGTCGAGCTCGACGTCGAGCCAGAGGTACGGCACGTGGTTGCGGGCGAGGAACGTCTTGACCTCGTGGCTGCGGTCGGACCACCGGTGGCCGACGACCCGCACGCTCGCGGCGTGCTGCGGGTGCTCGCGCCGCCAGTCGTCGAGCAGGTCCTCGACGACGGGGTAGAGCCGCTCCTCGGGCGGGTCCCACGGCTTGAGCAGGTAGTGGTCGAGCCCGATGTCGTTGATCGCCGTGATCGCCGCGTCGGTGTCGGCGTACGCCGTGAGCAGCAGCAGCTTGGCCTCGGGAGCCGTGGCGCGCGCCCGGCCCAGCATCTCGACGCCGGTCATGTGCGGCATCCGCTGGTCGGTGACGATCAGCGCGACCGGCTGGTCACGCAGCGCCAGCCGGGACAGCACGTCGAGCGCCTCGGCACCCGAGGTGGTGCGGACGATCCGGTAGTCGGCGCTGAACCGCTCCCGCAGGTCGCGCGCGATCGCGTCGGCCACCAGCGGCTCGTCGTCGGTGACGACGATCGTCGGTCTCGGCATGGTCGGGCCCCCTCCGCAACCCGCGGCCCGAGACAGCTCCGCGTCTGGGGGGACAGTACCCCCGCGCCGAGCTGTCCGGAACCGACGCGGACGCGCCGGAAACCCGGTTGCCGTGCCGGGTCCGTCGTGGCTTCGATGGCTGTGTGACCGTCCTCGCCCACGACCGGACCGGGCCCGCCGGCGCGCTCCCCGTGCTGCTGCTGCACGCCGGCGTCGCCGACCGGAGGATGTGGGACGGCGGCGTGTGGGAGCGGCTCTCCGCCAGGCGCGACGTCGTCCGCGTCGACCTCCGCGGGTTCGGTGAGTCCGTCGCGCGGCCGGACGGACCGCTCGCGCCGTGGCGTGACGTGTCCGCGGTGCTCGACGGCCTGGGACTGTCGCGGGTGCACGTCGTCGGTGCGTCCTTCGGGGCCGGCGTGGCGGTGGAGACGGCCCTCGCCGACCCCGGAAGGGTCGCGTCGCTCCTGCTCGCGGCACCCGGCGGCTCGCTGATCCCGGCGATGACGCCGCAGCTGCGCGGCTTCGCGCGCGCCGAGAACACCGCGCTCGAGGCCGGCGACCTCGATGCGGCGGTCACGGCCAACGTCCTCACCTGGGTCGACGGCCCGGACCGGCCGCCGGACCGGGTACCCCGCGAGGTCCGCGACCGGGTCGCGGTGATGCAGCGTCGGGCCTTCGAGCTCACCGACGACTGGGACGACGTCGAGGAGGAGGACCTCGGCCCGGCGGCCCTCGACCGGCTCGCCGAGCTGGACGTGCCGACGCTGGTGCTCACCGGCGGCCTCGACCTCGACGCCATCGGTGACGCCGCCGAGGCGGTGGTCGCCGGCGTACGTCGGAGCCGCCGGGTGGACTGGCCCGACGTGGCCCACCTGCCGTCCATGGAGCGGCCCGACGACTTCGCGGAGCTCGTCCTCGGGTGGCTGGCCGCGGTGGAGGCGGGCCCGACCGAGGAGTGAACTCTCCCGGTGTGGGGCCTTTCACTCCGGCCGATCTCGGGACAGACTGACGAACCGCCGCACGGCGGGGACGAGGCGAGAGGCGCACATGAGCACAGGGGTGACGGGCCCGGGCCGGGCCGCCATCAGCGAGAGGACGCTCCGTGAGGACCGATGGTGGCTGGCCCCCCTGGTCACCTTCGTCGTGTTCTCCGCGTTCGTCGTCTACGCGACGTGGCGGGCCTTCGCGGGGGCCTACTACTACGCCTCGCCGTACCTCTCGCCCTTCTACTCGCCGTGCCTCGCAGACTGTGTCGAGGGCGCGTCGGACTTCGGGCAGCCCTTCGCGTGGTGGCCGCTCTCGGCGGCGCTGATCATCCTGATCTTCCCCCTCGGGTTCCGGATGACCTGTTACTACTACCGCAAGGCCTACTACCGGGCGTTCTGGCTGAGCCCGCCGGCGTGCGCGGTGGCCGAGCCGCACGGCGGCTACTCCGGTGAGACCCGGCTGCCGCTGATCCTCAACAACGTCCACCGCTGGTTCTGGTACGCCGCCGTGCTGGTCGCCCTGGTGCTGACCTACGACACCGTGCTCGCGTTCCGCGACGAGGACCACGAGTGGGGCCACATGGGCCTCGGCACCGTGCTGATGATCGTCAACGTCGTCTACATCTGGCTCTACACGCTGTCGTGCCACTCGTGCCGGCACATCGTCGGCGGCCGGATGCGCCACTTCAGCAAGCACCCCGTCCGCTACCGGGCGTGGACGTTCGTGTCGCGGCTCAACGTGCGGCACGCCCGCTACGCCTGGGTGTCCCTGTTCTCGGTCGCGATCGTGGACCTCTACGTCTACCTGCTCGCCACCGGCACGATCGAGGACGTGAGGTTCTTTTGACCACCCCACGAAGTTGCTCGCTCCCCCGCTTCGCTCCTCCACTCACAACTCCGCGGGGACCCCGGGAGGTTATGCATGACTGAGTCGTCAAGCAGGCACCCGATGACCGGCAACGAGATGGACTACTACTCCGAGGGCGGGATCGAGCGCCACCGCTACGACGTCGTCGTGGTCGGTGCCGGCGGCGCCGGGCTGCGCGCGGCGATCGCGGCCCACGAGGCGGGCGCCGAGACCGCGATCGTGTGCAAGTCGCTGCTCGGCAAGGCCCACACCGTGATGGCCGAGGGCGGCATCGCGGCGGCCATGGGCAACCGGTGGCCGGAGGACAACTGGGAGGTCCACTTCCGCGACACGATGCGCGGCGGGAAGATGCTCAACAACTGGCGGATGGCCCAGCTCCACGCCCAGGAGGCGCCGGAGCGGGTGATGGAGCTCGAGGACTGGGGCGCGCTCTTCGACCGCACCGATGACGGGCTGATCAGCCAGCGCGACTTCGGCGGCCACCGCTACGCCCGGCTCGCCCATGTGGGTGACCGCACCGGCCTGGAGATGATCCGGACCCTCCAGCAGCGGGCCGTCCAGGTCGGCATCGACGTCTTCATGGAGTGCACGGTCACCGACCTCCTGAAGGACGACGACCGGATCTCCGGTGTCTTCGGCTACTGGCGCGAGACGGGTCGCTTCGTCGCGATCGAGGCACCGGCGGTGGTGATGGCCACCGGCGGCATCGGCAAGTCGTTCAAGGTGACGTCCAACTCGTGGGAGTACACCGGTGACGGCCACGCGCTGGCGCTGCGGGCGGGGGCCTCGCTGATCAACATGGAGTTCGTGCAGTTCCACCCGACCGGCATGGTCTGGCCCCCGTCGGTGAAGGGGCTGCTGGTCACCGAGTCGGTCCGCGGCGACGGCGGGATCCTGCGCAACGCCGAGGGCAAGCGGTTCATGTTCGACTACATCCCCGAGTTCTTCAAGGCGGAGACGGCCGACACCGAGGAGGAGGCCGACCGCTGGTACGACGACAAGAAGAACAACCGGCGACCACCCGAGCTGCTGCCCCGTGACGAGGTCGCCCGGGCGATCAACTCCGAGATCAAGGCGGGCCGGGGGTCACCGCACGGCGGCGTCTTCCTCGACATCGCCTCGCGCCGCGACGCCGGCTACATCCGAAAGCGGCTCCCGTCGATGTACCACCAGTTCAAGGAGCTGGCCGACGTCGACATCACGGCCGAGCCGATGGAGATCGGCCCCACCTGCCACTACGTCATGGGCGGGATCGAGGTCGACCCCGACACCCAGCAGAGCGCGGTGACCGGTCTCTACGCCGCCGGCGAGGTGTCCGGCGGGATGCACGGCTCCAACCGGCTCGGTGGCAACAGCCTGTCCGACCTGCTGGTGTTCGGCCGCCGGGCCGGCGAGGCCGCGGCGGCGTACGCTCTGCAGCTCGGCGAGGGGGGCTTGGTGGAGCGCCCGGTGGTGAGCGACGACGACGTGCGGGCGGGGCAGTGGAGCGCGGTCGCGCCGTTCAACGTCGAGGGCGGCGACAACCCCTACACGATCCAGCAGGACCTGCAGCAGGCGATGAACGACCTGGTCGGCATCATCCGCACCGCCGAGGAGCTGGAGGAGGCGCTGACGGCGATCGAGGACCTCAAGCAGCGCGCACAGCGCATGGGGGTGACCGGTCACCGGCAGTACAACCCCGGCTGGCACCTCGCCCTCGACCTCCGCAACATGCTGGTCGTCTCCGAGGCGATCGCGAGGGCGGCACTGGCGCGGCGGGAGTCCCGTGGCGGCCACACCCGCGACGACTTCCCGATGCCCGACCCCGACTGGGGCAGCCGCAACCTCGTGGTGCGCCTCGACGAGACCGGCACCGGCGTGACGCTGACCGAGCAGCCGCTGCCGCAGATGCCCGACGACCTGAAGCGCTACTTCGAGGAGTGACACGTGGGTTACGACCTGAAGCTGCGCGTCTGGCGCGGCAACGACACCGACGGCGAGCTCCGTGACTACACCGTCGAGGTGTCCGAGGGCGAGGTGGTGCTCGACGCGCTCCACCGGCTGCAGGCGACCCAGTCGGGCGACCTGGCGATCCGGTGGAACTGCAAGGCCGGCAAGTGCGGGTCGTGCAGCGCCGAGATCAACGGCCGGCCGCGGCTGCTGTGCATGACCCGGCTGTCGGACTTCGACGAGGACGAGGTCATCACCGTCACGCCGATGCGGACCTTCCCCGTGATCCGCGACCTGGTGACCGACGTGTCCTTCAACTACCGGAAGGCCCGACAGCTTCCCGGCGTCGAGCTGGGTCCCCGCGACGCCGACGGCAAACGTCGGATGATGCAGGAGGACGTCGAGCGCGGCCAGGAGTTCCGCAAGTGCATCGAGTGCTTCCTGTGTCAGGACGTCTGTCACGTCGTCCGCGACCACGAGGACAACAAGGAGGCGTTCGCCGGGCCGCGGTTCTTCCTCCGGTACGCCGAGCTCGACATGCACCCGCTCGACACCCACGACCGGCGCAAGCTGGCCCAGGACGCGGCCGGGATCGGGATGTGCAACATCACCAAGTGCTGCACCGAGGTGTGCCCCGAGGGGATCCGGATCACCGACAACGCGATCATCCCGATGAAGGAGCGCGTGGTCGACCGCACGTACGACCCGCTGATCTGGCTCGGTAACAAGATCGGCATCCGCAACAAGGACAACGACGGCCGCGCCGAGGTCTAGCCGGGAGGGCGAGGTGTGATGAGCGGGTTCCGCGACGACTTCGACGGGCCGGAGCTCGACACCGGAGTCTGGCTGCCGCACTACCTGCCCGCCTGGAGCTCCCGCGAGGCGACGGCGGCGAGCCACCGGCTGGCCGACTCCTGCCTGGTCCTCGACGTGCCCGTCGACCACCCGGTGTGGTGCCCGGATGACCACGACCCCCCGCTGCGGTGCTCAGCCGTGCAGTCCGGCAGCTTCTCCGGCCCGGTCGGCAGCACCCGGGGCCAGCAGCGGTTCCGCGAAGGTCAGCGGGTGCGCGAGGAGCAGCCGCGGTTCGAGGGGTGGCTGCCCTCGTCCGGCCACGTGGAGATCCGGTGCCGGATGACGCTCTCGCCGCGCTCGATGGCGGCGCTCTGGCTCGCCGGGTTCGAGGACGACGACGAGCAGCTGCAGTGCGGTGAGCTGTGCGTCGTCGAGATCTTCGGGCGCTCCGTCCGCGACGGGTCGTGCGAGGTCGGGACGGGCATCAAGGCGTTCCGTGACCCCGCGCTGACCCAGGACTTCGGCGCCCCGCGGCTGCCGATCGACCCCGCCGACGTCCACAGCTACGCCGTCGACTGGGACGCCGGGCTCGCGGTGTTCTCCGTCAACGGCGAGGAGGTACGCCGCTGCCCGCGCCCGCCGACGTACCCGCTGCAGGCCATGGTCGCGGTCTACGACTTCCCGGAGTGGTCGGTCGGCGACGACGACCACCTGGTGCCCGAGCTGGTCGTGGAGCACGTCGCCGGCTGGTGACGGGTGTCGATTGCGGTCGGGAACTGACCGCAAGCCCGCCTACCGTGGGGCCATGGACATGAAGCTGGAGCTGGTGATGGTGCCCGTGACCGACATCGACCGGGCGAAGGAGTTCTACGTGCAGGCCGGGTTCGTGTGCGACCACGACCAGACCGTGAGCGAGGAGGTCCGGTTCGTGCAGCTGACCCCGCCGGGGTCGGCCTGCTCGATCGCGTTCGGGCGGGGCCTGACCGGGATGCAGCCGGGCTCGCTCGACAACCTGCAGGCGGTGGTGGCCGACGCCGACGAGGCGCTGGCCGACCTGCGCGGCAGCGGCATCGAGTGCGAGGGAGTGGCCGAGCTGGCGTGGGGCCGGTTCGTCTCGTTCTCCGATCCCGACGGCAACCGCTGGTCGCTGCAGCAGCTGCCCGAGTGGGCAGGGGGCGCCTGATCCTGCCGGTCAGCGGACGCCGTGCGGCGAGGCCTCGACCATGCGGGTGGTGCTGCGCACCACGAGGACGGCCAGCACCCCACTGACCAGTGAGACGGCGGAGCCGGCGGCGTCGACGGCCAGGCTGCGCTGCCAGGCCTCGAGGTAGAGCGCGTCGGTGGTCGTGTCGTCGGGCGCCATCGCCGCCGCCATGGTGGTCACGAGGCCACTGACCAGCCAGGTCGCCCACCAGGCCATCGGGACGCCGGCCGCACGCCGGCCCGCCGTGCCCTGCCTCATGTCGAGCACGAGCTGGACGGGGCGGAACAGGTTCCAGATCGGCACGAACCATCCCGCGACGGCCCAGCCCGGTCGGTACCGCAGCCACCGCGGGTCCACCCGGTCGCTGCGGTAGCCCCGGAACAACCACACGATGAACAACACTCCTGCGACCAGGGTGGTGAGCCACAGCGCCACCAGGGCCACGATCGTGACCGTGTCGTAGGTGTGGGCGGTCGCGGGGTCGAGCGTGGTCGAGTCCTGCCCCCAGGCCTCGGCGAGACCCCACCCCCATGCGTCGACGACGACCCAGGCGAGGTCGACGAGGATCGCCACGCCGAGGGCGACCTGCACCGCCACCGCGAGGGAGCTCCATCCGGGCCCGAGCGGGGGCCGGGAGACCACCGGAGACGCCCCGGCCGACCGCGGCCTGGTGTAGCCGGTCCAGGTCGCGCCGTCCCACCAGCGCAGCCCGTCGGGCTGCGAGGGGTCGGCGTACCAGCCGGGCTCGGGGGTCCTGGCGTCGGGCGGGGTCGTGGTCACGAGCAGGGATGATGCCCGAGGTTCGCGTCGGCGTCATCACGGGGTCGTCCGCCGTCCTGCGGGGCCTGCCCTAGTCGGTGGCGGCCATGGTCGCACCGAGGCTGATCATCATGACACCGCCCGCGGTGCTCATGGTGTCGAGCCGGGTCGGCCGCCGGGCGAACCAGAGCCGCGCGCGGCCGGCGACCAGCGCCCAGGTGCTGTCGGAGGCCACGGCCAGCAGCCCGAAGACGACGCCGAGCAGGGCGATCTGCGGGCCGGCGGGGGAGCCCGCGGCGGTGAACTGGGGCAGGAACGCCACGAAGAAGACGATCGTCTTCGGGTTGGTCACGCCGACGACGAAGCCGGTGCGCAGCGCCGCGGCGGTCCGCTCGGGCGGCCGCTCGCCCGCCAGCAGCGCGACCCGGGCGTCGCCACGGTGCCGGATCGCCTGGATGCCGAGCCACACGACGTAGGCCGCGCCGACGATCTTGAGCACGGTGTAGGCGGTGGCGCTGGCGGCCACGACCGCACCCAGCCCGACGGCGACCAGCAGCACCTGGACGACGAGCCCGAGCGCGTTCCCGGCGACCGACACCAGCGCGTCGCGCAGGTTGACGGTCAGCGCCCGGCCGAGCATGAACAGCAGGCTCGGGCCCGGCACCTGGATGAAGAGCAGCGAGGCGACGACGAACGCGAGCCACTGGCTGGAGCTGGGCATGCCGCAGTATGCGCCGGGCGCGGCGTACGTCGCGAGCCCGTTCCGGGGACCGGTCCGGTCAGGGGGCCGGCGGGAGGGTGCCGTGGAGGCACACGTCGTGCCGCCGCACCCTGCCGTCGCGGTCTCGCAGCGGCAGGTAGCCGCGTCGGATGCCCTCCTGCTGGAAGCCGGCGGCCAGGGCGACCCGGCAGGAGGCGGGGTTCTCGGTGCTGTGGTCGAGCTGCACCCGGGCCAGGCCGCGACCGTCCGGAGCCAGCAGCCAGCGCGTGAGCGCGACGACCGCGGCGCGCGCCAGCCCTCGCCCCCGCGCGTCGGGGTGGACGCCGTAGCCGAGGTCGGCGACGGCCATCCGCTCCGAGACAGACCACCGCCACCCGATGTCGCCGAGGAACACCTCCGGCGCGTCCGGCGCGACGACGACGAGGGTGCCCGGCGCGCCCTCGGACCAGGCGGTGGCCGACGCGGCGAGCTTCTCCGCGAGCTCGTCGGCGTCGGCCGCGAGCGCCACGAACGACGGCGAGGCGAAGCGCTGGTGGTCGGGGTCGTGCAGCAGCTCCAGCCAGCGCCCGGCGTCGCCGGGGACGGCCGGGCGCAGGAGCACGTCGCCGCCGTCGATACCGTCCGGTGCTGCCACAGGGGCGACGGTAACCGGCGCCTCCGCCGAGTCGGAAAGGTCACACCCGGTGGCCCCGGTCGCACCGGCGCTCCTATCGTTCGCAGCATGACGCCTCCGCAGTCCGTCGAGGGTGGGCTGGACGAGCCCGAGGAGCTCGAGCCCGACCAGGGGACCCTGGCGCTGGCCGACCCCCGCGACGACCACGCCCGCGCCGACTGGGAGCGCGCGGCCGCGGCGGTGCTGCGCAAGGCGCGCCGGCTGGGCGACGACGACCCGGACGACCGGGTCTGGGACGCGCTGACCCGCACCACGCTCGACGGCCTCGCCGTACCGCCGCTGGGCACTCCCGACCTGCTCGCCGACCTCGCCACCGCGGGTCGGCCCGTGCGCACGGGCGGGTGGGACGTCCGGACCGCGCCCGTGGACCGCGACCAGGCGCTGGTCGACCTCGACCACGGCGCCACCTCGCTGCTCGTCGACGCCGCGGCCGACCTGCCGACGCTGCTCGACGGCGTGATGCTCGACCTCGCGCCCGTCGTCCTCGACGGCGCGACCACGGAGCAGGCACGGGCCCTCCTGGCCGTCCTCGGCGACACGACCCCGGCCGACGGCACCAACCTGGGCGCCGACGCCACCGGCGACGACGCCGTCGAGGTCGCCGGGCTCGCACGCGACGCGGGAGTGCTCGCGGCGGTCGTCGACGCGACGGCGGTCCACGAGCGGGGCGCCTCCGACGTGCAGGAGGTGGGCTGGGCGCTGGCGGCCGTGGCGACGTACCTCCGGAGGCTGACCGCCGCGGGGTTCTCGGCCACCGAGGCGGCCCGGCTGGTGGAGGTCCGGCTTGCCGCGACCGACGAGCAGTTCGTCACCATCGCCAAGCTGCGGGCCGTACGCCGACTGTGGGCCCGGATGCTGGAGCTCAGCGACGCCGAGCCGGTCGAGGCCCGGATCCACGCGGTGACCAGCCGCCCGATGATGAGTCGCTACGACCCCTGGGTGAACATGCTCCGCACCACGGTCGCCGCGTTCGCGGCCGGCGTCGGCGGCGCCGACTCCGTGACGGTGGTGCCGTTCGACAGCCCGCTCGGCGTCCCCGACGAGTTCGGCCGCCGGATCGCCCGCAACACCTCCAGCCTGCTGCTCGCCGAGTCGCACCTCGGCCGGGTCACCGACCCCGCGGGGGGCGCGTGGGCCGTCGAGAAGCTCACCGACGACCTCGCGGTCGCCGCGTGGGAGGAGCTCGGCCGGATCGAGGCCGACGGGGCCGATGCGTTCGACGACCGGGTGGCCGAGGTGGCCGCCCGCCGCGCCGACGAGGTCGCCCACCGCAGCCGGCCGCTGACCGGCCTCTCGGAGTTCCCCCACCTCGGCGAGGCGCTGCCCGAGCGAGACGGTCCCGGCGACGGCGTACGCCGCTGGGGCGCGGCGTACGAGGAGCTGCGCGATGCGCCGGCCGCCACGCCGGCCTTCCTCGCGACCATGGGGACCGTGGCCGCCCACACCGCCCGTGCCACCTGGGCCACCAACCTGCTGGCCGCGGGTGGGATCGCGGTCGAGCCGGCCGGGGCCACCGACGGTGTCGACGCCGTGGTGGCCTCCTACCGCGAGTCCTCCGGGTCCCCGGTCGCCGTCCTGTGCGGCACCGACGCGACGTACGACGCGTGGGGGAGCGACCTGGTCGCCGCCCTGCGGAAGGCCGGAGCCCGCCACCTCGTCGTGGCCGGGAAGGCCGATCTCGGCGCCGACGAACGCATCCACGTCGGCATCGACGTCCTGGACTTCCTGCGCCGGACCCGGGAGGTGCTGTCGTGAGCGTCCCGGAGACCTTCGCCGGCCTGCCGGTGGCGGGTGACGGTTTCCCCGCCCAGGCGGGCAGCCGGGGACACCGACCTGACCCCTGGCACAGCCCCGAGGGCATCGAGATCAAGCCGCGCTACGACGAGACCGATCTCGCCGGGCTCGACGCGCTCGACACCTGGCCGGGGCTGAGCCCGTTCCTGCGCGGGCCCTACCCGACGATGTACACCACCCAGCCGTGGACGATCCGGCAGTACGCCGGGTTCTCGACGGCCGAGGAGTCCAACGCGTTCTACCGGCGCAACCTCGCGGCCGGCCAGAAGGGCCTGAGCGTCGCCTTCGACCTCGCGACCCACCGCGGCTACGACTCCGACCACCCGCGGGTCCGGGGCGACGTCGGCATGGCCGGCGTGGCGATCGACTCGATCTACGACGCCCGCACCCTGTTCGACGGCATCCCGCTGGACGAGATGTCGGTGTCGATGACCATGAACGGCGCCGTCCTGCCGGTGCTGGCGCTCTACATCGCGGCGGCCGAGGAGCAGGGGGTGAGGCCGGAGCGGCTCACGGGGACCATCCAGAACGACATCCTCAAGGAGTTCATGGTCCGCAACACCTACATCTACCCGCCGGCGCCGAGCATGCGGATCATCTCCGACATCTTCGCCTTCACCGCCGAGCGGATGCCGCGCTTCAACTCGATCTCCATCTCCGGCTACCACATGCAGGAGGCGGGGGCGACCGCCGACCTCGAGCTGGCCTACACCCTCGCCGACGGCGTGGAGTACCTCCGGGCCGGGCTCGACGCCGGGCTCGGCATCGACCGGTTCGCACCGCGGCTGTCGTTCTTCTGGGCGATCGGGATGAACTTCTTCATGGAGGTCGCCAAGATGCGGGCCGCCCGCGCGCTCTGGGCCCGGCTGGTGCGGCAGTTCGACCCGCAGGACCCCAAGTCGCTCAGCCTGCGCACCCACTGCCAGACCAGTGGCTGGAGCCTGACCGCCCAGGACGTCTTCAACAACGTCGGCCGGACCTGCGTCGAGGCGATGGCGGCGACCCAGGGCCACACCCAGAGCCTCCACACCAATGCCCTCGACGAGGCGATCGCGCTGCCGAGCGACTTCTCGGCGCGGATCGCCCGCAACACCCAGCTGCTGCTCCAGCAGGAGTCCGGCACGACAGCGATCATCGACCCGTGGGCGGGCTCCTACTACGTCGAGCGGCTCACCCACGACCTCGCCGAGCGCGCCTGGGGCCACATCCGGGAGGCCGAGCAGGCGGGCGGCATGGCCGCCGCCATCGAGCAGGGCATCCCCAAGATGCGCATCGAGGAGGCGGCCGCGCGGACCCAGGCCCGGATCGACGCGGGCACCCAGCAGGTCATCGGCGTCAACACCCACCGGCCCCCGCACGCTGATGACGGAGTCCGGCTCGCCCTGTTGAAGGTCGACAACGACGACGTCTACCGCCAGCAGGTCGCCAAGCTGGAGAGGCTGCGCGACGAGCGCGACGACCGCGAGGTCGAGCGGGCGCTCGAGGCGCTCACCCGCGCCGGCGAGGGCGACCCCGGGCCCGGCCTCGAGGGCAACCTGCTCGCGCTCGCGGTCGACGCCGCCCGGGCCAAGGCCACGGTCGGCGAGATCTCCGGCGCCCTGGAGAAGGTGTACGGCCGCCACCAGGCGGTGATCCGTACGATCAGCGGCGTGTACCGCGACGAGTCCGGCAACGCCCCCGACGGTCCCGTCCAGCGGGTCATCGCGGCCGCCGAGGAGTTCGAGCGGCACGAGGGCCGCCGGCCCCGGATCCTGGTCGCCAAGATGGGCCAGGACGGCCACGACCGCGGGCAGAAGGTGGTCGTCACCGCCTTCGCCGACATGGGGTTCGACGTCGACGTGGGGCCGCTGTTCTCGACGCCGGAGGAGGTCGCGCAGCAGGCAGTGGACGCCGACGTGCACATCGTCGGGGTCTCTTCGCTGGCGGCCGGCCACCTCGCGCTGGTCCCGCAGCTGCGGCAGGCGCTCGCCGACCAGGGGCGCGACGACATCATGGTCGTGGTGGGCGGCGTGATCCCGCCCGACGACGTCCCGGCGCTGCGTGAGATGGGGGCGGCCGCCGTGTTCCTGCCCGGCACCGTCATCGCCGAGTCGGCCCTCGACCTGCTCGGCCGGCTGTCGGAGCAGCTCGGGCATGGTTCCTGAGGTGCGAGGTTTCGAGACAGGCGCGGCGCGCCTTCCTCAACCACCGCCTCCGGGAGCCTCGAAGGACGAGGGCTGATGGTCGACGTCGACCAGCTGGCCGACGGCGTCCGCGAGGGCCGGCGCGCCGCCGTCTCCCGGGCGATCACGCTCGTGGAGTCGACCAAGCCGGACCACCGGGTCGCCGCGCGGGAGCTGCTCGGGCAGCTCGTGGCCGGCGACGCCGTCCGCGTCGGCGTCTCCGGTGTGCCCGGCGTGGGCAAGTCGACGTTCATCGAGCGGCTCGGGACCCGGCTCACCGGGGACGGCCACCGGGTGGGGGTGCTCGCGGTGGACCCCTCGAGCGTGCGCACCGGCGGCTCGGTGCTCGGCGACAAGACCCGGATGGGTGCATTGGCCCACGACCCGCACGCCTACGTCCGGCCGTCGCCGGCGGCGGGCACCCTCGGCGGGGTCGCCCGGGCCACGGTCCAGGCGATGGCGGTCCTCGAGGCGGCCGGCTACGACGTCGTGCTGGTCGAGACGGTCGGCGTCGGCCAGTCCGAGGTCACCGTTGCGGGCATGGTCGACACCTTCCTGTTCCTCACCCTCGCCCGCACCGGCGACCAGCTGCAGGGCATCAAGAAGGGGATCCTCGAGATCGCCGACGTGATCGCCGTCAACAAGGCCGACCAGGACCACCAGGGAGAGGCCCGGGCGGCCGCCCGCGAGCTGGCCGGCGCGCTGCGCATGGTCGGCGGCCACGACGAGTGGTCGGCCCCGGTGGTGACCTGCTCGGGGCTGACCGGCGACGGCGTTCCGGAGGTCTGGGACCGGGTGCTGGCCCACCGTGACCACCTCGGTGCGGAGGGGCTCGCCCGCAAGCGGGCCGGGCAGCAGCTGGACTTCGCCTGGGCGCTGGTGCGCGACGAGCTGGCCGACCGGCTGCGACGGTCGCCCGGCGTGGCCGCGGTCCGCGACGACGTACGCCGGCGGGTGCTTGCCGGCGAGCTCACCGCGCCGGTGGCCGCCGACCTGGTCCTCGAGGCCTACGACGCCGACCGGTCCGGCTAGGCCGGTGCGGCCGGGACCGGACGTCACCCGCTGACACAGGGCGTCGCCGGTGAACTAACCTGCTTCGTGCGATGTCCACCCCCTCGAGCGAGACCTCAACCACCATCGACGACGTCGTCGCGAAGCACACCGACGACCTGGTCGCTCTCCGCCGGGACCTCCACGCCCACCCGGAGCTCTCGTGGAACGAGCACCGGACTACCGAGCAGGTGGCCGAGCGGCTCCGCGAGGCCGGCATTGCGGTCACCCGGATCCCCGGCACCGGCCTGCTCGCCGAGATCGGTGACTCGGGCCCCCTCGTCGGGCTGCGCGCCGACCTCGACGCGCTGCCGGTCGAGGACACCTCGGGCACGCCGTGGGCCAGCACCAACCCCGGGGTCGCCCACGCGTGCGGCCACGACGTCCACACCGCCGGCCTGGTCGGCGCCGGACTGGCGCTCGCCGAGCTCCACGCCCGCGGCCAGCTGCCCGGCCGGGTGCGGCTGCTGTTCCAGCCGGCCGAGGAGGTCATGCCCGGCGGAGCGCTGTTCCTGATGGACCAGGGCGCGCTCGCCGACATGGACCGGATCTTCATGCTCCACTGCGACCCCACGCTCGACGTGGGCCAGGTCGGCGTCCGCAGCGGCGCACTCACCGGTGCCGCCGACGCCCTCTCGGTCCGGCTGTCCGGCCGCGGCGGCCACACCTCGCGGCCGCACCTGACCGAGGACCTCACCTACGCCCTCGGCAAGCTCGTCACCGAGCTCCCCGCCGTGGTCTCGCGCCGGCTCGACCCCCGCGCCGGCGTCAGCGTCGTGTGGGGCATGGTCCGGGCCGGTGCCGCCCACAACGTCATCCCCGAGAGCGGCCACGCCGCCGGCACCATCCGGATGCTCGATCCGCTCGCCTGGGCCGAGGCCGAGGGTCTGGTGCGGGTGCTGATCGACGAGATAGTCGCCCCCTACGGCGTCACGGCCGACGTCGACTACCGCCGCGGCGTCCCGCCGGTGGTCAACGAGCACCTCGCCTCGGAGCTGCTGGCCTCCGCCGTACGCCGCGTGGTCGGCGCGGCCGGCAAGGTCGCGACCACGCAGAGCCTCGGCGGCGAGGACTTCGGCTGGTACCTCGAGCGGGTCCCCGGTGCCATGGGCCGGCTCGGCACCCGCACCCCGGGAGGGACCCGCTACGACCTCCACCAGGGCAACATCGTGGTCGACGAGGGCGCCACCCCGGTGGCCGCTCGGGTGCTTGCCGAAGTGGCCGTCGCCTCCCTGGTGAACTCCTCCGCCACAGGCAGGTAACAACCTCATATCGTCCGGCCGTGATGCCCCTCGGCGGGAAGCTTCGCGACTAGGGTGACGCCGAACGTGGGCCGACGTGGGCCACGCCGAGGCAACACTGCAGGAGAGCACTGTGAAGAAAACCGTAGGGATGGCGGCGGTAGCCGTGCTGGCGCTGTCGCTGGCCGCGTGCGGCGAGCGGTCGGAGAACAGCCCGGAGTCCGGGGCCGAGGAGATCGACTTCAAGGCCTGCATGGTGTCCGACTCGGGTGGCTTCGACGACAAGTCGTTCAACCAGACCTCCCTGGCGGGCCTCACCGCCGCCGAGGACGACCTGGGCGTGCAGACCGCGACCATCGAGTCCGCGAGCGACGCCGAGTACGCCGACAACCTGCAGAGCCTCGCCGACGAGGGCTGCAACCAGATCACCACGGTCGGCTTCCTGCTCGGTGACGCCACCCGCGAGGCCGCGGAGCAGAACCCCGACATCGACTACGCGATCGTCGACTTCGAGTTCACCGACCCGAAGACCTTCGAGCCCAACCCGCCCGACAACGCCAAGGGCCTGACCTTCGACACCGGCCAGCCGTCGTTCCTCGCCGGCTACACCGCCGCCGCCACCTCCGAGACCGGCACGGTCGGCACCTTCGGTGGTCTCAACATCCCGACGGTCACCATCTTCATGACCGGCTTCCTGCAGGGTGTCGAGTACTACAACGAGGAGAACGGCGAGAACGTCGAGGTCATCGGCTGGGACGGCAAGGACGGCTCGTTCACCGAGGACTTCGAGGACCAGGCCAAGGGCCAGCAGGTCGCCGAGCAGATGATCCAGCAGGGTGCTGACGTGATCTTCCCGGTCGCCGGTCCCGCCGGCCTCGGTGGCCTCAAGGCCGCCCAGGACAACGACGCCTGGGGCGTGTGGGTCGACACCGACGGCTGCGAGTCGGCCGCCGAGTACTGCGACATCCTGCTGACCTCGGTCGTCAAGGGCATGGACGTCGCCGTGGAGCAGGCCATCGAGGACTCCGTCAACGACGAGTTCAACAACGAGGTCTACCGCGGCACCCTCGAGAACGACGGTGTGGGCCTGGCCGGCTTCGGCGACGACGTCTCCCAGGAGACCGCCGACAAGGTCGAGGAGCTCAAGCAGATGATCATCGACGGAGAGATCAAGGTCGGCTGATCGTCGCAGGACATTCGGCCTCGGGCCGGAGCGGGGAGTCTCCCGCTCCGGCCCGTGCCGTGTCTGGAACACTGAGACCGATTTCGACGCGCCCCGCGGCGCGGGAGGGAGTGGGATGAAGCTCGAGATCAAGGGGCTCACCAAGCGGTTCGGGTCGTTCACCGCGAACGACAAGATCGACCTCACGGTCGAGCCGGGTGAGATCCACTGCCTCCTCGGGGAGAACGGCGCCGGCAAGTCCACGCTGATGAACATGCTCTACGGCCTGCTCGACCCGACCGAGGGCGAGATCCTGCTCGACGGCAAGCAGGTCACCTTCGCCTCGCCGGGCGACGCCATGGCCGCCGGCATCGGCATGGTCCACCAGCACTTCATGTTGATCCCTGTCTTCTCCGTCGCCGAGAACGTCATGCTCGGCCGCGAGCAGACCCGTGGCGCCGGCGTCCTCAACCGCAGCGCCGCGTCCGCGATGGTCCGCGAGCTGTCCGACCGCTACAAGCTCGCCGTCGACCCCGACGCGATGGTCGAGGACATCCCGGTCGGGGTCCAGCAGCGGGTCGAGATCATCAAGGCGCTCGCCAACGACGCGCAGGTGCTGATCCTCGACGAGCCCACCGCGGTGCTGACGCCCCAGGAGATCGACGAGCTGATGGAGATCATGCGGGCGCTCAAGGCGCGTGGCACCTCCATCATCTTCATCACCCACAAGCTGCGCGAGGTGAAGGCGATCGGCGACCGGATCAGCGTGGTCCGACGCGGCAAGCTCGTCGGCACCGCGCCGCCCTCGACGAGCGAGGCCGAGCTCGCCGAGATGATGGTCGGCCGCTCGGTCAAGCTGCGCGTCGACAAGCCCCCCGCCAAGCCCGGCAAGCCGGTGCTCGAGGCGCGGGGTGTCAGCGTCGTCGACTCGCGCGGCGTCCCCGTCGTCCGCGACGTGAGCTTCGAGGCGCGCGCGGGCGAGGTGCTCGCCGTCGCCGGCGTCCAGGGCAACGGGCAGACCGAGCTGATCAAGGCGCTGCTCGGGCTGATCAGGCCCTCGGCCGGCGAGATCTTGCTCGACGGCGACAACATCAGCAAGCACGGCCCCCGGCAGAGCCTCGAGGACGGCATCGGCTACATCCCCGAGGACCGCTCCCACGACGGCTACGTCGGCGCCTTCAGCGTCCGCGAGAACCTCGTGCTCGACCTCTACCGCAACGACGAGTTCTCCCGCGGCCTCGCGCTCGACCGCGACGCGATCGCGGCCAACGCCGACGCGCGCATCAAGGAGTTCGACATCCGCACCGAGACCCGCGAGTCGCCGGTCAACGCGCTCTCCGGCGGAAACCAGCAGAAGGTCGTGGTCGCCCGGGAGTTCTCACGCCCGCTCAAGGTGCTGATCGCCTCCCAGCCCACCCGCGGCGTCGACGTGGGCTCGATCGAGTTCATCCACAAGCGGATCATCGAGGAGCGCGACCGCGGCACCGCGGTCGTCATCGTCTCCACCGAGCTCGATGAGGTCTTCGCCCTCGCCGACCGGATCGCCGTCATGTACGACGGACGCATCGTCGGCACGGTCGGTCCCGACATCGCCCGCGAGGACATCGGCCTGATGATGGCCGGTGCCCACGAGCCCGAGGAGGCCTCGGCATGAGCGACGAGAAGCGCCCGGCCGAGGACGCCGCCGACGACCCCAGGTCTGCCGAGCACTCGGCGCCGGCCACCGAGGTGGTCGAGCCCGCGCCGGGCTCGGGCGACAAGCCGCCGCTCGAAACTCCGGAGCCCGAGCGGACCGAGCCGCCCGGGGCCGCCTGGCTCCCCGACGTGGTCACCACGCTGCTGGCCATCGCGCTCGCGATGGTCGTCGGCGCCGTGCTGATCGCGCTCAGCGACGAGGACGCCGTGCAGTCGCTGAGCTACGTCTTCAGCTACCCGGCTGACTTCTTCAGCTACGCCGGCGAGGCGGTCTGGGAGTCCTACTCCTCGCTGGTCACCGGGTCGGTCGGCAGCCTGGGCGCGATCGGGACCACGCTGGTGCGTGCGGCCCCCCTGATCTGCGCCGGTCTGGGCGTCACGCTGGCCTTCCGGGCCGGGCTGTTCAACATCGGCGCCCAGGGCCAGCTGGTGGTCGGCTCGCTGTTCGCCGGCTACGTCGGCTTCACCTGGAACCTGCCGCCGGGCATCCACCTGCTCGCGGCCGTCCTCGCCGGCATGATCGGCGGCGCGATCTGGGGCGGGATCGCGGGCCTGCTCAAGGCCCGCACCGGCGCCCACGAGGTGATCACCACGATCATGCTCAACTACCTCGCCACCAGCTTCCTGCTCAACTACCTGCTGTCCAAGGACGCCTTCCAGAGAGCCGGGAGCGACAACTCGCAGTCGCCCCCGCCGGCCGACTCGGCGCGCTACCTCGAGCTCGGCAACATCCACCTCGGCGTCTTCGTCGCGGTCGCCGCCGCGATCGTCGTGTGGTGGCTGATCGAGCGCAGCACCTTCGGCTTCGAGCTGCGGGCGGTCGGCGCCAACCCCGCCGCCGCACGCACCGCCGGCATGAGCGTGGAGCGGGTCTACACCCTGGCGATGCTCGGAGCCGGCCTCCTGGCCGGCCTCGCGGCCACCATGAACCTGCTCGGCAAGGGTGACTCGCTCAGCACCGGCATCGCGGGCACGATCGGCTTCGACGCGATCACGGTCGCGCTCCTGGGGCGGGCCACCCCGCTCGGCACCGTGTTCGCCGGCCTGCTCTTCGGAGCGCTGAGTGTCGGCGGCACCGCGATGCAGGCCTCGGCCGGGACCCCCAAGGAGCTCGGTGACGTCCTGCAGGCACTGATCGTCCTGTTCGTCGCCGCCCCGGCCCTGGTCCGCGGCGTCTTCCGGCTGCGCACGGCGGGCGGCGGCAGCACCGTCATGGCGAAGGGATGGGGGTCCTGAGATGACTGTCCTGATCGAGACCGAGGGCCACGAGCAGGTCAAGGTCCGCTCCGCCGCCGACGTACGTCGGCAGTGGAAGATGGTCGGCCTGTTCGCGATCGTCGCCCTCTCCCTGGTCTGGTTCTACTTCGAGATCGACGACCCGACCGTGACCTACCTGCTCGACAACGCCAAGGGCGAGGACCCCAAGCAGCTCAACGCCCACGTCGTGGTGATCGCCGGGCTGGTGGTGACCCTGGTGGCGCTCGGGCTGGCGGTGTTCAACCTGATCCCCGCGGGGTGGCCCACGATCCTCGCGGCGGCGCTGGTCGGCCTGGCGTTCCTGCTGGGCTTCCTGGTCTGGAACTACGCCGACCAGACCGGCACGACGTTCGCGATGGTCAACCCGCTGCCCGGCACCGTGAAGTACGCCGTACCGCTGGTGTTCGGCGCGCTCGCCGGCTGCCTGTGCGAGCGGGCCGGCGTCATCAACATCGCCATCGAGGGCCAGTTCCTCATGGCGGCGTTCTGGGCCTCGGTGGTCGCCAGCTTCGCCGGCAGCGCCGAGTGGGGCCTCGTCGGCGGTATCGCGGCCGGTGTCGCCATGGGCTCGCTGCTGGCCGTCTTCGCGATGCGCTACCTGGTCAACCAGGTCGTGCTCGGTGTCGTGCTGATCGCGCTCGCGACCGGCCTCACCGACTTCCTGCTGAGCCAGATCCCGACCGACCCCGAGATCCGGGCCAAGCTGAACAACCCGATGACCCTCGACCCGCTGCCCGACGCCGGGATCCCGTTCCTGTCGTCGGTGGCCGACGCGCTGTCGGGCCTGCCGGTCATCGGCCCGACGGTGTTCGACCAGACGCTGCTGGCCTACCTGATGTACGTCTCGGTCGTCGTGGTCGCGTTCCTGATCTTCCAGACCCGGTGGGGGCTGCGGGTGCGCTCGGTCGGCGAGCACCCCAAGGCTGCCGACACGGTCGGCCTCAAGGTCAACCGGCTGCGCTGGCAGGCGGTGCTGCTCGGCGGCGCGTTCGCGGGTCTCGGCGGCGCCTACTTCACCGTCGGCTCCAACGGCGCGTTCGCCTCGAACATGTCGGCCGGCAACGGCTTCATCGCGCTGGCGGCGGTCATCATGGGGCGTTGGCACCCGATCTACGCCAGCCTCGCCGCGCTGTTCTTCGGCCTGATGACGACCCTGTCCAGCCAGCTGGAGTTCCTCGGCAAGGTGCCGACGTCGTTCCTGACCGCGCTGCCCTACCTCGCGACGATCATCGCGGTGGCCGGGCTGGTCGGGCGGGTGCGCCCGCCGGCGGCCGACGGCGAGCCCTACGTCAAGAGCTGATGGGCCGGTGTCGATGACCGAGGTCGACTGGGAGGCACTGCGGGCGGCCGCGACCGAGGTGGCCGCGCGCGCGTACGCGCCCTACAGCCGCTACCGGGTCGGCGCCGCGGCGCTGGTCGACGACGGCCGGACCGTCATTGGGTGCAACGTCGAGAACGCCGCCTACGGCGTGACGCTCTGCGCCGAGTGCGGGGTCGTGTCGTCGCTCCACGCGGGCGGCGGCGGCCGGCTGACCCACTTCGTGTGCGTCAACGGCGAGGGCGAGGTGATCATGCCGTGCGGCCGGTGCCGCCAGCTCCTGTGGGAGAACGGCGGGCCCGCACTCCAGCTGTGGACCGTCTCGGGGGTGCGGCCGATGACCGAGGTGCTGCCCGACGCGTTCGGGCCCGACGACCTGGAGGGGAACCGGTGACCCACGACGCGGTCGAGGTGATCATCGCCAAGCGCGACCGCCACGAGCTGTCCGACAGCCAGATCGACTGGGTGGTCGACGCCTACACCCGTGGCGAGGTCGCCGACGAGCAGATGTCGGCGCTGGCGATGGCGATCCTGCTCAACGGCATGGACCGCCGCGAGATCTCCCGCTGGACCGCCGCGATGATCGCGTCGGGGGAGCGGATGGACTTCTCCGGGCTGTCCCGGCCCACCGCCGACAAGCACTCGACCGGCGGCGTCGGCGACAAGATCACGCTGCCGCTGGCCCCGCTGGTCGCCGCGTGCGGCGTCGCCGTACCCCAGCTGTCAGGCCGCGGGCTCGGCCACACCGGCGGCACGCTCGACAAGATGGAGGCCATCCCCGGCTGGCGGGCCTCGCTCTCCCACGACGAGATGCTCGACCAGCTGGACTCGGTCGGCGCGGTCGTGTGTGCGGCCGGCGACGGGCTGGCCCCGGCCGACAAGAAGCTCTACGCGCTGCGGGACGTGACCGGCACGGTCGAGGCGATCCCGCTGATCGCCTCGTCGATCATGTCGAAGAAGATCGCCGAGGGCACCGGTGCGCTGGTGCTCGACGTCAAGGTCGGCAGCGGCGCCTTCATGAAGGACGCCGACCGCGCCCGCGAGCTCGCCGAGACCATGGTGGCGCTCGGCACCGACGCGGGCGTCCACACCGTCGCCCTGCTCACCGACATGGACACCCCGCTGGGGCTCACCGCGGGCAACGGCGTCGAGGTGGCCGAGTCGGTCGAGGTGCTGGCCGGAGGCGGCCCGGCCGACGTCGTCGAGCTCACCCTCGCGCTCGCGCGGGAGATGCTCGCCGGCGCGGGCCGCGACGACGTCGACCCCGCCGACAGGCTGGCCGACGGCTCGGCCATGGACGCCTGGCGGCGGATGATCACCGCCCAGGGCGGCGACCCCGACGCCGACCTCCCGCGCGCCCGGCACAGCCACGACGTGGCGGCGCCCGCCTCCGGGGTCCTGACCCGGCTCGACGCGATGGCCGTCGGCATGGCGGCCTGGCGGCTCGGCGCCGGGCGCGCCCGCAAGGAGGACCCGGTCCAGGCCGGAGCCGGCGTCGTCTGGCACGCCCGCCCCGGCGACCGGGTCACCGAGGGCCAGCCGCTGCTGACCCTCCACACCGACGACGAGTCCCGCTTCGCGCGGGCGCTGGAGTCGCTGGAGAGCGGGTACGACGTCACCGACGGCGCCGGCTTCGAGCCGCGGCCGTTGCTGATCGACCGTGTCGCCCGCTGACCTCGACGCCGATGCGGTCCGGTCCGCGGCCGCTGCGTGGACCTGGCTCCCCGCCGACGCGACCGAGGTCGTGACCGACGACTACCGGCTGATCCACTACGTGCCCGACCAGTCCAGCGTGCAGTGGTCGCGGACCGACCGGCCGTTGGAGGAGGTGCTGCACGAGGTGGTGGCGCTGGCCCGTGCCGCGGGATCGCCGAAGCTCCGGTGGTGGGTCGACGAGCGTACGTCGCCCGGCGACACGGCCGACCGGCTGGTCGCGCTGGGCCTGCGCCCGGAGCAGACCCTCGAGATCCTGGCGATCCCGCTGGAGGTCGACGTACCTGCTCCGGCGGACGTGGTCGTCCAGGAGGTGACAGATCGCGAGGGGCTGGCCCTCGGCTCCCGGACCTCCGCGGCGATCTTCGGGATCTCGCCGGCCTCCGAGGCCCAGCTCGACGTCGAGGTCGCGCTGGCCGCGGTGCCGGACGAGCGCCGGCGGGTCCGCAAGTACGTCGTGTTCGTCGACGGTCGGCCGGTCGCGAGCGCGGGCGGAACCGTCGACGGACCCGCGCTGCGCCTGTGGGACGGCGCGGTGGCGCCGGAGTTCCGCGGTCGCGGGGTCTACCGAGCCCTGGTCGCCCGTCGCATGGCCGACGCGGCCCGGTCGACAGCGGCGCAGTTCGCCCTGGTCAAGGCGCTCGACGACACCTCGGCACCCATCCTCAAGCGGCTCGGCTTCACGCCGTACGGCCTCGAGCGCTGCTTCTCCCTGCCCCTCCACTGACCCGCGAAGTCGCGCTCCCGCACGTGCGAAGGTGCGCTTTCGCACGTGCGGGAGCGCGCTCTCGCGGTCAGGGCAGGAGGAGGACGACGTGGGCGGCGACGCAGGCGGGCTTGTCCTGGGCCTGACCGTCGGGGCCCTCGATCTCGACGGTGTGGTGGACGACGAGCTGCTTGCCGCTGGGGAGGTCGGTGACCTCGCCGAAGCGCACGTGCGAGCGCAGCCGGCTCCCGACCGGGACCGGGGCCGGGAACCGCACCTTGTCGAGGCCGTAGTTGAGCCGGGCGCCCGGCGTCTCGAGGCGGAACACCTCCGCGGCGAAGTGCGGCAGCAGGCTGAGGGTGAGGAAGCCGTGGGCGATGGTGCCGCCGAACGGCCCCTGCGCAGCCCGTTCGACGTCGACGTGGATCCACTGGTGGTCGTCGGTCGCGTCGGCGAACTGGCCGATCCGCTCCTGGTCGACGGTCAGCCACTCGCTGGTGCCGACCTCCTGGCCCGCGGCGTCGGCGACCTCGTCGAGGGTGGTGAAGGTGCGCATGGGTGGAAGGATAGGGGGGTGACGACGCTGACCCGTGACGTGGTGCGACGGGCCCCCAAGGTCCTCCTCCACGACCACCTCGACGGCGGCCTGCGGCCGCAGACCATCCTCGACCTGGCTGCCGACTGCGGCCACGAGCTGCCCGCCGGCGACGCGGACTCGCTCGGCCGCTGGTTCGCCGAGTCGGCGGACTCCGGCTCGCTGGTGCGCTACCTCGAGACCTTCGACCACACGGTCGCGGTCATGCAGACCGAGGCGGCACTCGCCCGGGTGGCCCACGAGTGCGTGCTCGACCTCGCCGAGGACAACGTGGTGTACGCCGAGGTGCGCTACGCCCCCGAGCAGCACGTCTCGACGGGGCTGTCCCTCGACGAGGTGGTGGCGGCCGTCCAGGCCGGCTTCGAGAAGGGCATGCAGGAGGCGGGCGGCCGGATCGTCGTCCGCCAGCTGCTGACCGCGATGCGACACCAGGCGAACAGCCGCGAGGTGGCCGAGCTGGCCGTCGCCTGGCGTGACCGCGGGGTGGCCGGCTTCGACATCGCCGGCGCCGAGGCGGGGTTCCCGCCGACCCGGCACCTCGACGCGTTCGAGTACCTGCAGCGCGAGAACTCCCACTTCACCATCCACGCCGGCGAGGCGTTCGGGCTGCCGTCGATCTGGGAGGCGATCCAGTGGTGCGGCGCCGACCGGCTCGGCCACGGCGTCCGGATCATCGACGACATCACCGTGCACGACGACGGCTCGGTCGAGCTGGGCCGGCTGGCGGCGTACGTCCGCGACCAGCGGATCCCGCTCGAGATGTGCCCGGCCTCCAACGTGCAGACCGGGGCGGCCGCGTCGATCGCCGAGCACCCCATCGGCCTGCTGACCGACCTCCGGTTCCGGGTCACCGTCAACACCGACAACCGGTTGATGAGCCGGACCTCGATGACCGACGAGCTGTGGGCGCTGGTGCAGGCGTTCGGGCTGCGGCTGGAGGACCTGCGCTGGTTCACGATCAACGCGATGAAGTCGGCGTTCCTGCCGTTCGACGAGCGGCTGCGGATCATCGACGGTGTGGTCAAGCCCGGGTACGCCGCCCTCGGCGCACGCTGACACGGAACGACGCGTCAGCGCTCGGGGATCACCGCGAACCAGCGAGTGTCCCAGCCGGCCAGCCCGAGTCGGTGGTCGACGAAGGCGGCGCGGATGACCGTCTTGACCTCACCACGAGCCGGCTCGTAGACCCGCAGCCTCGTGCTGTTGGCGTCGAGCACCAGCACGACGTGGCGCGGCAGCCAGCTGTTGCCGACGTAGAGCACGGCCGGACGCGGGAGGTCGACCAGCTCCTCGTAGCAGTCGGCGCCGTCGCGCCACCGCATCGGCACCGAGCGGTGGGCGACGTGGGTGGTGCCCGAGAGCTGGTTGGCCACGGCCCACGGCGGGGTGCCGAGGTCGCGCGGCCACGGCGGCTGGATCCGGCCGGCGACGTCGACGGAGGACGTGATCCGGCCGTGCATCGCGAGCACCTCGACCCGGAACGTCGCCGGGTCGGTCACGCGCTGCCGGTACGTCGCGTCACGGAGCCCCTGCGCGACCACGAGGCACGCCGCGCCGCAGGACCGCTGGTCCGGCTGCATCAGGCCGTCCGGGAACTCAGCCACGCCCAGCCGGCTCCCGCTCGCGCACCTCGGCGTACGCCTCGTCGGCGCGGACCGGGCGGCACCCCAGGGCGACCGCGTGGCGCACCACCTCGCGCTGCGTCCGCATCAGGGACCAGCCGCGGCGCACCAGGACCAGCGGCGGCTTGCGGTGCTCGCGGAGGTCGCGGGTGAGCCGCCGCCAGAACGTCACGAACGGGTGGTGAGTGACGCAGTACGCCGCCTGCAGCAGCCCCTCGCGCTCACAGGTCGGCACGACCTCCTGGGCGAAGATCCCCTCCGCCACGAACCACGCGCGGCCACCGAGGTCGAGCACCTGCTCGCCGCACCGGCCGTCGTGCGCGAGGTCGTAGACAGGCACCTGGGCCCGGCCCTCGGAGCAGAGAACCCGGATCGCGTCGAGCGCTTCGTCGAGGAGCCACGAGTCGGCGTGGTCCCAGTCGGTGAGGCCGGCGTTCGCGCCCTCGCCGATCACCGGCAGCCCGACGTCGCCGCCCGACTTGTAGAAGTCGTCGAGCCGGAGGACGGGGAGACCGAGCCGTTCGGCGAGACGTGACTTCCCGGCCCCGGACGGGCCGGCCAGGACGATCACGCGGGCGGGCACCGGCCCATTCTGCCCCAGTGCACCCGGCCGCTGTCCACGCGGCCACGACGGCTCAGCGGTCGACGACGAGACGCCGCGGCGCCGCGGCCCCCGGCACAGGCCGCGGCAGTCCGGTTCTCCCCGGGGTCACCGATCCGAGCACCCGAGGCCCGGTGGCTCCGGTGCAGGAGGGCACCGTGCCCGGGAGCCCGTGGGCGGCGAGGAAGCCCATCAGGGCGAACGCATAGGCCTCCTTCGCGTCCGAGGGCACCCCGAGCTCGTCGATGGTGCGCACCCGGCAGTCGGCGAGGCCGGCCAACCGCCGCATCAGGGTCGGGTTGGCGGTCCCGCCGCCGGACACGAAGACCTCGGCCAGCCTGTGGGCGGCGAGCTCCCGGGCCGCGACGACCGCGGTCAGCTCGGTCACCGTGGCGATGACGTCGTCGCCGGGGAGGGCCGGGTCGAGCCGCGCGGCGAGGTAGTCCCACGAGAACAGCTCCTTGCCGGTCGACTTCGGCGCGGCTGCCGCGTAGTAGGGCTCGTCCAGCAGCCTCGTGAGCAGGTCCGGGACGACGCTGCCGGTGGCGGCGCGGCGGCCGCCGGCGTCGTACGGCTCGCCGTGGAAGTGCCGGCGGCGGCGTCGATCAGGGCGTTGGCCGGTCCGACGTCGTAGGCGAGGGGAGAGTCGGCCACGACGGTGAGGTTGGCGATGCCCCCGAGGTTGAGCGCTCCGCGCCCGGGCCCGTCGGAGAGCAGCAGGACGTCGAACAGGCTGACCAGCGGAGCGCCGTGCCCCCCGGCCGCGACGTCCCTGCTGCGCAGGTCCGACACGACGGGCAGGCCGGTGCGCTCGGCGATCCACGCGGGCTGGCCGAGCTGCAGGGTGCCGCGGGCCGTCCCGCCCTCCACCCAGTGGAAGACCGTCTGGCCGTGGGACACGACCAGGTCGGCCGCTCCGTGGCACAGCTCGGCCACGCCCCGGCCGGCCGCCTCGGCGAAGGCCCGGCCGAGCTCGGTGTCGAGCCGGCAGACCTCCTCCATCGTGGTCCCCGACGGCGGCAGGACCTCGGCCACGCGCCTGCGCAGCGGCTCCGGGTAGGGCACGCTGAGCGAACCGCGGGGGCGGAGCCGGACGACGTCGTCGGCGAGCTCGAGATCGGCGGCGGCGACGTCGATCGCGTCGAACGACGTGCCCGAGATCATCCCGACCACCCTCATGAGGCCTCCTTCTCCACGGCATCGATCAGGCGCGCCCACGGGGCGGCCAGGTCCGGCGGGTCGCCGGGTCCGTACAGCCGGTTGGACAGCAGCACCACCACCCGGTCGACCCGCGGCAGCACGGCGAACCGGGCGCCGGGGAAGCCGGGGTGCTCCAGCCGTCCCGGCGTCGGCCAGTAGCCGAGCGGGTCGCCTCCGGAGCGTACGTGGTCGAGCAGCTCGCGCCCGAAGCCGACCAGGTCCGCTGCCGTGGTGAACAGCCCGGCGTGCCCGGCCACCCCGCCGAAGGCGTGCCAGCAGTTGCCGTCGTTGACCTCGCCCGCCAGCCGGTGCGTCCGCCACCCGAAGGTCGCTGCTGCCGCCCGGGCGGCGTCGTCCACGGGGTGGGGTTCGCCCGTCTCGACCATCCGGCGTTCGATCCGGTCGCCCAGGGAGGTGGGGACGCAGGGGATGGTTCCTGAGGAGGGCGCGCAGCGACCGTCTCGAAGGACGGTGGGGCGGTAGTCGGTGTCGGCCATCGCCAGCGGTGCGAAGACGTGGTCCCGGGCGAGCGAGTCGAGCGGCGCGCCGTGCTCCTGCTCGGCCACCGCACCGGCGAGCAGGTAGCCGAGGTCGGAGTACGCACGCTCTCCCCGCGGCGGCCGGCGCAGCGGGAGCCCGGCGGCCACCGCGAGCGAGGAGTCGCGGTCGTGCCCGCCGGCGAGGTAGAGGGGCCACCAGGGCCGGAGCCCGGCCCGGTGGGTGAGCAGGTCGCCGACCCGCACCGCCTCGGGCAGGTCCGGGAACCAGCGTCGTACGGGGGTGTCCGGATCGATCCGCAGGCGCCGGTGCAGGGCGGCGGTCACCACGACCTTGGTCACCGAGCCGACGTCGAAGACCGGGCGTGGGGAGCCCGATCCGCGGACCAGGTCGACCAGCAGGTCGCGCCGGTCGGCGACCGCGATCGCGGTCGCCGACGCGCCGGCCGTCACCACGTGGGCCGCGACCGAGGCGGCCACGCCCACCAGAGAGGCGCCGTCCGAGTTCGTCAAAAAGTCACCTCTTCACAAGAAGATGTGAAAAAAGATAACGTCTCGGGTGGCGGGGACTCGGCTCGGGAGAGGAACTGGTGGGAACATGCGGATCCGACAGCCGCACGCTGCCCTCGTGGCACTGACCCTGGCGGTCGCGACGGGGACGGCGGCCTGCAACCCCGATCCCACGGCCACCAGCGAGGGCGAGGGGGCCGGAGACCGCCCCCTTCGTCGTCGCCCGGACGGCCGACATCGACGGTCGCGACCCGGCCACCGCCACCGCGTTCCAGACCGTGCAGACCCTCGGGCTGGTCTACGACACCCTGATCGACACCGGGTCGGACGGCGAGCTCGAGCCCGGCCTCGCCACGGAGTGGGAGGTCAGCGACGACGGCAAGACGGTCACCCTGCAGCTGCGCGACGGCGTGACGTTCCACGACGGCGCCGACTTCACCGCCGAGGACGCGAAGGCGACCCTCGAGCGGGTCATCGACCCCGAGACCGGATCGGTCGTCGCCTCCAACCTCGGCAACGTCAAGACGATCGAGACGCCCGACGACACCACCCTGGTCATCTCCCTCAAGCAGCCCGACACCTCGCTGCTCAACGTCCTGTCCCAGACCGGCACGTCGATCGTGGACTCCGGCGACATCGAGAAGGGCTCGGTGGGCCGGGAGGTCAACGGCACCGGTCCGTTCGCCTGGGAGAGCTGGAAGCAGGGCCAGCAGGTGACCCTCACCGCCAACGACGACTACTGGGACGACGCGCCGACGCTGAAGACGGTGGAGCTCCGGGTGATCCCCGACGAGTCGTCGATCCTGTCGGGCATGCGCGCCGGCAGCTTCGACCTCGGCATCGTCACCGACCCCAGCGTCGCCCAGCAGGTCGGTGAGGAGGACGCCCAGGTGATCTCGCAGCCGACGCTGAGCTACCACGTGCTCCAGCTCAACGCGCAGCGCGGCCCGCTCACCGACGTCCGGGTCCGGCAGGCGATCGCGTGCGCGATCGACCGCGACCAGGTCGTCCAGCAGGCCTACTTCGGGGAGGGGGAGGTCACCGGCCCGATCACCAGCCCCGCGTTCGAGTACGACGCGACCGAGGGCCTGCCGTGCGACCCGCCCGACCTCGACACCGCGCGGTCCCTGCTCGAGGAGGCGGGCGAGGGCGACGGGTTCACCCTCGACACGATCGTGATGACGGGTGAGTACGCCACGGCGAGCAACATCGCCCAGTCGGTGCAGGGCCAGCTGCAGGAGATCGGGGTCGACCTCGAGCTGCAGCAGCAGGAGACCAACGTCTACGTCGACAACTGGCTGAACGCGAGCTACGACGCAGCCGTGGCGCTCAACGGCGGCTCGACCGACCCCTACGTGATGTACGGCCGCTACTTCGGCCCGGACGCGTCGCTGGCCAAGCCCGCCGGGCTCACCGACAAGGGCCTGGCCGACCTGCTCACGGAGGGCAACTCCACCACCGACGAGGACGAGCGGCAGCAGGTCTTCGGTGAGCTCCAGACCGAGCTGCTCGACCTGTCGCCGTGGGTGTGGCTGCAGCACAACCAGTCCTACTACCTCGTCGGCAACGACGTGGAGGGCTTCGAGGCGATGACCACCGAGTCGCTCGACTACCTGACGGAGACCACCCGCGAGGGCTCTGGATGAGGCCCGGCGGCCTCGGCCGCTACCTGGCGACCCGCGCGGCGGGCACGGTCGGCACGCTGGCCGGGGTGGCCGTCCTGGTGTTCCTCGTGCTGCGGGCGCTCCCCGGCGACGCGGTCACCGCCCGGCTGGGCACGCAGACCGGGGTGCTGACCGCCGAGCAGCGGGCGGCGCTCGAGCGCTACTACGGCCTGGACGAGCCGCTGTGGGGGCAGTTCACCAGCTGGCTGGGAAGCGTCTTCAGCGGCAACTTCGGGGTCTCGGTCGACTCCGGTGAGCCGGTGCTCGGGCTGATGCTCGACGCGCTGCCGGTGACGGTGGAGCTGGCAGTGCTCTCGATGCTGATGGCGACGCCGGTCGGCGTGGCGCTCGGCGTGCTGGCCGCGTCGCGCCCCGGGGCGGCGCGGGACGTCGGCGTCCAGTCGCTCGGCCTGGTCGGCCTGGCGCTGCCCGAGTTCGTCACGGCCTCGGTCGTCGTGGCGCTGCTCGCGTCGGCGTTCTCCTACTTCCCGGACCCGGGCACGTTCGTCCCGCTCACGGAGTCGGTCGGCGGCAACCTCGCCCAGATGCTCTACCCGTCGCTGGTGCTGTCGATCGGGCTGGTCGCGACCATCATGCGGACCACGCGCGCCGCCTACCTCGAGGCGGCCGGCACCGACTTCGTGCGCACCGCGCAGGGCAAGGGCCTCTCCGCCGGGCGGATCCGGTGGCGGCACGTGCTCCACAACGCCTCGATCCCGATCCTCACCATCGTCGGCATCCAGTTCGGCTACCTGCTGGGCGGGACGGTGATCATCGAGCAGGTGTTCGCGCTGCCCGGCCTCGGCCGCCTGCTGCTGACGGGGATCCTGAACCAGGACTACGCCGTGGTGCAGAGCACCGTGCTCCTGGTCGCCGTGGCGTTCGTGCTGGTCAACCTCGCCGTCGACCTCACCTACCGGGTGCTCGACCCGCGGCGAGGCTGCGATGAGCGCCGAGCTCCCCGTCGTGGGAGCACCGCAGGTCGCCGGCCTCGAGCCCGCGGCCGCACCGGGCGGCCTGCGGGCCGTGCTCCGGGGGGTCTGGCACGACCGCAACGGTCGCATCGGGCTGGTCGTCGACCGTCGTGCTCCTGCTGCTCGCCGCTGCCGCCGTGCTCGGGCTGACGCCCCAGGACCCGCTGGCGCAGCACCCGGACGACCAGCTCCAGCCACCGTCGGCGACGTACTGGTTCGGCACCGACCAGTTCGGGCGGGACGTGGCGGCCCGCACCTTCGCCGGGATCGCGGCCTCGCTGCGGGTCGCGGTGCTCGCCGTCGCGATCGCCGCGCTCGTGGGCAGCGTGGCCGGGCGTGGTCGCCGGCTACCTGGGCGGCGTCTGGGACCAGGTCATCGGCCGGGTCGCCGACGTCCTGTTCGCGTTCCCGGCGGTGCTCCTCGCGCTGGCGGTGATCGCCGGCCTCGGCCGCGGGTGGCTGAACACGGCCATCGCGATCGCGATCGTCTACATCCCGATCTTCGTCCGGGTGGCCCGCGGGCCGACGTTGTCGGTGGTCTCGCTGGACCACATCGCCGCCTGCCGGGTGCTCGGGTTCTCCGGGCCGGCGCACGGTGTTCCGGCACGTGCTGCCCAACGTCAGCGGGCCGATCGTGGTCCAGGTGGCGCTGGCCCTGTCGTGGGCGATCCTCACCGAGGCCGGGCTCTCCTTCCTCGGGCTGGGCACCCAGCCGCCGGACCCCTCGCTCGGCCTGATGGTCAGCGAGACCCGGACCCTGGTGACCACCGCGTGGTGGGCGATGACCTTCCCGGCCGTTGCCGTCGATGATCGCCGTCATCGCGCTGAACCTGCTCGGCGACGGGCTCACCAGCGCGCTGGACCCGAAGCGCGAGGGCCGCCGGTGACGGGGGCGGACCGGTGCTGTCGGTGCGCGGGCTGCACGCGGTCGCCGGCGACGGCGAGACGGCGGTGCCGCTGATCCGGGGCGTGTCGTTCGACCTGGCGCCGGCGAGGCGGTCGCCCTGGTCGGGGAGTCGGGCAGCGGGAAGTCGATGACCGCGCTCTCGGTCATGGGGCTGCTGCCCCCGGGCGTCCGGATGACCGAGGGCTCCGTCGTCGTCGGCGGGCGCGACCTGGCGACCCTCGACCCGAGGGAGCGGCGGACGGTGCGCGGCGCCGAGGTCGCGATGATCTACCAGGACCCGATGACGTCGCTGAACCCGCTGATGCGGGTGGGGGCGCAGGTGGTCGAGGGGCTGGCGGCGCACGGCGTACGGGGCGACGAGGCCAGGCGCGGGCGGTCGAGGCCCTCGGCGAGGTGGGCCTGCCCCGGCCGGAGCGGACCGGCCGGGCCTACCCGCACGAGCTCTCCGGCGGCCAGCGGCAGCGGGTGATGATCGCGATGGCGCTGGCGATGCGGCCCCGGGTCCTGATCGCCGACGAGCCCACCACGGCCCTCGACGTGACGATCCAGCAGCAGGTGCTGGCGCTGGCCGACGAGCCTGCGCCGCAGCACCGGCATGGCCCTGCTCTGGATAACCCACGACGTCGGCGTGGTCGCCCGGCTGGCGGAACGGGTCCTGGTCATGTACGCCGGCCGGGTCGTCGAGGCCGCACCGACCCGGGCGCTGTTCGAGGCGCCGCAGCACCCCTACACCGCCGGCCTCCTCGGCTCCCTCCCGCCGATGCTCGGCGACGACCGCCCGGACCTGCCGCAGATCGGCGGCCGGCCGCCCGAGCTGTCCGCACTGCCCACGGGCTGCTCGTTCCACCCGCGCTGCCGGCAGCGCGAGGACCGGTGCCTCACCGACGACCCGCGACTGGAGGACGGGGCCGCCCGCCGGGGCGCGGCCGCGTGCTGGGTCCCGCGGGAGAGGTGGACGCCGTGACCCTCGTGGTGGAGGAACTGGTCAAGACGTTCGACGGCCCGGCCGGGACGGTGCGCGCCGTCGACGGCGTCTCCTTCCGGCTCGAGCCGGGCGAGACGCTGGGCCTGGTGGGCGAGTCGGGCTGCGGCAAGTCGACGACCGCGAGGATGCTGGTGAGGCTGGTCCGGCCGACGTCCGGGCGCGTCCTGCTCGACGGCACCGACGTCACCCGGGCCCGCGGTGCCGAGCTGGCCCGGTTCCGCCGGCGGATGCAGATGGTCTTCCAGGACCCGTCCTCCTCGCTCGACCCGCGACGTACCGTCGCGCAGGCCCTCGGGGAGGTGCTGGCCGTGCACCGGATCGGCCGGACCACCGGCTGACCGCCGGGCCCGGGTGGGGGAGCTGCTCGAGATGGTCGGGCTCGGCGGCCTCCACCGGGCCCCGCTACCCCCACCAGCTCTCCGGCGGCCAGCGGCAGCGGGTCGGCATCGCGCGGGCGCTCGCGGTCGAGCCGGAGGTGCTGGTCCTCGACGAGCCGGTCTCCGCGCTGGACGTCTCGGTGCGGGCCGAGGTGATGAACCTGCTGGTCCGGCTGCGCCGGCGAGCTCGGGCTCTCCTACGTCTTCATCTCCCACGACCTCGGCATGGTGCGCCACCTCAGCGACCGGGTCGCGGTGATGTACCTCGGCCGGATCGTCGAGCTCGGCCCCTGGCGCCCGGTGTCGGACGACCCGCGGCATCCCTACACGCGCGCGCTGCGGGACGCGGTGCCCGTCCCCGACCCGGCCGTCGAGGCGGCGCGGCAGGTCAGCGCCCTGCGGGGCGAGGTCCCCGACGCCGTGCACCCGCCGTCCGGGTGTCCGTTCCACCCCCGGTGCCCGCACGCGCAGGAGCGCTGCGGCTCCGAGGTGCCGACGCTACGGACGACGGCCGACGGGCACCTGGCGGCCTGCCACTTCAGCGAGGAGCTGTACGGCACCCGGACGCCGGGCGTGCAGGGGCGTTGACCGGAGCGCGCCTCTCAGACCCCGATCGGGTGCCAGACGGTCTTGGTCTCCAGGAAGGCCGTCATCGGCTCGATGCCGGGGTCGGCCGTCCAGTCGGGCTCGGCCGCAGGCGCGCGGCGGACCCGCTTGAGGTTCTCGGCCGCGGCCTCCTCGAGGGACGTCGTGAGCGCGTCGCGGTCGGCGTGGCCGGCGAGCCCGGTCAGGTCGATCGCGTTGACGTCCATGTGGGCCGCCAGCCAGGGCGCCGTGGTCGCGGGGTCGCCGGTGAGGATGTTGACCACGCCGCCCGGCACGTCGCTGGTCGCCAGCACCTCGGCGAAGGTCACGGCCGGCAGCGGCCGGGAGTACGACGACATCACGATCGCCGTGTTGCCCGAGACGATCACCGGCGCCACCACGCTGACCAGCCCGAGCAGCGACGACTCCTCCGGGGCGACGACGGCGACGACGCCGGTCGGCTCGGGGGTGGAGAGGTTGAAGAACGGCCCGGCCACCGGGTTGGCGTTGCCGACCACCTGGGTCAGCTTGTCGGCCCAGCCGGCGTACCAGACCAGCCGGTCGACCGCCTCGTCGACGACGCCGTTGGCCCTGGCCGGGGTCAGCCCCTCGGACTGCTTCACGGCCTCGACGAACTGCGGCCTGCGGTCCTCCATGACCTCGGCGACCCGGTAGAGGATCTGGGCCCGGTTGTAGGCGGTCCTGCCGGCCCAGCCCTTGAACGCGCTCCGGGCGGCGAGCACCGCGTCGCGGGCGTCCTTGCGCGAGGCGTGGGCGGCGTTGGCCACGAACTTCCCCTTGCTGTCCTCGACCACGTAGGAGTGGCCCGACTCCGACCGCGGGAACGCCCCGCCGATGAAGAGCTTGTAGGTCTTGCGGACGCTCTGTCGCTCCTGGGCGCGGCTCACGCGTCGGCTCCCTTCAGGTAGGAGGCGAGGCCGTGGCGGCCGCCCTCGCGGCCGTAGCCGGACTCCTGGTAGCCGCCGAACGGCGACGTCGGGTCGAACTTGTTGAAGGTGTTCGCCCACACCACGCCGGCGCGCAGCGAGTTCGCCATCTTGAGGATCAGCGAGCCCTTCTCGGTCCACACGCCGGCCGAGAGGCCGTACGGCGTGTTGTTGGCCTTCTCGACCGCCTCGCTCGGCGTCCGGAAGGTCAGCACGGAGAGCACCGGGCCGAAGATCTCCTCGCGCGCGATCCGGTGGGCCTGGGAGACCCCCGTGAACAGCGTCGGCGGGAACCAGTAGCCGTTGCTCGGCAGCTCGCACTCCGGCGACCAGCGCTCCGCGCCCTCGGCGTCGCCGATCTCGGAGAGCTCCTGGATCCGGGCGAGCTGCTCGGCGGAGTTGATGGCGCCGATGTCGGTGTTCTTGTCGAGCGGGTCGCCGACGCGCAGCGTCGACATCCGCCGCTTGAGCCGGTCGAGGACCTCCTCGGCGACCGACTCCTGCACCAGCAGCCGGGAGCCCGCGCAGCAGACGTGGCCCTGGTTGAAGAAGATGCCGTTGACGATGCCCTCGACGGCCTGGTCGATCGGGGCGTCGTCGAACACGACGTTGGCCGCCTTGCCGCCGAGCTCGAGGGTGACCTTCTTGCGGGTCCCGGCGACCGACTTCGCGATGGCGCGGCCGACGGCGGTGGAGCCGGTGAACGCGACCTTGTCGACGTCGGGGTGGTTGACGAGGGCCGCACCCGTGTCGCCGGCCCCGGTCAGGATGTTGACGACCCCCGGGGGCAGGTCGGCCTGCTGGCAGATCTCGGCGAACAGCAGGGCCGTCAGCGGTGTCGTCTCGGCCGGCTTCAGCACGACGGTGTTGCCGCACGCGAGCGCGGGGGCGATCTTCCACGACAGCATCAGCAGCGGGAAGTTCCACGGGATGACCTGGCCGGCGACGCCGAGCGGCGTGGTGCCGTAGCCGGAGTACTCGAGCTTGTCGGCCCAGCCGGCGTAGTAGAAGAAGTTGGCGGCGACCTGCGGGACGTCGACGTCGCGGGACTCCTTGATCGGCTTGCCGTTGTCGATCGACTCCAGCACGGCGAGCTCGCGACCCCGCTCCTGGATGATCCGGGCGATCCGGTAGAGGTACTTGGCCCGCTCGCGCCCCGACATCCGGCCCCAGGTGCGGGAGTACGCCCGGCGGGCGGCCTTGACGGCGGCGTCGACGTCGGCCTGGTCGGCATCGGCGACCTCGGCCAGCACCTCCTCGGTGGCCGGGCTGACCGTCTTGAAGCTCTTGCCGTGGCCGTCGACGAACTCGCCGTCGACGAACAGGCCGTAGGACGGCTTGATGTCGACGATGCTGCGGGACTCAGGAGCCGGGGCGTACTCAAAGGTCATGTCGAATCAGTCCAGCGTGAAGTAGTCGGGGCCGGAGTAGCGGCCGGTCCTCATCTTGGTGCGCTGCATCAGCAGGTCGTTGAGCAGCGTGGACGCGCCGAATCGGAACCAGTCCGGGTCGAGCCAGTCGGGCCCGGCCACCTCGTTGACCATCACGAGGTACTTGATCGCATCCTTGGCGGTGCGGATGCCGCCGGCCGGCTTGACGCCGACCATCTGGCCGGTGGCCGCGCGCCAGTCGCGCACCGCCTCGAGCATCACCAGCGTCACGGGCAGGGTCGCGGCCGGCTGCACCTTGCCGGTCGAGGTCTTGATGAAGTGGCCGCCCGCCATCATCGCCAGCCACGAGGCGCGGCGTACGTTGTCGTAGGTCTGCAGCTCGCCGGTCTCGAAGATCACCTTCAGGTGCGCGTCCTGGCAGGCCTCCCGCACCTGCGCGATCTCCTCGAACACCTGCAGGTAGCGGCCGCTGAGGAACGCGCCCCGGTCGATGACCATGTCGATCTCGTCGGCGCCCGCCTCGACGGCGTCCTGGGTGTCGGCGAGCTTGATGTCCATGGCCGCCCGGCCGCTCGGGAACGCCGTCGCGACCGCGGCGACGTTGACCCGGTCGCCGACGACCTCCTTGGCGGTGGTGACCATGTCCGGGTAGACGCAGACCGCGGCGGTCGAAGGGCAGGTCGGGTCGGCCGGGTCGGGGCGGAGCGCCTTCGCCGACAGGGCGCGGACCTTGCCGGGGGTGTCCTGGCCCTCCAGCGTGGTCAGGTCGACCATCCGGATGGCGAGGTCGAGGGCGTACTCCTTGGCCGTGGTCTTGATCGACCGGGTGCCGAGACCGGCGGCCCGGGCCTCGGCACCGACCTGGTCGACGCCGGGAAGACCGTGGAGGAAGCGCCGCAGCGAGGAGTCGGAGCGGGTGATCTCCGTGACGTCTCCGGGGGCGAGCCCGTCGGCGCGGAGAGAGGTGGCTGTCACCGGTCCAGCATAGGTCTGCACGGGGGTCGGGGGACAATCAGCACCAGTCGTCTGCCAGCCTTGACTTATATTAGTGACAGTTTTTAGCATTAGGTCATGGACCTGACCCACGCCCTCGACCAGCTGGGCGCCGTACGCCGCGGTCTCAGCACCCTCGACCACCACGGCCGGCCGGCCCGCGTCCTCACCGCCGAGCAGACCTACGCGGCCGACGCGGCCGACGTCTGGGACGCGCTGACCAACCCCGAGCGGCTGCCGCGCTGGTTCATGCCGATCGAGGGGGACCTGCGGATCGGTGGCCGCTACCAGCTCGTCGGCAACGCGGGCGGCACGATCGAGCGGTGCGAGCCGCCCCGGGCGCTGGCCGTCACGTGGGAGTACGGCGGGGGCGTCAGCTGGGTCGAGGTCGACCTCGCCACGTCCGGCGACGCGACCACGCTGGTGCTGCGTCACATCGCCCACCCCGACGAGCGCTGGGACCGCTACGGCCCGGGCGCGGTCGGCATCGGGTGGGACATGTCGATGCTGGGGCTCGCCCTCCACCTCGCGACCGGCGAGAGCAACGACCCGGAGGCCTTTCTGTCCTGGGCCAGCGGTGAGGACGGCCAGGCGTTCATGCGCGGGAGCAACGACCGCTGGTACGACGCCGACGTGGGCGACGGGGCGGAACCGGCCGACGCCCGGCTGCGTGCCGACCGGACCCTGGCCTTCTACACCGGCCAGGAGGAGCCGGCCTGACATGCACGCCTTCGACGTCCTCGGCGACCCGGTCCGGCGCCGGATCCTGGAGCTGCTCGCGTCCGGCGAGCACTCCTCGGGCGCGGTGGTCGACGTCGTCCGGGCGGAGTTCGGGATCAGCCAGCCTGCGGTGTCCCAGCACCTCCGGGTGTTGCGCGAGAGCGGGTTCGCCACCGTCCGGGCCGAGGGCACACGCCGCCTCTACTCAGTCGACCCCAGCGGGATGCGCGAGGTCGACGCCTGGCTGGAGCAGTTCCGCGGCTTCTGGAACCAGCGGCTCGACGCGCTCGGCACCGAGCTCGCCCGCGGCCGGCGGCGGCGCCCGCACTAGTACGCGACGGCCGGGTCTGACCCCCGTCGCCGGAACGACCGCGCAGCCACAGATCCGCACGTCTGTTGCGGACCTGTGGCGGCTGGGATGATGCGAGGGTGAACGGCGACGAGTCGCAGCGTCGCGCACCCGGCTACCGCACCGGGCGCATGGAGGCGTTCAGCGACGGCGTGTTCGCCATCGCGATCACCCTCCTCGTGCTCGAGATCGGGGTTCCCGCCGGATCCGAGGACGACCTCCTGGGTGCCTTGGGCGACCAGTGGGCCTCCTACATGGCGTACGTCGTGAGCTTCTCGACCATCGGCGCTGTATGGCTGGCACACACCGTGATCACCGAGTACCTCGATCACGCCGACTCGGTGCTGCTGCGGCTGAACCTGCTGCTGCTCCTGGTGGTCTCGTTCCTTCCGTTCCCCACGAGGCTCCTCGCGGAGTACGCCGACGAAGCCGAGCCCGAGCGCATTGCGGCGACGGTCTACGGGATCAACCTGTTGCTGGCCATGCTCATGGTGTCGGTCACCTGGCGCTATGCGGTCGCGAGGCAGCTGGTGCGGCCCGACCTGGCCGACGAGGAGGTGAAGACCCTGACCAAGCGACTCACCCCTACCCTGGGCGTCTATGTGGCGGTGATCGTCGTCGGCCTGTTCCTGCCCGTTGTCGCCGTGCTCGGCTACCTGGTCCTCGCCTTGTTCATCCTCGTGCCGTTCAGCGCACTCCGGCACCGGCAGAGAAGAGTCTGACCCCGGGGACCGGGACATGCCGGTCAGATGCCCGCAGCCGCCTTGATGTCGTCACGGAGTGCGTCGAGGCGGCCGGCGGCGGCGATCCGGGCCGCGTCGACGTCCTCGTCGCCGACCGGCACCACCACCTCTAGGTAGGCCTTGAGCTTGGGCTCGGTGCCGCTGGGCCGGACGACGACGCGGGCACCGTCGGCGAGCCGGTAGCGCAGCCCGTCGGTCGGCGGCAGCGCGGCGCTGCCCTCGGCGAGGTCGTCTACGCCCTCGACGGCGAGGCCGCCGAGCGACGCCGGCGGCGTACGGCGCAACGTGTCCATCGCCCGCGCGATCTCCGAGAGGTCGGTGACCCGCACGGAGAGCTGGTCGGTCGCGTGGAGGCCGTGCTCGCGGGCGATGTCGTCGAGCAGGTCGACCAGGCCGCGGCCGTCGGCCTTCGCGCCGGCGGCGAGCTCGCACAGCATCAGCAACGCGGACACGCCGTCCTTGTCCTTCACGTGCTCGGGGTCGACGCAGTAGCCGAGCGCCTCCTCGTAGCCGAACGCCAACCCGTCGACCCGGCTGATCCACTTGAAGCCGGTGAGCGTCTCGGCGTACCGCTGACCGTGGGCGGCGGCCATCCGGCCGAGCAGCGACGACGACACGATCGACGCGGCGTACGTGCCGCGCTTCCCGCGCGTGAGCAGGTGATGGGCCAGCAGTGCCCCGACCTCGTCGCCGCGCAGCATGCGCCACCCGTGCGGACCGGGGACCGCGGCGGCACAGCGGTCGGCGTCGGGGTCGTTGGCGACCACCAGGTCGGCCCCGGTGCGCTCGGCCAGCGCCATGGCGAGGTCCATCGCCCCGGGCTCCTCGGGGTTGGGGAAGGCGACGGTCGGGAACGCCGGATCGGGCTCCTCCTGCTGCTCGACGACGGCGGGCGCGTCGAAGCCCGCGGTCTCCAGCACCTGCAGCACCGAGGTGCCGCCGACGCCGTGCAGCGGCGTGTAGACCAGCCGCAGGTCGCGCGGCCCGTCGTCGGCGAGCTCGGCCACCGTGTCGAGGTAGCGGTCGACCAGCTCGTCGCCGAGCACCGTGCCGCTGCCGCCGCGCGGCACGTCGGCAACGGCACCCACGGCCGCGATCCGCTCGGCGATGCCGCTGTCGGCCGGCGGCACGATCTGGCTGCCGTCGCCGAGGTAGACCTTGTAGCCGTTGTCCTGGGGCGGGTTGTGGCTCGCCGTCACCATCACGCCGGCCGCGCAGCCGAGCTCGCGGATCGCGAAAGCCAGCACCGGGGTCGGCAACGGCCGCGGCAGCAGCAGGGGGTCGAAGCCCGCGCCGCTCATCACCTCGGCCGTGTCGCGCGCGAAGACGTCGGAGTTGTAGCGGGCGTCGTAGCCGATCACCACCGGGCTCCCGGGGCGCGCACCCTGGTCGCGGACGTACGCCGCCAGGCCGGCCGCGGCGCGGACGACCACGACCCGGTTCATCCGGTTCGGGCCCGCGCCGAGCGCACCGCGCAGACCGGCCGTCCCGAACTCGAGGGTGCCGTCGAACCGGTCGGCCAGGTCGTCGCTCCCGCCGCCCGCCTCGACGTCGGCCACCACGCGCTCCAGCTCGGCCCGGGTCTCCGCGTCCGGGTCGTCGGCGATCCAGGCGCGGGCGCGGTCGAGCAGGTCGGCGATCTCGGCCGACGCGGTGGTGGACATTCCCGCAACATAACGGCCGACCCGCCATCATGTCCCCATGGGGGGACGTCCGGTCGGGGAGCGGATCGAGGAGCTCGCGGAGCGACTCGGCCGCGAGCGGTTCACGGAGGTCTGCGTGTCGTTGTTGCTGGGTGCCTCGCGGGAGGACCACCTCGACCACCTGCCCTGGCTGACCGGCCACGACTGGTCGGAGGGTGAGCCGGTCCGCGACCGGACGGTGTGGAAGGACTACTGGGTCCGCACCTGGGGCGCCCGCGGGCTGCTCCACGTCTGGGACGACGACGCGACCCACGCCGTGGTGGCCGGGCTCGACGACGAGGAGTGGCGGCCGGCCGAGATGTGCCTCAAGGTCGTCGCCCGGCACGACGTCGCCGGGGCCGGGGACGGCGCAGCGAGGCTGCTCGAGCACGAGCTGCCCCGGGTCCGGATCGCTGCGTTGCGGGCGCTGGCCGCGGTCGGCGACACCGAGCACGCCGCGGCGGTCCGGGCAGCGCAGGACGATCCCGACGCCGACGTACGACGCCATGCGGGTCGGGCGTGGGAGGCCGTGCGCGACCGGCTCGACCTGGAGAACGAGACGTGACGACCACCTTCTCCTTCCACTCCGAGTGGGTGCTGGCCGCGGAGGCGGACGCCGTGCAGGGAGTCCTCGTCGACCTGGAGCACTACCCCGAGTGGTGGCCACAGGTCGTCGCGGTGGCCAAGATCGACGACGACAACGCCCGGGTGCTGTGCAAGTCGCGGCTGCCCTACACCCTCGACCTCCTGCTGACCGCGACCCGGCGCGAGCCGCGTCGCCTGGAGAGCCGGATCGACGGTGACCTGGTCGGCGTGGCCGTCTGGAAGCTCGAGGAGCTCGCCGGGTCGACCCACGTGGACTACACCCAGGACGTCGTCGTGACCCACCGGCTGCTGCGGCCGTTCGTGCGGGTGTTGCGCGGCCCCATGGTGTGGAACCACGGACGGATGATGGAGGGTTGCCGCGTGGGCCTGGAGCAGCGCCTCGGGCTGCGCTAGTCGGGCCGGCCGTCGTCCTTCGCGACGTCGGGCATCGCGTCGCCGGTGTTGTCGACCTCGGCGTTGTCGGGGCGGTTGTCGGGGTCGAGCCGGCGTTCACGTTCGGCCTCGATCTCGCGTTGCTCCTCGTCGGAGACCTCGATCTCGCGGAACTTCTCGCTGGGGTCAGCCGAGCCGCCGTCGCCGTCGTCGTCCTCGGCCTCGCGTCGGGCGAACTCCTCCACCGTGGGCAGGTCGGCGTCGGTGTTGTCGACCTCGGCGTTGTCGGGGCGGTTGTCGGGGTCGAGCCGGCGTTCACGTTCGCCTCGATCTCGCGTTGCTCCTCGTCGGTCGGGCTCTCGCTCACGTGGGTCCTTCCAGTGCAGCCGTCACTGCGTCGTAGTCGGGTTCGTGGCCGATGTCGGGCACCAGCTCGCTGTGCACCACCGTGCCGTCGGCGTCGAGCACGACGACGGCCCGGGCGAGCAGGCCGGCGAACGCGCCGTCGAGCAGCCGGACGCCGTAGCGCTCGCCGAAGTCGCCGCGGAACGTCGACCCGACCCGCACGTCGTCGAGCCCCTCGGCCCCGCAGAAGCGTCGTTGCGCGAACGGCAGGTCCTCCGACACGCACACCACGGTCGTGTCGTCGAGGCCGGCCGCGAGCTCGTTGAACCGACGCACGCTCCGGGCACAGGTGGGGGTGTCGATGCTCGGGAAGATGTTGAGCACCACGCGGTGGCCGGGCGTGGCGGAGCGGTCGAAGTCGCGCAGGTCGCTGCCAGTGAGGACGTACGGCGGCGCGCTGCTGCCGACGGCGGGCAGCTCGCCGCTGGTGTGGACGGTCGCGCCCCGATGCACGGTCGTGGCCATGCCGGCTGTTCTACCCGCGGTCACCGACCGCCGTCGAGCACCTCCCGCAGCCGGGCCGCGAAGGCCTCCGGCTGGCCGGCCTGGCCGAACTCGCCCCCGAGGAACCCGCCGTGGTGGCTCGGGAACTCGGTGAGCGGCAGGTCGAGCGCCGCGGCGGTCGCCTCCGAGGTACGCCAGGTCATCGCGTTGCGCGACTCCACCCCGCCGGCGACCACGACCCGGGTGGGGGCCGCGGTGACGGCGTCGACGTCGAGGTCGAACGCTGTGACGTCGTTGGCGACGCCGGACAGCAGCGGGTCGTCGCGCTTCCCGTCGTCGTCGGCCGGCATCCCGAAGCCGGCCGGGTCGGGCGGGGGAGCGGCGAGGTAGTCGTCGGTGAACTCGCCCTGCCACATGGTCAGCCCGATGAACGCCGCCATGCCGGCGCCCCACCCCGCCGCGTGGTAGCGGTCCTGCACCGCCTTCTCGGCGGCGAACGCCTGCACGGCGTCCGGCAGCACCCCGATGATCGGGGGCTCGTGGGCGACCAGGGTGGCGACGTCGTCCGGGTGGGCCGCGACCCAGGCCAGGCCGTTGACCGCACCGCCGCTGCTTCCGAAGACGTCGACGGGGCCCAGGTCGAGCGCCGTCACGACCGCGTGGAGGTCCTCCGCGCTGACCGCCGGCACCTGGCGCTGGTGGCCGTCGGTGCGGGTGCTGCGGTCGAGCCCGCGCTGGTCGTAGGTCACCACGACCCGATCGGTGAAGTGGGAGGCGAGGGTGGTGAAGCCCTCCGCCGTCATCGGCTGCCCGATCATGAGGAGCGGCCGGTGCTCCGAGGGAGCCTCCGGCTCCCGGACGTCGTAGGCGATCGTCGCGCCGTCGGTCTCGAGGTGGTGGGTGTTCGTCTCGGGCATGTCGGGTTCCCTCCCGTGGTCGTCAGCGGTGCAGACCCGCGACCGGCCCCCGACTCATCGGTGCTGGTTTCGAGACGATCGGTCCCTCAGAACGCAGGGCGGTAGAACTGCGAGCCTGCGAACGGACCGCCCACGACGGCGTTCTCCTGGGCGTCCTCCGGTCGGTCGGGCAGGCCGTCGGCCCAGTGCTCGGCGTCGTCCTGCGGGTCGTAGCCGACGGCGCGGCCGGGCTCGAGGTCCCACCATGCCCGGGTGTTGCGGCTGATGCCGTAGAGCACGTGGAAGCCGGGCGCCGGCGCGGTGAGCGACGCCTCGACCATCCGCACACAGTCGTCGTGGGAGAGCCAGGTGGCGAGGTTGCGGCGGACCTGCGGCTCCTCGAGGAACGAGCCGATCCGGCAGGCCACCGCGTCGATGCCGAACCGGTCGACGTAGAGCGACAGCAGCGCCTCGGCCGCGACCTTCGCGGTGCCGTAGAAGGTGTCGGGCCGGGGCCGGGCATCGGTCGTGAGCAACCCGTCGACGAGCCCGTCGCGGGGGGTGCGGCCGACGGCGTGGTTGGACGAGGCGTAGACGATGCGGCGTACGTCGTGGGCGACCATCGCCTCCAGCAGCGCGGCCGTCGTCACGACGTGCGAGGTCAGCTCGGTCGGCAGGTCCTCCTCGCCGGGCACCCCGGCCAGGTGGACCACGGCGTCCGGCTGCTCGGCCTCGAACACCGCCGCCACGGCGTCCTTGTCGGCGCAGTCGACGGCGTGCCAGGCGCCCTCGTGCCCTTCCGGGGCGGGGACCAGGTCGAGCCCGACCACGTCGTGGCCACGGTCGGTCAGCCCCACCGTGAGCACCCGCCCGATGCTGCCGGCGGCGCCGGCGACCAGGACCCTCATCACATCCTCCCGACGATCTCGGAGAGCAGCCCGCCCATGCGCGCCGCGGCGGTGCGGCCCGCCTCGAGCACCTCCTCGTGGTTGAGGGGCGCGTCGGAGATGCCGGCCGCCAGGTTGGTGACCAGGCTGATGCCGAGCACCTCCATCCCGGCCTCCCGGGCCGCGATCGCCTCCAGCGTGGTGCTCATGCCGACCAGCTCGCCGCCGATGGCCCGCACCATCCCGATCTCGGCCGGCGTCTCGTAGTGGGGGCCGGGGAACTGCACGTAGACCGCCTCGTCGAGGCTCGGGTCGACCTCGCGGCACAGCCCGCGCAGCCGCGCGCTGTAGAGATCGGTGAGGTCGACGAAGTTCGCGCCCTCGATGGGGGAGTGGGCGGTGAGGTTGATGTGGTCGGAGATCAGCACCGGGGTGCCGGGTGACCAGGTCTCCCGCAGTCCGCCGCAGCCGTTGGTGAGCACGATGCTCCGGCAGCCGGCCGCGGCCGCCGTCCGGACCGGGTGGACGACGGCGGCGACGCCCTTGCCCTCGTAGAAGTGGGTGCGGCTCAGGAAGACCAGCACGTTCTTGTCGCCGGCGCGGATGCTGCGGATCTTCCCGCTGTGTCCCGCGACCGCGGCCGCGCCGAACCCGGGGAGGTCGGTGGTCGTGATCTCGGCGGCCGCCTCGCCGACGGCGTCGACGGCGGGCAGCCAGCCCGAGCCGAGGACGAGCGCGATGTCGTGGTGGTCGACGCCGGTCAGGCCGGCGAGGACGTCGGCGGCCTCCCGGGCGCGCTGCTGGTGCTCTGTCACGGAGGCACCCTACGGTCAGGGTGTCCCCGAGCGGCAGTCGTCAGGCGTTGACGCTCGACATGTCGGCGTACCGGTCGCCCTGCACGGCGCCGCGCGGGACGGCGTCGTCGAGCGCGGCCAGGTCGTCGTCGGTGAGGGCGACCTTCGTGGCGTCGACGTTCTCCTCGAGGTACTTCACCCGCTTGGTGCCGGGGATCGGGACGACGTCGTCACCCTGGGCCAGCACCCACGCCAGCGCCAGCTGTCCGGGCGTGACCCCTCGCCGGCGCGCGACCTCCTGCACCCGGTCGACGAGCGCGAGGTTGGCGTCGAGTGCCTCGCCCTCGAATCGCGGGAACCGGCCGGCCCGGCGCGCGTCGCCCTCGTCCAGCGACTCGCGGGTGACGGCGCCCGTGAGCAGGCCGCGGCCCAGGGGTGAGTACGGCACCAGCCCGATCCCGAGCTCGCGCAGCGTCGGCAGGATCTCGTCCTCGACGTCCCGGGTGAACAGGGAGTACTCGCTCTGCAGGGCGGTGATCGGGTGGGTCGCGTGGGCGCGGCGGATGGTCCCGGCGCCGGCCTCGGAGAGCCCGAGGTGCCGGACCTTGCCGGCGGTCACCAGCTCGGCCATGGCGCCGACGGTCTCCTCGATCGGCACGGTGCGGTCGACGCGGTGCTGGTAGTAGAGGTCGAGGTGGTCGACGGCGAGTCGCCGGAGCGACGCGTCGCAGGCGCTGCGGACGTAGTCAGGGTGGCCGTTGATGCCGACCCAGGAGCCGTCGGGCCGGCGCTCGTTGCCGAACTTGGTGGCCAGCTGCACCTCGTCGCGGCGGCCGGCGACGGCCTTGCCGACGAGCCGCTCGTTGGTGAACGGGCCGTACATGTCGGCGGTGTCGAGGAAGGTGACGCCCAGGTCGAGGGCACGGTGGATGGTGTCGATGCCGTCCTGTTCGTCGGGGCTCCCGTAGAACTCCGACATGCCCATGCAGCCGAGGCCCTGGGTCGAGACGGTCAGGGGAGAGGTGGACCCGAGCGCGCGGGTCCCGATGTCCGAGGTCATGCCTCCACCCAACTCCCCCCGCCCAAACCACTGACGTACGTCGGTGGAGGCCGCCCCTGAGTGGTGCGGGGGTTTCGAGGCTCAGGCCTTGGCGGCCTTCGCACCTCAACCTCCGGAGGGGGTGTCCACCCTCGGAGGGCTACGGGGGCGGGTCCACCCTCGGGGGTTGAGGTGTGAGGCGAGTCAGCACCGCCGGAGGGTTGAAGTGTGAGGCGCGCCAGCGCCGAGCCTCGAAACCCCGGAAGTCTGGGCAGGGCGTCCTCGAGGTGGTCGCTACAGGCCCGTCGACCGGCAGGGCCGGTGCCGGAGCGCGGTGACGTAGTCGGCCGGGGCGTCGGCCGCCTCGGCGGCGTCGGCCAGGATGCCGAGGTAGGACGCCGACGGGAGCCCGCCCTCGTAGGCATCGAGGACGTAGGTCCACACGACCAGCTCGCCGGTCATCGTCGACACCCGCACCTTGGTCTTCCGGTAGAGGCCCAGGTCGGCGCCCTCCCAGCCGTCGAGGGCGGACTCGTCCTCGCGGGTGATGTCGTAGACCGCGACGAAGACCTGCTCGATCGGGTCCTCGACGATCGTCGACAGCGCGCCGTCCCAGCCGTGCTCCTCGCCGCCGAAGGTGAGTCGCCACCCGGTCAGCCAGCCCGTCGTCCGCAGCGGGGAGTGGGGACACCGCTCGCCCATGCGTGCGGGATCGAGGTTGGTCCCGTAGGCGGCGTACAGCGTCACGGGCAGCAGGCTATCCGGGGCGGTACCACGTTCGCGGCGTGCGACACCAGCCAATAGGCTGGCGGCCGTGAGCGACAACCACTTCGATGTCCTGGTCCTCGGCGCCGGCCCCGGTGGCTACGTCGCCGCGATCCGCGCCGCGCAGCTCGGCAAGTCGGTCGCGGTCGTGGAGGAGAAGTACTGGGGCGGGGTGTGCCTCAACGTGGGCTGCATCCCCTCCAAGGCGCTGCTCAAGAACGCCGAGCTCGCCTACACGCTGGCCCACGAGCGGGACAAGTTCGGCATCGAGGGTGAGGCGACGATGCAGTTCGGCGTCACCCACGCCCGCAGCCGCAAGGTCAGCGAGGGCATCGTCAAGGGTGTCCACTACCTGATGAAGAAGAACAAGATCACCGAGATCGACGGCTGGGGCACCCTCAAGTCGCCCACGGAGATCGACGTCGACGGGACGCTCTACACCTTCGACCACCTGATCATCGCGACCGGCGCGCAGGTCCGGATGCTGCCCGGGATGCAGGTCAGCGACAACGTCGTCACCTACGAGGAGCAGATCCTCGACAGCGAGCTTCCCGGCTCGATCATCATCGGCGGCTCCGGTGCGATCGGCGTCGAGTTCGCCTATGTCATGAAGAACTTCGGCGTCGACGTGACGATCGTGGAGTTCCTCGACCGGATGGTGCCGACCGAGGACGCCGACGTCTCCAAGGAGCTGCTCAAGCACTACAAGAAGCTCGGCGTGAAGGTGATGCTCTCGACCAAGGTCGAGAACGTCGAGGACACCGGCTCCGGCGTCAAGGTGACCGTCGCGCCGGCCGACGGAGGCCAGAGCCAGGTCATCGAGGCCGACAAGATGCTGGCGGCCTTCGGGTTCGCGCCGCGGCTCGAGGGCTACGGGCTCGACGCGACCGGCGTCGAGACGACCGAGCGCGGCGCGATCGCCATCGACGACTACGGACGGACCAACGTCGACAACGTCTTCGCCATCGGCGACGTCACCGGCAAGCTGATGCTCGCCCACACCGCCGAGGCGATGGGCGTCGTCGCCGCCGAGACCATCGCCGGTGCCGAGACGATGCCGGTCGAGTTCGACTTCATCCCGCGCGCGACCTACTGCCAGCCGCAGATCGCCTCGTTCGGCTACAGCGAGGAGCAGGCGAAGGAGAAGGGGTACGACGTCAAGACGGCGTCCTTCCCGTTCTCGGCCAACGGCAAGGCGATGGGCCTCGGCCACGCGGTCGGCTTCGTGAAGGTGGTCGCCGACGCCGAGCACAACGAGATCGTCGGCGCCCACCTGATCGGCCCCGACGTGACCGAGCTGCTCCCGGTGCTCACGCTGGCCCAGAAGTGGGACCTCACCGCCGACGAGGTCGCCCGCAACGTGTTCGCCCACCCGACGCTGACCGAGGCGGTCAAGGAGGCCGTCGAGGGCATCGCCGGCCACATGATCAACCTCTGACGTCCACGGACAGGAGCTCCATGACCGGCAGGCCTGATCGGGTCGTCATCGTCGGCGGCGGCCCGGGCGGCTACGAGGCCGCCCACGTCGCCGCCCAGCTCGGCGCCGACGTGACCGTCGTCGACACCGACGGGCTCGGGGGGTCGGCGGTGCTGACCGACTGCGTCCCGAGCAAGACCCTGATCGCCACGGCCGACCTGATGACCGAGATGGCCGACGCCCACGAGCTCGGCGTCGGCTTCCACGACCACGAGGGCGACGCGGCCACCCGCGTCGAGGTCGACCTGGCCCGGGTCAACGAGCGGGTGCTCGCGCTGGCCCACGACCAGTCCGACGACATCGCCCGGCGGCTGGAGCGCGACGGCGTGACGGTCGTCCGCGGCCGCGGCCGGCTGGCCTCCGCCGACCGGGTGGCCGTGTCGATGGCCGACGGGGGCGAGGAGACCCTCGAGGCCGACGCCGTGCTGCTCGCGACCGGGGCCCGGCCCCGGGTCCTCGACAGCGCGCAGCCCGACGGGGAACGGATCCTGACCTGGGAGCAGGTCTACGGCCTGACCGAGCTGCCCGGCCACCTGGTCGTGGTCGGCTCGGGCGTCACCGGCGCCGAGTTCGCGTCGGCGTACCTCTCGCTCGGGATCGAGGTCACCCTGGTCTCCTCACGCGACCGGGTGCTGCCCGGCGAGGACGCCGACGCCGCGAAGGTGCTCGAGGAGGTGCTGACCCGACGCGGGATGAACGTCCTGTCGAGGTCGCGCATGGCGTCGGTCACCCGCGATCGCGACGCGGTCACGGTGACCCTCACCGACGGCCGCACCGTCGAGGGTTCCCACTGCATCCTGGCGCTCGGCTCGGTGCCCAACTCCGCCGACCTCGGGCTGGAAGACGCCGGTGTCGCCACCGACGACGGCGGGTTCGTGACGGTCGACAGGGTGTCCCGCACCTCCGTGCGTGGGGTGTACGCCGCCGGCGACTGCACCGGCGTGCTGATGCTCGCGTCGGTGGCCGCGATGCAGGGGCGGATCGCGATGTGGCACGCGCTCGGCGACGCGGTGACCCCGCTCGACCTGAGCCAGGTCTCGTCCAACGTCTTCACCTCGCCGGAGATCGCGACCGTCGGTTGCTCGCAGCAGGCAGTCGACTCCGGCGAGATGGCCGCCGACGCGGTCACGCTGCCGTTGAGCGGGAACGCGCGCGCCAAGATGCAGGGCGTCAAGGACGGCTTCGTGAAGCTCTTCTGCCGCCCCGGCACCGGCATCGTCGTCGGCGGCGTCGTGGTGGGTCCGCGGGCCAGCGAGCTGATCCACCCGGTCTCGATCGCCGTCGCCGGCACCCTGACCGCCGATCAGCTGGCCCACGCGTTCACGGTCTACCCGTCGATGAGCGGGTCCGTCGCCGAGGCCGCCCGCCGGCTTCACCGCGTCTGACCTGCATCGCCCGCCGTTGGCGGGTCTGTCAGGATGTCCCGCATGTCTCGGGGGATCCGCGCACTCGCGCCTGCCGTCACCGCCGCCGTCGTCCTCGGCCTGTCCGCCGCGCCGGCGAGTGCGGCGCCCGACCCGATCTATGCCGTCCCTGACCAGGGGACGATCACGATCCGGGGCGACGGCAGCGGCCACGGGATCGGCATGTCGCAGTACGGCGCGTACGGCGCCGCCAACGAGGGCCGCAGCCACCGCCAGATCCTGGACTTCTACTACCCCGGGACCGACCTCGGTTCCGCTGCCGGCACCGTCAAGGTCTGGATCAGCGGCGACGACGACCGGGACCTCGTCGTCGACGACCGCGACGGCCTCACGGTCGCCAAGGTGGGCGGCCGGACCTGGCGACCCCGCGAGCCACGCGCGACGCAGTGGCGGGTCCGGCCCAACGCGCGGGGAGACCAGGTCGTCAGGTATCGCACTCGGACGTGGCACACGTGGAAGGTCGTCAGCGGCGGCGTCGAGCTGGCCGCTGGCGGCAAGCCGCTGACCCTGCGCGGCCCCGACGGGAAGGTGCGCTACCGCGGCGCCCTGCGTTCGGTCGACCTCAAAGGCCAGCGGCTGACCGTCAACGTGCTGCCGCTGGAGCAATACCTCCGCGGGGTCGTCCCCTCGGAGATGCAGGCGGGCTGGCCGCAGCAGTCGTTGCGGGCCCAGGCCGTCGCCGCCCGGACCTACGCCGTCCACGAGCGCGGCACCGGGAACCCGACGTACGACCTCTGCGACACCGCCGCCTGCCAGGCCTACGGCGGCGCGTCGGCCGAGGCGACGGCCACCACCCGGGCGGTCACGGCCACCGCCCGCGACGTGCTGACGTCCGGCGGCCGGATCGCGTTCGCGATGTACTCCGCGAGCAACGGAGGCCACACGGTCGCCGGGGAGGACGGCGAGTCGTACCTGCCGGCCCAGCCCGATCCCTACGAGGGCACGTCCCGGGACTACTACAACTGGCGGGTGCGGATCAGCGCGGCAGCGATCGAGCGCGAGTACAACCTCAACAACCTGACCGCGATCCAGATCAGCACCCGCGACGGGGGTGGCGGCCGGGTCACCCAGCTCCAGGTGACCACCGTCGGGGGCGACGCGCCGGGGACCTACCCGATCAACGACATCGACCGGTTCCGGGTGCACTTCGGGCTGCCGTCGACGCTGTTCGAGGTCACGAAGGTCGAGTGAGAACTACCGCCCTGTAGTTCACGAGAACCGCTGGCGGGCCGTGCGGGGCCGTGGTCCGATGTCCCACGAGTCCCATCCGTCACACGCCCCCCGGAGTGCCCCCATGCGCCGCCTCGGCCCGGCCCTCGCCGCCTCTCTCGGCGCCGTCGCGTCGGGCCTCGTCGCCTCGCCGGCGGCCGCGGCCGACACCTGGGACGTGCCGCGCTCGGCGTCGATCACGATCAAGGGACACGGCTACGGCCACGGGCGCGGGATGTCGCAGTACGGCGCCGAGGGTGCCGCCCGCGAGGGACTGGGCTGGCAGGAGATCACGGACTTCTACTACCCGGGCACCGACCTCGGTCGGGCCCGAGGCCAGATCCGGGTCCACGTCAGCGCCGACACCAGCGACGACCTCGTCGTCGCGCCGCGCTCCGGGCTCACCGTCACCGACCTCGGGACCGACGAGCAGCGGACGCTGCCCGACCGCGACACCAACCGCTGGCGGGTGGTGCCCTCCGATGCCGGCCACCGGGTCCAGTGGCTCGACGGCGCCCGCTGGCGCACCTGGCGCACGCTCTCGGGCAACGGCGCGTTCGCGGCCGCCGGCGAGCCGGTCTCGCTGGTGACCCCCGGTGGGACCAGGGCCTATCGGGGCCGGCTGACCGCCGTGCCGCTCTCCGGCGGCCGGGTCACCGTCAACACCGTCCGCCTGGAGTCCTACCTGCGGGGCGTCGTCCCGCTCGAGATGCCGGCGCTGTGGTCGCCGGCCGCGGTCCGGGCCCAGGCGGTCGCGGCGCGCACCTACGCGGCGTACGAGCGGGCGCACCCCCGGTCGTCGGCGTTCGACGTCTACGACACCACCGCCAGCCAGGTCTACGGCGGCGTCGGGGCCGAGCACTCCGCCTCCGACGCCGCGATCCGGGCCACGCGGCGTCGGATCCTGAAGCACGACGGCGCCGCCGCCTTCACCCAGTTCAGCTCGAGCAACGGCGGCTGGACCGTCCGCGGCACGCTGCCCTACCAGCAGGCCCAGCACGACCCCTACGACGACTGGTCGGGCAACCCGGTCCACGACTGGTCGATGACCGTCTGGGACTCGACGTTCGAGAACGCCTGGCCCTCGCTCGGCAACCTGCGGCGGATCCGGGTGGTCGGCCGCGACGGCAACGGCGACTGGGGCGGCCGGGTCACCGGCCTGCGCCTGGTGGGCTCGCGGAACACCGTCACCGTCTCGGGCGACACGCTGCGTTCCGCCCTCGGCCTGCGGTCGACCTGGGTGACCTTCCGGGTGCGCTGACGCGATGACGATGCGTGGGGGCTGGCTGGTGCTGCCTCTGGTGCTGCTGGCGGCCGGCTGCGCCGACGAGGTCCAGCAGCGGTGGGAGGGCCGGGCGCCGCTGCCGAGCTGCGGGTGGGTCGACCTCGACCAGGGGGAGACGCTGCGCCGCGACTCCCCCGAGGAGCTCTCGTGCCTGCACGAGGCGTTGGCCTCGGGGGAGGGCGCCGAGCTCCAGGTGACGTACCCGACCGTCGAGGGCGACCCGATCACGGCGTACTACCGGGTCACGCCGCAGCGGACGACCGAGGTCTACGAGGACGGCACCCAGGACGAGTTCGGCGACGGCAGCTGGTGGTACGGGTCGTGCGACGAGCCGGAGAACGTCCTCGACAGCGCCTGCTGAGTCACGTGGGCGTGAGCAGCACCCGCGACGCCATGCCGACGGTGTGCCCCAGGCCGTCGAGGAACCGGTCGCGCAGGAAGCGGGTGTGGCGGAACGCCCAGACGGTCTCCACGGTGACCCAGGACAGGTCGCGGGCCTTGTCGATGTTCCAGGCACTGACCAGGTGGACCGCCGGTCCGAGGTGGTCGTCGACGGCGCGGCCGACCTCGTCCAGGAACGACCGTCGGAGCTCCGACTCCACCTGAGCGAGCACGTCGTTGACCGTCTCGTAGTCGCGGTGGACGTCCGCCGGCTCCAGGTCGCGCGCCTCGCAGGTGTCGACCACCGCGACCGGCAGGTCGTGCTCGATGTGGCTGTTCATGCCCGCGATCGCGTACTGCACCGGCACCCGCCGGCCGGCACGCGCCTCGAAGAGCGGCCGCCACGCGGGTGCCACGGTGCGGCCGGCCCGGTCCGCGTCGTACGCCGCGAGCCAGAGGTTGGCGAACCGGACGTCGAGAGCCGCCATCGTCTCCGCGTCCCGGAACAGCGACGAGCCGTCGCCCTCCGCGAGGATCTCGGCGATCCGTTCGGTGACTGTGAGGTACATCCGGTTGAAGACCGCGACCCCGTCACCGGGCGGCAGCCCGCCGTCGATCTCCTGCAGTCGTGCGACGACCTCGTCGACCGTGCGCGGCAGGCTCATGCGGCTGAGTATCCAGCCGCCGGGCCCGTCCGTCAGCCCCGGATCAGGCAGAACGGGTGGCCCGCCGGGTCGAGGAAGACCTGGAAGCCGCCGTTGGTCGAGGGCTGGTGGGCGTGCTTGCGGGCGCCCGCGGCGAGCACCGCCTGCTCCGAGGCGTCCATGTCGGACGCGGCCAGGTCGAGATGCATCTGCTGCGGGTGGGCGCCCCCGGGCCAGGTCGGCTCGACGAAGTCGTCGATCCGCTGGAAGGCCAGGGTGGTCCGCCCGTCGGGATGGTCGGCGGACAGGCCGCCGCCGGGCGGCACCAGCGTCGACCAGTCCCGATCCGCACCGGCCTCGACGTCCCAGTCGAGGATGCGCGCGTAGAACGTGGCCAGCTCCAGGGCGTCCGGGCAGTCGATGATCACGAGGTCGAGCTTCGGTGTGGTGGTCATGCGACCACGCTAGGAGGAGTTCCGGACGGCATGCGTCCGGTACGCCGCCACGGTGGACGTGGCCGAAGAACGACACGGCACCCCCACGACAGGAATCGATTGACAATCGATAGATAACCCTCGATAGTCGTCGCATGCTGACGACGCAACGCGTGGTGAACGTGCTCCGCGGGCTGCTGGTGCTCGCGTTCGCGGCGATCCTGCTGCTGCAGGTCATGAGCGTGCCGGGGACGCTGTCCTACAACGCCGACCGGAGCGAGGACCCGTTCTGGTTCTGGCCGCTGCTGGTCGTGCTGGAGACCGGGCTGGTCTGCGCACAGGTGGTGATCGTGGCGACGTTCCGGCTGCTGGGGATGGTGCAGCAGGACCAGATCTTCAGTGACGCGGCGTTCCGCTGGGTCGACGTGATCCTCGCGGCCATGGCCCTCGGCTGGCTGGTGTGGGCCGGCTTCGGGGTGTTCGTCTTCGCCACCAGCGACGACCCCGGGCTGCCGCTGGTGGTCTCGATCCTGCTGCTCGCGGGCGCGGTCGTCGGCCTGCTGATGCTCGTGATGCGCACCCTGCTCCGCCAGGCCACCACCCTGCGCACCGACATGGATGCGGTGATCTGACCACCATGCCCATCGTCGTCCGCCTCGACGTCGAGCTTGCGAGGCGCAAGATGAGCGTCGGTGACTTCGCCGACCAGGTCGGCCTCACGCCCGCCAACGTCGCGGTGCTCAAGAACGGCCGCGCCAAGGCGGTCCGGTTCAGCACCCTCGAGGCGATGTGCCGGGTGCTCGACTGCCAGCCGGGCGACCTGCTCGAATGGGTGCCGGAATGACGCCGGACCGTCTCGGGGGCGTCCCTGACGCCACCCCGGACCCGTGCGCCGACCATGTCCAGGACGCCCCGTCCCGTCCTACGGTGGTCCTGTGATCACGACCGGGGGACTGACCAAGCGGTACGGGCGGGTGACCGCGCTCGAGGACCTGACCGTCACCGTGGAGCCCGGCATCACCGGGCTCGTGGGCGCCAACGGAGCCGGCAAGTCGACGCTGCTCAAGATCCTGCTCGGGCTGCTGCCGGCGACCGACGGGACGGCCCGGGTCTTCGACCTCGACGTCCGCACCCAGGGGCCGGCGATCCGCGAGCGGATCGGCTACATGCCCGAGCACGACTGCCTGCCGCCCGACGTGACCGCGACCGAGTTCTGCGTCCACATGGGGCGGATGTCGGGGCTGCCGGCGACGGCCGCGCGCGAGCGGACCGCCGACGTGCTCCGCCACGTCGGGCTCTACGAGGAGCGCTACCGCCCGATGGGCGGCTACTCGACCGGCATGAAGCAGCGGGTGAAGCTCGCCCAGGCGCTGGTCCACGACCCGGGCATGGTGCTGCTCGACGAGCCGACCAACGGGCTCGACCCGACCGGTCGCGACGACATGCTCGACCTGATCCGCAGGATCGGCCAGGAGTTCGGCATCTCCGTGCTGGTCACCTCCCACCTGCTCGGCGAGCTCGAGCGCACCTGCGACGGGATCGTCGTCATCGACGGCGGCCGGCTGCTCCAGCACTCCACCACCGCGTCGGTCACCGCCGAGACCGCCTTCGTCGCCGTCGAGGTCGACGACGACCCGGCCGCACTGGTGGCGCGGCTGGGCGAACGAGGCGTCGGTGTGCAACCGCACGGGGGACTGCTGCACGTCGACGTCACCGACCCCGCGTCGTACGACGTGGTGCGCGACGCCGTCGCCGAGCTCGGCCTCGGCCTGGTCCGGATGGAGCGGCAGCGACACCGGATGACCGAGATCTTCACTGCTCCGCTCGTCGAGGAGGGCGCACAGCGCGCGTTGGTTCCTGAGGAGGTTGCGCAGCAACCGTCTCGAAGGGCTCGACAGCAGGGGGAGTCGTGAGCATGTCCGAGCCCACCGCAGCGCCCACGGGCCAGATCCACGACATCGGCTACCGCCACTACGACGGGCCGCGGCTGGGTGCGAGCTACATCGCCCGGTCGCTCTACGTCGACACCCTGCGCGGCACCTTCGGCCTCGGCCGGTCGGCACGGTCCAAGGTCATGCCGTTCGTGCTGGCGGCAGTGATGGTGCTGCCGACCCTCGCGATCGGCATCGTCACCAGCTACTTCAACCTGCCCACGCTGCCGCTCGGCTACACGTCGTACGCGTTCTCGTTCCAGGTCGTGATCACGATCTTTCTCGGCGCGCAGGCGCCGGCGGCGATGTCGCGCGACCTGCGGTTCCGGGTGGCGCCGCTCTACTTCTCCCGCCCGCTGAGCCGTCAGCAGTACGTCCGCGCCAAGTACGCCGGCATGACGACCGCGTTGTTCATCCTGGTCGGGGTGCCGATCACGCTGCTGTTCATCGGCGCCTGGCTCGCCGACCTGCCGTTCGACGAGCAGTGGCCCGACTACCTCCGGGCGATGGGCGGCGCGGCGGTGCTCGCGCTCGTGCTGGCCGGGATCGGCCTGGCCGTCGCGGCGATGACACCCCGCCGCGGGCTGGGCGTGGCGGCCGTGGTCGGCGTCCTCCTGGTGAGCAGCGGCATCCAGGCGACCGTCCGGGCGATGGCCGAGGAGTTCGGCAACGACACCTTCGCTGGCTACGCCGGGCTGCTCTCGCCGTTCACGCTGATGGACGGGATCATGACCGGCGTCTTCGGGGCCGACTCGGTGATGGCCACCCCACCGAAGGGCGCCGTGATGACGGCCGTCTTCTGCGCGGTGGCGGTGCTGCTGGTCCTCGGCTCGTACACCTTCCTGGTCCGCCGCTACGAGAAGGCACTGTCGTGAGCACCCTCGACCTCGACCAGGTGTCGCGCTGGTACGGCAACGTCGTGGCGGTCAACGACGTGACGATGCGGCTCGGGCCCGGCGTGACCGGCCTGCTGGGCCCCAACGGCGCCGGCAAGTCGACGCTGATCAACATGATGGCCGGGTTCCTCGCGCCGTCGGCCGGCACCGTGACGCTCGACGGCCGGACCCTGCTGCGCGACCCGGAGATCTACCGCGACATCGGCCTGGTCCCCGAGCGCGAGGAGATGTACGACGCCGTCACCGGCTGGTCGTTCGTCCTGGCCAACGCGAAGCTGCACAAGCTGTCCGACCCGGAGGCGGCCGCGCGGCGGGCGATCGACACCGTCGAGATGGCCGACGTCCAGGAGCGCGACATCCGGACCTACTCCAAGGGCATGAAGCAGCGGATCAAGATGGCGACCGCGATGGTGCACGACCCGACGGTGCTGCTGCTCGACGAGCCCTTCAACGGGATGGACCCGCGGCAGCGGCTGCACCTGATGGAGCTGCTGCACCGGCTCGGCGACGACGGCAGGACCATCCTGTTCAGCTCCCACATCCTCGAGGAGGTCGAGCAGATCGCCGGCCGGATCGAGGTCATGGTCGCGGGCCGGCATGCGGCGTCCGGCGAGTTCCGGGAGATCCGACGGCTGATGACCCAACGGCCGCACCAGTACACGATCCGTTCCGACGACGACCGGGCGCTCGCGTCGGCGGTGATGGCCGACCCCAGCACCGCCGGCGTCCAGCTGTCGGCCGACGGCACCGGCGCCACGACGGTGCACGTGCAGGCGCTCGACTTCGCGGCGTTCACCCACGCGCTCCCCGCCGTCGCCGCCCGCCACGGCATCCGGCTGCTGGAGGTCCACCCCGCCGACGAGTCCCTCGAGTCCGTCTTCTCCTACCTGGTGTCGCGATGACCGACCTGATGATCAACCCCACCGTCGCCCGCCTGACCGGCCGCAGCCTGCTGGGCCGCAAGCGCACGTTGCTGCTGTCGCTGCTTCCCCTGGCGCTGCTGGGGCTGTGCACGCTGGCCCGGATCCTCGGCAGCCTCGACGACGAGATCGCCGGCCGGCTCCAGGGCAGCCTGTCGGCCGACCTGCTGAGCACGTTCGGGATCGCGATCATGATGCCGCTGCTCGGCCTGATCGCCGGGACCGGCTCCATCGGCCCCGAGATCGACGAGGGCTCGATCGTCTACCTGCTGGCCAAGCCGCTGAACCGCTACACGATCGTCGTCACCAAGCTCCTCGTCGCCCTCGGGGTGATCACGGTCTTCGGCGCGCTGCCCGTCCTCGTGGCCGGCGTCGTCCTCACCGGCGAGGTCGGCGAGATCGCGGTCGCGTTCGCCGTGGGCGCCTTCGCCGCCGGGGTCGGGTACGCCGCGGTGTTCCTGCTGCTCGCCGTCATCACCCGCAACGCGGTCGTCGTCGGCCTGATCTACGCCCTGATCTGGGAGTCGCTCGTCGGCGGCCTGGTCCCGGGCGCGCAGACGCTCAGCATCCAGCAGTGGGCGACCGCGATCATCGAGAAGACCCTCGGCTACGAGGCACAGCTGCTCTTCGTCGAGTCCGCCGTCGATTTCTCCACCGGTCTGGTCGCCCTCGTCGCCGTCACGGTCCTCGCCACGGCGTACGCCGGCCGGCGACTGCAGACGCTCCGGCTGCACGACGAGTCGTGAGGTCGTCGTCCGCCGCGGCAGGCGAGGACGACGACGGACACCATGGCCAGCAACCGACCGGGACGCCTCGACGGTCCGGACCTGGTCGGCTGGCGCATGATGAGCGCCATGGACGACGGCCTCCGCGCGTGGCTCCTCGAGGGCGACCCCGCGGTCCGGTGGCGCGTGACGGGGGATCCGGCCGAGCGGGCACGCATCGCGACCGAGGGCTGGGGCGCCCGGCTGCTCGCCGCGCAGGACGAGAGCGGCACCTGGGCGGGTGGCGTCTACACGCCGAAGTGGACGTCGACGACGTACACGCTCCTGCACCTGCTCTGGCTGGGGCTGGAACCGGGCCACGAGGCGGCGCTCCGAGGCTGCGAGCGGCTCTGGGACTGGCAGTCGCGGTGGCGGGTGCCCGAGACCTGTGTCCAGAGCATGCTGGTGCGGCTCACGTGTCACTTCGGCTTCGACGCCGATCGCCGCGACGAGCTGGTCGCAGACCTGCTGGACCAGCAGAACGCCGACGGCGGCTGGAACTGTGCGTCGCGGACCGATCGGGGCAAGCACAGCTCCTTCCACACCAGCATCCAGGCGCTCGAGGCCCTGCACCAGTACGCCGCTGTCGAGGGCGCGCTGGAGACGGACGACGCGCAGGCGCGGGGCCGCGAGTTCTTCCTGCGGCACCGGCTGTACCGGTCGCACCGCACCGGAAGGGTGGCGGTCCGGGGCAGCACCCGCTTCCCCGCCTTCCCCGAGTGGCACTTCGACGTGCTGCGCGGCCTCGAGCACTTCGCAGCGGTCGGTGCGCCTCGGGACGAACGGCTCGCCGACGCCGTCGACGTCGCCACGCGGGCTCGCCGGAAGGACGGTCGCTGGCCGACGTACGCGCAGTACCCGGGTCGGCAGTGGTTCGAGCTCGAGCCTGCCGGTCCGAGCCGGTGGAACACCTGTCGGGTGCTGGACGTCCTCGCCTGGTGGGAGGCCTGACGGCGGGCGTCAGAGGAGCGTCGCGTAGTCGCTCTCGAGCTGTGTGGTCCGCCGCTCGTCGAAGAGGGAGGCGGTGTCGTCGTCGAGGTGGGCGACGAGGGCGTCGAGACAGACGTGGTAGCCGGCCGCCGTGCTCTGGTAGCCGCGGGGCCCGGGCTCGGAGGCCCGAATCGTCAGGCGGAGACGGGTGCCTCCGTCGAGGGCGGCCAGGTCGAAGCGGAGGTGCTCGGTGTCCCAGGTGAGCTCCAGCAAACGCGGTGGCTCCCAGGTGATCATGCGTCCGGGGAGCGTGGGGTCGTCGAGAGGCACTCCGACGGCTTCGATCTCCTGCCCGGCCTGCTCGACCGTCTCGGGCCAGAAGACGAACCGCAGGTCGGCGCCTGCCGCCCGTTCACCCACGATGTCGGCCGGGAACCAGTGGCGCAGGTGCTCGGACTCGGTGATCGCGCGCCAGACCTTCTCCGGCGGATGGGGGAGCTCGCGCTCGTAGGCGAGCACCACGGTCGCGCCGTCTTGGTGGACGGTTCCCAGGGGCGTGTGCGTCATCGTCGTCTCCTCACGTGTCGGGCATCTGGTCGAGGTGTGCCTCGAGCGCGTCGAGCCGGTCGGCCCAGGCACGGCGGTACGGCGTGAGCCAGGTGTCGAGGTCACGCAGCCCCTCGGGCGCGAGCGTGTAGTGGCGTCGCGGACCGGCCACGCGCGCCGTGACCAGCTCGGCCGCACTCAGCACCCTGAGGTGCTTGGACACGTTGGGCTGTGCGGTCTGCAGCCGCTCCACCAGCTCGGTGACGGTCAGCTCACGTTCCCGGAGCAGGTCGAGGATGCGGCGGCGCGTCGGGTCCGCGATGACGGTGAAGACGTCGCTCTGGGGCACCCTCTGATATTGCCAGTAAGGCATATGCCTGTCAAGGCATGCGCGTTTGGCTCTAGGGTCAGGGCATGGGCGCGGACGGGTTCTGGGATCAGGTCGAGCGCCACGTGATGCGCTACGGGACCGCGTTCACGCCACGCATCATCGAGCGGACGTCGGGCTCGTACGTCTACGACGAGTCCGGGCAGGCGATCCTCGACTTCACGTCAGGACAGATGAGCGCGGTCCTCGGCCACTCCCATCCCGACGTCGTACGCGCGGTGTCGAGCTCGGTGGCAACGCTGGACCACCTCTTCAGCGGAATGCTCAGCCGGCCGGTCGTGGACCTGGCCGCACGCCTCGCGTCCACGTTGCCGGACCCGCTCACCATGACCCTGCTGCTCAGCACGGGTGCCGAGGCCAACGAGGCCGCCCTCACGATGGCGAAGCTCGCGACCGGTCGCTACGAGGTGGTCTCGTTCGACCGCTCCTGGCACGGCATGACCTCGGGGGCGAGGGCCGCAACCTACTCGGCCGGGCGGCGCGGCTACGGGCCACCGGTGCCGGGCAACCTCACGCTCCCGACCCCGAACGCGTACCGGTCGCCGTTCCGGCACCCGGACGGGTCCCACGACTGGGAGAGCGAGCTGGAGTACGGGTTCGCGATGGTGGACCAGCAGTCGACCGGGAGCCTGGCGGCCTGCCTGGTCGAGCCGATCCTGTCGTCGGGCGGCATCATCGAGCTGCCGCGCGGCTACCTGCACCGGCTCCGGGAGCTCTGCGTCGAGCGGGGGATGCTGCTCATCCTGGACGAGGCCCAGACCGGGGTGGGCCGGACCGGCACCATGTACGCCTTCGAGCGCGACGGCGTCGTGCCCGACGTGCTCACGCTGTCGAAGACCCTGGGCGGGGGGCTGCCGGTCGCCGCCGTCGTCACCACGGCGGAGATCGAGGCGATCTGCCATGGGCGGGGGTTCCTCTTCTTCACCACCCACGTCTCCGACCCGCTGGCGGCCTCGGTGGCGCTGGCCGTGCTCGACGTGGTCGAGCGCGAAGGGCTGGTGGCTCGTGCCGCCACGCTCGGCGCCCGGCTCCAGCAGCGCCTGCTGGAGCTCCGGGAGCGGCACGAGGTGGTCGGTGACGTCCGCGGGCGAGGCCTCCTGCAGGGCATCGAGCTGGTGCGCGACAAGGAGTCCAAGGCGCCGGCCGACGAGCTGGGCCGCGCGGTCACCGCGTCCTGCCTCGAGCGCGGCCTGCACCTCAACATCGTCCAGCTGCCGGGCATGGGCGGCATCGTCCGCATCGCCCCGCCGCTGACCGTCAGCGATGCCGAGCTGGACGCCGGCCTCGACATCCTCGAGGCGTCCTTGGAGGCCGTCACGTCCGCCTCGTGAACGTCACCTTGCCGGCGAATCCTCGGTGAGCAGGCTCGGCAGTACCGTTGGTCGATGGCCAGCGACATCGTCGTCGCGTCGACCGATCGGCTGCACGCCCTCGCCACGTTGTTCGGCCACGCCTTCGTGGTGGAGCCCATGATGCTGTGGTCGTCGGGTGACGGCGGCGACCTCGCTGACAGGTTCACCCGTCAGTACCGGTGGTTCATCGAGCAACCTCTCGCAAACGGGATGGTCTGGGAGACCGCGGAACCGGGTGGGGCGGCCGTCTGGATCCCGCCGACCGGCACCGAGGAGTGGGAGCAGAGCCTGTTCGACGACCAGCGGGTCGCAGACGTCGCCGAGGACATGGTGCGCTACACCAGGTTCTGGAGCTGGATCGCGGAGCATCAACCCGACGAGTCCGCCTGGCACCTCGACACCGTGGCCGTCGACTCGTCGAAGCGTGGCCAGGGCCTGGGTGCCGCTCTCATCGAGCACGGCCTGGCCTTCGCGCGACGCGACCGCGTCCCCGCCGCCCTCGAGACCGGCAACCCGCGCAACGTGCCCTACTACGAGTCCCACGGCTTCCGGGTCGCCCAGGCCCTGGCCGCGCCGGACGGCGGCCCGACGGTCTGGTTCATGCGCACGAAGGTGTAGTGCTGTCGCCCCGGGAGCCTCACGACCTGTCACATTTCCGCCACCGCCGGTGTCTTGATGGCGACACCACGACACACGACGGAGGTAGAAAAATGTCAGGCAGCGCACGCGTCCCCACCACCGAGATCACCGGCCTCTTCGGCCAGGTCCTGAAGCTCGGGATGCGCAAGATGGTCGGCAAGGTGCCGGAGTCGGCGGCGGTCATGTGGCACCACCCCCAGGTCTTCAAGGACACCATGGGGTTCGGCCGCAAGACGGAGAAGTGGGACCGGGTCGACGCCGACCTGGCGACGTTCGCCGTGATGGCGACGGCCGCCCACATCGGCTGCAGCTTCTGCCTCGACCTCAACTACTTCATGACCCGTCACCGTGGCCTCGACGAGCGCAAGGCCCGCGAGATCCCGCGCTGGCGCGAGTCCGGGGTGTTCTCCGAGAGCGAGCGGCGGGTGCTGGAGTACGCCGAGGCGATGAGCGAGACGCCGCCGGCCGCCACCGACGAGATGGTCGCCGCGCTGCTCGACGACCTCGGCGCGCCGGCCCTGCTGGAGCTGACCGCGCGGATCGGCACGATGAACATGATGGCCCGCACGAACATCGCGCTCGGGATCCACTCCGAGGAGTTCGCCGACGCCTGCGGGATGGAGCCGCTGGCCCAGCCCGTCCACCAGCGGTCGCCCGTAGCCTCCTGACATGCACGACGACGACCCGTTCGTGGCCCAGCGCAGGCTGCTGTTCACGATCGCCTACGAGATGACCGGCTCGGCGGCCGACGCCGAGGACGTCGTCCAGGAGGCGTGGCTGCGCTGGGACGGGATCGGCGAGGCCGCGCGGGCCGAGGTCCGCGACCCGCGCGGCTACCTGGTCCGTGTCATCACCCGGCAGGCGCTCAACCGGCTGCGCACGCTGGCGCGGCAGCGGGAGGAGTACGTCGGGGAGTGGCTGCCCGAGCCGCTGCTGACGAGTCCCGACGTGGCCGAGGACGTCGAGCTCGCGGAGAGCCTGTCGGTCGCGATGCTGGCCGTCCTCGAGACGCTGCTGCCGACCGAGCGGGCGGTGTTCGTGCTCCGCGAGGTCTTCGACGTGCCCCACGACGAGATCGCCGAGGCGCTCGGGAAGTCGCCCGCCGCCGTACGCCAGATCGCGCGTCGCGCGCGCCAGCACGTCGCCGCCCGCCGGCCCCGGACGACCGTGACGCGACACGAGCAGCAGCAGGTCGTCGAGCGGTTCCTCGCCGCGCTCACCACCGGCGACGTCCAGGGCCTGCTCGACGTCCTCGCGCCCGACGTCGTCGCGGTCGGCGACGGCGGCGGGCTCGCCCCCGCCCTCCCGCGCCCGATCAGCGGTGCCTGGCGCGTCGCCAACGCCCTCTCCCGCGTCGCCGTCGCCGCCCCCGGCCTCCCCGCCGTCACGCTCCTCGTCAACGGGTCCGTCGGCGCCCGCCTCGACCCTGCCGGCGACCTCGAGACCGTCCTGGCCTTCGACGTCGAGGACGGGCGCATCACCCGCATCCTCGCCATCCGCAACCCGCACAAGCTGGGCCGGCTCGACGAGGTGGCCGAGCTGAGCCGGTGAGAGGGTCCGCCAGCGGCATCGGACATGCTGGTGCCATGCGATTCACGGAGCACGAGCTGACGGTCGCTCTCACGGGAGCGGCCAAGGTGGTGCTGGCGGCCCAGCGCAAGGACGTACGCCGGGGCCGGGCCGACGTCGACACCGTCTGGGACGAGATGGACCGCTACCAACGGTTCCAGCTGCTCGACCGGCTCGGTGCCCAGATCCTGCCGGTCCTGGTCGCGCTGCCGGACGTCCAGGTCGCGCCCGGCACCCGGCCGACCTACACGGACAAGCAGGTGCGCGAGACCGTCGAGGGGCTCGTCGGTGACGACACCGGCAGGCTGCGCCGGGCGGTCGTCGTCAAGGCCCGCACCGCGCTGGTGCAGTCGGCGCTCGGCCACCTGCCGCCGCGTCGCGATCCCGACGCCCTGACCGTGCCGGACCATCCCTAGGGCGTCACAGTCCCTGCTGCACCAGCCGGACGGCGGCGGCGAGGTCGTCGGTGAGGGGACGGTCGCTGCGGTCCTCGTCGAGCTCGGCGGCGGCGGTGTCGAAGAGCTCGCGGAGCGGACCGTCCTGCGGGAGCCGGTCGGGGTCCATGCGGAGCGCCCGGACGGCGGACACCAGCTCGCAGCCGAGGACGACGGGGGCGAGGTCGACGATCTGCTCGCAGCCCCACGCGGCCTGGGTGGAGAAGCTGGCGTGCTCCTCGAGCCCGAGCGAGATCGAGGCGTGGCCGGTCGAGACGGGTGAGGTGAGGATCCGGGCGCGGGCGAGGGCGTCCTGGGCGAGGTACTCCAGGATCATCACCCCCGAGCTGTCCGCCGGGCCCGACGCGAGGAAGGCCGGGAGCCCGGAGAGCGACGGGTTGACCAGGGCCGAGAGGCGGGCGGCCGACAGGGCGATGACGGGGTACGTCGCCTGGCGCAGCGCGTCGAGGGTGGCAGAGAGCCGGGCGGTCACGAAGCCGCCGTGGTGGAGCGGCGTACCGTCCGGGACGACGAGCGGGTTCTCGGAGGAGTCGTCGACCTCGACCACCACGGCCTGCTCGGTGGTGACCAGCGCGTCGACGAACGGGGCGTGGACCTGCGGCACGGTCCGCAGCGCGAACGGGTCCTGGAGCCGGGCCGGCCACCACTCGGCGGGGGAGAGCAGCGCCATCAACCGGGCGGCCACCCGTTGCTGGGAGGCGTCCGGGCGTCCGGCGTGGACGCGCGGGTCGTAGGCCTGGAGGGAGGCCTGGAGCGCGCACGCCGACAGCGCCGTGACCCGCTCCGCCGCCACGGAGAAGTTCGTCAGCCGCCGGTGCACCAACGCCGCGGTGGCGAGGGTCAGTGCGTTGCTGGACATGAACGGCAGCGCGTCGCCGTCGTCCAGCTCCGCCACCGGCGCCGACCCCGAGCGCCACGGCCGTTCGCCGATCAGGGTCAGCCCCAGCTCGGCCAGCGGCACGATGTCGCCGGTGCCGATCGAGCCGGATCGGTGCAGGTCGGGTACGGCGCCCCCGGCGATCGCAGCGCCGAGCGAGGACGCCAGCCCGGCACTGACGCCCGACCGGCCCGAGGTGATCTGGTGCAGCCGGATCGCCATCGCAGCGCGGGCGGTCGCGTCGTCGTACATCTCCCCGAACCCGGTGGCATGGCTGCGCCACAGCCGCAGCGCGTGCGACGAGCCGTCGCTCGGCGTGACGTCGGTGGGGACGCTGCGCAGCGCACCGACGCCCGTGGTCAGGCCGTAGACGGCCCCGGAGCGGCCGGCGTGGCGCAGGTGGCCCTGCGCGATCGAGATCCGTTCCACCGACGCATCGGTGAGCTGCACCGGGGCCGGCCCGCCCCGCAGCGCCCACTCGACGAGGTGGTCCAGGGAGAAGCGCGGCGACACGGGTCCAGCATGGACCCCGCCCCGGCGCGACGTCACGCGTGGGTCAGTCGCCGAGCAGGGTGTCGACGTTGGGGAGGTCGCGGAACCCGGTGACCGTGCCGGCCTCCGCGAGCTCGGTCGCGGCATCGAGGAAGCCGCGCCAGGCGGTGCGGGCGAGGGTGCCGCCGATGCTGATCCGGCGTACGCCGAGGTCGGCGGCCTCGGCGACGGTCATGAACGGCGTGTTGAGCAGCAGGTTGACCGGCTTGGGCGCGACCGCGGCCACGACCGCCTCGACGTGCTCGACCCGGTCGATCCGCGGCGCGTAGAGGCAGTCGGCGCCCGCCTCGGCGTACGCCGACAGCCGGCGGACCGTCTCGTCGAGGTCGGGCCGGCCGACCACGAAGCCCTCGGAGCGTCCGGTCAGCAGCACCCCGGTCCCGCTCTCGTCGATCGCCTGCCGGGCCGCACGGATCCGTGCGACGGCGAGGTCGAACTCGTAGAGCGGCTCGGCGGCGTCGTCCGAGGAGTCCTCGATCGAGAGCCCGGCGATGCCGGTGGCCGTGGCGAGCGCGACGTTCGCGGCGACCTGCTCGGGGTCGGCGGCGTAGCCGTCCTCGAAGTCGGCGTTGACCGGCACGTGCACGGCGGCCGCGACGTCACGCAGGTGGCTGAGCGTGTCGTCGAGGGTGGCCTGGGTGTCGGGGCGGCCGAGCGTCCACGCCAGCCCGGCGCTGGTCGTCGCCAGCGCGGGGAAGCCCATCCGCTCCAGCGCCCGCGCGCTGCCGACGTCCCACGGGTTCGCCATCACGAAGCACCCCGAGGTGTGAAGCGCGTGGAACGCCGCGGTCCGATCGTCGTGCCCGCTCATGTGACGCCCCCTCACGGTCCCTCCCGCACTCTAGACCGGTGCGGCGACCGCGGTCATGCCGTGACCGTCTCCTCCTCGAGCGCCTCGGTCAGCAGCGAGACGAGCGCGTCGACCTGGACGTCGGCCGACGAGGTCTCCTGCTCGTCCGCCCCGTCGAGCGCGCGGGCGGCGAGGCCGGCCTTGGCGTCGATCAGCTCGGCGATCTTGGCGTCGATGGTCTGCGCGGCGATGATGCGCCATGCAGTGACGGGCTCGGTCTGGCCGATCCGGTGGACCCGGTCGATCGCCTGGGTCTGCTCGGCGTTGGTCCAGGACAGCTCGGCGAGCACGACGTTGGAGGAGACCTGGAGGTTGATGCCGACGCCGGCCGCGGTCAGCGAGCAGACGATGACGTGCACGTCGGGGTCGTCGACGAACGCGTCGATCGCCTCCTGGCGGACCTTCGTTGTCTGGTTGCCGCGGATCGAGGTGTGCCGGATGCCGCGCTGGGTGAAGAACGCCTCGGCGGCGTCCATGACGTCGTTGTGCTTGGCGAAGAACACGACCTTGCCGGCGCTGCGGGCCAGCTGGGCGGCGTAGTCGGCGGCCAGCTCGGTCTTGGCCTGGCCGATCCGGCGCACCATCGAGAACACGTTGTCGCCGCTGGTGTCGTCGTCGGACGACTCCGCGACCTCGCGCTCGGCCACCCGGCGTACGAGCTCGAGGTCGATCCCGTCGACCTCCTCGGAGCCGCCACGGGAGCGACGGTGCTCGAGTGCGGCGCGGTAGCGGCCGACGAGGCGCTGCGCGAGCTGGCGCTCCGCCTCGGCGATCGAACGGCCGACCGCGCCCTCGAGCTCGACCGGCAGGTCGGCGACCCGGCGGGCGGGGATGTCGGAGGCGACGTCGACCTTCTTGCGGCGGACGATCCCGAGGTCGACGACGGCCTGTCGCGCCGCCGGGTAGAACGCGTGGTCGGCCGGGGTCCGCTCGGTGTCCTCGAGCGCGGCCATCAGGTCGTTGCCAGGCTTGCGCTCCTCGATCCAGCCGAGGAACTCCCAGATCGCCCGGAAGTCCTCGATGTCGTTGATCAGCGGTGTCCCGGTCAGCGCCATCAGCAGCGGCCGGGCCATCCGGCGGCGTACCCGCTGGGAGACCTCGAGCACCTGCTGGGAGCGCTGCGACTTCTTGTTCTTGATGTAGTGGGCCTCGTCGACGACCACGCCGCGGAAGCCGTGCTCGCCGATCCAGTCGACGTGCCGGTCGAGGACTTCGTAGTTGACGACGACGATGTCGGCGAAGCCGTCGATCGTGGCGCCGTCGCCGTGGATCACCGACACCGTCCTGTTCGGCGTCCACAGGGCGGCCTCGCGGGCCCAGTTGGTCTTGACGACGTTGGGGACCACGCAGAGGAGTGGGTAGGCGTTCGCGACCTGGGCGGCGAGCAGCGCCTGCGCCGTCTTGCCGAGGCCGGGCTCGTCGGCCAGCAGGAAGGTGCGGTGGCCCTCGGCGACCGCCGACAGGACCTTCGCCTGGTGGGGCATCAGCTCCAGGCCGGGCGGCAGCAGCTGCGGCCGCGGGTCGGGCAGGTCCATGCAGGCCGGGGCGCCGGGGACGGGGTGCTCGAAGGCGTTGAGCACCGGCCCGATCAGCTCCCAGCCGACCAGCCGGCCCTTGGGCTTGGGCCGCACGGCGCTGAAGTCGGGGACGAGGAACGGGTTGGCGAGCTGGGCGGACCGGACCGACTGCGGGATCGCCGTACGCCGCTCCGGCCGTGCGGCGCCATCCTCGGGCTCGGCCGGCTGCTGCTCGGGGTCGGGCTCGAGGCCTCCGGCGCGTTGCATCTCGCGCTTGAGCTGCCGGGTCGCCTCGGTGATCTCCGCGTCCTCCTGCAGCAGGCCGAACAGCGACGGCTGCCGCGCGGCGAGCCGCGCCAGGTTGGTGGCCACGCCCTCGAGCCGCTTGCGCATGTTGTCGCGCTGCGCCTCGGTCAGCGAGTCGTCCGCCTGGATCCGGGCCCGCTCCTCGCGGGCCAGCAGCGCCACCGCCTGGAACCGGGCGTGGTGGCGCGAGGTCATCTGCCCGCGGTCGATGGCGTGCCCGACCTCGCCCACGGCGCGGGCCAGGACGGGCATGAGCCCTTCCTCGTCACGCCTCCGGGCCGGGGTACGCCGTCGTCCGTTGCCGGACCGGGTGTCACGCTTGGTGGCCAACCAACACTCGCTTCCTCGTGCGATGTCGCCCGCCCGGACGACCCCCATCTCGTCCGTCCGGCTGCCCGACCGATCGTCCGTGGACCACGGACGCCGGCTTCCCCTCCCTCCGGAGACGGTGGTGCCCGAGAGCTCATCGGGACCTGTGGCACTCGCACTCAGATGGCAAGGTCACGGTTCCGGCACTCGGCAGGCACACGCCGGGGCTACCGACCAGTGTACGAGGTCCGCACCGCGAGCGCACGACGGCGCCCCGATCCGGCAGTTCTCCCTGTCTCACCGCCGGCGGGACCGCACCGGCGGTGACGGAGCCACCGCATCAGGTCGGGAAACGGTGGCTAGCCCACCGCCGGCCCCCAGCAGCGGCTCCGTCCCGTCACCCGTGCAGCCGTCGCAGGACCGGGTCGACGGCGGCCGTGAGGTCGGCGTGCACCCCGGCGAGGTCGTCGTACGCCGCGTGGGCGGCGGGTTCGGGCTCGAACCGGTCGCCTGGGTGGACCATCCCCGAGACGGCTACGTCGAAGGACGGGTAGGTCCCGTGGCCGACGGCCGCGCAGATCGCGGCGCCGAGCCCGGCGGCGTCGACGACCGCGGGACGCTCGGCGGGGCGGTCGAAGGCGTCGGCCACGACCTGGGTCATCAGGTCGGAGCGTGCGCCGCCGCCGGAGACCACCAGCCGGCTGGGCCGCACGCCGAGGGCCGCCTCCATCGCCTCGACGTGGCGGCGCATCGTCATCGCGATGCCTTCGAGGATCGAGCGGTGCAGGTGGTGGGGCCCGTGCGAGCCGTCGAGCCCCACGACCATCCCGCGCCGGTGGGGCTCGTGGCCGGGCGCCAGCCAGTCCGGGACGGTGAGCAGCCCGCCGGCGCCGGGCGGTACGTCGCGGGCTCCCTCCTCCAGCCACGCCTCGACGTCGTCCGGCTCGACCAGGTCGGGCGCGGCCGCGCTCACCAGCTGTCGCAGCCACGACACCGTCCACATGCCACGCCGGATGCCGTCGCTCTCGACCAGCTGCCGGCCGGGGACGGCGGCGTCGTTGAGCCAGTAGCGCCGGTCGTCCGGCTCCGGCGCGTCGTCGGCGACCGTCATCGCGGTGACGTAGGTCCCGAGCGAGAGCAGCACGGTGCCTGGCCCGAGCAGCCCGCAGCCCAGCGCCTCGACGGCCTTGTCGTTGGCGGTCGCGAACACCGGCAGTCCGGCCGGTACGCTCGTCGCGTCCGAGGCGGGCGCCGTGACCCGGCCGAGGAGCTCACCCGGCTCGACCAGCTCGGGCAGCAGCCCGGCCGGCGGCCGTACCCCCTGGTCGCCTGCGACGCTGTCGCGCCGTTCTCCGGTCAGCCTGCTCGCGAGGTAGCCGCCCGCGCTGGTCACCGTGACGACCCCCTCGACCGGCTCGTACGCCGACGACACCCGTGGGTCCATCCAGCTCAGCACCGGCTCGGCCAGCCGGCCCTCGGCGTCGAGCAGTGCCCGGCAGCACCGGATGCCACACAGCCCGACCGCCACGACGTCACCGGCGGCCCCGTCGTACGACGCCAGGGCCTCGCGGGTCGCCACCGCCAGCGCGTCCCAGAGGTCGTCGTCCGGGTGGACCGCTCGCCCCTCGGGCCCGAGCAGGTAGGGGCGCAGCGGCGTCCGGGCGGCGGCGTGCACCGCACCGGCCTCGTCGACGACCGAGACCTTGGTGCTCTGCGAGCCGGAGTCGATCGCCAGGAACGCGACCATCAGGGCTCCGGGTCGAGCACGGCGTCGCCGTGGGCGTCGACCGGGAACACCGACCCGGGGTTCATCACGTTGTCGGGGTCGAAGGCCCGCTTGAGGCCGGCGAGCAGGGCGTAGCCGCTGCCGTGCTCGGCGTGCATCCACGGCGTGCGGTACTTGCCGACCCCGTGGTGGTGGGCCATCGAGCCGCCGACCCGCAGCGCCTCCTCGACGATGATCGCGTTGAGCGGGCGGTGGTAGAGGTCGATCTCCTCGCGCGGCTCGCAGCGGACGTCGTAGTCGTAGACGAAGTAGAGGTTGGTGCCGGTCTGGTAGCTGTGCGAGGAGTGCGCGCCCAGCAGCGTCAGGTCGTCGGCGCGGTCGAAGGTGTCCCGGATCCGGGCGAGGGTCGTCTCGTAGAGCTCGGCGGTCCGCGACCAGTCGACGGAGACCTCGGTGGTGTAGCCGAGGTGGGGGCTGTCGCGCATCGCCTGCTTCTCGGCCTCGATCTTGTCCGCGCCCCAGTTGAGCCCCTCGAACCACTCGCGGATCTCCGCCTCCGGCACCGGCGTGTGGTCGACCGCGGCGGCCATCTCCTCGATCGCGCCGGCGGTCGCCGCGACGAGCGGTGGTGGGCCCTCGGCGGAGAGCACGACGAGGTTCTGGTCGAGTGGGTGGTCGGGGAAGTGCTGCCGGGCGTCCTCGGGGGAGTAGAGGCGGGCGACGGAGGGCCGGTAGCCGGTGGTGACGACCTCGCGCAGCAGCCCGACGCCGGCCGCGAAGTCGGGGACCCGGAAGCCGAACCAGCGCACGTCCGGGTGGTGGCGGAACAGCTTCACGGTCACCTCGGTGACGTAGGCCAGCGCGCCCTCGTTGCCGACCAGCACGTGGCGTACGTCGGGTCCGGCCGCGCGGCGCGGCACGTTCCTGACCCGCACGACCCGACCCCCGGGCAACACCGCCTCGAGGCCGACGACCATGTCCTCGATCCCGCCGTACAGCGTCGAGAACTGGCCGATCGAGCGGGTCGCGACCAGCCCGCCCAGCTGCGCCAGCGGCTTCGACTGCGGCGAGTGGCCGGTGGTGAGGCCGAGCTCGCGCACCGCGTCCTCGAGTGCCTGCAGCCGGACGCCGCACTGCACCGTCGCCTGCATGTCGTCGACGTCGATCTCGAGGATCCGGTCCAGCCGCGACCCGTCGACCACGAGCGAGTCCTCGACGACCGTCTCCAGGCCGCCCTCGGTGCTGGTGCCGCCGGTGCGGGGAACGACGGCGATCCGCTCCCGTTGCGCCAGGTCGAGGAGCTGGGCCACCTGCTCGGTCGACGCGGGGTGGACGATCGCGGCCGGGAGCGGGCCGTCGTAGATGCCGTGGACGGCGGTGTACTTCCGGAACCGGTCGACGCTGCTCGCCCGCAGCCGGGCCTCGTCGGTGTCGACCGCGTCCGGGCCGAGCAGGTCGGTGGCCGCCTGGACGATCTCGGCGCGGGTCAGGGCTGAGCGGGAGTGGACCATGGGTTCATCGCACCAGATAGCCGCCGTCGACGACGAGCAGGTGTCCGTTGACGTAGTCGGAGGCGCGCGAGGCCAGGAACACCGTCGCGCCCATCAGGTCGGCCGGATCGCCCCAGCGGCCGGCGGGGATGTGCTCGACGATGCGGCGGTCGGCCGCGCGGTCGGCGCGGGTCGCGGCCGTGATCGCGGTGGCGAAGTAGCCCGGAGCGATGGCGTTGACCTGCACTCCGAGGCCGGCGAGCTCGTCGCAGTAGGCCCTGGTGAACCCGGCGATCCCCGCCTTGGTCGCGGCGTATGCCGGCGACTGCCGGCCGCCGAGCCAGCTGAACAGCGACGCGATGTTGATGATCTTCCCGCTGCCCTGCGTGACCATCACCCGGCTCGCCTCGTGGGCCATCTCGAACGCTGCGGTCAGGTTGACCGCCACCATCGGGTCCCACAGCGTCCGGTCGAAGTCGTCGACGTCGGCGAGCAGGCAGATGCCGGCGGAGTTGACCAGGACGTCGAGCCCGCCGAGCGTCTCGACGCACTGGCCGACCACCTGGCCGGGCACCCCGGGCTGCGTGATGTCGGCGCGCGTCTCGCCGTACCGCCCCCCGCTGTCCTCCACGAGCCGCCGGGTCTCGCCGCCGTCGTCGAGCAGGCCCACCACGAACACGTCGGCCCCCGCCCGCGCCAGCGCCACCGTGAACGCCTGCCCCAGCCCGGTGTTGCCGCCGGTGACCAGTGCCCGCCGGCCCGCGAGCGAGAACGCGTCGAGCGAGAAGTCGGTGATGTCCATCAGCCGGAAGCGTAGTGCCCCGTCCGTGCCGTCGGATGACGGCGTTCCACCGCGGAGCCGGTCGACCCTGTCGTACCTTCCGACCATGCCCCAGCCGGTCCGCACAGCGCTGTACCTCGACTTCGACAACGTCTTCGGCGGTCTGCTGAAGCTGGACCCCAAGCTGGCCCAGCTGTTCGCCGAGAAGCCCGGCGTCTGGGTGGAGCGCCTGGCCACCAGCCTGCTGAACGACCGTGAGCGACGGTGGCTGGTGCTGCGCTGCTACATGAACCCGGGTGGCTCGGTGACGCTCACGGGCGGCGGCCCGCGGCTGGTGTTCTCGTCGTTCCGTCGGGCGTTCACCGACGCCGGCTTCGAGGTCGTCGACTGCCCACGGCTGGCCCAGGCGAAGAACGGCGCCGACATCCGGATGGCGCTCGACGCGGCCGAGACCCTGGACGCCGACGTGCGGTACGAGGAGTTCGTCATCGCGTCGGGCGACTCCGACATGACGCCCTTGCTGGTGCGGCTCCGGGCCGCCGACCGACGGACCACCGTGCTCTCGCCCTCGGACTCGGCCGTCGTCCTCGGCGCGATCGCGGACCGGCTGATCGACGGGGAGGAGCTGCTCGAGCTGCTCCTGGACGAGGGGCCCGGCGCCGCGGACGCGATCCTGGAGTCGGCCGTCGACGTATCGCCCGGGAGCGCCGACGGGGCCTCAGGCTCGACGTCGATCGAGGTGGTCGCGCGGTTCCGGGGCCTGGTGCGCCAGCGTTACGACGGCGCCACGGGGGCCCTCAACCTCGCAGGGCTGGGGCAGCAGCTGAGGGCAGACCTCGGTCCGGCAGCAGCGACCAACGGCTGGGCGGGACATCGCAGCCTGAAGAAGGGGCTGCAGAGTCTCGACCTCCCGGGCGCGCGGATATCGACCCACTTCCTCTGGGACAGCCGACGACACGACCCGCCCGAGGAGGCGCAGCCCACCGTGGCGCCGGGTGAGACGCCTGCGCCCGTGGCCCGGGTGAGTGCCGAGCTGCGGCTGCCGCGCCTCGACCGCTCGGCCTGGCGGCCGATCCACGAGGCGCTCGCGGCGCACGTCGAGTCCCACGAGTTCAACCTGGCCGAGACCACCCGCTGGGCGCGTGACCGGCTGGTGGAGCGTGGCGTGGAGGTCGGGCGCAGCTCCGTCAACGTCGTCGCCAGGGGTGCGGCGTACGGCGGGTGCCCGCTCTACCGCCACCCCGCACCCTCGGCGGCCGAGATCGGCGGGGCGTTCGTGGCCAACGTCGTGGACCGTGCCCGAGCCGCGGAGGTCGAGCTCGACGCGCACGAGCTGGCGGTCGTCCGGGAGTGGTTCGGGGTCCCTGCGACCTGAGCCATCCCGCGACTCAGGTCGCGGCCGGCCGGGGGGAGGCCGCGGCGACCACGACGAGACCGGCGAGCACGGGGAGCAGCACGCCGTGGGGTGCGTACCCGAGGACGAGGCCGGCAAAGGGGAGGGTCAGCACGGCGGCGGCCAGGACGAACCAGGCGGCCCATCGCGGACGCACCCGGTCGCGGACGTAGCCGACCCCGAGGACGGCGAGCGCGACGGCCATCGGCAGCAGCGCCCAGATCTCGGCGAAGGAGAACGCGTAGCCGGTCACCGCGGTCATCTCCCCGGCCCCCCAGCCGCCCCAGCAGCCGACCACGTCGGCGACCAGCCCGACCCCGAGCGCGACGCGCAGCAGGACCAGGCCGACGCGGCTCCACCGGCCGACACCCCGCGGAGCCATGAAGGCCAGCCCCAGCGCCGCCGCGTACATCAGGAAGGCGGGCTTGCCCCAGGAGTAGTACTCCGAGAGCCCGAGCGGCCGGCCGAGGGTGGCGTAGACCGCGTCGTACGCCGGCGCCCACGTGTCCGGCGCCCAGGGCAGGTCACCCGGCGCGAGGCCGTTGAAGTGGTGGGCGAGGGGCACGGCAGTCAGCCAGGCCAGCAGCATCGCCAACACGCCCACGGTCACCGCGACCCCGCGGCGCGACAGCACCATCCCCGGCGTCAGCCGATGACCAGCAGCAGGTCGCCGCCCTCGACGGGACGGGTGCCGGAGACCACGAGCCGCTCGACGGTGCCGGCGGAGGGGGCGGTGATCGCGGCCTCCATCTTCATGGCCTCGATGGTGGCGACCGTCTGGCCGGCGTCGACGGCGTCGCCCTCGGAGACGACGACGGTGACGGCGCCCTGGAAGGGGGCTGCGACGTGGCCCGCCTGGGTGGTGTCGGCCTTCTCGGCGGCGGCGACCTCGGCCGAGACCGACTGGTCGCGCACCGCGATCGGGCGGAGCTGGCCGTTGATGGTCGCCATCACCGTCCGGAAGCCGCGTTCGTCGGGCTCGCCGATCGCCTCCAGCCCGAAGATCACCCGCTTGCCCTCCTCGATGTCGACGACGTGCTCGTCGCCGCCGCGGAGGCCGTAGAGGTAGTCGCGAGTGGGGAGGACCGAGACGTCGCCGTACTTGTGCCGGGACTCCTCGAAGTCCTTGGTCGGGGCCGGGAACAGCAGCCGGTTCAACGTACGCCGACGCGTCGGTGAGCCGGCCGCCAGGTCGGCCGCGTCGGACTCGGACAGTGACGCGTCGGTCGGCTCCCAGGAGCGGCCCTCGAGCGCGCGGGTCCGGAACGGCTCGGGCCACCCGCCGGGCGGGTCGCCGAGCTCGCCGTGGAGGAAGCCGATGACCGAGCCGGGGATGTCGAACTTGCCGGGGTTCTCGGCGAACTCGGCCGGGTCGGCGCCGACCGCCACCAGGTGCAGCGCGAGGTCGCCGACGACCTTGGACGTCGGGGTCACCTTGACCACGTTGCCGAGGATGTGGTTGGCAGCGGCGTACATGTCCTCGATCTGCTCGAACTTCTCCCCGAGGCCGAGCGCGATCGCCTGCTGTCGCAGGTTGGAGAGCTGGCCGCCGGGGATCTCGTGCGTGTAGACCCTGCCGGTCGGCGACGGCAGCCCCGACTCGAACGGCGCGTAGACGCGACGGACCGCCTCCCAGTAGGGCTCCAGCTCGAACAGTGCCTCCAGCGACAGCCCGGTCTCGTGGGAGGAGTGGTCGGTGGCCGCGACCAGCGCCGACAGCGACGGCTGCGAGGTGGTGCCGGCCATCGGCGCACTGGCGGCGTCGACCGCGTCGACACCCGCCTCGATCGCGGCCAGCAGGGTCGCGAGCTGGCCGCCGGGGGTGTCGTGGGTGTGCAGGTGGACGGGGAGGTCGAAGCGGTCCCGGAGCGCGGTGACGAGCGTGCGGGCGGCCGGGGCCCGCAGCACCCCGGCCATGTCCTTGATCGCCAGCACGTGGGCGCCGGCGTCGACGATCCGCTCGGCGAGCCGCAGGTAGTAGTCGAGGGTGTAGAGCTCCTCGCCGGGGTCGGACAGGTCGCCGGTGTAGCACAGCGCGACCTCCGCGACGGACGTGCCGGTCGCCCGCACCGCCTCGATCGCCGGGCGCATCTGCTCGACGTCGTTGAGGGCGTCGAAGATCCGGAACACGTCGATCCCGGCCTGGGCCGCCTCGTCGACGAATGCGGCCGTCACCCCGGTCGGGTACGGCGTGTAGCCGACCGTGTTGCGGCCGCGGAGCAGCATCTGCAGGCACAGGTTGGGTGCTGCCTGCCGCATCGCGGTCAGCCGTTCCCACGGGTCCTCGCCGAGGAACCGCAGCGCCACGTCGTAGGTCGCCCCGCCCCAGGCCTCCAGCGACCACAGCTGCGGCGCCATCCGGGAGACGTGGCGGGCGACCGTGACCAGGTCGCGGGTCCGGACCCTGGTCGCGAGCAGGGACTGGTGGGCGTCGCGGAACGTCGTGTCCGTGACCGCCACCCGGTCGGCGGACCGCAGCCGCCGGGCGAACTCCTCCGGCCCCACGTCGAGCAGCAGCTGCCGGGTCCCGTCGGGCGCCGGCATCCGCAGGTCGAGGTCGGGCAGCTTGGAAGCCGGGTCGAGGTCGACCGGTGCGGCCCCGTGGGGCTGGTTGACGGTGACGTCGGCGAGGTAGGTGAGCAGCTTGGTGCCCCGGTCACCGGGGCCGCGCGCGGTCAGCAGCTGCGGGTGGGTCTCGATGAACGACGTCGTCACCCGCCCGGCACGGAAGTCCGGGTCGTCGAGCACGGCCTGCAGGAACGCGATGTTGGTCGTGACTCCGCGGATCCGGAACTCCGCCACCGCCCGCCGCGCCCGCTCGACCGCCTTCTCGAACGTCGCGCCGCGGCAGGTCAGCTTGGCCAGCATCGAGTCGAAGTGCGCCGACACCTCGGCGCCGGTGTACGTCGTACCGCCGTCGAGGCGGACGCCGGCGCCGCCGGGGGAGCGGTACGTCGTGATCCGGCCGGTGTCGGGCCGGAAGTCGTTGGCGGGGTCCTCGGTGGTGATCCGGCACTGCAGCGCCGCACCGCGGAGCGCGACGGTGTCCTGGGACAGCCCGAGGTCGGCCAGCGTCTCGCCGGAGGCGATCCGCAGCTGCGACTGCACGAGGTCGACGTCAGTGACCTCCTCGGTCACGGTGTGCTCGACCTGGATCCGCGGGTTCATCTCGATGAAGACGTAGTTGCCGTCGGGGTCGAGCAGGAACTCCACGGTGCCGGCGTTCCGGTAGCCGATCTCGCGGGCGAACCCCACCGCGTCGCCGCAGATCCGCTCCCGCAGGTCGGGGTCGAGGCCGGGCGCGGGCGCGAGCTCGACGACCTTCTGGTGTCGCCGCTGCACCGAGCAGTCGCGCTCGAAGAGGTGCATCACCTCGCCGGTGCCGTCGGCCAGCACCTGCACCTCGATGTGGCGCGGGTCGACCACCGCCTGCTCGATGAACACCGTCGGGTCGCCGAACGCGCCGTCGGCCTCGCGCATGCACGCCTCGACGGCGTCGCGCAGCCGCGCCGGGTCGTCGACCCTCCGCATCCCCCGCCCCCCGCCGCCGGCCACGGCCTTCACGAAGAGCGGGTAGGGCAGGTCGGCCGCGGCCACCACCAGCGCGTCCGGGTCGGTCGAGGGGTCGACGCCCTGCAGCGTCGGGACGCCCGCGGCCCTCGCCGCCTCGATGGCACGCGCCTTGTTCCCGGTCAGCGTCAGCACGTCGGCGGTCGGACCGACGAAGGTGATCCCGGCGTTGGCGCAGGCCTCGGCGAGCGCCGGGTTCTCGGACAGGAAGCCGTAGCCGGGGTAGACCGCGTCGGCCCCCGACCGGACGGCCACCTCGACGATCCCCTCGGGGTCGAGGTAGGCGCGCACCGGGTGGCCCCGCTCGCCGATCTCGTAGGCCTCGTCGGCCTTGAGCCGGTGCTCGGAGCCGCGGTCCTCGTAGGGGAAGACGGCCACCGTGCGGGCGCCGAGCTCGTACGCCGCGCGGAACGCGCGGATCGCGATCTCGCCCCGGTTGGCCACGAGCACCTTGGAGAACATGTGCCTCACGCTAGTGGCCTGTCGCGCCGTCCTGCATCCGCGGCGGGGGTTTCGAGACGGTCGCCGCGCGACCTCCTCGACCACCGGAGCTCGCACACCGACGGCGCCGCCGCGCCACGAGTGACACGCGCGCGTTCGGCAATCCCGGGCCGGGCGCCGTACGTCGCGGATCATGGATCAGGTCGCGCCCCCGACTGGTCCCGGGAGTCCCCTCATGCCTGCCCACCGCGCAGCACTCGCGGCGTTGCTGCTCGCCGGAGCGGCCCTGGTCCCGGCCGGCGCCCCGGTCGGTGCCGCGCCACCGAGCTGCGCGGGGCGGACCGTGACGATCGTCGGCACCACCGGCGACGACGTGCTGCACGGGACCAGCCGGGCCGACGTGATCGCGGGACTGGCGGGTGACGACGCGATCGACGGCGGTGGCGGGGACGACGCGATCTGTGGGGGCGGGGGTGTCGACCGGCTCGACGGTGGGGCCGGCGACGACCGGTTGCTCGGGCAGGCCGACCGGCTCGACCGCGGCCCGGCGGGGACCACGCTGACCGGCGACGTGCTCGACGGCGGGCCGGGCGATGACCGACTCGACGGCGGCCGCGACACCCGGTCCGCCGGAACCCGGGTGCGGCCGGACGTCTACTCCTGGGCGTCGGCGCCCGACAGCGTGGTCGTCGACGCCTCGAAGGCCCGCGCGACCGGCGCGGGCACCGACCGGTTGGTCGTCCCCTCGGCGGGCGTGGGACTGCTCGGCTCACCGCATGCCGACCGGTTGACCGGCTCGACCGGGCCCGACCGGATCGACGGCGGCGCCGGCAACGACGTGATCGCCGCGGGCGGCGGCGCGGACCGGGTCTACCCCGACGGGCTCGCCGGCGCCGACGGCGACGACGTCGTGGGGGGCGGCCCGGGCGGCGACCTGGTATCGAGCCTGGCCGGACGCGACCGGGTCGACAGCGGCTCGGGGCCCGACTACGTCGAGGCGCTCTCGCCGCTGCCGACCCGCGTCGAGACCGGGCCGGCCGACGACCAGCTGCTCCACCACCTCGTGGCCGGCCGGGGCGCCCTGAGCGACGGGGGTGGTGGCGACGACGTCGTCACCTATTCAGGGCAACGGATCGCCCAGCAGGCGACGTCGGTGACGATCGACCTGCGCGAGGGTGTCACGAGCGCATCGGGTGTGCGGGCGCGCGGCGCGGTGACGGGTCTCGAGGGCGTCCGGCTGCTCGCCGACCTGGCCTGGGTCGTTCGCGGCACCGCCGGCGCCGACCGGGTCTGGGCGGTCGACGGCGGCCCGTTGCGGGTGACCGCGGGGGCCGGCAACGACCGGCTCACGGGGACGGCGAGGGCCGACTCGCTCGAGGGCGGGTCCGGCACCGACACCGGCTACGGGGAGGGCGGCCGCGACCGCTGCCGCAGCATCGAGCGGGGTCGCTGCTGAGCGCAGCGCGGGTTGCCGGTTCCGGGACCGGGTGCGTCAGGTGCGGGGCTCGTCGAGGAACTGCGACACCAGGTCCGGTACGGCGTCGTCGGCGACGGACACCGCGGTCGGCTCGGGGACGTCGAGGACCCGCACCGACTGCCGGCCGCCGGCCGTCGTGGCGACCAGCGTCACCAGTCCGGCGCGGCGCTGGAACCACGTCGAGCGGAGGTTCCAGCCGATGACCGCGTCGGTCCCGAGGAGCTCGCGGCGCCGGGTGAGGCTGCCGGACCGGGCGACCAGCCAGCCCTCGACCAGGGTGTGACCGAGGGCGCGGGCCCGGTCGTGGCCGACCAGTGCGGCGGACCCCACCAGCACGACCGGCACCGCCACCAGGAGCCACCACGGGGCGTTGACGACGCTCCCGGCCGCCGCGAGTCCCGCGGCCACGACCGCGGCCGGGACGAGGGCGCGGGAGTAACGACGGGTCCGGGCGCGGGGGCCGTGCGACGCGAGCGGCGCGGTCACCGGGGTGGGGGTGCCGAGGACGTCGGCCGCGACCCGGTCGACGAGGGTCCGCGGGGTCGGCGGGAGGAGCGCCTCGCTGCCGCTCTGGCTGCGGTCGAGGCCCGTGACGATCGCGGAGAGCCGGGCGCCGCCGGCGAGCCTGAGCCCGAGCGGCTCGCCGACGCTGACCCCGCGCAGCCGGTCGTCGTCGACGCTGGTCTCGCGGGTGGTGAGCAGCCCGCGGCGGAGGTGCCACGAGCCGTCGGGCAGGGTGTGGCTGAGCGCGAAGTTGCCGTTGGTGACGAGGTAGCCGAGGACCGACACCACTGCGGCCACCACCAGTACCCCGACGAGCAGCGCGGGCAGCGCCACCAGCGCCCCCAGCGCGGTGACCTGGCGGTCGATCGACTCGCCGTCGATCCCCTCGAACAGGCCGAGCCCGTCGAGCACCTGGCTGCCGACGCCGATCACACCCGCGGTGAGGACCAGGCCGGCCGACGTGAACGGCGCGTACCGCAGCCAGCCGGGTCGGAACCGGGCGACGAGCCGCTCGCCCCCCGGGTGGGTCTCGTCCTCCACGAGCTCACCCGGCGGCGCGATCGAGCTGAGCAGGCGGGCCCGCAGCTCCCGGGCCTGCGCGGAGTCCAACCCGTCGAGGTCGAGGCCGTCGTCGGCCGCCGAGCCGGTACCGATGCGGACGGTGCTCAGGCCGAGCAGCCGGTGGATCGGCGAGGCGGTCAGGTCGACGGTCCGCACCCGGTCGAGCGGCGTGGCGACCGCGTGCCGGCTGACCAGGCCACGCTCGAGCTCGATCCGGTCGCCGGAGATCCGGTACCGCGTCGTCCAGTAGCGCACCAGTCCGATCGCGATCGGGATCGCGACGCCCAGGAGCTGGAACCCGATCCCACGGTCGGTCGCCGTGCTGGCGATGAACAGGCCGACCAGGACCGGGAGGAACTTGATCAGCTCGGACACCGGGTGGACCAGCAGCATCCGCCGGTCGAGGCGCTGCCACTCGACCAGGGGGGCCGGCAGCGGCGCGACCGGCTCGGTCACGTGGCGTCCCCGGCGACGGCGTCGGCGCGCCGGGTGAGCCGCTCGACCAGCTCGCGGGCGAGGGGCCGGTCCAGGGCGGCGATCTCCAGCGCCCCGGCCGCCGAGGCCGTGGTCACCGTGACCGTCGCCAGCCCGAACATCCGGCTGAACACTCCCTCGACGTAGTCGACGGTCTGGATCCGCGACATCGGCGCGATCCGCCGCTCGACGGTCCACCAGCCGGTCTGGGTGTAGACGGCGGTCTCGGTGACCTCCCACCGGTGGACCGCGTAGCGCCAGCGCGGCATCAGCACGACGTACGCCAGCAGCAGCACCGCCAGTCCCGTCACGAGCCACCACGTGAACGGCACGAGGTCCCACGCCATCCCGACCGCGACGTAGAGGCCGAGCGTGAAGAGGGTGTTGACGAGCGCCTCGACGGTCCACATCAGCCGGGCGCGCGGACTGACCCGTTCGGTCGGATCGCGCAGCTCGGCCACGTGCCGAGCCTACGGGTCCGTCCGGCGTCGGTCCTCGCCGTGGCGCGCCCCGACGCGTACCCTGTGATGCCAGCGGCACGGCCGGCACGGGGGAGGCCACATGAGGGAGTCGCGACGCCGTCACCACGGTCGTGTGGCGAGAGCGGGCCTGGCTGCCGCCGTCCTGCTGGTGCCCGTCACCGTTGCCGTCCCCTCGTCGGCCGCCGGACCCGGTGTGCGTGCTGTGACGCTCGAGCGCGTGCAGGCCGCCCGGGTCATCCGGAGGCCCAACATCGTGTTCTTCCTGACCGACGACATGGCGACGCCGCACCTGCGGCACATGCCGGCCACCCGGCACCTGATCTTCGAGCGGGGCGCCCGGTTCACCGACTACTACACCAACATCAGCCTGTGCTGTCCGGCGCGCGCGAGCATCCTCACCGGCAAGTACGCCCACAACACCGGCATCACCGGCAACGAGTTCCCCGACGGCTTCCACGGCTTCCACGTCGGTGACGAGCGGCGCCGCACCTTCGCGGTGGCCCTCCGACGGCGGGCCGGCTATCGCACGTCGCTGATCGGCAAGTACTTCAACGAGTACCCCTTCGTCGATTCCGCCCCCCGTCACGGCGTGCGGCCGACGTTCGTCCCGCGCGGCTGGTCCGACTGGGCCGTGCCGGTCCGGGGCCAGTATTCCGGCACCGACTACGACATCAACGTGGACGGGAGGCTCCGGCACCTGCAGGCTCCCGCGAACTACCTGGGCGACTTCATGATGCGACGCGCGGTGCGGCAGATCGAGGCCAACCGGGACGACCGCGGGCTCGCCATCGTGCTGAGCTTCTACGGCCCCCATGCCCCCGCCCCTGCCGCGCCCGCCGAGCGGAACAACGAGGCGCTGCAGCGACGCATCGCGCAGTTCCGCTACCCCCGGACGGCCGACTTCAACGAGCGCAACGTCCGCGACAAGCCGCGCTTCATCCGCGACAACCCGCGGCTGGGCCCGCGTGCTCGTCGTGTGATCGACCGGACGTACCGCCAGCAGCTGTTGTCGGTGGCGAGCATCGACCGGCACGTCCGCGTGGTGGTCCGTGCGCTCCGGCGCACGAGGCAGCTCGACGACACCTACCTGGTGTTCACCAGTGACCACGGCCTCCACATGGGCAACCACCGGCTCCGCGCCGGCAAGAACACGGCGTACGTCACCGACAGCCACGTGCCCTTCGCCATCCGGGGGCCGGGCATCCGCCCCGGGACCCTGGTGCGCCGCGTCACCGGCCCGATCGACGTCGCCCCGACCTTCGCCGACATGGCCAACGTCCGGCTTCCGTGGGTCCACGACGGTCAGTCGGTGCTGTCGCTGGCCAAGGGGCGGTCTCCGGAGGACTGGAGGAGCTGGATCCTGGTGCGGCACGGCCTCCCGTTCGGCGGCTCCGCCCGGACCGCCTCCGAGCCGCTGCTCCGCGCCGAGGCCCGGAGCGTGGCACAACCGCCCTTCCGCGGTGTCATCGGGAGCCGGTGGCGCTATGTGCACTACGGCACCGGCGAGGAGGAGCTCTACGACCACACGGTCGACCCGCACCAGGTCCGTAACATCATGGCCCGGCCGGCCGAGGACCGTACCGTGAAGCAGAAGACGGCGGTGCGGGCCGCGCGGCGGGCCGCGCGTGAGCTGCTGACCTGCTCAGGCGTCGCCGACTGCCGTCGCTGACCGGGGTGTCGCGTCAGTCCTTGAGCTCGCAGACGACGGCGCCGCTGGTGACGGTCTGGCCGACCTCGGCCTGGAGGCCGGTGACGGTGCCGGCCTTGTGGGCCTTGAGCGGCTGCTCCATCTTCATCGCCTCGAGCACCACGACCGTGTCGCCCTCGGAGACCTCCTGACCCTCCTCGACGACGATCTTGACGATGGTGCCCTGCATCGGGCTGGTGACGGCGTCACCGGAGGCCCCGGCGCCGGACTTCTTGCCACCGCCGCGCTTCGGCTTCTTCGCGCCACCACCTCCGCCGCCGGAGGTCAGGCCACCGAGGCCGCCGGGCAGCACGACCTCGATCCGCTTGCCGCCGACCTCGACGGTGACCCGCTGCCGCTCCTCCGGCTCGTCGGCCTCCGCCGTGCCGCCACCGTAGGGCGGGATCTGGTTGTCGAAGTCGGTCTCGATCCAGGTGGTGTAGACGTCGAACTTCTCGCCGTCGCCGATGAACGCCGGGTCGTCCACGACCGCCCGGTGGAACGGGATCACCGTCGGCATCCCGTCGACCACGAACTCGTCGAGGGCCCGGCGCGAGCGCTCCAGGGCCTGGGTGCGGTCGCGGCCGGTGACGATCAGCTTGGCGATGAGCGAGTCGAAGGAGCCGGGGACCGTCTCGCCGTTCTCGTAGCCGCCGTCGAGCCGGATGCCGGGACCCTGCGGTGGGCTCCACGCCGACAACGTGCCGGGGGCGGGCATGAAGTCGCGGCCGCCGTCCTCGGCGTTGATGCGGTACTCGATCGAGTGGCCGCGGACCTCGGGGTCGTCGTAGCCGAGCTCCTCGCCGGCCGCGATCCGGAACATCTCACGGACCAGGTCGATGCCGGTGACCTCCTCGGACACGCAGTGCTCGACCTGCAGCCGGGTGTTGACCTCGAGGAAGGAGATGGTGCCGTCCTGGGCGACCAGGAACTCGCAGGTGCCGGCGCCGACGTAGCCGGCCTCCCGCAGGATCGCCTTCGACGACTCGTAGAGCCGCGCGACCTGCTCGTCGGTGAGGAACGGCGCGGGCGCCTCCTCGACCAGCTTCTGGTGGCGACGCTGCAGCGAGCAGTCGCGGGTGGAGACGACCACGACGTTGCCGTGCTGGTCGGCGAGGCACTGGGTCTCGACGTGGCGCGGCTGGTCGAGGAACTTCTCGACGAAGCACTCGCCCCGGCCGAAGGCGGTGGTCGCCTCGCGGACGGCGGAGTCGAACGCGTCGGCGACCTCCTTCATCTCCCGCGCGACCTTCAGCCCGCGGCCGCCGCCGCCGAACGCGGCCTTGATGGCGATCGGCAGCCCGTGCTCCTCGGCGAAGGCGACGGCCTCGTCGTGGTTCTCCAGCGGGTCCGGGGTGCCGGGGGCCAGTGGGGCTCCGACCTTCTCGGCGATGTGGCGGGCCCTGACCTTGTCGCCGAGGCTCTCGATCGCGCTCGGGGGCGGACCGATCCAGACCAGCCCGGCGTCGATCACGGCCTGGGCGAACTCGGCGTTCTCGGCGAGGAAGCCGTAGCCGGGATGCACGGCGTCGGCGCCGGACTTCTCGGCGACCGCGACGAGCTTCCCGATGTCGAGGTAGGAGTCGGCCGGGGTGGCCCCGCCCAGGCTGTGGGCCTCGTCCGCGATCCGGACGTGGACCGCGTCGCGGTCGGGCTCGGCGTAGACCGCGACGCTGCCGATGCCGCTGTCCTTGCAGGCACGGATCACGCGGACCGCGATCTCGCCGCGGTTGGCGATGAGGACCTTCTTCAGGGGGTGGGTCTCAGGCACCCGGGCAGACTATCGCCCGCGCCGGGCCGGAGGGCCCGAGGCTCGGGCCGCGGTCGGCCGAGGAGGTCCCCGAACCCCGCCCCGAGGCTCTATCGTGCGCTCGTGCGCGTCGGCATCCTGGGGGCAGCCGAGGCCCGCCTCGACGGGGCTTCGGTCGACCTCGGCACGCGCAAGCAGCGGGCGCTGCTCGCCGCCCTGGCCCTCCACCGCGGCCGGCCGGTCTCCCCGGACGCCCTCGTCGACCTGCTGTGGGGCGACGCGCCACCGGCTGCGGTGACCGCCACGCTGCAGGGGTACGTGGCGGGCCTGCGGCGCGCCCTGGAACCGGACCGGCCGGCGCGGGCGCCGTCGCAGGTGCTGGTCACCCGCGAGGGCGGCTACGCCCTGCTGCTCGCCGACGGCGCCCTCGACGCCGACGCGTTCGAGGCCACGGTCACCCGCGCGCACGCGGTGCTCGGGCCGGTCACGCTGCCACGGGCGTCGCTCACCGAGGCCGCTGCGCTGCTCGACGAGCTCGACGAGGCGCTGGGCCGCTGGCGCGGCACGCCGTACGCCGAGCTGGAGGACGCGCTGCCCGCCCGGGCCGAACGCGCCCGGCTCGAGGAGCTGCGCGCGATCGCGCTCGAGGACCGGGCGGTCGCGGGGCTGGCGCTGGGCCGCCACGCGACCGTCGCGGCCGAGCTGGAGGTGCTCACCGCGGCGTACCCGTTGCGGGAGCGGGTGTGGGGGCTGCGGGCGCTGGCGCTGGCCCGGGCGGGCCGGCAGGCCGACGCCCTGGAGGTGTTGCGGCAGGTGCGTGACCTGCTGGCCGACGAGCTCGGGCTCGAGCCGGGCGCCGAGCTGCGCGAGCTGCAGATCGCCGTGCTCCGCCAGGACCCCGCCCTCGACTGGGAGCCGCCGGCTGCCGTCGCGGCCACCCCGGCCGGCACCACGGGCTGGCCGCTGGTGGGGCGTGACCACGAGCTGGCGGCCCTGGTGGGGCTGCTCGAGCGGGCGGCCGAGGAGCCGGTGTTCGCCGCCCTGACCGGCGAGCCCGGGATCGGCAAGAGCCGGCTGTCCGACGAGGTCACCGCCGTCGCCCGGGAGCGGGGGGTGGAGGTGCTGGTGGGCCGGTGCTCGCAGGACGAGGGCGCGCCCCCGCTGTACCCCTGGGCGAGCGTGCTGGCCGGGCTGGGCCGCGACCTCCCGTCGGTCGGCAGCGGCGAGGAGGTCGATGACAGCGCGTCCCGGTTCCGCGCGTGGGAGGCGATCGTCCGCACCCTGCTCGCGGCGGCCCAGGAGCGGCCGCTGCTGGTGGTGCTCGACGACCTGCACTGGGCCGACACCTCGACGCTCCGGGTGCTCCGACTGCTGGCCGAGACGGCCCAGGCCGGGCGGCTGCTGGTGATCGGCACCTGGCGCGACCGACCGCCGCCGGAGGGCCAGCTCGCCGTGGTCGCCGACATGCTCGCCCGGCGGCACGCGCTGCGGCTGGAGCTGACCGGCCTGAGCGCCGAGGAGTCCGCCGGCCTGGTCACCTCGGTCTCCGAGGCGACCCCCACCTCGGCCGAGGCCGACGCCCTGCGCCACCGCACCGACGGCAACCCGTTCTTCCTGGTCGAGTACGCCCGCCTCGCGCACGAGGGCGGCGACCTGGCCGCCCTGCTGGCCGAGGACCACCCACCCGCGGCGGTCAACGACGTGCTGACCCGGCGGATCGCGGGCCTGCCCGAGCCCACGGTCACCGCGCTGCGGCACGCCTGCGTGGTCGGCCGGCAGTTCGACGTCCCGACCCTGGCGGCGGTGCTCGACATCGACGAGGACGGCGTGCTCGACCGGCTGGAACCGGCCCTGGCGGCAGGGCTGGTGGGGGAGCTCGGCGTCGACTGGTTCCGGTTCGCCCACGCACTGGTGCGCGACACGGCGTACGCCGGGCTGTCGCGGAGCCGGCGCGCCCGGATGCACGCCCGGACCGCCGAGGTGCTCGTCGGGGTGGCCGGAAGGGAGAGCGAGGTCGCCCGCCACTGGCTCGCCGCCGGGCCGTCGTACGCCGACCGGGCGTGGCGCGCGGCCAGGGACGCCGCGGCGGCCGCACACGACCTGTACGCGTACGACGAGGCGGTGGCGCTGCTCTCGGGCGCCCTGGGCGCCCTCGACGACGACCCGGAGGCGACGGACGAGGAGCGCTTCGACCTGCTGTGCGCGCTGGCGCGGGCCCACCAGCTCACCGACGACCTGGTCCGGCTCCGAGAGGCCGTGCACCGCGCTCTCGCGGTGGCTGGCGGCGACCCGCACCGTGAGCTGTCGGCGGTCGGGCTGCTGGTGACCAAGGCGCTCTGGCAGTCCGGCAGCTTCGGACAGATCGACGACGTGGTCGTCGCCACCATCCGGCGCTGTCTCGCCGGCCTGCCCGCGGGGGACAGCGAGGTCCGCTGCCTGGCGATGACGGCGCTGGCCATCGAGATCTACTACGACTCCTCGGTCCGGGAGCGCGAGGCGCTCTGCGAGCAGGCGCTGGCCATGGCCCGCCGGCTCGGCGACGACCGGGTGCTGCTCGACACGCTGCTCGCCGTCCCGCTCGGCACCTGGAGCCCGGCCTCCGCCGACCAACGCCACACACTCACGGGCGAGGCGGTCGAGCTCGCGCGTCGGCTCGGCGACGGCGTGGCGCTGACCACGGCGCTGGCGCTCAACGCCACGGCTGCGTCGGAGTCGGGACGGATCGCCGGCCTGCTCGACCTCGTCGAGGCGGGTCGGGTCCAGGCGACCCGGGAGCGGCAGCTGTTCGCCCAGATGTTCCTCGACGGGCTGGAGGTCCCGTGGCGGGCGATGCGGGGCGAGCGGGAGCAGATGCAGGCAGTGCTGGCCGACATGGTGGCGATGGCCGAGCGGATCGGCGTCCCGCAGGCCGGCGACGCGCTGCTGGGCGCGTTCCTGATGGACCTGCTGTGGGGTGACCGGGCCGAGGAGCTGGTCGCGCTCACCGACCAGGTCGCGCAGGTGAAGGTGCTGCCCGTCCAGGCCTCGCTGGCCCTGATGCTGGCGCGCGGCGGCCGGCTCGAGGAGGCCCGCGAGAGCCTCCGCAGGTGTGCCCCGGAGCTGTCCCCGGACTGGTGGTTCTCGCTGCTCACGCTGTCGATGGGGGCCGAGGCCGCGCTGCGCGCGGGGGTCCCCGAGGTCGCCGCGGTGGCCTACGAGCGGCTGTCGCCGTACGCCGGCCGACCCGCGGCCGGTGGCTCGGGCACCATCGTCGGCCTGGTCGACCACTTCCTCGCCATCGCTGCACACGCGACCGGCGAGCGGGAGCTCGCCACCCGGCACGCGGACGACGCCGTCCGCCTCTGTGCCGAGTGGGAGCTCACGCTCGCCGCGTCGTGGTTCGCGCAGGTGCGCGAGGAGTTCGGCTTCTAGGTCACGTGCCGGAAGGCGCGGGCCTGTCGGCGCGCGAACCGCCGCCGGGTCAGCAGCCAGACCAGCCGGAAGCCCGGCTCGGTCTTGGAGAAGACCGCGTCGAGCACGTCCGGCGGGACGCCGGAGGCCGCCCACGGGACGACCCGCAGCACCTTGGCGAGCGTGAGGTCGTCCTTGAAGTGCTCCTCGTCGAGCCGGTCCCAGTCCTCCTGGGTGCACACCCGCTGCAGGATCGGGATCGCGCCGGCCTCCTCGTGCTCGAGGTGCCGGGTCAGGCACTCCCGGGTCGCGGCCAGCCGGACGGCGAGCGCCGCGCGGGCGTCGTCGTCGGCGTGCTCGGCGAGCCGCGCGAAGCCCTGGTCGCAGCCCTCGAGCAGCGGGTCGAACTCCGCGTGCTCGGCCTCCATCGCCTCCAGCGTCGCCCGGTCGTCCTCGGTCGACCGCTCGATCAGCAGCGGCCAGAGGCCGGCGTCCTCGCCGGTGTGGTGGGAGTGGAGGGTCTCGTGGAAGACGCTCCAGCGCTGCTGCAGCAGCCGCCAGGCGACCCGGTCGTCGACCGGGGTGACCTGCGCCGCCTCGGTCAGCATCGCCAGGTCCCGGCGGAACGCGTGGTGCATCACGTACATCATGGACATGTCGACGGGGCCCTCCGGCGCCGCGGTCTGGCCCGCGAGCCGGATCTGGGTCGGCCAGTCGGGGTGAGTGGTGGTGGTCATGGCAGGTGTCTCCTCGTACGTGGTTGAGTGAGGGGTGGTCACACGCCGGCCGGCGTGCGGTTCGGGGCAGCGGTCTCGCCGAGGTCGGAGACCTCCACGCGGACGGTCGGCAGCCTGCGGTCGAGCCAGCGGGGCATCCACCAGTTCCAGCCGCCGAGCAGCGTCATGGTCGCCGGCACCAGCACCATCCGGACCAGCGTCGCGTCGAGCGCGACCGCGACCGCCATGCCGATGCCGAGCTGCTTGACCACGACGTCGACCTCCGAGGCGAAGCCCAGGAAGACGGCGACCATGATCGCGGCGGCGGCCGAGATGACGCGTCCGGTGTGCGAGAGGCCGCGGGTCACCGAGCCGGTGGCGTCGCCGGTGTCCAGCCAGTCCTCGCGGATCCGCGAGAGCAGGAAGACCTCGTAGTCCATCGACAGGCCGAACAGCACGGCGAACAACAGGATCGGCATCCAGCTCGAGACGGGCATCGCGTGGTCGAGGCCGAGCAGGTCGACGCCCCAGCCCCACTGGAAGATCGCCGTGAGCACGCCGTACGCCGCCCCGATGGACAGCAGGTTCATCGCCGCGGCCTTGAGCGGGACCACGACCGAGCGGAACACCAGGCCGAGCAGCAGCACCGAGACCCCCACGACGAAGCCGACGACGAGCCAGAGCCGGTCGGCGAGCAGGTCGGCGATGTCGGCGAACAGCGGCGTGGTGCCGGTGACCTCGACCCCGTCCGGGGCGTCGGCGCGGAGCGCGTCGACCAGGGCGGGCGTGCGCTCGTCGGTCGGGGCGTACACCGGCTCGGCGGCGAAGACCCGCAGCTCGCCGTCGGGCGACGGCTGGACCGGGGAGACCGTGGCGATGTCGTCGCGGGCGGCGACCCGGTCGGCCAGCGCCCGGACGTCGGCGTCGCTGACCTCGTCGGCCGTGGCGACGTACAGCACCGGACCGTTGGCACCGGGGCCGAACTCGTCGGCGACCAGGTCGAAGGCCTTCCGCGGGCTCAGCTCGGCGGACTGGGCCGAGGCGTCCTGCGGCCAGGTGCGCATCGACAGCGCGGGCGCGGCCAGGGTCAGCATCACCACGGCGGCCAGCAGCGCCCAGGCGACCGGGCGGCGTCCGACCCGGGCGGCCCAGCGCTCCATCAGGGGGCTGCCGGTCGTGGCTCGGCCCTTCCGGACCTTCCGCGGCAGCAGCCGCCGGCCGAGCAGGCCGCACAGCGCCGGCACCAGCGTCAGCGCCGCGGCGGCGACACCGACGACGGCGATCGCGGTGGCGAAGCCGAAGGCGTCGTAGGTCGGCAGCCCCGACAGCTTGAGGCCGAGCAGCGAGATCAGGACGGTGGCGGAGGCGAAGGCCACCGAGCGTCCGGCGGTCGCGGTCGCGCGACCCGCCGCGTCGACCTTGTCGTGCCCGGCGGCCAGGAACTCGCTGTACCGGGTGACCAGCAGCAGCGCGTAGTCGATGCCGACGCCGAGGCCGACCATCGAGGCGACCATCGGAGCGGCGCCGCTGACGTCCATGGTCGCGGCCAGCAGCGTGATGCCGGCGGAGCCGACGGCCAGGCCGCTCAGCGCCACCACGATCGGCAGCCCGGCGCTGACGACCGAGCCGAAGGCCAGCACCAGGATCACCAGCGCCGCGAGGATGCCGATCAGCTCGCCCTGGCCGCGCATCGGCGCGGCAGCGGTCTCGGGCAGGTCGCCGCCGAGCTCCACCTGGACGCCGCTGTCGCGGGTCGGGGCGACCGCCTCGTCGAGCGGCGCGACGTCCTCGTAGATGTCGGGGTGGGTGACCGGGACGTCGTACTGCACGGTGAGCAGCGCGGTGTCGCCGTCGTCGCTGATCCGCGGCGGCGAGACGGAGGTGACGTGGTCGAGGCCCGACAGGCGTTCGGCCAGCGGATCGAGGGTCGCGGCGCCGAGGGCGGAGCCGTCGCGCTCGTGCACCACGACCCGGGCGCTGGCGTCGCCCGCGCCGGGAGTGTGCTCGCGCAGCTGGTCGATGCCGACCTGGGCGCGGGCGTCGGGGATGTCCCAGTTCTCCTGTGGCGTGCCGCCGAACGAGCCGGCGAGGGCGAAGACGACTCCGGCGACGAGCACCCAGGCGGAGATCGTCCGCCAGGGGTGCGCCGCGGCCGAGCGGCCGAGTCGGTGGAGGAAGTGCGACATGGTGATCGTTCCTTCGAGGTGGGCGTGTAGTGGTGTCGCGCCCAGCGTGGAGCCGCCCTCTTGGGGTGCACTGGGGGCCCACTAGGGGGCGACTTGGACGCCGCTTGGAGGGTCGCCGCGGTAACCCGGACCGAGCGCGCTCGTTGGGACCAGCACCTGATCACCTGCGAAAGGTCCCCTCGTGCGCCCCCTTGCCCGCATCCTCACCCGACTCACCGCGGCGGTCCTGCTGCTCGCCGGAGGCACCCTCGTCGCCTCCCCGGCCGACGCCATCGTCGGCGGCTCCCAGGCCGCCGAGGGCGAGTTCCCGTTCATGGCCTCGATCCAGAGCAAGGGGCAGGACGGCACCGACGGCCACTTCTGCGGCGGCTCGGTGATCGGCAGCCGGTGGGTCCTCACCGCGGCGCACTGCATGGTCGACACCAAGCCCGGTGACATCCAGGTGGCTGTGGGCCGCACGAACATCGACGACCTCTCGCACGGCCAGACGCTGGCGGTCGACCGGATCGTCGTCCACCCCGACTACGAGGACACCGGCACCTTCGACGCCGCCCTGGTCCACGTGACCGCCGACATCGCCTCGCCGAGCATCCCGCTGACGGCGGTCGGCGAGGACTCCCTCGAGGTCGACGGCGCGCCGCTCACCGTCGCCGGCTGGGGAACCGAGTTCTTCGGCTCGCCGTTCATCCCCGCCGGCCTGAAGTCCGTCGACATCGAGGCGGTCGGCGACGACAGCTGCACGACCAACGGCCTGATGGGCTTCCAGCCCGACTCCGAGATCTGTGCGGAGGCGCTCGGCGGCGACTCCTGCCAGGGCGACTCCGGCGGCCCGCTCTTCGGCACCGTCGACGGCCGGCTCACCCAGGTCGGCATCGTCAGCTACGGCCTCGGCTGTGCGACCCCGCAGTTCCCGGGCGTCTACGGCGAGGTCAACAACCCCTCCATCCGGGGCTTCATCTCCTCGACCGCAGGAGTCTGAAGCGCCCTGCCCTGCCCAGGTGGGGACGTCCCGGCGGTGGCCACGGCCACCGCCGGGCGAGGTGGGGCGACTGTCGGGGTGGCGGTGGGTGAGGTACCGATCGGGGGGTCGGTTCGGTACCTGACGCACCGCCGGGGCCAGCCCCGGCAGGCCTCAGCCGTGGAGCGCCAGGCCGACCCGGCGCAGCAACGGACGTGACAGCCACCAGGCGGCGATGCCGACGGCGAACGACGCCAGCGTGGCGCCGAGCGGGAAGACGTCCTCGAGGTGTGGGTACACCTGCCAGTGGGTCAGGTAGACGAACAGGGACGCCGACGCGGTGACCGAGACCGGCGTGACCAGCCGGGCCGGCACCCGCAGCGTCGGCACGTGCACCAGCAGCGCGACGCCGAGCACGATGAGCCCCTCACGCACCGGGTCGCCGAAGTAGCCGACGGTCCCGACGGCCGTGAGTGTGACCACCACCCATCGCCGGGCCACCGTGTCGGCCCGGAACGCCGCCCAGCCGAGCGCGAACCACAGCGCGACCACGCCGATCGTGTAGCGCTCGGTCGTCCCCGCCTGCAGCCCCACCCACGCGAACCGCACGGCCAGCGCGCACCCCACGAGCCCGAGGGCGACCCCCCACGGCGAGTGTCGCTCGAGCCGGTCGAGCCCCGGCACCGCCACCAGCGCGAGCGCGAGTGCGGTGAGCCAGACCAGGGCTTCCAGGAACCAGTACTGCCACTGCACGGTCCAGCCGTCGCTGCCGAGCAGGCCGTTGAGGAACAGCGCGGTGGCGGGGGAGTAGAAGCCCGTCAACAGTGCGACGCCGCCGATCCAGACCGTGGCCGGCAGCACCAGCTGCGCCAGCGATGCCAGCCCGTGGCGCAGCCGCCGCTCCCGGGTGGCACCCGAGAGCTGGAAACGCGCGAAGTTGTGGCCGGCGACGGCGAGCAGCAGGTGCGCGCCGCCGACCACGGTGAGCAGGTTGGCGTGGGTGCCGACGATGCCGACGATCGCCAGCGCCCGCAGCACCACGCTGGTGTCGAGTCGTACGCCGCGAGGCACGCGGCGGGCCACCCCTCGCCGGCCGCGAAGCCGACGGTCAGGTGCCAGGTCCTCGATCGGGCGGGTGTGCCAGTCGCGCGGGAGGTCGAGCCGCCGGCCGAGCCGGGTCGCGAGCTCGACGTAGGAGAGCGAGTCGCCGCCGAGGCCGGCGAAGCTGTCGGCCGGGTCGACGTCGGGTCGCCCGAGCACGACGGCGTAGTCGCGGCGTACCGCCTCGAGGGTGGTCGTGGCCGGCACCTCGTCGGCGGGCTGGTCGAGCAGCCGGGCGTGCTCGGCGAGCGCGGGCAGGTCGGGCTTGCCGGCGGCGGTTCGGGGCAGCGTGTCGAGCCGGGTCACCCGGACCGCGCTGGTCGGCAGCCCGCTGGCCGCGGCGACTGCCTCGCGGAGCCGGTCGGAGCCGCGGGGACGGGTGTGGAAGGCGTGGAGCGTCCCGTCGACGACCACGCACCGGACCTCGGTACCGGCCACCAGCCGCTCGAGGTGGTCGAGGTCGAGCCGGAGCCCGAACAGCTTGGCGTGTCGGCCGCACCGGCCCACCACCTCGACCAGTCCGTCGACCTCGCGGGCCAGGTCGCCGGTGCGGAGCTCGGTCACGTCACGGCCGCGCCCCAGGTCGGGGGCCGCCTCGGCGTAGCCGAGCATCACGTTGGGACCCGAGTAGACCAGCTCGCCGACCCCGGGAGGGGACTCCGGCACCGGGTCGATCCGGAACGAGCCACCCGGCACCGGCACCCCGATGCTGTCCGGGTGGGCGTCGGCCAGCGCGGGCGGCAGCCACGCCATCCGGGCGGTGGCCTCGGTGGCGCCGTACATCACGACCAGGTCCCAGCCGGCACGACGGCCGCGAGCGGACCAGGACCGGACCCTGTCGGGATCCAGCCGCCCGCCGGCCTGGGTCACCTGCCGCAGCGTCGGGACCCGGCCGGGGTCGAAACCGGACCGCTCCAGCAGCTCGAAGGTGTAGGGCACGCCGGCGAACGAGGTCGCTCCCGCCGACTCCGCCAGCCGCCAGAAGCACTCGTCGACCACCGAGGTGTCGGTGAGGACCAGCGCCGCTCCCACCAGCAGGTGGCTGTGGACCACCGAGAGGCCGTAGCAGTAGTGCAGCGGCAGCGAGGTGATCGCGCGGTCGTCCGGGGTGAGTCGGAGGTAGTCGGAGATGCTGGCGGCGTTGCTGCGCAGGTTGTCGTGGGAGAGCCGGACCAGCTTGGGGGAGCCGGTGGTGCCGGACGTGCTCAGGAGCAGGGCCAGGTCGGGGTGCAGGTCGTGGCGGGTCCCGTCGCGGCGCTCCCGGACGGCACCGTCGCGGACGACGACGTCGGGGTCCCAGGCCTCGGTGAGGCGCCGCGCCGGCTCGCCCGGAGCCGCGAGCAGGACGACGTGCCCGTGGGTCAGCGCGGCCAGGTGGGACACCAGCGCGTCGAGGCTGTTGGCCCCCTCCACCAGCACCAGCCGGCGGGTGGGCCCCAGCAGGGCCGCCGTGTCGTCGACGCGCCGCGCCAGGTCGGCGTAGGTCAGCGACTCGCCGGCCGTCCGGACGGCCAGTCGGGTGCCGTGTCCGGCGAGGTCGAGCACCCGCGGCGCGGTGGGGGCCCGGGTCCGACCAGGGTGGAGCAGCAGCGTCACCGCCGCAGCATATTAGGCAAGCCTTACCTATGACAAGGTGGGGTGCGTCTCGTGCGAGACAGCCGCCGGGAAGGCGACGACCGGACCGACGATCCCGACCCCGACCTCGTCGCCGACCTCCGGGGAGTCGAGCCCGGCGATGCGGGCGACCAGGGCCGGGCCGTCGGGCAGCACCAGCAGCCGGACGGCGGCGTCGTGGCCGTAGAAGTGGACCTGCTCGACCCGTGCTCCGACGGCCCCGGGGGTGATCACGACCTGCTCGGGCCGCAGCAGCACCCGCGCCTCGCCCTCGGGTGCCGGTGCCGCAAGCGGGGCCGAGCCGAAGGCGAACGACGCCCGCCCCTCGTGCACCCGCGCGGGCACCACCGTCGCGCCACCGACGAAGGCGCCGACCTCGGGGTCGACGGGCGCGCGGTAGAGGTCGCGCGGTGCGTCGGTCTGGATCACCTGGCCGTGCCGCATCACCGCGACCTGGTCGGCGAGCGAGAGCGCCTCGTCCTGGTCGTGGGTCACCAGGAGCGCCGTGGTGCCGGTCGCCTGCAGTGCCCGCGTCACCGCCCGGCCGGTGCTGACCCGCAGCGACGCGTCGAGCGACGAGAACGGCTCGTCGAGCAGCACGATCGAGGGACCCGGTGCCAGTGCGCGCGCGAGCGCGACCCGCTGCTGCTGGCCGCCGGAGAGCTCGTGCGGTGCCCTGGTGGCGTAGGACGCGGGCAGCCCGACCAGGTCGAGCATTTCCGTCACCCGGGCCGAGCGGCGCTCGGCCCGCGGCAGCCCGAAGCCGACGTTGGCGGCGACGTCGAGGTGCGGGAACAGGGCGCCCTCCTGGGGCACGTAGCCCACCCCGCGCTGCTGGGCCGGCACCGATCGACCGCCGCCGGCGACCACGACGTCGTCGAACGCGATGGTGCCCTCGTCGGGGTCGAGGAAGCCTGCGACCAGGCGCAGCAGCGTGGTCTTGCCGCAGCCCGAGGGGCCGAGCACGGCCGTGAGCGACCCCTGCGGGACCACGAGGTCCACGCCGTCGACCGCGCGGACGTCGCCGAAGGAGTGGCGCACGCCGCGCAACGCCACCGTGCTCACGAGAGCATCCTCTCGTGCCGCATCAACAGCGCGGTCGCCGGGACCGAGATCGCCACCAGGAGCAGGGCGTACGGCGCCGCTGCGCCGTAGCGCAGCTCCGAGGAGGCCGACCAGAAGCTGGTGGCCAGGGTGTCGGTGCCGATGGGGGAGAGCATCAGGGTCGCGGTCAGCTCGGTGGCGATCGCGAGGAAGACCAGGGCGGCGCCGGCGCCGAGGCTGGGCGCGATCAGTGGGAGCGTGACCCTCCGGGCCGTGGCCAGCGGGCCGGTGCCGAGGCTGCGGGCCACGTCGTCGAGCACCAGCGGCGCCTGCTCCAGCCCGGCCCGGACCGACACCACGGCGCGGGGCAGGAACATCACCGTGTAGGCCGTGAGGAGCAGCAGCGCGGTCTGGTAGACCACCGGCACCAGCTGCAGCGACACGGTGACGAGCGCCAGCGCGACCACGATGCCGGGCAGCGCATTGGCGACGTACGTGCTGCGCTCGATGGCGGTCGTGAGCCGGCCCCGGTAGCGCACGGCCAGCCACGCGACCGGGAGCGCGACCACCGTGGTCGCCAGGGCGCCCACGGCCGCCAGCGCGACCGTGGAGCCGGTCGCCGCCGCCAGCTCGCCCAGCGGGAACTCCGTGGAGGCCCCCACCCGCAGCCAGTGCAGGAGGGCGTACGTCGGCACCCCGACCGACAGCGCGACCAGGCCGGCCAGCGCGCCGGTGACCGGGGCGCGGGCACCGCCCAGCCGTACCCGGACCGGCGTCCGGGCCGTGCCCTGGCCCACCCGGGCCAGCGGCCGGTGGCCGCGGAGCCGGAGCTCGCCGAGCAGCAGCAGGAGGCAGCAGAGCACGAGCACGCCGGCGAGCATGTTGGCCGCGCCGCCGTTGAACGTGGAGGCGTACTGGTCGTAGATCGCGGTGGTGAAGGTCGGGAACCGCAGCAGCTGCAGTGCCCCGAACTCCGCCAGCAGGTGCAGCCCGACCAGCAGCATCCCGCCGAGCAGCGCGGGCCGCAGCTGCGGCAGCACCACGGTGAGGAAGGAGCGCCAGCGGCCGTGGCCGAGCGACCACGCGGTCTCCTCGAGCGCGGGGTCGAGGCCGCGCAGCGATGCGACGACGGGCAGGTAGACCAGCGGGTAGTAGGACAGCGTCACGACCAGCAGCGCGCCGCCGAAGCCGACGACGTTGCGGTCGAGCGACACCCAGGCGTAGCCGTTGACGAACGCCGGGACCGCCAACGGCGCGACCAGCAGCCCGTGCCAGAGCCGACGTCCGGGGACGTCGGTGCGTTCGACCAGGAACGCCAGGCCGACCCCGAGGAGCGCGCTGAGCAGCATCGCGCCGACCGCGAGCCGGGTGGTGTTCCAGAGCAGCAGCCCGACCCGCGGCCGAACGACGAGCTCCCACGCCTCCGCCGGGCCGATCAGCGCCGCGTAGACGACGACGAACCCGAGCGGCACCAGGGCCAGTGCGGCCACCGCCAGACCGGTGAGCAGCAGCAGCCGGGGTGCGCGACGACCGGCCGGGCTCGTGGGGCGGTCGGTCGGGGTCGGGTCGAGGAGGGTCAGAGCAGGCCCGCCTCGGTCATCAGCTCGGTGACCTTCGGGCCGTTGAGCGTCGCGGGGTCGATGTCGGGCGGCTCGAGCTCGTCGAACGGCTTCACCGGCGGGTCGAGGTCGGGGCTGAGCGAGGCCTCGGGGTTGAGGGGGTACTCCAGTGCGTAGGAGTCGGCCATCGCCTGCTGCCCTTCGGTGCTGGTGAGGAACTCGACGAAGCGCTGCGCCTCCTCCTGGTGCTCGCTGCTGCCGAGGACGCCGGCGCCGGAGATGCTGACGAACGCGCCGGGGTCCTGGTCGCCGAAGAAGTAGAGATCGGAGGAGTCGGAGTCTGCGCCGTTCTCCTGGCGGTCGCGGTACCAGTAGTAGCTGTAGGCGATCCCTGCCTCGACGTCGCCGGCATTGACGGCCTGCATGACGACGAGGTTGTTCTGGAGCTCCTCGCCGTTGGCCGCCAGGCCCTCGAGCCACTCGAGGGTCGCGTCCTCGCCCTCGCTCTCCAGCACGGCGCTCACGATCGCCTGGAAGTCGGCGCCGGTCGGCGAGAACGAGATCCTGCCCTCCCACTCCGGGTCGGCGAAGTCGAGGATCGAGTCGGGCATGTCGGCGGCGGTGGCCTGGTCGGAGTTGTACATGACGACGGTCGAGCGGGCCAGGATGCCGGTCCAGCTCTGCGAGCTCGGGACGTACTGCTCGGGGATGTCGGCCAGCGCCTCGTCGGAGACCTTCGTGAACAGGCCTGCGTTGTCGACGATGCTCATGGCCGGCGAGTTCTCGGTCAGGAACACGTCGGCGGGCGACTCGTCCCCCTCGGCCACGAGCTGGTTGGCCAGCTCGAGGTCGGTGCCGTTGCGCAGCTCGACGTCGAGGCCGGTCTGCTCCTCGAAGATCGGCACCATCTCGGCCATCAGCTCCTCGTGCTGGGCGTTGTAGACGACCAGGTCGGGGCCGCCGATCAGGCCGCACCCGCTGAACGCCGGGGCGAGTGAGAGCAGGGCGACGGTGGTGACGAGGGCACGCTTCGGCACGGAGAAGACCTTCCGGTGGACTTAGGGCAGCCTGACCTTACCGCTCCGGCTGCGTCCAGCGGCAGTGGGGCCGTGGTCCCGGCAGTGCCCGTCCCCCGCACCCGGCGCAGGGCTCGTCAGGTTAACAACCGCTAACCAGACCGGGTACGATCCGCGACATGAGCTTCGAGTTGTCCGCCGAGCACGAGCAGTTCCGGCGTACCGTCCGCGACTTCGCCGAGAAGGAGATCGCGCCCCACGCCGCGCAGTGGGACCGCGACCACCACTTCCCGACCGACGTGGTGCAGAAGATGGGCGAGCTCGGGCTGATGGGGCTCACCGCGCCCGAGCAGTACGGCGGTGCCGGGATGGCCGGCGACGACGGCGGGTTCACGAGCCTCTGCCTGGCGATCGAGGAGATCGGCCGGGTCGACCAGTCGATGGGCATCACGCTCGAGGCGGCGGTCGGCCTCGGGATCAACCCGATCCTCACCTTCGGCACCGACGAGCAGAAGCAGCAGTGGCTGCCCGACCTGGTGGCCGGCCGGACGCTGGCCGGCTTCGGGCTCACCGAGCCGGGCGCGGGGTCCGACGCGGGCGCCACCCGCACCCGTGCGGTCCTCGACGGCGGTGAGTGGGTCGTCAACGGCGCCAAGCAGTTCATCACCAACTCCGGCTCCGACATCACCTCCTGCGTCACGGTCACCGCCCGCACCGGCGAGACCGACGCGGGCAAGCCGGAGATCTCGGCGATCATCGTGCCGAGCAGCACGCCCGGCTTCACCGCCGAGAAGGCCTACGACAAGCTCGGCTGGCACGCCTCCGACACCCACCCGCTGTCCTTCGACGACTGCCGGGTTCCCGAGGCCAACCTGCTCGGCGACCGCGGCCGCGGCTACGCGCAGTTCCTCGCGACCCTCGACGACGGCCGGGTCGCGATCGCGGCGCTGGCCGTCGGCTGCATCCAGGCCTGCCTCGACGCCTCGGTGGACTACGCCGGCGACCGGCAGACCTTCGGCGGCCCGATCGGCCGCAAGCAGGGGCTGGCCTTCCAGATCGCCGACATGCAGGTGATGCTCGACGCCGCCCGGCTGCTGACCTACCGCGCGGCCGCCATGAAGGACGCCATGGACGCCGGCCACAAGGTCACCACGAAGAACTTCAAGCAGGCGGCGGCCGTCGCCAAGCTCCACGCGACCGAGTCGGCCGTCGCGGCCACCCGGATCGCGACCCAGGTCTACGGCGGCTACGGCTTCATGGAGGAGTACCCCGTCGTCCGGTTCTACCGCGACGCCAAGGTGCTCGAGATCGGCGAGGGCACCTCGGAGGTACAGCGGATGCTGATCGCGCGGGGACTCGGCCTGCCGGTCGAGTGATCAGGCGGGACCGGTCGGGGCGGCGTACGGCGCCCGGCCGGCGAGCCGCGTGACCACGAGCCCGGTCACCATCATCGCCAGGCCGATCCCGGCCAGGACGACCAGCTGGAACTGCGCCGCCTCCACCGGGCTCGCCCCGCCGAAGAGCGCCCCCACGAACGCGCCCGGCAGCGTGACCAGGCCCGTGGTGCGGGCCTGGTCCATGGTCGGCAGCAGTGACTCGCGCAGCGCCTCCCGGCCGATGTCCTCGTGGGCCAGCGACGGCCATGCCCCGAGGGCGAACATCGCCTCGATCTCGCCGCGCCGCTCCCGGCTTGCCCGCAGGAAGTTGCGCCCCGAGAGGGTCGCGGCGGTCATGCAGTTGCCGATCACGATGCCGGCGATGGCGACCAGCTGACGGACCTCGAGGTCCACCAGGCGCAGCGCGAACACCGCCACCAGCGACACGGCGGCGCCCGCGGTGACGCCGGCGACGGCGATCCGGCGCCCGTGCCGCAGCTCGCGCAGGCGGCCCGCCGCGGTCCAGGACGCGGTGGAGAGCATCAGCAGCACGAACAGCGCGGCCGTCCACGGGACGCTGAGGATGCCCCGCAGCAGCAGCGCGATCACGGCGAGCTGCACGGTCGCCCGGGCGATCGCCCACAACGGCAGCAGCCCCAGACCCACCCGGGCCCAGAGCCCGAGCAGGACGGTCAGTCCGCTCAGGGCGAGCAGGCTCACCGTGAAGAGGGCCAAGTCCACGGGGAGAGGCTGGCACGGACGACGGCCCAGGCGCGGGAACCACCCCGCGGGAACCGGTCGAGGCTCAGAACAGCAGCCAGCTGTAGGCGGCCAGCTCCAGCACCACCCAGAACCGCAGGAACCGGCCGACCAGGCCGATGACGAGGAACGGCCGTACGCCCATGCCGAGCAGCCCGGCCACGGCCGCCACCGCGAGGAACGGCGGAAGCCCGATGAACGCCGCGGAGAAGACCAGCGCCCCGGTCGCCACCGGGCGCCCCCGGGTCTGCGCCCGCCACTTCTCGAGGGTCTCCTCGCGCTGGGACTTGGCCAGCCGGCGCTGGACCCAGCCGATGTCGACCGTGTGCATCCCGGCGTAGTACCAGAGCAGCTTGCCCGCCATCTGGCCGACGGCGGCCACGGCGGCGCACAGCACCAGGGGGACGCCGTCGAGGCCGGCGACCCAGGCGAGGAACGCCTCGGCGTTGACCAGCGGCACCAGGGCAGAGACGAAGGAGACGGCGAGGACCGTCAGCAGCAGCTTCACCGGGTGGGCACGGAGCCCGGGCGCTCCGCGGCCGGCCGGTCGCCCGGCACGGGGATCCCGAGCCGGACCAGCCACCACAGCGACACGGTCTTGAGGACCAGCAGCGCCACGGCCATCGCCAGCGCGACCCACCACATCCCGTCGACGAGCAGGAACACCGCGAACACCGCGGAGTTGACGGCCTTGGCGGGCTTGGACCAGTTCCAGCGCCAGATCCGCTCGTCGACCGCATAGAAGTAGTTGGGGCTGCGGATCGGCCAGGCCAGGAAGGCGAGGGAGAGGAACGTGTCGACGACCATGAAGCTCAGCAGGTAGATGCCCACGGGCAGCACGGCCGACGGCTCGATCCAGCAGATCCCGAGGTAGAAGCCCGCGCAGTTGAGCCGGTCGCTCAGGATGTCGACGACCGCACCGATCCGGGTCTCGCAGTGCCGCCAGCGGGCGATCACGCCGTCGAGGATGTCGCCGACCCAGTAGACGACCAGCGCGACGACCAGCAGCCGCAGGCTTCCCTCGGCCGCGGCCTGCAGGCTGAGCGCGAGCGACGCGACGGTCCGGACGACAGTGATGACGGTGGCCGGGGTGAGCAAGCGCTCGTCGTGGATCCCCACGTCGGTGGTCCGCCCCCTGATCACGTCACGAGTCTAGATGGGCGGCGCCCGGTGGGGAGGGGTACGCGCGGGTCCGGTCAGCCGGGTCGTCCCGACGAGCTCGCCCACAGGTCGGTCCAGCGGTGCCCGAGCTCGGCCACCAGCTCGCGCAGCAGCGGCAGGCTGACGCCCACCACCGTGTGGTGGTCGCCCTCGAGGCGGGTCACGAACGCGCCGCCGAGCCCGTCGATGGTGAAGGCCCCCGCGACGTGCAGCGGCTCGCCGGTCGCGACGTAGGCGTCGATCTCGTCGTCGCCCACCTCGGCGAAGTGCACGACCGTCGACGCGGTGGCGGCCGCGACGTTCCCCGAGGCGGTGTCGCGCACCGAGTGGCCGGAGTGGAGCACGCCGGTCCGGCCGCGCATGGCGCGCCACCGGCGTACGGCGTCGTCGGCGTCGTCCGGCTTGCCGAGCGTCTCGCCGTCGAGCTCGAGCACCGAGTCGCAGCCCAGCACCAGCGCGTCGGGAGGCAGGTCGGTGCGGCAGGCCACGGCCGCACACTTCAGCTCGGCCAGCTGCAGCGCCAGCTCGGCGGGCTCCAGGCCGGTCACCTGCGACTCGTCGACGCCCGACACGACCACCAGCGGCTCGACCCCGGCGGCGCGCAGGGTGGCGAGCCGGGCGGGGGAGGCGGACGCCAGGACCAGCGTCGGGGTCACAGCCGGGCCAGCGCCTGTTGGAGCGGGTCGAGGCCCAGCACGCCGAGGTCGAGCGCCTGCCGGTGGAACGCCTTCAGGTCGAACGTGTCGCCGGCCCTCGCCTCTGCCTGTGCCCGGGCCTCGAGCCAGATCCGCTCGCCCACCTTGTAGGACGGCGCCTGGCCCGGCCAGCCGAGGTAGCGGTTGATCTCGAACCGAAGGAAGGCGTCCTCCATGGCGCAGTGCTGGCGCAGGAACTCGAAGCCGAGGTCGGGGTTCCACACCTCGCCGGGGTGGAAGCCGAACGGGTTGTCGCGCGGGATCTCGAGCTCGAGGTGCATCCCGATGTCGACGACCACCCGGGCGGCCCGGAAGCTCTGGGCGTCGAGCATGCCGAGACGGTCAGCCGGGTCGTCAAGGTGGCCGAGGTCGTCCATCAGCCGCTCGGCGTAGAGCGCCCAGCCCTCGGCGTGGCCGCTGCAGAAGCACAGCAGCCGCTGCCAGCGGTTGAGCAGCTCGCTGCGGTAGGCGGTCTGCGCGATCTGGAGGTGATGCCCGGGAACGCCTTCGTGGTAGACCGTCGTCACCTCGCGCCAGGGCGAGAAGTCCTCGATGCCGTCGGGGACCGACCACCACATCCGGCCGGGTCGCGAGAAGTCCTCCGAGGGGCCGGTGTAGTAGATCCCGCCGTCGTTGGTCGGAGCGATCATGCACTCGATGCGGCGGATCGGCTCGGGGATGTCGAAGTGCACGTCGGCGAGCTCGGCGACGGTCCGGTCGGCCAGCTCCTGCATCCACCGGCGGAAGGTCTCGCGGCCGTGGATCTTGCGGGAGTCGTCGGCCTCGAGGTGGGCCACGGCCTCGGCGTTCGACGCACCGGGGAGCACCCGGTCGGCCGTCGCCGCCATGTCGTCGGAGATCCGCTTCAGCTCCTCCCAGCCCCACGCGTAGGTCTCGTCGAGGTCGACGGCGGCGCCGAGGGAGTCACGGGAGTGGAGCGCGTAGCGGTCACGGCCGACGGCGTCGCGCTCGGAGCCGCGCGGCAGCATCTCCTGCTCCAGGAACGTCGCGAAGTCGTCGAGCGCGGCGTTGGCCTCGGCGGCGTGGCGCTCCAGCGCCGGTCGCAGCGCCTCGACGTCGCAGTCGGCGACCATGGTGCCGAGCATGTCGCCGGCCTGGCCGCGGCGGCCCGTCCAGTGCGCCACCTGGTCGGCGATCTCACGGAACTGCCGGGCGGCCGAGACGTGTCCCCTGGCAGCCTCCTCGAGGAGGGTGGTGCGGTAGCCGGCCAGCGTCTCCGGGAGCGCGGCCAGCCGGCCGTCGACGTCGCTCCACCCCTGCTCGCCCTGCTTGGGCATCAGGTCGAAGACCTGCCGTACGGCGTGCACCTCGCTGAACACGACCGACATCCGGCTCCGGAGCTCGCCGGCGTCGTCCATCTCGACGGCGAGCCCGATCCGCTCGAGGAAGGCGTCGCGGGCGACCGCCTCGCGCTCGTCGACCGGCGTCGCCGCGGTGACCGTGGCCAGGGCCCGGCGGGTGAGCTCCTCCCGCGCCTCGAAGCCCTCGGGGGAGAGGTCGGCCAGCCGGTGGTCGTGGCCGCGCACCCCGACGAAGGTGGCGGCGACGGGGTCGAGGGCGCAGTAGTCCTCGACGTACCGGTCGGAAGCGGCGTCAACGGCGCGTTCGGTCACGGGCACAACCTAGGCGGTCTTTCTGAACGGCCGGAAACCGATTTCCCGCGGGGTGTCGAGAACCGGGGATCGGCTCCGTCCCCCAGGTGATCACCGAGAATGTCGGTGACGGACCTGAGGAGACCACCATGGCGAAGTACCTGCTGCTCAAGCACTACCGCGGCGGCCCCGAGCGGATGCCGAACGCCGCCACCCCCATGGAGGAGTGGACGCCGGAGGAGATCAGCGACCACATCCGCTTCATGGACGACATGGCGGACCGGATGCGCGAGGAGGGCCGGTTCGTGGACGGCGAGGCGCTGTCGCCGGAGGGCACCTTCGTGCGCTACGACGGCGAGGGCCGGCCGCCGGTCACCGACGGGCCGTTCGCGGAGACCAAGGACCTGATCGCCGGTTGGATGGTCATCGAAGCCGACTCGCTGGAGGAGGCGCACCAGTCGGCGGCGTACCTGTCCTCGGCTCCCGGTCCCGGCGGCCGGCCGCTCCAGGAGTGGATCGAGGTGCGGCCGTTCCTCGAGGCCCCTCCCACCATCACCGAGTGAACGAGCCTCGGCTCCGGGACCTCGGCCCGCAGGTCCTCGGCATCCTCGTCCGCCGCGGCGCCGACTTCGCGGCGGCCGAGGACGCCGTGCAGGAAGCCCTCCTCGAGGCCGTACGCCGCTGGCCGGGCGACCGTCCCGACGACCCGCTGGGCTGGCTGGTCACCGTCGCGTGGCGGAAGTACCTCGACGGCTACCGCTCCGAGACCGCGCGCCACGCCCGTGAGGAGCGGATGGCCGAGGAGCCGTCACCCGGGCCGGCCGAGCAGTCCGACGACACCCTGCTGCTGCTCTTCCTGTGCTGCCATCCCGCGCTCACGCCCGCGTCGGCGGTGGCGCTCACGCTGCGCGCCGTCGGCGGCCTGACGACCCGGCAGATCGCGTCGGCGTACCTGGTGCCGGAGGCGACGATGGCGCAGCGGATCAGCCGGGCCAAGCGCACCGTCGCCTCCCAGGGACTGGAGGGCCCGGGCGACCTGCGCGAGGTGCTGAAGGTGCTCTACCTGGTGTTCAACGAGGGCTACTCCGGCGAGGTCGACCTCGCCGCCGAGGCGATCCGGCTCACGCGGCAGCTGGTGCAGACCACCGACGAGCCCGAGGTGGCCGGGCTGCTCGCGCTGATGCTGCTCCACCACGCCCGTCGGGACGCCCGGTGGGACGGGGCGGAGCTGGTGCCGCTCGCCGAGCAGGACCGCTCCCGCTGGGACACCGCGCTGATCGCGTCCGCGGTCTCCCTGCTCCAGGACGCGCTCGCCCGCGACCGGCTGGGTGAGTACCAGGCGCAGGCCGCGATCGCCGCCCTCCACTGCGACGCCACGTCGGCGGAGGAGACCGACTGGCCGCAGGTGGTGGAGTGGTACGACGAGTTGTTGCGGCTGACCGACAGCCCCGTCGTCGCCCTCAACCGGGCCGTCGCCGTCGGCGAGGCCGACGGCGCCCTCGCCGGCCTGCGGGCGCTCGCGTCGGTGCCGGAGTCCGTGCCGCGACGGACGGCGGCGGAGGCGTGGCTGCGCGAGCACGCGGGTGAGTCGGCCGCCGCCCGACGGCTCTACGCCGCGGCGGCCGATCAGGCCACCTCGGAGGCGGAGCGCAACCAGCTGACCCGGCGGGCCGCGCGGCTGCGTGACGCGTGAGCCGGGGTCACGCGAATGCGGAGGGGAAGCACTCCCGGTAGCAGCGCATCCCGCCGGCCGACTCGGCGGCCAGGAGGGCGCGGCCGACGGCGCGGGTGACGCAGTCACCCGCCTCGATCAGCAGGGCGTGGAACGCCGCGGGGTCCGGCGCGGCGGCGGCCCCGGTCGCGAGCGTGAACACGGTGTCGCCGTCGTACATCGTGTGGACGGGGTGGATCGCGCGGGCCAGGCCGTCGTGCCCGATGCCGCTGACCTTCTGGCACTGCGCCTTGGTGAGCGCCGCGTCGGTCGCCACGACGGCGAGTGTGGTGGCCAGCGGCGGGCGGGGCTCGGGCTGCTCGGCGGCCCGCTGCCGGGCCGCCTCGAGCTCGGCGGGGTCGGGTCGGCGCAGGCCGGGGAGGTCGTCGCCCCGGCAGTGCCGGGCGGCGTACGGCTCGCCGGAGGCGGGGTCGACGGCCGAGCCCACGGCGTTGAGCACCACCAGCGCCCCGACGGTGGTCCCGTCGTCGAGCCTGGCGGACGCCGTCCCGACCCCGCCCTTCAGGCCGCCGACCCGGGTGCCGGTGCCGGCGCCGACGGTTCCCTCGGCGACCTCGAGGTCGGCGGCCGCGAGCGCCTCGCGGCCGAGCTCGGCGTCCGGGGCGTTGCCGAAGCCGCCGCCGCGGCCGAGGTCGAAGACCACCGCCGCGGGCACGATCGGGACGACGTGGCCCGGCTCCGCGTCGACGGGGAAGCCGACCCCCTGCTCCAGCAGCGCCCGGGTCACGCCGTCGGCGGCGGCCAGGCCGAGGGCCGAGCCGCCGGTCAGCACGACCGCGTGCACCCGCTCGACCTGGTTGCGCGGGTCGAGCAGGTCGGTCTCGCGGGTGCCGGGCCCGCCGCCCCGGACGTCGACGCCGCCGACGGCCCCTTCGGCGGGCGGCAGCACGACCGTGGTGCCGGTGAGCCAGCCGTCGCCGGTCCGCTGGGCGTGGCCGACCCGGATGCCCGGCACGTCGGTGATCGCGTTGCGCATGGTGCTCAGTATCGCGGCACGCGAGCCGGTGGCGACGGTTCGGTGGTTGAGGAGGTTGCGCAGCAACCGTCTCGAAACCGCCGGTGGCCGGAGGTTCTGGGGTGGGTGGTTTCGTGACGGGCCTGGCGGCCCTCCTCGACCACCGGTGCTCGCTGCAGCCAGCGGCGGACCCGGCTGCGGGGTCAGGGTCGTGACCAGGCCGCCGGCGGCGGTTCGGTGGTTGAGGAGGTTGCGCAGCAACCGTCTCGAAACCACTGGTGGCCGGAGGTTCTGGGGTGGGTGGTTTCGTGACGGGCCTGGCGGCCCTCCTCGACCACCGGTGCTCGCTACAGCCAGCGGCGGACCCGGCTGCGGTACGCCGTCCACTCGTCGTCGAACAGCCCGGCCAGGGCGGCCTCCTCGCGCTCGACCTGCGGGGTCAGGGTCGCGACCAGGCCGGCGGCGGCGGCCGCGGTCCAGGGCCGGCCGCTCAGCAGGCCGGAGCCGACGAGGACCAGGGCCATGCCGACGTACATCGGGTTGCGGGTGACGGCGTTGGGCCCGTCGGTGACCAGGGCGCTGCTCTTCTCCGGTGCCCACGGCTCCCACGTCGTGCCGCGCTCGCGGAACCGCGACGACGCGCCGCCCGCGCTCGCGGCACCGGCTGTGAAGCACACCAGCGCGAGTCCCTTCGCGAGCCTGCTGGGTCGGCGCCGCTCCAGGAGCCCACGCGCGACCACGTGCTGCGTGACTGCCCAGAGCGCGGTCTGCACGGGCGGGACGAGGACCGGCACTACGTGCCCCGTCCCCGGTGCTTGGGCAGGCCCGACGAGCGCCAGCCGCCGGGGCCGTGGGAGTAGAACGGTCGGACCTGGCGGTACGGCGAGTTCCACTCCGTGCGCCTCCGCGGCTGCTCCGGCTCGCCCGACGACATCGCCGAGAACACCGCCACGATCGCGGCGACCTCCTCCGGCGTGGTGTCGGGCGTGACGATCCGCAGCAGCGGCGGCTGCTCGCCAGCGGGCTCCGGCGTCGCGCCAGGCGTCTCGTCGCTCATCAGAGAGGGATGTTCCCGTGCTTCTTGGCGGGCAGCACCTCGCGCTTGGACCGCAGCAGCCGCAGCGCCTTGACGACCTCGACGCGGGTCTCGTGCGGCGCGATGACCGCGTCGACGTAGCCGCGCTCGGCGGCGATGTAGGGGTTGGCGAGAGTGTCCTCGTACTCCTGGATCAGCTCGGCCCGCTTCTTCTCCACGTCGCCGCCCTCGTCCTCGACGGTGGCGAGGGTCTTGCGGTGCAGGATGTTGGCGGCGCCCTGGGCGCCCATCACGGCGATCTGGGCAGTCGGCCACGCCAGGTTCATGTCGGCGCCGAGGTGCTTGGAACCCATGACGTCGTAGGCGCCGCCGTAGGCCTTGCGGGTGATGACCGTGACCATCGGCACCGTCGCCTCGGCGTAGGCGAAGATCAGCTTCGCGCCGCGCCGGATGATGCCGTCCCACTCCTGGTCGGTGCCGGGCAGGAAGCCCGGGACGTCGACGAAGGTCAGCACCGGGATGTTGAAGCAGTCGCAGAACCGGACGAACCGCGCCGCCTTCTCCGAGGCGTCGATGTCGAGGGTGCCGGCGAACTGCATCGGCTGGTTGGCGACGACGCCGACCGACTGCCCCTCGACCCGGCCGAAGCCGACCACGATGTTGGGGGCGAACAGCTCCTGGACCTCGAGGAACTCCCCGTCGTCGACGACGGCCCGGATCACGTCGTGCATGTCGTAGGGCTGGTTGGCGCCGTCGGGGATGATCGCGTCGAGCGCCCGGTCGGTCTCGTCGAACTCCATCGACGGCACTTCGTCGTACGACGGCCCCTCGTCGAGGTTGTTCTGCGGCAGGAAGGACAGCATCGCCTTGAGGTAGTCGATCGCGTCGTCCTCGTCGGAGGCCATGTAGTGGGCGTTGCCCGACTTGGTGTTGTGGGTGCGGGCGCCGCCGAGGTCCTCCATCGTGACGTCCTCGCCGGTGACGGTCTTGATGACGTCGGGGCCGGTGATGAACATGTTGGAGCTGCCGTCGACCATGATCGTGAAGTCGGTGACCGCGGGGGAGTAGACGTGCCCGCCCGCGCAGGAGCCCATGATCAGGCTGATCTGGGGGATCACGCCCGAGGCGTGGACGTTGCGGCGGAAGATCTCGCCGTACAGCCCGAGCGAGACCACGCCCTCCTGGATCCGGGCCCCGGCGCCCTCGTTGATGCCGACGATCGGGCAGCCGGTCTTGATGGCGAGGTCCATGACCTTGCAGATCTTCTCGCCGTAGACCTCGCCCAGCGAGCCACCCATCACCGTGAAGTCCTGGGAGAACACGCAGACCATCCGGCCGTCGACGGTGCCGTAGCCGGTGATCACGCCGTCGCCGTAGGGGCGGTTGTTGTCCAGGCCGAACGCCGTCGACCGGTGCCGCGCCAGCTCGTCGAGCTCCACGAACGACCCGGGGTCGAAGAGCAGCTCGATCCGCTCCCGGGCGGTCTTGCGGCCCTTGGCGTGCTGCTTCTCGACCGCCTTGGCCGAGCCGGCGTGGATCGCCGCGTCGAGCCGCCGCTCGAGGTCCTCCAGCTTGCCCGCGGTGGTGTGGATGTCGATGTCAGCAGGGACGTCGGTGCCCTCGCCGGGGTGTGCGCTCACGTGTTTGGCCTCCTCGGGGTGCGTCGGTCAATCTAGTCCCCGTGCCGCCCGCTGCCGACCCGCGCCCGCCCCTCGACGTCGACCGGCTCGCCCCGCTGGGCGTGGAGGTGTTGCCGGAGGCGGGCTCGACCAACGCGCTGCTCGCCGACCGGGCCCGCCGCGGGGCTCCGGAGTGGCTGGTGGTCGCCACCGAGCACCAGACGGCCGGACGCGGCCGGCTCGACCGGGTGTGGGAGACGCCCGACCGCGCCGCGCTGACCTTCTCGACCCTGCTCCGGCCGAGGTCTGCTGCGGCCGACTGGCCGTGGCTGCCGCTGCTGGCGGGGCTGGCGGTGGTCGGTGCGCTGCGTGACCGGGGAGTTCCGGCCGACCTGAAGTGGCCCAACGACGTGATGCTCGACGGCGCCAAGACCGCCGGGATCCTGGTCGAGCGGGTCGACACCGAGGTCGGTCCGGCCGCGGTGGTCGGCATCGGGCTCAACGTCTCCCAGACCCGCGACGAGCTGCCCGTCGACACCGCCACCTCCGTGGCGCTCGCCACCGGCGGTGCCCCTGACCGGACCGACCTGCTCGAGGGGGTGCTCGCCGGGCTCCGGACGCTGTACGCCGCCTGGTCGGCCGGCGGCGGGGCGCGGCTCCGGCTGGCGTACGTCGACGCCTGCGTGACGATCGGGCAGGACGTCCGGGTGGCGCTGCCGGGCGGTGGCGAGCTGCTGGGTCGCGCGAGCGACGTCGACGACGGCGGCCGCCTGGTGGTGGCCGGGACCCCCGTGGCGGCCGGCGACGTGGTGCACGTCCGACCCGCCGGGTGAGAGGATCGGGGCGTGGATTTCCCGAGCAGGCTGCTCAACGAGGGTGAGCACGTCGTGGTGCACACCCGCACACACCCCAAGTCCCTGCTGGTGGCGGTCCTGGTCCTGGTGGTGGTCCTCGCAGCGGCCGTCGCCGTCCAGACCTTGCTGACCGGCAGCCTCGGGACCATCGGCACCTGGATCGCGTGGGTCGTGGCGGGCGTGGCGATCCTCTGGTGGGTGGTCCGCCCCCTCCTCAGCTGGCTCACCTCGACCTACACCTTCACCAACCGCCGCTTCATCAGCCGGTCGGGGCTGGTGGCCAAGGAGGGCCGCACCATCCCGCTCAACCGGATCAGCGGCGTCGACTTCGAGATCGGCATGATCGACCGGCTCTTCGGCTGCGGCACCCTCGTGGTCTCCGACGCCAGCGAGCAGGGCCGGGTCGAGCTCCACGACATCCCGCGCGTCGAAGAGGTCCAGCTGAAGGTCGCCGACGAGCTGCACCGGCTCTCCGGTCGCCGCGGCAGCGACGATGGCACCTGACGACCGCGACGCGACCCGAGCCGGGGCCGCGCGCGACCCGCACGCGCTCGAGCGGGCGGTGCTCGGTGAGGACCCCACCCTCACCGCCGCCGAGGTGGCCGAGCACACCGGCGTGCCCGTCGACCGGCTGCGCCGGCTGTGGTGGGCGCTCGGATTCCCCGAGCACGGCACCGCGGTCGCCTTCACCCCGGCCGACGTCGAGGCGGTCTCGACCCTCGACGCGATGGTCGAGGGCGGCGCCATCGACTTCGACATCAGCGTGATGATGACCCGCGCGCTCGGGCAGTCGATGGCCCGGCTCGCCGACTGGGAGGTCGCGACACTGGCCCACCGGGTCGAGGAGCTGGAACGGTCCGAGGCGGCCACCGGCTCCCGGACGGGGCAGGGGTTGCGACTGGTCGACGAGCTCAACCCGGCGTTCGAGGGGCTGGTGCTCTACGCGTGGCGGCGGCACCTGGCGGCGGCGCTGGCCCGGATCGAGGCGCAGGGGGCGCGCGCCGACGACCTCCACACCACGCAGGTCAGCGTCGGGTTCGCCGACATCGTCGGGTTCACGGCGCTCTCCAACGAGCTGAGCCGTGAGCGGATCGGCGACATCGTCGAGATCTTCGAGTCACGCTGCGCCGACGTCGTCGCCGGCCAGCGCGGCCGGATCATCAAGAGCCTCGGCGACTCGGTGCTGTTCGTGAGCGCCGAGCCGGTGGCGGCGTACGACATCGCCGAGGGGATCATCCGCGATCGTCGGTCGCGACCCGCGGATGCCGGAGGTGCGGGTGGGGCTCGCCAGCGGCGACGTGGTGATGCGGCTCGGCGACGTGTTCGGGCCGCCGGTCAACCTCGCCTCCCGGCTCACCGCCGTGGCCCGGCGCAACCGGATCATCATCGACCAGGCCACGGCCGACCTGCTGCCCGAGGACCAGTTCGAGACCCGGCGGCTCCCGGCCCGCCCGGTGCGCGGGTTCGGCCTGGTCGAGCCGCTGACCGTACGTCGTCACTAGTCCCCCTGACCGAACGGATGAATTCTGGCTGTTTCGCCACGCATCGCCGCAGGCATACCTACGGTTTGCGAGTGCTCACCGTCCAGGACGTCCGACTCGACCCTGCCACCCGCAGGGTCTGGCGTGGCGAGCGCGAGATCGGGCTGTCCCGCAAGGAGTTCGAGCTGCTCCACGCCCTGATGGCCAGCGCCGGGACGATCGTCAGCCGCGACGAGCTGATGCGCGAGGTGTGGGACACCACGTTCTGGACGTCGTCGAAGACCATCGACGTCCATCTCGGCTGGCTGCGGCGCAAGCTGGGCGACGACTCCCGCCGCCCCGACCTGATCACCACGGTCAGGGGTCGCGGACTGCGCTTCGAGATCGGGTAATACCCTCGCTCTCGTGTCCGAGCCAGCGCCCGTGGTCGCCGTCATCGGCGGCGGCCAGCTGGCCCGCATGATGGCCGAGCCCGCGGCCGCGCTGGGCCTGCCGCTGCGGCTGCTGGCCGAGGCACCCGGTGTCTCCGCCGCCCAGGTCATCCCCGACCACCTGGTGGGCGACCACCGCGACCTAGCCGACCTGCGCGCCGTGACCAAGGGCTGCGCCGTCGTCACCTTCGACCACGAGCACGTCCCGACCGAGCACCTGCACGCGCTGGAGGCCGACGGGCTCGCCGTACGCCCCGGGCCGGAGGCGCTGGTCCACGCGCAGGACAAGGCGGTGATGAGGGAACGGCTGACCGCCCTCGGCGTCCCCTGCCCCCGGCACGCGCGGATCGAGAGCGTGGCCGACGTCGAGGAGTTCGGCTTCCCGTGCGTCCTCAAGACCACCCGCGGCGGGTACGACGGCAAGGGGGTGTGGTTCGTGGCGTCCGCCGCCGACTGCGCCGACGCGTTCGCCGCGGCCGAGGCCCCGGGGGTGGGGCTGCTCGCCGAGGAGCGGATCGACTTCCGCCGCGAGCTGGCCGCGCTGGTCGCCCGCTCGCCCAGCGGGCAGGCGGCGGCGTACCCGGTCGTCGCGTCGACCCAGCGGGACGGCATCTGCCTCGAGGTGGTCGCGCCCGCGCCCGACCTCGACGACGAGCTCGCCGGCGAGGCGCAGCGCATCGCGCTCACGGTGGCGAAGGAGCTCGGCGTCACCGGGATCCTGGCCGTCGAGCTGTTCGAGACCACCGACGGGCGGGTGCTGGTCAACGAGCTGGCGATGCGGCCGCACAACACCGGCCACTGGACCCAGGACGGTGCGGTCACCAGCCAGTTCGAGAACCACCTGCGCGCCGTCCTCGACCTGCCCCTCGGGTCGCCGGCGCCACGCGCCCGTTGGTCGGTGATGGTGAACATCCTCGGCGGAGCCGACCTGGTTGGTCGGCTCTACGACGGCTACCCCCACGCGCTGGCCCGCGACCCGCGGCTGCGGGTGCACCTCTACGGCAAGGACCTGCGGCCGGGCCGCAAGGTCGGGCACGTGAACGCCTACGGTGAGGACCTGGACGACTGCCTCGAGCGTGCCCGCCACGCCGCGGCATGGTTCCGCGGCGACCTGGGCGACGAGAGCGAGTGAGCGGCATGGCAGAGCAGACTCCCTTCGAGACGGGCGCAGCCCGCCCTCCTCAGGAACCACCGCGCGTGGGGATCGTGATGGGCTCCGACTCCGACTGGCCGGTGATGCAGGCCGCGGCCGAGGCGCTGGCGGAGTTCGACGTCGCCCACGAGGCCGACGTGGTCTCGGCGCACCGGATGCCGCAGGAGATGCTCGACTACGGCGCCGGCGCGGCCGGGCGGGGCCTGCAGGTGCTGATCGCCGGCGCCGGTGGCGCCGCCCACCTGCCCGGCATGCTCGCCGCGGTCACCCCGCTGCCCGTGATCGGGGTCCCGGTGCCGCTGCGGCACCTCGACGGCCTCGACTCGCTGCTCTCGATCGTGCAGATGCCCGCGGGCGTGCCGGTCGCCACGGTGGCGGTCGGCAACGCCCGCAACGCCGGCCTGCTCGCCGTACGGATCCTGGCGGCGTCCGACGAGGCGATGCGGCAGCGGATGGTCGAGTTCCAGGCCGAGCTCAAGGAGAGCGCGTCGGCCAAGGGGGAGTCCGTACGCCGGGCCGCGGGCCAGGGCTCGCAGCGCGTCGGCTTCTGAGCCCGTCATGAGGCTGCCGGCCACCACCCGGCTGGTGGGCCTCGACGTCGCCCGCTGCCTTGCGCTGCTGGGGATGGTGGCCACCCACCTGCTCTCCTCGCGCACGCCGACCGGTGGGGAGGCGCTGCACCACCTGGTGGCCGGCGGCCGCGCGTCGGCACTGTTCGCCGTGCTCGCCGGCACCACGCTGGCCCTCGCGTCCGGTGGTCGTACGCCGGCCCGCGGTCGCGCGTTGCGGATCGCGGCCGTCGGCCTGGCCGCGCGGGCCGTCCTGGTCGCGCTGCTCGGGCTGTGGCTCGGGGGGCTCGACAGCGGGATCGCGGTGATCCTCACCTACTACGGCGTGCTGTTCCTGCTCGGCCTGCCGTTCCTGGCGCTCCGGGCGCGCACCCTGACCGTGCTCGCGGCGGGGTGGCTGGTGGCTTCTCCGCTGGTGTCCCACCTGGTCCGGCCCGACCTCCCGGCGCGCCGGTTCGAGAACGCGTCGTTCGACCAGGTCGGGCAGCCGGCACTGTTGCTGTCGGAGCTGCTCGTCACCGGCTACTACCCGGTCCTCACCTGGCTGACCTACCTGCTGGCCGGCATGGCCCTCGGGCGGAGCGACCTCGCCCGCCGTACCGTCCAGGGCGGCCTGCTCGCCGGCGGCCTGGTGCTCGCGGCCGGGTCGGCGCTGCTGTCGGAGGCGCTGACCGCGGCTCGGTTCAGCGACCGCGCCCTCGACGCCGTCCGCACCGACTCCTTCGGCACCACGCCCACCGGCGGCCGGATCGACTGGCTGCTGGTCTCGGCACCCCACAGCGGCACGCCGTTCGACCTGGCCCAGACGACCGGCAGCGCACTGGCCGTGATCGGCCTGTGCCTGCTCGTGGTGGGGGTGCTGCCGACCTTCGGGTCACGAGTCGTCGCCGTGGTGTTCGGCGCCGGCACCATGACGCTCTCGCTCTACTCGCTCCACGTGTGGCTGCGCACCGTGGGGATCAGGCAGCCGGAGGAACCGGATGCGCTGGCGATCCACGTCGTGGTGCTCGGCACGATCGGCGCGATCTTCGTGCTGGCCGGTCTCCGGGGTCCGCTCGAGTGGCTGGTCGGACTCCCCGGCCGCCTGCTCCGCCGCCCCCGCCCCCGGTCCCGCACCAGCGCCCGCACCCGGTGAGTGACGAGGCACGCATGAACGTCAGTCGCGGACCCGGCCGCGGAGGGACTTGGTCTGGCCGCGCCGACGCTTCGCCTCCATCCGGCGCCGGCGGGAGGCCTTGGACGGCTTGGTGGGGACCCGAGGGGGAGCGGGCGGGGCGAGGGCGGAGCGGATAGCGTCGGCCATGCGCTCGCGGGCGGCGACGCGGTTGCGGTGCTGGGAGCGGTGCTCGGTCGCCACGACCCGGATCGTCCCGACCCGCTCGCGCTCGGGGGGCGTCAGCACCGACGACGTCCCGCCCTCGAAGACCAGCTCCACCCGGCTGTCCGTCGTGTTCACCGACTGGCCGCCGGGGCCCGACGAGCGGCTGAACCGTTCGACCAGCTCGTCGTCGGGCACCTCCAGGCCGTTCGGCAGCCCCGGGCCGCCGGGGACCCGCAGGTCGGTCACCGGCGTCGCCACTCGATGGCCGGGCACGTGTCCATGACCATGGGGACCCCGGCCGCGCGGGTCCGCTCGAAGGCGTGGTGGTCGACCACGCCGAGCTGGAACCACACCGCGCGGGCACCGACGGCCACCGCCTGGTCGGCGAACTCGCCGGCCGCGTCCGACCGCCGGAAGACGTCGACCACGTCGACCGGGAACGGGATGTCGGCGAGCGTGGCGTACCCCTGCTCGCCCAGCACCTCGGGCGCCTCGGGGTGCACCGGCACGATTCGCTTCCCGCGCCGCTGCAGCAGCCGCGCGATGGCGTACGCCGTCCGAGAAGGGTCGCCCGAGAGCCCGACGACCGCCCAGGTGTCGTAGTCGTCGAGCATCAGGTCGATGGCAGCCGGGTCCTGCCAGGGAACGCCCATGCCTCAACTCTAGGAGCCCACCCCCACGGGTGGTGCCGGGCCTTGAACCCGGTTCCTAGGTTGGAGGCATGGCCAAGAAGATCGCATTCCTGACCGCGACCGAGGGCATCGAGCGGGTCGAGCTGACCGAGCCGTGGGACTCGGTCACCGACGCCGGGCACACCGCCCACCTGCTCAGCACGAAGGGCGGCGAGGTCCAGACCTACGACCACCTCGACAAGGCCGAGACCCGGCCCGTCGACCGGGTGGTCGGCGACGTCTCCGTCGACGACTACGACGCGCTGGTGCTGCCCGGCGGCGTCGCCAACCCCGACGCGCTGCGCACCGACGTGGCGGCCGTGGCGTTCGTCCGCGACTTCGCGGCCTCCGGCAAGCCGGTGGCCGCGATCTGCCACGCGCCGTGGGCCCTCGTCGAGGCCGACAGCCTGCAGGGCAAGCGGGTCACGTCGTGGCCCAGCCTGCAGACCGACATCCGCAACGCCGGCGGCGAGTGGGTCGACGAGGAGGTCGTCGTCGACGACAACCTGATCACCAGCCGCAACCCCGGCGACATCCCCGCGTTCACCAAGGCCCTGCTGGAGGCCGTCGGCTGAGGGTGGCCGGCGAGAGGGGGAGGTCGGTTCGCCCGACCTACCGCGCCTAGAATCCGCGGCATGAGCGACTTCCCCCTCTACGCCCTCTCCGAGGAGCACCGGGCGATCCGCGAGGCGGTGCGGGCCGTGTGCGACGCGAAGGTCGCGCCCCACGCCGCCGACGTCGACGAGCAGGCCCGCTACCCGCGCGAGGCCGCCGAGGCGCTCCGGGCGGCCGACTTCCACGCGCCCCACGTCCCCGAGCAGTACGGCGGCGCCGGGGCCGACGCGCTCGCGACCTGCCTGGTCATCGAGGAGGTCGCCCGGGCCTGCGTCAGCTCCAGCCTGATCCCGGCCGTCAACAAGCTGGGCTCGCTGCCCGTCCAGCTCGCCGGCTCCGAGGAGCTCAAGAAGCACTACCTCGGCAAGCTGGCCGCCGGCCAGGGCGGCTTCTCCTACGCACTCTCCGAGCCGGACGCGGGCTCCGACGCGGGCGCCATGAAGACCCGCGCCGAGAAGGACGGCGACGAGTGGGTCCTCAACGGCGTGAAGCGGTGGATCACCAACGCCGAGGAGTCGGAGTTCTACACCGTGCTCGCGGTGACCGACCCCGAGAAGAAGACCCGTGGCGGCATCACCGCCTTCGTCGTCGAGAAGTCCGACCCCGGCGTCTCCTTCGGTGCGCCCGAGAAGAAGCTCGGCATCAAGGGCAGCCCGACCCGCGAGGTCTACCTCGACGACGTCCGGATCCCCGGTGACCGGGTGATCGGCCAGGTCGGGGAGGGCTTCTCGATCGCCATGCGCACCCTCGACCACACCCGGATCACCATCGCCGCCCAGGCGGTCGGAGTCGCCCAGGGCGCGCTCGACTTCGCCCTGGCCTACGCGAAGGACCGGCAGCAGTTCGGCCAGCCGATCGCGGAGTTCCAGGGACTGCAGTTCCTGCTCGCCGACATGGGCATGAAGGTCGAGGCCGCCCGCCAGCTGACCTACGCCGCCGCCGGCCGCTCCGAGCGGGGCGACCCCGACCTGACCTTCTTCGGCGCGGCCGCAAAGTGCTTCGCGTCCGACGTCGCCATGGAGGTCACCACCAACGCCGTGCAGGTGCTCGGCGGCTACGGCTACACCCGGGACTACCCCGTCGAGCGGATGATGCGCGACGCCAAGATCACCCAGATCTACGAGGGCACCAACCAGGTGCAGCGGATCGTGATGGCCCGCGAGCTCCTCGCCGGGGTCCAGTCCGAGCTCTGAGGCTCAGGACCCGGAGACGGCCTCGCGGACGCGACCGAGCATGTCCTGCTCGCGGTCGCTGACCTGCTCCGCGTGGAACCCCATGAAGCCGCCCTCCTTGGCGGCTTCGGCGGCCCGGCGTGCCGCCTCCACCAGCCAGTCGCCGAAGGCGGAGGTCTCGTCGGACGTCGCCTTCGCGGCGACGATCGCGCGGACCTCGCGGAGCTCGTCGAGCACCTCGAGCCCCGGGGCGTCACCCCCGGTCGGCCGGTAGCCCTTGAGCGGGTTGCGCCGCTCCTGGGTCATCGCCTGGACGTCGAGCGCGACCTCGGTGAGCAGCTGCTCCCGGCTGGGGGGACTGGTCGCGACCTTCATGGTCGCCATGGTCTCCTTCGCGGCCTCGATGGGGCCGCCGGGGTCGGCCAGCGTGATCGCCATTCCGGCCACGAGCGGCGCCCGCACGATCCGGGCCCACTCCTCCTCGGTGAACTCGTCCTTCGTCGTCATGTCGTTCCCCTTCGCTCGCCTGCAGCCGGGCAGCACCCTAGGACCGCATCGTGTCGCGAGGTGACCACCGTTCGATCGTCCGCAACGGGTGAGACAGCCGGGGCCCGGGCCTCGAGCTACGCGCCCACCGGCGTACGCCGCGGCGAGCCCGCCCACACGACCACCGGGAGCAGCAGCACCGACAGCCCGCCGCCGAGCAGGGCGAGCGTGGCGTAGCTGCTGCCCGCCACCACCCAGCCGGAGGCGACGCCGCCGGTGGCGCCGCTGATCGCGATCAGGACGTCGACCGACCCCTGGGTGCGGGCACGGGTCTCGAGCGAGGTCCCGTCGACGACCAGGGCGGTGCCGGAGATCAGGCCGAAGTTCCAGCCCAGCCCGAGCAGGGCCAGGGCGATCGTCAGCAGCGCGAGCGACCCCTCGGGCGCGTACGCCGCGACCAGCCCGGCGGCGAGCAGGGTCACGCCCGACGCCACCACCATCGGGGCGCGACCGACCCGGTCGACCAGCGGCCCGGTGACCAGGGACGGCAGGAACATCGCCGCGACGTGGATCCCGATGACGAACCCGACCGCGTCGAGGCTGTGGTGGTGGTCGCGCATGTGGACCGGCGTCATCGTCATGATCGCGACCATCGCGACCTGGGTGAGCACCATCACCGTGGCGCCCGCGACCAGGCCCCGCCGCCACGGCGGGGCCTCCGGCGCGGCCGTGTCGTCCGGGGTGCTCGCGGCCTGCAGCGAGCGGGCCAGCAGCAGCGGGTCGGGGCGCAGCAATGCGAACAGCACCAGTCCCGCCGTCCCGTACGCGACGGCGGCCAGCAGGAACGGCCCCGACAACGGCGGCAGCCCGAGGTCGACGGCGACCCGCCCGGTCGCACCGACCGAGTTGGGCCCGGCGACCGCGCCGAAGGTGGTGGCGACCAGCGCGACGCTCACCGCGGTGCCGCGTCGATCCGGGGGAGCGAGGTCGGTGCCGGCGTAGCGGGCCTGGAGGTTGGTGGCCGTGCCGGCGCCGTACACGAAGAGCGAGACGAACAGCAGCACCGGGCTGTCGGCCACTGCCGCCACCACGATGCCGACGGCGCCGGCGGCTCCGGTGAGGAAGCCCGCGGCGAGGCCGGCCCGGCGGCCCGAGCGCTGCGAGAGGGAGCCGACAAGATAGGCGGCCACGGCCGACCCGAGGGTGAACAGCCCGGCGGGGAGCCCGGCCAGGCCGGCGCCGCCCAGCATCTCCTCGGCCAGCAGGGCGCCGACGGTCACGCCCGCCGCGAGACCGGCGCCGCCGAACATCTGGGACACGACGACCACGGCCAGGGTGCGGCGCTGCAGGCGTGCCCGCTCTGCGTCCACGGTCGGCTCCCTCCGGTCTCCGGAGAGGGTACGGCGCCCGGACGTGCCGGTTGCGCCGGCCGGGGCCGGCGTGGTTTCATCGCCGTATGGCGATGAAACAGACGATCGGCGATGTCAACGTGCCCGAGGTGGCCGCGCTGACTGCCGCCGCGTGCCTGTTCCACGGCTTCGCCGAGCGGTCCCGGCTCGCGATCGTGCAGCACCTGCTGCTGGGCGAGCACCGCGTGGTCGACCTCACCGGCCACCTCGGCCTCGCGCAGTCGACGGTCAGCAAGCACCTCGCCTGCCTGCTCGACTGCGGCATCGTCGAAGCCCGCACCCAGGGCCGGGCCTCCTGGTACTCCCTCGCCCACCCCGCCGAGACCCGGGCGCTGCTGGCCGCGGCCGAGGTGCTCCTCGAGCGCACCGGCGACGCGGTCACGCTCTGCCCGGTCCACGGCGTCGAGCCCGAGGTGAGCGCCGGATGAGCACCCACGTCCACCACGACCACCCCGTCCTGACGACCGACGAGCGGGTGCGGCTCGGCAGGCGCGCCCAGCTGCTCGCCGGCGCCTCGGTCGCCTACAACGGCGTCGAGGCGGTCGTCGCCATCGCCGCCGGGCTGGTGGCCGGCTCGGTCGCGCTGCTCGGTTTCGGGCTCGACTCGGTCATCGAGGTCTCCAGCGGGCTCATCGTGCTGTGGCAGTTCCGGCACCGGATCCCGGAGGCCCGGGAGCGGCAGGCGCAGCGGCTGATGGCCCTCTCCTTCCTCGCCCTCGCGGCGTACGTCGGCATCGAGTCGGTGCGTGCGCTGCTCTCCGGCAGCGAACCGGACGCCTCGCCGGTCGGGATCGGCCTGGCGGTCGCGTCGCTGGCGATCATGCCGTTCCTGTCGTGGGCCCAGCGACGTACCGGCCGGGCCCTGGGCTCGAGCGCCGTGGTCGCCGACTCCACCCAGACCCTCCTGTGCAGCTACCTGTCGGCCGTCCTGCTCGTCGGCCTGCTGCTCAACGCCACCCTCGGCTGGGCCTGGGCCGACCCGGCCGCGGGGCTGGTGATCGCGGCGGTCGCCCTCAAGGAGGCCCGCGACGCGTGGCGGGGCGAGGGGTGCTGCAGCCCGAGGAACGCGCACGACCACGTCGACGGCGACGCGTGCACGGGGCACCCGGGAGGCTGACCGCTCACACGGTGGGGCCGAGGCTGCGCCGTACGAGCGCCGCGTGGACCGCGGCCAGCCGCTCGAGCTGGTCGTCCGCACGGTCGCGCAGTCGTCGTACCTCGTCGTCCGGCACCGGGTCCACGTCGGCGCCCAGCACCAGGAGGGTGTCCCACCCGGCCCGCTTGCCGCTGACGGCGGCGCGAAGCGCCTCCACCTCCAGGACGTCGGAGACCGGAGCGCGACGGAGCAGGTGCCCGTTGGGCTTGAGCCGGCCGATCCGCTCGGCGATGCGGGCCGCGGCCGGTCCGAGGGTGCCGGGGTCGAGGTCGAGCAGCACCATCAGCACCCGCAGCGACTCCCGGTCCTCGGCGATCTCGCCGGCGATCGCCTCCAGCGCCGCCCCCACGTCGCTGTCGGCGTGGGTCTCCGCCACCCGGTGGGCGAGGTCGACGCCGCCCGCGGAGGCCGCCCAGTGGTTCTGCAGGTAGACCCCGAGCTCGCGCATGCTCTCTCCTTCCGGGAGGGGAACCGGGGAGCTCACTGCTGAACTCCCCGGCCCCGAACCGGCCTGTCCGGCCGGCCCCCTCTCCGTGCCCGTACCAGGCGGGTCCTACACCCCCTCGGAGCCCCCGGGAACGTGGCACTATAGAGAGTCACCGGGAGCCGTCCCCCAGACCCGAGGAGGCCCAGGTCGCGATGATCACGCCCGACGCCGACGAGTTCGCCGAGCTGGCGCTGACCCTCCACGACGGCTCGTCCTTCGCCGAGACCGTCGACCGGGTGCTGGAGTTCGCCGTCAAGGCCCTCAGCTGCTCCTACGCAGGCGTGATCGTCATCCACGACCGGTCTCGGGTGGAGACCGTGGCCGCGACCCATCCGGTGGTGGCAGCCCTCGACCGGATCCAGCTCGAGTCGGGGGAGGGTCCCGACCTCGACGTGATCGCCGACCGCCACGGGGTGATGGTCAACGACGTCCGGACCGAGTCGCGGTGGCCGTCATGGGCCCGCGCGGTCGAGGCCACCGGCGTACGGAGCATGCTCGGCACCCGGCTATACACCACCACGGCCACCATCGGCAGCCTCAACTTCTACGACACCGAGCCCGACCGGTTCAGCCCGGAGGACGCCGACGTGGCCCACATGCTCGCGCGCCATGCCGCGGTCGCGATGGACAGTGCCCGCGACACCGAGCACCTCTGGAAGGCCATCGACGCGCGCAACCTGGTGGGCCAGGCGCAGGGCATCCTGATGGAGCGGTTCCACATCGACGCCGACCAGGCGTTCGGCGTCCTGCGACGTTACTCGCAGGACAACAACCTCAAGCTCCACCTCGTCGCGCAGCGCCTCATCGAGAACCGCAGCCTCCCGGAGTGATCGCCGGGCGGGTCGGTGCCCGCCTGGCACGCCGACCGTGCTTGGATGTTCGCCGTTCAGCAGTGAGCACTCGGGAGCGAGTGTGGAGTGAGGGGACCGTTGCGAGGCGCTGCTGACCTCACGACCTGGCGTCGTGACGAGGAGTTCTGTGAGGACCCGACCCCCGTGGTCGTGCTCGACACCGAGCTGGTGATCCGGGCCGTCAACCCGGCCTACGAGCGCGCCACCGGGCACCGCCTGGCCGCCCTCGAGTCCCGCCACGTCTTCGAGGCGTTCCCGGCGAACCCCGGCGATCCGGAGGGTGACGACGGGCCTTCGAGCATGGCGGCCTCCTTCGAGCGGGTGCTCCGCGAGGGCCGGCCGCACGACCTGGTGATCCAGCGCTACGACATCCCCGATCCGCTGGAGGCCGGGCGCTTCCTGGCCCGGACCTGGCTTCCTCGCAACGTGCCGGTCTGGAGTCCGGTCTCCCAGGTCGGCGTCGCCTGCCGCGCCCACCCCGTGGAGGTCCCGGACCGTGCCCAGCGGGTGCTGCGCCGGTTCCGCGACGCGCTCCGAGAGGCGGCAGGCTCCGACGACCCCGACGCGGCCGAGATGGTGGAGGTCCTCACCTGGGGGCTGCGGGAGTACGCCGCCGCAGCCCGGGAGATCGGGCAGCTGCGGGAGGCACTGGTGTCGCGGGCGACGATCGACCAGGCCAAGGGCGTGGTCATGGCCGAGCACCACGTCTCGCCGGACGAGGCGTTCCAGAAGCTGGTCAGCTTGTCCCAGGACTCGAACGTGCGGCTCGCCGACGTCGCGGCCGCACTCGTCTACCAGGTCCAGGCCGGCAACGGCGGCGGGTGAGTGGCCGCGGTGACGCCCTGATCAGCCGGTCAGCGCGTCGGTGGCCTGCCACGGCTCGCGGGCGGGCTCGTCGAGGTAGCCGTGCCGCACGCCCCAGAGCACGGCCTGCGAGCGGGAGCTCACCCCCATCTTCTGGTAGGCCGACCGGATGTAGGTCTTCACCGAGTTGATGCTGAGCGCGGTCTCGCGGGCGATGCTGAAGTTGTCGAAGCCCTGGGTGATGAACGAGACCACTTCGGCCTCCCGGGGCGTCAGCGGCGTCCCGCTCGGCGCCTCCTTCGAGCGTCGGTCGCGCCGGCCGCACTCGACGACGACCTCGCCCCGGTGGACCGCCTCGAGGGCGGCCACGAGCGCCGGCGCGGGCAGGCTCTTGGAGAGGCAGCCCCGGGCCCCGTGGGCGAGCGCCAGCTCGACCAGGCCGGGGCGCGGGTTCCACGTCCACGTCACCAGCGCACCGCCGTACGACGTGGGGAGCCGCAGCCGGTCGACCGGTCCGAACGAGAGCTCCGCCAGCGAGTCGTGGAGGGTGATGTCGACGTCGAGGACCGGGGCGCCGTCGGGGTAGGGCGGTACCAGCTGGACTCGGTCGGAGTGGTCCTCGAGCATGTCGTGCAGCCCCCGCGTCACCAGCTCGCACTCCTCGGCGAGGCTGACGCGGACGGGTCGTGGTGCTGACGGGGTCTGGGTCATGGCGTCGCCGTACCCGATGTGCGCCGGATCATGCCGACGCGGCCCTCACTCCAGCGGCACCAGGACCTGGTCGAGCCGCTGCCGCAGGTCCGCCACGTCCTCGAGGACCCAGGCCGCGCCTGCGGCCCGGAGCTCACCCTCCCCGAAGCCACCGCTGAGCAGGGCGATGGCAGGGATTCCGAGCCGGTGGGCCGCCTCCACGTCCCACACCGAGTCGCCCACCACGAGACTGGAGGACCCCTCCACCCGGTCGACGGCGACCTCGAGCAGCTCGGGGTCGGGCTTGGACGCCTCGGCGTCGTCGCTGGTCGTCGTCGCCTGTGCGTGGTGCCGCTCCTCACCGAGCAGCCCGATCGCCCGCTCGGCGTGCCGCGGGATGGCGGAGCTGGCGAGCACCACCCGGAGGCCGCGGTCGCGCAGGTCGGACAGCAGCCCCGCCGCGCCCGGGAAGGCCACCGGCTCGTCGAGCATGGCGTCGTACTCCTTCTCCCAGGCCGCGCGGACGGCGTCACCCGCCGCATCCTCCACGTCCTGGCCGGCGACGGCGGCGACGAGCCGGTCGCCACCCATCCCGATCGCCCGGTGGATCTGCCAGCTCGGCACGTCGTACCCGGCCGAGCGGAAGGCCCGCGACCAGGCGACCGTGTGGTGGTAGTTGGAGTCGACCAGGGTCCCGTCGATGTCGAGGACCACCGTGTCGACGCGGGCAGTGCCATCCGTCATGCCGGTGACGTACCCGCGCGGATCTGAGCCATGCCCACCCGGTGTCACCTCGCCGCCCGGCCCCGCAGCAGGTCACCGGTCACGTCGACGATCCGCTCGACCAGGTGTCGCAGGGCGTCCTGCTCGTCGTCGCCCAGGGGTGCGTCGTTGTCGGCACCGGTCGCGTGGGAGACGCCGTAGGGGTTGCCGTCGGCGAACTTCACCGGGTCGGTGTAGCCCGGGGTGACGAGGATGCCGCCGAAGTGGTGGAGCGTGTTGTAGAGCGCGAGCAGCGTGCTCTCGTGGCCGCCGTGGGCCGTCTGCGCGGCCGTGAACCCGGCGTAGGTCTTGTCGGCGAGCAGACCCTCGCCCCACTGCGGGCCCAGGGTGTCGAGGTACTGCTTGAGCTGGCTCGACACGTTGCCGAACCGCGTGGGTGACCCGAACAGCACCGCGTCGGCCCACACCACGTCGTCCGGAGTGGCCCGGGGCTCGTCCGCCGTCGCATCGACGTGCTCCCGCCAGGCGTCCTGCTGCTCGATCGCCTCCCGCGGGGCGAGCTCCTCCACCTGGCGCAGCCGTACGTCCGCGCCCGCCTTCTCGGCCAGCTCGGCGGCCCGCCGCGCCATCGTGTCCAGCGTTCCGGTCGAGGAGTAGTAGATGATCGCGAGCTTCACGGGGTCGGCCACGGGCCTTCCTCTCGTCGGGTGCGGGGGACGGACCTGCCCGACCCTGCCAGCCGGGACCGCGCGGCCGCTCACCCCTAGGTGTGCTTGTCCGTGCGGGAGGACCGTGGTTTGGTGGAGGGAAGTGGTCGAGCCCCCTGCCACGTACGAAGACACCGACGGAGGTGTGTCGTCGTGGCACAGTCACGCGAGAACGCCGTACAACGAGATCGACGCCGAACGTCCACCCAGAAGCTGATCAGCCGACTTGCCACGTGTCCTGCGGGCGAGCGCCGAGCGGCCGAGGACGCGTTGATCACCCTCAACCTGCCGGTCGCGCACGACGTGGCGCGGCGCTACCACGGTCGGGGGATCCCGGACGACGACCTCGACCAGGTCGCCAACGTGGGCCTGGTCAAGGCGGTCCGGGCCTACGACCCGGGCAGGGCCACCGACTTCCTCGGGTACGCCGTGCCGACGATCCGGGGCGAGGTGCGCCGCCACTTCCGCGACCGTGGCTGGACGGTCCGGCCGCCCCGGTCGGTCCAGGAGCTGCAGCCCCGCGTGAGGGCGGCACGTGGCGAGCTGTGGCAGCGGCTCGGGCGCGACCCGCGGACCGAGGAGATCGCCGAGGAGCTCGGGCTCGACGAGGGCCCGGTCCGCGAGGCGATGGGCGTGGAGGGCTGTTTCACGCCCTCCTCGATCGACGCGAGCCCCGACGACGGCCCGTCCGTCGCCGACCGGCTCGGTGCCTCCGATCCCGGCTACGCCCGGGCCGAGGCCCGGGTGACCCTCCGGCCGTTGCTGCGGGGGCTCAGCGACCGTGAGCGCCGGATCCTCGCGATGCGGTTCCGCGACGGGTGTACCCAGGCCGAGATCGGGCACGAGATCGGTGTGACCCAGATGCAGGTGTCGCGGCTGCTCTCCGGGCTGTTCGACCGGCTCCGGACCCAGCTGCAGGGCGCCGCCTGAACGACCCTGCCGACCCGAGGAGGACGACGTGCCACAGCAGTCGTGGAGCAGGAAACGGGAACGCCAGTACGAGCACATCAAGGAGGGGCTCGAGGACCGCGGCCGCGACGAGGACCAGGCCGAGGAGATCGCGGCGCGGACCGTGAACAAGGAGCGGGCGCGCGCCGGGGAGTCGGAGCAGCGCAGCTCCACCTCGACCGACGACCTCTCGTCGGGACGCCGGGGTGGGCTACGGTCGGGTTCCGGCAGCGGTGGCCGGACGAGGGACCAGCTCTACGCCGAGGCCCGCAGGCAGAACATCGAGGGCCGCTCCCGGATGAGCAAGGCCGAGCTGGAGCGCGCCGTCGGTCGCTGACCTCGCGCGGGGCGGCCCGCGCCCGGCGTACGGCATGATCGGGAGGGTGACCCCCGACGAGATCGCCACCCGTAGCGCGGCTGCGATGTGGGCCGACGATCGGGCCAGCCAGGCGCTCGGCATGGAGCTGCGCGACGTCCGACCCGGCCGCGCCGTGCTGTCGATGACGGTCCGCGACGACATGGTCAACGGCCACGGCATCGGCCACGGCGGGCTGACCTTCGCGCTCGCCGACAGCGCCTTCGCCTTCGCCTGCAACTCCTACAACCGGACCACCGTCGCCGCGGGGGCCGAGATCCGGTTCCGGGCACCGACCCGGCTCGGCGACGCACTTGTCGCCACCGCGGTCGAGCGCAGCCGCGAGGGGCGCGACGGGGTCTACGACGTGGCCGTCACCGTCGGCGACACGGTGGTCGCCGAGTTCACCGGCCGGTCCCGCGAGATCGGCGGCGGCTTCTGGGGCGACACGGCGGCGGAGCGGGCATGAGCGACGGCGCCGGCCAGGTCCCCGACCTCAGCCGTCAGCAGCTCGAGGCGCTGCAGCTCGAGCGGCTGCGGGAGAGCGTGACCAGGGCCGCCCGGGTGCCCCACTACGCCGCGGCGTTCCGCGAGGCCGGGGTCGGCCCCGACGACCTCGGGAGCCTGGCCGACCTGGCGCGGTTCCCGTTCACGACGAAGGCCGACCTGCGCGCCAACTACCCCTTCGGCATGTTCGCCGTCCCGCGCGAGCAGGTGGCACGGATCCACGCCTCGAGCGGCACCACGGGCAGGCCCACCGTCGTCGGCTACACCCGTGACGACGTCGACACCTGGGCCGAGGTGATGGCCCGCTCCATCCGCGCCGCGGGTGGCCGCCCCGGCGACCTGGTCCACGTGGCCTACGGCTACGGCCTGTTCACCGGTGGCCTGGGCGCCCACTACGGCGCCGAGCGCCTCGGGTGCACGGTGGTGCCGATCAGTGGCGGCATGACCGCCCGCCAGGTCCAGCTCGTCGTCGACTTCCGGCCGCGGATCATCATGGTGACGCCGTCGTACTTCCTGGCGCTGCTCGACGAGATGGAGGCGCAGGGGGTCGACCCGCGCGACACCAGCCTGGAGATCGGCATCTTCGGCGCCGAGCCGTGGACCGACGAGATGCGGCATGCGGTGCAGGAGCGCTCCGGCATCCGTGCCGTCGACATCTACGGGCTGTCGGAGGTGATGGGGCCGGGTGTGAGCCAGGAGGCGGGGGAGACCCAGGACGGGCTGCACGTGTGGGAGGACCACTTCCTGCCCGAGGTCGTCGACCCGGTGACGCTGGAGCCGCTGCCGGACGGCGAGGAGGGCGAGCTGGTCTTCACCAGCCTCACCAAGCAGGCGATGCCCGTGGTCCGCTACCGCACCCGCGACCTCACCCGGCTGCTCCCCGGTACGGCGTTCCCGGCCTTCCGGCGGATGGCCAAGGTCACCGGCCGCACCGACGACCTGATGATCGTGCGCGGCGTCAACGTCTTCCCGAGCCAGGTCGAGGAGCAGATCCTCGCCGTCGAGGGGCTCTCGCCGCACTACGTGTGCGTGCTGACCCGGCCGGGCAACCTCGACGAGCTCACGGTGCGGGTCGAGGCCGCCGAACGGGTCGACGAGACCCTCGGGCGCCGGCTCGCCGAGCGCGTCAAGGACCGGATCGGCGTCACCGCCCGGGTCGAGGTGGTGGCTCCGGGCACGCTGGAGCGCTCGCTCGGCAAGGCCAAGAGGATCAGCGACCAGCGCTGAGCGTCGTACGACGTGAGCTCAACCGGCGTTCGCGAACGCCTCGGCCAGCCACCCGCGCACCTCGGCGTCGAGCGAGGCTGGTCCCGACACTTCGAGGTGGTGCATCCACACCGCCGGCGCGGGGTGCGCCACCTCCTTGAACCGCGGGGAGTCGAGCTCGTGGGGCAGCGCGAGCGACAGCACCGCCGGGACCTCGCTCCGCACGTACTGGCCGGGCCGCCAGAGGTACGCGAACCCCGTGCGTCTCCGGAACGCGATCTGGCTCCTGGACACCCGGACCTCGACGTCGCCGAGGTCGCGGGCGGCGTGCTCGACCGCGCGGTAGACCGCCAGCCCGTCGGGATGGCCGTCGAAGAAGTCCTCCGGCGTCCGCCCCGAGTCGGGAGTCACTGCCTGGGGAAGCCCGTCGGCGTGCAGAGCTCCTTCGGGATGCTCTCGGTGTCGTCCTCGCGGAGGTAGGTGAACATCTGCTCGGACCGCTCCTCGTCCCAGTTGACCGCGAAGTCGGCGACCGGGACGCCGCACGTCAGGCCGCTGTCGCCGTCGACCCGGGTCATCGCGATCGCCCACTGCGCCATCGCGAACGGCGAGGTGCCCTCGCTGACCCGGACCGCGCGGGCGCCGGCCATGTTGAGCCTGTAGTAGCGCACCGGGTTGATCACCGACCACGGTGACACCGCCTCGCTGCCGATCGCCGAGACCACCTCGCGCTGCCGTTGTGCACGACCGAGGTCGCCGAACTGCTCGTCGGTCTTGCGGGAGCGGGCGTAGCCGAGGGCGTCAGCACCGTCGACCTCCTGGCAGCCCTTCTTCAGGTTGATGTTGGCCTGCGGGTCGTCCATGGGGAACGGCGGGCACACCTCGATGCCGCCGACGGCATCGACCAGGTCGACGAAGCCTCCGAACCCGACCTCGACGAAGTGGTCGATCCGGATCCCGGTCTCGCCCTCGAGGGTGCGCACCAGCAGCTTGGCCCCGCCGTACGCGTAGGCGGCGTTGACCTTCTGGCCGGGACCGTAGCCGGGGATCTCCACCAGCGAGTCACGCGGGATCGACATCAGCATGTTGGGTCCGTCGCCGGTGTGCAGCAGCATGATCGTGTCGGTGCGGTTGCCCGAGGGGTTGCCCGTCCCGAGCTCCTTGCGCTCCTCCGCGGTGAGGTCGTCGCGGGAGTCCGAGCCCACCATGAGGTACGTCGTGCCGGGCTGGTCGTCGGGTCGGTCAGCCTCCGGGAAGGCGTCAACCTTGTCGACCTTGCTCCATGCCCACAGCGGGATCGCGATCAGGAAGACCAACCAGAGCACCAGCAGCCCCCACAGCCACTTCAGGCGGAACCGGGGACGGCGGCGGGGGGCCTTCGGGGGCTTGGCGGGCCGGGCCGGCTGCTGGGGCGGCGGGGCCGACTCGCGACGTCCGCGCGACTCCCGGGCGGCCGTGGGCATCACCTGGGTCTGGTCGTCGCGGGACTGCTGCGGGATCGCACGCGTCTCGTCGCCGCTCGGCTGCCCACCCTTCGAGCCGTAGAGCCACTTGTAGTCGGGGGACCCGCCCTGGGGTCCCCCCTGCGGACGATCAGCCATGCCCGAGAAACTACCGTCCCCCGCCTTCCCCGGGTCCTCCAGGCCCTCCGGGTGGTGACCCCCGGTCGGCGCGTCGTCACGGCTGTGACGGGTGTGACTGGTGATACTTGCAGCCACGTTGCTTCCTTCCCCGAGCACCGAGAGGCACTTCCCCGTATGCCCCGCCCCACTTCGGGCCCCGTGCCCGACGCGTCCGCCGGGTCCACCCGCCGTCCACCGGACGAGCGGGCCGCGCGCGTCCGCTTCCGCCGCGCCGTCGCGCTGATGGTGATGACGCTGGCCGTGCCGGGCTCGGCGCAGCTGGTCGCGGGCAACCGGGACGTGGGGCGGCTGGCGATGCGGATCTGGATCCTCCTCGTGGTGACCGGCACCGCCTGCCTCGGCCTGTCGCTCCTCTGGCACCCGTTCGCGTTCTGGGCGGCGTCCAACACGCTGCTGCTGGGCGTCGTGCGGCTGGTGCTGATGGCGCTCGCGATCGGCTGGGCGCTGCTGATCGTCGATGCGTGGCGGCTCGGCCAGCCGCTCAGCCTCTCGATGCAGCACCGCCGGGCGGCTGTCGGCGTGAACGGGCTGCTGTGCTTCTCCGTCGCAGGGACGCTGCTCTTCGGTGCCCACGTCGTCGGAGTCCAGCGGGACTTCCTCGTGACCATGTTCGGGGACGGCGCCGCCGCGGGCGCCGCGGACGGCCGCTACAACGTGCTGCTGCTCGGCGGCGACGCCGGCGCCGGCCGCTGGGGACTGCGGCCGGACTCGCTGACCGTGGCGAGCATCGACGCGACCACCGGCAAGACGGTGCTGATCTCGCTGCCGCGCAACATGGCGAACTTCCCCTTCCGTGAGGGATCGGTCATGGACCGGCAGTTCCCGGACGGCTTCGACTGCGACGGCTGCTACCTCAACGGCGTCAGCACCTGGGCGGGCGATCACGCCGACCTGTTCAAGCACACCGACCAGCCCGGCGTCGACGCCACGGTCTCGGCCGTCGAGGGCATCACGGACCTCGACATCAGCTACTGGGCGATGGTCAACCTCGAGGGCTTCAAGGACCTCGTCGACGCCTTCGGCGGCGTGACCCTCAACGTGCGCGACCGGATCCCGATCGGCCTCCCGACCGACTCCTACTTCCGCTACGTCGAGCCGGGGACCCAGGAGCTCGACGGGCTCGAGACGCTGTGGTTCGCCCGCGCCCGCTACGGCTCCGACGACTACTCGCGGATGGCGCGGCAGAAGTGCGTCATGAACGCGATGCTGCAGCAGGTCAGTCCGCAGGTGGCGCTGAAGAACTTCTCCCGCATCGCTCGGGCCAGCTCGGAGATGGTGTCGACGTCGATCCCGCGGAGCGAGGTCGACCGGTTCGTGCAGCTGGCGCTGCTGGCCAAGGACCAGAAGATCTCCACGCTGTCGCTGGTCCCGCCGATGATCAACACCGCCGATCCCGACATGGACCTGGTCCACGAGAAGGTCGCGGAGGCCATCGACCGCGCCGAGGGCGACCGACCGACTCCCTCCGGCGACACCGACGCGCAGAAGAAGCGGAAGGCACAGCCCCCCGCCATGACCGGCGGCTCGATCGGCAGCATGTCCGAGGGGTACGCCGCCAACGAGGCCAGCGACCTCGGCTCGGCCTGCTGACCCACGAAAGCGCGCTCCCGCACCCGCGAGAGCGCGCCCCCGCACCCACCTCGTGGGTGCGGGGGTGCGCTCTCGTGGGAGGGTGTGGGCCGTGACCGAGGAGCTGCCCGACGAGCCGCGTGTCGTGGCGACGGTGGTCACCTTCAACCGGCTGGAGCTGCTGCAACGGCTGGTCGCCCGGCTGCTGGAGATCCGCCGGGTCGACGAGGTCGTCGTGGTCGACAACGCCTCGACCGACGGCACGGGGGAGTGGCTGCGGGAGCAGGTCGCGCAGGGCCGGATCCACGCCGTCACCCTCGACCGCAACCGCGGCGGCGCCGGCGGGTTCCACGAAGGAATGCGGCAGGCGGTCGACGAGTGCGGGGCCGACCTGGTCTGGCTGATGGACGACGACGGGCTGCCGGACCCCGACTGCCTCGACCTGCTGCTGCAGCACGAGGGCGAGCTCGACTTCTGGGGGCCGGTCGTCGTCGACGAGGCCGACCCCGACCGGCTGGTGTTCCCGATCCGGCTGCCCGGCGGCACGCGGGTCGTCCACGGCACCGCGTCCGTCGAGCGGGCCGCCGGCGAGGGGCTGCTCCGCGACGTGGTGATCCCGTTCAACGGCGTGCTGGTGACCCGGGACCTCGCCCGGCGGATCGGCTTCCCGCGCGAGGAGTTCTTCATCTGGGGCGACGACCACGAGTACCGGTTGCGGGCCGAGCGGGCCGGCGCCCGGATCGCGACCGTCGCGGCCGCCCGGGTGCGGCACCCGTCGGTCGGCGAGCTCGGGACGCCGATGATGCACGGGCGGACGACGTACAACCACAGCCCGAGCGACCTCAAGCACTACTGCATGGCCCGCAACAACACCCTCAACCTGCGGGACTACCGCGGCTGGCCGCACGTGCTCATGTTCTGGGCGAAGACGCTCTGGTTCTACACGCTGACCCGGCCCGACCCGCGCCGGCTGCTCCTCAGCGGCCGGGGCTTCGTGGCGGCGCTGCGCGGCGACTTCAGCGGGCACGAGAGGTTCCTGCGGTGAGCGCCGGGAGCGTCGCCGTCGTCGTCGTCACCTACAACCGGGCCGACCTGCTGGCCCGGATGCTCGACGGCCTCGCCGCGCAGACCCGCCGGCCCGACGTGGTCTACATCGTCGACAACGCCAGCAACGACCACACCCGTGAGGTGCTCGGACGCTGGCACGGCGGTGACCTGCCGCTCCGGGTCACCCACAGCCCCGACAACCTCGGCGGCGCCGGCGGCTTCCACCTCGGCCTCCGGCAGGCGTACGCCGAGGGCCACGACCGGATCTGGCTGATGGACGACGACGTCGTGCCCGCCCCCGACTGCCTGGCCGTGCTGCTCTCCCACGACGAGGCGTGCCTGATGGCGGTCCGCGAGGACACCGCGGGCCGGCTCGTCGAGAAGGCGGCCACCCGCTTCGACCTCGACAACCCGCTCGCGATCAAGCCCAAGACCGGCATGGTCGAGACGGAGTACGGGACGCGGGCGGCGATGCCGGCCCGGGTCGAGCTGGAGAACGTCGCCTTCGAGGGGTTCATGGTCCGGCGTGACGTGGTGGAGCGGATCGGGCTGCCCGACCCGACGTACTTCATCTTCTACGACGACGTCGACTACGCCGTCCGGGCCCGACGGGCCGGGTTCCGGATCTGGGCGGTGCGCGACGCGGTGCTGGTGCGGCAGCTGGACTTCGACCAGCAGCACGACCTGGGTTCGTGGAAGGGCTACTACATGTACCGCAACCTCTTCGTCGTGCACCTGCGCTACGGCCGCAACCCGCTGGTGCGGCTCAAGCCATGGCTGGTGGCCGTCGGCGTGGTGGCGCTCAGCCCGGTGCGTGGGGGACGCGCCGAGGCCCGCAATGTGACCCGCGCCCTACGCGACGCGCGGGGAATGCGGAAGCCGCCGTCCCCATCCGTAGACTGATCCACTGCGTCAACCCTGAGGAGAACCCCCTTGTCCAGTCCAGACCTGGTCGTCGTCGGCTCCGGCTTCTTCGGGCTCACGATCGCCGAGCGCTGCGCGAGCGAGCTCGACCTGAAGGTGCTCGTGCTCGATCGCCGGCACCACCTCGGCGGCAACGCCTACTCCGAGAAGGAGCCGACCACGGGGGTCGAGGTCCACAAGTACGGCGCACACCTGTTCCACACCTCCAACGAGCGGGTCTGGGAGTACGTCAACAGGTTCACGTCGTTCACCGACTACAAGCACCGGGTCTTCGGCAAGTACCAGGGGCAGGTCTACTCGCTGCCGATGAACCTCGGGCTGATCAACCAGTTCTTCGGCAAGAGCCACACCCCCGACGAGGCGCGCGCGCTCATCGGGGAGCAGGCCAGCGAGATCGCCACCGAGGACGCCACCAACCTCGAGGAGAAGGCGATCAGCCTGATCGGGCGCCCGCTCTACGAGGCGTTCATCAAGGGCTACACCGCCAAGCAGTGGCAGACCGACCCGACCAAGCTCAGCGCCGACATCATCACCCGGCTGCCGGTGCGCTACACCTTCGAGAACCGGTGGTTCAACGACACCTACGAGGGCCTGCCGGTCGACGGCTACACGGCGTGGCTGACCCGGATGGCCGAGCACCCCAACATCGAGGTCCGGTTGAACACGGACTTCTTCGACTGTGTCACTGATGGGGTCCACGACTACAAGGGGACGGTCCCGATCGTCTACACCGGTCCGGTGGACGAGTACTTCGGCAGCTCCGAGGGCCGGCTCTCCTGGCGCACCGTCGACCTCGAGGAGTCCGTCGAGGACGTCGACGACTTCCAGGGCACCGGCGTGGTCAACTACAACGACCAGGAAGTCCCGTTCACCCGGATCATCGAGTTCAAGCACTTCCATCCCGAGCGCGTGAAGACCCACCTCCCCGGCAAGACCGTGATCGTCCACGAGTACAGCCGGTTCGCCGAGGAGGGCGACGAGCCCTACTACCCGATCAACACCGCCGAGGACCGCGAGAAGCTGCTCAAGTACCGCGACCTCGCCCGGAAGGAGCCGATGGTGCTCTTCGGCGGTCGCCTCGGCACCTACAAGTACCTCGACATGCACATGGCGATCGGATCCGCCCTCTCCATGTACGACAACAAGCTCCGCCCCCACTTCACGGAGGGCGCCGAGCTGACCAGCGGAGGAGTCGACGAATGAGCGTCACCCACACCCAGACCCACGAAGCCGCAGGCCAGTCCGCGCCGGGCACCACGCGGGTCCTGCTGCAGCGGCAGATCATGCCGGCCAACCGCGACACCGACGTGATCCGGCTCTACATCGACCCGGACCCGGCCGTGCTCGACGCCGACAAGTACGAGGTCGGCCACAACAAGACCGCCCAGGAGCTGAACGCCGTCGCGATGCGCCAGGCGGTCGGCACCGGCACCCAGATCCACCCCGACCAGATCGAGTCCCGGACGGCGTACCGGCTGAAGCTGGGCGACAAGCTCTCCTTCGGCACCTACTTCAACGCCTTCCCCGCGTCGTACTGGCGCCGCTGGACCATCGTCCAGGACGTGCGGCTGACCGTCCGGCTGCGCGGCAGGGGTGCCAACGTCACCGTCTACCGGTCGCTGGCCAACGGCCGCTCGCAGCGGGTCGACAGCGCCACCAACGAGGGCTCGTCGGGGGAGTACTCCTTCGACCTGCCGCTGAAGCCCTTCGTCGACGGCGGCTGGTACTGGTACGACGTCGTCGCCGCTGACGAGGACGCCGTCGTCGAGACCGCCGAGTGGACGGCCGCGGTCCCGGAGGAGCGGGCCCAGCGGGGCACGGTCACCATCGGCATCACGACGATGAACCGGCAGGACTTCTGCGCCAAGCTGCTCAGCCAGCTCGGCGACTCGGGCCACCTCGAGCCCTTCCTCGACGAGGTCCTCGTCATGGAGCAGGGCAAGGACAAGGTCGTCGACTCCGAGTTCTTCCCCGAGGCCGAGAAGGCGCTGGGCGACAAGCTCCGGATCATCGAGCAGGGCAACATCGGCGGCTCGGGCGGCTTCGCCCGCGCCCAGTACGAAGGCCTCAGGGCCGGCCGCTCGACGTACGTGATGATGCTCGACGACGACGTCGAGTGCGAGACCGAGGGCATCGTCCGGGCCGTCACCTTCGGCGACCTGTGCCGCACCACGACGATCGTCGGCGGCCACATGTTCAGCCTGTTCTCCAAGGCGCAGCTGCACAGCTTCGGCGAGAAGGTCGAGCCCTACCGCTTCTGGTGGGGCTCGGCCCCCGGCGTGTTCCCCGGCTGGGACCTCGGCAACCGCAACCTCCGGTCCTCCCGCTGGCTGCACGCCCGGGTCGACGTCGACTACAACGGCTGGTTCATGTGCCTGATCCCGTCGGAGGTCCTCGCCGAGATCGGGCTCTCGCTGCCGCTGTTCATCAAGTGGGACGACTCCGAGTACGGCCTGCGTGCCAAGGAGGCGGGCTACCCGACGGTCACCTTCCCGGGTGCTGCCGTGTGGCACGTCCCGTGGACCGACAAGAACGACGCCCTCGACTGGCAGGCCTACTTCCACCACCGCAACCGGTTCATCGCGGCACTGCTCCACTCGCAGTACCCGCACGGCGGCCGGATGATCCAGGAGAGCCTCAACCACCAGATCAAGCACCTGGTGTCGATGCAGTACTCCACGGTCGAGCTCCGCCACAAGGCCCTCCTCGACGTGCTCGACGGGCCCGAGGTGCTGCACGAGAAGCTGCCGACGGCGCTGCCGGAGCTCAAGGAGCTGGTGAAGGGCTTCGACGACGCGACCCTCGTCACCGACCCGAGCGCGCTGCCCGAGGTCAAGCGCCACAAGCTGCCGCGCAAGGGCCGGGAGGCCTCGCCGGTCCTCTCGGGCAAGCAGGCCACGGTGCAGGCGCTGCTGCAGCCGCTGCGCCAGCTTCGCCGGCCGCGCGAGCTCGCCCACGACTTCCCCGAGGCCGAGGTGATGTCGCAGGACGCCAAGTGGCACAAGATCGCGCGCTACGACTCGGCCGTCGTGTCGATGCCCGACGGCACCGCGGCCGCCTTCTACCGCCGCGACCGCGAGCGGTTCTTCGACCTGCTCAAGCGGACCCTCGCCATCCACCGCACGCTGCGGTCCGACTGGGACGACCTGGCGGCCCGCTACCGTGCGGCGCTGCCCGAGATCACCTCCCCGGAGGCGTGGGAGCGGACCTTCGGGCCCTGGATGGACGCCGATGACCACTGAGGCCCCTGAGGAGGGGCGGCACGGCGGACTGCCGCCCCTGGAGCCGGCCAGCCACAACAACGGGCTCCTCGAGGTCTTCCGGCGCCGCTACCTGCTGCGGCTGCTGGTGCGCAGCACGGTCCAGGCGCGCTACCAGGGCACCTTCCTGGGCTGGTTCTGGAGCTACATCCAGCCCGGCGTCCGGTTCCTCATGTACTACTTCGTGTTCCAGATCCTGATCGGCCGCGGCGGCCCCGAGCTCTACCCGTTCGCGATCCACCTGGTGAGCGGCATGGTCCTGGTGCACTTCTTCACCGAGACCTTCAACGGCGGGACCCGGTCGCTGGTGAGCAACCGGGGACTGATCATCAAGCTCCCGATGCCGCGCGAGCTGTTCCCGGTGGCGACGATGCTGGTGGCCTTCTGGCACACGATCCCGATGCTGGTCATCACGGTCGGCGTCAGCGCCGTGCTCGGCTGGACGCCTGCCCCGGTGGAGGTCGCTGCGGCGCTGCTGGGGCTCTCGATCGTCGCCGTGCTCGGGCTGGCGCTCGGGCTGCTGTTCAGTGTCGCCAACGTGTTCTTCCGCGACTTCAGCAAGGTGACCCAGACGCTGACCCAGTTCACCACCTTCAGCGTGCCGATGATCTACCCCTACTCGATGGTCGCCGAGCGGTTCGCCAAGATCCCCTGGGTGACCGACGTCTACCTGCTCAACCCGATCGCCGAGGCGGTGCTGCTGATGCAGCGCTGCTTCTGGATCCCGCTGACCCACGACCCCGAGGCGGCGCTGGCCAACGACATGCCGGACGACCTGTGGAGCCGCGGCCTGATCATGCTGGGGCTGTCGATCGTGCTGCTCGGGCTGGCCCAGGTGTGGTTCAGCAAGCTCGAGCGCCGGGTCCCGGAGCGCCTCTGATGAGCACCCCAAGAAATCGCGGCCTTCCCCCGCTCCGCTCCTCCAGCCCACGATTCCCCGGGGAGCCCGCATGACCCGGATGATCCAGGCCGAGAACGTCACGAAGTCGTTCATGATGCAGTACCACCGGTCGATCAAGCAGATCGCCCTGGCCAAGATGCGCGGCATGAAGACCCACGACCGGTTCAACGCGGTCGACGACGTGTCCTTCACGGTCGACGACGGCGAGTCGATCGGGCTGATGGGCCTCAACGGCTCGGGCAAGTCGACCCTGCTCAAGCTGGTCAGCGGCGTGATGCAGCCCGACAGCGGCCAGGTCCTGACCCGGGGCCGGGTGGCGGGCCTGATCGCGACGGGCGCCGGCTTCCAGCCCCAGGTGAGCGGGCGGGACAACCTCTGGCTCAACGCCGCCATCCTCGGCATGAGCGAGGCCGAGACCCGGCGCAAGATGGACGAGATCATCGACTTCGCCGACCTCGGCAAGTTCATCGACACCCCGGTCGTCTACTACAGCTCCGGCATGAAGGCCCGGCTGGGCTTCGCCGTGGCCATCAACGTCGAGGCCGACGTCTTCATCGCCGACGAGGCGCTGGCCGTCGGTGACCGTCCGTTCAAGCGCAAGTGCAAGCAGAAGATGCGGGAGATCCGCAAGAACGGCACCACGATCTTCTTCGTCAGCCACTCACCCGGCGCGGTCAAGCAGCTGTGCGACCGGGTGCTGGTCCTCGAGAAGGGCAAGCTGGGCTTCGACGGCGACGTCGAGGAGGGCATCAAGTACCTCCACTACGACGAGGGCGACGACGGCGACGACGACGAGGGCTTCGGCAAGGACGACTGAGCCGCCTGGCTCGTCGCCCACCGGTCTGGACCGTCGGCCTCCGAATCCCCGATTTCCTCGGCGTGTCGGCGTGTCGAGTGGAAATTACAGGATTGTAGTTACTCAGTTTTGTTGCGCCGGGGTGTGTGACTGGTGTGAAACTTGCTACCCGTGTGAATCTTCCCCCGCACTGGAGTAGCCCGCGATGCGTCCCTGCAAGGCCCACTTCGTCACCTCCTGCCAGCAGCTGCTGGCGCTGGGTGCCGTCCTGGCTGTCCTCACCCCGGCGGCGTCCGTCGTGTCCCTCGACGTCGTCCACACCCCCGGCTCGTCGGCCGCCGGCGCCCCCCGCGCGCAGGACCCCCTGCACGACCGCCCGGCGGCCGACAACCTCCCCGGTGCCCCCCGCACCGGGCACGAGGCACCAGAGGAGTCGACGGTGCCCGTCGCTCCCGTCGAGCCGGTCGTGACCGAGGTCGCCATGACCACCGAGCAGGACGGCTCCGGTCAGGACGACGTCGCGGAGGACACCGAGGAGCTCACCCGCACGACGGTGCTGAGCGAGCCGCAGCCCGTCACGGGGTACGGCGCCGTCGGCGTCACCTGGTCCCACGACGAGCAGGTGGCCGACGACCGGATCGCGCTGCAGGTGCGGACCGCCACCGACGGCGCGTGGAGCCGCTGGAGCGAGCTCGAGTACCACGACGAGCACGCCCCCGACCCGACCACCGAGGAGGCGAAGGACACCCGCCCGGGCACCGACCCCCTGTTCGTGGGCGAGGTCGACCAGGTCCAGCTGCGCGCCGTCGCGGAGGACGGGCTGCCGGACGACATGTCCCTCGCCGTCGTGGCGCCCGGCACGGCGGACGCCGTGTCGCGGCAGGCACCCCGCGTCGCGGCCGAGGGTGCCGGCGAGACCACCGACCCCGGCACGTCGGAGGAGGCGATCGAGCTCCAGGCGGCCACGACCACGGCCCCGCGGCCGAAGATCTACACCCGCGAGCAGTGGGGCGCCAACGAGCGGCTCCGCGACGGACGGCCGAGCTACGGCTCGATCAGCGCCGGCTTCGTGCACCACACCGTCAACGCCAACGACTACTCGCGTGACGACGTCCCGGGCATCATCCGCAGCATCTACGCCTACCACACCCAGTCCCGCGGCTGGAGCGACATCGGCTACAACTTCGTGGTCGACAAGTTCGGCCGGATCTGGGAAGGCCGCTACGGCGGCGTGGCCCGCCCGGTCATCGGCGCCCACACCCTCGGCTACAACGAGGACTCCTTCGCGATGTCCGCGATCGGCAACTACGAGACCGCGCACCCCTCCGCGGCCATGCTGAAGGCCTACGGCGCGCTCTTCGCCTGGAAGCTCGGGCTCGCCGGCATCGACCCGACGGACCGCTCGCAGAACGTCAACGGCGACACCTTCCAGGCGATCAACGGGCACCGGGACGCCGGCTCCACCGCCTGCCCGGGCCGCTACCTCTACGCCAAGCTGCCCGCCATCCGCACCTACGCCGAGGAGGCGACGCAGCAGGCGCCGAAGCCGGTCACGCTCCGGCAGGTCGACTCGAACCTGGCCGGGACCTCCTACCCCGACCTGGTCGTGCGCCGGGCCGCCGACGGCCGCGGGATGATCCTGCCGACCGGCGGGCTCACCAGCTTCTCGGCGCCGGCGACGCTGGCCCGGTCCGGCTGGGGCCGGCGTACCTTCCTGGCGACGCCCGACCTCACCGGCGACGGGCGCGGCGACGTCGTGACCTTCGACGACACCGGCAGCCTCGAGGTCCGTCCGGGACCGGCGGCCGACGGCTACCGCACGGTGGCCCGGACGGCACGCGGGTTCCGCGGTCACGACCTGGTGGCGCCCGCCCGCGACCTCGACGGCGATGGTCGAGTCGACTTCGTGGCACGGTCCGAGGGCTCCCTGGTCAGCTTCCTGAGGACCGAGCGGGGTGGGTTCCGGCGGCAGGCGCAGGAGACCTCCCTGCGCGGTTACCAGCAGCTCGTCGGCGCCGGCGACGTCACCGGCGACGGTCGGCCCGACCTCTGGGGCCGTGACGGCAGCGGCCGGCTCTGGCTCCACAGCGGTCTCGGCGGCGGGCGGTTCGCCGACCGGGTCCAGGTCACCACGGCGTACGACGACGTGGAGTGGTTGGTCGGGGGCGTCGACTACACCGGTGACTCGGTCGCCGACCTGCTCGTGCGGCGCGGCAACGGGTCGCTCCTCGTGCTGCCCGCCCGTGGCGACGGCACCCTCGGCCGCGCCGTGGGTCCGGTGGCCGACGCGGACGGGCTGACCGGGGTCAGCGGCGCGGGACAGCTCACCGGCAATGCTGCCCCCGACCTGCTGGCGGCCAGAGCCGACGGTGCGCTGGTGGTGCTGCCCAACCGCGGCACCTTCGACCTGGGCGCGCCGATCGACACCCGCCAATCCTTCACGCGCGGCGACCTGGTCCTCAACGCCGGCGACTTCGACGGCGACGGCGACGGCGACGTGATCCTGCGCCGCAAGATCGGCTCGTTGTGGCTCTACCGCGGCCGCGGCACCGGTCGACTGGCCGACCCGCTGTGGATCGGCGGCAAGCGGCCGTTCGGGAAGGTCACCGGCCTGCAGGTGGTGGCCGACGTGACCGGTGACGACCGGAACGACGTCGTCGGTCGGATCGACGGCGAGACCATGGTCTGGCCCGGCGACGGCGCCGCCAAGCTGCAGGAGCGGAAGCCGATCGAGGTCGCGGCCACGACCTCGGGGGCCAGCGCGTCGGCGTACGACTGGAGGATCGCCACCAGCGACCTGCGACGCCACGGGCGGGCCGACCTCGTGGTGCGTGACCGGGACGGCTACCTGTTCCGGCTCGACGGCACCAAGGACGGCTACGCCGCACCCCGCTACCTCGGAGAGGCGGGTGGCTACGACCTGGCCGGCTGAGCCGGCGTCAGGCGCGGGACGTGGCGCGCTCGGCGGCGTAGGTCGCCGCGAGCCGCTCCTCGTCCGGGTGCGCCACCAGGACCACCGAGCCGTCTCGGACGAGCGGTTCGGTGAAGCAGGGGATCCCGGAAGGGGAAGCCGGGTTCACCCTGGACAGGAGGCGGCCGCCGCCGGTGAGGAGACTCCCGCCGGCGGCCGTCTCCCACAGCCGTTCCTGGGTCACGCCGGACAGCGCGGCGTCGTCGGGACCCGGGGGGTCCAGCGGCACGAACGCGTCGGGCTGCGACCAGACCTCGGCGCCGTAGTCGAGGACGCCGGGCGGCAGCGGAGCGGCGAAGGGCCGCCCGAGCGGGTGCAGGGCCGTGGCCAGCACCACGCCGGCCCCGGCGTGGCCGGCCCAGCGGGAGAGTCCGTCCGGCCCGGTCACCCACGCGTCGGCGTCCGGTTCGCCGTCGAGCGCGACCTCCAGGCCGACCGTCCAGGCCGCGCCGAGGAACACCGGTCCCAGCCAGTGGGTGGGCAGGTCCAGCCGCAGCACCTGGCCGCGTTCGAGGTCGTGCCCGTCCACGAGCAGCGACGCGGTCTTCGCCACCCAGTTGGCGTATGTCGCCACCGAGAGCTCGGTGCGCTCCCCGCTCGCGTGGTCGTAGAACGTCACCAGCGGCCGGCCCGGGTCGGCGGACAGCCGGCGTGACAGGACGGAGCTGAAGGTGGTCATGACCCCCTAGGGTTCCACCCATGTCGTCCCTCGATCACTTCTGGTCTGTGATCCCGGCCGGCGGGGCCGGCACCCGGCTCTGGCCGCTGTCCCGCGCCGGCGCGCCCAAGTTCCTGCACGACCTCACCGGCACCGGTCGCTCGCTGCTGCAGGCGACCGTCGAGAGGCTGCAGCCGCTCGCCGGCGACCGGGTCGTGGTGGTGACCGGCGAGGCCCACGTGGCGGCGGTGCGCGAGCAGCTCGCGGGGCTCGACGAGGACGCGGTGGTCGCCGAGCCGTCGCCGCGGGACTCGATGGCCGCCATCGGCCTGGCCGCGGCGGTGGTCGAGCGACGCGACCCCGAGGCCGTGATCGGCTCGTTCGCCGCCGACCACGTCATCGCCGACACCGACGCGTTCGAGGCCGCGGTGCGAACGGCCGTCGCCGCGGCGTACGACGGGTGGCTGGTGACGCTGGGCATCACCCCGACCTACCCGGCGACCGGCTTCGGCTACATCCGCCTGGGCGAGCCGCTGGGCGGCCACCCCGGTGTCCACCGGGTCGCGGAGTTCGTCGAGAAGCCGGGGGCCGATATCGCGGTGGGCTACCTCGCCGACGGCGGATTCCGGTGGAACGCGGGCATGTTCGTGGCCCGTCCGACGGTGCTGCTCGACCTGCTCGCGGCGCAGGACCCGGACTTCGCGGCCGCACTCCGCGAGATCGCGGCCGACCCCGCACGCCTCGGGGACGTGTGGCCGCGGCTGCCCCGGATCGCCGTCGACCACGCGGTGGCCGAGCCGGCCGCGGCCGCCGGACGGGTCGCCGTCGTCCCCGCCGACCTCGGCTGGGAGGACATCGGCGACTTCGACTCGCTGGCGACGCTGCTGGAGGACGACGAGTCCGACCTGACGGTGCTCGGACCGCCGGCCCTGGTCCGGGGCCTCGACGCGTCGGGCCTGGTGGTGCCGGCGTCCGGCCGGGTGGTCGCGGTCGTCGGGCTCGACGACGTGGTCGTCGTCGACACCCCCGACGCGCTGCTGGTCACCACCCGGGCGCAGGCTCAGCAGGTCAAGGGCGTGGTGGCCGACCTGCGCGCGTCGGGTCCCGCAGGGCTCGCCTGAGCTACATGTTGCCGGCGTCGGGCTCCGGGGAGTCGGTGTAGGGGTAGTCCTTCATGAACTGCTCGAGCGCCGCGCCGCTCGGCTCGGTGCAGTACTGCCAGATCCCGGTCTGCTCGCCCGACGGGTCGCCGTCACCGCCGACCGACCAGTGGGTGATCGCGACGTGCTGGCCCTCGGGGAAGGCGTTCCCGTCGTCGGAGGTCCAGGGCACGACCTTGAACTTGTTGCGGAAGTTGCTGTCGTCGGTGAACTTCGCCGCCAGCGCGCGCAGCTCGTCCATCGCCTGGTCGTCGCCGGCGATCGTGTCGTCGTACCAGAGCAGCGTGTAGCCGTGCTCGAGGTTGTGGACCAGCTCGCCCACGTCGGGCCGGTCGCCCTCGGCGTAGAACTTGCGCTCGATGCTGTCCCACACGTTGTAGTGAGTGCCGAACGCCGGCGGCGCGTCGTCGTAGGGGATGTCGGTGCCCGGGTCGACGTGGTCCTGGCTGCCGTTGGCGGTCTTGGTCTCGACCTCCTGGCAGACCGACGCCGGGGCCCCGATGTCCGACAGCTGCAGGTCGGCGAACTGCCGCTGGTCCCACCAGTCCTTGAGCGGCTGGTAGGCGGCGGCGCCGACGATGAGGAGCGCGACGACGACGCAGACCCCGACGATCGTGAGCCCTCGGCGGCGCTCGGCACCCTGCTGCTGGCTGCGGATGGCGTCGATCTTCGCCTGCCGGTCGGACTTGGCGGTCTTCTGCTTGGCCACGTGCGGGTTCCTCGGGGTGGTCGGGGTGGTCGGGGGAGTCGCGGCAGAGTCTACGGAGTCGGCGGCAGCATCCGTGCCGGACCGTGCGGATCGGCCTCGAGCCGCCAGCCGTGGGCGTGGGCCAGCGGGCGCAGCACGGCGGCGTCGGCCTCGGCGTCGACCTCCAGCCCGCCGCCGACGAGCGGCCGGGGCGGTGCACCGGTCACGGCGGCCACGGCGACCGCCACGTCGTCGGGGTCGGCCGGGGCGCCGAAGAAGGGGGCGTCGGCCGGGTCGCCCCGCAGCGCCCGGACCACGGCCTCGCGGCTGCCGAGCCCGAACATGTCCTCGTGGTCGGCGCGGACGAGGGCGACCGCGCCCGGCCCGTCGTCGCCCGGCGGGAGCACCAGGTCGGCCCGCCCGCGTACGACGGCGAAGGGTCGCCGGCCGAGCTTGCCCTGCACCAGCTCGGACGCCGCGGCGAGCTCGTCGGCGACGGCGGGGGCGGTCACGGCGAGCTCGTTTCCGTGAGGGTCGAGCCGGCCGGCATGCTCGTCGAGCACCCGCAGCCCGGCCGCGCCCACGGCCAGGTCGGTCTGGCCGTGCCGCCAGGCACGCCCGGCCGTGTCGGTCACGACCACGGCGACCGTGTGCCCGGTGAGCTCCACCAGCCGTGCCCGGAGCCGGCGCGCGGAGGCGTCGGGGTCGACGGGCAGCAGCACCACGTGGCCCGGCTCCACGTTGGAGGCGTCGATCCCGGCGGCCGCCAGGGTGAGCCCGTGGTGGGTCCGGACGACCGTGGTCGGCCCGCGCCGCGCCACGACCCGGGCCGTCTCGTCGGGGAGCCGGTCGTCCCGGGTCCCAGGCACCACCCGCCCCTCGGCCTTGGCGACCACCTTGCTGGTCACCAGCACGACGTCGCCGTCGACGAGGTCCGCCACCGCCGTCAGCAGGCCCGCGAGGTCGTCACCCGCACGGACCTCGGGCACGCCGTCGGGAGCCAGCAGCTCGACCCGGTTCACGGAGCCACCAGCCGAAGCGCGGCAGCAGCCATGGCGGCGGTGGCGTCGTCGTCGGTCATCATCAGCGGGACCGCGTCCGCGCGCAGGCCGGCCTCGCGCAGCCCGGGCAGCGCGTCGGCGTCCTGCTCGTCGACCAGCCACCCGTCGAGCACGCCGCCGCCGGCGCGCGCGCCGTAGTGGCGCCCGACCGCCTCGGCCGACGCCTCGACCCCGATCGCGGCCAGCAGCTGCTCGGCCATGCCGCGGACGTGGTGGCCGGCGACGATGGGGGAGAGGCCGACCACGGGAGCGGGCGTGGCGGTGAGCGCCTCGCGCACCCCGGGGACGCCCAGCACGGTGCCGACCGAGACCACGGGGTTGGAGGGCGGCAGCACGACCAGGTCGGCGCCGGTGATCGCGTCGACGACGCCGGGGGCCGGGGTGGCGGCGTCCTGGCCGACCACGACCACCCCCTCGGCGGGCACCGCGGCCCGCAGCCGCACCCAGTACTCCTGGAAGTGCACCACCCGACGTCCGCTCGGCTCGTCGGGATCGGTGACGACGACGTGGGTCTCGACCCGGTCGTCGCTCATCGGCAGCAGCCGGACGCCTCCCCCGGAGCCGGCGGGGAGCCAGCGACGGCACAGCGCCTCGGTCACCTGCGACAGCGGGTAGCCCGCCTCGAGCATCTGGGTGCGGACCAGGTGGGTCGCGAGGTCGCGGTCGCCCAGCCCGAACCATGTCCGGTCGACGCCGTAGGCCGCGAGCTCCTCGTTGAGGTGCCAGGTCTCGTCGCGCCGGCCCCACCCCCGCTCGGGGTCGATGCCGTCGCCGAGGGTGTACATGAGGGTGTCGAGGTCGGGGCAGACCTTGAGCCCGTGGACCCACCAGTCGTCGGCGGTGTTGGCCACCACGGTCACCTCGGCGTCCCGTGGCACCCCGGGTAGGGTTCCCGACGCGAGGCCGTGACGCAGGCCGCGGACGAACCTCGCCCCGCCCATGCCGCCGGAGAGCACGGTGATCTGATGCATGGCATCAGCCTGCCGTACAGGGGGACTAGTCCATTCGGGTGGTCTTTCGCTTATAACACGATCGGCCTTGACTTCCGGTGTACGACAGGCGTGTAATTCCCACAGTGTTCTTCGACTGTTCTGCGTCGAACAGGCTCCGTCAGGGGTCGAGGACACGGGGGCACGAAAAGGAACAGGAGCGACACCCGGAACGTCGGATCTCCGGACCGGCGGGAGGGGTGTCCGGGTCGAAAGGGCGAGTGCCGTGAGAGAACTGCTTCTGCTCGACGGGGACGCCGAGGAAGCTGGGTGGCAGGAGCGCGCACTGTGCGCTCAGACCGACCCTGAGGCGTTCTTCCCCGAAAAGGGTGGGTCCACCAGGGAGGCCAAGAAGGTCTGCCTGACCTGCGAGGTGCGCGACGAGTGCCTCGAGTACGCACTGATGAACGACGAGCGCTTCGGCATCTGGGGAGGCCTGTCCGAGCGCGAGCGACGCAAGCTGAAGAAGCAGGCGGTCTGACCGACCGCAGGGCGCGGGTCCCTCGGGGGACCGCCGCGCATTGGGTGCTGCGACCACCTCGCCGTTAGGGTCGTCGGTCGTGTCAGCCACGGTCGCCGCCCTCCTCGTCAGCCACGACGGGTCCCGCTGGCTCCCGACCGTGATCGACGGCCTCCGCAGCCAGCGCACGCCGGTCTCCCGCGTGGTCGCGGTCGACACCGGGAGCAAGGACGACAGCGCCGACCTGCTCGACGCGGCCTTCGACGGCGTGCTGCGGGTCAGCGGCGCCACGTCCTACCCGCAGGCCGTCCGGCTCGGGCTCGAGGAGATCGCCGACACCGAGCCCGAGGCAGAGTGGGTCTGGCTGCTCCACGACGACTCCACGCCCGACCCCGACGCGCTCACGGCGCTGCTGGCGGCCGCCGAGGCCGACCCCGGCGTCGACGTGCTGGGTCCGAAGCTGCGCGAGTGGCCCTCGCTGCGACGCCTGCTCGAGCTCGGCGTCACGATCTCCGGCACCGGTCGGCGCGAGACGGGCCTCGAGCGCGGCGAGTACGACCAGGGCCAGCACGACGACGTGGGCGACGTGCTGGCGGTCAACACCGCCGGCATGCTGGTCCGCCGCACCGTCCTGGAGGAGCTCGGCGGGCTCGACGAGCAGATGCCCGTCTTCGGCAACGACATCGACTTCGGCTGGCGCGCCGCCGCGGCCGGGCACCGGACCCTGATCGTCCCCGAGGCGGTCGTCTTCCACGCCGAGGCGGCCCACCGCGGCGTACGCCGGACGCCGCTCACCGGGCGGCACATCCACTACCAGGAGCGCCGCGCCGCGCTCTACACGCTGCTGGCCAACTCCAGCCGCCGCTCCCTGCCCTGGCGGGTGGTGCGGCTGGCGCTCGGGACCGTCGTCCGGATGGTCGGCTACCTGCTGGTCCGCCAGGTCGGGCAGGCGCTCGACGAGCTGGCGGCCCTGGTCTCCCTCTACGGCAAGCCCGGGGTCGTGCTGCGCGCGCGGCGTGACCGACGCAGGCGACAGCGGTCGTCACCGGCGGACGTCACGCCGCTGCTGTCGAGGTGGTGGGTGCCCTACCGGCACGGCCTCGACTTCGTCAGCGACCTCGCCGCCGCGCTCACCAACCAGGCGGCCGACGTCGCCGAGCGGCGACGGCTCGCCGCGGAGACCCCCGGGCGACGGCGCATCGACGACGACGACCCGTTCGCGGAGGAGCAGGGCGTCCTGGCCCGGTTGTTCACCAACCCGGTGACCCTGGGCGGGATGCTCTTCCTGGTGCTCGCCCTGGTCGGTGCCCGCGAGGCGTTCGGCACCGTGGTCGGCGGGGCGCTCGCCCCGGCGCCCGCGTCGGCGTCACAGTGGTGGCAGCTCTACACGGAGTCGTGGCACCCGCTGGGCCAGGGCACGGCGGTCCCGGCGCCGGCGTACGTCCTGCCGCTGGCCCTGGTCGGCTCGCTGATCGGCCCGAGCGCCACCATCAGCGCCCTGCTGGTGCTGGCCGTCCCGCTGTCGTTCTGGGGCGCGTGGCGGTTCCTGCGCGTCGTCGGCAAGCTGCTGGAGCCCGCTGGGCCGCCTGCGTGGCTGCTCTTCCTCGGGGCCACCAGCTACGCCCTGGTGTCGGCCACCAGCGGCGCCTGGGGCCTGGGCCGGTTCGGTGTGGTGGCGGTCGCGACGCTGCTGCCGTGGCTCGCCCACGCGGCGCTGGGCTTCGCCGACCCCGACGCCGACCGCCGCTGGCGCGCCGGCTGGCGCACCGGCCTGCTGCTCTCGCTCGGCGCGGCCTTCGCCCCGCTGGCCTACTGGTTCGCGCTGGTGCTGGCGGTGCTGGTGATCGGCGCCGGCTTCGTCATCAGCCCCGGGGGGATGCGGACCCGCTCGGTGTGGGGCCCGCCCGGGGCTGCGCTGCTGTGCCCGCCGGTGCTGCTCGCGCCGTGGTGGGTGCCGGCGGTGCTCGAGGGGTCGGCGACCGCGCTCGCCCTCGACGCCGGCCGGCTGCCGATGGCCACCGTGGGCTTCGCCGACCTCGTCACCGGGCACATCGGCGACGCCGGCGCGCCGGCGTGGCTGGGCCTGCTGCTGCTCGCCGTCGCCGTGCTCGCCCTGGTGCCGTCGCGCACCCGGGTCCCCGTGCTGGTCTGCTGGATCGTCGCACTGGCGGCCGCCCTCGTCGCCCCGGCGCTCGGCCTGGTGACCTTCGAGCGGGACGCCGTGGCGACCAAGGCCGGGCTCGGTTTCCTGGTGGTCGTGATCCAGGCCGCGTTCGTCGTGGGGGCGGTGATCGCCGCCCAGGGTGCGACCCGGGGCGGGTCGGCGAGCCCCTGGCACCGCCGCGCCGTGGCCGCCGCCGTGCTCGTGGCCGCGGTCGTGCCGGTGGTCGGGCTCGGCTGGTTCGTGGTCTACGGCCCGGGCGAGCTCGAGGACACCCGCGACACCGGCATCCCGGCCTACATGATGCAGAGTGCCGCCCTCGGACCCGAGCACGGCATCCTGGTGGTCCGGGGCGACGTCGAGACCGGGTTCCGCTGGTCGGTGGTCCGCGAGGACGGGCTGACCGTCGGCGAGGACGAGATCGTCGGGCTGATGAGTGCCGACGACGACCTCGACGCCGTCGTCGGTGAGCTCGTCTCGTCCCCCGCCTCGGGTGCCGTCGAGTCGCTCCCCGGCCAGGGGATCGAGTACGTCGTGCTCCCGGAGCCTGCTGACGGCAACGTGGCCGCCGTCCTCGACGCGACCACAGGGCTGGAGCAGGCCAGTGCCGTGAACCGTGAGACCCGCGCGTGGCAGGTCGGCGAGGACGTCGCCCCGGACGCCGTCACCAGCCGGGAGTCGTGGACCCGGCTCGCGCTGGTGATCGCCCAGGGCGTCCTCATCCTCGTGGTCCTCGTGCTGTGCGTGCCGAGCCAGGGACGTGAGCGCCGATGACTACTCCCGACACCGGACGCCGGACGGCCACGGGCCGCCGGCTGAGCCCCACCGGGGTGCTCGCCCTGGTGCTGCCGCTGCTGACCGTGGGGGCGCTCTGGCTGGTGCAGGTGGAGCCGACCGAGACCCCGACGCGGCCGGCCGACGCCGTTCCCGTCGAGCAGGCCGACCTGGTCTGCCCGCCCGCGATCGGGCCGGAGCCCGGGCTCGCGATCGCCCCCGCCGGAGAGCTCGACGGCGGCTCGGCCGCCGTCGACGGCGGCAACGGCGAGTCGGAGGACGTCGACCTCAGCTCCGACGCCGTGACCACTCTGCCCGACCGGGAGGACGCCACCTTCGTGCGCGCCCGCGGCGCCGTCTCGGCGCAGCTCCTGGCGGCGCGGTTCCAGCCCGACGGGCTCGCGGCGTCCGAGTGCGTGCTGCCGCGCCCGGAGTACCGCTTCACCGGGGTGGGCGCCGACGCCGACCACGCCTCGGTCCTGCAGCTCGCCAACCCCGATTCCGGCCCGGCGGTCGCCGACGTCACGGTGCTCGGCCGCACCGGTCCGCTCGACGTACCCGAGCTGCGCGGGCTGACCGTGCAGGGCGGTCGGACCGTCGAGGTCGACCTGACGCGTGCCGTCCCCACCCGGGAGGAGCTGGCCCTCGACGTCGACGTCTCGCGCGGCCGGCTCGGGGTCACCCTCGCCGACTCGACCCCGCCGCTGGGCACCCGCGAGCTGACCCGCGACTGGCTCCCCCCGTCGGGGGAGCCGGCCACCGAGCAGACGCTGCTCGGCCTGGTCGAGGGCAAGGGGCGTGACTGGCTCAGCCTGGCCAACCCGGGCGACGACGAGGTCCGGGCCGAGATCCGCATCGTCACCGCCGACGCCTCGTTCGTTCCCGAGGGTCTCGACGAGGCGTCGGTGGCGCCCGGCTCGGTCGAGTCGGTGGAGCTCACCCGGCAGCTGCGCAGCCAGGTGGGCGAGGGCGCCCTCGGCATCGAGGTCAGGAGCACCGGCCCGGTGTCGGCCGGCCTGGCGTCGGTCGTCGACGGCGACCGGGTCCTGGCCCCGGTGGTCACCCGGGTCGAGGACCCGATCACGTCGCTCGTGCCGCCGGGGGAGTCGACCCTGGTGCTGGCGGGCGCCGAGGGCGCCGGCGTGGCGACCGTGGCGGCGTACGACGACGGGAAGCAGCTCCTGGAGAAGCGGGTCGAGCTGACCGAGGGCTCCGGGGGCCAGGTCGAGCTCCCCGAGGACGCCAGCCTGGTGCGCGTCACCCCGCGCCGTACGGCGGTCGCCGCGTCGCTGGTCAGCACCGGTGACGGCGCGACCGTGCTGCCGCTGCAGGAGCTCGTCCGCACCACCCTGGTGCCGGACGTGCGGCCCGGCCTGCCCTGACCGGGCGGTCAGGGCTCGGGGCGGTAGCGCGGGTCGACGACCTCGGGCTCGACCCCGAGCAGCTCGGCGACCTGCTCGACGACGACCGTCAGCACCATCGCCTCCAGGTCGGTCCGGGTGGCGGCGCGGTGCTCGATCGGACGCCGGAACAGCACCAGCCGGGTCGGGGCGCCCCGGGCGCCGCGGACCAGCGACGACAGCGGCACGGTCTCGGGGTGCCAGTCGTCGGGGACCTGGGGGGCGTCCTCGACGGCGTACTCCAGCACGCCGAGCCGGTCCGACCAGCGCTCGTCGATCGCGGAGACCACGTCGAGGACCAGCTGGTCGAAGCGCTCACCGGCGGTCCGCTGCTCGGGGACGCCGAGGACCCGGGGGAGCACGCCGGGACCGCGCATCCCGCGGCCGCGACGGTCGCGGGTGCGGCGACGGCGCCCGCTGCCACCGACTGCCTGCTCCACGGCCGCGAGCCTAATCGGGAAGCTGCCGGTGCGCGGGTAGCGTCTGCGTCGTGAGTCCTGTCCGTCGGTGTTCGCGCACTGCCTGCGGCCGCGCCGCGGTGATGACGCTGACCTATGTCTACGTCGACCAGACCGCCGTGCTCGGACCGCTCGCCACCTTCGCCGAGCCGCACGCCTATGACCTGTGCGACCACCACAGCGAGCGGCTCTCGGCGCCGCGTGGCTGGGAGGTGCTGCGGCTGCAGCCCGACCCGGCGGCGCAGGGGCCGAGCAGCGACGACCTGCTGGCGCTGGCCGACGCGGTCCGCGAGGCCGCCCGCCCGGTCCCGCCGCCGCCCGGACCGACGCCGGTCGTCGAGCCGGGTCGCGAGGTCGCGCGCCGCGGCCACCTGCGGATGCTCACCAGCGACTGACCTGGCCTAGAGTCGCGCCCCATGGTCCCCGTCGCACGCTGGCCCGCCCTCGACCAGGTCTTCAAGGCCTACGACGTGCGCGGCACCGTGCCCGACCAGGTCGACCCGGGCCTGGCCCGGGCCACGGCGGGCGCGTTCGTCGACGTCACCGGTGCCGACCGCGTGGTCGTCGGCCACGACATGCGCTCCAGCTCGCCCGACCTCGCGGCTGCGTTCGCCGACGGGGCGTCGGCCGCCGGCGCCGACGTCGTGATGATCGGGCTCGCCGCCACCGACCAGCTCTACTTCGCCTCCGGGCACCTCGACGCCCCCGGCGCGATGTTCACCGCCAGCCACAACCCCGCGCAGTACAACGGCATCAAGCTGTGCCATGCGGGCGCCCGGCCGGTCGGGCGCGACACCGGCCTCACCGACGTGCGCGACCGCGTCGCCGCTGGGAAGGCGTACGACGCGGGGCGGCGCGGCGAGGTGACCTCGCACGACGTGCTCGGCGACTACGTCGACCACCTGCTGGCCCTGGCCCCCGTGTCGGGTCGCCGGCTGCGGGTCGTGGTCGACGCCGGCAACGGGATGGCCGGGCACACCGCACCGGCGGTGTTCGAGCGCCTCACCGACATCGAGCTGGTGCCGATGTACTTCGAGCTCGACGGCACCTTCCCCCACCACGAGGCCAACCCGATCGAGCCGGCCAACCTGGTCGACCTGCAGCGGCGGGTGGTCGCCGAGGGCGCCGACGTCGGGCTGGCCTTCGACGGCGACGCCGACCGCTGCTTCCTGGTCGACGAGCGCGGCGAGCCGGTCTCCCCGTCGGCGCTGACCGCCCTGATCGCCAGCCGTGAGCTGGCCCGCGAGCCGGGCGCCACGGTGATCCACAACCTGATCACCAGCCGCGCCGTGCCGGAGCTGGTGACCGAGCTCGGGGGCACCGCGGTCCGCACCCGCGTCGGACACAGCTTCATCAAGGCGACCATGGCCGAGACCGGCGCGGTGTTCGGCGGCGAGCACAGCGGCCACTTCTACTTCCGCGACTTCTGGCGGGCCGACTCCGGCATGCTCGCCGGGCTGCACGCGCTCGCCGCGCTGGCGGAGTCCGACGCACCCCTGTCGGGGCTGCTGGCCGAGCACGAGCGCTACACGCTCAGCGGCGAGATCAACAGCACCGTCGGCGACCCGGCACGGGTCATCGAGCAGGTGCGGGCGACGTACGCCGGCCGCGACGGCGTCACCCTCGACGAGCTCGACGGGCTGACGGTGAGCCACCGCGACTGGTGGTTCAACGTCCGGCCCTCCAACACCGAGCCGCTGCTGCGGCTCAACGCGGAGGGTCGCGACCCTGCCACCATGGAGCGCGTGCGCGATGCCGCGCTCGACCTGATCAGGAGCCACGCATGAACCTCGACCCCGCCCTGCTGGAGATCATCGTCTGCCCCGACTGCCACGGCGAGCTCGACGTGACGGGGGAGGAGCTGGTGTGCCGGTCCTGCGGCCTCGCCTACCCCGTGCGCGACGACATCCCCGTGCTCCTGGTCGACGAGGCCCGGCGACCGGGCTGACCCGGCCATGGCGACCTGGTTCGACGAGTCCCGCCTCGACGACGAGGAGGTGTGGAAGCGTGCCGACGTCCGGTTGCGGACCCTGGCCGAGAGCGGCGCCCGCGTCCGGCGGGAGAGCACCGAGGCGGCCGAGGCGGCCGAGCTCGCGGTCGGGCGCGCTGCCGAGCAGCAGCGGCCGCGGGCAGTCATCGCCGCGGGCCCCGACTCGCGGCTGCTGCGCGCCGTCCTGGAGCCGTGGTGCCCGGTCCCGTTCGTCGCCTGGCCCGGTCCCTCGTTGCCGGGCTGGGCCGGCGGACTCGACCTGGTCGTCGTGCTGGCCCCCGACGGCGGGCACAGCTCGGCGTCCGCGGTCGCGGAGGCAGTACGCCGGGGCTGTCAGCTGGTGGTCGCCTGCCCGCCGTCCTCGATCGTGGCCGAGCACGCCGGCGGCCGGTGGAGCACCATCCTCCCCACCCGCAGCGGTGACCAGCTCGCCACTGCGGTGGTGGTGCTCGACTACCTGGAGCGGGTCCAGCTCGGTCCGCGGGTCGACACCGAGCGGGTCGCGACCGCCCTCGACGAGGTCGCGCTCACCTGCTCGCCCCACCAGGATCTCGCCGTCAACCCGGCCAAGATGCTGGCGATCGCGCTGGCCGACACCACGCCCGTCGTCTGGGGCGGCAGCACCCTCGCGGCCCGGGCCGCCCGGCGGATCGCGGAGTCCGTACGCCGCGCCTCGGGGCGTAGCGCGCTCGCCGGCGACGCCGAGCACCTGCTCCCGCTGCTCGAGGCGGCGTCCCCGCGCGACGTCTTCGACGACCCGTTCGCCGACGAGCACCCTGAGCTGCGGCCGATGCTGCTCGTGCTCGACGACGGCAGCGAGGAGCCCGTCGTCCGCGAGGACCGCGGCCGGCTCCAGGCCGCTGCCTCGGAGCGCGGCGTCCGGATCGAGACCCTCACCACCGACGCCCCCACCGAGGTGGCGCGCTACGCCTCGCTGCTGCTGAGCGGCAGCTACGCCGCCGAGTACCTCCGGCTCGGGCTCGTCGACGACTGACGCGCGGCCCTCCTCCCCCGGGCGACGCCTTCCGTCGTACCCGACATCCGTGAGGGGCGCCACGGCAGCACGAGCGCCGGGTGCGACGCACGCAGCAGCCGTCCGACGCCCCTCAGGTACCGGTCGGCGGAGCGCCGGGCCCGGGCGCCTTCCACGACATCTGGACGCGGACGGTCGCCCCGGCCGCGGCGCCGACCAGCACGGCCGACGTGTTGGCCGTGAGCTCCAGGCCGAACTCGACCGACAGGGTGTCCGGCTGTCGCGGGATCCGCCGCAGCTCGGCCAGCACCCCCTCCGACACGGTGCGGATCGGTTGCAGCGCCGACGCGAACGTCCGTTGCGCCCGCTCCACCACCTCCGACTCGCCACCCAGCCCCCGGGTCACCAGCCCGTCTCCCGGGTCCGCCACCCTCACCAGCACGGTGGCTCCGTCCTCTGCCTCGAACTCGACGATCGGCATCGCGACCTCCCTCCGGACGGGGCCCGGGTCGCCACCGGTCCATGAGCCCCTGACCGGATCGCCGGCGTCCCCGTCACCAGTATTGGCGCCCGTACTCCGCAATGGGAGACTGGGACGCAGCGGACTGCGGCTCGGGACGCGCATCCGTCCGCGGTCCGGGGGCGCGATGGACGAGCGGCTGGAGCTCGAGCTGGAGCTGGCCTCCCACGGGGAGGGCGGCTACCACGTGACCGTGCGGTCGGCCGCCGGTGACGAGAACGGCCGGCTCGACCTCGATCCCGCGGCGCTGCTGCGCCGCCGTCCGCAGCTGCAGTCGACCGTCCTCGCCTCGGCGGTGAGCTTCCGCGGCGACGGCATCAGCGAGGTCGAGGCCCCGGTCCGGGAGGTCGGTGAGGCGCTCTTCAGGGCCCTGTTCGACGAACACGTCTACGCGGCGTACAAGGCGAGCCTGGCGCTGGCCGCCGCCCAGGGGACCCAGCTGCGCGTGGTGCTCCGCAGCCACGCGCCCGAGCTGGCGGCCCTCCCGTGGGAGACGATGTACGACCCGGACGCCGGCGCCTACCTCTGCCACCGCGACCCGCTCGTGCGGCACGTCTCGGTGTCCTCCGCGACCCGCCCGCTCAGGGTGACGCCGCCGCTGCGCATTCTCGGCGTCGTCTCGGCCCCGAAGGACCGGCAGCGGCTCGACATCGAGGGCGAGAAGCAACGGCTGAGGGCGGCCCTGGCGCCGCTGGGGTCGCGGGTGTTGCTGCGATGGGTGGAGGGCGGTCGGTGGGCCGACGTGCAGGAGGCGCTGATCGCGGAGTCCTGGCACGTGCTGCACTTCGTCGGGCACGGGGGGTTCGATGCCAGGCAGGGCGAGGGCCTGCTGGCCCTCGAGGACGACCAGGGCGGCAGCGACCTCGTCGGGGCCGACCGGTTCAGCGACCTGCTCACGCTGCAGGTGCCGCCGCTCCAGCTGGTGCTGCTCAACTCGTGCTCGGGTGCCCAGGCGGCGGCCGACGACGTCTTCTCCTCCACGGCGGCGTCCCTGGTCAGGACCGGCGTGTCGGCGGTCGTCGCGATGCAGTTCGCGGTGAGCGACCCGGCGGCGAAGGCGTTCGCCGCCGGCTTCTACCAGGCGATCGCCCACAACCGCACCATCGCCGAGGCGGTGCGGATCGGCCGCATCGGCATCCGCGGGACCAGCGAGGCGACCCTGGAGTGGATCACGCCCGTGCTCTACCTGCGGGGTGACGACGCGGCGCTGTTCAAGGTGCTTCCGGGCGGTGCCGACGCCCCTGACGACGCGGCCGCCCTGACTCCGGAGGACGCCGCGCGCGAGGCCGCGGTCCCCGCGCTCTACCAGCAGGCGATGTCGAAGTTCCGCACGGAGGACTACGCCGGGGCGCTCGTGCTCTTCGACAGCCTCCTCAGCGATCGGGACGACTTCCGTGACGCCGCCGACCGCCGCGAGCAGGCGTCCCGTGAGGTGAGGATCGCCGAGGCGTACGACGAGGCCCGGGACGCCGAGGAACGCGAGGACTGGTCAACCGCCGTCCAGCGCTTCACCGCGGTGCTCGACCTCGACCCGCAGCGTCCCGGCGTGCAGGAGCGGCTCGACGCCGGTCGGCGCAGGCAGGAAGTCGCGGCCCTCCAGGAGGAGCTGCGCCAGCACGTGCGGGCCGAGGACTGGCCCGCCGCGGTGTCCGTCGCCGACGAGCTGCACGTGATGTCGCCGGCCGACAGCGACCCCGACGGTCTGGCGACCCGGGCGCGCGAGCAGCTGCGGGCGGCCGACGGGCACGAGGACGGCGGGGAACACAAGGACGGTGGGGAACACGGCGGGGGTGGCGGCGGCTCGCCGACGCTGCCGAGGCTCCTCGCCTACGGCGGGGGCGCCGTGGTGGCGGCGCTGCTGGTCGCCGGTGCCGTCTGGGCGTGGCCGGACGGAGACTCGGCCGGCCCACCGGCTCCCTTCGAGTCCGAGGCTCTCTACGAGCTGGCCCGACATCACTTCGAGCCCGGCGACTGCTTCGTCCCGCAGAGCAGGGATGACGCGAGGCTGCTCTGGGACCTGTCGCACACCGAGCTGGTGCTGTGCGAGAGAACCGACTACAAGGCCTCCTTCGTGTGCATGAGCGACCAGGCGGGTCTCGACGAGGTGCGCATGGCGCTGGTGGTGAACAGGGCGGACGGGACGCCGACCGACGTCACGGAGGCCCCGGCCGGGCGAGCGGAACCGTGGCCCTACCAGGTCGCCTACCAGGACAAGTTCTACGAGGGCGGCCGGGTGTTCTGGGAGGACGACGCCTCCCGGTGCTCGGCGATCCTCCGGGTGGCTGAGCCCGACCCTCAGGTCGCGATCGAGCAGTTCAGTGTCGGCCTGGGTCCTGAGGCCGCTGGGAGACCGGACTGACGGCCGGCGGGCCGTCGCTAGGGTGGGCGGACGACCACCGGGGAGCGGAGGACCATGGCAGGCGGACTGTTCGCGTTGCTCGACGACGTGGCTGCGTTGGCCCGGATAGCGGCGGCCTCCGTCGACGACGTGAGCGCGGCGGCGGGCCGCGCGAGCGCCAAGGCGGCGGGCGTGGTGGTCGACGACACGGCGGTCACGCCGCAGTACCTCCACGGGAGCGCCGCCGAGCGCGAGCTGCCGATCATCCGGAAGATCGCGGTCGGCTCGCTGCGCAACAAGCTGCTGTTCATCCTCCCGGCGGCGCTGCTCCTGAGCGAGTTCCTGCCGCAGGCGCTGCCGGTGCTGCTGATCCTGGGTGGCACCTACCTCGCCTACGAGGGCGCCCACAAGGTCTGGGAGAGGGTCAGCGGCCACGGCAGCGACGCCGAGGACGACCTCGGCGACCAGGGAGAGCTCCCGCCCGAGCACGAGCGGCGCACCGTCGCGAAGGCGATCCGCACCGACTTCATCCTCTCGGCCGAGATCATGGTGATCGCGCTCAACGAGGTCGTCGACTCCTCCCCGGACGCCGGGTTCGTGATGCGCGCGGTGATCCTCGCCGTCGTCGCGCTCCTCATCACCGTGCTGGTGTACGGCGTGGTCGCGCTGATCGTGAAGATGGACGACATCGGCCTCCGGCTCGTCGAGCGCCCCTCGGCCGGCGTGCAGCGGGTCGGCCGCGGCCTGGTGTCCGCGATGCCGAGGCTGCTGACCGTGATCACCGTGATCGGCACCGCCGCGATGCTCTGGGTGGGCGGCCACATCCTGCTCGTGAGCTCCGACGAGCTCGGCTGGCACACGCCGTACGAGCTGGTCCACCACTGGGAGGTGGCCGTCCACGACGCCGTCGAGGGCGTCGGCGCGTTGCTCGCGTGGCTGGTCAACACCCTCGCGTCGGCGGTGATCGGGCTGGCCGTCGGTGCGGTGGTGGTCGGCGCCCTGCACCTGGTGCCCCGCAGGCGCGGGCACGCGGATTCCTGAATCCGGCGCCGGTCGTCCTACCCTTGCCGGAAGTCCGCGTGGGAGATCCCGACTACGCGCAGATGCGCGGCGCAGACGTGGCTCCAACTCCGAGGAGACAGCAGATGGACTTCAAGGTCGCCGACCTGACCCTGGCCGAGTTCGGCCGCAAGGAGATCGCGCTCGCCGAGCACGAGATGCCCGGCCTGATGGCGATGCGCGAGCGCTACGGCGCCGAGAAGCCGCTCGCCGGCGCGCGGATCGCGGGCTCGCTGCACATGACCGTGCAGACCGCCGTCCTGATCGAGACCCTCGTGGCGCTGGGCGCCGAGGTCCGCTGGGCGTCGTGCAACATCTTCTCCACCCAGGACCACGCGGCCGCCGCCGTCGCGGTCGGCCCGAACGGCACCGTCGACGCCCCCGCCGGCGTCCCGGTCTTCGCCTGGAAGGGCGAGACCCTCGAGGAGTACTGGTGGTGCACCCAGCAGATCCTCGACTGGGGGACCGAGGCCGGCGAGAAGCGTTTCGCGAACATGATCCTCGACGACGGCGGTGACGCCACGCTGCTGCTCCACCTCGGCGTCGAGGCCGAGAAGACCGGCACCGCCCCCGACCCTGCGACCGCCGCCAGCCACGAGCAGCGCGTGATCTTCGGGGTGCTCCAGGAGTCGCTGGCCGCGAGCAGCGACCACTGGACCCGGATCGCCAACGAGGTCAAGGGCGTCACCGAGGAGACCACCACCGGCGTCCACCGGCTCTACGACATGATGAAGCTCGGGACGCTGCTGTTCCCGGCCATCAACGTCAACGACTCGGTCACCAAGTCGAAGTTCGACAACAAGTACGGCTGCCGCCACTCCCTGATCGACGGCATCAACCGCGCCACCGACGTCCTGATCGGCGGCAAGGTCGCAGTCGTGTGCGGCTACGGCGACGTCGGCAAGGGGTGCGCCGAGTCGCTGCGCGGCCAGGGCGCCCGGGTGATCGTCACCGAGATCGACCCGATCTGCGCACTGCAGGCCGCCATGGACGGCTACCAGGTCGCCACCCTCGAGGACGTCCTCGACAGCGCCGACATCATCATCACCGCGACCGGCAACAAGGACGTCGTCACCGTCGACCAGATGAGCCGGATGAAGCACCAGGCGATCGTCGGCAACATCGGTCACTTCGACAACGAGATCGACATGGCCGGCCTCGAGTCCTACGACGGCGTCGAGCGGACCAACGTCAAGCCGCAGGTCGACGTCTGGACCTTCCCGGGGGGCAACAAGATCATCGTGCTGTCCGAGGGCCGGCTGATGAACCTCGGCAACGCAACCGGCCACCCGAGCTTCGTGATGTCCAACAGCTTCACCAACCAGGTGCTGGCCCAGATCGAGCTGTTCACCAAGCCCGAGGACTACCCGGTCGGCGTCTACGTGCTGCCCAAGCACCTCGACGAGGAGGTCGCCCGACTCCACCTCGACGCGCTCGGTGCCCGGCTGACCACGCTGTCCGGCGACCAGGCCGACTACCTGGGCGTCGCGGTCGAGGGTCCCTTCAAGCCGGACACCTACCGCTACTGATCGCGGGGATCCCGTGGTTTCGCCACGGGGTCCTCCCGCGGTTGCGGCACTATTGAACGCATGAGCAGCCCTGCACCCGACCTCGCGCACCGCGGGCGGATCCTCGTGGTCGACGACGACGCCTCACTCGCGGAGATGCTGACCATCGTGCTGCGCCAGGAGGGCTTCGAGAGCCAGATGTGCGGCCGCGGCGACGAGGCACTGCCGCTCTTCCGCGACTACCGTCCCGACCTCGTGCTCCTCGACCTGATGCTGCCCGGCAAGGACGGCATCGACGTCTGCAAGGAGATCCGGTCCGAGTCCGGCGTCCCGATCGTGATGCTCACGGCCAAGGGCGACACCATCGACGTGGTGCTCGGCCTCGAGTCCGGTGCCGACGACTACATCGTCAAGCCGTTCAAGCCCAAGGAGCTGATCGCCCGGATCCGCGCCCGCGTACGCCGGTTCGACGAGCCGTCCCCGGAAATGCTGTCGATCGGCGACCTCGACATCGACGTCGCCGGTCACAGCGTGACCCGCGACAAGCGGCCCATCGGGCTCACGCCGCTGGAGTTCGACCTGCTGGTGTGCCTGGCCCGCAAGCCGTGGCAGGTGTTCACCCGCGAGGTGCTGCTGGAGGAGGTGTGGGGCTACCGCCACGCCGCCGACACCCGGCTGGTCAACGTCCACGTGCAGCGGCTGCGGTCGAAGGTCGAGCACGACCCCGAGAACCCCGAGGTGGTCGTCACCGTCCGCGGCGTGGGCTACAAGGCCGGCTCCTCCTGACGCCGATGTCCAGGCCCCCGCGATGAGGCTCGACCGGCTGGCCGGCCAGCGTGCGAGGAAGGTGCTGCAGCGCGCACTGTCGATCTGGCGACGCTCCATCCAGGTCCGCGTGGTCTCCAGCACCGTGCTGCTGTCCGCCCTCATCGTCGGCATCGTCGGGGTCTTCCTGCTCCAGCAGACCCGCGACGGACTGCTCGACCAGCGCGAGGACGCCGCGGTCGGCGAGGCCACGCGGGTCACCGCCGAGGCGCGGGAGCGGCTGGAGGCGGTCCCGGCCACCGAGACCGACGTCGCGCTCCAGCTGCGCGAGCTGGTCGACCCCATCGTGCAGCTCGGCCGGACCCGGGACTTCGACGTCGTGCTCAGCGGCCCGGCGGGCGAGACCCGGATCGCCGGGTCCGCCTACTACACGCCCAACCTCGACAAGACCTCCGTGCCCGCCGACCTCGAGCGCCACTTCGACACTGCGGCCGGCACCGCCGCCGTCACGGCCTACACCTACACCGAGATCCGCCGGACGACGGCCGACGGGGAGGTGGTGGCGGTCCCGGGGATCGTCGTCGGTTCGCAGGTCCGGCTACCTGCCGACTCGCAGACCTACACGCTCTACTACCTGTTCCCGCTCACCGACGAGATCGGCACCCTCGACCTGGTGTCCCGCGCCCTGCTCACCGCCGCTGGCCTTTTGCTGGTGCTGATCGCCGGCCTGGCCTGGCTGGTGACCCGGCAGGTCGTGACGCCGGTCCGGATGGCCCGGCGGGTCGCCGAGCGGCTGGCCGCCGGGCAGCTGCAGGAGCGGGTGCGGGTGGAGGGCGAGGACGACCTGGCCCGCCTCGCCACGTCGTTCAACCAGATGGCCACCAGCCTGCAGCGCCAGATCCGGCAGCTCGAGGAGCTCTCCCGGGTCCAGCGGCGGTTCGTGTCCGACGTGTCCCACGAGCTGCGCACCCCGCTCACCACCGTCCGGATGGCGGGGGAGGTGCTCCACGACGCGCGCGGGGACTTCGACCCGGCGACGGCCCGGGCGGCCGAGCTGCTCCAGGGCGAGCTCGAGCGGTTCGAGACGCTGCTGGTCGACCTGCTCGAGATCAGCCGCTTCGACGCCGGCGCGGCCGTGCTGGAGATCGACGACGTCGACCTGGTCGACGTGGTCCACCGGATCGCCGACGCCACCTCGGCGCTCGCCGCCCAGAACGGCGTCGAGGTCCTCGTCGAGGCAGCCGGACCGTGCCGGGCCGAGGCCGACGTACGCCGGGTCGAGCGCATCGTGCGCAACCTGGTCACCAACGCCATCGACCACGCCGAGAGCGGCGACATCGTGATCCGGGTGGCCGGCGACGACCACGCCGCGGCGGTCGCGGTGCGCGACCACGGCGTGGGCCTCGGCATCGGCGAGGCGGCCATGGTGTTCAACCGGTTCTGGCGGGCCGACCCCGCCCGGGCCCGCACCAGCGGCGGCACCGGGCTGGGGCTGTCGATCGCCATGGAGGACACCCACTTGCACGGCGGCTGGCTGCAGGCGTGGGGCCGCCCCGGGGAGGGTGCCCAGTTCCGGCTGACCCTGCCCCGTCGCACCGGCGGCGTGCTGCGCCGCAGCCCGCTGCCGCTGGTGCCGGCCGACCCGACGGCGGTGACGCGGTGACGGCACCCCGGACGAGACGGCGGGCGCTCGCGGCGGCCCTGCTCTGCCTGGCGCCGGTGGTGTCGGGCTGCCTCGGCATCCCCGAGGACGGTCCCGTCGTCGAGGCGCAGACCGAGGTCGATCCCAACGAGGAGCTCGGCTACTACAACGACCCGCCGGCGCCGACGCCGGGCGAGCAGCCCGCGGACGTCGTCCGGGGCTTCCTCGACGCGCTCACCGCGATCCCGGTGCAGACCAACACCGCCGAGCAGTACCTCACCCGCGCCGCCGCCTCGAGCTGGCAGCCGCAGCGCAGCACCATCACCTACGCCGACGCCTCGCTGCCCGAGGGGGCCAACCGGGTCTCGGTCGAGCTCAGCGGCGCCAACCACCTCGACGGCGGCGGATCGTGGCGCGGGCCGCTGCCGGCCGACGAGCGCACCCTCACCTTCACCATGCAGCGCGAGGACGGCGAGTGGCGCATCGCGACCCTCCCGGACGCCCTGGTCGTCCCGGAGACCTGGTTCAGCCAGGCCTACCGGCGGGTCTCGCTCTACTACCTCGACCCGAGCGCCCAGATCATGGTGCCCGAGCCGGTCTTCCTGCCACGCGGCGACCAGCTCGCCACGGCGCTGGTCACTCGGCTGATCCAGGGGCCGGCACGTGGGCTGCGGGGCCTGGTCGAGCAGAGCTTCATCCCTCCGGACGTCGACGTGGAGCTGTCGGTCACCGTGTCCGACGCCGGCGTCGCCGACATCCGACTGACCGGCGGCGGTGTCACCATGCCGAGCGAGCGGGACGCCGCCCTGATGGTGGCGCAGCTGACGTGGACGCTCTCCCAGGACTCCTCCGTGACCGGGGTGCGGATCTCCATCAACGGCGAGCCGGTCATCCTCTCCGAGGGCAGGCCGGTCTTCCCCATGGACAGGGGACGCTTCTACGACCCGACGGGGTTCCAGGCGACCTCCGCGCTGTTCGCGCTGCGCGAGGGGCGGCTGGTGCTCGGCGAGCCCGGCAACTTCTCCCAGGCCGACGGGCCGATGGGGGTGGGTGACGACCTCGACCTGGGCGCGATCTCGGTCGACCTCGCCGGCACCCGGGTCGCCGGCGTGCGGCGCGGCGGTGAGCGGATCCTCGTGACCGACGTCCAGGACCCCGAGGCCCCGGTGACCGAGGTCGTGCGCGACGGGACCCGGCTGCTGCCTCCCGCCTGGGACTTCGCCGACCGGATGTGGATCGTCAACCGGGCGTCGGGCGGCGCCGAGCTGTCGGTGCGCGACAACGGCAAGGTGCGCCCGGTCCGGGTCCCGGGGGTGAGCGGGGAGGACGTCAGCCAGGTGCTGGTCTCGCGCGACGGGTCGCGGCTGGTTGCGGTGCTCGACCGGGGGCCCGACGACCGGATCGTCGTGAGCCGGGTGCGCTACGACGCGCGTGGCCGGGTCCGGGGAGGCACCCCGGCCCGCGCCATCACCTGGGAGGACCAGTCCCGCGCGTCCGTGATCGACATCGGCTGGACCTCGCCGACGTCGCTCGTCGTCCTGCACCGGCTCAGCGGCGACCTGAGCCAGCTGGAGACGCTGCCCGTCGACGGGGCCCCGGCGGGGCTCACCGGGGTGTCGGTGACCCTGCAGGGCGGGATCCGCGGGATCGCCACCTCGCCCCGCGACACCGATCCGGTGCTCGTCCACACCCGGGAGGGGTTGCTCGACGTGCTCGGCGGCTCCGAGGTGGCCCTGCCCGACACCGGCGGGCTGGTGTCCCCGACGTACGTCGGCTGAGCTCGTCCACAGGGCGCCGGCTGCGCCTTGCCGACCAGGTCGCCGGGGTGCTCCGATCGCCGGGTGCGCGACGCCGTCCTCGACCTGCTCCTCGGGGGCAGCTGCGTCGCGTGCGGCCGGCCCGGGAGGGCGTGGTGTGACGGGTGCCGGCCCACGCCCGGTCCGGCGTGGCCGGCGTGGCCCACGCCCGTGCCGGCCGGGCTGGCGCCGCCGTGGACCGCGGCCGACTACGACGGTGCCGTGCGCGCGGCGCTGCTCGCTCACAAGGAGCGGCACGTCGCCGGCCTGGCGGCCACGCTGGCCGGGCTGCTCGCGGTGGCGGTGGCCGAGGCGGCACCGCCACCGGTGCTGCTCGTGCCGGTCCCGAGCCGGCCCGGCGTGGTCCGGGCGCGGGGGCACGACCCGCTGCTCGCCGTCGTCCGCGCCGCCGCGCGCCGGCTCCCCGCGGCGAGCGTCGCCCCGCTGCTCCGGTCCCGGGGCGGGGTACGCGACCAGGCCGGGCTCACCGCCGCCGAGCGGAGCGACAACCTCGCCGGGTCGATGTGGTGCCCGACCCGCCGGCTGCGGCCCTGGGCCGGTCGCCCTGCCCGGGTCGTGGTGTGCGACGACGTCCTCACGACGGGTGCGACTGCGCGCGAGGCGCAGCGCGCGCTGGCGGCCTCGGGGCTGGTGGTCGAGGGCATCGCGACGGTGGCGGCGACCCGTCGCCGGTGGCCTGCGAGCGGCCGTCACGAATAGTGCGAGACCACGCCTTTCGCCGCGCCCGCCGGTCGACTAGCGTCTCTGCATGGAGTCCGTCCGGGTCCGTGGTTGCGTCGGCACGATGCCCCGGGTCACCGGACCGTCGTGCTGGCAAGCCGATGCCAGTCGCAGGCGAAACGGCCCACGTAACCCCGCCCGGCGCGGGGGATCACGGTGCGGCTTAGTCGTAAGTCCTGCCCCGGCCACGTCGTCAGACGCGACGTGCCCCGGGAGAAGGCCAGTAGTGGCAGAGAAGCTGCGAACGCCTCAGCAGGCGGGTGTGGGGTCGAAGACCAGGTCGGCCGGGCGGACTCCTGCCCCCCCACCGCACCTACAGCTGTCGCCAGGCATCGGAGGATCACATGGACGTTGTCGTGACCGGTCGGCACATCGAGCTCTCCGAGCGCTATCGCGAGCACGTCACTGACAAGCTCGCGCGCCTCGAGAAGCATGACCATCGCATCATCCGGGTCCAGGTCGAGGTGGAGACCGAGCGCAACCCCCGACAGCACGACCGTGCTGTGCGCGTCGAGCTCACCGCCTTCTCCAAGGGCCCGGTGATCCGTGCCGAGGCCGCCGCCGAGGACAAGATGGGCGCGCTCGACCTCGCGGTCGACAAGATGGCCGCCCAGATGCGGCGAGCCGCCGACCGGCGACGGGTCCACCGGGGCCGGCCGCCGGCCTCCGTCGGTGAGGCGCTCGCCGGGATGGAGACGATCTCGCCGGACGCCGGTGGCGGCGAGAGCGTCGAGGAGCGCCACGTCGGACCGATCACGGTGACCGGTGACGGGCCGCTGGTGGTGCGCGAGAAGTCCCACCCCGCCCACCCGATGACCCTCGACCAGGCGCTCTACGAGATGGAGCTGGTCGGGCACGACTTCTACCTGTTCGTCGACAAGGAGAGCGAGAAGCCCTCGGTCGTCTACCGGCGCCGCGGCTACGACTACGGCGTCATCTCCCTCGACATCGCGGTCGGGGGCTAGGCCGCCTGCTCGACACGGACCGCTCGGAGCGCGCCGCCGGGCGGTCCGGCGTGTCAGACTCTCTTCCGTGGAGCCGAACACGACCGAGTCCGCGGAGCCGATCCGGCTGCTGGTGGTCGACGACCAGGAGCTGTTCCGTCGGGGCCTGACGATGCTGCTCGCCAGCGAGGACGGCGTCGAGGTCGTCGGCGAGGCCGGCGACGGCGGCGAGGGGGTCCGGCTCGCCGAGTCGGTGGCGCCCGACGTGGTGCTGCTCGACGTACGCATGCCGAAGCTGTCGGGCATCGAGGCCTGCCAGGCGATCAAGCAGAGCGTCCCGTCGGCCAAGATCATCATGCTCACCGTCTCCGACGAGGAGGCGGATCTCTACGAGGCGGTCAAGAGCGGCGCGTCCGGCTACCTCCTCAAGGACTCCTCGATCGAGGAGGTCGCCCAGGCGGTCCGCGTGGTCGCCGACGGCCAGTCGCTGATCAGCCCGTCGATGGCGGTGAAGCTGATCGACGAGTTCAAGCAGATGTCGCGCCCCGAGAAGAGCAACGTCCCGGGCCTGCGGCTCACCGTGCGCGAGCTCGAGGTGCTGCGCCACGTCGCCACCGGCATGAACAACCGCGAGATCGCCCGCAAGCTCGTCATCTCCGAGAACACCGTCAAGAACCACGTGCGCAACATCCTGGAGAAGCTGCAGCTCCACTCCCGCATGGAGGCCGTCATGTACGCCGTCCGCGAGAAGCTGCTCGACCTGCCTTGATCCGGAGGTTGAGGTGCGAGGCCGGCCGCGGCCGAGCCTCGAAACCCGGTGACGTGGGGCCACGGCGACCAACTGTCGGCGGGCTCTGGTTGAGTTCCGTCCGTGACGACGCAGACGCTGTCGCGTGCCCAGGCGCGCCGGGTCGCGCTGGCCGCCCAGGGCTTCCTCGACCCCGCCCACGCCGCGCCGACGATGCGCACCCTCGACCGCACCCTCGCGCGCACCGGCGTGCTCCAGGTCGACTCGGTCAACGTGCTCGCGCGGGCCCACCTGATGCCGCTCTACTCGCGGATGGGGGCCTACGACCCCGCACTGCTCGACCGGGCGGCGTCGGGGCGCGAGCGTCGCCGGCTGGTCGAGTACTGGGCCCACGTCCAGGCCCTCATGCCCGTCGAGCTGTGGCCCCACATGCAGTTCCGGATGGAGGGCTACCGCGCCCAGCGCGGGAAGTGGGGCTTCACGGCCGACCCCACCCTCGAGCCCGCCGTCCTCGCGGCCGTCCGCGACCGGGGTCCCGTCACGGCGCGCGACCTCGACGGCGAGTTCAGCGGGCCCCGCACCAAGGAGCACTGGGGCTGGAACTGGTCCGAGGCCCGCAAGGTGCTCGACTACCTGTTCCTGGTCGGCGACGTGGCGATCTCGGGTCGCTCCAGCCAGTTCGAGGTCCGTTACGACCTACCGGAGCGGGTGCTCCCGCGGGCCGTGCTCGAGGCGCCGGCGCCCACCGTGCGGGAGTCGGCGCTCGAGCTGGTCCGCCGCGCGGCCCGCTCCCACGGGGTGGCGACCGGCGCCTGCCTCGCCGACTACTACCGGATGCGCTACCAGCCGGCCACCGGCCCCGACCCGGTGGCCAACGCGCGCGAGGCGATCGCGACCCTGGTCGAGGCCGGGGAGCTCGAGCCGGTCCGCATCGAGGGCTGGGGGAGGCCCGCCTACCTCCACGTCGACGCTCGGCGGCCGCGCCGGGTCGCGGCCCGGAGCCTGCTGAGCCCGTTCGACCCGCTGGTGTGGGAGCGTTCCCGGACCGAGGCACTCTTCGACTTCCACTACCGGATCGAGATCTACGTCCCGAAGCCGCAACGGCGGTTCGGCTACTACGTGCTGCCCTTCCTGCTCGGCGACCGGATCGTGGGTCGGGTCGACCTCAAGGCCGACCGCGCCGGGGGCCGACTGCTGGTCCAGGGGGCGTACGCCGAGGAGAGCGCGCCCGGGGAGACTGCCGAGGAGCTGGCGCTCGAGCTGCGCCGGCTGGCCGAGTGGCTCGGGCTCGACGACGTCGTGGTCGCCGACCGCGGCGACCTCGCCCCGGCGCTGTCGGTCCTCACCGCCTGACGCGCGACCCGTCACTTCTGCAGGTTCGTCCGGGTCGGCGGGGGTGGGCCGCACGAGTGCCGGGTCGGGCCGTCCGGGCCCGGAGGCTGCAGGCGGCTCTGTAGCATGGCCGGTGGCCCGCCGGCCCCTCGACCTCTCATCCCAGGAGTGCCACCCAGTGCCCGCCATCATCGACAGGATCCTCCGCATCGGCGAGGGCAAGATCATCCGCCAGCTGGAGTCGATCGCCCAGGCCGTCAACGCCATCGAGGACGACTTCACCGCGATGAGCGACGACGAGCTCCGCGGCATGACCGACGAGCTCCGCAAGCGGCTGGCCGAAGGCGAGACGCTCGACGAGGTGATGCCGGAGGCGTTCGCGACGGTCCGCGAGGCCTCGCGCCGGGTGATCGGCCAGCGGCACTACGACGTCCAGCTGATGGGCGGCGCGGCGCTCCACCTCGGCAACATCGCCGAGATGAAGACCGGTGAGGGCAAGACGCTGGTCGCGACGCTGCCGTCCTACCTCAACGCGCTCGCGGGCAAGGGCGTCCACATCGTCACCGTCAACGACTACCTGGCGAAGTACCACGCCGAGTGGATGGGCCGGATCCACCACTTCCTGGGCCTCACCACCGGGGTGATCCTGCCGTCGATGAAGCCCGACGAGCGGCGCGAGGCCTACGCCTGCGACATCACCTACGGCACCAACAACGAGCTCGGCTTCGACTACCTCCGCGACAACATGGCCGGCTCCCTCGAGGAGTGCGTGCAGCGCGGCCACAACTTCGCCATCGTCGACGAGGTCGACTCGATCCTGATCGACGAGGCCCGCACCCCGCTGATCATCAGCGGCCCGACCCAGGACGAGGTGCGCTGGTACGGCGAGTTCGCCAGGATTGCCCGCACCCTGACCCTCGACACCGACTACGAGGTCGACGAGAAGAAGCGCACCATCTCGGTCCTCGAACCCGGCATCACCAAGGTCGAGGACCACCTCGGCATCGACAACCTCTACGACTCCGTCAACACGCCCCTCATCTCGTTCATGAACAACTCCATCAAGGCCAAGGAGCTGTTCCGCAACGACAAGGAGTACGTCGTCATGGAGGGCGAGGTGCTCATCGTCGACGAGCACACCGGCCGCATCCTGTCGGGTCGCCGCTACAACGACGGCCTGCACCAGGCGATCGAGGCCAAGGAGGGCGTCCAGATCCGCGAGGAGTACCAGACCCTCGCCACGATCACCCTCCAGAACTACTTCCGGCTCTACGAGAAGCTGTCCGGCATGACCGGCACGGCGATGACCGAGGCCAGCGAGTTCGACAAGATCTACGGCCTCGGCGTGGTGCCCATCCCGACCAACAAGCCGATGATCCGCGCCGACCGGGCCGACCTGGTCTACCGCACCGAGGAGGCCAAGTACGACGCGGTCGTCGACGACATCGCCGAGCGCAACGCCACCGGCCAGCCGATCCTGGTCGGCACGGTCTCGGTCGAGAAGTCCGAGCACCTCTCCCAGAAGCTGCGCAAGCGCGGCGTCGCCCACACCGTCCTCAACGCCAAGCAGCACGCCGACGAGGCGAAGGTCGTCGCGCTGGCCGGCCACAAGGGCTCGGTCACGGTCGCGACCAACATGGCCGGTCGTGGCACCGACATCATGCTCGGCGGGTCGGTCGACTTCCTCGCCGACGCCGAGCTGCGCAAGCAGGGTCTCGACCCGGTCGACCAGCCGGAGGACTACGACGCCGCGTGGCCGGCCATGGTCGAGAGGATCTCCGCCCAGGTCGCCGCGGAGCACGACGCGGTCAAGGAGCTCGGCGGCCTCTACGTCGTCGGCACCGAGCGCCACGAGTCGCGCCGCATCGACAACCAGCTCCGCGGCCGGTCGGGCCGGCAGGGCGACCCCGGCGAGTCGCGCTTCTACCTCTCGCTCGAGGACGAGCTGATGCGGCTGTTCAAGTCGGAGTGGGTCGACCGGATCCTGCAGGTCATGAAGATCCCCGACGACGTCCCGATCGAGAACAAGCGGGTCACCAACGCGATCGCCAACGCGCAGGGGCAGGTGGAGTCGCAGAACTTCGAGTCCCGCAAGAACGTCCTCAAGTACGACGACGTCATGGACCGCCAGCGCAAGGTGATCTACAGCGAGCGGCGCGAGGTGCTCGAGGGTGCCGATCTCGAGCAGCAGGTCCGCAGCTTCCTCGACGACGTCGTCGAGGGCTACGTCGCCACGACCACCGAGGACCTCCCCGAGGAGTGGGACCTCGACGGGCTCTGGAACGCGCTCGGCCAGCTCTACCCCGTCGGCGTCTCCCAGGCGTCGTACGTCGAGCAGCAGGGCGGCCGCGAGGGGCTCTCCCGCGAGGACCTCGTCGAGACGCTGCAGAAGGACGCGCAGGCGGCCTACGACCGGCGTACCGCGGAGGTCAGCGAGGAGATCATGCGCGAGCTCGAGCGCCGCGTCGTGCTCTCCGTGCTCGACCGCAAGTGGCGTGAGCACCTCTACGAGATGGACTACCTGCGCGAGGGCATCTACCTGCGTGCCTACTCCCAGCGGGACCCGCTGGTCGAGTACCAGCGCGAGGGCTTCGACATGTTCGCGGCGATGATGAACGGCATCAAGGAGGAGGCCGTCGGGTTCCTCTTCAACCTCGAGGTCAGCGTCGAGGAGGAGGACGAGGACGAGGTCGTCGAGGAGGTGGCCGAACCGCTGCGTGCGGAGGTCCCCACGGCGTCGGCGTCCGCTGCGGCGGCCGCCGCGGGCCGCGAGGCGCCGCACATCCACGCCCGTGGGCTCGAGGGGGTGCGCCAGCCGCAGCGGCTGACCTACTCCGGACCCGACGAGGGCGTGGGCGACGTCGGCGACGCGGAGCATGGCCAGGGCGCTGCCGTCCGGACCACCGTCTCCAACGCAGACGACCCCTTCGCCGGGGTCGGCCGCAACGCCGAGTGCCCCTGTGGCTCGGGCAAGAAGTTCAAGAAGTGCCACGGGGCCCCCGGCGGCCCCACCGGACTCACCGCCCGCGCCAACGGCTGAGCCACCCCACCTCGCGGCGTCAGAAGGCTGCGCGGTAGCGCTCCGGCAGCTCGCGCAGCGGCGTCTTGTCGAGCGCCGTGGTCTGGTTGCCCCTGGGCCGCCACGTGCCGTGGGGTCGCTCGGTGACCAGGTGGTGGAGGCTCAGCTCGTCGACGTCCACGAGCGGGACCGACCCGCTGCCGTCGGCCGGGCTGGTCCACGAGGCCAGCTTGCGCTTCAGCTGAGGAGGCCGCTTCCCCCAGAAGCTCCGGGGGCTTCCGCGCCCCTCGACCTGACGAATGCGGTAGCGGTGCCTGGCCACCCGCGTCAGCGTCGCCTCGTCGTACCACTTGAGGTGGAGCATGAACAGCTCCGGATCCACCTCGAAGGGCGCGTGGATCGCGTGGAAGGCGGGTTCCCAGGGTGAGGGCACGCGCTTGACCAGCGGCTTGCACATTCCCGGCGAGAACTTGACGTAGCGGCGCTGCCGCAGCAGCGGGAGCCCAGGATCGTACGGCGGCTCCACGCGCGCGTTGTGCATCACCTCGAACGCCAGAGGGGCTATGACGGGGACGTCGCATCGCTGTGCCAGGTAGTCGAGCAGCCCGTCGTACCTGCCCGGATCGGGCACGAGGAACTCGTCGACGTCGGTGAAGATCACCACGTCGTTGCAGGCGAGGAGGCCCACCGCCATCCCGTTGACCAGCCTCGCGCGAGTCTTGGCCCACCGGCGCTTCCACGGTTCCGGTGGCAGGCGGTAGAGAGTGCACGGGAGGTCGCTGGTCGAGCCGTCCACGCTGTTGTCGTCGAGGACGATCAGGTTCTGCAGACCGACCTGGCGACCGTAGTAGTCGATCCAGCGCGGAAGCATGTCGGCCTCGTCCCGCACCATGGTCATCACCACGGCGCGGGGGGTCGCCGGCGCGGCGGGCCGCTTGCGACGTCGCTGCTGGCGCGGCGCGACCGGCGCGCTCCCCCGGAGTGCGCTCTGCTCCATGAGTGGCAGGGTAAGTCGGGCCGACGCTCGCCGGACGTATCCAGGACGTGCGCGTCGCCGTTCAGGCGAACTCCATCGCGACCGCGAGCCAGCGGCCCTGCCGCTTCTCGAAGCGGATCGCGACGGCGCGGGAGCGGTGGCCGTGCCGGGCCCGGACACAGACCTCTGCCACCTCGTCGGACAGCCAGCAGGCGTGCACGCTCTCGACGTGGGGGCGGACCTGCTGCACCCGGCCGGAGTGGGTGTCGCGGGCGACGGCCCCGCGGACGAGCTGGGCTCGGCGGGCGAGGTCCTGGTAGACGTCGGACGTCGTCCAGCGGAGCAGCTGGCTCACCGGGCGGTCGCCGCCGGCGATCTCGACCGCGGCCTGCGCGAACCGGTGCGCCCAGGCCTCGAGCTGGCGCCGCTCCCGGAGCTCCAGGGTGCGCACCGTGGCGAGCGGTGGTGGCCAGGCGTCGTCGGGCCGCGCGGCCAGGTCGAGGGCCAGCGTGCCCTGCACCGACGCGACGGGGGCGGGGCGGGGGAGCGGGACGACCTTCTCGTGGAACATGACGGGCTCCTCTCGGATCAGGTGGCCGGTGGGCCGGGCGGCAGTCGCAGCTGTTGCCCGGGGAGGATCAGGTCGGGGTCGTCGCCGATGACCTCGCGGTTGGCGGCGTGGATGGCGCGCCAGCGCTCGTCGACCGCGGCGAGCGACGCGTTGTCGGGCAGGTCGCGGACGGCCAGCACCCACAGAGAGTCACCGCGGACCACGCGGACCGTCCGGGCGCGTGGTCGGTCGTCGCGGGTGGCCGCCACGGTCGTGGGCCCGGAGCGCTCGCCGGTCCGTCTCGTCGCGCTGGTGGCGGAGGGGCGGTCGGGCAGCGGGAGCCCCGCGAGCGGGGAGCGCGACGGGTCGGCGTGGGCAGGCGAGACCAGGCTTCCCACCAGCCCGACGCCGCAGGCCGCGAGGACCAGTCGGCGGACCACGCGCGGGACCGCGCGGGTCGGACCGGAGCCGCGCCGCGCCTCGCGGGCCACCAGGACGACCAGGACCCACAGCCAGGTCGCGGCGACCAGGGTCGCCGCCTCGCAGCCGAGGACGAGCCAGGCGTCGAACCGCCCCGGTCGGGTCGGATCCGTCGCCGCGGCGAGCAGTTCGGGGAGCAGCCAGCCGACCAGCAGCGCCAGCGCGAGCGTGGCGGCCGCCTGGACGAGCAGGCAGCGCGGCGGAGAGCCGGAGTCCCGAGACATCCCGCAAACCTTTCGTTTGCTTGTGTTTGCTGCAGTCAACTCCCATTTCAGGGAGGAGGCAACCAGTTCTCCACAGTGCTGCAGACACGCCGCCGACGCCTCCACGGTGTGGCAGGCTCGCCCGCGTGAGCTGGGAGGAGCAGTTGTTCGCCGTGCTCGACGACCTCGAGCAGCAGGCCGAGGCGCTCTACGACGCCGAGCGCGCGACCGAGCTCGCCGACCGCAGCCGGGCCGAGTACGGCGCGGTCACGTTCGCCAGCAGGCTGATGGCCTCGGTCGGTGACGACGTCGCGCTGACCGTCACCGGGGTCGGGCGGCTCTTCGGGGTCGTGCAGCGGCTCGGCACGGGCTGGGTGCTGCTCCGCGGCGCGGGCGGCGACTGGGTCGTCCACCTCGACGCGATCGCCTCGGCGGGAGGGGCCTCGCAGCGATCGGTCCCGGAAGTGGCGTGGTCGCCGCTGACGCGGCTCGGCCTCGGCTCGGCGCTGCGTCGGCTCGCCGACGCGGGGGAGCAGTGCCTGGTCCACCAGCGCGACGGGTCCCGGCTCGAGGGCCGGGTGCTGCGGGTCGGTGCCGACTTCGCGGAGATCGAGGTCGCCGCGCAGCGGGTCGAGCTGGTCGCGTTCTCGGCGATCGCGGCGGTCCAGGGCCGCGGCTGAGATTCAGGTGGCCTCTGCGTCGTAGGGCGGGACCTCGCCGGCGCCCAGCGGGCGGAGCCCCTCGCGGCGAGGCCGCGACTCCTCCTCCTCGGCCTCCTCCATCGCCTCGACGATGTGCCGTCGCACGATGGTGCGGGGGTCGAGGTCGCGCAGCTCGAGGTCGGCGTACGCCGGCCCCAGCTCGGTACGGAGGTCGTCGCGCGTCGAGCGCGCGAACTGCCGCATCCGGTGGAGGAACCGGCCGGCCTGCTTGGCGAACTCCGGCAGCTTCTCGGGGCCGAACACGAGCACCGCGATCAACGCGATGACCGCCATCTCGGGAAGTCCGACTCCGAACACGGGTCAGAACTTACTGGTCGGCGTCAATCCCAGCTGCATCCCGGCGAGACCGCGGCCCCGCCCGGCCAGCGTCGTGGCAACCGCGCGGAGCACGGTGGCGGCGGGGGCGGTGGGGTCGGCCTCGACGATCGGCTTGCCGTCGTCGCCGCCCTCGCGCAGGCGGCTGTCGAGCGGCACCTGCCCGAGGACGGGCACGTCGTAGCCGAACCGCTGGGACAGGGTGCGAGCGACCCGATCGCCGCCACCGCTGCCGAACACCTCCAGCCTGTGGTCGCGCCCCTCCTCGGTGCAGTGGGGGCAGGCGAGGTAGCTCATGTTCTCGACGACGCCGACCACCCGCTGGTGCATCATCGAGGCCATCGTGCCGGCGCGCTCGGCGACCTCGGCCGCCGCCTCCTGGGGCGTCGTCACGACCAGGACCTCGGCGCCGGGAAGGTGCTGGCCGAGCGAGATCGCGATGTCACCGGTGCCGGGCGGGAGGTCGAGCAGCAGCACGTCGAGGTCGCCCCAGTAGACGTCGGCGAGCATCTGGACCAACGCCCGGTCGAGCATCGGGCCCCGCCAGGCGACCACCTGGTCACGCCGCGGCTTCAGCATGCCGATCGAGATCACCGACACGCCCGAGGCGGTGGGGACCGGCATGATCAGCTCGTCGACCTGGGTCGGCCGCTGGTCGGCGACGCCCAGCATCGCCGGGACGCTGTGGCCGTAGATGTCGGCGTCGACGATGCCGACCTGGAGCCCCTGGGCGGCCATGCCGAGCGCCAGGTTGACGGTGACCGACGACTTGCCGACGCCGCCCTTGCCGCTCGCGATCGCGAACACCTTGGTCAGTGAGCCGGGCTGCGAGAACGGGATCTCCCGCTGCGCCTTCCCGCCGCGCAGCTGCTCCTGCAGGCCGCTGCGCTGCTCGGCCGTCATCACCCCCAGCGTGAGGTCGACACCGGAGACGCCGTCGAGCGCGCTCACCGCCGCTGTCACGTCGCGGTTGATGGTGTCCTTGAGCGGGCAGCCGGCCACGGTGAGCAGGACGGTCACCCGGACGGTGCCGTCGTCGCCGACCTCCACGGCGTCGACCATGCCGAGGTCGGTGATGGGGCGCTTGATCTCGGGGTCGTTGACCGTGGCCAGTGCGGCCATGACCTGCTCGGTGGTGGGGCTGCTCATGATGTCCCAGCCTAACGAGCATGGCCAGCGCCGCCACCGCCGGGACCGGAGCCGCCGGCAGGCCCGTCCAGCTCGGGCACGCACACCTCGTCGCCGGCCACGGTCAGCAGGTAGCGCGCGCGGACCGCGCGATGGTCGGACACGACCGGCTCCATGACGTCGATGGTCCCGACCCGCACGGTGGGTGAGTGGAAGAGGTAGTCGATCCGGCGCCCGGGATGGCCGGCCGGGGCGGTGGGCCCGGGACCGAGCCCGGCGTCCCTCCAGCTGTCGGTCAGGAGCTTGCGCATGACGGCCCCCGTCGGCGAGGTCGGCAGCGAGTTGAGGTCGCCGCCCAGCACCACCGGGTGGCGGGTCGCCCTGACCGGCCCGCGCAACGCCGCCGCCTGGCGCAGCCGCAGTCCCGGGGCGAGGTGCTCGAGGTGGGTGTTGAAGACACTCACCCGGAGGCCGTCGACGTCGAGGTCGGTGCGCAGCAGCCCGCGCGCCTTGCTGCCGGGCGCGGTCGGCAGCGCGACGTTGCGCCGGGACAGGATCGGGAACCGCGAGAGGGTCGCGGTCCCTGACACCGCCCGGCCCGGCAGGTGCACGTTCAGCCCGAACGCCAGCTCCATGCCGGACCGTGCGGCCAACACCCGCGGCATGTCGGTGTAGTGGCTGCGGCCGCGGAACCGGTCGACCTCCTGCAGCAGTGCGACGTCGACGCCGGCCGCATCGATGAACGACGCCAGCCGGTCGAGGTCGAACCCGCCGTACGCCTGGGCTCCGTGGGTGTTGAGGGTGAGCACCCGCAGCCCCACTCGCTCGGTGACCTCGGGACACGCGGTCGCGGTCGCCTCGGGCCGCGCCGGGTCGGCCGGTCGCCGGTTGCGGGACGGCCGGGACGGCTCCGTCGCGGTGTCGCCGGGAGTGCTGGCTGCCGGGCGTGAAGGCTCGTGTGCGGCAGGGGCCGCGCCGCCGTCGGTGTCGGTGAGCGCGACGACGGCCACGCCGGAGCCCGCGGCCACCAGCACGACCACCAGCACCACGGTCCACAGCACCTCGGATGCGGGCCGCCTCACTCCTCGTCGGCCTTCTGGTCCGGGGACCGCTTCTCGTCGAGCTCGGCCAGCAGCGCCCGCAGCTCCGAGCGCACGTAGTCGCGGGTGGCGACCTCGCCGATCGCCATCCGGAGCGACGCGACCTCGCGGGCCAGGAACTCCATGTCGGCGTGGGCACGCGCGTTGGCCTGCCGGTCACGCTCCGCGATGACCCGGTCGCGGTCCTCCTGCCGGTTCTGCGCCAGCAGGATCAGCGGGGCGGCGTACGACGCCTGCAGGCTCAGCATCAGGGTCAGGAAGATGAAGGGGTAGAGGTCCCACGCGAGGCCCTCGGGAGCCACCCAGTTCCACACCAGCCACACGCCGACGAAGAGGGTCATGTAGAGCAGGAACCGCGCAGTGCCCATGAACCGTGCGAACTGCTCGGCGAAGGAGCCGAACGCGTCGGCGTCGTAGGACGGCCGCCGCACCAGCGGCCGGCGGACGTCGGTGGGCGTGTCGAGGCCCTTCCGTCGGGTGTCGGTGCGGCGCGAGTCAGCCATGGGTGCCTCCCTGCTCGTGGTCGCGCCAGTTCTCGGGGAGCATGTGGTCGAGCAGGTCGTCGACGGTCACCGCGCCGAGCAGCCTGCCCTCGTCGTCGACGACCGGGGCGGCGACCATGTTGTAGGTGGCGAGGTAGGACGCCACCTGGTCGATGGTCGCGTCGGGGCGCATCGCGTCGAGCGCGGTGTCGACGGCCGCCGCGGCCAGCGACGACGGCGGTTCGCGCAGCAGCCGCTGCACGTGGGCGCAGCCCAGCAGCTTGCCGGTCGGCGTCTCGAGGGGCTGTCGGCAGACGTAGACCATCGCCGCCAGAGACACCGGCAGGTCGGGGTTGCGGACGTGGGCGAGCGCGTCGGCCACGGTCGCGTCGGGTCCGAGGATCACCGGCTCGGGCGTCATCATGCCGCCGGCGGTCTCCTCGGCGTACGACATCAGCCGCTTGACGTCCTCGGCGTCCTCGGACTCCATCAGCTCGAGCAGCCGCGCCGCCGTCTCGGGGGGCAGGTCGGCGATCAGGTCGGCCGCGTCGTCGGCCGACATCTCCTCGAGGACGTCGGCGGCCCGCTCGGCCTCGAGGTGGCCGAGGATCTCGACCTGGTCCTCCTCGGGCAGCTCTTCGAGGACGTCGGCGAGTCGCTCGTCGTCCATCGCGGCCACCACCGCCGTACGCCGCTCCTGCGGCAGGTCGTGGATCACGTTGGCGGCGTCGGCCGGCTTCATCTCCGACAGCTGGGCGATCAGGTGGGTGGCGCCCTGCGCGGCGTCCTGGCGGGTGAGGCCGTCGACGCCGCGCCACTCGACGACGTGGGTCTGCCCGCGGCGGCGGAAGGTGCTGCCGGACTCCCGGACCGCGACCCGGGAGAGCACCCAGTCGCGGTTGCGGGCCTGCTCCATCCCGACGTCGTAGACGGTGCCGGTGACGCCGGTCTCGGTGATGGTGACGGTGTGGTCCAGCATCTGGCCGACGACGAGGGTCTCCGTCGGGCGCTGCTCGAAGCGGCGCATGTTGAGCAGCCCGGTCGTGGAGACGTGGCCGCTGTCGATGCTGGTCACCCGGGTCATGGGGACGAAGATCCGGCGCCGCCCGAACACCTCGGCCACCATCCCGAGGACCCGCGGCTGGTTGACCTCCGAGCGCACCGCGGCCACGAGGTCGCGCACCTTGCCCACCTGGTCGCCCTGCGGGTCGAAGATGGGCAGGCCGACCATCCGGGCGACGTAGACGCGGGTGGGGGCGGTGCTCACGGCCCGAGGCTACCGGCCGGGTCGGGCGCCGGGCCGCGCCCCGCCAGCGCGTCGACGGCCCGGGTGCGCGGTCCGTACCCGGGTCCGGTCGTATACTCGCGGCATGCTTCGGGTCAGCGGTCTGCGATGGCGCACGATGACGTGCGCCGTGCTCGCCGCACTGGCGCTCGCCTCCTGCAACCAGCAGGACGGCGGGGAGACCGCCGAGGAGCCGCCTGCGTCCGACTCGCCGTCCTCGCCCGCGGGTGAGGAGGCGCCGCCCGGTACGCCGGAGTGCGCCGACATCTGGCAGGAGGGCGGGGACATCCCGCGCACCTACAAGGGATGCGCCGACGAGGCGGGTGCCTACGTCGAGCGGGACGCGCTGGGTTGCTCTTCGGGGCAGCGCATGGTCCGCTATGCGGACCACTACTGGGGCGTCCTGGGAGGGACGGTCAACGAAGCAGACGGGTCGCTCGACGAGGACCGCGACTACCGCGAGTCCATGAGGAACTGCTCAGCCTGACCCGCTCGGGCCCCGAGGCCCGCCACAACAATCTCCCGCACCACCAGCCAACCCCGTGATCGAAGGGATGCCCATGCTTGTCAGGACTCTCGCCCTGACCCTTGCCGCCTCTGCCCTGATGGTGCCCGTGGCGGCATCGCCGGCCACCGCCACGCCCGACAACTTCACGCCGAAGCCGGGACCGACCTTCAACAGCCCGCTCGGCGCGAAGCGGAAGATCTTCAAGCGCGTCATGCGGTCGATCAACTCGACCCCGCGCGGCGAGGACATCGACATCTTCTCGTGGAACTTCATGACCTCCGCCGGCAAGGACGCGCTGCTGCGCGCCCAGCGCCGCGGGGTGCGGGTCCGGCTGATCATGGACGACCGCAACGTCCAGCAGGTCGCCAACCCGCCCTTCCGTGCCCTCCGCTCGGGCCTCAAGCGGTACAACCGGAACCACCCGCGCAAGCGCAACAGCTGGGCCCGGCTGTGCCAGGGCACCTGCCGCAGCGGGGGCGGCTCGGCCCACACGAAGGTCTTCCTGTTCTCCGACGTGGGCCGGACCAAGCGGGTCGTGATGCAGGGCTCGGCCAACTTCACCGAGGCGTCGACCAACAACCAGTGGAACGACATCTACACCCACACCCGCAACCGGGAGGTGTGGAAGTTCTACACCCGGATCTTCAACCAGGCCGCCAAGGACCGGAAGGTCCACCCGCCCTACCGGGACAAGAACTTCGGCAAGTTCCGGCTGATCGCCTATCCCATCCGGGGCAAGCGGTCCGTCGACCCGGTGATGCAGATGCTGAACCGGACGTCGTGCCGCGGGGCGACCAACACCGGGTCGGGTCGGACCAAGATCCAGATCGCGCCCGACGTGATCCGGCAGAAGCGTGGCATGAACATCGCACGCAAGCTCCGCACGATGTGGAACAACGGCTGCAACATCCGGATCGGCTACACCGTGGTCGGCATCGACGTCGGGCGATACCTGCGCCAGCGTTCCGGCCGTGGCCCGGTGCCGATGAAGCACCTCGTCCAGGACAACAACTGCGACGGCGAGTTCGACCGCTACTTCCACCTCAAGTCGATGACCATCCGGGGCAACTACAACGGGGACCGCTCCGGCCTCGCACTGCTCAACGGCTCGGCCAACTGGTCGGGGCTGGCGAAGATCAGTGACGAGAACGTCGGCGTCTACCGGTCGAGCGGCCGGGTCCGCCGCTACGAGAAGCACCTCGACTACTGGTACAAGAACTTCCCGCACCGCCGGTGCTCCTCGGCCTCCGGGCTGCTTGCTCGCCAGATCGACGACGGGCGGCTGATCTTCGGGAACGACGAGAACGCCGTCTACGAGGACGGCGAGTCGGTCACCGACGGCGAGCTCGACCCGTTTGCCTCGATGGAAGAGTGACGGTGGCGCCGAGGCCACGGATCCGGCGGGTCGACGACGACGGGCTGGTCCTGCTCGCCGTCGACGACCGCCCGGTCGACGTGTGCCTCGACGGTCGGAGGGTCTGGACCTTCTGGACGCTGCGTGACACCGACCGGGTGGGTCCCGTCCCGGGACCCCTCCGGCGGGTCGCGTGGCCCCGGCCGCTCGTCCGGCATCTCCACGGCCACACCCGGCTGACGCTGCGCGACCCGGGCTCCGACCTCGTCTTCCTCGACCGGGAGCTGGCCCTCGGCGACGGTGAGGGCCGGATCGACGTCCGCAACCGGCAGGGCGTCGAGCTGGGCATCGACAAGTCCGGCAAGCTGGTGCCGACCTTCGCCGGCCGGTCCGAGCGCGACATCACCGCCCTGCTCGACGCGACCGAGGCGGTCCTCGCGGCCCTGCAGGACGCCGGTCTCGAGCCCTTCCTCGCCTACGGCACCCTGCTGGGCGCGGTCCGTGAGGGGCAGGTGCTCGGCCACGACTCCGACGCCGACCTCGGCTACGTCAGCCGGTTCACCACCCCGGTCGACGTCGCCCGGGAGTCGTTCCGGGTGCAGCGCACCCTGGCCGAGCACGGGTGGTCGACAACCCGCTACAGCGGGGCCGCCTTCAAGGTGCTGGTGACGCCGGAGCCCGGCGTGCACATCGGGCTCGACGTCTTCGGGGGCTTCCTGGACGCCGGCCGGCTCTACCTGATGGGCGAGATCGGCACCCCTTTCGACGACGCCTGGATCCACCCCCTCGGCAGCTGCGAGCTCGGCGGCCGGCCGATGCCGGTGCCGGCGCGCCCGGAGAAGCTGCTCGAGGCGACGTACGGTCCGGGCTGGCGGGTGCCCGACCCGGCCTTCAAGTTCACCACGCCGCCACGCACCGTCCGGGCCCTCGAGGACTGGTTCCGGGGGACCCAGCCGGGGATCCGGTACTGGGAACGGCGGGCGGGGGGCGGCGCGGCCGCCGGCTTCCGGGACCCCTCCCAGCTGGCCCGGCAGGCGGCCGCGGCCGCGGCCGAGCTCGGTGCCGAGGTGCTCGACGTCGGCGCGGGCCGGGGCGCCGACAGCCTGTGGCTGGCCCAGCAGGGCGCGCGGGTGACGGCCTACGACTACGTGCCGCGGGCGCTGCGGCACGCCGAGCGGCGGGCCCACACCGACGGACACGCCCTCGAGGTGCGCCACCTCAACCTCACCGAGTGGCGCTCGGTGCTGGCGGAGGGAGCGCGGCTGGCCCACGACCCGCGACCGCGAGTCGTCCTGGCGCGGCACGTGCTCGACGCGACGTCCGGGATCGGGCGCGAGGCCCTGGCGCGGCTGTGCTCGATGGCGATGCGCGCCGAGGGTGGGCGGCTGCTGGCCGACGTGTTCGTGGCCGACGGCGGCGACGAGGCGCCGGAGCCGACCGAGTGGATGGTGGGTCAGGTCGACCTCGCCTCGCTGACTAGGCTGCTCGAGCAGGCCGGGGCCTCCCGGATCGAGGTGAAGCGGCTCGGGCACCGGAACCGGCCGACCGTGAGACTGGTGGGAGAGTGGACTCATGCAGCGCAGGGAGCTACCGCGACCGTGGTCGAGGCCGGGGACGGTACGCCGGCTGGAGCAGCGGGTCGCTGACCTCGAGGCGGACATGACGGAGATGCGCCGTCACCACCTGCGGCTGGCCGAGCTGGCCGACGTCGTCCAGGAGCTGCTCGTCCCCCTGTCGTCGCGTGACGAGGTCGCCGTCCAGGACGCCCTCGAGCGGTTCCGGAAGTCGCTCGGGGACACGATCTAGTGGTCGACCGCGTCTTCGTCCACATCGGACTCCCGAAGACCGCGACGTCCTACCTGCAGACGATCCTCTGGTCCTCCCGGGACGCGCTGCGCGCCCGGGGCGTCGTGGTCCCCGGCTCCGAGCGGCGGGACCACCTGTGGGCCTCCCGCTCGGTGCGCGAGGACCACCACCAGGAGCGGGCGCCCGAGCGCCACCGGACGGCGTGGTCGCGGATCTGCGCCGAGCTGGCGGAGACCCCCGGCACCGGACTGCTCAGCCATGAGTTCTTCGCGGCGGCGTCGGCCACGCAGGCCGCGGCGATGGTGACGGCGCTGCCGACCGACGAGGTGCACGTGGTGGTGACCGCGCGCGAGCCGCTGGGCCTGTTCACGGCCAGCTGGCAGGAGAGCCTCAAGAACGGGTCGACGACGTCGCTGGCCGACTACGCACGTCGCGAGTCGCGCCGGTCCACCGCGATCTGGAACTGGCGGACGCTCGACCTGCGGCTGGTCCTCGAGCGGTGGTCACAGGCCGTCCCGCCGGAGCGGATCCACGTGCTCGTCCTCGACCCCGCTGCTCCCCGCGACGACGTGTGGCACCGGTTCGCCGGCGTCGTCGGCTTCTCGCCCGACGGCATCGACCTCTCGGCGTCGTTCCCCAACACCTCGATGGGCGTCGTCGAGGCCGAGACCCTCCGTCGGATCAACGGCTCGCTGCAGGGGTTCGGATCGGCCTTCGACCGGGGCGTCTGGATCCGTACCTTCCTGGCCGACGAGCGGCTGGTGCCGCGCGCCGGTGACCGGTTCTGGCCCGAGCCCGCCCAGGTCGACGACTGCCGTGCGCGCGCCGAGGCGGCGATCGCCCACCTGCGCTCCGCGCCCTACGACGTGGTGGGCGACCTCGAGCACCTCCGGGTGCCCGCGGAGCTCGAGCCGCGACGGGCGACCACCTCGGTCACCGACACGGAGGTCGCCGAGGTGGCGGTCGACCTGGTGGCGACCCTGCTGGGCGACGTACGGCGGTGGCGCAGGGCGGCCGGCCGGCGCCGCCCGGCCGTGGCGCGCTGGCGGTCCCGGCTGGGCCGGCTGGGCGCTGGCTGCGCCGCCGATGACGCCTCAGTCGCCTGCGGCCATCCGCTTCAGCCGGCGCACGCCCCGGCGGGCGGCCCCCGACTCGCCGGAGCGCGCGGCGTCGGCCACGTAGAAGTCACGCTTCGGCAGCGCCCGCAGCTCCTCGACCCGTCCGGCCAGCGCCTCGGCGGCGCCCGCCGGCAGGTCGCGGGGCCGGGCACCGGCCTGCTCGGGGTCGACCTCGACGAGCAGGCCCAGCTCGCCCAGCAGCTCCACGTCGTCGCGGGTGGTGAGCTCGTAGACCTGCTGCAGGTACTTCTCGAGGACCCCGTCCGGCAGGTCCTTGTCGACGAGGGTCTTCAGCGCCCGCGCCATGGGGGCCCGCGACGCCCGGTAGCGGGCGTGCCCGGCCCGGGCCAGCGCGATCCACTTCCGCACGAACTCCTCGCCCGACACGGCGTCGTAGTGGAGCAGCCGCAGGGCCGGGGCAGAGTGGCGCTCCTGCGGCACCCCCTCGGGCGAGATCGCCTGGTGGAGGGCGAGGCCGAGCCCTGACCGGGGTCGCACGCCCGACTTGCCCATGACGTGACCGTGGAAGTACGCCTGGTTCGTCGGCGCCTCCAGCGCGCCGAGCACGTGGAGCAGGTTGAGGTCGTCGTCGTCGAGCAGCCGCTTGAACAGGGTCGGCCGACGCTTCGGGCGCGGCTGGCTCACCGCCTCGAGCGGCGGCAGCCACACCGCATCCAGCTCGAGGGGTACGGCGGCCAGGGCGGACCGGTCGAGCAGGGCCACCTCGTCGCCGTCGATGTGGAAGAGCCACTCCGCCCAGTCGAACGGCTCCAGCACCGCCCGCGTCCAGTTGGCGTTGACCCGTTGCCGCACGTTGAGGCTGGACGGCCGGTCGCCGTCCCACCACCGCTTGCCGGTGCGCAGGTAGGTGACCCGGTCGTGGGCCTCCAGGAAGGCCGCGACCTGCTCCTGGCCCGGCTCACGCGGGGAGTCGAGGAACACGAACATGTGGTCGACGCCGGAGGCGAGGTTGGCGGCCACGAAGAAGCGGACGTTGTCCGGCGAGTCCTGGAGGGTCGTCGCCGTGAACAGCATGGCGCTCACCCTAGGCCACCTCGTGACGCCCCCGATGGGCTGCTCGCGACGGCCGAGGTCCTACCGACGCACCCCGACGAGGACAGCACGCTGGCCCGTCCGGAAGATCGGGCTGAGGGGCGGTCGTTGTGTTACTTTCGCGCGGTGCCCGCCCCCGCCCATCGAGCCTCCCAGCGTGCTGCCCTGAAGCGGCTCGCAGCGGTGATCGGCTCCATGGTGCTGCTCGCCCTCGGGGCACCCGTCGTGGCGAGCGTCATGGAGCCCGAGGTCACGACCGCACGCGACCCGCAGCCGCCGGCGACCTCGATCGAGCGGGCGACCGAGGCGGCTGCCGACGCGCAGGCCTCGCGGCTGACCCCGGCGGCCTCTCCCGACCGTGTGCTGCGGCTGGAGCGAGCCCGGGAGATCGCCCTGCAGGAGGCGCGCGAGCGCCGGCAGGCGCGCCGGGAGCGGCTGCGGGAGCTCGCCGAGCAGCGGGCCGCCCGGCGGGAGGCCGCCCGCGAGCGCCGCGAGAACAGGCCGTTCTCGTTCCGCATCGGCACCTTCAACGTCCTCGGCAGCCAGCACACCGCGCCGGGCGGCGACCGCACGCGGTACCCACCGGCCTCGACCCGCACCGCCGGGGCGGCCGGGCTGGTGGCGTCCCACGAGGTCGACATCCTCGGCACCCAGGAGCTGCAGGCCGACCAGCTGCGCGACCTCCAGAACCGCACCGGCATGGCGGCCTGGCCGGGCTTCGGCTGGGGCGAGATGGAGACCGACAACTCGATCCTCTACGACCCGGGCGTCTTCGACGTCGTGAGCGGTAGCTCGTTCACCATTCCCTTCATGGGGACTCCGCGACCGCAGCCCATCGTGCGGTTCCGGCACCGGGCGACCGGCCGGGAGTTCTACGTCGTCAACACCCACCCTTCCGCCGGAGACGGCTCCTACCTCGCCGAGCGCCGGCAGGGCCAGGCCGCCCTGGTCACCGTGGTCGACGACCTCGAGTCCGAGGGACTGCCGGTGCTCGTCACCGGGGACATGAACGATCGCGAGGAGTTCTACTGCCGGGTGGTGCCGGCGGCCGGGCTGGTCGCCTCCAACGGGGGAAGCTACGGGAGTGGCTGCCAGCCCCCGCCGAGTCCGCTGCCGGTCGACTGGGTCGTCGGCACCGGGGCCACCTGGAGCAACTACTGGCGCGACACCACCTCCACGGACCGACGGATCAGTGACCACTTCTTCATCAGTGCACTCGCGTCCTTCGGCTGACCCGACACGGCGGGGGCCGCTCGGGTTCCGGCCCGACATCCAGGGGATCAGTGCCGTCGCGGTGCTGCTCGTGATCGCCCACCACATCGCCCCGTCGTTCCTCACGGGTGGCTTTCTTCGTCGTGTCCGGCCACATCATCACGGCACTGAATGCTGCGCGAGGCCGACCGCGACGGCCAGGTCTCGCTCGCCAGGTTCTACGCGCGCCGCGCCCGGCGGATCCTGCCGGCCGCGACGCTGGTCACCGTCGTCACGGTGCTCGGGTCGCTGCTGACCCTGTCCCTCCTGCGCACCGTGCTGGCCGACGCCCTGTGGACGGCCGGCTTCGCGGCCAACATCAGGTTCGCGCTGACCGGTGCCGACTACTTCGCCCAGGGTCAGCCGCCGTCCCCGCTGCGGCACCACTGGTCGCTCGCGGTCGAGGAGCAGTTCAACCTGCTCTGGCCCCTGCTGCTCCTGCTGTGCCTGCTCTGGTCCAGGACCCCGACACGGGGGCGACGCTGGCCGGCGCCCCCGACCTGAGGCGCTACCGTGAGGTGCTTCGCCAGCGCTGGCGCGAGCTGTTCGAGCGGCTCGACGAGGTGGCCGGCGACGTCGCCGTCGTCGGCAACACCCCGAAGCTGCCCCGCGAGACCGGCGTCTGCCTCAGCCTCGGGCACCCCGACCTCGGCGACTGCGCGTTCGAGCCCGGGAGGTGAATCGAGCGGGAGGCCCGCGAGTCGTTCGCGGCGGCCCGCGAGGCCGGTGTCGGTGTGGTGAACGCCGAGCGCTGGTTCTGCGCCGACGGGCTGTGCCCGTCGGTCGTGGGTCGGTACATCACGCTGCGCGACTCCGAGCACATGACACCCGACTACGCCCGCTGGCTGGCTCCCGCCGTCGCCGAGGCACTGGGTCTGCCGCCGCTCCCGCGCAGCAGCTGACGACCGCCGAGGCCGGAGGCCCGCTCGGCCGGTCGCCCGCCGAGGGTCGTCCGGTCGTGGCCGAACCACATCCGGGTAGTTCACCACCACGTGTTGTGAGTGACCAGAGTGAGTGGTGTGATGCCTGTGGTTTCCGAAACCCCCAAGGAGCCCTGATGCCGACCCGTCACCTCATCGGTCTGGTGTGTGGAGTCCTCGCCGCCACGACCCTCAGCCCGTCCGTCTCCGGGCCTGCCCACGCGCAGGAGTCCACGCCCGACGCCGGCTACCCCGGCGGGGTGCGGATGGTCCAGGCGAACATCCGCAGCAGCCTGTCGGTGCGGAAGTTCACGTCCGACGCGCGCGAGGTGCTGCAGGTCGAGCCCGACGTCATCACCTACAACGAGGTCCCGAACCGGGTGGACTGGCGGCTCGCTCCCGACGGCTACGACGTGTACCGCAGCCCGCGCAACCGCTACACCGAGGCCACCCCTGTCGCCTGGCGCACCGATCGGTGGCGGAAGGTCGACTCCGGCACCTACCGGTTCAGCAACTACCGCAGGAAGCCCGACGGTCGCAAGGTCCGGATCGGCCTCCGGTTCGCCAACTGGGTGACCCTCGAGGCCGGCAACGGCCGGAAGCTGTCGGTGGTCTCGGCCCACGTCGCCCCGCCCGACGACGACATGCCCGACCTGCTCCGGCGCTCGGTGAGGCGCATCGGCGAGCTGGTCGCCAGGCTCGCGCCGCGGGGCCCCGTGCTCGTCGGTGGTGACTTCAACGTGCACTACGCCGGTGACCGGTACCCGGAGAACCTGCTCCGGGACGCGAGGATGCGCCCGACCTACGACACCCTCGGCTCCTCCTTCCCGACCGGTGACCACCACGACCTGACGATCGACTACGTCTTCAACCGCGGGAAGGCCAAGCTGCGCGCGGAGCGGCACCGGCCGATCGAGCTGCACTCCGACCACGACGCCGTGGTGGCCGATCTGGGCTGGCGCGTGAAGGCGCCGGGATGACCCGCGGCGGACCGTCGTAGCCGACGCCGTCGTCGGCGCCGTCTCGACGGGTGCGGGGTACGCGAAAACCCTTGCGACAACTGGAAGAACTACACCTCTGTAGTTCAGCGGAACCGATTGCGTGTGACTCGAGGGGGTGGTGTGATTCCTGTGATTTCGCCCCCCGCCCACGTTCCCCCAGCCCGAGGAGCCCCCCGATGCCGACCACGGTGCCCGCCCGGAGCGTACGCCGTCCGATGCCCCTTCGCAGGGGCATCGGCGCCCTCCTGGCGGGCGCCCTGGCGGTCACGGTCTCCCCGGTCACGGCACCCGCCCAGGCTGCCGAGACCACCGAGAGCACCTCGGCGGCGTCCGGCAGCGACCTGAAGGTCATCCACGCCAACATCCTGTCCCAGCTGTCGGTCGAGCGGTTCCAGGCCGACGTCCGTGAGGTGCTCTCCAAGAACCCGGACATCGTCACCTACAACGAGGTGCCGCTCCGCCAGGACACGGTCATCGCCCCCGAGGCCTACGACGTCTACCGCAGCCACAGGAACCGCTACACGGCCGCGACGGCAGTCGCGTGGCGCAACGACGAGTTCACCCTGGTCGACAGCGGCACCACGAGGATCTCCGACTACCGCAAGGTTCCCGAGGGCCGCAACATCAAGCTCGGCCTGCGGTTCGCCAACTGGGTGACGCTGCGCAGCGCCGACGGCCGCCAGCTGTCCGTCGTGGCCGCCCACGTGGCGCCGCTGGACGACGACATGCCCGACCTGCTCCGCCCGTCCGTCCGCCGGATCGGCGAGCTGGTCGGCAACCTCGCGCCGGCCGGTCCGGTGCTCGTGGGCGGCGACTTCAACGTCCACTACACCAGCGGCCGGTACCCGCGGGACCTGCTCAAGGACGCCCGGATGGTGCCGACGTACGACGCCCTGGGCGACTACTTCGCGACCGGTGACCACCGGGGCGCGACCATCGACTACCTCTTCAACCGCGGCGCCGGAGCCCTGGGCGTCGACCGGCACTCCAGGTTCGAGTTGAACTCCGACCACGACGCGGTCCAGGCCGGCTACTCCTGGAAGGTGGACGCGCCCGCGGACACCGAGCAGTTCGTGAGCGACCCCACCGGCAGCCGGGAGGCCCGGCGGGTCGTGATCGCGAAGATCCGTGAGGCCCTGCGAGGGGCCACCGCAGGGAGCGAGGTGGAGCTCGTGTCGTCCGGCTTCGGCCCCTACCGGCTCTACCGCCCGGTGCGGCAGGCGATCGCGCGTGGCGTCCAGGTCCGGCTCACCACGCGAAGCGAGACCCTCACCGACCGGGAGCGCAACGTCGCGAGGCTGATCCGGGAGGAGGGCTCCTCGGGGAGCGCGGTGGTGCGGTGCCGCGACGCCTGCGGACGGGCGTGGCGTGACTCCGGCATGGCACGGGGCTTCCTGCTGATGCGGGACGACAGCGGCCGGGCGGTGGAGCGGATGGACGTCAACCGCTCCCTCAACTCGTCCCTGCTCGAGCGGCCGGCACGGCTCACGGTCAGCACCGGGGAGATCGGCCTCGCCGACGGCGAGGAGATGCTCGCGTCGCTCTCCTGAGGCCGGTTTGCCGCGTCGATCCGGGATGGCGTAGGAACAGTCCATGCCCGCGTCGCGCCGCGTCTTCCTCCACCTCGGACTGCAGAAGACCGGTACGTCGTACCTGCAGGGCGTGATGCACCACAACCAGGAGCTGCTGGCCGAGCGCGGCCTCGACCTGGTGCCTGGGACCCGGCGCGAGTCGTTCGAGCTGATGCTGCTGGTCCGCGGCCGCTACAACCCCGAGCGCGACCCGGCCTCGGTGGGCGGCGCCCTCGACCGGTTCACCGCGCGGCTGCAGCGGGCGCCCGGCGCGCGGGCCCTCGTGAGCCAGGAGTCCCTGGCCGCGTCCCGCCGGGCCCAGGTCAGGCGCCTGGTCGAAGCCTGCGGGGACCGCGAGGTCCACGTGGTCCTGACGGTGCGCGACCTGGCCCGGCAGGTGCCGTCGTCGTGGCAGCAGGAGCTGAAGGCGGCCCGGACCGTCGGCTACGAGCGGTGGCTGGAGCGGCTCCAGGAGGGGGAGCGGGCCGGCCGGGGTGGCCACCCCTGGATCCAGCTCGACCCCCCGGCCGTGCTGGCGCGGTGGGCCGACCTGGTCCCCCCGGAGCGGATCCACGTCGTCACCGTGCCGCCGCCCGGGAGCGCCCCCACGCTGCTGCTGGAGCGCTACTGCCGGGTCCTCGACGTCCGGGCCGACGAGCTCGCCCCCGCCCCCGGGCGCGGCAACACCAGTCTGGGGCGGGTCCAGGCCGAGCTGCTGCGGCAGGTCAACCTCGGCCTCCCCGACGACCTGCGCCGTCGCCAGGTCTACGGCGACGTGGGCAAGCGCTGGTTCGCCTCGCAGGTGCTTGGCCGCCAGGACGCCGACAGGATCCTGGTGCCGGAGCGGCTCCGGCACTGGTGCGACAAGGTCACCGACGCCCAGGTGACGGCGCTGGCCGAGGCCGGCTACCAGGTGGAGGGCGACCTCGACGACCTCCGGTGCCGCGACTCCGCGTTCGGCCCGGACGCCGAGGCGAGCCCCACGGACGCCGAGCTCTCGGCCGCGGCGGTGGAGGCCCTGGTCCACGTCGTCACGCAGCGCGCGACCGCCCGCAGCCGTCGCGGTGCGGGTGGACCCGGGCACGGCGTCGTGGGCCGGGTACGCCGGGCGCTCACCCGCCGAGGGGGCTCGGCGGAGGAGTCCGACGAGCCCTAGGCTGTGCCCCGACGTCGACCGGGGGTGTGAGGAGGACCGCGTGACCGAGGCGCGTGACCCGTCACTCGGGCCACCGGACACCCAGCCGGACGGGCAGCACGACGAGGGCCCGCAGCGGCTGTACTTCCACGTCGGCCTCCCCAAGAGCGGTTCGACCTACCTGCAGACCGTGCTCGGCAACCACCGTTCCGAGCTTCGCGAGGCCGGCCACGTCTACCCGTTCGTCCGCCAGGAGGGGATGTTCCACGCGGCCGTCGAGATGGCGGGCAAGCCGTCGCGCTGGGGCCTCCGGCGGGAGGACATCGACGGCACCTTCGCCCACCTGCTGCGCCGTGGCCGCCGGCTCGGCGGCATCGTCCTGGTCAGCCACGAGATCTTCGGATCGGCGACCCGCGACCAGATCGCCCGCATGGCGCCGCTGCTCGAGGACTTCGAGGTGCACCTCGTCGTCACTGCCCGCGACCTCGGGCGCACCGCCACCGCGGAGTGGCAGGAGCAGGTCAAGAACGGCCACCCCCGACCGTTCTCAGCCTTCGTCGCCGACCTCCTGTCGCACCTGCCCGAGGACCTCGGCGACACCAGCAGGTTCTGGCGTTCGCAGAACCTGCGCAACCTGCTGGACCGCTGGCAGACGCTGGTGCCGGCGGAACGCATCCACATCGTGACCTGCCCGCGCAGCGGCACCGCACCCGACCTGCTGTGGCGGCGGTTCGCCGAGGCGGTTGAGCTCCGGCCGGACGTCGTCGACCTGGCGACGGTCCCCACGCGCAACGAGTCCCTCGGCACCGCCCAGATCGCCTTCCTGCGCCGTGTGGTCACGGCCCTCGACGGGCGGCTCGTCCAGCCGTGGTTCTCCCGGGTGGCCAAGCGCTGGTTCGCGCAGACCCTGCTGAGCGGGGTCGGCGGCTCCGCCAAGCCCGTGACGCCCGCCCTGGTGGCCGAGCGGCTCGCCGCCGTGTCCGCGGCCTGGGTCGAGGAGATCCGGGCCGGAGGCTTTCAGGTGCACGGCGACCTCGACGAGCTGCTGCCCGACATCGCCGCCGACGGCGTACCGCACCCGGACGAGGCGACCGATGCCGAGATGCTCGAGGGGCTGCCCGAGGTGGTCGCCGAGATGCTGCTCCGCGCCGGCGACCTGCAGCGCGACCTGACCGAGGTGCGCGTCCGCAACGACGAGCTCAGCGCCTCGTGCGAACGGCTCGAGGCCCGCGTGGCGGAGCTGACCGAGGAGCTGGAGGCCCGGACCGGACGCCGCCGGTGGTGGGCGCCGTTCCGGACCCGGTCGCCGCGGCCTCCGGCCTCCGTCGACGACTGACCCGAGGGGCCCCGTGGCGGACGTCGCGGGCGTGCGAAGTGTCACATCTCAGGGGCCGTCGGCGCCGCTCGCCGCCGGTAGGCTGCCCGATGATCCGACGACGGGTCAGACGAAGGGAGTCAGCATGGGTCGGCTGTGCCAGACCGACGGCCTCACCGAGGACCAGACCGAGATCCTGAAGGCCGTCAGGACCTTCGTCGAGGACAAGATCCTCCCGGTGGCCACCGAGCTCGAGCACGCCGACGAGTACCCCCAGGAGATCGTCGACGGGCTCAAGGAGCTCGGCATCTTCGGCCTGATGATCCCCGAGGAGTACGACGGCCTCGGCGAGTCGCTGCTGACCTACGCACTCTGTGTCGAGGAGATCGCCCGAGGCTGGATGAGCGTCTCCGGCGTGATCAACACCCACTTCATCGTCGCCTACATGCTGATGCGCCACGGCACCGAGGAGCAGAAGCAGAAGTACCTGCCGAAGATGGCCACCGGCGAGGTACGGGGCGCGTTCTCGATGTCCGAGCCGGGCCTCGGCTCCGACGTGTCGGCGGTGAAGACCAAGGCCACGAAGGTCGACGACGGCTACGAGATCACCGGCCAGAAGATGTGGCTGACCAACGGCGGCACCTCCACCCTGGTGGCGCTGCTCGCGAAGACCGACGAGGGTGCCGATTCGGTCTACAGGAACATGACGACTTTCCTGGTCGAGAAGGAGCCGGGCTTCGGCGAGGTCGCCCAGGGCATCACCATCCCCGGCAAGCTCGACAAGATGGGCTACAAGGGCGTCGACACCACCGAGATGGTGCTCGAGGGCCACCGCATCGGCGCCGGCCAGGTGCTCGGGGAGGCACCCGGCCAGGGCTTCTACCAGATGATGGACGGCGTCGAGGTCGGTCGGGTCAACGTCGCCGCGCGCGCCTGTGGCATCGCCAACCGGGCCTTCGAGCTCGGCATCGCCTACGCCCAGCAGCGCGAGACCTTCGGCAAGCCGATCGCGCAGCACCAGGCGATCCTGTTCCGGCTCGCCGAGATGGCGACCAAGGTCGAGACCGCCCACGCGATGATGGTCCGCGCGGCCCGCATGAAGGATGCCGGCGAGCGCAACGACGTCGAGGCCGGCATGGCCAAGCTGCTCGCCTCGGAGTACTGCAACGAGGTGGTCGAGGCGTCCTTCCGGATCCACGGTGGCTACGGCTACTCCAAGGAGTACGAGATCGAGCGGCTCTACCGCGAGTCGGCGTTCATGCTGATCGGCGAGGGCACCTCCGACATCCAGAAGATGATCATCGGCCGGCGCCTGCTCGAGGACTACGGGCTGCGTTGAGCCGGCCGACCGGGCGCGCTGGTCAGCGGCTGTCTCGCCGGCAGGTAGCGTGCGGGCCATGAGGGGTGAGCAGCCGGTCGTCACGCTGCACGTGGGGACCCCCAAGAGCGGGACGACGTCACTGCAGAACATCCTCGCCCGCAACCGGGCGCTGCTGGGGGAGCACGGCTACCTCTACCCGGGCGAGCGCGCCGGCCACTTCATCGAGGCCCTCGACCTGCGCGACTCGGGGTTCCGGGGCCACCGGTTCGAGGGCTCCCAGGGTGCCTGGGACCGGGTGGTCGAGCAGGTGCTGGCCCACGACGGCCCGGCCCTGTTGTCCCACGAGGTCATCGGCGGCTCCACCCGCAAGGTCGTCAAGCGGGCCGTGCGGTCGTTCCGGGGGCGCGAGGTCCACGTCGTCGTCACCTGCCGCGACCTGGGCCGCCAGCTCCCCGCCGTCTGGCAGGAGGGGGTCAAGAACGGCGACACCGCGACCTACACCGCCTTCCTGGAGTCGACGCTGGGGGAGTGGACGGGCGTCGGCACCGGCACCGGGATGTGGCGGGGCCAGGACCTCGCCGGCATGGGGGGACGCTGGGCCTCCCACGTCGCCCCCGCCCAGGTCCACTTCGTGACCGTGCCGCCGTCCGGGGCCGACAGCGACGTGTTGTGGCAGCGGTTCAGGGAGGCGACCGGGCTGCCCGACGCCGACTATGCCGTGCCCGCCGCACCTCGCAACCCCTCGATGGGCACGGTCGAGACCGAGCTGCTTCGGCGCATCGTCGAGCGGCTCCCGGACGACGTGCCGTGGCCGACGTTCGCCCGCCAGGTCAAGCGCCGGTTGGCCCAGCGACGGCTGGTCAACCACAAGGCCGGGGGTGCGCTCGGCGTGCCCCACCAGTTCCGGGCCGCCACCGAGGAGATCGCCGCGACGATCGTCGAGGGGCTGCGGACCGGCGGCTTCACCATCCACGGCGACCTGGCCGACCTGACGCCCTCCTTCCGCGACGACTCCACCGCTCCGGACGAGGTGTCGGACGAGCAGCTGCTCGACCGCGCCCTGGAGGTGCTGGCACCGCTGGTGCTGCGCGACCAGCCCGACCAGAAGCGGGCCTGAGCGTCACGCCTGCCGGGAGGCCACGACCTCCTCGGCGAGCTCGATCCACCGGTCGGCGATCGCTCCCGCCTCGTAGGAGCGGGCGGTCTCGAGGGCCTCGGCGCCCAGCCGGCGGCGCAGCCCGGGGTCGTCCATCAGCGTGCGCAGCGCGTCGGTGAGCCCGGCGATGTCGCCCTCGGGGACCAGCAGCCCGTTGCGGCCGTGGTCGATGAGCTGACGGGGCCCCTCGGGGATGTCGTAGGACACCGGCGGGACGCCCTTGCTGAGCGCCTCCAGCAGCACCATCGGCAGCCCCTCGAAGCGCGACGACATGGCGTAGATCGACGCGTTGGCCAGCTCGCTCTCGAGCTCCCGGGTCACCCCGCCGAGCAGGATCCGGTCGCCGACGTCGGCCCGGGCGACCTGCGCGGTGAGCCGGTCCCAGTGCTGCCCGTCGCCGAAGATCCGCAGCTGCCACTCCGGGTGGCTCCGGGTGAGCGGGACGAAGGCCTCGACGAGCCGTTCGAAGCCCTTCTGGGCGGTGAGCCTGCCGGCGGCGATCACCACGGGCGTGGTCAGCGGTGCGGGGTCGCCGACCACGAACGGCGTGGGGTTGGGGATCACGCCGGTACGGACACCCGCGTCGCCGAGGTAGTCGCGCCACCGCTCGAGGTCGGCGTCGGTGAGCGTCAGCAGCGCGTCGATCGGGCGCACCCCGTCCACGCCGAGGGCCAGGCCCCGCAGCGCCGCCCGCAGCGGCTCGGGACGCGGCAGGAACGACAGGTGCTCCTGGTGGAGCAGCACCGAGCCGGGGGCCGACCAGCGGCTGGCCGCGACGGCGAACTCCGGTCGGGTGGTGACCACGACGCCGGCCGGCGCACCGGTGAGGTGCTCGCGGAGCCGCTCGTCGACGTACGCGTTGAACGTCTTGCGGGCCTGGCCGCCGGTCACCAGGTCGGACTTGCGGCGCAGCAGCTCGCGGACGGCAGCGACCGGTCGTGGGTCGCGGGGGAGCCGCAGCGGCCGGTCGGGGTCGTCGGGGTCGTGGCGATCCTGCATCGCGACCAGCTCGACCGCGGGGTCGAGGTCGAACTTGGGCTCGGCCGCGGAGCGGTTCAGGGTCAGGATCCGCACCTCGTGGCCGCGCCCGACGAGGGTGTTGGCGGTGGTGAACACGGTGCGGGCGATGCCCCCGGCGGCGTACGCCGACGGCACCATGAACGTCCAGCGGGTCGTGGTGGTCCCGGTCATGCGTGTGTCGGCTCCTCGTCGGTCTCGTCGTCCCCGTCGTCGGAGTCGTCCGGGTCGGTGCCGGGCGGCTCGGTGCTGCGCATCCGTGCGCCCAGCAGGCCGACGGCGAGCTCGCGGCTGGCCTGCAGCAGCTCGGCCTCCGTGACGTCGTCGGGGTGCCGGGCACCGTCGCGGTCGGTCCCGCCCAGCAGCTCGTCGAGGTCGCCGGTGACCCGGCAGCCGAGCTCGCGGAGCGCGGCCACGCTCCGGGTGCTGCGCTCGGCCAGCTGGTCGCGCAGCCCGGGTCCGAGGCCGATCGGGTCGCCGGCCACCTCGGTCAGCACCTGCCGCACCACGGCGTTGCGCAGCCAGCGGGAGTGGCTGCGCACGCTCCGGTCGTGGCGGTCGATCTCGTCGCGCAGCGCCGGGCCGAACTCCTGGAGCAGCCGCGCCGCCTGCACCGACAACGACTCGTTGGCCTGCCGGGGCGGCACCTCGACGTCGTCGGTGGCGAGGCCGACCGTCTCGCAGAACCGCTCCCAGAGCTGGGTGGAGCTCGTCGGCCGCTCGGGCATGGTGATCAGGTGGACCCGATCGGGACCGACCACGTCGGCCCACCGGCGGGCGACCAGCGCCGGGTCGACGACGTCCCAGGTCCACTTGTTCGCGGGGTCGTCGAGCCCGGTGACGAAGTCGCCGAGGCTGGTGCCGCGCCCGACCTTGAGGCTCTCCTGCCAGCCGGCGGGTACGAGCCGGACCAGGTTGCGGGTGGTGATGAGGACGTGGACCCGCTCGCCGCCGAGCTGCTCGACCGCACCGGCCGCCTGCTCGTGGTCGGCCGCGAGGTACCACTCGTTGCTGAGCACGACGGTGCCGTCGTACCCCTCGGCCTGCCGGCAGAACCGGGACCAGACCTTGAGCTTGCGGCTCCCGCCGCGACGTCGCGGGCCCGGGTCGAGGTGCCGGCCCTTGCGCACGAGGAGCGACGCGCGGTTGTGGTCGAAGGGGGTCCGCCCGGGGAACAGCAGCCCGTGTGCCCTCAGCTCCTCCCGCTGCGCCCAGAGCCCGGCCTGCAGGTAGGTGGTGCCGGACTTGGGGGTGCCGACGTGCACGAAGACGCGCTCAGCCAAACGGGGCTCCTCACTCGGGACTGGCTCAGTCTAGGGTGTGCGCTGCGGGCCACCCCGACCCCGCCCCGAGGGTCGCCCGCGCATGCCCATCGACCCGAAAGGCGACCCCTGATGACGACCACCGACGGCTCCGCACCGGCGTCGACGACGCCCCGAGTGGTGGTCGTCGCGGGCTCGGGCCGCAGCGGCACGAGCACCATCGCCGGCGTCCTCAAGACCGTCGGGCTGGTGATCCCGCCCCCGGAGGTGCCGGGCAACCGCACCAACCCCAGGGGCTTCTTCGAGCCACGGTGGGCGGTCGACCTCCAGTCGCGGCTGCTGCGGCGCTCCTCGGTGTTCCTCACCGACGCCCGCCCGGCCGCCTTCGACCTCGCTGCTGCCGTGACCGACGACGACGAGCTCCTGGCCGAGGTCGCGGGCTGGCTCCGCGAGCACCTCGCGGCGGGCCGCGACCTGGTGGTCAAGGACCCCCGCAACAGCTGGTTCCTGCCGCTGTGGCGCGAGGCCGCCGTCGAGGCGGGGGCGCAGGCCGCGTTCCTGACCATGCTCCGGCACCCCGCCGAGGTGGTCGGCAGCAAGGACAAGTACTACAAGGGCACCAGCGCCGGCGAGACACCCCGCCACGCCCAGACCACCCGGGTCGCGAGCTGGCTCAACGTCGCCCTCTTCACCGAGCTGGCCACGCGCGAGACGCGGCGCAGCTTCGTGCTCTACAACGACCTGCTCGACGACTGGCGGGCCGTGGTGTCCCGGGTCGTCGACGAGCTCGACCTCACCACCGGGCGCGAGGTCGACGAGGCGGCGGCCGCCGAGGTCGACGCGTTCGTCGACCCGGGCCTGCGGCGGGTCCGCACCGGCTGGGACGACATCGACTGCCCGACCGAGGTGCGGGAGATGGCCCAGGACGTCTGGGACCAGCTGGGGGTGCTCGCGGCCGGTGGCGGCTTCGACGAGGTCGCCCAGCAGCGGCTCGACGAGGTCAGGGAGCGCTACACGGCCATGTACGCCGACGCCGAGGCGCTGGCGCAGTCCTCGGCCGAGGACGCCCGCCGTGCGGGCGCCCGGCAGGGGCGCCGCACGGTGCTCAAGGAGCAGCGGAAGGCGGCGCGCCAGGCCGGCGCTGCCGGAGACCCCCCGGGAGAGCGTCCGGTCGCCGTACGCCGGATGCGTGCCGTGGCGGGGAGGGTGGCTCGGCGGGTGCGTCGTCGCTGACCTCTGACCGGTGTTAGATTCGCTCACTGTGGCGAGGAATCGCGCCGCCACCCAGCGGCCGGTTCCGGAGGCCGGACGTGCCTCCGTGACCGAAACGACAGTACTCAAGTCACCTTCGGGGCATCCGAAGGTGCTGACGCGCGCCTCGAGGGCCGAGCTCGACCGGCGACAGGAGCTGCACCGGGAGACCGGGGCGCTCTCGCCCCGGGTCCACAACCTGACCATCAGCAGCGCCGACAAGTTCGTGTGGTTCCGCAACGCCAAGGTCGCGACCCGCACCATCCAGGCCTTCCTCGACGAGCAGTACCCCGATGGCCTGATGGTGCTCTCGGAGGTGCCCTACCCGACGGCCGCGTTCGCCGACTACTTCAAGTTCGGCTTCGTGCGACACCCGCTCGACCGCTTCATCTCCGCGTGGCAGAACAAGGTGTGCGACAGCAACCACTTCCGCTTCCCTCCCGAGCAGCGGGAGCGGATGCAGACGATCGAGAGCTTCGCTGCCTGGGTCGCCGCCCAGGACGTCGACGACCTCGCCACGACCGACCGCCACATCGTGCGGCAGGCCCGGCTCATCGACCTGACCCAGGTCGACTTCGTCGGCCGGATGGAGACCTTCACCGCAGACTTCGGCGCGGTGTGCGAGCGGCTCGGACTGAGCTGGCACGAGCCCGAGCGTCGCAACCGCTCGGAGCCGAGCGGCATCACCCCCGCCACGGCTTCCGCCGAGCTGCGCTCCGTCGTCGAGGAGATCTACCGCCTCGACTACCAGGTGTTCGGCTACTGACGGTTTTCCGGTCGACCCGGGTCCCCACGGGTGGCACAGTGAGTCCTCCAACCCCCGCTCGGAGGAGGAGACGTGGCCAACGAGGACCTGAAGGCGAAGATGCGTGAGGCGCTGGACCGGAAGGCGTCGCAGTCGAAGGGGATCGACCAGGACCAGCCGCTCCACGAGAAGGCCCACGGGCCCGAGGTCGAGGGCGGTGCCGCCCCCAAGGTGCACCGTCGCAAGGCCGGCGGCGGGGGGTCGTGAACCTCGACGCATCCGTGAGCAAACCCACGCCCGGGCGGGTGTCGGCCGGACGGTGACTCCGGCAGGATGTCCGGCATGCAGTTCGGGCGCAGCTACGAGGAGTTCGAGGTCGGCGCGACGTACAGGCACTGGCCGGGCAAGACGGTCACCGAGTACGACGACCACCTGTTCTGCCTCCTGACCATGAACCACCACCCGCTCCACCTCGACACCCACTACGCCGGGGAGACGACCCAGTTCGGCCAGAACGTCGTGGTCGGCAACTACGTCTACTCGATCCTGCTCGGCATGTCGGTGCCCGACATCTCCGGCAAGGCGATCGCCAACCTCGAGATCGAGTCGCTGCGCCACGTGGCGCCGACCTTCCACGGCGACACCCTCTACGGCGAGACCCGGGTCCTCGACAAGTGGGAGTCGACCAGCAAGGACGACCGGGGCGTGGTCCACGTGGAGACGATCGGCTACAACCAGGACGGGAAGGTCGTCTGCATCTTCCGCCGCAAGGTCATGGTGCCCAAGCAGGGCTATCTCGACGCCCGCGGAGGGGAGCAGCCCGGCCGCCCGGTGCCGCAGCCGGACCGGAACTGGCCGGGGCCGCAGGGAGACTGAGGCCGGGACCATGAGCGGGGACGTCGAGGTGTGGCTGGTCCGTCACGGCGAGACCGAGTGGAGTCGCGACCACCGGCACACCTCGACCACCGAGCTCGAGCTCACTCCTGACGGCGAGGCCGTGGCCCGGGCGCTGGCCCCGCGTCTCGAGCACCCCTTCGACCTGGTGCTCACCAGCCCGCGGCGTCGGGCCCGGGTCACCGCCGAGCTCGCCGGCCACCCGGGCGCCGAGATCGACGACGACCTCGTCGAGTGGGACTACGGCGACTACGAGGGCATCACGACGGCCGAGATCCGGGAGACCGTGCCCGGCTGGACGGTCTGGACCCACCCGACGCCCGGCGGCGAGGACGCCGCCCACGTCACCGAGCGGCTCGACCGCGTGGTCGCGCGGCTCGGTGACCACACCAGCGCCCTGGTGTTCGGTCACGGCCACGCGCTGCGCGCCTTGGCCGCGCGGTGGATCGGCCTGCCCGTGTCGGAGGGGCAGCTGCTGAGGCTCGACACGGCCACCGTCTCGGTGCTCGGGTACGAGCGCGACCAACGGGTGGTGCTGCGGTGGAACGCCTGACCCGCGGGTGCCCGCGCTGCCGCGAGCCCGTGGACGGGCCCGGTGACCCCGACTGCCTGCGCCACGGGACCGGGCCGGTCCTGTGGCGGGCCCGCGAGCCGTCGTACGCCGCGTTCGTCGAGCACCTTGCCGCGGCCCGCGACTTCCCGACCTACCTCCCGTGGCCGATGGCGCCCGGCTGGGCGGTCTCGGACTTCGCGGTCGTGATCGAGACGTCGGGGGCGCCGGTGGCCACCCTGACCTGTGTCTCGGGCGCCAGCGAGCTCGACGGGCCGGTCGACGTGCTGCTCGTGGCCGAGGAGCCGGGCGTGGGGCTCGGGGCGCGCTGTGCCGGCCTGCCCGGCCGCGACCCGGGTCACGAGATGGGGGACCAGCAGCCGATGGTGCGGGTCCGGATCGGCAGCCTCACCTCGTCGCTGTGGACCGTGTCCACGAGTGGCGCCGCCTCCGCCGAGCTGGACCGCTCGGTGCTGGCCGGCGAGGCCGCGGGCCGGTGGCTGTGGGTCGTGCTGCGGCCCGCCTCGGCCGTGCTGCTGATGCGCGACGACTGGATCCTGCGCGATGTCTCCGGTGGCGGCCCCCTGATGGTCGAGATGCCGTTCGCCGGCCCCGGAGCGACCTGGTAGGCGTCAGCCCCCCGCGGCTCGCCGGGCCTTGATCCTCCGCCAGCCCCCCGCCCGGTTGTCGGCGATGATCTGCTCGAGCATCGCCTGCAGCGGCCGGGCCGGGACGGCCTCACCCCGGTGGACTGCGACGGTCCGGGCTGTCGTGTTGTCGTGGCCGCCGGTGACGATCCCGTCCGGGTCGGGCACGATCCCGCCGTCGTAGAGGAAGACGTTGACGTGGGTCCGTGCGGCGAGGAAGGCACAGACGTTGCCCTCGAGCACGAAGTAGGGCTGGGTGGTGCGCTTGATCGTCTCCTGCACCTCGGGATCGGCGGCGTGCACGAGCTCGCGCACCTCGCGGCAGATGTCGCGCTGCCAGTCCGGCAGCGCCTCGATCCAGGCGTCGACGCGCGGGTCGCGGTGGTGATCGGTCATCTGGTCCCTCCCGTGCTCATGGTGTCGGACCGGGCGGGAGCGACGGATTCATCGCTCCTGGGCGGGCATCCCAGGCGGATGCGTCGGCGCGCACGCTGCCTCATGATGACGTCATGACCGACCGGGACGACTTCCTCACCTGGGTCGAGACCGCGCTGTACGACGCGGAGCTCGCACTCCACAACGGCCAGGCGGCACCACGGCGTGCCCTCTGGTCCCTGAACGAGCCGGTGAGCGTCCTGGGTGCGTGGCGAGACGCCCACGGTCAGGCCGAGGTGAACGAGCTCTTCGGCGCCCTGGAGTCGGTCGTCGCTGCTCAGTGCTCGTGCTCGTGCATGCCGCAGTCCAGGTTGCAGCCGACGTGCAGTGAGACGGGATGCATGGTGCCCGGGGTCAGCTCCCCGACCTCGAGGCCCTGCTCGACGTCCGGCACGAGCTCGTAGTAGATCGACGCCATCGGGAGCAGCTTTCTGTTGTTCTTCTCGTAGGCGATGACGACGACCTTGGTGGCGGTGGCGGACACGAGGTCGAACACCATGCTCGGGTTGCTCACCAGGACGTCCGCCTCGTCCGCGAAGTCACGTACGTCGATGGCGTGCGGCCCGTGCTGGTAGGTGAGCACCGGGAACTCACCCGTTCCCGAGAACGGCTCGTACGCCTCGGTCGCGACGGTGCAGTCCCGGGTCTGGCGTCCGGTGGTGTTCGGGGTGCCGTCGAAGTTGCGGGCCGGCTCCCGCATGAACCTGTCGTTGATCTTGACGTAGCCGCTCTTCTTGTCGACCGGGTCCTGGAACTTCGAGACGGTGACGCGTCCGACGATGAAGCCGCGGTACTGGAGGAAGGCGAACCCGCACCGGTAGGCCCTGCGGTCCCCGTCGACCCACCCCGCCTCGGCGTCGAGGGTCGGCGTGACGCCTTGCAGGTCGCGGTGGTAGATCAGGTCGAAGGCCCGAGTCTCCGCCTTGCCGTTGTTGTCCTCGTCGGTGGCTCCGGTGAAGCGGAACCTGTCGCCACGGGGCTCCTCCACGGCCGTTGTCGGGGCCGAGATCAACAGAGAGGCCAGCAGCAGGGCCACTGTCCCGATGATGCGCTTGCCTGTGAACATGGTGCGTTGCCTTCTGTGGGGGGTGGGGCCGTGAGGTTGGGGGGTGTCAGTCGTCGCAGGTGAGTACGGCGCCCGGCTCGACGGTGGGGGTGACCGTCGTGGTCGAAGTGCCTGTCGAGGTAGTCGCGACGGTAGCCCTCTCCGCGGGTCTCCGCCCGCGGATTGGCCTTTGTGTACTTCTATCGTGGAGAACGACCGCCGGGTGGGTCGGGCGCCGGTTCACGACGCAGTCTTCCCGCAGCGTCCCTTCACGTACGAACCCGAGCTTCTCCAGCACGCGGGCGGATGCCACGTTGCGCGTATCGGTCTCGGCCCGGACGCGGTCCAGGTCCAGCGTCTCGAAAGCCCACTGCAACAGCGCGTGGGCGGCTTCCGTCGCGTAGCCGTGGCCCCACGCCGCATCGTCGTAGCAGTAGCCCATCGACGCCCTGGGGTAGTCAGGATTCCACCGGTTCAGGCTGCACCAGCCGAGGAAGGCCCCGCCGGTAACGCGGTCGACCGCCAGCCGCGCCCCGGCGCCGTCCTCTGCCATCTGTCGGCAAGCTGCGATGAAGCGGTCTGCGCGCGTGCGTTCGCTCCAGGTGTGATCCGGTCGGGCGTCGTAGACGGACGTGAACCACGGCCCTGACCCAGGCGAGATCAGGCTCGGACCGGGGATACCCAGCCGGGGGTCGGGAATGCGACTCTGAGGGGATTGCAGCTTGCCTTGGGAGGGAGCCCACGATGTTGCGCACCGCAGCCATCACCATGCTTCTCGGGCTCACGGGTCTCGGCATGACGCTGACCCCGATCACACTGGCGCAGGCCGGGCCTGCCGTCACCTTCACCGAATCGGGGACGTTCTCCGAGTCCTTCTCCGACGACTCGTTCCTCTGCCAGACCGAGTTGTACGAGACCAGCGTGGAGGGTCATTCGACGACGCACCTGACCGCCCGGCTCGACTCGGACGGCAACATCATCCCGCCGCTGCGCTTCCACGAGGTGATCCACGCCAAGGTTGTCGCGGCGCCGCTCGACGGGACCGGGGTGACCTATGTCGGCCACTTCAAGCAGTTCGACCTGGAGACGATCCGGAGCGTGCGGCACGGCGAGGTGATCGCCGAGGTCGACACCGACCTGGGCAATGTGGTGGCACGCGGCTCCGACGGATCGCGGGTGAGGCAGAAGGTGCACGCCCACTTCACGATCAACGCCAACGGCGAGGTGAGTGTCGAGTTCTTCAGGGAGACGGCCAGCTGCTGAGCGAGGGAGCCCGGAGTCGGCAAGGTGTGGCCTGGGCGGGGCGAGCGCCTGACAGGGGCAGCGCGGCGGTCCCGGCCCGCGCAGGGCGGCAACGTCAGCAGGGTGGGCCTTCCGAGCCTGCGGAGGAGGGCGTGATCACGGGTGCCCCGGGTCGGGCGCCGGTCCGCGAGACGGGTCAGCGTCGCGCTCTCGATGGCGGAGTGCGGTCAGGTACGCGTCGACCTCCTCGCGCTGCCGGCGCCGTTCCGAGCACATGGCGGTGGCCCGGGCGGCGTTGCTCCTGGCGACAGCCTGTTGGTGCATCAACGGCCTGGTGATCCACGTGAACGGGTGAGTCACAGTCCCCCTGTGAGTATGCGATCAGTCCTCCAACCTAGGAGCGTCTCGGCGGCAGGGGAAGGGGGTACGTCAACCGAGGCCGCTCGTTCCCGACGCTGACCAGCGTCAGCTCGTTCGTCACCTACGGCTGATCGGCTCCGCGCAGAGCGGCAGGTGAGTGCGCCACCTGCGCAAGGTCGTACGAACCGCGCCGTGCAGCGCTGGGACCGTATGAGGTCCCGCTGGCCGGGCGTTGCGACAAGTACGGCATTCGCCTGATCCGCGGGGGGCTGCCTTAGGGGGATCGTCGAAGGTGTCGACAGACCGCCAGGAGGAAGCCGTGTTCTCGCCCTTCACCCCGATGAGCTCCCACACCGTGGCGTTCGCCAAGGCCTACAGATCCGAGGAGCCCCGCACCGCCGGCCGCGACCGAGCGCGCCGACGGCGTTGGCGCGACAGCGTCCGCGCGTAGCCCCACCACGCGGTCCGCACCTCCAGCCCCGCCCGGCGGTAGACCGCCGGGGCGGCGTGGGCGTTCTCGCTGTCGACGTGCAGCGAGAGGTGCTCCAGGCCTTCGCGGGCGGCGACCTCGAAGGCGTGCGCGAGGAGTGCCGACGCGATCCCGCGCCGCCGGAACTGCGCGAGCGTGGCGAGCTCGCCCACGTACATCGCGCCGTCGGCCTCGGCGCGGCGCAGGAGCACCATCGCGGCCGCCGGCTCCCCGTCGACGGTGGCGAGGTAGCGCAGGTCCGGGTCGAAGCCCGGCATCGACTTCTCGATCGCCGACCAGCTCTCCAGGCTCGTCGGGGTGAAGCCGTAGTGCCCGACGAACGCCACGTTCAGGACGCCGTGGACGGGGGCCAGGTCGCGGGCCGCCTCGATGACGAGCCCGGGCACCTCGGGGGAGGACCGGTGCTCGTCGGTCACCGGTCCGAGCATCTCCCAGAAGGTGCGCTGCCGGGCGAAACCGGCCTCGGCGAGGTGCCGCGCGTTGGCTGCGCTGCCGGCCGGGCACCCGGAGTGCACCTGGAAGTTGCCGTCGACGCCCTCCGGCGGGTGGGTCCGAGCCCAGTCCGACGCCACCGCCCAGCCGGCGCGCGCGAGCTCGTCCGAGAGTGGGTCCGCGAGGCGTGGGTGGGTGGTGATCCAGCTGTGCATGATCGGGTCCTCGGGGATGCGCACCGTCCCCCACCACTGCACCACTGCGCCGTCGCCGTCCCGTACCACCTGCTCGGTGCGTGCGGCCCCGGCGGGCGGCTCCAGCATCGAGCGCACGTCCTCCTCGGTGTCGGAGCAGAACCCGAACGCCGCCTCCTGCTCAGCCGCAACCAGCTCGAACACCTCGGCCGTGTGGGCGCCGGTGACCGGCTCGAGGGTGAACCCGGCGGGAAGCCCCGCGGGCAGCAGTGCGGACATGGTTCGAGTGTCGACCCGGCCTGGTGGGGCCGCAACCGGATAACGCGGCGGCGAGGTCGGCTGCCAGCTCCTGCCCCGAGCGTGGGTCTGGCCGCCGCCGGCGGTGACGGAGCCCCTAGGCTGCCGCCCGTGGGTGACCTGCTGAACACCGTGCTGCTGGTCGAGGTGTTCGTCACCCTGTTCGTGATCATGGACCCGGTCGGCACCGTGCCGATCTTCCTGTCGCTGACAGGTGGCCGGTCCGCCGCCAGCGCCCGCCGGGCCGCGTGGCAGGCGGTGGCGGTGTCGTTCCTGGTGATCAGCTTGTTCGCGTTCTTCGGGCAGCAGATCCTCGGCTACCTCCACATCTCGCTGCCCGCCCTGCAGGGTGCGGGTGGGCTGCTCCTGCTGCTCGTGGCGCTCGAGCTGCTCACCGACAACGAGCAGGAGCCCACCGCCGCGGCCGGGACCAACGTGGCGCTGGTGCCGCTCGGCACGCCGCTGCTCGCGGGGCCGGGCGCGATCGTGGCGGTGATGCTCTTCGTGGAGCAGGTCGGCGACGTCGCCGACTTCGTCGCTGTGTCGCTGGGCGTCGTCCTGGTCCACGTCAGCCTGTGGGCGGCGATGCGCTACTCGCTGCCCATCCTGCGGGTGATCCGCGAGTCGGGGGTGCTGCTGGTCACCCGGATCGCCGGCCTGCTGCTGTCGGCGATCGCCGTGCAGCTGGTCGCCGACTCGGTGCGCGCCTTCGTCGCCGGCGAGGGCTGAGCCTCACCGGGTGTCGCGCACGGCGACGATGCCGCCCATCACCCCGACGTACGCCGTCCCGTCCAGCCCGAGGGTGATCGGCGCGTAGTTGTTGTTGTAGCCGAGGCCGGTGCCGGTGAGTCGGGACCAGACCCGGCGGCCGGTGCGGGCGTCGACGGCGGTGAGGTACCACGGGTGCTCGGGGCCGGTCAGCGGCTCCCCGTCGACGTAGCGGACCTGCTCCTCCGAGGGGTACTCGTACACGTAGACCAGCCCGGTGGCCGCCGACGCCTTGCTCACGCTGGAGGGGATCCGCAGGGTGCGGTTGGTCCACCGCCTCTCGCAGGTGCCGGCCCGGAAGTCGACGTCGATGCGGGTCAGGCCCGGCTCCGTGGTCGGCGCGTTGCGCGGCGCGCCACCGCCGGCCGGCCCCGTGTAGCCGTAGTTGTTCTCGACGACCAGCGAGCGGCCGAAGGCGATCAGCGAGTTGTCGGTGGCGCCCCGGCCCCTCCCGAAGACCGGGACCCGGCAGACCGGGCGCCGCCCGGGGCCCGCCCGGCCGGCGCGGAAGACCAGCACGTGCATACGGGGGTCGGCGTTGTCGGTGATCGCGACGTAGTGCCGCCCGCCCCGCCGGATGACGGTCGGGGTGGTGCCGGACCCGATCTGGCTCTGGCCGGGCTTCTGCCGGTCGCCCGCGTCGTAGCGGCGCTGCCAGGTCACCACCGGCCGACCGCGGCGGCCGGCGTCGAAGCGGTAGAGCCGCTCCTCGGAGACGACGAACACGCCGCCGGTCTCGTCGACGGCGATCGAGTTGCCGATGCCGGCTCCCACGTCGAGCGAGCGGGTGCGCCCAGTCCGGCGGTCGACGACGCCGACGACGCCCCGGTCGGTGACGAACCAGATCCGGCCGTGCCAGTCGGGCAGCGCGGAGAGGATCAGCCCGTCGCCGACCCGGTCGGAGACGTCGTACGTCCGGACCGGCCGGAGCACCGGCGGCCCGGCGTCGGTCTCGGTCGTCCGGACGACCTGGAGGGTGCCGGCGGAGGTCGGGACCACGACCCGGTCGCGGTGGTCGAGGTAGAAGTAGCCACCCCCGCCGAACGTCGCGAACGGCGATGTCGAGGGCTGGCGTGGCGGCAGCGGGAGGGAGGCGAGGACGTCGAGGGTGTCGGGGTCGAGCAGCCGCAGCGTCACTTCCTCGAGGCCGACGCAGACGGTCAGCAGCCGGCCCTCCCGGTCGAAGGTGTGGGAGGCGCACTCCTCGGCGAAGAGGCTCGACACGACCTCCGGGTCGCGCCCGAGCGGGCCCGGCGCCACGCCGGCGTCGGACTGGTAGGCGTCGTCGTGGAGGTTGCTGCGGCCGTTGCCCGCCATCCACGGGTGCCGCGGCGCGAACTCCTGGTTCCGAAACGGCTGCGCCTCCACGGGATGCCCCCGGTAGGTCACCACGGCGTCCGACCCCTGGTCCGGGATCGGCACCGCGGCGGCGGGAGGCGGCGTGGTCACGGCGACGGCCAGGGCCGTGACGGCGGCGAGGAGTCGGAGGTGCACGGAGGGCTCAACTCGTCACCCCCGAGGAGGTGACGGTCAGCGACCGAGCGACTGGAACCGCTGCAGCACCCGGGTCGGCACCAGTCGGGCGGCCGGGACCATCACCCGGTAGGGCCACCCGGCGACCGAGGTGGCCCGGCCGCGATCGGCGTCGTCCAGCGCCTGGCGGACCACCGGCCCGGCCTCCATCCAGAGCAGCCCGCGGCGCTCGCGCGACCCGAGCCGCTCGTGGAACTCGGTGCGCACGAAGCCCGGGCAGACGGTGGTGACGGTGACGCCGCGCGGGGCGTGCTCGACGGCGGCCCAGCGGCCGAAGGCGGTCAGCCACGCCTTCGCCGCGCCGTACGACCCGCGCGGGAGGTACGCCGCCACGCTGGCCACGTTGACCAGCGTGCCGTGGCCACGCGCGGACTGGGCGCGGAGCGCGGCGTGGGAGAGCCGCATCACCGCCGTGACGAGGACGTCGAGCATCGCCTGCTCGTCCTCGACGTCGTTGTCGACGAACCGGCCCTTGAGGCCGAACCCGGCGTTGTTGACCACCACCTCCACGGGCCGGTCGGGATCGGCGACCCGCTGCTCGACCGTGGCGAGCTGCGCCCGGTCGCCGAGGTCGGCCGGCAGCACCTCGACCTCGCGACCGGTGGCGCGCAGCTCGGCCGCGACCGCCTCGAGACGCTCGCGGTCACGGGCGACGAGGACCAGGTCGTGGCCGCGGGCGGCGAGCTGGCGGGCGAACTCCAGCCCGAGGCCGGAGGTGGCGCCGGTGACCAGCGCCGTCGGTGTCGACGACATGCGGTCCATCGAAGCGGTGTCGCCACGGATTGGGCAACCGGCTCCGGCATGATGGGGACCACCATGACCACCACCCTTGCCGTCGCCAACCAGAAGGGCGGCGTCGCCAAGACGACCTCGGTCGCGTCCATCGGGGCGGCGCTGGCGGAGCTCGACCAACGGGTGCTGCTGGTCGACCTCGACCCGCAGGCCTGCCTGACGTTCTCGCTCGGCATCGACCCCGAGGACCTCGAGGTGTCGATCCACCAGGTGCTGACCAAGGGCCTCTCGCCGGTCGAGGCGCTGATCGAGACCGACGACGGCGTCGACCTGCTCCCGGCGACCATCGAGCTCGCCCGGGCCGAGGCCGACCTGCTCACCCGCACCGGGCGCGAGCACGTCGTCAGGGCCGCCCTCGAGCTGTTCGACGACGAGGACGTCGACTACGACTGGGTGCTGCTCGACTGCCCGCCCTCGCTGGGCGTGCTGACGGTCGCCGCCCTGACGGCCGCCGACGGGGTCCTGATCCCGCTGCAGTGCGAGACGCTCTCCCACCGCGGCGTCGGCCAGCTGCTCGACACCGTCCACGACGTACGCCGGTTCACCAACCGCGGTCTCGAGGTCTGGGGCGTGCTGCCGACGCTCTACGACGGCCGCACCAACCACGCACGGGCGGTGCTCGAGACGATCTCGGACACCTACCAGCTCGACGTCGTCGAGCCGCCGATCCCCAAGACGATCAAGTTCGCGGAGGCGCCGGCCGCAGGTCGCTCGATCCTCCGTACCAGCCGCAGCAGCAAGGGAGCGAAGGCCTACCGCGAGGTGGCCGCCAACCTGCTCACCCGTGCGGGGAGGGGCTGACCGTGTCCGGCCGCCGCCGCGCCGAGGTCCGCCCCCGCTACGGGCGGATCGGAGCGGCGCTGTCGTCGGTCGGGGTCACCGCCGTCGCCGTGCTCGGCGGCAGCGGGATGCTCCCCTCGGCGGCGGGGGAGCCGGCCGCCTCCGACGGCGCCATCACCACGGCGTCCTCCGCGGCCCGGACGCCGGCCCCGCGCCCGCAGCAGCCGGAGCGAAAGCCGGTCGAGCGCGACGTCGACGTACCCCCGTCGACGCCCGGCGAGCAGGTGGTCGCCTCGGAGGTGTTGCCGACGGACTCCGGCTCCGGGCGCCGCGTGGTGTTCAGCGAGGAGCGGCAGCGGGTGTGGCTGGTCGGCGCCGACGACCAGGTACGCCGTACCTACCTCGTGTCCGGCAGCGTCTCCGACAACCTCGACCCCGGCACCTACTCGGTCTACTCCCGCTCCACCAACGCCGTCGGCATCGACGACTCCGGCACCATGCGCTGGTTCGTCCGGTTCACCCAGGGCGACTCCGGCGCCGCGATCGGCTTCCACGACATCCCGATCGACGACGGCGAACGGGTGCAGACGGTCGGCGAGCTCGGCACGCCCACCTCCCACGGCTGCATCCGCCAGCGCACCGTCGACGCCAGGGCGATGTGGGAGTTCGCGCCGCTCGGGACCACGGTGGTCGTCGTCCCCTGACGGTTCAGCCGTCGGTACGGCGCCGCTGCCGGTGGGTCTGCACCGCGTAGTTGGCCATCGTGGCCACGGCCGCCGCGGCGACCTCGGCCTCACCGATCTCGGGCAGCGGCTCGGTGTCACCGTCGCCGGGGAGCAGGTCGGCCGGCTCGCCGTGGATCCGGATGCCGCTCTCCTGCAACCAGCGCACCTGCTCCTCGGCCGTCTCCACGACCCACGGCAGGTGCGCCGGGGGCAGCTTGATGCGGGCGCTCGCGCTCCGGGGGAGCGCGCCCTTGACCAGGGGCCAGCGGACGGCCGGCTGGTAGGCCTGCTCGTAGCGGGGCAGCCGGTCGCCCAGCGCCAGGTTGACCCGCCGGTAGACCTCGGCCTCGACCATGCCCCACGAGGCGTTGACGTCGCGCTCGGGCCACACCATCGTCGCGGGGTCGAAGCCGACCACCTCGCCGAACATCCGGTAGAGACCCTCGGGCTCGCGGGAGCGGGGCGGCGTCACGACCACGTCGAGCCGGTCGGGGCCCATGACCGCGCTCCAGCGCTCGCAGAGGGCGACGGCGTCCTGGCGGGTCCAGAAGTGGCGCGCCCACCGGCCCTGCCGGTCGCGTACGCGTTCCAGGAAGGTGGGGTAGTCGAGCGTGATCCGGTGCTTGAGGAACTGCTGCCACTCCGAGGGGATGGTCGAGGCCAGTCCCCGCAGGGTGATCACCACACGCGGCTCGAGGCCGGCGTCCTCGAACACCGACCGCAGCAGCTCGATCCGCTCGGGGTCCGCCTCGCAGAGGTCCTCGCAGGTGAGCAGGGCGCGCTCGCCCCTCACCCGCCGGAGCCGGTGGGCGAACCGGTCGAGCCGGGCGGGCTGCACCGGGTCGACGAAGCCCGAGGCGGTCAGCCACCCGAGCGGGCGCAGCACCAGCTCGACATGCTCGTGCCGGTTGGCCAGCGGCAGGCCGATGCCCTGCCGGGCGAGCTGGTCGGCCGAGCCGAACAGCCCGCGCTGAAGCGCCGACGTCCCGGTCTTGCTGGCGCCGACGTGAACGTAGAGCGGCCGGGGTGTCGTGCCGGACATGCTCACCGCGGGATCTGGGCGGCTCAGCCGGCGGCGGAGCCCGACGAGCGGCGGCGGCGGCGCCGGTTGCGGTTGCCGCCGGAGCGCTGCTGGTCACCCCCGCTGCCGGTGGCAGCCTTCTCGGACCCCTCCGCGGTCGACTCACCGTCGACGGGCTGGCCGCCGCGGGTCCGGGTGCGCTTGCGGTCACGTGAGCGGGCCGGTCGGTCCGAGGACCGCTCGGGGCGCTCCGCGCGGGGCGCCGGCGGGGCCGGATCGGCGATCCGGCCCTTGGTGCCGGGAGCGATGCCCTGGTCGTGGAACAGGTGCTCGGAGGTCGAGTAGGTCTCCTGCGGCTCGTCGAAGGGCAGGTCGAGCGCCTTGTTGATCATCTTCCAGCGGTGGATGTCGGCCCAGTCGACGAAGGTGATGGCGATGCCGGAGGCACCGGCGCGGCCGGTGCGGCCGATCCGGTGGACGTAGGTCTTGTCGTCCTCGGGGCAGGAGTAGTTGACGACGTGGGAGACGCCCTGCACGTCGATGCCGCGCGCGGCGACGTCGGTGCAGACCAGCACCTGGATCTTGTCCTCGCGGAACCGGCCCATCGCCTTCTCGCGCGCCACCTGCGCCATGTCGCCGTGGAGCGGCGAGGCCTTGAAGCCGCGCTCGGCGAGGTCCTCGGCGATCCGCTGCGCCTGCCGCTTGGTGCGGGTGAAGACGATCATCTTCTCGGCGCCCTCGGCCTGCAGCACCTTGCCGATGATCTCGGACTTGTCGAGGTCGTGGGCCTGGTAGATGAACTGCGCCGTCGCCGGCACGGTGGCGTTCTCGTAGGACGACTCGGCGCGGATGTTCATCGGGTGCCGCATGTGCATGCGCGCCAGCGAGACGATCGCCGCGGGCATCGTCGCCGAGAACAGCATCGTCTGCCGGGTCTCCGGCGTCTTGCTGATCAGGTTGACGACGTCGGGCAGGAAGCCGAGGTCGAGCATCTCGTCGGCCTCGTCGAGGACCAGCGCGTGAACGTGGGAGAGGTCGAGGGCACGTCGGTTGGCCAGGTCGAGCAGCCGGCCCGGCGTACCGACGACGACGTCGACGCCGCTGGCGAGGGCCTCGAGCTGCGGCTCGTAGCCGACGCCGCCGTAGACGGTGAGGACCCGCATGCCGCGGTCCTGGCCGGCCAGGGCGAGGTCGCCGGAGACCTGCAGCGCCAGCTCGCGGGTCGGCGCCACGATCAGCGCCTGCGGCTTGCCGGCGGGCAGCTCGGAGTAGTCGGGGTCCTGGGGAGCGACCGAGCGCTGGAGCACGGGGATGCCGAAGGCCAGCGTCTTGCCGGTGCCGGTGCGGGCCTGGCCGATCAGGTCGGTGCCCATCAGCGCGATCTGGAGGGTCATCTCCTGGATGGCGAAGGGCGTCGTGATGCCGGCGCGCTCGAGGGGGTCACAAAATCTCGGGGAGCACCCCGAGGTCTCGGAAGGTAGTCAGTGTTCTGTTCGCTTTCGGTGAGTGCTGTTCTCTGTCAGCCAGCGGCTGACGTGTGGCACTCAGCCGCGCACATGCGGATCCCGCCCGAGGCGGGGTCGGGCGCCGTACGAGGTGGCGCTCCGTGGGTCCAGCCTATCGCTACGCTGCGAACATGACGGAATCCCCGGGGAATCGCGCCCCCGACGGCGAGTCGGCCGCCTTCGACGACGACGGCTACCGCCGCGCCGTGGTCGACCTGCTGGGGGCGATCGCCTACGGCGAGCTGACGGCGTTCGACCGGCTCTCCGCCGACGCCCGACTCGCGCCCAGCCTCGAGGACAAGATCGCGATCAGTCAGATGGCCTGCGTCGAGCTGGGGCACCTGGTCCAGCTGCGGGACCGGGTCACCGAGCTGGGGGAGGACCCGTCGGCCGCGATGGCGCCGTTCCGCGAGGCGCTCGACCTGTTCCACGACCACACGGCCCCGTCGGACTGGTGGGAGGGGCTCATCAAGGCCTACGTCGGCGACGGCCTGGCCGCCGACTTCTACCGCGAGATCGCCGCCTACCTCGACACCCGGACCCGCGACCTGATCGTGTCGTCGCTGGAGGACGCCGGCCAGTCCGCCTTCGTGGTCGACCGGGTGAAGGCGGCCATCGCCGACGACCCGCGGCTCGCCGGCCGGCTGGCCCTCTGGGGGCGCCGGCTGATGGGGGAGGCGCTGACGCAGGCGCAGCGGGTCGCCGCCGAGCGCGACGCCCTCTCGGCCCTGCTCGCCGGCGGCGTCGACCGCCCCGCGCTCGACCTCGCCGCCATCGGCCGGATGTTCACCCGGATCACCGAGCGGCACGCCGAGCGGATGGCGGTACTCGGGCTCGACGCCTGAGCACCGCCCTCCACGCGGCTGGGTCAGGCCTTGGCGCGGCTCCGTCCGGTGACGGTCGCCGCGATCATCACGAGCACGGCTGCCGTCACCACCGTGACGATGCCCTGGACCCAGTCGAGGCCCCGGCTGCCGTCACCTCCGAACGACCGGTAGATGACGTCACCCAGCAGCATGCCCCCGATGCCGCAGATGATGGTGAGCCAGAAGGGGATGTTGTCGCGGTTGCCGGGGGCGACGAACTTGCCGACCAGGCCGACGACGGTCCCGACGATGAGGTAGAAGAGGATGGTTCCGAGGTCCACGGGCCACACCTTTCACGATGCGCACTCGGTGCAACTCCCTCGTGCACCGGGGACGCGGCGCCGGTTGCTCGGCGCCTGCCTCGAGCATCCTCCGCCGGAAGTCCCGGTTCAAGCACCGGATCGTCGCGCCGCGTGGCGCGTCGTACCTGTTTCGAGACGGCTCGCTCGCCCCTCGCGGGGCTCGGGCCGAGCCTCCTCAACCTCCTCGCTCTCCTGACCGCTCGCAGGCTCGCCTTCAGCCCTCGGAGCTGCGGAAGCCCACCTGGCCCGTGACGCCACCGCCGACCTCGACGTAGGCGAGCTTGGCGGCGGGGACCAGCACCAGCCGGCCCTTGGTGTCGCGCAGCGTCAGCAGGCCGTTGCCGGAGACCGCCTGGTCGATCTTCTGCTCGACGGTCTCGGCGGACTCGTCGGACTCCAGCACGAGCTCGCGGGCCGCGTGCTGGACGCCGATCTTGATCTCCACAGGTGTGCTCCTCGTCGTACGGGGGTGGTCAGTGATCGTCGGTGAGCGGGTAGCCGCGGATGCCGCGCCACGCCAGTCCCGAGACCAGGGCGACGGCGTCGTCCTGGCTGATGCCCGCGGCGTCCGTCACCCAGAACCGCGCGCTGACCTGAGCCATTCCGACCAGCGACACGGCGAGCAGTCGGGAGGCCTCGCCGGGCAGCCCGGTGTCGTCGTGGATCACGTCGGCGATCATCGCCGCGCACTGGTTGGTCACCCGGTCGATCGCCTCGCGCACGGCGGGCTCGTTGGTGAGGTCGGACTCGAAGACCAGCCGGAACGCGCCGTCGTCGCCCGCCATGTAGTCGTAGAACGCCTGCATCGCGGCGGTGACCCGCAGCTTGTTGTCCTGGGTGGAGTCGAGGGCCCGCCGGCAGTTGTCGATGATCGCGTCGCACGAGGTGTCGAGCAGCGCGAGGTAGAGGTCGAGCTTGCCGGGGAAGTGCTGGTAGAGCACCGGCTTGGAGACGCCGGCCCGCTCGGCGATGTCATCCATCGCCGCGGAGTGGAAACCCTGGGCGACGAACACCTCGAGGGCAGAGTCGAGCAGCTGGGCCCTCCGCTCCTTCCGGGGCATCCGGGCACCGCGGCCCCGTGCGGTGGCGAGGTCGTCGCTCATCGTGCTACCCCCTCTCGTCCTGTTCGACCTGTTGTGAGCACCCTACCGAGACGACAGGAGGGGCCCCGCACGCGAGGCCCCTCCTGCTCAGGGTGTGTTGCTATCGGGTCGGGCCCGACCTCACGGGTTGACCACGCGGACCGAGATCGCGCCGTCGCCGTCCTGGGTGACGGTGGCGACCACGCCCTGGGCTGCGGTCTTCACCGAGACCCCCGGGATCGACTCGTTGTAGTAGTCCTGCCGGTCGTCGAACACCGCCACACCGTTCTTGGCCGCGGCGTCGAGCGTCTGGGTGACGTCGGCGGACACCTGGCGGTGCAGCGTGATCGGGTCGCGGGTCTCGAGGCCGAAGGTGGCGTCGTAGACCTGGATCCGGGCGCGGCCGGCCGAGCCGTCGGACCACGTCAGCGCCTCCGGGTTGGCGTCGATCGGCAGGGCGTACGCCGAGCCGGGGTGCTCGCTGGTGTTGTTGTCGGCGACCGACTGGTCGACCATCCAGACCAGCATGCCGTCCTGGTAGGGGAAGTGCTCCACCCAGTTGGGACGGGTGTAGGCCTCGGAGAAGTTGTAGGGCCCCTTCTCCAGGGTCGCGTCGTACCCGACGTACTGGCGGTTCTCCAGGATGTAGTAGCGGGCACCGGTGGTGGTGACCGAGCCGTCGGACTTCACGAAGCCGTCCTCACCGGGCGTCCAGCTGGACTGCTCGGTCTCGGCGCCCTCGGTGTCGAGCACCTGCCGGCCGACCTTCGTCGTGATCTCGTCGAGCAGCACGCCGTCCTCGTTGACGCCGGCGTCGGACTTGTAGACGAACCGGAACTCGGTCTCCTGGCCACCGGGACGGTAGCTGAACCGCTTGCTGGTCCAGTCGCGGCTGGCGCCGTCGATCGGGGTGCCGATCCGGTTCCAGGCCGTGGCTCCGACCGGGCGCCACTCGGCCCACCAGTAGTCGTAGCCGACCTCGGTGTTCCACCAGGCCTGCGCGTCGACGGTGACCGCGGCCGTGGCAGGCACGGTGCGGGTGAGGGTCGAGGTCAGCTCGGACCGGCTGCCGGAGTACCACGACTTCGCGCCGGCGTAGGGCTGGGTGACGGTCCGGGTGTCGCTCGCGTCGGGAAGCGGCACCACGACCGCCTGGTTCTCGGCACCGGACTGGCCCGACGGGTCGATGCTGTAGTCACCGGTGGTGCCCGCAGCGGCGGTGTCGTGGTTCAGCCAGCCGAGGAACAGCCGCTCCTCCGGGCCCATGTTGTTGGGGCGGCCGCCGATGCCGACCTCGAAGCCCTGGGCGTCGTCGCCGAGCCCCATCCAGGAGCCGGACGACATGAGGGTCCAGAACGCGGAGCCGTTCTCGCCGCCCGCGGTGTCGTAGAAGTCGGGCAGGCCCAGGTCGTGGCCGTACTCGTGGGCGAAGACGCCCAACCCGCCGTTCTCGGGCTCCACGGTGTAGTCGCCCACCCAGAAGCTCGACGAGCCGATCTGCTTGCCGCCCAGCAGGTTGCCGGCAGGGCCCGCGGAGCCCTGGGTGGTGTAGTCGGCGTACCAGCGGTGCGACCAGATGGCGTCGTCGCCGAGCACGCCACCGCCGGCCTCCTCGCCCTCCCCGGCGTGGATCGCCTGGAAGTGGTCGATGTAGCCGTCGGGCTCGTTGTAGTTGTCGTCGTTGTCGTGGTCGTAGCGGTCCCACTGGTCGAACTGGGCCAGGTGGTCGTCGATCCGCTGCCGGCTCCAGCCCGCGGCGACCTTGGCGTCGTACCAGGCGTTGACGGTGTCGGCGATGTAGGTCCAGTAGCCCTGGGTCTCGTTGGCGTTGTCGCCGTACCAGCGGCCGTTCCTGGGCACGGTGACCCAGTCCTCGGTGGTCACCTCGGCGGTGTACTGGCCGTTCGACTGGTCGAGGTAGTAGTTCTGGAAGGACGCGCCGTCGCCGTTGAACATCTCGTCGTAGTGGGCGACGTTGAAGTCGTCGGTCCACTGGGTCGTGTTGTCCTGGGCGCGGTCGGGAGCGGCGATCTCGTTGTGGAGGGGGCCGGATCCGCGGCCGAAGCGGCCGGAGGACTCGTCGCCGAACTCCGAGAGCACGGTCCAGACGCGAGCCTGCTTGTCGTTGTCGAAGAACTCCGCGGAGCTGCCGTCGGACAGGGTGACGACGGAGCCGCCGCCGGGCTGGGGCTCGGGCTCGGCCTTGCCGGCGAGCACCGCTTCGATCGCGCGCTTGCGCTCCTTCGCCTGCTTCTTGGCGAACGGGTTGGGAAGGTTGTCGGGTCGGGCTGCCGCCGCCGCGCCGTCGCGGCTGTCAGGCGCCCCACCGGCGGGAGCCGCCGTCGCCGGGGCGAGCACCGAGGTGCCCAGCGCCAGCGTGGCGACCCCGGCCACGAGACCGGATGCCAACATCTTCACGAGATTCATCTGCCTTTCGGGGGGATGACGGGGGATGACCCGTCCCACGAGGGGCCGGAGGATGACGGCCCAGGGAGCACCTTCTGTCGAAGGTCGTGGTGGAAGCAAGCATTTCGCCGCAGTTTTTCCTGCGTCCGGATTCCGGGCGGGGCGTCAGGCGGGCGGGAGCGCGGGGCACCATGGGAAGAACCCGGGGCCGCGCGCCGTTGTCCCGGGTGCCGGACGGACCGTCCGGCAGTCGTCCAGACGAGGAGGACCCGTGTCCTACGCCCCGCTCGTGGAGCCCGCCGCCGAGCTCACCATCGACGAGGTACGCCGCTACAGCCGTCACCTGATCATCCCCGACGTCGGCATGGCGGGTCAGAAACGGCTCAAGAACGCCAGGGTCCTCGTCATCGGCGCCGGCGGGCTCGGCAGCCCCGCGCTGCTCTACCTCGCCGCCGCCGGCGTCGGCACGCTCGGCATCGCCGAGTTCGACGAGGTCGACGAGTCCAACCTCCAGCGCCAGGTGATCCACGGGCAGTCCGACGTCGGCAGGTCGAAGGCGCTCTCGGCGAAGGAGTCGATCGCCGAGACCAACCCCTACGTCGAGGTGGTGCTGCACGAGGAGCGGCTCGACAACGACAACGTGATGCAGGTGTTCGAGGGCTACGACCTGATCGTCGACGGCACCGACAACTTCGCCACCCGCTACATGGTCAACGACGCGGCGTACTTCCTCGGCATCCCCTACGTGTGGGGCTCGATCTACCGGTTCGACGGCCAGGCCTCGGTGTTCGCGCCGACGCTCGACGACGACGCCCCCTGCTACCGCTGCCTCTACCCCGAGCCCCCGCCGCCCGGCATGGTGCCGAGCTGCGCCGAGGGTGGCGTGCTCGGTGTGCTGTGCGCCGCCGTCGGCTCGATCCAGGTCAACGAGGCGATCAAGCTGCTGACCGGGATCGGCGACCCCGCCATCGGCAAGCTCGTCATCTACGACGCCCTCGAGCTGGAGTGGCGCAAGCTCAAGGTCCGCAAGGACCCGAACTGCGCCCTGTGCGGCGAGAACCCGACGGTCACCGAGCTGATCGACTACGAGACCTTCTGCGGTGCGGTGTCCGAGGAGGCCACCGAGGCCGCGGCCGGCTCGACCATCTCCGTGGTCGACCTCGAGCACATGCTGAAGGAGCGCGAGGAGGGCTCGCGCGACTTCGTGCTGGTCGACGTCCGCGAGCCCAACGAGTACGAGATCAACCAGATCCCCGGTGCCGTGCTGATCCCCAAGGGCGACTTCCTCAACGGCAGCGCGCTCGAGAAGCTGCCGTCGGACAAGCAGATCGTCATGCACTGCAAGACGGGCGTGCGCTCCGCCGAGACCCTGGCGATCGTCAAGGGCGCCGGGTACGCCGACGCCGTGCACGTCGGGGGCGGCGTGGTCGCCTGGGTCAACCAGATCGACCCCTCGCAGCCGTCGTACTGACCGACCCGGGAGCCACCCCCACGTAACCCCCGGCGTGGCCGCTCGTTGCACCCTCCGTCATGACGATGCCGGGCCCCGCCCGGCCGAGAGGGAGGGAACGCATGCGTCCTGCTGTCAGTGGCTTCTCCGGGGCGATCCCCCGACGGATCGCCGGTGCGGTGGCCGTCCTCGCCAGTGCGGCGCTTGGGACCGCACTGTCGACCGCGGCGCCCGCGGCCGCGGCGACGACGGCGGCCGACTGGGCCCCGGCCGACACCGCCGAGATCACCCCGGGCGTGCAGATGTACACCGAGGGCGCACAGTGCACCGGCAACTTCGTCTTCTCCGACGGGGCCGGCAACACCTACGTCGGGTACGCCGCCCACTGCGCCGGTACCGGTGCCGCGACCGACACCAACGGCTGCGACGCGCAGTCGCTCCCGCTCGGTACCCGGGTGACCTTCAACCGCGGCGGCTCGCTGGCCTCCGAGGGCACCGAGGTCGGACAGGGCACCCTGGCCTACTCCTCCTGGCTCACCATGCAGCAGCGCAACGAGTCCGACGAGGACGCCTGCGCCTACAACGACCTCGCCCTGGTCAAGGTCGACGCCGACGACGTCGCCAAGGTCAACCCCTCCGTCCCGTTCTGGGGTGGCCCGGTGGCGCTGAACACCGACGAGAGCGCGGCCGGCGAGACCGTCTACTCCTACGGCAACTCCAGCCTCCGCGGCGGCGTCGAGGAGCTCTCGCCCAAGCAGGGCTCCAGCCTCGGTGCCGAGGGCAACGGCTGGAGCCACCCGGTCTACACCGTGACGCCCGGCGTCCCCGGTGACTCCGGCTCGGCGTTCCTCGACTCCGAGGGCAACGCGCTCGGCACCCTCTCGACGCTCGCCATCGCGCCGCTCGCCGGCTCCAACGGCGTCGGCGACCTCGAGCGCGAGCTCGGCTACGCCCAGCAGAACGGCGGCATCTCCGGACTGGCGCTGGTGCCCGGCACCGAGCCGTTCTCGCCGCTGCTCTGACCGACCCGCACGACCTGCACACGGGAGCCGCCCCGTCCGTGACCCGGACAGGGCGGCTTTCGTTGTGCCGGGCATGAAGACCATGGCTCTCGGAGTCCTCACCGCCCTCGTCGTCGCCCTCGCCTCCGCGACCGCACCGCCCTCGGGCGCGATCGCCGTCACCGACGCGCCCCGCACCACCGCGTGGGCGCCGGTCGGCTCCGCCACGATCACGCCCGGCGTCCAGATGTTCACCAAGGGCGCCCAGTGCACCGGCAACTTCGTGTTCCGTGACGGCGCCGGGCGGACCTACGTCGGCTACGCCGCCCACTGCGCCGGCAAGGGTGCGGCCACCGACACCAACGGCTGCCACACCAGGTCGGTCCCGCTCGGTACCACCGTCCGGTTCGCGCGCGGCGCCACGGTGGCGACCGGCGGCGACACGGTGGGGCGTGGCGCGCTGGCCTACAGCTCGTGGCGGACCATGCGCGCCCACGGCGAGACCCGGGGCCCGGTCTGCGCGGCCAACGACTTCGCGCTGGTGCGGGTGCGGGCCGGCGACGTCCGCAAGGTCAACCCCTCGGTGCCGTTCTGGGGCGGGCCGACCGGCCTCTCCGACAGCGCCCCTGCGGGCAGCGAGGTCTACTCCTACGGAAGCTCGAGCCTGCGCCCGACGGAGGTGCTCTCGCCCAAGACCGGCTCCTCGCTCGGCCGCACCCACGGCGGCTGGGGGTTCGACGTCTACACCGCGACGCCGGGCATCCCGGGTGACTCGGGCTCGGGCTTCCTCGACGCCAAGGGCCGCGCCGTCGGCACCCTGTCGACCGTGGCGCTCGCGCCGCTGGCCGGGTCCAACGGGCTCGGCAACCTCGGCCGCGAGCTCGACTACGCCCAGGCACACTCCGGGATCGCCGGGCTCCACCTGGTCCGGGGCACTGCGGAGTTCACCCCCGTGTCCTGAGGCACCGTTAGGTTGGGGTCGTGCCGCGTGTCGACCCCGAGGAGTACGCCGAGCTGGTGCTGCGGTGCGTCGAGCAGGTGCCCCGTGGCCGGGTGACGACGTACGGCGCCGTGGCCGAGGTCGTCGGCGCCCTGGTCGGCGGCGGTGGGCCGCGTCAGGTCGGCGCGGTGATGGCGGCGTACGGCGGCCCGGTGCCGTGGTGGCGCGTGGTCCGCGCCGACGGGTCGCTGCCGCCCAGTCACCAGGGGGAGGCGCGGCAGGCCTACGTCGAGGAGGCCACGCCGCTGCGGCCGTCCGGCAACGTCGACCTCAGGCGGGCGTTCTTCCGACCGGCCCCGCCAGCTCCGCCAGTCGCCGGAGCGCCTGCGGGAAGATCTCGGCAGGGGGAGTGACCAGGCCCGCGCCGACCTGACCGACGCCGGCGACCCGGCCGGCCATGCCGGTGTTGATCTGGGGCAGGAACCCGGTCCGGCACACCTTGGTCACGTCGATGCCGGTCGGGACGCCGCGGAAGTCGAGCACCGGCACCGACCAGCGCGGGTTGTCTCCGAGGGTTATCTCGTGCATCCGCTGCGTGGTGGCCAGCGCGTCGGGCACGGTGCCGCCGACGAACCGCACGATGGCCGGCGCGGTCGCCATCGCGAAGCCGCCGAGGCCCGCGGTCTCGGTGATCGCGGAGTCACCGATGTCGGGGTTGGCGTCGTCGGGGCCGAAGTCGCCGAGGTAGAGGCCCTCGGCTACCTGGGCCGGGCCGGTGAACCACTCGTCGCCGGTGCCGGCGACCTGGATGCCGAAGTCGGTGCCGTTGCGGGCCATCGCGACGACCATCGTCGAGCCGTCGATGCCGCGGGCGGCGTCGAGGGCGAGCTTGCACGCCGGCATCGCCAGGTTGAGGAAGAAGTGGTCGTTGCCGCCGACGAAGCGGAGCGCGTCCGCCACGTCGGCCGCGTCGAAGCCGCTGCCGACCAGGGCGGGGGAGAGGTCGCGCAGCAGCATGAGGGTGCCGGCGCGGTTGCGGTTGTGGGCCTCGTCGCCCATCTGCAGCATCTGGGTCAGGATGCCGGTGACGTCGACCGGGCCTGCATCGTCGCGGACGGCACGCACCGCCCGCTGCAGGAGCGGGCCGAGGACGTCGCCCATCCACCGGAGCCGGGTGAGGACCTCGGGGGAGTACGCGCCGTAGCGCAGCACCTTGCCGAGTCCCTCGTTGAGGGTGCAGTGGGTACGCCGCCCGGTGGCGGCGTCCTCGAGCACGAACATCCACATCGACGGCGTGACCACACCGGCCATCGGGCCGACCGCGTCGCGGTGGTGGCACGGCTCCAGGGAGACCGAGCGGCCGTCGCCGAACAGGGTGACCGCGTCGTCGGGGTCGTCGACGAGGCCCTCGAGGGCGGCGCCGCCCATCAGCGCGCCACGGAGGGGCCCGGACGCGCGGTCCCACGTGATCGGCGGGCCGGCGTGCAGGAACTGCCCGGGCTCGAGGCCGAGCAGCTCGGACGCAGGGGCGACGTCGACGAGCCGGGCGGTGACGTCGAGGGTCGCGGCGAGCGCCCGGGCGTTGGCGTCGCGCCGGCGCGGGTCGGCGGCGACGCGGACCAGGTCGTCCTCGGTGTCGGGCATCGGGGGGCGCCAGTCGACCCTGGCGACGTCGACGGCCTGACCGGCGAGCGCGTCGGCCAGCAGGTCGGCCCCGGCGGTCACCATCCGCTCGGGCGTCCTCATCGGTCACCTCCGGCGAGCGCGACCGCGCGGCGGGCCGCCCCCGCGTTGGACAGGTGGACCTCGGCGCCCGCGTCGACCAGCGCGGCGACCTGCCGGTCACGGTCCTGCGGGTCCAGGGAGGTGCCGACGCCGCTGACCACGGCGGGGACCTCGATCCCGTCCAGCGCCGGAGCGAGGCTGCCCGCGGGGTCGCCGTCGGCGCCGTGGCCGAGCACCACGTCGAGCAGCACCACGCCGGTGGCGAGGTCGGCCGACAACCGGCGCAGCTCCTCGAGCCGCAGCGTCGGGTCGATCATCGGGTGGGCCCGCCCGGCGGTGTAGTGGTCGTCGCCGAAGTCGACGAACGACCCCTCGACCCCGGCGTCGGCCGCGATCAGCCGGGCCTCCTCGCAGAGCGTCCCCCCGGCGAACAGGCCGTGCAGCCGCCCGCCCCTGCCGGGCCGGGCCTCGCCCGAGACCGGCCACGCGGGCGGGGTGACGCCGAGCCGCCGCAGGGTCGCCTCGGCAGCTGCGGTGAGGTCGGGCCGGCCGGGCCCGAGCAGCGCGGTCTCGACCGGGGTGGCCAGCCCGTCGGCGTACGCCTCGACGCGGGTGGCGACCTCGGCCGCCGGCGGCTTGGAGACCAGCAGCACCAGCTCGACGGAGTCGTCGGCGTCGAGCCGGCGCAGCGCCTCGAGCGTGGCCAGGCCGCCGACCTCGGCCGACAGGTCGCGGCCACCGACACCGAGGGCGTGGGTCACGCCGACGCCGGCGTGATCGAGCAGCGCGAGCAGCTGTTGGCAGCCGGTGCCGGAGGCGGCGACCAGCCCGACCGGGCCGGGGCGGGTGACGTTGGCGAAGCCGAGCCCGAGGCCGCCGACGACCGCGGTGCCGCAGTCGGGGCCCATCACCAGCAGGTCCCGCTCGCGGGCCACCTGCTTGAGCGCCACCTCCTGCTCCAGCGGGACGTGGTCGCTGAAGACCATCACGTCACAGCCGGCATCGAGGGCGTCCATGGCCTCCACGAACGCGCTCTCTCCGGGCACCGACACCAGCACCGTCGCCTCGCCACCGGCGAGTGCGGATCCGGTGGTGCGGGGCGGCACCTCGGGCGCGCCGCCGGTGCCGGTCGTCGGTGCCCGGGGCGCCAGCGCCCGGTCGACGGCCGCCAGGGCCTCGGCGAGGTCGCCGTCGGACCCGGTGCGGACCGCGACGACCATGTCGTGGGGCGAGGCGGTGGCGGGGACGGCGAAGCCGAGCCCGGTGATGACCTCGAGGTTGAGCGGCGTCGCCATCGCGACCTGGGCGGTGACCACGCCCGGGACCGCCTGCACGTCGCGGCTCACCTGCAGCAGCGCCACCGAGTCGGCGTACGCCGACCGCAGCTCGACGTGGTCGCTCATGCGGCCTCCCGGAGCTGGTCGAGGGCGAGCAGTCCGCCCGCGTGGAGCCCGGCGCCGGACGTGGCGCCGACGGCGTGGAGGGCCTCGACGACGGCGGGCTCGTCGCCCGTGCCGAGCGCGCGGACCCAGTCGGCGTACTGGGGCAGCACCTCGCCGTGGCGCGCACAGTCGAGCAGCGTCGCCGACAGCAGGGTGGTGCGGCTGCGGGCCCGTCCGGCCACACGGTCGACGTCGGGCGTCGGCACCCCGGCCGCTCGGTGCATCGCCAGCCAGCCCGCGAGCACGTCGTCCCCGAGCGGGGTGAGCCCGTCGCCCCGACCCAGCAGCCGCTCGGCGGCGGCCGCGTCGACGCGGCCGTGGGGGAGGTGTTCTGCGACGAACCCGGCCACCGTGGCCGGGGGGGTGGCCTGAACGGTGACCGGGCCCGCCTTGCGGGCAGCTCCGTCACCGAGAGGCGGTACGTACGCTCCCACCAACCGGCCGATCGACAGCACGCGGCCGCCGATGTGGAGCTTCCCGGCTACAAGGTACGCGGTGGGCGGTCGGTGCGCGAAGAATCGGGACGTGTCCCGCATGTCGGTCACGCGCAGCGCGCAGGGCACCTGCACGGCACCCGGGCCGACCACTCCCACGCACCACCCGGCGACGTCGAGGTAGACGGCGTGCACCCCGGTGTGCAGCACCTCCACCGGCCCGTCGGGCGCTGCCTTCAGCCGGTCGCGGACGCGGGGCGGGGCGCAGGCCGGGGTCACGCCTCTCGACGCTAGTCCCCACCGCTAGCGTGGGCGATGTGAGGTTGTGCCAAGGTCGGCGAGGGTCCGGGACACATGGTGACAAGGCCTGCTGACGAGCCGGGTCGGGACGCCGGTGCCGCACTGGCCCGGGCCGACGCCCTGCACACAGCCCTCACGGAGGTGGTCCTCGAGGGCGGTGACCTGGCGCGCATCGCGGCCGAGGCGTCGGGCGTCCTCGGCTGCGGGGTGGCCGTCACCTCCACCGACGGCCGGGAGCGTGCCGCCGCCCTGTCGCCGGCCGACCGCGAGGCGCTGGCCGGGGCCGACCTGCTGGACCCCACCGGACGGATGCGGGTGGAGCGGGTGCCGACCGACGGGGTGGCACTGGGCGGACCGCCCGCCGTCGGCGAGGTGCGCGCCCTCCGGGTGGCCGCCGGCGGCAGCGACCTGGCCCGCCTGGTCGCCGTACGCCGGGGCAGCCCGATCCCTCCCGACGACATCCATGCCCTCGAGCGGGCCGCCACCGTCGCCGCCCTCATCATCACCCGCGAGGAGGCGATCACCGCCGTCGAGACCAAGTACCAGGGCGACTTCCTGCGCGAGGTCTTCTCCGGCAAGGTCCGCGACGAGGAGTACGTCGACGAGCACGTGGCGGCGTTCGGGTGGGACCTCCACCGGCCGGTCGTCGTGGTCGTGGCCGAGATCGACCCGTCCGCTGCCGAGGAGCCGCCGCCCCGGTCACGCCGGCGCAGCTGGCAGGAGCGGTTCTCGGCGGCGTGGCGGCAGGTCTGCGCGACCGTCGACCCCGGCGTGCCCGCGGTGGACTTCTCCTCCGAGGTCGTCGCGCTGCTCCCCGTCGCGCGGGGCGGCGACGTCGACGGCGTCGTGGACCGGGTCGTCGCCGACGTGCGGGGCGACCGTGGCGGCGGCCGACGGCCGTTCTCGGTCGGCGTCAGCCGGGTGTCCCACGGCCTCGCCGACCTCCCGGCCGGCTACGCGCAGGCGCGGCGAGCGGTCGAGGTGGGGCGCCGGGTGAGGGGTGGCGGCTCGACGACGTACTTCGACCAGCTCGGGCTGCACCGGCTGATCGCGCTGGTGCCCGACCCGGCCGAGCTGCGGGCGTTCGCCCACGACGTCCTCGGGCCGCTGGCCGGACCCGACGGCGCGGAGCTGCGGCAGACCCTGCAGGTGCTGCTCGACGCCAACTTCAACCTCGCCGAGGCGGCACGGCAGCAATTCTTCCACTACAACACGATGCGCTACCGGGTGGCCAAGCTGGAGCGGATGCTCGGGCCGCTCACGTCCGACCCGCACCTGCGGCTCGACGTCGCCGTGGCGCTGCGGGTGCTGGAGGTCAGTGGCTGACGTTGAGCAGCCCGAGGCCGACTGCGTGGCGGCGTACGGCGTCGCTGTCGGCCGCCAGCACGAACGGCACGTCGGCGTCCCAGCCGTCGGAGACCTCCTCGACCCGGCCGTCGCCGGGGTCGAGGCGCACCTCGCGGATGTAGACCGCCCGGATCCGGCCGGGGTGGTCGCGGACCACCTGCGCGTAGACCTGCGGGTCCCTTTCTCCGGAGTCGCCGATGAGCACGAAGGGCAGGTCCGGGTGCAGCGCGAGGATCTCCTCGATGCGGCCGCCCTTCTGCTCCCGCCCGCGCGCGGTCCCGAGCAGGTCGCGCAGCAGCACCGGTCCGAGCGGGAAGTCGTGGTGGCGCAGGAACGCGAGAAGGAAGGGGTGGAGGTTCCAGGGGCTGGAGGAGACGTAGAAGAACGGGTTCGCCCCGGACGCGAGGTCGCGGTAGAGGCCGGCCGCCCCCTCGAACGGCGTCCGGGTGAGGGCCGAGCCGGTGAAGGTCCGGCGGAGCATCTGCCCGACCCGCTGCACCCCGGTCTGGAGGATCGTGTCGTCGACGTCGGAGACCACCCCGAAGCGTGCCGCTCCGTCCGGGACCCGCACCTCGACCGGTGTCGTGAACGCGCCGCCGACCCCGCGGTAGTCGCCGGACAGCTCGACGGTGCCGGTGGTCCACGGACTGGTGAGGGACGCCGGGTCGGGCTGCAGCCGCACCCGGAAGTAGCCGTCGATGTCGGTCTCGGTCCCGACCGTCGCGTCGCCGACCGTCACCCGCAGCGGGACGCCGGGCAGCTCGTTGGTGGCGAAGTGGCCCAGCACCCGCGTCACGGCCGCCCCGATCCCCTCACCCTCCACCGCCTCGCTGGGTTCCGGGTCGTCGACGACGCGGCCGCGCACCACCACGCCCTCGGGTCCGCCGTGGCCGAGGTAGCACTCGATCCGCAGGTCCGTCGGCGACCGGTCGACCGCCCGCCGGTGGCGCAGCCCGTCGTACGCACGTTCCAGCCGGACCAGCCAGCGTCCGAGTCCCATGGGATCACCCTAGGTGGGAGCGGAATGTCGACGGTCCTGACCTGCCGGGTCAGAGGGCCCGCTGACGGGGCAGTTCGGCCCTTCCGGCCCCGTGGTCACAGGGCGAGCATGGAGTGTGACGAGCTCGTGGAGGGAGGCCTGCCAATGACGTGGGACCTGGGACTCGAAGGACTGCTCGTGCTGGCGGCCTGGTCGCTCGGTTTCGGCGTGCTCGCCGCGGTGTTCGTGGGCGGCGGCTGGTCGAGACGGGCGTGGGCGGTCGTGATCGCGACCGTCGCGTGCTTCGGCGTCGGCCTGCTCACCAGCGAATGGGTGTTCGGCTGGGCGACCGAGGAGGAGCTCCAGCCGAACGTAGACGGCCTCTCACGTGACGAGGTTCTCCTGTCCAGCCTGGTCACCAGTGCGTTGGTCGTCGGGGTGATGCGGTACCTCGCGCACCGGTCACGCCAGCCGTCGTCGCGCGCGCGTCGGCAGCCGGCCGGACGGCACCGCGGAGACCCCGTCGGCCACGCGTGAGCTCCGCCTTTCCCTGAGACGACCAGGCTGTTCCCGCCCACGGTCTCCGTGGTCGAGGCGCCGACGCTTCAGCCGGCGATGTCCTCCGCGCGGGCCTTGAGGCCGGCCGCCTCCATGGCGAGGTAGCGCTCGGTGAGCTTCCGGTACAGCCGTCCCACGAACCCGCCGAGCGCTCCGCTCATCTCGACCCTCAGCTCCACCCGGGTGCCACCGTCGGGAAGCGGTGCGCACTCGTGGTGTGCGGACACCGTGCTGCCCGGCTGCCGCTGCTCCCAGGTGAAGGCGCGGCCGGGTTCGAGCGCGGTCACGGTGTAGGTGCCGGTCGGGATCCGCGGCTGGGAGATCTCGACGCGCGACCCGAGGGCGAGGGGCCCGTCGTCCAGCGTCCGGACGCTCCGCACGGAGTCCGTCCACTCCGGCCACCGCTCGACGTCGACGAGCACCTCCCACACCCGGTCGGGCGAGGCGGCCACGTCGATGCTGGTGCGCTGCTCCATCCCGGCCATGGTCGCAGAGATCGGTAGGTCCGTGCGGTGCGAAGGCGGGCGCGACGATGGCCCCGCCGTGGGGGGTGGCGGGGTGTGGGGCGGGGTCAATCTCGCCCCGGGTGGGTCGAGGGGCCGGGTGCCGGTGTGGTCGCGGCGGAACGACAGTCGGTGAGGGCTGGTCCAGTCGTAGGTGCCGGGGCCGGTGACGCGGAGGGTCCAGCCGCCGTGGGTCTTGTGGCGGTGGTGGCTGCGGCACAGCGGCGCGAGCTGGCAGCTGCACGTGGCGCCGCCTTCGGCGTAGGGGACGACGTGGTCGCAGTCGCAGCCGGAGCGGTCGGGTGCACCAGGGGAACACGCAGGTGTGGTCACGCAGCACGAGCCGCTCCCTGATCCGGTCCGGGACCTCGTAGGCCTCGACGTGGACGTGATCCTCGAGGTCGATCACCGGCTTCACCACCAGGTGGGTCTCGGGTGACCGCACCAGGTCCGGATCTGCTCGGCGGTGACCGGGGACCTCGTGTTCTCCACCCGACCGAGCGGGTCGTGTCCGGTGAGCGCGGCCTCGGAGAGGTGGAGGTAGAGCACGGTCCGGCGGGTCGGCCGGCGCCGGCCGGGTGGTTTCGAGACGGGCGCCAGGGCGCCCTCCTCAACCACCGAAGTGGCGGCGGCGCCCTCCTCAACCACCGAAGTGGCGGCGGCGCCCTCCTCGACCACCGAAGTGGCGGCGGCGCCTCCTCGACCACCGAAGGGCGGCGGCGCCTCCTCGACCACCGAAGTGGCGGCGCAGCCTCCTCGACCACCGAGGGGCGGCGTCGACCCCTCGACCACCGAGGAGCGGCGCGCTCCTCGACCACCGATCCAGCAGCCCTTGACCTCCGGGCCGCTCTGAGACCCCTGCCGTTCGTGTTCTCGTCCTCGCCGCGCGCCGGGCCAGGCTGAGCGTCGGGCAGCGGGTCGTCGTGCTCTTCGCGGAGTTCCTGCTCGGCGTCGCGGTGCTCGGCCTCGAGCTCCTCGCCCACGCCCGAGCCGGGCCACAAGGCTTGCCAGCGGTCCCGGCGTTCCTTCGGCATTTCTCGCCGTCGAGGGTGTGTGATGTGCGCAACTAACTTGAACAGCCTCGGGGCTGCGGCAGCGCCAAGGAGGGTCACCATGTCGATGTTCAAGTGGGAGGTCGTCGATCCCGCACCCGGTGAGGCGGTCGCTCCTCAACAACGCCTCGCCTGGGGCAAGACCGCGGGGCTCGGCGCCCAGCACGTCGTCGCGATGTTCGGCGCGACCTTCGTCTTCCCGATCGTGATGGGGCTGGACCCCAACCTCGCGATCATGTTCTCGGGGCTTTGCACGATCCTCTTCCTGCTGATCGTGTCCAACCGGGTGCCGAGCTACCTCGGGACCAGCGCCTCGTTCGTCGCCAGCGTCGCCGCCATCCGCGCGCTCGACGAGGGCAACGACTCCTCCTACGTCACCGGCGCCATCATGGTCGGCGGTCTCGTGCTCGCCCTGGTCGGCCTCGTTGTCCACTTCGGGGGCGCCGGGGTGATCCACCGCCTGCTCCCGCCCGCCGTGACCGGCGCGGTGGTCATGCTGATCGGGTTCAACCTGGCGCCCGTGGTCGCCGGCATCTACTGGCCGCAGGACCAGTGGATCGCGCTCCTCACCGCGACGTTCATGGTGTGTGCTGCGGTGCTGCTGCCCGGCTTCTGGTCCCGGATCGCCGTGTTCCTGGCGTTGATCTTCGGCTACCTGATCTCCTGGGCGGCCGACTGGATCCTGGGCCCCATCACCTCGGTGCTCCCGACCAGCGGCGGCAAGGCCGTCGAGCACGACCGGGTCACCTGGGCGGGCGTCCAGGCCGCCGACTGGATCGGGTTCCCCAGTGGCCAGCTCGCCGACGGCGTCGACGTCGTCCACGGCCCGTCGTTCTCCCTGACGGCGATCCTGCTGGTGCTCCCGGGCGTGATCGCCCTGGTCGCCGAGAACACCGGCCACGTCAAGGCGGTCGCCGAGATGACCGGCGAGGACCTCGACCCCTACATGGGTCGAGCGATCGGCGCCGACGGTGTCGCGACCGCGTTGGCGTCGGCGTTCGGTGGCTCTCCGACCACGACGTACGCCGAGAACATCGGCGTCATGGGCGCCACCCGCGTCTACTCGACCGCCGCCTACTACGTGGCGGCCCTGGTCGCGATCCTGCTGGGCCTCTGCCCGAAGTTCGGCGCGATCGTCAACGCGACACCCGGCGGCGTGCTCGGCGGCATCACCGTCGTGCTGTACGGCATGATCGGTCTGGTCGGCGCCAAGATCTGGGTGGAGAACCAGGTCGACTTCGGCAACCCGGTCAACATGGTCGGCCTGGCCGGCGGACTGATCGCCGGTATCGGCGGGGTGACGCTGACCTTCGGCGACAACTTCGAGCTCGGCGGCATCGCGCTGGGTACCATCCTGGTCATCGTCTACTTCCACCTCGTCAAGGGCCGCACCGGCGACGGCGCCGGCCAGGTGACCCGTCACCTGAGCCATCCCGACTACGACGAGGGTGTCGACGACATCGCCTCGAAGGGCGATCCCGACACCCGATGAAGCCCGCACCCTTCGCCTACCGCCGGCCGGAGACCCTCGAGGCGGCGCTCGAGGCCCTGGCCGTCGAGCCGGGGGCCAAGGTGCTGGCGGGCGGGCAGAGCCTGGTGCCGCTGCTGTCGATGCGGCTCGCGGCGCCCGCCACCCTGGTCGACGTCAACCGGCTCCCCGACCTCGACGCGGTGACCGTCACCGACGACGAGGTCCGGGTCGGGGCGCTGGTGCGCCACGCCGACCTGCTCGCCCACGAGGGCGCGCGCGAGGCCCAGCCCCTGCTCGCGATGGCGCTGTCCCACGTCGCCCACGCGACGATCCGCAACCGCGGTACGACGGTCGGGTCGATCGTCCACGCCGACGCGGCCGCCGAGATGCCCGCGGTCCTGGCCGTGCTGGGCGGTTCGGTCGACGTCGCGTCGGTGCGCGGGCGGCGGACCATCGCGGTTGCCGACCTGTTCGCGGGACCCCTGGAGTCGACCCTGGCCGCCGACGAGCTGGCCCTCGCGGCGTCGTTCCCGGCGTTGCGACCGGGGGAGGGGGCCGGCTTCGCCGAGATCGCCCGCCGCCACGGCGACTACGCGCTCTGCGGCGTCGCCGGGGTGGTGCGGCTCGAGGCGGGTGACGTGGTGGCGGCCCGGCTCGGCTACCTCTCCGTCCACGACGTGCCGACCGTCGTCGACGTCACCGGCCTCGACGGCGACGCGGCGGCCGAGCGGGCACTGCAGCAGCTGGAGCCCGGCGACGACATCCACGCGACCGCGGCCTACCGGGCCCAGCTGGTGCGGGTGCTGACCCGGCGGGTGCTCGCGGCCGCCACCGACCACGCCCGCGGGAGGGTCGATGCCTGAGGAGCTCCACGACGTACGCCTCCGGATCAACGGCGCCACCCACGACGTCCGGGTGCCGGCCCGGCGGCTGCTGTCCGACGCGCTGCGCCACGACTGCGGGCTCACCGGCACCCACGTCGGCTGCGAGCACGGCGTCTGCGGTGCGTGCACCGTCCTCATGGACGGCCGTCCGGTGCGCTCGTGCCTGGTGCTCACGGTCTCCGCCGACGACGCCGAGCTCACCACGGTCGAGGGGCTGACCGGCGACGACGACTCGCTGAGCCCGGTCCAGCAGGCCTTCGTCGACACCCACGGCCTCCAGTGCGGCTTCTGCACCCCCGGCTTCCTGACCACCATCACCGCCGGGCTCGAGGCGAACCCCGACCCCACCGAGGACGACGCCCGCGAGATGGTCGCCGGCAACCTGTGCCGCTGCACCGGCTACCAGAACATCGTCAAGGCCGTCCTCCGAGCCGCCGAGATCAGGCGCTCCGGAGGTGTCGAGACGGGCGTCGACGGCCCTCCTCAACCACCGGAGGCGGGCAGATGACCACCAAGCTCTTCGGGTCGAAGGTGCCGCGGGTCGAGGACCAGCGGCTGCTCCGCGGCCGGGGGCGGTACGTCGACGACGTGCTCGTCGGGCAGCGGGTGCTGCACGCCGCCGTGCTGCGCTCCCCCCACGCCCACGCGCGGATCGTCGACATCGACGTCACCGACGTGCTCGACGTCGAGGGGGTCCACCTGGTGTGGACCCACGACGACCTGACCGGGCCGATGGCCGAGCCGCTGCCGCTGCTGATCCCGCACCCGGCGCTGACCCACGGCCGTACCCAGCTCGCCCTCGCGAAGGACGAGGTCAACTACGCCGGCGAGGCGATCGCGTTCGTGGTCGCCGACGACCGCTACGTCGCCGAGGACGCCGTGGGCCGGATCCGGGTCGACTACGAGCTGCTCGAGCCGGTGGTCGGCATCGAGGCTGCCCGGTCCGCCGACCGGCTGGTCCACGACGACGTCCCCGGCAACGTCGGCGCCCGGATGGAGCAGGAGAACGGCGACGCCCGCGCGGCCATCGCCGCCGCGCCCCACACCCTCGAGCTCGACCTCACCATCGAGCGGTCGGCCTGCCAGCCGATGGAGGGGCGCGGCGTGGTCGCCCGCTGGGACCCCGACACCGGCCGGATGACCGTGTGGACGTCGACCCAGACCGCGACCGGGGTGCGCGGCTGCGTCGCCGCCCGGCTCGGCCTCGACCTGGGCCAGGTCGACGTCGTCACGCCCGACGTCGGCGGCGGCTTCGGCGTCAAGATCAACCACCCGTGGCCCGAGGAGCTGCTGGTCCCGCACGCTGCCCGCACCCTCGGCGTGCCCGTGAAGTTCACCGAGGACCGGCGCGAGCACTTCATCTCCTCGGCCCACGAGCGCGGACAGGTCCACCACGTGACGGTCGGCTACGACGACGAGGGACGGGTGCTCGGGCTCGATGTGGAGTTCTGGCACGACCACGGCGCCTACACGCCGTACGGCCTGATCGTGCCGATCATCACCTCGACCCAGCTGCTCGGCCCCTACAAGCCGGGCGCCTACCGGGTGGTCTTCGAGAGCCTCTACACCAACACCGTGATGGTCACGCCCTACCGCGGGGCCGGCCGGCCGCAGGGCTGCTACGTCATGGAGCGCACCATGGACGCGATCGCGGCCGCCCTCGGCAAGGACCGCACCGAGGTGCGCTCGGTCAACTTCATCCAGCCCGACGAGTTCCCCTACGACCACGGGCTGGTCTTCCAGGACGGCCGCGAGCTCGAGTACGACTCCGGCGACTACCCCGCCTCGCTCGCCAAGCTCAAGGAGCTCGTGGGCTGGGACGGCTTCCCGGCGTTCCGCGAGGAGATGGCGGCCCAGGGCCGGCGGGTCGGCATCGGCCTGGCCTGCTACGTCGAGGGCACCGGCGTCGGTCCCTACGAGGGCGCCCACGTCCACGTCGAGACCTCCGGCAAGGTCAAGGTGTCCACGGGCCTCACCACCCAGGGACAGGGCCACCAGACGGTGTTCGCCCAGATCGTCGCCGACGAGCTGGGGGTGCCGTTCGAGTCGGTCGAGGTGACCACCGGCGACACCCGCCGGATGCCGTACGCCGTCGGCACCTTCGCCTCCCGCGCGGCCGTGATGAGCGGGTCGGCCGTCCACCTCGCGGCGACGCGCGCCAAGGAGAAGGCGCTGCGGATCGCGGCCGAGGCGCTCGAGGCGTCGGTCGACGACCTCGAGATCACTGAGGGGATCGTCCGGGTCAAGGGCACCGAGTCGGCCATCGATCTCGGCACCGTCGCCGTGCTGTCCAACCCGCTGCGCTACGCCTTCGACGAGGCGTCCCAGGCGGCCACCCAGTTCTCGGTCGGCGACCCCGGCAAGCCGCCGGTCGCCGAAGGCGACGAGCCCGGGCTCGAGGGTCGCGACTTCTACTCGCCGGAGCGCTCGACGTTCGCCTCCGGCATGCACGCCGTGGTCGTCGAGACCGACCCCGACACCGCCGAGGTGAAGATCCTGAAGTACGCCGTGGTCCACGACTGCGGCCACCTGATCAACCCGATGATCGTCGAGGGCCAGATCCACGGCGGCGTGGCCCAGGGCGTGGGCGGTGCGCTCTACGAGCGGATGGCCTACGACGAGTCCGGCCAGCTGCTCAACGCGTCGTTCATGGACTTCCTGATGCCCTACGTCACCGAGGTGCCCGAGCGGATCGACATCGACCACCTCGAGACGCCCTCGCCCCTCAACCCGCTCGGCATCAAGGGCGCCGGCGAGGCGGGCGTGATCCCGTCGGCCGCGGTCTTCGCGGCCGCGATCGAGGACGCGGAGGGCATCCGCATCACGGCGATGCCGATCTCGCCGTCCGAGCTGTTCGCCCTTCGAGACGGGCGCAGGGCGCCCTCCTCAGGAACCCCCCTTCGCAACCAGCAGGAGTCCCCATGAAGGTTCACCGGCGAGAACACCCTCCAGGCGCCCGTCGACCGGGTCTGGGACGCGCTGCTCGACCCGGCGGTGCTGGTGCGCACCATCCCCGGCTGCGAGCGGCTGGAGGCCAGGGGGGACAACGCCTACGCGATGACCGTCACCGCCGGAGTGGCCGCCATCAAGGGCACCTACGCCGGCTCCTGCGTGCTGTCCGACCTGGTGCCCCACGAGTCGCTCACGATGCGGCTCGACGGTGCCGGTGCGCCCGGCACCGTCGGGGCGACGGTCAGCGTGCGGTTCGCCGCCGACGGCGGCGCGACGACGGTCAGCTACGACGCCGACGCGGTCGTCGGCGGCATGGTCGGCGGCGTCGGGCAGCGGATGCTGACCTCGGTGTCCCGACGGATGGCCGGCGAGTTCTTCGGCAACGTCGGCGAGGTCCTCACCGGCGCGACCGCCGCAGCCCCGCCCGCCGAGGGCGCGGCCCAGGCGGCGCCCGGCGTCTACACGGCCCCCGCGGCCCCGGCCGTCGCGTCGCAGTCCGACTTCCTCAAGGGCATCGCCGTCGGCGCGGGGCTGGTCCTGCTCGGGGTGCTGCTCGGCCGGCGGCGATGACGGACTCCGCGCGCCGGCCGACACCGGGCCCGGGCGGTGGGTCAGGTACCGGGTCAACGGGAGAGTCGGTACCTGCGCCACCGCCGGGTGGGGAGCTGGTCGGATGGCGGTGGACCACGTGCCGAGTCAGGTGGAGATCGGGTACCTCAGGCACCGCTGACGTCGGTGCTGCCCGGCCGTCGGCGATGATGGCCCGGTGACGATCACAGTCGACTCCCCGGCCCGCCACCAGGCCGAGGCCGTACGCCGCCGCGAGATCTCCGCACGCGAGCTGCTCGACCTGCACCTGCAGCGGATCGCCGCGCTCAACGCGCGGCTGAACGCGATCGTGTCGCTCGACGAGGAGCGGGCCCGGGCAGGCGCGGCGGCGGCCGACGACCACCTCGCCCGCGGCTACCCGGTCGGACCGCTCCACGGGCTGCCGTTCGCGGTCAAGGACACCCACGACGTGGCCGGGTGGCGCACGACGTACGGCTCGCCGCTCTTCGCCGACCACGTGCCCGACCGTGACGACCTGGTCGTCGAGCGGATCCGCCGGGCGGGGGCGGTGCTGCTCGGGCGCACCAACGTGCCGGAGTTCGCGGCCGGGTCCCACACCTTCAACCGGGTCTTCGGCACCACCCGCAACCCGCGCGACCCCAGCCGGTCGGCCGGCGGGTCCAGCGGTGGCGCGGCGGCCGCGCTCGCCGCCGGGATGGTGCCGCTCGCCGACGGCTCCGACATGGGGGGCAGCCTGCGCAACCCGGCGTCGTTCTGCGGGGTCGTGGGGCTGCGGCCCTCGCTGGGCCGGGTCCCGTCGTGGCCCTCGACCAACCAGTGGGAGACGACGGCGGTCAGCGGGCCGCTCGCCCGCACGGTGGGCGACGTCGCGCTGCTGCTGTCGGTGATGGCCGGGCCCGACCCGCGGGTGCCGATGGCGCTCGCCGACCCCGGCCGGGTCTTCGCGCCGCCGCTCCACGGCAACCTCGTCGGGCTCAAGGTCGGCTGGACCAGTGACCTCGGTGGGCTGCTCGAGGTCGACGAGCGGGTCGCCGCGGTGGTCGAGGAGGCCGGCCGCACGATGGTCCGGGCGGGCGCCCACGTCTACTCCGGCCACCCCGACCTCGGCCTCGCCGACGAGTGCTTCCGCACGCTCCGCGCCTGGCACTTCCAGGCCGGCCTCGGCGAGCTGCTGCGGCAGCACCCCGACGGCTTCAAGCAGAGCCTCGCCGACAACGTCCGGGCGGGGGAGTCGCTCACCGGCGCCGACGTGGCCCGCGCCTACGAGCAGCGCACCGCCCTGTCGGAGACGATGCGGCAGTTCTTCACCGACTACGACGTGCTGGCGATGCCGGTCTCCCAGGTGCCGCCGTTCCCGGCCGACGAGGAGTACCCCGCCGAGATCAACGGCAAGCCCGTGGACGACTACCTGGCCTGGATGCGGTCGGCGTACGTCATCAGCGTCACCGGCTGTCCCGCCATCTCGGTCCCGGCCGGCACCACGCCCGAGGGGTGGCCGGTCGGCGTCCAGCTGGTGGCCGCCCACGGCCAGGACCGGCGGCTGCTCGAGGTCGCCGCGGCGTTCGAGAACGCCCGTGCGGTGGGCGTCTGAGGGTCGTCCGTCGTCCACAGGTCGTGTGGAGAAGATGTGGACGGGGCGCTCCGATCTGGGGACTACCGGGGGTCCTCCTGGGGACGACACGCCGGAACCCGAAGTATGTGGAGAAATGTCCCGTGAATCCCTTGCGGCGCCTGGCCGACAGGACATAGAACTTCTCCCACGCACTCCCCTCGGGGAGAGCGGGGCGCCTCGGAGACGAGGGTCCGTACGACGGGAACTGGTTCGCCCAGGGAACGTCGCAGCCGCCGGGTGATGTGGTGGCTGGGACCGGAGTCGAGGGGGCGTCGACCGGGAGCATCACCAGTACTGGTCGCCGGTGAGCGGGCCGGCTCCGGCCGGACCGCGCACCACCCTGAAGGGCCCTTGGAGCTCATACCTGCAAGGGCCCTTCACCTATTTTCCGAGCCAGCACGACCGGCCGGAGGTCGGGCGTGCGGACGGGCGAGGAGATTGAGGAGGCTCGGCTCGGACCATCGCGGAAGCGATGGGACGAGCGAGCCGTCTCGAGATCCACGGACAGAGCCGCCGTTCCCCGGCGCGGACCCTCGCCCACGGCCGATCGCCGAGACGGCATGATGGTCGCCGTGCTGTACAAGGTGATGCACACCGTCATCCCACCCGTGACGCGCGCCCTGTGGCGACCGACCGTGGAGGGGCTCGACCACGTGCCACCGACCGGGCCGGTGATCCTGGCGAGCAACCACCTGAGCTTCGTCGACAGCATCGTGATCCCGTGCATCGTGCCGCGGAGGGTGACCTACCTCGCCAAGTCCGACTACTTCACCGGCACCGGGATCAAGGGCACGGCCCAGCGGATGTGGTTCGAGGGTCTCGGGATGCTGCCGATCGACCGCGACGACACCCGGGCCGCGCTGGCCAGCCTCGACACGGCGCTGACGGTGCTGGAGCGGGGTGAGGCGTTCGGGATCTACCCGGAGGGCACCCGCTCCCGCGACGGCCGGATCTACAAGGGACGCACCGGCGTCGCCCACCTCGCGCTCACGGCCGGGTGCCCCGTGGTCCCGGTCGGGCTCATCGGCACCCAGGAGATCCAGCCGGTCGGGTCCAACCGGCCCCGGCTGGCCGCCGACGTGACGGTCCGCTTCGGCGAGCCGCTCGACTTCACGAACCGGTTCGCCGGCGTCCCGTCGGGGCGCGCCCGTCGTGAGGTGACCGACGAGATCATGACCGCGATCCAGGCGCTGACCGGCCAGGAGCTGGCGGGGGTCTACAACGACCGGCCCGTGGATGGTTCCTGAGGAGGTCGCTCTGCGACCGTCTCGAAGGAGGCCGGAGGGGCCACGTCCCACGCCTCGCCGGCCGGCTGGTCCCAGCGCCGCAGCCGCAGCGCCCGGGCCGTGAACGGCGGCGACTCGGCCACGATCTCCAGCGCCGCCGGCAGCTGGGCGTCGGTCAGGCCGCGGGCGAGCGTGAGGTGCGGGACCCAGCGCCCGGGCTCGGTGAGCGGCGAGCCGCCGGCGCCGAGCAGGTCCGCGACGTGCCCGTGCAGCTCCAGCAGCGCCCCGTCGACCACCACGTGCCGCGCCAGCACCCACCGCTGCTTGGCGTGGAACAGCAGCAGCGTCCCCACGCGTACGTCGAGTGGCAGCCGTCTCGCCACCACGGCGAGCGCGGCCTCGGCCTCCGGCGACACGTCCTCGCGACTGTCGAGGGTGAGGTGGGGCCGGTTCGTGGCCCCGGTGTGCCGGGCCATGCTGGGCAGGCCTGCCTCCCGCAGCGCCGCCCACTCGGCGTACACCCGGTCGTCGGTCGGCTGGTCGAACGTCAGGTCCAGCGCCTGCACCATGGGACCATCCCAGCACGCCGACGCGGCCCGCTGGCACGTTGTGCCAACGCCCCCTGGTCCGGTTGGCAGGTGGTGCCCTCGCCGGGTCCGGGCGCGACCGGTTGAATCGAGGCCATGGCGCGGATCCGGATCGGCATCGACACCGGCGGCACCTTCACCGACGTGGTGGCGCTCGACGAGGAGTCCGGCGAGGTCGTCACCACCAAGACGCCGTCGACGCCGGCCAACCCCGCCGACGGCTTCCTGACCGGCATCGGGAAGGTCCTCGCTTCGCTCGGCACGGCCGGGGATGCGCTCCGCGCGGTCAGTCACGGGACCACCGTGGCCACCAACCAGCTGCTGGAGGGCAAGGTCGACCGGCTCGGCTTCATCACCACCGCCGGCCACGAGGCGATGCTCGAGATCGCCCGGCAGTCCGTCCCCGACGGCTACGGCAACTCCTACTTCTGGGTGAAGCCCGACCGGATCGTGCCGCGCGACCTGGTCCGCGGCGTGGAGGGCCGGCTCGACTTCATCGGCGCCGAGGTGCGGCCCTTCGACGAGGGCGGGGCCCGTGAGGTGGCCCGTTGGTTCCGCGACCGGGGCATCGACACGCTCGGCGTCTGCTTCCTGCACGCCTACGCCGAGCCGGCCCACGAGGAGCGGATGCGGCAGATCCTGCGCGAGGAGCACCCCGACGCGGTCGTCTCGGTCTCGAGCGAGGTGCTGCGCGAGTACCGCGAGTACGAGCGCGCGATGACCACGCTCGTCGACGCGGCGGTCAAGCCGCGGCTGTCGGCGTACGTCGCCAACATCGCGCAGCGACTGAGCGCCTTCGGCGACCGCGAGATCCCCTTCTACGTCATGAAGTCCAACGGCGGCGTGCTGAGCGCCGACGAGGTGGTCCACCAGCCGATCACCACGGTGCTGTCCGGGCCGGCCGCGGGCGCGCTCGGCGCGGCGCTGATCGCGCAGGTGGCGGGGTTCGACCGGGTGCTGACCAGCGACGGTGGCGGGACGTCGACCGACGTCTGCGTCGTGGTCGACGGCGAGCCGACGCTGACGACCGAGGGCAGCGTCGGCGTCTACCCGTCGAAGATCCCGATGATCGACGTCGTGACCGTGGGTGCGGGCGGCGGCTCGATCGCGTGGCTGTCGCCCGAGGGGACGCTCAAGGTCGGGCCGCAGTCGGCCGGCGCCGACCCCGGGCCGCTCTGCTACGGCCACGGCGGCGCCGACGGCGCGGTGACGATCACCGACGCCCACCTGGCGCTCGGGCGGATCCCCCCGCACCTGCTCGGCGGCGAGATCCCGCTCGACACGGACGCCGCCCGCGCCGGCGTGGCGCAGCTGGCCGGGAAGCTCGGGATGAGCCCCGAGGCGGCGGCCGCCGGGGTGCTCGAGATCTCCGCCTGGAACCAGGCCAACGCGCTGCGCCAGGTCACCGTCAAGCGCGGGCTCGACGTCCGCGACTTCGCCCTCGTGACCTTCGGCGGCTCCGGCTCCCTGCTGCTGTGCCGACTGATGGACGTGCTCGGCATCCCCACCGTGCTGGTGCCGCCCGACCCGGGCAACGTGTCGGCGTTCGGGCTCCTCACGGTCGACGTCAGGAACGACTACGTCCAGACCCACGTCGCCCTCGCCGAGCGGCTCGACCCTGCGGAGGTGTCCGCGACGTACGACGACCTCACCGGCCGCGCCCGCGAGGCGCTGCTGCGCGAGGGGTTCGCCGCCGAGCAGCACGGCTTCGTCCGCACGGCCGACCTGCGCTACTTCGGCCAGGCGTTCGAGGTGCGGGTGCCGGTGCCGGACGGCCCGGTCGACGCCGCACTCGCCGCCGCCGTCGCCGACGCGTTCCACGCCGAGCACCGCGCCCTCTACGGCTACGACTTCGCCGACGACCCGAGCCAGCAGGTCGAGTGGGTCAACCTGCGGGTCTCCGGCATCGGGCCGATCCAGCGCCCCGAGATCCGGAAGCACCCGGTCGCGGAGGGTGGTTTCGAGACGGGCGCTGGCGCGCCTTCCTCAACCACCGACGGTCCGGTGGTCGCTGAGGGTGGGCTCGGGACGGGCGCTGGCGCGCCTTCCTCAACCACCGACGGTCCGGTGGTCGCTGAGGGTGGTTTCGATACGGGCGCTGGCGCGCCTTCCTCAACCACCGACGGTCCGGTGGTCGCTGAGGGTGGTTTCGAGACAGGCGCTGGCGCGCCTTCCTCAACCACCGACATCCGGTGGTTGAGGAGGTTGCGCAGCAACCGTCTCGAAACCACGTCTCGCGACCGGTCTGCTTCGACCCCGAGGACGGGTACGTCGAGGCAGCGGTGCTCTGGCGGCCCGATCTCGCCTCGGGGACCACGGTCGTGGGCCCGGCGATCATCGAGGAGTACGGCTCGACCGTGCCGATCCACCCGGGGTTCGCCGCGCGGGTCGACGACCATCGCAACCTGATCGTCACGAGGAGCGAGTCGTGAGCCGCCGCGTCCCCACCGGGTTCCCGTTCGGCTTCCTCACCGACGACGCGGGAGCCGGCGCCGACCCTGTGCTGACCGAGATCGTGCAGGGCACGCTGGCCAGCGTCGAGATGGAGGTCGAGACCGCGATCGCCCGCACCAGCCGCAGCCCGATGATCCGCGACGCCCACGACTTCCGGGCCGGCATCCACGACCGGCTGCTGCGCAAGCTCACCGGCCGCTCGTACTCCGCCCTCGTCCACCCCGTCGCCCGCGACTTCCCGATCGCGGAGATGCGCGAGGGCGACGTGTTCTTCCACAACGACGTCTACCGCTCCGAGGGCGGGATCGGGCACCTGCCCGACCTGTGCGTCACGGTGCCGGTGTTCGGTGAGGGGCGCGTCGTGGCCTTCGTGCAGGCCTTCGGCCACCACGACGACATCGGCGGCGCCGTACCCGGCTCGATGCCGAGCAGCGCGACCAGCGTCTTCGAGGAGGGGCTGATGGTGCCGCCCATCAAGCTCTGGGACGCCGGGGTGCCCAACCGCAGCGCGCTGGCGATCATGACCCGCAACTCCCGGATGCCGGAGTCGCTGGCCGCCGACCTCGACGCGGAATGCTCGGCGTGCCTGATGGGCGCGCGGCGGCTCGGCGAGATGTTCGACCGCTACGGCGTCGCGACCGTCGAGTCCTGCTTCGACGCGATCATCGGCCGCACCACCGAGACCTACCGCCGCGAGATCCTCTCCCAGGTCCCGGTCGGCACCTGGACGTGGGAGGACTACGCCGAGCACGACGGCGTCGCGGAGCCGCAGCTTCACGTCCAGCGGATCACGCTGACCCGGACGCCGGCCGACGACCCCGACGGCGAGCGGCTGGTGCTCGACTTCGAGGGCACCGGCCCCCAGGCGAGGGGGCCGATCAACCACTGCGGCGACTACAGCGACGGCGTCTTCCTCAAGAAGTGGCTGGCGCCGATCCTGCGCAACCTCGCCGAGAGCCCGGAGCGGATGGCCGAGCTCGACGTCAACGAGGGGATCGTGCCCCTGATCGAGATGCGGTTCCCCGAGCCCGGCACCCTGCTGACGCCGGTGTTCCCGGCGCCGACCAACGCCCGCACGTTCGTGATCCTGCGGCTGCTCGGCGTGCTCGCCGGCGTCGTGGCCAAGGCGGTCGACGGCCGGATGCCGGCCGACCAGGAGACGATCCGCTACACCGGCGTCTACGGCACCGACCGCGAGGGCCGGCCCTACCTGATGCGCGAGGTGCTCGGCGGCGGTTCCGGCGGCCGCTACTACGCCGACGGCGAGGACACCATCCACGTCGTCCCCGACTCCCGGAACCTGCCGACCGAGTTCACCGAGTCACGGTTCCCGTTCCTCGTCGAGTCGCTCTCGCTCGCGCTCGACTCCGGCGGGGCGGGGGAGTTCCGCGGCGGCCTCGGCTACGAGAAGCAGATCCGGATGCTCGCCGACGCCCACTTCATGTCGATCGCCGACCGCTCGATCCTCGCCTGCTGGGGAGTGAAGGGCGGCCGGGCGGGCCGGCCGTTCCAGGTGACCGTCGACCCCGGCGGCCCCCACGAGCGGGAGGTCGACGCGCTGGCCGACGCCGAGCCGGTGAGGGCCGGCGAGCTGATCCGGATCCGGACGACGGGCGGCGGCGGTTGGGGCGACCCCCTGCGTCGCGACCCCGCCCTCGTCGTCCGCGACGTGGTGTGGCGCAAGGTCTCGCCCGAGGCCGCCCTCGGGGACTACGGGGTGGTGCTGACCGGGTCGCTCGACGGCGACGACCTGGCCTACGACGCCGGCGCCACGTCGGCCGAGCGGGCATCGCGCCCGGCGCCCGACGCGGCGTTCTTCGACCGCGGTCCCGGCTACGCGTCCCTCGCCGGCGGCGCCACCCACGCCGACGTGGACCTGCGGTGACCCGGCCGCTGACGCTGGTCACCGGCGGCACGCGGGGCATCGGCGCCGCGACCGCGCTGCGGCTGGCGGAGGCCGGCCACGACCTGGTGCTCGGCTTCGCCCGCGACGCGGACGCCGCCGAGGAGACCCGCGCTGCGTGCGCCGAGTGGGGCGTCGGGTGCCGGGTGGTCCGCGCCGACCTGACCACGCCCGACGGCCCGGAGCGGCTGTTCGCCGCCGCGCGGGGGGCGGGTCAGGTCACCGGGGTGGTCAACAACGCCGGAGCCACGCTCCACGTCGCGACGCTGGCCGACACCCCCGTCGACGTCGTGCGGCGCAGCGTCGACCTCAACCTGACCTCGGCGCTGCTGGTGGCGCGGGAGGCGGTGCGGACGATGTCGCTCTCGCACGGTGGTCGGGGCGGGGTGCTGGTCAACGTCAGCTCCGGTGCGGCGACGCTCGGGTCGCCGGGCGAGTACGTCCACTACGCGGCGGCCAAGGCGGGCGTCGACGCGCTCACCGTCGGACTGGCGCAGGAGGTCGCCGCCGACGGGATCCGGGTCGTCGGTGTCGCGCCCGGCATCGTCGAGACCCGGATCCACGAGGACGCCGGCGAGCCGGGCCGGGTCGACCGGGTCGGGCCGCTGGTGCCGCTCGGCCGCGCCGGGCGTCCGGCCGAGGTCGCCGAGGCGGTCGCCTGGCTGCTGTCCGACGCGGCGTCGTACGTCACGGGGACGACGCTGCGCGTCGCCGGCGGCCGCTGAGTGGTGTGATGGGCGCATGGCCCTCGACGAGACCGACCTGACCCACCTGCGCCGCTGCGTCGAGCTGGCCCGCGAGGGGCTCGAGGCGGGCGACGAGCCGTTCGGGTCGGTGCTGGTCGACGGCGACGGCGTGGTCCGGTTCGAGGACCGCAACCGGGTCAAGGACGGTGACGAGACCCGTCACCCCGAGCTCGAGATCGCCCGCTGGGCGCCCGGGCACATGACGCCGGAGGAGCGGGCCGCCGCGACGGTCTACACCTCCGGTGAGCACTGCCCGATGTGCGCGGCGGCCCACGCGTGGGTCGGCCTCGGCCGGATCGTGTACGCCGTCTCCTCCGAGCAGCTGAGCGCCTGGCGGGCGGGGTGGGGCGCCGCGCCGTCGCCCGTGCTGCCGCTGCCGGTCCAGGCGGTCGCGCCCGGCGTCCCCGTCGACGGCCCGGCCCCGGAGCTGGAGGGTGAGATGCGCGAGCTCCACCACCGGCGGGCGACGGGCGCGTGACCGGTCCGGTCGCGGTCGTCGGTGGCGCCGGCAAGACCGGCCTCGCCGTGCGGGCAGGCCTCGACGCCCGCGGGGTCGCGTCGTACGCCGTGGGGCGGGCCGACCTGCCCGACCTGGCGGGTGCGCTGGCTGGCGCCGACCGGCTCTACCTGGTCGCACCCAACCTGCACCCCGCCGAGCCCGCCTACGTCGCCGAGACCCTCGCTGCCGCGCGGTCGGCCGGGATCGGCCGGATCGTCTACCACTCGGTCGCCTCGCCGTACGTCCCCGCGATGCCGCACCACCTCGGCAAGGCCCGCTCCGAGGACCTGGTCCGGACCTCCGGGCTCGCCTGGACGATCCTCCAGCCCGGTGCCTACCTCCAGAACCTCGACCTCACCCGCACTGTGCGGCTGCCCTACCGCGCCGACGCACGCTTCGGGTTCCTCGACCTCGCCGACCTCGGCGCGGCGGCGGCGTCGGTGCTCCTGGACGACGGCCACGAGGGTGCGACCTACGAGCTGGCCAGCAGGGTCGCCTCGGTCGGCGAGCTCGCCGCCGAGGCCGGGGTCGAGGTCGTCGTGGAGCGTCCCACGGGCGAGCCCGCCGACCGCGAGGAGGCGTGGCTGCGCGCGATGTTCGACTACTACGACGCCCACGGACTGCCGGTCGGCACCCTCCCGCTCCGCGCCCTGCTCGACCGCGGCTGACCGGCGCCGCTCCGCTGTAACGCCGGGTTAGCAGCTCTTCCCAACCCGGTCCGGACCGGGTGGGCACAGTCGGTCACCCGGCGTTACAGCGGGCGCGGGGGTCGCCGCCGCGGATCGCCGCGTTGGCAACTCCTGACACAGGAACCGGGCTGCGTTGGCCGCAGTTGCTGGTGTCCGGCCCGATCGCCGGTCACTAGGGTCGCGCCATGAGGGTCCTGCTCGCGCTCGGCGGCAACGCCATGACCAGCGCCGACGGGCGGGCGCGGGTCGAGGACCAGCAGGCCGCGGCCGCGGTCGCGATGCGGGCCGTCGCCGAGCTGATCGGGACCGGGGTCGACGTCGTGGTCACCCACGGCAACGGGCCCCAGGTCGGCAACCTGCTGGTCAAGAACGAGATCGCGGCGACCGTGGTCCCGCCGGTGCCGCTCGACTGGTGCGGTGCCCAGACCCAGGCCACCCTCGGCTTCACGCTGATGAACGCGCTCGACAGCGAGCTCGGCCGACGCGGCCTGAACAAGCCGACGGCCACCGTCGTCACCCGGGTGCTCGTCGACGCCGACGACCCGAGGCTGTCGCGGCCCACCAAGCCGATCGGCCGCCACCTGCCCGAGGACGAGGCGCGGACGCTGATGGAGCACGGCCAGGTCTGGGAGGACCGCGGCGCGAAGGGCTGGCGCCGGGTCGTCGCCTCGCCCGAGCCGCGGGAGATCCTCGACGCCGGCGCCGTCCACATCCTCGTCGAGGCCGGGTACGTCGTGGTCGCCAACGGCGGGGGCGGAATCCCGGTCGTCCGCGGGCCCGAGGGGCTGTGTGGGGTCGAGGCGGTGATCGACAAGGACCTGGGCGCCGCCCTGCTCGCCGCGACCGTCGACGTCGAGGTGCTGGTCGTGGCCACCGACGTGCCGCACGCCGTGCTCCGCTACGGGCAGCCCGACGCGGAGCCGCTCGGCCGGGTCACGGTGTCGCAGATGCGCGGCCACGCCGCCGAGGGCCACTTCGCGAGCGGCTCCATGGGGCCCAAGGTCGAGGCCGCCTGCCGCTTCGTCGAGCAGGGCGGGCGGCTGGCCGCCATCACCCAGCTCGACCACATCCTCGATGCCGTGGCCGGCGAGGCCGGCACGGTCGTCGTACCCGACTGAGAACCCCAGGAGAGAGGAACCCATCCATGCCCAGCGCCATCGAGGTCCGCAAGGTCCCGATCCACTCCGTCGCCGACGCCTCGGAGCTGACCACGCTGATCGACGACGGCGTGCTCGAGGCCGACCGCGTGATCGCCATCATCGGCAAGACCGAGGGCAACGGCGGGGTGAACGACTACACCCGGATCATCGCCGACCGGGCGTTCCGCGAGGCGCTGGTCGGGAAGGGCGCCGACCCGGCGCGGGTGAAGGAGATCCCGATCGTCTGGTCGGGCGGCACCGACGGGGTGATCAGCCCGCACGCCACGATCTTCGCGACGACCGACGCCGAGCCGTCCGACGAGCTCCGGCTGACGGTCGGCTTCGCGATGAGCGAGGTGCTGTTGCCCGAGGACATCGGGCGAGCCGGGATGATCACCAAGGTCGCCGACGCGGTGAAGGTCGCCATGGAGCGGGCCGGGATCGACGACGCCTCCGACGTCCACTACGTCCAGACCAAGACACCGCTGCTGACCCTCGGCACCATCGCCGACGCCAAGTCGCGCGGCGAGACGGTCTTCACCGAGGACACGCTCTACTCGATGGACGTCTCCAACGGCGGTACGGCTCTCGGCATCGCGGTCGCGCTCGGAGAGATCGACATGCCCACCGACGAGCAGGTGCTCAAGGACCGGTCGCTGTACTCGTCCGTGGCGTCCTGCTCCTCGGGGGTCGAGCTCGACCGGGCCCAGGTCGTCGTGGTCGGCAACGCCCGCGGCGTCGGCGGGCGCTACCGCATCGGTCACGCGGTCATGGAGGACGCGCTCGACCAGGACGGGCTGTGGGCGGCGATCCGCGACGCCGGCCTCGAGCTGCCCGAGCGGCCCCACCACACCGACCTCGACGGCCGGCTGGTCAACCTGTTCCTCAAGTGCGAGGCGTCCGGCGACGGCCGGGTCCGGGGCCGCCGCAACGCGATGCTCGACGACTCCGACGTCCACTGGCACCGCCAGATCAAGGCGGCCGTCGGCGGGGTCACCGCTGCCGTCACGGGCGACCCGGCGGTGTTCGTGTCGGTCTCGGCCGCCCACCAGGGCCCGGAGGGCGGCGGCCCGGTGGCCGCGATCGTCGACCTGGGCTGAGGTCGTCGCGGCCGGACTTCCTGGGCGAGTCGTCGACTTCTGGGGTGTTGCTTGCCCCCAGAAGTCTCGGTTTCCCCGCGTACGCGGGGAAACCGCGAGCGGCCCGCGTCAGTCGACCACGCGCCCGGCGTACGCCGCGATGGCCTGGTAGGGGTCGGCACCCTCGGGGGCGGGCTGCTCGGGACCGAACGCCCTGCCTCGGTTGTCGGCGGTGAGCGACGCTCGCATGAACGCCAGCCCCCGCTCGGCGGGCTCGGGGTCGAGCTTGTCGGTGGCGCGCCCGATCCCGCGGGCGAGGTCGTAGGAGTGGACGGCGAACTCGGCGGTGTGCCAGTCGGCTGACCCGGCGTCGTCGCCCTGCTGGTGCCAGTGGTGGATCAGGTCGTCGGCGTGCTCGCGGAAGACTTCGGCCCATCCCGTCTCCGGCGGCGCGGGGGTGGTGTCCCAGTCGACCTCCTCGCCCCGCGACATGGCCAGGAACCGGTGGGGCGCGGCGAGGACGTGGGTCACGAGCTGCTGCACGTTCCATTCCGCGCACGGCGTGGGGTTGCCCAGCTGCTCCTCGCGCACGGCGGCGATCAGGTCGCCCAGCTGGTCCAGGGCGCGGTTGAGCGCGATGACGGAGTCGGTCGTCTCGGACATGTCCGGCACGCTACTCACTCACCCGTCGGTGTCCAGCCACGCCCTGATCGCCGCGCCGTGCTGGTCGAGTGTCGGGGGCGGCAGGTGCGCCTCGCGACCGCCGGAGTGGGCGTTGTCGTCGTAGCGCAGCGGCGACCCCGGCAGCGTCACCGTCCCGGCGGTCGCGTGGTCGACCTCCACCAGCAGTCCCTGCGACCGGGTCTGCTCCCACCCGTAGACGTCGTCGAGGGACCGCACCTTGCCCGACGGCACGCCGGCCTCGGCGAGTCGCGCCAGCCAGTGCTCGGCGGGCGCCTCGGCGAAGTGGGTCTCGATCTGCTCGACCAGGTCGTCGCGGTGGGCCACCCGGTCGCGGTTGGTGTCGAAGCGCGGGTCCTCGGCGTCCCAGCCGAACGCACCGCACATCGCCCGCCACAGCCCCTCGGAGCCGCACGCGATCTGCACCGGCGCGGTGGCGGTCGCGAACATGCCGTACGGCGCGATCGAGGGGTGGTGGTCGCCGGCCAGCCGCGGCACCTCGCCGCCGACCGTCCAGCGGGTGCCCTGGAAGGCGTGGACGCCGACCATGCCGGCCAGCAGCGACGTCCGGACGAACCGGCCCCGGCCGGTCCGCTCCCGCTCGTGCAGCGCCGCCATGACGCCGAACGCGCCGTACATGCCGGCGCAGAGATCGGCGATCGGGACCCCGACCTTGGTGGGGTGGTCGCTCCCCGTCAGCGACATCAGGCCGCCCTCGCCCTGAGCGATCTGGTCGTAGCCGGCGCGGGTCGCCTCGGGGCCGTCGTGCCCGAAGCCGGTGATCGAGAGCACGACCAGCCGCGGGTTGAGCTCGCGCAGCCGCTGCTCCCCGAACCCGAGCCGGTCCATCACGCCGGGCCGGTAGTTCTCCATCAGCACGTCGGCCCGCTCGACCAGCCGGGCCAGGACGTCGCGGTCGGCGTCGGTCTTGAGGTCGAGGACCAGCGACTCCTTGTTGCGGTTGGCCGACATGAAGTACGTCGACTCGCGCGCGTCCTCGGGGCCGACGAACGGCGGGCCCCAGCCGCGGGAGTCGTCCCCCGTCGGGGACTCCACCTTGATCACCCGGGCGCCCTGGTCGGCCAGCATCATCGCGGCGTGCGGGCCGGCCAGCGCGCGGGTCAGGTCGAGGACGAGCAGGTCGGCGAGCGGTCCGTCGGTCATGTGGGCACGGTAGCCCCCGATGTCGGCGGCGCATGATGAGGTGGACCCCGTGACGACCTACCGGCTGGTGACCGAGCACGCGGCGACCGCGCCGCCGCGGCTCGACGCCCACCAGCAGGCCGTCGTCGACCACGCCGGCGGTCCGCTGCTGGTGCTCGCCGGTCCCGGCACCGGCAAGACCACGACCCTCGTCGAGTCGATCGCGTCCCGGATCGAGGCCGGCGCCGACCCGTCGTCGGTGCTGGCGCTGACGTTCTCCCGCAAGGCCGCCGAGCAGCTCCGCGACCGGGTGGTGGCGCGGGTGGGCCGCACGCTGTCGACGTCGATGTGCTCGACGTTCCACTCCTTCGCCTACGGGCTGATCCGGCAGTGGTCGCCGCCCGAGCTCTACGACGAGCCGCTGCGGCTGCTGTCGGCGCCCGAGCAGGACGTCGTGCTCCAGCAGATCCTGACCCGCGAGGCCGAGTCGATCCGGTGGCCCGACGCGGTGCGCGGGGCCGTCGGCACCCGCGGCTTCGCCGGTGAAGTGGCCCAGGTGCTGGCGCGCGCCCAGGAGAAGGGGCTCGGCTTCGAGGCGCTGCGGCGGTTCGGCGAGGCCGAGCAGGTGCCCGAGTTCGTCGCCGCGGCCGCCTTCATGGAGCAGTACGACGTCGTCTCCGGCAGCCAGAACTTCCTCGACTACGCAAGCCTCATCGCCACCGCGGTCCGGATGCTCCAGGACCCCGAACAGCCGGTGCACCAGTCCCTGCGCAGCCAGCTGCGCCACGTCTTCGTCGACGAGTACCAGGACACCGACCCGGCGCAGGTCGCGCTGCTGCGGGCGATCGCGGGCGACGGCCGCGACCTCACCGTGGTCGGCGACCCCCACCAGGCGATCTACGCGTTCCGCGGGGCCGAGGTGCGCGGCATCCTCGAGTTCCCGGAGCGGTTCCGCCGGACCGACGGGTCGCCGGCCGACACCATCGCGCTCGGCACGACCCGCCGGTTCGGGTCCCGGCTGCTCCGGGCGTCACGCCACGTGGCCGCGCGACTACCGCTGCCGGGTGCGGTGCCGGAGGCCGCGCTCGAGCTGTTCCTCCGTCCCGACACGGCGTGCGACGACCCCGGTGCGGTCGAGCTGCTGACCTTCGACACCGACAGGGCCGAGGCCGAGCACCTCGCCGACCTGCTGCGCCGGGCTCACCTCGAGGACGGCGTCGCGTGGTCCGACATGGCGGTCCTGGTGCGGTCCGGGCGGCAGTCCATCCCCGGGCTGCGGCGCGCGCTGGTCGCCGCAGGGGTGCCGGTCGACGTGGCCTCCGACGACACGCCGCTGGTCCAGGAGCCGGCCGTGCAGCCGCTGCTCGCCGCCCTCTCCGTCGTCGTCGACGCCGGGGTGGCCGATCCTGCCGACCCGGCCCACGTCGACGCCCAGCGGGTCACCGACCTGCTGGCCACGCCGCTCGCCGGGATGGACGCCGCCGACGTCCGGGCCGTGGCCCGCAGGCTCCGGGTGCGCGAGCGCGAGCGAGCCGTGGCCGCCGACCGCGCCCCCCGGCCCTCTCCCGAGCTGGTCCGCGAGGCCGTGCTCGACCCCGCCGTCCTCGCCGCCGAAGCCGACCTGGGGCCCGGGGAGCGCAAGGCGCTCGCGCTGGCCGGACTGCTGGCCCGGGCGCGGTCGCTGCTCGACGGCGGCGCCAGTGTCGAGGAGGTGCTGTGGGAGCTGTGGTCCGGCACCGGCTGGCCCGAGAGGCTGCGCGCGGCCACCGAGCGCGGCGGCCCCGGCGCCCGGCTGGCCCACCGCGACCTCGACGCCGTGTGCGCGCTCTTCGACGCCGCCGCCCGCGCCGAGGACCAACGCGAGCACACGTCGCCCGGGGCCTTCCTCGACACCCTGCGCGCCCAGCAGATCCCGGCCGACACCCTCGCCGAGGCGGGCGTCCGCGACGACTCCGTACGACTGCTGACGGCCCACCGCTCCAAGGGGCTGGAGTGGCCACTGGTCGTGGTGGCCCATGTCCAGGAGGACACCTGGCCCGACCTGCGGCGGCGCGCCACGCTGCTCCGCGCCGACCGGATCGGTGTCGGCGGGCTGGTGCCGCCGACGACGGCGCGCGAGCTGCTGGCCGACGAGCGCCGGCTGTTCTACGTCGCCTGCACCCGGGCCACCCGTCGGTTGGTCGTCACCGCAGTGGCCTCGACCGACGACGAGGGGGAGCAGCCCTCCCGGTTCCTCGACGAGCTGTTCCCCGACGACGAGGGCCACCGGGTCCGCCACGTCCCCGGGCGACCGCGGCGGCCGCTCTCGCTGCCGGGCCTGGTGGCCGAGCTGCGGCGTACCCTCGCCGATCCCGGACAGCCCGAGCCGCTCCGGCAGGCGGCGGCGCGCCGGCTCGCGGCGCTGGCCGACGACCACCGGGCCGGCCGGGTCCGGGTCGCCGCCGCCGACCCCGCCACGTGGTGGGGCACCCGCGCGTGGAGCGTGGGCGACGAGCCGCTCCGCCCGCCCGACGAGCCGGTCGTCATCTCCGCCTCCACGCTCACCAGCGTCGAGCAGTGCCCCGCGAAGTGGTTCCTGGAGCGTGAGGGCGGCGGCGAGCGGCCGGCCACCCAGGCCCAGGGCTTCGGCAACGTCGTCCACTCCCTCGCCGACCGGGTCGGGCGGGGCGAGGTCGAGCTCGAGGGCCGCACCCCCGACGAGGTGGTCGACGGCCTGATGTCCCACGTCGACGCGGTCTGGGGCCAGATCCCGTTCCGGACCCCGTGGTCGGCGGAGTCCGAGCGGGCCGAGGTGCGGGCGGCGCTGCTGCGCTTCCTGGCGGTCCACCGCGCACCCGGCGCGCGCGAGGTCATCGGCACCGAGCAGCCGATCCGGGCCGAGGCGACGCTGCCCGACGGGCAGCGGGTCCGGCTCCACGGCTACGCCGACCGGGTCGAGCTCGACGCCGGGGGGCGGGTCGTGGTCGTCGACCTCAAGACTGGCAAGGGCACCCCCACCAAGGACGAGATCGCGGCCCACCCCCAGCTCGGCCTCTACCAGCTCGCCGTCGAGCACGGCGCGGTCGCAGGCCACGACACCCCCGGCGGTGCCGAGCTGTGGCAGCTGCGCCAGGGGCTCAGCTCCGGGATGCGGGTGCAGGCGCAGCCGCCCCCACAGCCCGACGACGAGGGGGTCCGCCCCGTCGAGCGGCAGCTGATGGGTGCGGTGGCGCGGCTGCGCGACGAGCAGTTCCCGGCCCGCCCGGGCAGCCACTGCACCTACTGCGACTTCGACCGGTTCTGCCCGGCCTGGACCTCGGGGACGGTGCTGTCGTGACGGCCCGAGCGCTCCGGACCCCCGCCGACCTCCAGCAGGTGATGGGGACGTCCTGGCAGGCGAGTCCCCAGCAGTGGGCGGCGATCAGCGCCCCGCTCGAGCCGGCGGTGGTGGTCGCCGGCGCGGGGTCCGGCAAGACGACGCTGATGGCGGCGCGGGTGGTCTACCTGGTGGTGACCGGCCAGGTGCGGCCCGACCAGGTGCTGGGCCTGACCTTCACCACCAAGGCCGCCTCCGAGCTGCGCACCCGGATCCGCGAGGCGCTGGAGGCGAGCGGGTTCGCCCGCGGCACCGTGGGCGACGGCGACGAGGAGGTGCTCGAGCCGGTCGTCGCGACCTACAACGCCTACGCCGCCTCGCTGCTCACCGAGCACGGCCTGCGGATCGGCCACGAGCCCGACACCCGGGTCATCGCCGACGCCGCCCGCTACCAGCTCGCCGGTCGCGTCATCGACCGGCACACCCGCCCGGTCACCGAGCTGTCCGACAGCCCGCCCCACGTGATCGCCTACCTGCTCGCGCTCGACAGCGCCCTCGCCGAGCACCTCGTCGAGCCGGCCGACCTGCGTGGCTTCGATGCCCGCGAGCGGCCGCGCTTCGAGGCCGAGCTGTCGGGCCGCATCGCCGACCAGGTCCGCAGCGCCTTCGTACGCCGGGGAGAGGCGCTCGGCCTGGTCGACGACTACCGCGCCACCAAGCGGCGGCTGGGCCTGATGGACTTCTCCGACCAGATCGCGCTGGCCGCGCGGCTCGCCGACGCCCATCCCGGCGTCGGGGCCCTCGAGCGCGACAAGGCCCGGGTGGTGCTGCTCGACGAGTACCAGGACACCTCGGTCGCCCAGGCGCTGCTGCTCAGCCGGCTGTTCTCCGGGCCCGACGTCGCCACCGGCCGCGGCCACGCGGTCACCGCGGTGGGTGACCCCAACCAGGCGATCTACGGGTGGCGGGGCGCCTCGGTGTCCAACATCCTCCACTTCGGCGACGACTTCCCGGCCGCCGACGGCGGCGCCGTGCCGACCCACCCGCTCACCGTCAACCGGCGCTCCGACGTGCGGATCCTCGAGGTGGCCAACCGGCTCGCGGCGCCGCTCCACGACGCGTTCGCCCAGGTCGAGCCGCTCGAGCCGGGCCGTGACGCGCAGGGCGAGGTGCAGACCGTCGTCCACGAGTCCTACGCCGGGGAGCTGGGCTGGCTGACCGACGCGGTCCGCGAGGCCCACGCCACGGCGCCCGACCGCGGCTGGCGCGAGATCGGGATCCTGGTCCGCGACAACGACCACGCGGCCGACGTCTTCGACGCCCTCACCGCGGTCGACGTACCTGTCGAGATCGTCGGTCTCAAGGGGTTGTTGCGGCTGCCCGAGGTCGCCGAGGTGCTGGCCATGCTGACGTTGGTCCACGAGCTGACGGCCAACAGCGAGCTGCTGGCGCTGCTCACCGGGCCGCGATGGGCGATCGGGCCCCGCGACCTGGCCCTGCTCGGACGGCGGGCCCGTGAGCTGGCAGACGCCCGGCAGGGCCGGGTCACGGGCGGCACGGTCGACGAGGAGCTGGGGCGGGCGGTCGCCGGCGCAGACCCGACCGAGGTGACCGCCCTCTCCGACGCGCTCGACGACCCCGGCGACCTGCCCTACTCCGCGGCCGCACGCGAACGGTTCGGGCTGCTCGCCGGCGAGCTGCGCCAGCTGCGCTCCCACTCCGCCGAGCCGCTGCTCGAGGTGGTCCGCCGGATCATCGACGTGTGCGGCATCGACGTCGAGCTCGCGTCGTCGGTGAGCGAGGCGGCCCGGGCCCGCCGCGAGAACCTCGACCTCTTCGTCAAGGCGGTCGCGGAGTTCCAGGCGATCGACGGTGCGGTGACGCTCCCGGCACTGCTGGCGTGGCTCGAGGCCGAGCAGGACGGCGAGGGGCTCGACGTCGCGACCCCGTCGACGGCCGACTCGGTCAAGCTGCTCACCGTCCACCGGGCCAAGGGCCTGGAGTGGGACACCGTGTTCCTGGTCGGCGTGTGCGAGGAGAAGTTCCCCCACACCCGCAGTCGCGGGCTCTGGCCGACCCGCGTCGAGCTGCTCCCGACGCCGTTGCGCGGCGACCGGCGCGACCTGCCCGCGCTGCTCGGCCACGACAGGGCCGCCCTCGACGACCTGAAGGAGCGGTCGAAGGCCCACGAGATGACCGAGGAGCTCCGCCTCGGCTACGTCGCGTTCACCCGCGCCCGCCACCGGCTGCTGGTGTCCTCCTACCTCTGGACCGAGGGCCGCAAGACGCCGCTCGGACCCTCCCCGTTCCAGGAGACGGTTCGCGAGGTGCTGGCGTCCTGGGGTGAGCAGCCCCTGGCCTGGCACGACAAGCCCGCCAAGGGCACCCCCAACCCGCTCCAGGCCGCGCCGCGCGAGCTGCCGTGGCCGGTCACCGAGCAGACCGCCGAGGCGCTGCGCCGGATCGAGGCGGCCGAACGTGTCGCGGCCGCCGCGGGCCTGCCGGAGCCCGAGCTCGACATGGTCGAGGCCGCGACCGTGACCGAGTGGGACGACGAGCTCGACCGGCTGCGCGCCGAGGCGGCCGCAAGCCGCGCCGACACGATCGACGTACCCCTGCCGGCGAGCGTGTCCGCGACCGCGGTGGCCCGCCTGCGCGACGACCCCGACGGGTTCGCAGCCGAGCTGGCCCGGCCGATGCCACGACCGCCGGCCCCGGCGGCCCGGTTCGGCACCCGCTTCCACGCCTGGGTCGAGAATCGGTTCGGGCAGCAGGACCTGATCGACCCCGACGACCTCCCCGGGCGCGCCGACGCCGGCATCGACGATGCCGACGACCTGCGCGCGCTGACCGACGCCTTCGAGAAAGGCCCCTTCGGCGACCGGGTGCCCCACCGGGTCGAGGCGCCGTTCGCGCTGGTGCTGGCGGGCCGGGTGGTGCGGGGCCGGATCGACGCGGTCTACGCCGAGCCCGACGACGGGTTCCTCGTCGTCGACTGGAAGACCAGCCACCGCCACGACGCCGACCCGCTCCAGCTGGCCCTCTACCGGCTGGCCTGGGCCGAGCTCACCGCGACGCCCCTCGAGCGGGTCCGCGCCGGGTTCTGCTACGTCCGCAGCGGCGACCTGGTCGAGCCGCCCGACCTCCCCGGCCGGCCCGAGCTGGAGCGGTTGTTCAGCACCAGCGGTGGCTGAGGGACCGTCTCGTCTGCCCATTCGGTGGCTGAGCCACCGCTGGCGTGGGCGAGCTTCGGTGGGCGGTGGGTGAGCAACCGTTTCGGTGAGTGAGTCGGTAGCGGCCCTCAGCCCAGGGCCGCGGCGAGCGCCACGTCGACCATCCGCCCGAAGGTCTGCTCACGTTCCTGGGCGGAGGTCTCCTCACCGGTCACGAGGTGGTCGGAGACGGTGCAGACGGCCAGCGCCCGGCGGCCGTACTTCGCGGCGAGGGTGTAGAGCGCGCTGGCCTCCATCTCGATGGCCAGCACGCCGTGCTCGACCATCCGCGCCATCAGCTCGGGGCGGGCGGCGTAGAAGGAGTCGCCGGAGAAGATCAGCCCGACGTGCGCGTCCGGGGCGGCATCGGCCGCGGCCCGCAGCAGCCGGAACTCGGCGACCGGGGCGTAGTCGAGGCCCTCGAACGCGATCCGGTTCATCGCCGAGTCGGTGCACGCACCCGACGCGATCACCAGGTCGCGGATGGCCACCCGCTCGGTGAGGGCACCGCACGAGCCGACCCGGATGACCGACTGCACGTCGTAGTCGCGGAAGAGCTCGTTGACGTAGATCGCCAGCGAAGGCTGGCCCATGCCCGACCCCTGGACCGACACCGGGAGGCCCTGCCAGGTTCCGGTGTAGCCGAGCATGCCCCGCACCTCGCTGTAGCAGCGCGGGTCATCGAGGAAGGTCTCCGCGATCCACCGGGCCCGCAGCGGGTCCCCGGGCAGCAGGACGGTCGGGGCGATCTCGCCGGGGGCGGCGCCGATGTGGATGCTCACAGCCGGGAAACTACCGGTCTCGAGACGCCAGCCGTCCGCCCGGTCGACCGGTGGCTCCTCGACCTCCCGCCCCTCGACCGTCCCTCGCTGCGCTCGGCCCGGCCGGGCTCGGAGGCGCGTCGGTAGGGTCATCGGCGTGACGTCCGACGACCTCCTCCCGCACGTCGCCCTGTCCCGGCACGCCCACAACCGCCTGGGCCACCAGCGCACCGACGAAGCCTGGCTCGACGGCCGGTGGTCGGACCCCGCCACCCGGGTGGTGGTCGTGGCCGGGACCCGGTTGCGGGTGGTCGACGGCGAGGTGCCGTGGCTGCCGCCGCAGGAGGTTCCCGACGGGACCCGGGTGCTGCTCGGCGAGGAGGACGGCGCGACCTGCTTCGCCGTGCTGGTGCCCCCGGCCGAGGCGCCGGGCGACCCGGAGGAGTGGGTGCCGCTGCGGGCGGTGCTGCCGGCCCTCCCCGGCCGCCCCGACCTGGCCCCGCTGCTCTTCCACGCCATCGGGCTCGCCGAGTGGCACTTCGCGACCAGGTTCTGCCCCCGCTGCGCCGGGCCGCTGGAGTCGCGCGCCGCGGGCCACGAGCTGCGCTGCCTGCGCTGCGACCGGCCGCAGTTCCCGCGCAGCGACCCGGCGGTGATCATGGCGGTGGTCCACGGCGACGACCTCCTGCTCGGGCGGCAGCCCCGCTGGCCCCCCGACCGGTGGTCCACCCTGGCCGGGTTCTGCGAGCCGGGCGAGACGCTCGAGGACGCCGTACGCCGCGAGGTCGACGAGGAGGTCGGCATCCGGGTCGGCGAGGTCACCTACTACGGCAACCAGCCCTGGCCGCTGCCCGCGAGCCTGATGCTCGGGTTCGTCGCCCACGCCGAGTCCCGCGAGATCGACGTCGACGGGGCCGAGATCGAGGCGGCCCGCTGGTTCAGCCGGGCGCAGTTCCGCGACGCGGTGGCCGCGGGGGAGATGCAGGTGCCCCGCGGGGTCTCGATCTCCTCGTCACTGCTCGCGCACTGGTACGGCGACCCGCTCCCAGGGGACTGACCCCGTGCCACGGCTCGCCGACCGGGACTCGGTCCGGTTCCTCGCCGAGCTGCCGCGGGCCGACCGGCCCTCGCGGCCGGGTGGTGGGCCGTCTCCTCCTCCGGGCCGCGCTGCCGTCGCTTCCTCGCCGTCACCATGGGCCTCCTGGCCGACGCCGTGGCGCGCAGCGACGGCCTGACGCCGGCCCTGGTGCTGGTGCCGGTCTGCTTCGTGCTGCTCCAGGTGCTGCCGCAGTGGCACACCGGGCGAGCATGAACCTCGGGTCGCGGGTCTCCGCCTACCTCAACGACGAGCTCGCCTCGGCCCGCTGGCGCTCCCGGGGTGTCGTGGAGGTCGGCTCCCACCGACGACCTGGTCGTCGCCGGCGGCAGCGACGCCGACCTCTACGCGATCCAGCAGCGCGGCTACCGCTGACGGTCAGGCCAGGGCGGCCAGCTTCTCCTTGACCTGGGCGACCGAGGGGTTGGTCTGGCTGGTGCCGTCGGGGAACACCAGCGTCGGCACCGTCTGGTTGCCCTGGTTGGCGGCCGCGACGATGTCGGCCGCCTCGGGCTGCTGCTCGATGTCGACGATGTCGAAGGGGATCCCTTCGCGGTCCAGCTGGCCCTTCAGGCGCACGCAGTAGCCGCACCAGGGCGTGGTGTACATCGTGAACGAAGTCATCTGGGGGGTGTCCTCGGTCGCGTCTAGGGTTGTGTCCGTCGCCCTGCACAACTGCCGAGACCGCGGAGATGTTCCCGAGATGCCCCCAGCCGATGACCTGCTGGCCGCGCTCGACCCCGAGCAACGGCAGGTCGCGGAGGCGCTCCACGGCCCGGTGCGAGTCCTGGCAGGCGCCGGGACCGGCAAGACCCGGGCGATCACCCACCGGATCGCCCACGGCGTGGCCACCGGCGTCTACCAGCCCACCGAGGTTCTCGCGGTCACGTTCACGACCCGCGCGGCCGGCGAGATGCGGGGCAGGCTGCGGCGGCTGGGCGCCCCGGGCGTCCAGGCACGCACCTTCCACTCCGCGGCGCTGCGCCAGCTGCGCTTCTTCTGGCCCCACGTCCACGGCACCGAGCTGCCGACGCTCACCGAGTCCAAGCTGGGGCTGATGGCGGCCGCGGCCCGCCGCTGCCGGATCCCCACCGACCAGGCGCTGCTGCGCGACCTCGCCTCGGAGATCGAGTGGGCCAAGGTGAGCAACGTCCACCCCGACGACTACGCCCGGGTGGCGCCGCCCCGGGGCCGGCAGGTGGCGGGCCACGAACCCGAGGTCGTCGCCCAGGTCTTCTCCGCCTACGAGGACGGCAAGCGCAGCCAGGGGCGCATGGACATGGAGGACGTCCTGCTCTTCACCGCCGGGCTGCTGGCCGACGACGAGCGGGTCGCGGCCCAGGTGCGGTCGCAATACAAGCGGTTCGTCGTCGACGAGTTCCAGGACGTCTCACCGCTCCAGTCGGCGCTGCTCGACCTGTGGCTGGGCGGTCGCGACGAGCTCTGCGTCGTGGGCGACCCGGCCCAGACCATCTACTCCTTCGCCGGCGCGCGCGCCGACTACCTGCGCGAGTTCCCCCACAAGTTCCCGCGCACCACCTCGGTCGAGCTGGTCCGCAACTACCGCTCCACCCCCCAGGTCGTCGAGCGCGCCAACCAGCTGCTCCACGGCTCCCCGAGCCAGGGCGTGGCGCTGCAGGCCCAGCGACCGGCCGGGCCCGAGGTGACCTTCCGGTCCCACCCCGACGAGGTCGCCGAGGCCGCAGCCGTGGCCGACGCCTGCCGTCGGCTCGGCGCCGCCGGCACCCCGTGGTCCGAGATGGCGGTGCTGTTCCGGATCAACGCGCAGTCCGAGCACCACGAGGAGGCGCTCGCCGAGCGCGGCATCCCCTACGTCGTACGCGGCGCCGCCCGGTTCTTCGACCGGCCCGAGGTGCGCCAGGCGGTGACCCTGCTCCGCGGCACCGCTCGCGGCGGCCAGTCGACCGGAGACCCGGTCGAGACGGTCCGGGCCACCCTGTCCGGCCTCGGCTGGACCGTCGAGCCCCCTGCCACCCGTGGCCAGGTCCGTGACCGGTGGGAGTCGTGGCAGGCCCTCGTCGACCAGGCCACGGAGTTCGTGACCGCCCATGACGCCGACCTCGGTGCGTTCGTCGACGAGCTCGACCGGCGCGCGGCCGAGCAGCACGCCCCGGTCGCCGACGGCGTCACCCTTGCCACCCTCCACGCGGCCAAGGGCCTGGAGTGGGATGCCGTGTTCGTCACCGGCGCCCAGGACGGCACGCTTCCCTTCAGCCACGCCGACACCCCGACCGAGGTCGAGGAGGAACGGCGGCTCCTCTACGTCGGCATGACCCGGGCCCGCTCCCACCTGGCGATCTCCTGGGCGCTGGCCCGCAACCCCGGCGGGCGGCCCGGTCGGCGCCCCTCGCCGTTCCTGACCCCGATGCTGCCGGCCGACGAGGCGCGCCCCGCGCCGACCGCGCGGCGCCGCGCCATCCACTGCCGCGAGTGCGGCAAGCCGCTCACCGGCGCCGCCCAGAAGAAGGTCGGCCGGTGTGCCGACTGCCCGGCGTCCTACGACGAGGAGCTCTTCGAGCGGCTCCGCGAGTGGCGGCGCGACCGGTCCGGCGAGGACGACGTCCCGGCCTACGTCGTGTTCACCGACGCCACACTCCAGCTGATCGCCGAGCACAAGCCGACCACCGAGACCGCGCTGCTGGCGATCAGCGGTGTCGGCCGCACCAAGCTCGAGCGCTACGGCACCGAGGTGCTCGAGCTGCTCGGCGGTTCCTGAGGAGCGAGCGTCCCGCGGGGCGGAGTGCAGCTGCGGGCACGGCCGGACGATCCGCGATCTTTTTCGCGAAATGCCCAGCAAAATCGTTTGCTCCTTACGCAATCGAACCGGTAACTTCATCTCACCAAGCCCGTCCGCGCACAGGACCCTGCCAAGGTCCGCGCCCGACCAGCTCGTGAGGAGGTGGACCGCATGACCAAGATTCAGATCCCGATGACGGCTCAGATCCCGTCCGGCCTTGCCATGCCCACCTCCGCCCCGACGACGGCTGCCCTCTGCGGCACCGGCATCGGCACGGGCGCCGGCATGGCGACCGTCGCGGGTCGCACCGCCCCCGTCTACGGCGCGCGCGTGCGCTTCGTGACCGGCGATGCCGCCCAGCCGTTCCCGGGTCCCACCGCCTGGAGTCCACCGACCAGCTGACACCACTCAGCCACCGGCGACCTCCAGGCCGCGGACCCGAAACCCGGGATCCGCGGCCTTTCTGTTTTCCGCACACCCAGCGATCAGGACCAGGAGGAGGTGACCAAGACAATGACCATCAGCGTTCTCGACCGCACTGATGGCAGGACCGGTGCCATGTCGGACAACGGGCTCGGCGGGCTGCACGACATCGCCGGCGAGGTGGACGAGGAGCAGCTGCCGTGCCGGATCAACGACCCGGAGCTGTGGTTCGCCGAGTCCCCGCAGGACGTGGAGTTCGCCAAGGCGCTCTGCACGGACTGCCCCGTGCGGGACCTGTGCCTCAGCGGCGCCCGGCAGCGGCGTGAGCCGTGGGGCGTCTGGGGCGGCGAGCTGTTCCTGCAGGGCGTCGTCATCCCGCGCAAGCGGCCGCGAGGCCGTCCGCGCAAGGACGCCGCGTAGCGACACTCACCGGACCACCGGGCGCGGAGGCCGGCACCGATCAACCACCCACAGGGGTAACCACCACACGATGACCACACAGAACCGGAGAAAGCTCATGAGTCTCATGAACGAGGACCTGGCACGGGCACACATGTCCGTGCGCCTGGGAGAGGCGCAGCAGATGCGACGGGCCGCCCACGTGGCCCGGGCCCGTCGCGTGAGCCGCAAGGCCGAGAAGGCCGCGCGGCAGGCACGCCTCGCCCTCGCCCGCGCGATCTGAGGGACAGGCGGCCACGGGGGAACCCGGGCCACCTCCGCACCCTGATCGCTGGGTGAGAGAGGCAGGAGCCGGGCACGGCGTCGAGGGGGACCTCGACACCGTGTCCGGCTCTTGTCGCGTCCGGGGCGGGGTGCGCGTTCCGACGTAGGGTGGCCGGGTGACCACGTGCGACTTCTGCGGCCGGCACGAGCCAGACGAGGCCAACCTCCTCACCTGGACCTTCGCCGTCGAGAACGGGCGTCCCCGCACGTTCTGCGAGGAGTGCTCGCGCGCCAACCTGCGGGCGATGGAGGGCAAGCTCGACAGCGAGTGGTGGTGACACCCGGTCGGCACTCATCCGGCCAGGGCGTCGCCCCACGCGCAGCCGCACCGGGGGTGACGGCGCCACCGGTGGAGCCCGGGCCCCTCGGCGCCCAGCTCGACCGTCGCCGACCAGGTCACGGGTGGCCGGCCGCCGGCCCAACCGGCGAGGTCGCGCACCGCCCACGCCAGCGCCAGCTGCAGGTCCTCCGCGCGGACCGGGTCGGCAGGGTCCGGGTCGTGGTGCTGCTCCAGGACCAGCGGGTGGCGCGGGTCGCGGTCGGTGAGGTGCTCGTCGACGCAGCGCAGGCACGCCGTACGGCCTGGGACGACGAAGGGTCCGATCCTGGTCCGGCCCCCGAGCGAGGTGAGCGTGACGTGGGGCCGGTCGTCACGCACCCACTGGTCGAGCACGTCGCGGCGCGGCTCCGCGCCCGTCGTGACGTGGAGCATCACCGCAGGCAGGGTGCGCCGGCCGGCGACCTGCAGCCCGGCCGCCGCCAGCATCCGCACGGCCGTCGCACGCGCCGGGTCGGTCCCCACGACGCCCACCGTGGCGGCGGCGAGCAGCCGGGCCCGGTCCCCGGCCTCGTCGGGGTCGACCGCCAGGCCGCGTCCGCGGAGCATCTCGAGGACCGCGACCAGGGGAGCGGGGACCCGGGTGGTGCGGACGCCGTGGCCGAGGTCGCGCAGCAGCCGGCGTACGTCGTCGGAGTCGGGCACCACCGCCCGGTCGTCGGGGTGCAGGCCGACCTGGAGCTGGCCGTCGCCGCGCCGGCTCACCCGGACGCCGGGCCGCAGCCGCAGCGCGGGTCCCGGGTCGTGGTGGGGCATGCGGGCACCTTCGCACAGCCGGGCCGGTGGCCGGGCCCGCTCTCCACAGCCCCGGGAGCACGCCGCCGGACATGCCGACGGCGGCACCCTCCCGGGACCGGGTGGGTGCCGCCGTCACGTCGGGCTCGTGGCGTTCAGGCCTTCCCGAGGATGCGGTTGAGGTTGGTGCCGCAGACGGGGCACACGGCCTTGGCCATGCGGGTGCCCTTGTCGTTGACCTTGACCTCGCCCTCCGCCTCGCGCTTCTCCTTGCACTTGACGCAGTAGAACTCGCCGCTCCAGGTCTCCGCCATGACGGCCTCCTTGCTCTGTGGTAGTTCGGGTCGTCGCGACGGGTGGGTTCGGCAGGGAAGCCCGTCGGAGGCCGGCAGGCTGCACCGGACCGGTTCCGACCCTACGACACACCGGGCCGCAGGGGGGTGCGGCGCGCTGCGGGTCGCGGAACCCGTGATTTCCCGGTCTGGCGGGGTTTTCGGCCCGCGGGAGCACCCGGTGAGGGGCCCTCACTACCCTCGGGCCATGGCTGCTGACCCCCACCTGCGGCTCGACCGCCCCGCCGAGGGCGTGGTCGTGCTGACCCTCGACAACCCCGACCAGCGCAACGCGATGTCGGAGTCGATGACCGCCTCATGGGTGGCCGCGGTCGACGAGCTCGCCGCCGACCGGTCGGTGCGCGCGGTGGTCGTGACCGGGGCCGGGTCGGCGTTCTGCTCCGGGGGCGACACCTCGTGGATCGCGAGCGAGCCGGACGCCTCGGTGGCCGACCTGCGGGGTCGGATGCTGCCGTTCTACCGTGCCTGGCTCTCGATCCGGCGGCTCGAGGTACCGACCATCGCCGCCGTCAACGGCCACGCCGTGGGCGCCGGCCTCTGCCTGGCGCTCGCCTGCGACCTGCGGTTCGCGGCCACCGGCGCCCGGCTGGGAGCGCCGTTCGTCCGGCTCGGCATGCATCCCGGCATGGCGGCCACCTGGCTGTTGCCCGAGGTGGTCGGTCCGGCGCACGCCCGCGACCTGCTGCTCACCGGGCGCATGGTCGACGCCGAGGAGGCGTTCCGGCTGGGCCTGGTCTCGCGGGTGATCGACGCCGGGGACTTCCACGAGGAGGTGCTGCGGACGGCGTCCGAGGTGGCGGCCACCGCCCCGCAGCCGAGCCGGCTGACCACGCTGGCGCTGCGCGACGGTGGTCACGCCGACATCGAGGCCGCCCTGCAGTGGGAGGCGCTCGCGCAGCCGGTCACGCTGGCGACCGAGGACCTGCAGGAGGGCATCGCGGCCGCCCGTGAGAAGCGGCCGCCGCGGTTCACCGGGCGCTGACGACCACAGGATCTCGGTCGCGTGCGCCTGAGGACGACGACCGGGTCGTCCTCAGGCACACGCGGCCTCACCGGGGGGAGGGGGGAGAGGAGGCCCCTGGCCCGTCTCGACGACGCTTGCCTTCCCCTTGCGAGCGTCGCGTCGACGGAACCGGGGGCCTCGTCTGGGCCTCACGCTAGGAAATCCGCCCGCCCCGGGTCAACGCGTTCCGGCCGCGGCCTGTCACAGCCTGTGGACAAAGGTGTGGACAACTCTGTGGACGATCCCGGTGCCCCGGTGGAGGAGCAGGGGATGGGCCTGTGGATGCGCCGGACCCCTGCTCGCCGGGCGCGGGCTGACCAGCCACAATGGCGTCCACGGCCTGTGGACGGAAGAAATCGGCGACTCGAGGAGGGCATCGCGGCGTGAGCGAGACCTACGACGCGGGCCCCGTGGCCGCGCTGCGCAGGATCGCGTTCCTGATGGAGCGGGGGCGCGAGGAGACCCGTCGCATCGAGGCGTTCCGGGCTGCGGCCGCCGCGATCCTCCCGCTCCCCGACGGGGAGGTCGCCGAGCGGGTCGACGCCGGCACCATCACCGAGCTGCCGGGCATCGGCAAGAGCACCGGCGCCGTGATCACCGACGCGGTCCAACGGCGTGCTCCCCGAGCGGCTGGCCAGGTTGGAGGAGCAGCACGCCGGTCCGCTGGCGACGGGCGGCCGGGAGCTGCGGGCCCGGCTCCGGGGCGACCTGCACTCCCACTCCGACTGGTCCGACGGCGGGTCCCCGCTCGAGGAGATGGCGTTCACGGCCATCGAGCTCGGCCACGCCTACCTCGTGCTCACCGACCACTCGCCCCGGCTGACGGTCGCCCGCGGCCTGAGTGTCGAGCGGCTGACGCGGCAGCTGGGGGTGGTCGAGGCGGTCAACGAGCACCTCGGTGGCGCCTTCACCCTGCTCAAGGGGATCGAGGTCGACATCCTCGACGACGGGACGCTCGACCAGACCGAGGCGATGCTGGGCCGGCTCGACGTCCGGGTGGCCAGCGTCCACTCCAAGCTGCGGATGGACGCCCCGGCGATGACGAAGCGGATGATCGGGGCGATCCGCAACCCGTTCACCAACGTGCTCGGCCACTGCACCGGCCGGATGGTGATGGGCAACCGCGGCACCCGGCCGCCCAGCCAGTTCGACGCGCGGGCGGTCTTCGAGGCCTGCGTCGAGCACGACGTGGCGGTCGAGATCAACTCGCGTCCCGAGCGCCGCGACCCGCCCACGGCGCTCCTCGAGCTGGCCCGCGACACCGGCTGCCTGTTCTCGATCGACAGCGACGCCCACGCACCCGGCCAGCTCGACATGCTCGACTACGGCTGCGAGCGGGCCGAGGCGGCCGGCATCGACCCCGACCGGATCGTCAACACCTGGCCGCAGGAGCGGCTGCTCGCATGGGCCGCGCCGTGACAGGTCTCCCCGGTCCGGCGCAGGCTAGGTTGTGATCGTGGGCGATCCTTCCGAGGTCGAGGTGCGCCGGTCCAAACGGCGGCGGCGTACGGTCTCGGCCCACCGTGACGGTGACCGGATCGTGGTGATGATCCCGGCCACGCTGAGCCGCGCCGAGGAGCGCGAGTGGGTCGACACGATGGTGGCCCGGCTGGAGCGGGCCGAGCGGCGGCGTACGCCGACCGACGACGAGCTGCTCAGGCGGGCCACCGGCCTGTCCGACCGCTACTTCGGGGGACTGGCCGAGCCGGAGTCGGTGCGCTGGGTCGACAACCAGAGGTCGCGGTGGGGGTCGTGCACACCGGGTGACCGCACCATCCGGCTCTCGGCCCGGCTCCAGGGGATGCCGTCCTGGGTCGTCGACTACGTGCTGGTCCACGAGCTCGCCCACCTGCTGGAGCCCGGTCACGACGAGGCGTTCTGGGGCTGGGTCGACCGCTACCCGCAGGCCGAGCGCGCCAAGGGCTACCTGCTCGGGTGGTCGGCCGCCAGCCGGCTCGAGCCGCCGCCCGGCGACGAGGTCGACTGACGCCGACCCGAGAGCCGCCGACGGGCGAGTGTGAGGGCACCGTCCCAGACGCCGTCGCGACCGGGGAGGTCGTCGACGCTCCACCAGCGGACGTCGAGCGACTCGTCGCTGGCGGTGTGATCCGCGCCGTCGGGCGCGACCGCCAGGAACCACACGTCGAGGTGGTGGACGTCGCCGGTGTCGCCGCAGAACGGCACGGCGTGCTCGTCGAGCCGCAGCGGCACCGGGTCGAGCTCCAGGCCGGCGACGCCGGACTCCTCGACGGCCTCGCGGCGCGCGGCGGCGAGCAGGGTGTCGTCGCCCGGCTCGCAGTGGCCGCCGAGCTGGAACCACTGGCCCGCCTTGGCGTGGAGCGTGAGCAGCACCCGCCGGGCATCGGGGGAGACGACGAGGGTGCTGGCGGTCAGGTGGTCGGGACGGCAGCCGCGCTCCATGCCGTCGGGACGCTCCTCGAGGTGGGCGACGTAGCGGTCGCGCAGCGCCGCCTGGTCGTCGGTCCGGGGGCTGCCAGGCCCGCAGAACGGCGAGCGCGTCTGCGTGGAGGGACGAGGCGCCGCTCACTCGGCCGGGCGGTCGTCCTGCGGACCGTCGAGCAGGTCGCGAAGCCCGGCCTCGAACTCCTCGTCGCTGAGCGTGCCGGGGGTGCTGGCACCCTCGCGGAAGCCCAGCGGGTCGTCGAGGTCGGCGTCGGTCGGCAGCAGGTGGGGGCTCATCCACACCCCGTCTCGGGCCTCGGCGCCCTGCCGGGTGCGCAGCGAGCCCCACAGGGTCGAGGCGTCGCGCAGTCGTCGGGGGCGCAGCTCCAGCCCGACCAGCGACGCGAAGGTCTGCTCGGCGGGTCCGCCCGAGGCGCGGCGCCGGCGTACGGCCTCCTGCAGCCGGGCGGCGGTCGGCATCCTCTCGGCGGTGGCCTGGCCGACCACCTCGTCGACCCAGCCCTCGACGAGTGCGAGCGTGACCTCGAGGCGTTGCAGCGCCTCCTGCTGCTCGGGCGTCTGGTCGAGCTCGAACATCCCGCCCTCCATCAGCTGCTGGAGCGACTCGGGGTTGCTCGGGTCGATGCCGCGCACCTGCTCCTCGATCTTGCCCTGCAGGTTGGCGGTGTTGACCTCGAGCCCGCGGGCGTAGTCGATGACCGCGCCGATCAGGTGGTCGCGCAGCCACGGGACGTGCGCGAACAGTCGCTGGTGGGCGGCCTCGCGGAGCGCGAGGTAGAGGAGCACGTCCTCCTGGGGTACGTCGAGCCCGTCGGCGAAAGCGGCGACGTTGGTCGGCACCAGCGCCGCCCGGCCCGGCTCGGTCAGCGGGAGGCCGATGTCGGAGCCGGTGAGCACCTCGCCGGCAAGGGCGCCGAGACCCTGGCCGATCTGGGTGGCGAGCATGGCGCCGACGGCCTTCTGCAGCATGCCGAGAAGGGGGCCGCCCATGGCCTGCGCCTGCTCCGGCATCGCCTGGCCGAGGGCGTTGACCGAGGACGCGGCGATCGGCTCGACCAGGCCCTTCCACACGTCGGTGGTGCCGACGATCCACTCCGCGCGGCTCCAGGCGGCGGTCGTGGTCACACCGGAGGGGAACTCGGTGGTCTCGTCGAGCCAGTGGTCGGCCAGCGTCAACGCGTCGGCGACGGCGTCGCGCTGCTTCTGCGACGGGGTGGGGTCGGCCTCCGAGGCGGCCTGCTTGCGGGCCATGTCGAGCGCGAGGTCCCAGTTGAGCGGGCCCTCGTGCGGCTGCATCATCGCCTGCAGCTGGCTGAACAGCTGGTTGAGGTCGGGGACGCCCCCGGCGCCGAAGAACTGCTCGAACGGTGTCCCCTTGAAGGGGTTCTGGCCGTCGTCGGGGTCGGTGCTCATGGCCTCCACGGTACGCGGACTCTCGAAACCCCCGCTGGTCCCCGGATACGGTGGCTCGGTGACCGACATGGAGGACCGTCCGGTGGTGCGGCTGGTCGACCTGCGCGAGGAGCCGCTCGACGTCGCCGAGGTCGTCGACGCGCTCGACGACGACACCTCCGGCGGGCTGACGCTGTTCGTGGGACGGGTCCGCGACCACGACCACGGCCAGGGCGTCGACGGGCTCGACTACTCGGCGCACCCGAGCGCCCTCGACCGGATGCGCGACGTGTGCCGGCGGGTCGCCGACGCCCACGACGTCACCGGCGTCGCGGCGGTCCACCGGGTCGGGACGCTCGCCATCGGCGACGTCGCCGTGGTCGTCGCGACCAGCGCGGCCCACCGCGGCGAGGCGTTCACCGCGTCCCGCGCCCTGATCGACACCCTCAAGGCCGAGGTGCCGATCTGGAAGCACCAGCGGTTCACCGACGGCACCGACGAGTGGGTCGGCGCGCCCTGACGCCCCGGGCGCCGTACGGCGCCTACCCTTGCTGCCCGTGGAGATCCTGCTCTGGCTGGTGCCCTCGGCCGTCGTCACGGTCGTGGCGATGGTGTGGGTCGCCTGGCTCGGCCGCGAGGGCAGGGGCGAGGTCGACCGCGACGTCGCCGTGACCCGGCTGGCCGCCGCGCTGCAGCGCGACCACGCCGCAGCCCGCCGACAGCGCCCGGAGGCGCCGCGCGACCGCAGCACCGGCATCGCCGTCCGTCCCTCGCGGGCCCCCCGCCCGGGAGGCCCGGCCCGGTCCCCCGGACCCGGGCACACCCGTCGCAACGCCTGACGTGCGGCTGATTTCCCCCGGGTGAGAGGCTTGGCGCCATGACGCAGCGCACCCTCGCCGGCCTGCTGGCCGTGCCGCTGCTGGTCGCGCTGTGGGTGGTGGCGCTCCTGGTGCCGCTGCCGTACGTCGTCTACAGCCCCGGTTACACCATCGACGTCCTCGGCGAGAGCGACGGCCAGGAGATGATCGAGGTCACCGGCGCCCCGTCCTTCCACGACCACGACGGGCAGCTGCGCTTCACCACCGTGTTCGTCACCCAGCCGGACACCCACATCGGGCTGATCCAGGCGATGGGGGCCTGGCTGGACCCCGACTCCGCGGTCTACCCCTACGACACGGTCTACACGCAGGGGGAGACCGACGCCACCAGCCGCCGCGAGGGCGCCGAGCAGATGTCCTCGTCCCAGGACACCGCCGTCGCCGTGGCGCTGACCGAGCTGGGCTACCGGGTCGAGACACCGGTCGTGGCCCGGGTCCGCAGCGGGTCGCCGAGCGACGGGGTGCTGGAGGAGGGTGACGAGCTGCTGGCCGTCGACGGCCACCGGGTCGGCTCGGTCGACGAGGTCGTCTCGGCCGTCGCCGAGGGTCCGGCGGGTCAGCCCCTCGACGTACGCCTGCTCCGTGAGGGCGACAAGCAGACCGTGACGGTCGACCGCGAGGAGGTCGACGGCGAGCCGCGCATCGGCGTCGAGCTCGGCGTCCACTACGACTTCCCCTTCGAGGTCGACTTCAACATCGACTCCGACATCGGCGGGCCGAGCGCGGGCCTGATGCTCTCGCTGGCGACCTACGACGTGCTGACCGACGGCTCGCTCACCGACGGCGCGACCGTGGCCGGCACCGGCACTCTCGGCCCCGACGGCAGCGTCGGCCCCATCGGTGGCATCGACCAGAAGATCGCCGCCGCCCGCGACGACGGCGCCTCGCTCTTCATGGTCCCGCCCGACAACTGCGCCGACGCGATCGACGCTCCGCGCGGCAGCATGCGGCTGGTGCGGGCCTCAGACGATGCCCGACGCGCTCGACGCCATCAAGGCGTGGACTGCCGACCACGACGCCGACCTGCCCCAGTGCCCCGACGACCCCGGGAGCTCCGGTGCCTGACGACCTCGACGTCGACCCCGCCCTCGCCGCCGCCGTCCTCGAGATCGAGGGCCACGTCGCCGGGACCGGGTGGGACCAGCCCGCCCGCCTCTACTCGCTGGTGGAGACCGCGCGGATCGTCGACCGCGAACCCGCGCTGGCCCGGGCGATGGGGCTCGACGAGGCGGCTGCGGCAGGATCGCTGACGCCGGTCGAGCAGGACCAGCTGCGTCCGGACCAGCCGCTCGAGCAGGTCCTCGAGACGATCAGCTGGCCCGACGGGGTGTCGGGGTGCGCCGCCGTGGTCGAGCGGCTGGTGCTGCCCCCGGACGCCGACGGCCAGGTGCCCGACGACGCCGTCGAGGCCGAACGCTTCGCCCGGGACCACCCCGGGCGGCACGAGGTGCGGATCGTGGCCGGGGCCACCCGCGCCGGGTCGACGTACTGTGCGCTGCGGCTGCGCGCGCACGACGACGACCAGTCGGTGGTGGCCGGGGTCGACCTGGTGCCGGCGCTGCTGCAGCTGTTGAGGGTGACCCTGGAGGAGGACGAGTGAGCGACCTGTTCGACGGAGGCAACGGCCGTGGCCGGCCGCAGCAGCGGCCCGCGGCCGACGTGGTGCCACCCCGCCGTTCCCGTGCCCTGCTGATCACCGCGGCGGTGCTGATCGTCGGCTTCTTCGCGCTCACCACCTTCGCGGCGATCTGGACCGACCGGCAGTGGTTCGGCGCCGTCGGCTACGAGGGGGTCTTCAGCACGATGTTCTGGACCCGGGTCGGGCTGTTCGTGGCGTTCGCGGCGCTGATGGCCGTCTTCGTCGGCGTCAACATGGCCATCGCCTACCGGTTCCGCCCGATGTTCCGCATGCCCTCGCCGGAGCAGAGCGGCCTGGAGCGCTACCGGGCCGCGATCACGCCGATCCGGATCTGGCTGATGGTCGGCGTCTCGGTGCTGCTGGGCCTCTTCGCCGGCACCTCCGCCACGGGCCAGTGGCGCTCCTTCATGCTGTGGCGCAACGGCGTCGGCTTCGGCGACAAGGACCCCTACTTCAACAAGGACATCGGCTTCTACGTCTTCGACCTGGGGTGGTTCCACTACCTCGTCGACTCCTTGATGGCCTTCGCCGTCGTGGCGCTGCTGATGGCGGCCCTCGTGCACTACCTCTACGGCGGCATCCAGCTGCAGTCCCAGCACGACCGGCTGACGGGCGCCGCCCAGGTGCAGCTGTCGGTGCTGCTCGGGCTGTTCGTGCTGGCCAAGGCCGTCGACTACTGGCTCGACCGGTTCGACCTGGTGACCGACTCAGGCGGGCTGATCACCGGCATGAAGTACACCGGGTATCACGCGGTGCTGCCCGGGAAGAGCATCCTCATGGGGATCGCACTCATCTGTGCAGTGCTGTTCTTCCTGAACGTGTGGCGTCGCACCTGGATGCTGCCGTCGGTCGGGCTGGCGCTGCTGGTGCTGAGCGCGGTGCTGATCGGCATGATCTGGCCGACGATCGTGCAGCAGTTCCAGGTCAACCCGAGCGAGGCCGACCGCGAGGCGCCGTTCATCGAGGAGAACATCGAGGCCACCCGGGCGGCGTACGACCTCGAGGACATCGAGGTCGAGCCGTTCTCGAGCAACCTGACCGGCGGGGGAGAGAGCCTGGGCGAGCTGGAACAGCAGACCTCCTCGGTGCCGCTGGTCGACCCGCTCGTGGTCAACCGGACCTTCGAGCAGGTGCAGCAGGTGCGCGCCTACTACTCCGTCGCCGACGTCCTCGACGTCGACCGCTACGACATCGACGGCACCGACCGGGCGCTGGTGCTCGGCGTCCGCGAGCTCGACCAGTCCGGCATCTCCGAGGGAGACCGCAACTGGAACAACCTCCGCACGGTCTACACCCACGGCAACGGGATGATCGCCGCCTACGCCAACCAGCGGGCCAAGGACGACTCGACGGAGACCAGCGACCTGCAGTGGGCCGAGGGGCAGCAGGCCGACGAGAACGCGCTGACCGACCTCGACCCCGACGGCTACGAGTCGCGGGTCTACTTCGGGGAGAAGAGCCCCAGCTACTCCGTCGTGGGCAAGGCGAGCGAGGAGTCCACCGACGTCGAGCTCGACCTCGGCAACGCGGCCAGCTCCGACGAGGGGCAGACCACGACCTACGACGGCGCCGGCGGCGTGCCGGTCGACAACCTGTTCTCCGAGCTGATGTACGCCGTGCGCTTCGGTGAGCCGAACTTCCTGTTGTCGGGCCGGGTCCACGAGAACAGCAAGGTGCTCTATCACCGCACCCCGACCGAGCGGGTGGAGCGGGTGGCGCCGTGGCTCACCGTCGACCGCGACCCGTTCCCGGCGGTGGTCGACGGCCGGATCGTGTGGATCCTCGACGGCTACACCGCGACCGACCGCTACCCGCAGGCGGAGTCGGAGTCGCTGGAGACGATGACCACCGACGCGCTGAGCCAGGACAACCCGTTCGGCACGCTGCCCACCGACGAGATCAACTACATGCGCAACGCGGTCAAGGCGACGGTCGACGCCTACGACGGCACCGTCAACCTCTACGCGTGGGACGAGAGCGACCCGATGCTCCAGGCGTGGCGCAACGCCTTTCCGGGCACCGTCAAGGACCGCGAGGAGATCCCGGACTCGTTGATGGAGCACATGCGCTACCCCGAGGACCTGTTCAAGGTGCAGCGCTACCAGTTCGCGCGCTACCACGTGACCGACGCGGGCGACTTCTACCAGGGCAACGACCGCTGGGAGGTCCCCGAGGACCCGTACTCCGAGGGCCGCTACCAGCCGCCCTACCGGCTCTTCGTCGACGACCCCTCCACCTCCGCCGACGAGACATGGTCGCTGACCTCGACGTTCACGCCGTACAACAAGAACAACCTGGCGGCATTCCTGTCGGTCAACTCCGACGCGACGTCGGAGGAGTACGGCCGGATGGGGGCGCTGCAGCTGCCCAACGAGCAGACGCCGGGCCCGGGGCTGATCGCCAACGAGATGGCCAACAACGACGACGTCCGTCGCGAGCTGCAGGCGTTCAACCTCGGTGAGATCGAGCCGACGTTCGGCAACCTGCTGACGCTGCCGGTCGGCGAGGGGCTGATGTACGTCCAGCCGGTCTACGCCACCCGCCAGCTCTCCGAGGCCAGCTATCCGATCCTGCAGTTCGTGATCGTGTCGTACGGCGGCCAGGTCGGCATCGGCGACTCTCTCGTCGAGGCGCTCGCCGACGTGCTCGGCGTCGATCCCGACTCGGTGACCGAACCGACGCCCAGCGAGGGCGGCGGCAACAACAACCAGCCGCCGTCCAACCAGACCAACGAGGAACAGATCGTCTCCCTGCTGCAGCAGGCCCAGGCGGCGTTCGACGCGGCCGAGACGGCCTTCCGCGAGGGCGACCCGGTCGAGGCCGCGCGCCAGCAGGAGCGCGCCCGCGACCTCATCGAGCAGGCGGTCGCGCTGTCCGAGGAGTCCGGCGGTGGCGGAGGCGGCGGCGACACCGCCTCGCAGGGAGGCGGCGGCTGAGCACGTGACCGACCCCACCCGCCCCCGATTTGGGATCGCCCGACGCCGTCCCGTAAGGTTGGGTTCACCGACGCGGGGTGGAGCAGCTCGGTAGCTCGCTGGGCTCATAACCCAGAGGTCGCAGGTTCAAATCCTGCCCCCGCTACAAAGTGCAAACCGCAGGTCAGAGGCCGTTTTCGGAGAGATCCGGAGGCGGCCTCTGATGCTGTTCTGGGGGCGAATGTCCGCAGGATGTCCGCAAGCGCTGCGCTCGGCGGGGTGCCTCACATCGCGGTGTCAGGCGCGTTCGCGCTCGTTGTGAGCCACCTCGTGAGCGGGTCGGTGAGTGCAATCGCGCACAGTTGTGGGGCGGTTCGCGGCGTATGAGTCGCACTGCCGCCACGCTTTCGCCGGGTGACTACGTGGCGGGGGGACATCCCGGTCCAATGTCCCGTGGCTCATCGGGCGAGTCCCAGGACCTGGGCGTCGCGTCTATCGAGATCGCGCAGGTCTGTCCGAGCACACTCGCGGAATGGCGCGCAGTGCCACGAACGATCATGATGACTTCGAATGATGATGACGGGGCGCCTGCCGATGAGCTCACCAGCCGCCGCAGTGTGCGCACGACGACCCCGCTGAGTCGAGCCCACCTGCGCCGTCTCGGTGCGCTCGCCGACGACCAGCACACCGAACTCACCCGACTACCGGCACAAGGGGGAATCTGTCCGCATGGGCCAGCCGCAGGGTCGCCGTCGTCCTCGCTCAGGGAGCTGCGTTGCACTACCTGTATCCCGACGGGCCGCCGGACCCCCCAGCCGGCTGCCCTGGAGTGAAGGATCTCGACGTTTGGACGTTCTATGCCGCCATCCCCGGCCGGCCGCTTCGGACCGGACACGATGAAGTGTCCCGAGACTTCGGGCCCTCCTCGCTCGGGCGATACCGCTACCCGGCGCCGCACACCGGCGAAGTCCGCCGCTGGAACGCGTTCACCGGGCGTAGGGTCGACCTCCTCGGCCCGCGCGACCTGCCCGTCGACTCGGACGTTTCCTTGGAAGGCGTCGTCGCCGCTCTGCGGACATGGCTAACCGCGGGGGCGGCCAAGCCGTGCACGCATCTTCAACCCGAGGGGCGGAGCCCGTCGCCGCACTGGCTGGCGCACAAGGCGATGGTTTGGATCGGTACGCCTGAAACCCGCCGCCGAGCAGGCAAGAAGGTCTGGGACGTGTACGCCGATGCCCCACATCTTCTAGATGTCGTTGGCTCCGACCGGGCCGAATGAGGTCCCGGCACGCGCGAGATCCAGTCACTCCCGTCGGCCAACGCGGCGGAAAGACGCGCATGTCGCATCCGATGAGTCAGGCCGCTAGAACGGAGGGCGGTTGCGCTAATGGTGCAGCTTCAGCAGGGGCTCGAACAGGTGCAGCGCCTCCTTTGGCGCGAGCAAGGCAAAGGTGCATGTCACTGGTCAGCGAGCGCCTGAACCGCGAGTTCCACCGCCGCACCGACGTGGTCGGCACCTTCCCCAACCGGCCCTTGATCATCCGGCTCGTCGCCGCCGTCCTTGCCGAGCAGCACGACGAGCCTGTCCAGAGGTTCTGATCATTGCTCGACATCGCGTCTTTGGTGATGTGCAATTGACGTAACGCTCCGTGTGCGGAGCTGGCAAGACTTGGGGGACGTTTTGACTCTGCTGATCGTCGCGTCGGCGATGCTTCTAGCGGGACTCGTCGCGTTAGTTCTACGCCAGCGGCGAGTCCGACGGTCCGACCCGAACGGTCCGGCGTGGACCAGGCAAGACCGGTTCGCGGTTGCATCCCTTGCCTCGGGATTCGTGCTGGGCGTTCTTGGCTCCGTACTTCCCATAGTTGTCGGTGAGGACTCCACGGACCCATCCGGAAACGACACCGGCCGGCTTGAACTAGTCGACACCAGCGTTCTGAACCAGACCGCACGAGAACCAGGACCAGCAATCGACCTGAAACTCCGCAACACTGGCCCTGACGTCAGCCTCCTGACTGACCTTACGCTGACCATCGAGTACGCCGACAATCTCGTGATATGCGAGCCGGGAGGGTACCAGGAGACGAGTTACGTTTATGACGTACAACTGCCGTTGGACCCAGAGATTGGGCAGAAGGTGACGACGAGCATAAGCCAGGAGGTCCGGCCAAACCACACGGATCGGTTCGTTGCTCGGATCAGTCTTGAAGTCTTTGATGAGGCTCCCACCGCCATGAACGGGCTGCCGATTGGATTCAAGACCTACATCGCCAATGTGGACATCCAGCACGACGGCGGACAGAGCTTGGATGGTGGCAGGGTGGTCCTGCTCGTCCCGGTGAAGCGAGAGTACGGGCCTACCGAGGCCTACACGAGTTACCTTCCGCTTCCCGGGACAGCTTCAGCCAGTCAGACCCGTGCTACCTCCAAAATCAGGAGGTCGTCGACGAACTTGCAGGCGCAGAAGGAGCCGCCCTACCTCCAGAGTTCGTAGCGACGCCGGGTAGGTGAGCGTTCGGCGAACCGGTGTCTGAAAATGATAGGTTGGGCCAAGGGACGCTACCGGCGCCATTCCCCGTGATCCGCCACGCGACGTGCCGTCAAATCCTCGCGACCTGATCTGCGACATATCGCCTAGCAACTTGAGGTCTGAGCGACCGCGGCCGCTGGGACTTGATGCTACGCGTAGCCTGCTCGATGCGACGCACGACTGTCGTCTGACCCACGGGAACTCGATCGCCAGCGTTGGCTCGAAAGGCAGCGCGGTGACCAGAGCCCGCGCCAAGTCCTGGATCCTGGCCGGCCTACACCTTTCCCAGGCGCGTAGCCGGTCTCCGGCGCGGCACCCTCGAGCATCCCGCACGTGAACATGGCGACTACAACAACCAGACGGACTTGCGCGGCGGAAAGACGGCTCCTGTCGACGAGTCGTGTATCGCGAGGTCCGCATAGTGCCTATGGCACGCCTGAGGAAAGCCCTCGTTGGGGAGGTCCCGGCGCTGCCGAGTATGAATCCCTGCCGGGCGGACTCGGTCTTCTTGCCGTTGATGCGCCATGCGAGGGCGGCTCTCGAGGCGGTGAGTCCAGAGCCGTTTCAACCAAGCTCACTCCTATGACGGTGTTGACGCTTGATGGTCCATTGCGCGCGCACAGAGACCGCCGTCGCCAGCAGCCCAGCGGGGCGACCTGGGTCATCGTGTAGCCAACCGCGAGCGTGGCCAACTGCACAGAGATTCCGAAGGCAATGCTCGGCACCTCCGGAACAATGGGCAGAACGTAAATGAACGGACCGGACGCAAGGAGATAGTGAGTTCGTCGACTAAGCGACCAGTCGTGGTCCGCAGCCAAGTTGAGGGCCTTGATGGCTTGGGCAGTGACGAGCTGGCCGTAGATGAGGCCCGCAATCGCGCCAAAACCCGTGAGTAGAAGTGTGTCGACATCACCGGCGTTGCGTTCGAGCCATCTCTCGGCAGCTGGCTTCACCTCGGTTCCTAGAAAGAGAACCCAACCGCAGACGCCAAGGCCGATCGAATATTCAATCACTCTCAACACAAGAGTTGCCGGACGCGACCACCAACGTGAAGGGCTGCGGGGCTGCGGTGCCAGTGCTTGATCCTGAGTGCCCCGAGCACGCTCCTGGAGTAGGACGAAGATCCCGTGGCAGAGGCTGGCCGCGTACGCAACCGCCAGCCCTACGAAAGGGGCATGATTGGCGACGGGCTCGCGACCCGTTAAAACGGAGAAGGCCGCATAGGCCACCAAGCCTGAGAAGGCAATGCCCATCAAGTCCAGGAAACGTCTCAACATCCCACGCGGACCGAGGCGACGGAAGCCCTTGAGCCCCTCGACCAGCATGAATCCCGCGCCAGCGCCGCAGGCTGTCCAGAGGGAGAACTCTAGGACGGACCCGACGTCGAGAGCGGTTCCAGGTACGGGTCCTCGAATCCCGCTAAGGCTCGGGATGACCACAGCGAACCTTATCGCTCCTGCCGTCCAAGGCGGGGATCAATGGCGGCCGGTTTGCATGGCGCGGCGACCTAAGTGTCAGCCACGCACTGCATGAACCGGACCCACGAACCCTAGCGCCGCTGACCCGCGGCGGTAACAACCGGCCAAGTCCAGATCCATCGGTCGTCGATCTCAAGTCAGCCGGGCCCTCCCGACAACGACACTCTCGGACGAGGCCATTGAAGTCGCGTCCTGCTCGCGGCCGGAAAGACGCTGAGCTTGGCGAGGCTGCTCGCAACCCGGCTTGCGTCCATACGCACTGACTTCAGCTGGCAGCTCCTCCTACCTGGGAACACCCCGGGATTGAAGGATACGGCGCTGGCACCCCTGCCGGGCTCGGGCACAGGTTGATGGGTGACGCAGGTACCCGCCAGTGGTGCCCCGTCAGAGTGGACACCAAGTCCTCCACGCGGGCGTCACCAGGGGAGCGTGAACAACTCGTGTTGCTGCTCCTGGGACTCAACGGACTGGTGGTCGTCAAGCCAGGCCGTACACGCACGCTGGACCTTCCATACCGCATGAGCGGCCGTGTCCAAGCTGGACGGCGACTCGGGCTGGTTCGCAGCGATGGTGATCTCGTCTAACGATTCGCGTAGGGCGCCCGCGAAGCCCGGCCACTCCTGCAACTGCCACATCACCAGGATCGCGACGTGCCGCAGGCTAGTCACGCCCGAGCGCCAGTCGTCATGCAGCCCGCGATGCTCGGGCTCCGACCGCTTGTACAGCCGCATCGAGTCCTCGGCTCGCACAGCCTCGGCACTGAGTCGCGCGATCCGGCTCTCAACCCCTGCGAGAAACTCCTCCCGGCTGTTGTCGGCAGCGAGTCGGCGTTCGTGGCGCAGCGTCAACCAGACGGCCAGGGCCGATGCGAGACCGCCGATCAAGCCCCCGACGAGTCCGTCCAGTCCGTGCTCAAGCCACCAGTCCACGCCGGCGACGCTACCGATCGATGCACCGGTGTCTCCGGAATCGGCGTCGTTCGATGACCCTCCAGCAGGAGCGCAAGAGCGATCAAGCCCGCTGCGCAGCGCCACAGACGTTAAGGAACTTCCGATGACGTTGAGCTCGCTGTCGGCGCATGGCTCGCGGCGGAAAGACGCAGGCCGAGGGCGGCCCGGGGACACCGATGGTGGGATGCCGAGTTACTCCAGTGCGGCACCGACTACCAGTTCTAAGACCGGGCGAGGGTCCGACTGATCGTGCCGGGCGATGCGATGCAGGAGCAGGCCCTCGAAGCACGCGGCGACCGCTGCAGCAGCCGTCACAGGGTCGCGCGCTCCAAGTCTGGCGAGCGCGACAACCACGATCGATTCCATTGCCTCCCGGTCGTGCGTCATGGACTCTCTGAGAAGCTCGTCGTGACTCGCCTCCATGAAGAGAACCAGCCTGGCCGTGGTGGGCACTCGGCGGTCGCGGGTGGTGTGGTCGAGCAACCCGCCCAGCACCTCCACAAACTCCTCCCGCGAGGCCGGGAGGAGCGTGGCGCCCACCGCGAACGTGTCGAGCTCCGCGAGCCTCTCGCGGACACCGAACAGCAGCGCTTTGCGCGTCCTGAAGTAGTTGGAGGTCGATCCCTTGGGGAGACCGGCGCGCTCGTCGACCCGGGTATGGGTGAGGGCGCGGAGTCCCTCGGTGCCGAGCAGTTCGACGGATGCGTCGAGGGCACGTTCTCGCAAAGTCACCACGAAAGGGACTATATAAATAGTGACCTGAAACTATGGATGTAGTAGTGTGGTTCACAAGTCCCACCGCTCGGCCCCAAGCCCTGGACCCGGGCAATACGTAAGGACGTGGGCCTCATGACTCAGCCGGTCGTCGGCCACCTCAGTCGCCCCCACGCGCTCGAGGGAGCGGGGACCTCCCGAAGCGACAACCGCTACTTCCGTCTCCTCGGTCGGTTGGAGCGAGCCGAGGCGCTCGACCGGCCGGTGGAGGCCGCAGCCCCCTTCGCGCAGCGACTGGTGAGCCGTGAGCCGTTGCGTCGCTTCCTCCACGGCGACGCGACTGGCATCCCGGTCCACGTCATCCTGACCGACGTGCCCTTGGGTGCCTGGTGGATGGCCGTGTTCCTCGACCTCTTCCCAGATAGTTCCTCGCGGCACTCGGCGACGCGGCTCGTGGGCCTCGGGGTCCTGTCGGCGGCGCCCACGGCTGTCGCGGGATGGGCCGAGTGGGCGCTGTCCGACCACACCACCAAGCGAGTCGGCGTCGTGCACGCCGTGGTCAACGGCGCGACAGTGCTCATCTTCGCGGCCTCGTGGGCCGCACGTGTCCGTGACCACCATGGACTGGGCGTCCGAATGGCCATAGCGGGAGCACTGACGACCATCGTCGGATCCTCCCTCGGTGGACACATGAGCAGCACGCGCAGGGGGGCATGAACCCGAGTCCATCTCACGACCGGTCGGCCCCCCGCCCGGCCCGAAACCGGAAGGAGAGACCAACCATGTCCTACGGCGAGATCGTCCGAGTCGGTGCGCCCATCGAGGCGTACCATGCCATGCACCAGCAGATCGGTGAGCTTCTCGGAGCCCACATACCGGAGGGCGCGATCCTCCACGTTGCCCGCGCAACCGACGATGGCTTCGAGGTCATCGAGTTGTGGGAGTCCAAGGAGCAGGCCGACGCCTTCAAACGTGAGGTCTTCCAGCTCGCCGTCGAGAGGCTGGGAGCCGGTGCCGCCGGCACCGAGCCACAGTTCATGGAGTTCGAGCCGACCACGACCATCACCTTCGCCGCCTACAACTCCGACACGCAGAGGTAGCCGTCGGCACCAGCCGGCGATCCCCTCCGACGACGCCGCACAGGGTGCGATGGGGCGCCGCCCGGGCGACGTCAGGTCGAGAGTCGGGCCTGGGCGACCAGCGAGCGCAGCAGTGTCGCTGGCCGAGCCAGTCGACGAGATCGGCGCTGGTGCCGTCCGAGTCCGACCAGGTGAAGGTGACGCGGACCCGCCAACCGCGCGGCGGTTAGACGCACGTCACGGCGCGCGGGTTTGGGAGGGGGAGCGCTGCCTCTACCTCGCCTCGATTATCTCGCCGTTGCGGGGCAGGCGACCATCGAAGGTGATGGGCACGGCGGTGGCGTTGAGCACGTCCAAGCGGTCGATGGCCTGAAGGTGCACATGGGGTTCGGTGCTGTTGCCTGAGTTGCCGCAACGCCCCAGCGTCTCGCCCACCCGAACACGGTGACCAATCTGCACCTGGACGCTGGCGCGTTGCAGGTGGCACACAGCGACCACCGGACCGTCGCGCGTTTCGATCATCACGTGGTTGCCGGCCAACCCACCCAACCCGCTGCTGCCCGACGGCGCTGGGTGAGGGTATAGCCGACGGACGGCAGCCCACGGAAGGAATGGTGATCAGGTGCCGTGTGGTGCACGCCGACGACGACGCCTTGGACGGGCGCGAGGACGGGGCGCCCGAAGCCAGGAAACCGCTCCGCGGGTTCGGGACGCAGAAGTGACCTGAACGTGAGCGGTGCCGTTCGCCCTGCCTCGTTGACCGGGACGAAGTCGATCGCGAATGACGTGGCGAACAGGGTGGTGCCGTGGCTGGGCACGCGGTTCGCGGGGCTGCTCTGAGTCAGCCAGCGGCCCTGGAACGGGTATGCCAGGTCGACTGACGGCACTTGGACGACCCCACTCTCGGTGTCATGACGATCCCATTCTCCTGTTGCCCGGTCAGCCGGTACAGGTGCTCGTGTTGCCGCCTGAGTAGTCGACTGGCGGCGGAAAGACGCGCCTAGCGTTTGTTGGGATCCGGAGGAACCTCGAGGCCTGATGCCTCCAGCCAGGCCCGCCAAGATTCGATGCCTTCCCAGGCGACATCGAGGACCTCGCGGTCCTCCGTTGAATCAGGATCATCGACGTACACCCATACGCGCTCGATGCCTTCAGGATCGTCCGGGTCTGCCTCACCTATCCAGTGCACCAAGCCCATCCGGACCGACTCCGTACGGGAGCCTCTTGCGGAGAGTTGGACGTGTTTCGTCCCGTTCGCAAGGTCGGCGACAATCATCAAGTCTGGATCGTGGTTTGCGAACTCTTCAATCGCCGATGCACTCAGGACAGACTGTCGGTGATCGTGCTTCAGCCAGTCCTTCAAGTGCCAGACAGCGTGGCACAGCGCCTCTGAGAAGTCTTCGGTGTCCCTGGAACCCTTGCCGGTGTCTCTTCCTGTTGCGTGAAGTGTCCGGTGGTACCAGCGAAGGATCCGCAGCCACTGATGCTCCCATCGGTCGTATCGAGCTACACGACGAGGTTCAGTCACGAGTCGCACCTTCTCATCCACTTGTACCGCGCGAACCATAGGGACCGTGTCCCGGCGAAACGACGCGGGTCGGCCACTCCGGTTAGCGATCCGCTTGCGGCAGGGGACCGGTCTTGACCGCACATCGACCAGTGCGTCAGCAGGAATCCGTGGGCAATAGTGAGACCAGATCGACCAGGTCGACACGGACCACCGTGCCGCTCACGTCGAGGTCGATCCAGCCGGCGGCGCTGTCAATTACCTGACCGCACGCGGTGCCGCTGCTGGTGCTGACCTGCACGGGGCGCTCCGCAATCGACTGCGGCCACCAGTTGCTGGACGCCGAGAGCGCCGTCAAGCCGATCGCGACACCGGTCAAGATGACCCCGGCCCGGAGCCGGCGGGCACCGGTGGTCGGGTCCGCCTGTGCGCCGAGCGGCCACGCCACGAGCACCACCAGCAAGACCCCGATCGCTGCGACCGCCAGGGCGAGCAGCGCCAGCACGCCGGCGACGGACTGCAGCCATACGGGAAGGCGGGTGCCGTTGTCACCGGTGAGTACGCCGCAAAGTCCCACGAAGGCCAAGGCAGCGAGCTGCAACTTGTGCCACTCGCGGGCCGAGGCGCTGACCGCATCGGCCGCCGCGAGGTACTGGGGTTCCTGCTCGGGAGGTTCAGCCATCGTCCATGCGCCCCTCGTTGCGGTTCCCTCGACGGTACGCCCCGGCCGACCGCATCCGACGATCCCAACGTGCGCGTGGCGACGCAAGGATCGCCGGGTGCGGATCCCGCTGCGGTACAGGCATGAGGTTGTCGGCGCCGCAACGAACTCTGGCCGCAGGATGAACTGCAGACTTGACCGCGTGTCTATTACCTACTGCAGGTTGACCTGCGGTTGCGTCCTCCCGGCCCGGATGTTGCTCCGGCCTGGCATCCAGTGATGCCTCCCGGTCAGCCGGGGCCTGCTGCACGCATAGGTGACAGCTTTGTCGCGCGCCCAGCGGCGGTCACCTTCCGGGGGTGAGGTCCAACTCGTGGATACGGGTGCGGAGTCTCCGTTCGGCCAGGGGCCAGAGTGTGGCCGAATGGGCGTGCTCCTGTTGCGAGCCGGTGCCGGGTCGCGAGCGGTCGCGGTAGGCCTCGTGCATCTGCGCCCGTTCGGCGAAGTCGGCAGCCGCCTCCATCAGCTCGGTGATCGCGCGACACCAGATCAGCCGGGCCGTGTCAGAGCTCCCGCAGTAGGTTCGACACTTGAAGATCGGTCCAGGTTGTCTCTGGCGCGCGCGGGACGACAGGGTGGCCCCATGGTAAGCAGGGACCGCGACGAGGAGGGCCGGCCACGCCAGGCTAGGCCGCGCGACGAGCTCGGCCGACCGCTCCCGTACGGCGCCGAGGGAGTCGAACCGGTCTCCGAAGACCCGTTACCGCCGCTAGAGACGGTGCGGTTCGCCATCGAGCTGCTGGACCAGGGCCGGCCGTTCTCGGCCCACGAGGTCTTCGAGGCCCGCTGGAAGGACGCCCCTGAGGCCGAGCACGACCTCTGGCAGGGGCTGGCGCAGTTTTGCGTCGGGCTGACCCACGCCCTGCGCGGCAACGCCACCGGCGCCGGGCGGCTTCTCGAGCGCGGCAATGGCCGGCTCGAGAGGTACGCCGCGACCGGCGGTCCGACGTACGGGCTGGACCTGGCCGAGTTCCGCATGCGGATCCACCGTGCAGCCGGCACCGACTGACTTCGGTCAGTCAAGTGACCACCGCCCTACCCGGAGGGGCCTCGGCAGAGGTTCCGTGCCGGAACCTAAAGCGACGACGGCGTAGGTCCACCGTCCGATACGCCGGTGGGCGTCCCGATTGACCCCTCCGGAGACCTTTCCGGGGCGGGGACCCACAACGAAACAGGTACGGCCGGCCGGCCAACTCAAAGCCGCATCGCACGCGCGGCGGTATGACGCGGCCGTGGGGGAGTGTGCCGTCGGAGCGAAAGCTCGTTGTGACCTCACCCCCCTTCCGGATCAGGGCCACTGGACCGTGCCGTCGAGCGGATCGACGAGCACGACAAGGCGGCTCGCAGCTCGCGGGTGTGATCGTGCTGCTTGCGGTGTTCGTGATGTTCAGGGTGGAGATCGCGCAGGGTCGGGACGGGTCGCCGTGCAGGCCCTCGGCCCTCGGGCGGGGTGTCCTACGTGGCCGGTCTGCGCTGGTTGCGCTTCCACCGTTGGCCACCGGCTCATGGGGTCCACGGCCACGGCGATCTCCTTCCGCAGGGACGTAGGATCCGGCCATGGAGCTGATCCTGCTGGTGTTGGTCCTCGCGGCGCTGGGCGCCGTCGTCCTCGTTGCGGGCCGCCGAAGCAAGGAGCGTGCGCTGAGCCGGCGAGAGGAGGAGGTCGCTCCGGTGAGGAAGCTGGCCTTCGAAGACATCACTGCGTTCGGCGAGGACTTGCAGGAGCTCGACCTGGAGATGAGCGGACACGAGCTCGACGCCGGCGCGAACGCCGATTACCAGCGTGCGCTCGACGCCTACGAGTCGGCCAAGCTCGCTGGCGACTCCATCACCGAGCCCGACGACATCCGGCATATCACCGAGATCGTCGAGGACGGGCGCTATGCCATCGCGTGCGTGCGCGCCAGAGTCGCGGGCGACTCACTGCCGACCAGGCGGCCGCCGTGCTTCTTCGACCCGCGTCACGGGCCATCGGTTGCCGACGTTCCCTACGTACCGCCGGACGGGGTCGAGCGGGACGTACCCGCCTGCGCCCTGGATGCCGAGCGCGTCCGCGCAGGCGCCGATCCTGACGTCCGCAAGGTGATGGTCGGAGCGCAGCGGGTCCCCTACTGGCAGGGTGGCCGTGCCTATGAGCCGTACGCCATGGGCTACTTCGGTGCCTTCGGCCCGATGACGTGGATGTTCATGGGAGGCATGATGTTCGGCGGCTTTGGGGGCGGCGGGGAGGGTAGTGGCGACGGCGGCGACGGCGGCGACGGTGGCGGTGGCGACGGCGGCGGCGGTGGCGATGGCGGTTTCGACGGCGGTTTCGACATGGGCTTCTGAGCCCGGAACACCATCACAAGCACGCACTATCGGCGGTCTTGCGTTGACCGCCTGAGCCGCAACAGGTCCGCGCATTGCCACATCAAGGCAAGTCCGTGAGCAGACTCGCTCGCGGCGGAAAGACGCCACTCCAACAGGTCCCGAATGAAGATCGGCCTATGGCACCTGCGCTCCCTCGGTAGCCAGCGCGATGGCGACAGCACGGCCGATTCCGGAGCTCCCGCCGGTCACGATGGCGACCTGCCCGGCCAACCGGCGACTCATGCGCCGTTACGAGCCTCGGGTGCGACGAACGGGTGCTCGGCGAGCCAGTGCTTAGCAATGTCGAGGCGACGCATGAACCCTGCCCCGTCCTTGGCCAACACGTATTCGATGAAGTCTCGGACAGCCGTACATCGAGATGCTTGTCCGCTCCAGCGCGCATGGAGGCCCACCGTCATCATGCGCCCGCCCAGTCCCTCGTTCGCTTCGTCGACGAACGCATCAACCGCGAGCTTCAGCGAGTGGAAGAAGTCGTCTGGTCGCGCATAGCAGGGGGGGACGAAGTACTTGACGTCGTTGTACACCTTCGAATAGGGCACCACCAGGAACGGCTCGCCGTCCGTGACGACGTAGTACGGCAGCTCGTCGCTGGCCGAGTCCGAGTCATAGAGGAAGCCTCCTTCCTCGACCAGGAGGGACCTCGTGTTGACACTGGGGAAAGACCGGACGTACCAGCCTCTGATGCGCTGCCCAGTGGTCTTCTCGATGGAGGAGATTGCTCGCTGCAGCAAAGCCTGTTCCTCGTGGCGCGGAATGCGTGAGTCCTCGGTCCAACGCCAGCCGTGCCCGATGACATCGTGCGAGCTCTCGCGAATCCATGCGGCGAACTCGGGGTTGCGTTCGAGGGCGACCGCCGCTGCACCAACGCTCACGGGAACGTCGTACCTGTCGAAGAGCCGTGCCAGTCGCCAAACACCCACGCGGCTACCGAACTCGTAGTGTGATTCGGTCCCGAGGTCTCGAACTGTCGATGGCACCTCGTAGACGTACTCACCCCATGAGTCGTTCTCATCGCCGTCGAGGATGGAGTACTCGGCACCCTCCTCGTAGTTCAGCACCATGTTGACGGCCACGTGCGATCCGTCGGGCCAGCGAACGTCTGGAGGACGGCGGCCGTACCCGACGAAGTCACGCGGTGACGTCGTCGCTGCCGCCGGGTCGAGCTGGGCCGGATAGTTCCTCACGAAGTCATCGCCTGTCCTGTGGACCTGTGGATGGACACCCGAGAATTTGTGTCGACACCGACTCTATGGCGTCCCGCTCGCGGTGGTCTCCCCGCGCTGCTCGACAGGCCGGCATCGCCATGACCGTGGACGTCGACGTGTCAATGTTCGGTACCCGGGTGACCATCGGCACGCGGAGCGTGCCACAGGCGGATCCTCGCGCGGGACGCGCGCAGACACCTTCTCATCGCCTGGGTGAAAGACCCAGGCGGTCATCTCATCCAAGTGGCGCGAACCATTGAGCGCCTAGGTACGGAAGGCACTGTCCGTCAGCCGCACTCGTGACGGCTCCTCACACTAGGGTCCCTCTCAGGGCGGCCTATCCCGAGCCGGGCAGCGCGCTCAATAACCCGGCGATCCACCTGGAACAACTACTGCTGGCGTTCTATCGGTCGACCGTGATCGCGAAGGTCCGCGCGCTCGACGACGAGACTCATCGCACGACCAGCGTGCCGTCGGGCTGGACGCCCCTTGAACTGCTCTGGCACCTCGTGCACATGGAGCGTCGATGGTTGGCGTGGGTCTTCGTAGGTCGACACCTTGAGGAGCCGTGGGCGGACGCTCCTCGGGACCGGCAGCCATGGGAAGTACCTTTCCGACCTGACGATCGAGGATATTGAGTCTTGGTTTGCGACGGTGGCAGCCGAGACTTCGAGCACGCTCGGCGCCACTCCGCTCAAGACGCTGGCCTCTGACACCGGACGATTGCGCGACGGCCGGCCGACGTTGCACGGCGTGCTACTGCACGTCGTGCAGGAGTACGCCCGGCACGCCGGGCACCTCGACGTAGTCGTCGAACTCGCGGGCGGACCGACGGGGAGTGAACCGGCCGCTACTATGCGGGCGTCGGTCTCAGAGACTTCGTGGGCATTCGGATGAGCGTCCGGAGACTGAGGCACTCAGGCCGGGACAGGTGGGCCTCGTTCCGTGGCAACGGCAGCGCCCGGACTTCGTCGCCGTGGCGTCGCGCCGTTATGCTCCCGCGCGAGTTGGCTAAGCCATGCCCGAACGTGTCCCGCGGGCCGAACCCTGGACGGAGAACCAACAGTTCGCCCCGGGCCCTCCTCCGCCGCGTCCCGCAAGACCCGTCCGACTACATCGCCGGGAATGGGAGGCTGTTCGGCGACACGTTGGCGCCAACCTGTCGAGTCTCGCGTTGCCCGGTACGCGGCGGAGTGACGGAGGTCCCAGGCCAGCGACGGGGTTCCAGACGGCACAATGCAGACATGGTGGAACAGAGCGCGTGGATGCAGAAGGTGGCGGCGGACCCAGCCCACTCGTCCTGGTACGTCGAGCGCTTCCGTTCGATGGCAGCAGCCGGTCGCGACTTGGCTGGAGAGGCACGTCTGGTTGACGCGATGGTCGGCCGTGGGGCGCGCATCCTTGATGCGGGGTGTGGCCCTGGTCGCGTCGCCGCGGAACTGGCCCGCCTCGGGCACGACGTGGTCGGCGTCGACGTCGATCCGGTGCTGATCGAGGCCGCAGTCGAGGATCATCCGGGCCCTCGGTGGATCGTCGAGGACTTGGCCGAGCTCGACCTGCCTGCCCACGGTATCTCGGAGCGCTTCGATGCCATCGTCTGTGCCGGAAACGTGATGACGTTCCTCGCGCCGAGTACTCGCCATGAGGTGCTGCGACGCCTCAGAGGGCACGTTCATTCTGAGGGACGGGTCGTCATCGGCTTCGGGGCCGGCCGTGGCTACGAGTTCTCTGCGTTCCTGACCGACGCCCGCCGAGCGGGGTTGGAGGCTGACCTGCTTCTGTCCACGTGGGACCTTCGTCCGTGGCGTGAGGATTCCGACTTCCTGGTCGCCGTGCTCAGACCCATCTAGGCCGCTGCGTCGAGTCGCAGACCTCGGTGAGAGTGGGTGGCCTTGATCGCGACCCAGGTTGAGCCGGGGAGCCCTGGGGCATCCAGACAAAGGACGGACCGGTTCGCGGCGAAGTGACGCCGGGGCCGCTTCGCGACGGAACCGCGGAGCTTCTGCCAGCGTCGACGCTCACGCCACGGACGAGCCTCGCACCCGACGGTCTAGATTGTTACCGCACTTCAAGGGAACTCGGCCAACTCTTACAAGACGCGGGGGCGATAACCCGGTGTGCGGAGAACCGTCACCGCACCGCTGCATGTTCCGACAGAGGAGGTTCGGATGCCGGTGAGGCTCAACCACACGATTGTGTATTGCCGCGACAAGCAGGCCTCGGCATCGTTCTTGTCCGAGATTCTGGGGCTGCCCGCCCCGACGAGCTTCGGACCGTTCTCAGTGGTCCAGGTGGCGAACGACGTCTCGCTGGACTTTCTCGAGGAGGCGACGGTGCACCCGCAGCACTACGCGTTCCTTGTCGACGAGAACGAGTTCGACCAGATCCACGGGCGAATCCTGGCCCGCGGCCTCCCCTACTGGGCCGACCCCGGCCGGCGTCGACCGCAGCAGGTGAACACCAACGACGGCGGCCGCGGGCTGTACTGGCTGGACCCCGACCGTCACATCCTCGAGATCCTCACCGTTCCGTACGGCGGCTGGCCGAAGCAGGCACGTCCGTAGCCGCGGGCAACGAGCTGCCATGGGAAGCCCAGGGGAACCTCGCTCCTGGTCGGCAGGCACGCACCCGCTCGCGGCGGAGTGACGCGGGTGGGTGGTCACCAGAGACGCGAATGGTTGCTGGCCGTCAGGGTTGCCTGACGGTCGTCGTCAGGATACCCTGACGGCATGCCGACTAGATCCCGCTGGCAGGACGGCCGTCGCGCGTGGGCCCGCTTGAACGGCTGGCACCAGACGGAACCATCTACATCCCCAGGCCACACCGACGACGGTCACGCTGCGCTCAAAGCGCTGGAAGACATCCGCCTTGTACGCGCCCTTCTCGACACAGCCGAGCGCAATGCGGTGAGGACGGCGCGAAGCCACGGACGGTCATGGACTGACGTCGCGAGCGCACTAGGTGTGAGCCGTCAGTCCGCCTGGGAACGGTGGCGCGAAGACGTCGAGTAGACCGCGGGCCCTCGCGGCGATAAGCCGCGCCCTGGCAGCCACATCACATGACCCCAACCGTGGGCGCGGGAGCCTGCTGACCGGCCGTCGCGGGCGCCGCTCCGAGGGCGAGCAGGACAGCGGTGGTGAGCGCGGTGAGTCGCCCGAGCATGAGGAGATCATGCACGACGGACGGCGCCCCGTGGGCCGGCCATCGTGGTCCCCACCCGACTTCTTGACCACGAGGGCACGCTGGCCGACACTGCGAGTGCCGGACTCGTCCGGGACGCGCCGCCGATCCCGGGCATCACGGGAGGGAGTCGGCATGGTCACCGTCAACACGCCTCAATGGGAGGAAAAGCCCCGGGCCGAGCTCGTCGTGCGGCTGGAGGTCCCCGGCTCGTGCACGAACTTCCCGGCGGCCGTGGCCGGAGCCCTTGGGCAAAGCAAGGTCACGCACGACCTCCTCAAGGGAGCCGCCGTCGTTCTCAGCCAACCGCTGCTCACGGACTCGGACACCGAGGTCTGGGAGCTGCGGCTCTCCGCGCCCTCGTGGGCCGACGCCGGCGCGATCTTCGACGCCGTCTCTTCTTCGAAGGATGGGGCGAAGCCACTACTGCGCGCGTTGAGCAAGATCGAGGGGACCACCATGGTCTCGGCCGGAGCCCCGCTGTACCGCGCCTGGACCCTGGCCGCCTCGACGAAAACCTCGGACGCAGACTCCACGCCGCCCCCGGGCGAAGACACCTCGCCGCCCGCGGGAACTGATTGGCGAGTCTGAGCCGGAACAGACTCATGCGATTCACCCTCCCGCCCGCCAGGGGGCAGCTGCCTGGTGACGACAGCGACGACGCGACCATCCCCCACGACACGACACGGAAAGAGCACGGCACCACGGACGCGCCAGCCGGGGACCGACTGCTCCAAGCGGTACGCCACCCGTCTGTGTGGTGGACCACCCAGCGGACGGACGCGTCCGGCGGCGCTGTGTCGAGCCCGCAGCGGACCTTCGCCGACAACAGCAAGCCGGTTGCCGATGCCGTCGACAACGCTCTGAAGTGGTTGGGCGTGCTACTCCCCGTCTACCTCACGATCCGGATCTTCGGCTTCTCCGACTTCCGGTCCTCCGTCGCCCTCGAGGTCGTCCGCCAGCAGGGCGTGTCCGGGATCGCCGAGGCCGCCCTCGCCTCGCTGTTCAGCGAGATCGCCGGCCTGGTCGTGCTCGCCGGGGCGGTGCTTCTGCTGCGGCAGCAGGAGCCGCCGCGGGACGACGGTCAGCTCGCGCGCCGGCGCCTACTCGGTGCCGTGCTCGTCGCGGTCGGGATGGCCTTCGCTCCCCTGATCGTCGTCGCGATCACGGCCCTGCTGCTCCTCACGATGTGGGGCCGTAACCGTATTGCGCCTGTCGCCGTCGGGGTCGTGCTCGCCGCCGTCTCCGTGACGGTGCCGGCCGTCTCGAGCGCCTGGGTCCCCCACGAGCGGCTCACCCTCCCGGGGGCGGGGACCGAGGGCTCGGAGTGCTACCTCGACGGCTACGTGCTGGGACGCGAGAGCGGGACGTATTACTCGGTGATGGTCCGCTCGTACGCCGATCCGCAGGGGCCGTGGGGCGATGCGGAGCCCTGCGGGACACCGACGACGAGGGTCCGCCTCGCGGCGGAGCTGGGGACCCGGGTCATCTGCGCGGCACCCGAGACGGGCTGGGACCGCGTCGACCTCTCCGCCGTCCGCTGGGTGGCCGGCGACGTGCGACCGTGCGCCGCTGTCCCCCGCCAGCCCGGGACCGAGCCCTTGGCTCGACCGCAGCGGGTGCTCGCGGGCTCGGTGTTCCGACCGGCCCCGCTTCCGGAGTCTCCACGGCTTGACCAGCCCTGTCGCGGCCGGCGCGGCTGACGTCCGGTGCTCGATGAGTCCGGGCCGGGCGTCCGGTCGGTCCCGGAGGAGGTGGTGGTGACGGAGGGCGAGCTGTTCGCCGGCGTTCCGGTCAGCGACCTGGAGCGAGCGGTCGACTGATTCACCCGGCTCTACGGTGCCGCGGAGAGCTTCCGGCCCCACGTCTCCTCTGTGCACGCCGGCAATGGGGCGCCCCGGCGACGTAGGCGACACCTAGCGACGAATGAACCTTGTCCGGCACGCGGCGGTAAGACGCAGTTTCTGGACTACGCGAAACACTGATGCGCGTATGCCCGCAGCGCACGCTACGCGGCAAGAGCGTGCGCTTCTGGCCCGAGCTTTCTGGCATCAGCGAGCTCGTTCAGCTGAGCAACTCGCAGAGCGCGGTGTAGTCCTCGTTGAAGAACCCGTGATGGTGCCCGGCGAGGAACGTCAGACCTTCTTCGAAGTCGATGACGAACTTGCCGACGTCGAAGAAGACGACGCCGTGACCCGGGACGGTGATCCGGCCGATCGTCCCATTCTGCGTGACCGTTCCGTCGACGAAGTCGACGGTCTCGCCGGAGTTGATTGTCCCGGTGATCGACTCTCCGGTCTCCGAGTTGTAGAACGTGTCGGATCCGGCGACATGCTGGACGATCCGCATCGGTTCGCCTTGGTCGTCGAGGAAGACCTTGCCGTGCCAGTCGAAGGTCCAGCTGTCCCGGAGGTCGAAGTCACCGCAGTCGGTGATGAAGTCGTCGCCTGCGTCGGTGCCCTCCGTGACGACCGGGGGCGCCGCGTGTGCGGCAGGGGCGGATATGAGAGTCGCACTGAGTAGGAAGGTCGACAACCACGCGAGTCTTGCGAACATGGGAACTCGATTCTCCGAGGGATGAGACGCTACATCCCGGATCTCCGCGTGGATATAGCCCGCGCACGGTCATCTCCCTGCCTGACCGCTGCATGGCGGATCAACGCACTCACATCGGCTATGAGCCATGAGCGGGCCTTCTCATCGCCGACTCGCGGCGGAATGACGTGAGAAAATTGGCTGGCGATTCGACCCTTCCGCTTCGAGCGTGGATGTGCACATTACCCGTTGGTCTGGGAGGTACCCGTCGGTTTCAGGCGCGGTCTTGCGCATGCCGGCTGTGGGTTCGGGCGGATTACTTAGCCTCATGTTCCGCCGCGACGGACTCGACAACTGGACCGTGTGCGCGCCCGCATCTGAACCGGGCGAAGGCCCAACTGGTCGCGGAGGTCCTCCGACATGGCGATACTTGCTGAGTGGCGAAGTACGCGGTTGACCTGCTCTCGGAGCGTCAGTGGGCGCTGCTGCTGGAGACCTACGCCGACCGCCAGCGCCTGATGGTCACGAACGAGGACATGGGGGAGCGCAGGTTTCAGGTGCTGATGACCGTGGTTGGAGCGGTCGGGATCGCGCTTGGCCTTGTGGCCGACAGGTTCGATGTTGCTTCGCTGCAAGCGACTGCCTTGCTGATGGCTCTTCTCCTGACGGCGCTCGGGTACGCCACGACCGTGCGAATGGCCCATCGGAATGTGGCGACCAGTCGCTTGAAGGCCGAGCTGCTACAGATCCGGGAGTTCGTGGCGCAGGGCCGGCCCGACCTCGTTGCCGTGTTGCCGTACATGGCCGAGAAACCTGCGGGAATGCGTACGCGGCCGCTCTATCCCTCTGGTGGGCTCGTCGATCTGGTGGCCATGGTCACCGCGGCCTTCGCCGGGCTTGCGCTCGGGACGCTCGTGGGTGGTCGGGTGGACAACGCCGTCACCATCGGCGTCGCGATCAGCGTCGCGATCTTGGCTTGGCTCGGGACAGTCATGATGGTGCGTCGTGTTTATTCGGCGGCGGGGATCCTGAAGAGAACGGACTCGCCACCAGCGATCAGACCTGGGGGCGCGCCACCCGCATCGGACACGGTCTGGACCCGGCCGAGGTTCGAGACGTTTCGGGCCAACGTGGGCATCGTGGTGCACGACGGCCGCGACCGCGTGCTGGTCTTGGAGCGCCGCGAGCAGCCGGGGTCTTGGCAGTTTCCTCAAGGTGGTATTGAACCGGGCGAGGAGTACCGCGAAGCGGCCTTGCGGGAGCTCCGTGAGGAAACCGGCTTGACGCAGGCACACGTGAGTCTCGAGCGCGAGCTTGGCCGATGGCTGACCTACGAGATCCCTGAGGGGCTGCGCTCGGAGAAGACCGGTCTGGGCCAGGCACAATGGTGGTTCCTGGCCGGTCTCACCGGTGGCGAGCGGACCCCGCCGCTCCCTCCAGAAGGCGAGTTTGTCCGCAGCGAGTGGGTCTCTTGGGACGAAGCGGTCGACCGCATCGTCGATTTCAAGCGTCCTATCTACGCCGAACTGGCACGCGCGTTCGGTCCCTCGACCCTGAGGTAGGTCGCAGAGACCAATCTCTGCGGCTGTAGCCGCAAGAGGGGCACGGTCCGTCCGAATCAGGCGCAAAGGGCTACTGGATTCGCCAGATCCGCATGGTCCTCGCTTCGGGAAGGGAGGTCACTCGACCCTAGGGCGACGGCCCGACGTTCCCTGGGAGGCACGATGACTTCGACAACATGAGGCACGCCGTGCCGTGTGCGCATCATTCTGGGCGATGTGACGCTGGCTCCACGCGACCTCCTCATCTGAGCGGGTCTCGCTCGCGGCTCTGTCCACACCGGCGAACGCCAGCAGCGGCTCCTCGACGGAGCGGGTCCTCGGCGTCTTTGAGCCGCTTCTGAATGACCTTGTTGAGCGCCTCCCTACGGACGTGCGAGCAGCGGTCGAGCGCCGAGCGCCATACAACCTGTGGATGACCACATCCCAGACCGCCGCTGCCTGGCCCGCGGTGCTCCCGGCCGACCTGACAGTCGACGAGGCGGTCCGGATCACCGACGCGATCACCGCCGCGCACGCCGACTCGACCCGCACCGTCTACGCCTGGGCTTGGAGCCAGTGGGAGCGCTGGTGCCGGACGCGGAGCTACCGCCATGCCCGCGGAGCCGCCATGATCTGCGCCTACCTCACCGAACGCGCCGCCGCCGGCCTCTCCGTCGGCACTATCGACCTCGCCTGCGGCGCCATCTCCTACCACCACCGCATGCACGGCCTGCCCGACCCGATCCTGACCGAAGGCGTGCGCCAGGTCCGCCGCGGACTGCGGCGGATCATCGGAGCCGCACCCCGACGCCAGGCCCGACCCCTGGGAACCGACGACATTCGAACCATCGTGGAGTCCATCGACCGGAGCACCGCACTGGGTGCCCGGGACGCCGCTCTGATCCTGCTGGGCTTCGCCTCCGCGCTGCGCCGCTCCGAGCTGGCCGCGCTCACGCTCGTCGACGTCGAGTTTCAGCCCGGTGGAGTGCTGCTGACCATCCGTCGGTCCAAGACCGACCAGGACGCCGACGGCCAGGTCGTCGCCGTCGTCCACGGCCAACAGCCGCCAGACCCGATCGCCGCTCTCGACGCCTGGCTCGGGTTTCGCGGCACGCAGGCAGGACCCCTGTTCACCAGCCTGAGGAACAAGACGGTCACTCACGCGTCAATCTCCGGCGAAGCGGTCTCGATCGTGCTCCGCAAGCGCGCCCGGGCCGCCGGCCTGGCCGCCGAGTGGATCACCGCCCACTCGCTTCGCGCCGGACATGCCACCAGCGCGGCTGTCGCCGGCGTCGCCCTGGACCGGATTGCCGCGCAAACAAGGCACAAGCGACTGTCCACTCTCATCGAGCGCTACATCCGCCCCGCCCAGGCACTGGAGTACACCTCCAGCCGCGACCTTGGCCTGTGAGACCGACAGGGGAGCGGCACCCCGCCGCTCTGGAACACCCCGCGTTTATTCGCCCAGATTGACGCACCTATCCATAGTGCGGACCGTCCGGTCGGGGTGGGAGAGCATTCAGGCGAGAGCGGCGCGGACGACGAGGTCGAGGACCGGTCGAATGTCGCTGTCGTCGCGGCGGGCGATGCGGTGCAAGATCAGTCCCTCCGCGCAGGCCATGATGGCTCGGGCAGGGGTGACGGTGTCGCTGACGCCAAGGTCATGGAGCACCTGCCGCAGGGCTGTCTCCAAGGTGGCGCGACCTTGCCCGAGGGTTTCGCCCAGGGCGGGATTGTGGCTGGCCTCCATGAAGAGGACGAGCCGCGCGCTGGTCAGGGTCCGCTGATCCACGGTGGTGCGGTCCATGAGCGCTACTAGGGCGACGAGGAGTTCCTCGGCCGATCGCGGGGCGAACGTGGCTTGCATGTCGGCGAGTTCCCGCTCGAGGATGGCCTCGGCCGCGCCGCGGAGCAGCCCGTCGCGCGTCCGATAGTAGTTGGACGTCGAGCCCGGCGGCAGTCCCGCTTTCTCGTCGATCCTGCGGTGGGTCAAGGCCTTCAGGCCCTGGGTACCGAGCAACTCGATGGCGGCGTCCAGGACCCGGGCGCGCAACGCAGTCATTTGACCACTATATGCGTAGTGACAACGGCTCACTACAGGAATAGTGTGACGGGCAGGCAGAGTCTCTCGTCGGAAGGGGCGAACACCATGCCCTCAGTACTCATCACCGGAGCTGGCCGCGGCATCGGCGAAGCCATCGCGCTGCGACTGGCCGGCGCCGGGTGGGCCGTCACTGCCGGCGTCCGCAACGACTCCAGCGGGGATCGCCTTGCCGCCCAGGACGGCCGCATCACACCCGTGCTACTCGACATCACCAACGAGACGCACATCGCCGCCATGGCAGACCTATTCCCCGACCGGCTAGACGCGCTGGTCAACAACGCTGGCACCGGAGTGTTGGGCCCGGTCGAGGCTGTCTCCATTCCAGACTTCCGCCGCCAGTTCGAGGTCAACCTCTTTGGCCAGGTCGCCGTCACCCAGGCTTTGCTCCCCCAGATCCGTGCCGCCAGCGGCCGGATCGTATTCATCTCCTCGACCGGCGGCCGCGCGCCGGTGCTGATGGAGGGCGCCTATTGCGCATCGAAGTTCGCGGTCGAAGGACTCGCGGACGTGCTCAGGGGCGAACTGCGGCCCTGGGGCATCGACGTGTCCGTTGTCGAGCCGGGCCCCACCGACACTGGTCCCTGGCGCGAGATCCAGTCGATGCTTGCAGACATGGAGGAGGGTATGTCCGCCACACACCGCGAGCTCTACGCACAGCACATTCGCGGGATGCGCAGGCTGGTCACGACGCTCCAGCGCCGGACTGCGCCGCCGGACGTCGTAGCCCGGGTTGTCGAGCAGGCGTTGACCGCGACGCCGCCCTCGTGCCCGCTACGCCGCCGGGGCACAGGCCCAGGCGATGCTCACCATGAACGCGGTGCTGCCCACGCGGCTCAACGACGCCATCGGTGCCCGCCTCCTCGGCCTGCGGCACCCCAAGCAGACCAAGGCGATCTCGAGCCACGCGGGTTGACATCGTCCACTCATCAATGAGGCCAACGAAGCAGTCCGGCACTGCGCTACGACCGGAATGCGTCCTACCGCCGCGAGTGCCCGCTCGCAAGGCCCGACCGCAATTCGATCCGTGTCCACTTAGAGTCCACATTGGGTCCGTCCCACTCGTCACTGGACGGGTATCCTGAGACTGGAAGCGAGGGCGAATCCCTCACCACACCGAGCGAATCGGTAGCTTCCGGCCCGAGACCGTAGTAGTCGCGATGCACCTGATGGCATCCAGAGGTCGCGGGTTCAAATCCCGCCCCCGCTACGAATTTCAGGCTCGGAATCCACGGATTCCGAGCCTGAAAGCATTTCCGAGCCTGAAGGCCTTTCGAGACTCGAGTGAGTGTCCGGCCCGCATGGTCATGGTTCCCGGGGTGCTCGAGGCCTGCTGCGGCCGGGCTCCCCTCATGCCATCGACGCCGTTGCGGGGTCCGCTGCTCCGGCCTGATCGTCGCCGGTGCTTCGCCAAGGGGCCATCCACACGCGCGGTGCGAGCTGCTCCCGAACTCGCGCGATGTGTGGTTGCTCGAGTGCTGCGCGCCGGCCGAGCACGGGGTCCTGGGTGTCGGTGGCCGCCAGGCTGGCGTTGATGACCCAGCCGAAGGGTTCGATGCCGGCCCGGCGGAGGTCGGCCTGCAGGGAGGCGGCCTCGGAGACCGGAGTCGTCTCGGGCAGGGTCACGATGAGGAGCCGGCAGCGGTCGGGATCCTGGAGCTGCATGAGCGGGGTGACGGCATGGGCGGCACTCGGCCCGAGGTTGTTCAGCGCCTGTCGGTGGTAGGCGCCGGTGAGGTCGAGCAGCAGCAGGGTGTGGCCGGACGGTGCCGTGTCGATGACGACGAACTCGTGGCGGGCCCGGCGGAGCAGGCCGCTGAATGCCGTGAAGACCGCGAGCTCGGTGGTGCACGGAGAGCGGAGGTCTTCCTCGAGCAGTGCGCGTTGCTCGTCGTCCAGGCTTGCGGCTGAGGCGAGGCGCCTCGTCGTGTAGACCGTGGTCTCGGCGACGGGATCGATCTGGCTGGTGGTCAGGCTTGCCGGGGCACCGAGGAGATCGGTCGGGTGGCCGGCCGGGTCGGTGGTGGACAGGTGGACCGGGAGGCCGCGCGCCGCCAGGCCGCGGGCCAACCGCTCCGCGATCGTCGTCTTGCCCACCCCGCCCTTCCCGGTGACGAGGATGGCGTGGGCAGGTCCGGTTGCGATCGTGTCGACCAGGTCGTCGAGATCAGGCCCTGTGGTGGTGGTCGGTCTACGTGTGCCAGTCGGTCGAGCGGGGAGCGGCTCAGTGGTTCCCGAGGCCAGCGCCCGGAGGGCGGCGACGCCGGTCAGGTCGGTGCCGAGCAGAGGCACGTACGTGGTGGGGAGGTCGGCCAGCGTCGCCGGCAGCTGGACCAGGGAAGCACGTTGCGCGGCGGCGTACGACTCGGCCACCATGTCGCCGGCCAGGGGAGTGGTGAGCAGGCCGTTCACGACCAGCTGCTGTCGACGGATGCCCAGCGTGGCCAGCTCGCTGGCCGCCCGGCCGGCCTCGGACAGGGCCGGCCGATCTGGCCTCGCCACGAGTACGACGCTGGTCCGGGCGGGGTCGGCGAGCGCGGCGACCGCCGCCTCGTACACGGTGCGCTGCACCTCCAGCGAGACGACCGGCCCCAGGCAGCTGGTGCCTCCGGGGGCGTCAGCGATGTAGCCGGACCAGGCGGCGGGCAGGCTGAGGAGTCGAAGGGTGTGCCCGGTGGGCGCGGTGTCGAAGACGATGTGGTCGTAGCGGTCGAGGATGTCAGCGTCGGTGAGCAGGTGGGCGAACGTGTCGAAGGCGGCGACTTCCATGGTGCAGGCGCCGGCGAGCGCTTCGGTGTAGGAGGCGAGGTCCTCGGCGGGCAGCCTCCCACGATGGGGAGCGAGTACACGCTCTCGGTAGGCGTCTGCGGCCACCTGCGGGTCCAGGTCGAGGACGTCGAGTCGTGGGACCGCCATCACCGGGATCGGCCCGTCCTCGCGCGTGGGAACGCCGAGAACCTCGGCGAGGTTGGAGGCCGGGTCCGTGCTGACCAGAAGGACCTGGTGCTCGGTGTCGGCGAGCCGCGTGGCGCTCGTGGCCGCCATCGTCGTCTTGCCGACGCCCCCCTTGCCGGTGAAGAACACAAAGGGTGTTGCCCAGTCACCCCAGTCGAGAGGTTCTGGCGACGCGTCGTGCTCCATGGTCGACTCAGGCCTCCCGGTGATCACCCGCTGCAGTGCCCCGGAGCCCGGGGACCGACCGCCTCTCAACGATCTTGCTGGCGCAGCCGGCGGTCCACCGCCGTTGGTCCTGCGGCTTGCGGTCGAATGTCCCTACCGGCGCGATGGAACGAGTCGCTCAGAGTCGATCGACGATGTCGCCGACGGTGGCGCGAGCCGACTCGCCGACGCCCGCCAGGGTGGCCGAGGCGGGGCCGACCCAGTCGCCGTACCCGACGAGGTAGAGCCGCGCCTCGCGGAGAGCCCGGGTTCCGGACGGGCCGTCGACCCCGATCCGGCCTGTCTCGCCGTGCAGGTGGAGACCGGCCAGGTGGCGTACGGCGGGCCGGAACCCCGTGCACCAGATCAAGGCGTCGGCCGCGTGTTCGGTGCCGTCGGCCCAGACGACGCCGGACGTGCTGACGCGGGTGAACATGGGTTCCGCCTTGAGGACTCCGCGCTCGCGCGCGGCCCGGACGCTGGGCACCATGACGATGTCGCCCAGTCCGGCGATGCCGGCGTGGTCGCGGCCCTCGCGCAGGGCCTGGATGCGCGCCCTGGCGGTCGCGAAGAGCACTCGACCGTCGACGTCGTCCGGCAGGAACCTCGGTGGCCAGATGGTGACCCAGATGGTCTCCGCGACCGTCGACACCTCGGCGAGGATCTGGGCGGCCGAGTTGCCTCCGCCCACGATGACGACCCGCTGTCCGGTGAAGTAGTCGGGGGAGTGGTACTGCGCCGCGTGCAGCTGCGCTCCGCCGAAGTCGCGCATGCCCGGGTAGGTCGGCAAGAACGGTCGGTCCCAGGTCCCGGTCGCCGAGACGACGAACCTCGCGGAGGTGGTCACCTCACCCGCGGTCACGGACAGCAGGCCGTCGGGATCGTCGTCGGCCCGGGCCACCGCGGTGGCCCGGTGCGGGCGCAGCACGTGCAGGTCGTAACGGTCCTCGTAGCGGGTCAGGTAGTCCACCACGTGGGCCCGCGGCGGGAACCCGAGCCTGCTGTCGTCCCAGGCGGGCATCATCCAACCCGGGAGTGAGGAGTACGTCGAGGGCGAGAAGAGCCGCAGCCCCTCCCACATGTGCTGCCAGGACCCGCCGGGCTGATCGCCGGCGTCGAGGACCACGAAGTCCGTGCCGGGGGCCAGCCCTGCCCGGCGCAGGTAGAAGGCAATGGCAAGGCCGGCCTGGCCGCCCCCGATGACAGTGACCTGGGTGTGGAGACGCATTGGTCCGGTGATCAGTGGCAGCGTCAGGAGGTGAGGGCGAGCGCGTCGCGGACCGCGGCGAGACGCTCCGGCACGACCCGGTAGAAGACCCAGGTGCCGCGCTTCTCGGACGCGACCAGACCCACGTCACGCAGGAGCTTGAGGTGGTGGCTCGTGGTGGCGGCGGTCTTCTCGATGCTCGCGCTGAAGTCGCAGGCGCAGACCTCGTCGGCGTTCAGCAGCATCGACATGATCTTCACCCGGGCCGGGTCGCCCAAGGCCTTGAAGATCCGGGCCAGCTCGGTGGCCGCGGTCTCGCTGACGCTGGTCGTGGGGGTGCAGCACGCCGCGATCACCGGAAGCCCCGTGCCGGGGGAGTCGGCCAGATCCGGGGTATCGCTGGTCGTGCTCATGCGGTGAGCCTATCGTTCCGGAGGCCGATATTTCGAGAAATGTCGAAGAAATGCTTTGATGTTTGTCGAAATCATGATTCGATGAAGGTCGAAGCACCCCCGAGGCATTCCCGGCTCGCCCGACCTTCCGAAGGAGATGACATGTCCCGCCTGCAGCTCGCCCTGAACGTCGACGACATCGATGCTGCCGTGGAGTTCTACTCCACGCTCTTCAAGACCACCCCGGCCAAGCGCCGGCCCGGCTACGCCAACTTCGCGGTCGTCGACCCGCCGCTGAAGCTCGTGCTCTTCGAGAACGCCGCCGCCACCGGAACGCTCAACCACCTGGGCGTCGAGCGCGACTCGATGGAGCAGGTCGAGGCCGAGGCCGACCGGCTCGAGGCGGCGGGCCTGGAGCTGCGCGTCGAGGGCGATGTCGTCTGCTGCTACGCCCGCCAGGACAAGCACTGGGTCACCGGCCCCGACGGCCAGTCCTGGGAGAACTACGTCGTGCTGGCCGACTCCCAGCCCGAGCTCGAGGGCAGGACCCACGCCGACCTGGCCGTGGTCGACCCCGAGGTTGCCGGCGGCTGCTGCGGGTCGGCGCCGGCGGGTCGGACCGAGTCGGTGGCCACGTCCTCCAGCGGTTGCTGCTCCTGACCAGCCACGCTGACCCACACTCGTCCCGTATCCCGAACCAGGAGAGCGCCGTGGTCCGTGCACGCGCTCAGAGGAGCGCCGGATCGAGGCGGTCCACACCATCGCGGCGGCCACCGGCTCCCGGCCCGACCTGGCGATGCTGAGCGAGTGCCGGTTGGACCTGGACCCCGGGTTGGAGGCGCCCTCCGCGTTCGCGCCCCTGATCGACCCCGCCTTCCACTCCTGCGGGACGGTCGTCCCGCACGGGCGCCGCGACCTCGCCCACCCCGAGCGGCCGAGGAGTCCACGGGTCTGAGCGGCGGTGCGCAGGTGCTCGAGGTGACCGAGACCAGCCCGGTCACGGGCACTGGCCGATCAGGTGGCCGGTGACCCGCCGGCCATGGCCACCCACATCAGGTCGACACAGCGGTCGAGGAATCCGTCGGAGATGCGCCCGTGGCGCAGGAGCTCACCGAGGTAGGCACCCGTCAGCAGGCTGACCGCCGTGTCGGGGTCGAGGCCCTCGCGCAGCTCGCCACTGGCCACGTCCTGGTTGATCAGCTCGACCAGCGCGGCGTGGTAGGGGCCCAGAGCGCTGCGGAAAAGGTCGCCGAAGCCGTCGTCGCCCTCTCCGAAGACGGCTGCGAGGCCGCCCGGACCCAGGACATCGGACATCTGCCCCCAGAGCTCGCCCAGCGACCACCGGATCCTTGCGCGTGGCTCATCTCCGAGAGAGGGGCCGGGTGCGCCGATGGCGGAGCTCAGGGCTGCGCGCAGCACCGCGTCGCGATCCGTGTAGCGGCGGTAGATGGTGGTCTTCGCCGCGCCGGACCGGGAGGCAACGCCCTCGACCGTGACGGCTGCCGGCCCTCCCTCTCTCAGCAGGTCGAGCGCTGCGGCCTGGATGGCCCGGTCTGTCTCCTCGCGCCGAGGCCTCCCCGGTCCGCCCACGATGCCCTCCCCAGCTCCGGCTCTCACGATCACGCTCGTCCGGAGTCTGGCATGACGCGACGGAGAATGTCGGGACAGGAATACGCTACGCAACGCGTAGCGTTATGTGGATGTCGAAAGGAGTTGCCATGACCACCACCGAGTACATGATCTGGTTCACAGCCACCGCCGTGATGACGGTGGCCGTGCTGGCCGTGGGCACGTTGGCCGCCGCTGACCTGCTTCCCGGCAGAGGCCGGTCTGCTGCCCCTCCGGCCGAGGAGGAGAAGGAGCGTCGGGGCCGCCGATGATGCTTGGTGGGCGGCGTAGCGGTGATGAGGGGGCCCCCGCTCGGGGCCGAGGCAGACAGGTGAGCCCGGCCGCGTACGCTCACCCTCAGCGAGATCGGACCTCAGGACCATTGCGAGGGGCAGGGAGCCCGGGGCCGCTCAGCAGGTCGACTGGACGTCGGTCACCAGCTTCTGGACGTCGGTCTGGAACGTGGCCAAGGCAGTACCGGCCGCCTTCACGGTCTCCGCGGACGGGCTGCTCCCGGCTGACTTGACGCTGCTGCTGAGTGCGGCGTAGCTGGACTCGACGGTCTCGATCTGGGACGAGAACTCCGAGGTGGCGTCGGACTTCACCTTGGCCAGGCTGTCCCTGACGTCCGTCAGTGCGCTCTTGAGGTCGCTGAGTCCGCTGGACGAGGTGACGTCGGTCGCCTTGAGGTCGTCGACCGACGACTTGAGCGAGTCGACCGCACCGCACACGGCTGGCGGGTCGTCGCCGCTGCTGCCGCCGCAGGCGGCCACGGAGGCACTGAGCGCGACGGCGAGGACGGCGGCGGGGATGAACTTCATGCTGAGGCTCCTTGCGTGAGTCGGAGGCGCACTCGGCACGACCCCCGTCACGCGACGCTAAGAAACCCGACGGGCCGATGCACCACCCCAACCGGGTGACGCTCCGGCCGAGGCCGCGACCGGGATGGTGTGACCGCGGGCTGGTCTGCGAAGCGGATGAACCAGGCTCAGGGGATGACCCGGAACATCCCGTGCGCGCCGCGCTCGGCGTCGATCATCAGGTGCGAGACGAACGGGTAGTCGCCCGGTTCGGGGAACGTGAGCTCGACGAACCCGCCCTGGGCCGGCTGCAGGCCGAGGCTCTGCGCACCGCCTTCGCCGCGTCGCAGGAGGTAGGCGCCTTCGGCGTAGGTGGTGTCGAACTGGCCGCCGACGACGTGGAACGAGGTGGGCCGGTCGGGGCCGGCGTCGAGGACCCATACCCGGACCCGTTCCCCGACGCGGGCGGTCAGAGGTGCGTGGTCGTACTGGTTGGCGAAGCCGTTGAACACGACCAGGTCGGGGTTCTCGGCGGCCAGCTTGGTGAGGTCGACCTCCCCACCTTGGTCGCCGAGGTAGAGCTCGGACTGCACCAGCAGGTAGCTGCGATCGGCGGCCGGCAGGTGCGGTGGCTCGATGACGACCGCGCCGAAGAGGCCGTTGGCGATGTGGGCCGACATCGGCATCGTCGAGCAGTGGTACAGCCAGACCCCGGCGCGGGTGGCGCGGAACCGGTAGGTCAGTGACTGCCCGGGTGCGATGGTCCGCATCGGACGCTTCGGGGCGAGGGCCCCGGCGTGGAAGTCGATCGAGTGGCCGACCGAACCGCGGTTGATCAGGGTGATCTCGAACCGGTCACCGAGCTGCCCGTGCAGCACCGGGCCGGGGGAGGTGCCGTCGTAGGTCCACAGCCGTTGGGTGACCCCCGGCGCCACCTCGCGTTCGACGTCGCGGACCACGAAGGTGCGCCGGTGCAGCCGGTTGTCGGACAACGGCGGCAGCGCTGCGTCGCGGGCCGCCCACCCGGGCGACGGTTCAGCCATCAGGTCCAGGTTGTCCGTGGCCGGGGTGGACGCGGCCTCCGGGGCCTCACTCGCCCCGCCGGGCGCCTGGTCGCCGTCGTCCCCGCCGGGGCCGTGCTGGTGAGCGGAGTGCTCGTCGGACCTCGCGGCCACCGCGGCGGGAGCCTCACCAGTGGCGTCGACCGTGAGCACCATCCCCATCTGCCTGTGGCCGATGACCGAGCACCAGCCCTCGAGGTCGCGGCCGACCACGCCGACGTCGACGCGTGCGGTCTCGCCGGGAGCGAGCCGGCCGCTGTCGGCTGCCGGTCTCGAGCACCAGGTCGTGGATGTCCTGGTCGTCGGTGTTGGTCAGCGCGATGACCAGCCGGTTGCCGGCGGGGACCGAGATCGTGGCTGGGGTGAAGCGCATGTCGCGAGCCTCGACGGCCACGGTCGTGGTCTCCCCGGTGACGGCGGCACCGGCCGCGGCCGCAGAGGTGTCCCCGGCGCCGAGGGCGGCCGGGTCGGCCGCGACGCCCACGGCCACCACCGTCGCCACGGCCGCCAGCCCGGTCGCGGCGAGTCCGGCCACCTGGCCGGCCGGACGGCCCCGGGCCGCCTCGGTCCTGTCCCGCCGCGACGGAGACGGTGCAGCCTTCGCGTGGCGCGAGGCCCGCACGGCCAGGAGCAGCAGCGGCAGGGTGGAGGCGAGGGAGAGCAGTACGAGGGTCGAGGCGAGCACCCGGACGATGCTGGGCACCGGCAGCGCGCAGAGCAGGAGTCCGGCGTTGGTGACCACCACTCGCAAGGGTGCGCCCCGGTCCAGCACGAGGCTCGCAGCCCGGACCGGCGTCGGGCCTCCACCGAGCGCGACCGGGACCAGGTACGACAGCGCGCCGAGCAGCACCTGGGCGCCGAAGCCAGCGGCCAGGAACGGGGTCAGCCAGCCGAAGACGGCATCGACGCGTTGCCACGAGGACGCCGCACCGATGCCCAACCCGAGCGTGACCAAGGTGCCCACCAGCCAGGCCAGCCCGGCCAGGACCGACCACGCCGGGAACGCGGTCGGCGGCCTGCGCCGTGCGGCGTCGAGAAACGCCGGCGCGGTCAGCAGCAGCCCCGTCACGTATCCGGAGATGCCGAGGACGGCGACCGGACGCGCGCCGGCGGACGCTCCACCGGCCGTGAGGAGCACCGTGCCGACCAGTACCGGGAGCGCCCGGATCGCGGCCCGTTCGGCACCCGCTGCGATCCGGGTGCGCAACATGGTCGGCCACAGGGTCACCAGGGTGCCCACCACGGTGAGGCCGACCCAACCGAGCAGGTTCACCGACGCGTGCGCGACGACCAGACGAGATTGCCAGGGGTCGGCGAGCCCGCGCGCGAGAGCGGTGCCCAGACCCGCGCCGACCGGCAGGAAGCACGCGGCCGCCACGTAGTAACGCACCGAGGGGCCGAACCGGGCCGGCAGGGCAGCGCGCAGCAACCGCAGGATCGTCCAGCCGTGCCAGAGGACCGCGGAGCCGACCGCGGTCGCGCCGAGCAGGGTGAGCGGCCACACCCCCGAGAGCACGCCGGCCACCACGAGGATGACGCCGACGTTGAGCAGCAGCAGGCGGCGGTTCTGGCCGCGGCGGTCATCGTCGGCGGAGTGCAGGAGAGCGTCGGTGAAGTATCTGCTCCAGACCACGATGGCGTGACTGACGGCGCCGAGCAGGAGCAGATGGATCATCAGCCAGCGCGGCGCCGGCACGAACGGGTGTGCGAGAGCCACCACGACCGTGGCTGCCAGCCAGACCAGCACCGGCAGGTCGCGCAGCGGCCAGAACCCACGCTGGCCCGACCCGCTCACGACGGCCCGCTCGACAACGGCCCGCTGAACAACGGCCTCCGGTTGCCGCGGACCGTGCAGCCGACGGCGACGGCGAGGAACAACAGCACCGCAGCGATGTTGAGGGCGCCGCCGGTGACCCAGGCGCCGTGGCTGCCGAGGGCGTCGCCCACCCACAGCCGCAACGCCAGGGAGGCGTGCAGGAGCACGGCCGGAGCGATGAGCACAGGGTGGTAGGGGAGTGGTCGGCGCAGCACGGCAGGGAGGATCACCGGGGCATGCGCCATGATCATCGACAGCGTGAACCCCAGGAAGACCGCATGCAGCACGGCGTCGTAGCGCACGCCGTCGACGACGGGGCCACCGAGCAGCCAGATGGCGCCGGCGACGCCCAGCCAGCAGTACCCGGTGAGCATGCAGCCCGCCATGTAGCGGGTCAGGCCCGAGGCATGAAGGGTGCGCCGCGCTACATCATGGGCGGCGAGCCATCCGGTCAGCGTGAGGAGCGCGGCCCCGAGCAACGCCGTGCCCGGCCGGGGCCACAGCAACGCCGCCACGACCCCGGTCAGCAGCCCCGAAGCGAGCAGCACCAGCGTGCTGCCGGCTGAGGGGCCCATCGCGATCCGGGCCAGCTCGAGCCGCTCACCGGTGATGGTCAGCACGACGAACCCGACCAGCCACGGCGCCAGAACTGGTACCGCGGCGCCGGCCAGCCACAGCACCGCAGCCCCGAGGGCGAGCACCGCCCCGAGGGCTTGGACCAGGACCGCGTCGTCGCGCTGACGACGCCACAGCGGAAGGTACAGGCCGACCAGGGCCGCGGCGCCGGTCGTGAGCAGGCTTCGGCCCACCACGAGCGGAGCCGGTGACAGCGTCACCAGGGCGCCGAGTCCGAGCAACGCGGGGGCGACGAAGCCGAGGGGGCGCCGCAACGCGACCGCTCGCTCCAGAGCGATCACGGTGCCCACGAAGCCGAGAACCAGGAGCATCCCGTGCACCTCGGGCAGCCGGTCGACTCGCACCGGCGCGGGCAGGTCGAGCAGCATCAGGGCGGCGTCCAGACCGCCCAGCAACGCGACCCCGGCGAGAGCAAGAAGTGCGACCCGCGGCACCAGCGACGCCCGGCCGCCGCGGATCCTGCTGAGGGTAGGGGAGCTCCTGGGGCCACTCGGGCTGTGTTCGAGGGTGGTGCTGCTCATCGGGGCCGCCGCATCAGGTGCAGGCGGCAGGCGCCGGGCTCCGCGAACGGCTGCAGCTCGGTGCCCTCCGGGTCAGCGCCGTACTCCTCCAACGCGCCCTGGGCGAGTCCGAGGTGCACGCCGCAGACGACATCGGGGTACTGGTGGGCAGCCTCCAGCAGCGGGCAGCGAGTCAGCCGCACCACCGAGCTGCGGGCGTCGGCCTGCGGCTCGAACCCGACCTCGTCCAGCAGGGAGACCACCTCCCGACGGGCCGCGACCGCACTCGACGTCGGCCCGGCGCCGCGCTCGCGCGCCAGCTCGTGACCCCACTCGCGTCCGGTGGTGATCGCGTCGTCGGTCGGCGACGTGCTGGTCCGGTGGATCGCCGCTGCCAGCGCCGCGGCCAGCCCGGCGTATTCAGGGGCAGCGGCGGCGTCGTTGCCGACGGCCTCGTACAGCCATGCCGGTCGCCCGCGGCCAGCCGGTGCCGCGGGATGGCGGTGCGCGAGTCCCTGACGCACCAACGCGTCGAGGTGCTCGCGGACCGTGTTGGCATGCAGCCCGAGGATGGCGACGAGCGCCGCGAGGGTCGTCGGCTCCGTCTGCGCCCGCAGCGTCTCCAGGAGCGCCGCGCGAGATCTGGACAACGGAGCGCGAGCGCGGCCGATGCCGGGACGAGGGCCGTAGCCCGACCGATTGTTTTTCACGGACCTGAGTGTAATAAAATGGCGGTGAGCCTGCCACACCAGCCCACCGAAGGAGACAGTCCATGTCCGAGCTCGTCATCGCCTCGAACGAGGCCGACGCCCACGCCGCCGAGGCGGTCGAGCAGCATCACGCCGCCCTGGCCGGCGCCCTGAGCCTGCGCACCGACGCGCTCTTGACGGCTGCCACCCAGCGCGACGCTGCCGCGGCCGAGCAGACCCGCCGAGACCTCGTGGACTGGTGCGAGCGCGAGCTGGTACCCCATGCCCAGGCCGAGGAGCAGGCGATGTATCCCGCCGCCCAGGCGACCGCCGAGGGGCGGCTGTTGGTCGAGGCCATGCTCGGCGAGCACGTCGTCATCATCGGGCTGCTGCGCGCGGTGGCCGATGCCGCCGACCTGGTGCGTGCGGCCGCCTCCGCCGCGGCGCTGCGCGCAGTCTTCGAGTCCCACCTGACCAAGGAGAACGACCTGGTGGTGCCGCTCCTGGCGCGCACACCGGGCGTCTCGGTCGCCGCGCTGGTTGATGGCATGCACCAGCTCCTCGGTCATGAATCCGAGACGGCCGCGGCAGACGAGGCCGGCTCCGGTTGCGGTGGCCACGCCTGCTCGTGCGGTGAGGTCGACGGCCCCGGGTATCCCGAGCTGGACGTGCGCTCCATTCCGCACGCGATCCGGCACGCGACGGTGTTCGGGGCCCTGGAGTCCGTGCGACCGGGCACTGGCCTGGAACTGGTAGCACCCCACGACCCGCTGCCGCTGCTGGACCAGGTGAACCAGCGCTGGCCAGGGCTCTTCTCGGTGGCCTACTCGGAGCGGGGACCCGAGACCTGGCGGCTCAGCCTGGTGCGCACCGATGCCTGAGGCTCAACTGCACCAGCTCGAACAGCGCGCGCCTACTCGGCCCTAGGGGTCAAGGTCGACCGCCTCCGACAGCAGCACGATCGACGAGCGGTGGATCTCCACCACCAAGAAGTCACCTGTCCATCCCGCCGCTACCCAAGGTCAAGAGGCCCTCACGGATCACCGTGAGGGCCTCTCGCACGTACGCCATCAGGTGAACGTCGTTGCTGCCTGCCGGTACTCGTCGTCGGTCACAAGGTCGCCCCAGGTGGCGTCGTCGTCGCTCACGCACCGGATCGCCGAGAACCTCGACGTCTTCGACTTCACACCCGGCGCGGACGAGCTCGCCGCCATCGACGCGCTCGACACCGGCAGGCGTGGGGGACCGGAGCCCGAGGCCGTCACCCTCGAGGCGTTCGGCCGCGACATCCCGGAGGAGTGAATGGTCCCTACGAGGGGGGACCTTAGCCCCCTGCATCCGATACCCCCTGGGGTTTAGCGTCGAACTGTGGGCGAGACACAGGAGAGAGCCATGAAGCACCTGGTCATCCTCGGCGGCGGAACGGCCGGGACCATGATCGCGAACAAGCTGCGGCACCGGCTGGGCCGCAAGGACTGGGACATCACGGTCGTCGACCGCGACGATGCGCACCACTATCAGCCCGGCTACCTGTTCGTGCCCTTCGGGGGGTACTCCCACCAGCAGGTCGTCAGGTCGCGGCACGCGTTCATTCCTGACGGTGTGGACTTCGTCGTCGGCTCGGTCGAGAAGGTCGAACCGGAGGAGAACGTCGTACTCCTCGACGGCGGGCGCGAGCTGCCCTATGACCAGCTGGTCATCGCGACGGGCACCACACCCCGCCCCGACCAGACGCCCGGGATGCTGGGCCCGGAGTGGCGGCGCAGCATCTTCGACTTCTACACACTCGAGGGTGCCGAGGCGCTCGCAGACGCCCTCGCCGCCTTCGGCGGCGGCAGCCTGGTCGTGCACGTCACCGAGATGCCGATCAAGTGCCCGGTGGCACCTCTGGAGTTCATCTTCCTCGCTGAGTCCTGGCTGCGTGAGCGCGGCCTGCGCGACCGGGTCGAGCTGGTCTTCGTGACCCCGCTGGACGGTGCGTTCACCCAGCCGGTGGCCTCGGCCCACCTCGGCGGGATGCTCGAAGAGCGCAAGGTGCACGTCGAGACCGACTTCATGGTCGAGCGGATCGACGACCAGCGGAAGGTGCTCGTCTCCTACGACGAGCGCGAGGTCCCGTTCGACCTGCTGGTGACCGTCCCGCTCAACATGGGCGCCGACTTCGTCACACGCTCCGGGCTCGGCGACGAGCTCAACTACGTGCCGGTCGACAAGCACACCCAGCTCTCGACCAGGTTCGACAACATCTTCGCCATCGGCGATGCGAGTGACATCCCCGCCTCCAAGGCCGGCTCGGTCGCGCACTTCTCGGTCGAGATCTTCGTGGACAACTTCCTCGAGCACATCGCGGGCCGACCGATGACCGGAGCCTTCGACGGGCACGCCAACTGCTTCGTGGAGTCCGGTGACGACAAGGCGCTCCTGATCGACTTCAACTACGACACCGAGCCGTTGACGGGCAAGTACCCACTCCCCGTCGTCGGCCCGATGGACCTGCTGAAGGAGACCCGGGCCAACCACCTCGGGAAGCTCGCCTTCCGCTGGATCTACTGGAATGTCCTGCTCCCCGGGCGTCCCGTCCCGCTCCCGGCCCTGATGTCGATGGCCGGGAAGCACGTCCCCACGACCGAACCCGAGAAGCAGGAGGCCTGAGATGCCCACCACCACGATCGACAGCCACGAGATCCACGTCGACGGCGAGGGGTTCATGACCCAGTACGACGAGTGGAGCGAGGACCTGGGCACGGTGCTCGCCGCCCAGATCGGCATCGAGATGAGCGACGCGCACTGGAAGGCGATCCGCTTCCTGCGCAGCGACTTCCCCGAGCACGGCGAGACCGCGACGCTGCGTCGGGTGGCGACGGTCGGCGGCATTCCCACCAAGGACCTGTTCGCACTCTTTCCCAAGAAGCCGGCCAAGAAGATGGCCTATGTCGCCGGGCTGCCCAAGCCCCGCGGTTGCGTGTGAGAAGGGAGACAGCCATGACCACCACGCAGAGCGCCCCGATCATCCCGTCCTTCGACGAGGAGGAGACCGGGCGCAAGCTCGCGATCATCTGCTCCAAGGGCAACCTGGACATGGCCTACCCCGGCTTGATCCTGGCCAACGCCGCCCTCGGCGAGGGCGTGGAGACCCACCTGTTCTTCACGTTCTGGGGCTTCGACATGATCAACAAGAAGACCATGGGCGACCTGAAGTTCACTATGCTCGGCAACACCGCGACACACATGCCCCAGGGCCTCGGCGGCCTGCCCGGGATGACCTCGATGGCCACGCACCAGATGAAGAAGTCGATCGCGGAGATCGGCGTACCCGAGGTGCCCGAGTTCCTCCAGCAGATCGTCGACTCGGGAGGCCACCTGTGGGCCTGCCGGATGTCGGCCGACATGCAGCACCTGGAGGAAGAGGATCTCTACGACGAGGTCGAGGCGATCATCAGCGCCTCCGACTTCATCGAGAAGACCAACGGGGCGCAGCTGCTCTTCATCTAGGGGCGCCCGCTGACCCCAGCCCTCCACGCAGCTGACGTCGAGGATCAGTGACTGTCGACGACGACGTGGGTGCCGGCTGCCGGGTAGCGTTGCCGGGTGCCTCGACCGGACCTGACGCGGCTGGCGCCCAATCTGGCCATGCTGCGCCGCTACGAGCGCTCGTGGCTGCGGTACGACGTGCTCGCCGGTGTCACGGTCGCGGCCTACCTCATACCCCAGGTGATGGCGTACGCCGAGGTGGCGGGACTGCCGGCAGTTGTCGGCTTGTGGGCGATCGTCGGCCCGCTTCTCGTCTATGCCGTGCTCGGCTCCTCGCCGCAGCTGTCGGTCGGTCCGGAGTCCACGACGGCGCTGATGACCGCGGCGGCGGTGGCGCCGATCGCCGCCGGGGACCCCGCGCGCTACGCGGCGCTCGCCGCCGTCCTGTGCCTGCTGGTCGGCGCCTTGTGCATCCTGGGCCGGATGGCGCGGCTCGGCTTCCTGGCCGACCTGCTGTCCAAGCCCGTGCTGGTCGGGTACATGGCAGGCATCGCCGCGATCATGATCGCCAGCCAGCTCGGCAAGCTGACCGACATCAGCGTCGATGCCGATTCGTTCATCACCCAGGTCGGATACGTCGCACGGCACCTCGACGCGGTGCACGGACCGACCCTGGCACTCGCCGCAGGCGTACTCGTCTTCCTGTTCGTCGGCAGCCACGCGTTTCCGCGCGCACCCATCCCCCTGATCGGGATGCTGCTGGCCGCCGCGACCGTCGTGGTCCTCGACCTCGAGGCCCGCGGGATCGCCGTGGTCGGGGACATCCCGGCCGGGCTGCCGACCCCATCGATTCCGCACGTCTCGGCCACGGACCTGGTGTCGCTGCTGCTGCCCGCGGTCGGGGTGGCGATCGTGGCCTACTCCGACAACGTCCTGACCGCACGCGCCTTCGCGACGCGCAACCGCTACGAGATCGACAACAACCAGGAGCTGCTCGCACTGGGTGCCGGCAACGTCGTGACCGGAGTGATGCAGGGCTTCCCGGTGAGCAGCAGCGGGAGCCGTACGGTGATCGGCGATGCGATGGGCAGCCGCAGCCAGCTGTGCTCGCTGGTCGCCCTTGCTGGGGTTGTCGTGACGCTGCTGTTCCTGCGGCCGGTCCTGTCGGCCTTCCCCGCCGCGGCCCTCGGGGCGATCGTGGTGTACGCCGCCGTCCGGTTGGTCGATGTCAGCGAGTTCCGGCGCATTGCGCGCTTCCGCCGAAGTGAGCTGTTCCTCGCCACAGCCACGACGGTGGGCGTGCTGGTCCTCGGCGTTCTGTACGGCGTGCTCGTCGCCGTCGCGCTGTCGATCCTCGACCTGCTGCACCGGGTGGCGCGACCCCATGACGGGATCCTCGGCTACGCCCCTGGAGTGGCGGGCATGCACGACCTGGACGACTACCCTGACGCGAGACCGGTCCAGGGACTCGTGGTCTACCGCTACGACTCGCCGCTGTTCTTCGCCAACGTGCAGGACTGCAAGCGCCGGGCCCTGGCCGCTGTCGACGTCGCCGACTCGCCGACGGAGTGGTTCCTGCTCAACGCAGAAGCCAACGTGCAGGTGGACGTCACGGCGATCGATGCCCTCGAGGAGCTTCGCCAGGAGCTCGCCCACCGCGGCATCGTCTTCGCGATGGCACGGGTCAAGCAGGACCTTCGCGACGACCTCCAGGCGTCCGGCTTCGTCGAGCGAGTCGGCGAGAACCGCATCTTCATGACGTTGCCCACGGCCGTGCAGGCATATGTCCGGTGGTACGTCGACCACCATGGCGTAGCACCCTCGGGAGCCCCGCCGACCTGATCGGGAGCGGCTGTGTCAGGACCGGCCGAAGAGCCGGTTGAGCACACCCCCCTCGCGCGGCGCCTCGGGATGACCGGCGCACCAGTTGTTCGCCGGGACGCGGGCCCTGACCTGAGCGACGTGGTGTCCGCAACCGGACCAGGTCGTCTTGCCGCAGGTCCGGCACTTCACGGCTCTGCACATGGGCTTCTCCTTCTCGGGTGGTGATGGCTCGGTCGTGCTGAACGCGCCCAGGCCGACGATGAGCAGATTCCGCACCTCGGGTGGGGCGTCGTTTGGAAATACCCTAGGGGGTATATATGATGAAGGCAAAACACCCCATGGGGTATTTCATCGAGAGCAGCAACCCCCCGAAGGGGAGAGGAGCGAGCATGTCCACCGTCGAGCTGAATGCCCAGAACTTCGAGAGCACCGTCACCGAGCACGAGATCGTCCTCGTCGACTTCTGGGCGTCCTGGTGTGGCCCGTGCCGCGCCTTCGCCCCGATCTATGAGAAGGCCGCGCTTGCGCACCCCGACGTGGTGTTCGGCAAGGTCGACACCGAGGCGGAGCACGCCCTCGCAGGAGCGGCGCAGATCACCTCGATCCCGACTCTGATGGCTTTCAGGAACGGCACCCTGGTCTTCTCCCAACCCGGGGCCCTTCCGGCGGCCGCGCTGGAGCAGGTCATCGTGGCCGTGCGTGACTTCGATCCCACGCAGGCGCAGGCGGATGTCACCGGCGCAAAGCGCAGCGCGTGATGAGCAGCTACACCCTCCGCACGACACTGGATCGTCCCTACGAGGAGACCGTGCGGGCCGTTCGCGACGCACTCGAGACCCAAGGCTTCGGCGTGCTGACCGAGATCGACCTGCGGGCCACGTTGAAGAAGAAGCTCGACGTCGACGTTCCCCCGCAGGTCATCCTCGGAGCCTGCCGGCCACCCCTGGCCTACGAAGCGCTCCAGGTGGACCCGTCGATCGCGACGGTGCTCCCATGCAACGTGGTGGTGCGGGCGATCGACGACAGCTCCACGGTGGTCGAAGCATTCGATCCGCGCGCGATGGTGGGGCTGTCCGGTGACGGTGCCCTGGACTCGGTGGCCGCGGACGCCCGCCGACGGATCACCGCCATGCTCGCCGCACTTCCCGAGGAGGACTGATGGAGCTCGACCCCGCCGGCATGACCCCGGTGATCAACAGGATCAAGCGCGCACAGGGCCAGCTGGCAGGGGTGCTCCGACTGATCGAGGAGGGCCGCGAGTGCGAGGACGTCGTCACCCAGCTGGCGGCGGTGTCGAAGGCTCTCGACCGGGCAGGCTTCGCGATCGTGGCGAGCGGGCTCCGGCAATGCCTGAGCTCCAGTGACGAGCTGGACAGCGGCGACGTGAAGAAGATGGAGAAGCTCTTCCTCTCCTTGGCCTAGACGGCCACCGGGCGATGGCCGACCTCGAGCCCTCAGGGTCGTCCTCCGCCCCCTGACCCACCGCTCGCGGTCAGCTGAGGTTCGTGGTGCCGATGAACGCCACGAACGCGCCGACCAGCAGCATCAGGCCGGCGGTCAGCACGTGTCCGTGCGTGACCATCCAGCCGCGGGTCGACCTGAGCCGAGGCTCCATCCGGTCGGGGGCGAAGAGGGTCAGCAGGATCGGGCCCACCACGGTCGAGGTCGCCAGGAGGGTGTAGAGGGAGATGCCCACGGCGGTCCACTCGAGCCCCAGCGACTGGCTGCGCAGGGCGAGGCTGGCCGCGAACACCAGGAGCAGCGCCTTGGGTCGCAGGTTCAGCGCCAGCCCCAGCCCGAACGCCGGGCCGGCGCGCAGCGACGCCACCGCGCTCATGCGGCTGGGCCTCCGGCTGGTCTCGTCCGGCGCGGGCCTCCGCAGCAGGATCAGGCCGTAGATCAGCAGGGCAACGCCCACGAGGACCTGCAGCACGCCCAGAGCGGTGGGAGGGTGACGCGGACGCCCTGCGGGCAGCCCCTGAGCCGCCAGGGTGGCCAGGGTGAGGATGATCGCGAGACCGAGCACCGACCCGGCCAGGAACGGCATCGCAGCGGTCGACCGGCGGTCGGAGAGCAGGATGAGCACGGTGACGGTGATCGGCACCGTGCTGAGCGCGGCGGCGATCGCGAGCGGGAACAGCTGTGCCAGCTCACTCCACATGCGTGCTCGCTTCCCCCGCCTCGACCACCACCGCGCGGACCTGCGCCCGGTGGCGCCACCCTCTCAGAGCAGGATGGCAAAGCCTGGCGACGGCCGCCAGACGCTCGGCTTCGTGACGCGCGTCAGGCGGTCCGCGTGGCCTCCCGGGGCTTGCGGATGCCGAAGAGCGTGAACAGCAGCGCCACGGTCGCTGTGGCGCAGAGCAGCAGGAGGCCGGTCGTGTAGCTGTGGTCCGCCTCGTCGTACGTCGCCCCCATGACCAGCGGCGGGAAGAATCCGCCGAGACCGCCGGCGGCCCCGACGACGCCGGCCACGCTGCCGACCCGCTCCTTCGGGGCCCTCGCCGCCACCCAGGCGAACACGCCACCGGTGCCCAGCCCGAGGAACACCGCCATCAGCACGAACGACAGGCCGGCGGCCACCTCGGGCTCCGGCTGCAGCGCGACGACCACGGCCAGGACGGCGGCGCCCGCGAACGAGGTGGCGGCGATGGCGCGGGGCCCGATCCGGTCCGACAGCGCGCCACCGATCGGCCGCGCGACCACCGCGGCCACCGCGAAGCCCGCCGTACGGGTCCCGGCGCCCGTGAGGTCGAACTCGTAGACGTCCTTCAGGTAGGTGGGGAGGTAGGTCGAGAACGCGACGAACCCGCCGAAGGCGACCGCGTAGAGGAAGGACATCTGCCAGGTCACGGGCAGCCGCAGCGCGGCGGCCAGCTTGGGGGCCACCGGGTCGGTGTTGGGGTGCCAGGCCGGTGAGTCCCGCATGGTCGACCACACGAGGAACGCGACGGCCACCAGGGCCACCGCGATGATCAGGTGGGTCACGCCGTAGCCGAACCAGTCCACGAACCGGGGCGTGAAGAACGCCGACAGCGCGGTGCCGCCCATGCCGGCGCCGAAGACGCCCGTGGCGAAGCCGCGGCGATCGGCCTCGTACCAGGCGTTGACGAACGGGATGCCGACGGCGAACGTCGTGCCGCCGATGCCGAGGAAGAAGCCGAACAGCAGCAGCAGGCCGTAGGAGTCCTGGTCGCCGGCGTACGCGACGAGCAGCACGAACGGGGCCGTCGCCACCAGCAGCACGGTGAACATCAGCCGGCCGCCGAAGCGGTCGGTCAGCGCGCCGGAGAGGATCCGGCCCAGGGAGCCGACCAGCACCGGCGTGGCCACCAGCAGCGCCTTCTGGCCCGACGACAGGCCCAGGCTCTCGGTGTAGCGCACGCCGAGCGGGGCGATCAGGTTCCAGGCCCAGAAGCTGATCGCGAACGCCAGGGTGGCGAGGGCGAGGTTCCTGGCCTGGCCGGACCCGAGGTCCGAGGCGTTCGCGGTGTCGCTCATCGGGTCCGCCTGTCGCGGTCGGGAGTGCCGACCGGGCTCCAGCCGGCGCGCGGGCGGCCGGTCGGCGCGGGGGTCCGGGCGTCCCGGCTCCGGTAGACGATGTAGGGCCGGAACAGGTAGTGCACCGGCGCGGTGAACGCGTGCACGAGCCGGGTGAACGGCCACGCGGCGAACAGCAGCATTCCGACCAGTGCGTGGGCGTGGAACTGCACCGGAGCCGCCGCCATCGCGTCGACGTCGGGCTGCAGCATGAAGATCGAGCGGAACCACGGCGAGACGGTCTCGCGGTAGTTGTGCGCCTCGTGGCCCGCGCCGACCGCCACCAGCGTGGTCCACAGGCCCAGCACGATGGCGCCGACCAGCAGCACGTACATCGCCTTGTCGTTGACGGTGGTCGCCATGAAGACCGGCCCCGACGTACGCCGCCGGACCACCAGGATCACGATGCCGGCCAGCGTGCAGACGCCCGCGATGCCGCCGAAGAGCAGCGCATTGAAGTGGTAGAGCCCCTCGGAGACGCCGACCGCCTCGGTCCAGCTCTCGGGGATGACCAGCCCACCGATGTGGCCGATCAGGACCACGAGGATGCCGAAGTGGAACAGCGGCGACCCGATCCGCAGCAGCCGCGACTCGTAGAGCTGCGAGGACCGGGTGGTCCAGCCGAACTTGTCGTAGCGGTAGCGCCAGAACGTGCCGAGCACGAGCGTCGCGATCACCAGGTAGGGCAGCACCCCCCAGAGCAGGACGTCCATCAGCGACCACCCCCGCCCTGGCCGGCCATCGGCAGCAGCAGTGGGTCGTAGGGCTCGAGTCCGACGGACTCGGTCGGAGGGCCGCCGGCCATCGCCTGCACCGCCGCCCGGTCGGCCGGCGAGGCGCCGGGCAGGGTGGCGCACACGGCCGCCACGACGCCGGCGCACAGGTCGGCGTACGGCATGGCGTCCTCGGCCAGTCCGATCCGCAGCAGCTCGAGGCTCGGGCGGTACTCGCGCAGCAGCGCCTCGCCCGCCTCGGGGTCGGCGATGGCCGCGAACTCCAGCACCATCGGCAGGAAGTCGGGCAGCTCGCCGGAGGTGTCGACGAGGAACCCGCTGGCCCGGTACGCCGCCTTGAACCGTGCGAGCACCTCGCCCCGGCGGCGGGTGTCGCCGTCGGTCCAGTAGGAGAGGTAGAGCGCGTGCCGGCGGGAGATGTCGAAGACGTCGACGTACTGCCTCTCGAGCTCGGGCAGCGGCGTGCGATCGAGGTGGTCGAGGAACGGGTCGAACGACGAGACTCCCTGCTCGGCGAGCGCGGCCCGGAGCACGGGCACCCGGGAGACCAGCCCGCCGGTCGGGTAGGAGAGGCACCAGGACGCGGCCTGGCGCACCACCCGCGGGTCCGCGCCCCGGCGGCTCATCGCGCCTGCTCGTCTCGTCGCGGCGGGAACAGTCCCGGCGGGGTGCCGTTGCCGTCCCAGTTGAGGAGGTTGACCCGGCCGCGCAGCTCGTCGTCGCCGGCGGGTTCGTCGGAGGTCTGCCGGTGCCGGAGCGCGTGGAAGGTCTCGACGGCGACCGGGACCGGCCGGCCGCTGGCCTCGCCGAACGGTGCCGACTCGTACATGCCCGGGCCCTCGTCGTAGTCCAGCGAGCAGCCGAGCTCCTCGAGCTCGTGGGCCTGCTCGACGTGCGCCTTCGGGATGACGTAGCGCTCGTCGTACTTGGCGATGGCCATCAGCCGGTACATCGCGTACATCGACTCCTCGCTCATCCCGACGGACGCGGGGATCGAGGCGTCGGGGTCGCGTCCGAGGTTGATGCCGCGCATGTAGGCCCGCATCGCGGCCAGCGTGCGGAGCACGCCGTCGATCACGTCGGTGTCACCGGCGGTGAACAGCTCGGCGAGGTACTCGACCGGGATCCGCAGCGACTCGATCGCGCCGAAGAGCACGTCGCGGTCCTCGGCGTCGTGGCCCTGCTCCGACAGCAGGTCGACCACCGGCGACAGCGGCGGGACGTACCAGACCATGGGCATCGTGCGGTACTCGGGGTGGAGCGGCAGCGCCACGCGGTACTTCTTGGCGAGCGCGTAGACGGGTGACCGGCGGGCGGCGTCGAGCCAGTCCTCGGGGATGCCCTGCTCGCGGGCCGCGGCGAGCACGGCCGGGTTCTCCGGGTCGAGCAGCAGGTCCAGCTGCGCCTCGTAGAGGTCCCGGTCGTCGGGCACCGACGCGGCGGCGGTCACCGCGTCGGCGTCGTACAGGAAGAGCCCGAGATAGCGCAGCCGGCCCACGCAGGTCTCCGAGCAGACGGTGGGGAGGCCGACCTCGACGCGGGGGTAGCAGAACGTGCACTTCTCGGCCTTGCCCGACTTGTGGTTGAAGTAGATCTTCTTGTACGGGCAGCCGGTGATGCACTGGCGCCAGCCGCGGCAGCGGTCCTGGTCGACGAGGACGATGCCGTCCTCGGTGCGCTTGTAGATCGCGCCGGACGGGCACGACGCCATGCAGCTCGGGTTGAGGCAGTGCTCGCAGATCCGGGGCAGGTAGAACATGAACGTCTGCTCGAGCTCGAACTTGATCTTGTCGGCGGACTCCTTGCGGATCCGCTGCACGATCGGGTCGAGGTGGCCGTGCTCCGGGGCGCCACCGAGGTTGTCGTCCCAGTTGGCCGACCAGGTGACCTGGGTGTCCTCGCCCGTGATCAGCGACTTGGGGCGCGCGACCGGGAAGTCGTCGCCGAGCGGCGCCTCCACCAGCGTCCTGTAGTCGTAGGTCCACGGCTCGTAGTAGTCCGCGAGCTCGGGCTGCACCGGGCTGGCGAAGATCGACAGCAGCCGCTTGAGCCGGCCGCCGGTCCGGAGCCGCAGCCGACCACGCTTGTCGAGCTCCCAGCCGCCGCGCCACTTTTCCTGGTCCTCGTGGCGACGCGGATAGCCCTGGCCGGGGCGGGTCTCCACGTTGTTGAACCAGACGTACTCGGTGCCGGCGCGGTTGGTCCACGCCTGCTTGCAGGTCACCGAGCAGGTCTGGCACCCGATGCACTTGTCGAGGTTCATCACCATGCCCATCTGGGCCATGACGCGCACTAGTAGGTCACCTCCTGGGACCGCTTGCGGATCGTGGAGACCATGTCGCGCTGGTTGCCGGTGGGTCCGAGGTAGTTGAACGTGTAGGAGAGCTGGGCGTAGCCACCGATCAGGTGGGTCGGCTTGACCAGCAGCCGGGTGACCGAGTTGTGGATGCCGCCGCGACGTCCGGTCGCCTCCGACTTGGGCACGTCGATGGTCCGCTCCTGGGCGTGGTGCACGTAGACCACGCCCTGCGGCATCCGGTGGCTCACGATCGCCCGGGCGACGAGCACGCCGTTGGCGTTGGTGGCCTCGACCCAGTCGTTGTCGTGGACGTCGATCGAGCCGGCGTCCTGTGGGCTCATCCAGATCGTCGGGCCGCCACGCGAGAGCGAGAGCATGAAGAGGTTGTCCTGGTACTCCGAGTGGATCGACCACTTCGAGTGCGGCGTCAGGTAGCGGACGGTGATCTGCAGGCCGCCGTCCGGCCCGAGCGCGGGCTCGCCGAAGAGCTTCTGCATGTCCAGCGGTGGCCGGTAGGTCGGGAGCGCCTCGCCGACGTCGGTCATCCAGTCGTGGTCGAGGTAGAAGTGCATCCGGCCGGTCAGCGTGTGGAAGGGCTTGAGCCGCTCGATGTTCACCGTGAACGGCGCGTAGCGGCGGCCACCCGTCTCCGAGCCGGACCACTCCGGCGAGGTGATCACCGGGACCGGTGCGGCCTGGGTGTCGGCGAAGCTGATCCGCTTCTCCTCCGAGCCCTCCGCGAGGTCGTGCAGCGTCTTGCCGACGCGCTGCTCGAGGGTCTTGAAGCCCTGCACCGCGAGCGCGCCGTTCGTCGTGCCGGAGAAGCGGAGGATGGCCTCGGCGAGGTGCTGGTCGGTCTCGATCGCGGGCCGCCCGGCGCCGGCGCCGTGGGACATCACGCCGTTGCTGCGGGCCAGCGCCGCGACCTGCTCCTCGAGCCGGAAGGTGACGTTCTTGACCGTGAAGCCGAGGGTGTCGGCCAGCGGCCCGACCGACGCGAGCTTGTCGGCGATCGCGGTGTAGTCGCGCTCGACCACCTGGAAGATCGGGGTGTTCACGCCCGGGACCGCGTCGACCTCCGGCCTCTTCCAGTCGCGCACGACGCCGCCGGGTTGCCTCGTCTCGCCGGGGGTGTCGTGCTGCAGGGGTACGGCGACCAGGTCGCGCCGCGTGCCGAGGTGGTCCTTCGCCAGCTCGGAGAGCCGCTGCGCGATCGCGTGGAAGGCCTCGAAGTCGGTGCGCGCCTCCCACGGAGGGTCGATCGCGGGGCTGAACGCGTGCACGAACGGGTGCATGTCGGTCGAGGACAGGTCGTGCTTCTCGTACCAGGTCGCCGCGGGCAGCACGACGTCCGACAGCAACGTCGTCGACGTCATCCGGAAGTCGGCGGAGACCAGCAGGTCGAGCTTGCCCTCCGGTGGCTCGTCGTGCCAGGCGACGTCCACGGGTCGTGGCGCCTCGGGGTTCTCGCTGCCGAGCACGTTGGAGTGGGTGCCGAGCAGGTTCCTGAGGAAGTACTCGTTGCCCTTGGCCGAGGAGCCGAACAGGTTCGAACGCCAGAGCACCAGCGTCCGCGGCCACGACTCCGGTGCGTCGACGTCGGCGATCGCGGGCTGCAGGCTCCCGTCCTCCAGCCGGCCCGCGACGTACGCCGCCGGGGTCGGCGCGTCGCCTGCCTCGACCGCCGCAGCGGCGGCGTCGGCGACGTCCATCGGGTTCTGGTCGAACTGCGGGTAGAACGGCATCCAGCCCAGCCGCGCCGACTGCGCGATCGTGTCGGCGGTGTGCATGCCCCGGAGGTGGCCGCGGGCCAACGGCGAGCTGAGCGAGTCGGCGGAGTAGCCGTCGTTGCGCCACTGCCCGGTGTGCATGTACCAGAACGACGTACCGGTCATGGTGCGCGGCGGACGGCTCCAGTCGAGGGCGTTGGCCAGCGAGATCCAGCCGGTGATCGGGCGGCACTTCTCCTGCCCGACGTAGTGTGCCCAGCCGCCGCCGTTGCGGCCCATCGAGCCGGTGAGGATCAGCAGCGACAGGATCGCGCGGTAGGTCGCGTCACCGTGGAACCACTGGCAGATGCCGGCGCCCATGATGATCATCGAGCGGCCGCCGGACTCCTCGGCGTTGCGGGCGAACTCGCGCGCGATCCGGATGCACTGGTCGGCCGGCACGCTGGTCCGCTCGGCCTGCCAGGCGGGGGTGTACGGCGCGGTCGCGTCGTCGTAGCCCGTCGGCCACTCGCCGGGCAGCCCCGGGCGGGCCACGCCGTACTGCGCGAGCATCAGGTCGTAGACCGTGGTGACGAGGTGGCCGCCCACCCGCCGCGCCGGGACACCGCGACGGAGCACCGAGCCGGACCCGTCGGCGTCGACGAACGCGGGGAGCTGCACCTCGACCGGCTCGCTGCCCCCTCCGGCCAGGGTGAGGGTCGGACTCACGCCGTCGAGGTCGAGGTTCCACCTGCCGACACCGGAGTCGGCGTACCGGAAGCCCATCGAGCCGTTGGGGACGACCGGCTCGCCGGTCGCGCCGTCGAGCAGGACCGTCTTCCAGGCGTCCTCGGGTGCCGATCCACCCAGGTCGGAGGAGGTCAGGAACTTGCCGGGAACCAGCCCGCCGGCCTCGTGCTCCTCGAGCCGGACGAGGAACGGCAGGTCGGTGTAGTGCTGGACGTAGTCGACGAAGAACGGTGTGCGCCGGTCGACGAAGAACTCCTTGAGCAGCACGTGGCCCATGGCCATGGCGAGCGCTGCGTCGGTGCCGGCCTGGGCCGGCATCCACTCGTCGGCGAACTTGGTGTTGTCGGCGTAGTCCGGGCTGACCGTGACCACCTTGGTGCCGCGGTAGCGCACCTCGGTCATCCAGTGCGCGTCCGGGGTCCGGGTGACCGGGACGTTGGAGCCCCACATCATCAGGTAGGTGGCGTCCCACCAGTCCCCGGACTCGGGGACGTCGGTCTGGTCGCCGAACACCTGCGGGCTGGCGACCGGCAGGTCGGCGTACCAGTCGTAGAACGAGGTCATCACGCCACCGATGAGCTGGATGAACCGGGTGCCCACGCAGTGCGACACCATCGACATCGCCGGGATCGGCGAGAACCCGGTGCACCGGTCGGGGCCGTGCTCCTTGATCGTGTGCACGTGGGCCGCCGCGACCATGTCGACCGCGTCGCGCCAGCTGACCCGCACCAGGCCGCCCTTGCCCCGGGCTTGCTGGTAGGCCCGCCGCTTCTCGGGGTCACCGACGATCTCCGCCCAGGCGAGCACCGGGTCGCCCAGCCGCTCGCGGGCCTCGCGGAACATCTCGACGAGCACGCCGCGTGCGTAGGGGTAGCGCACCCGGGTGGGGGAGTAGGTGTACCAGGAGAACGCGGCGCCCCGCGGGCAGCCACGGGGCTCGTACTCCGGGCGGTCGGGGCCCACGGACGGGTAGTCGGTCTCCTGGCTCTCCCAGGTGATGATCCCGTCCTTGACGTAGACCTTCCACGAGCACGAACCCGTGCAGTTCACGCCGTGGGTCGAGCGGACGACCTTGTCGTGGCTCCACCTGTCGCGGTAGAAGACGTCGCCCGCCCGGCCGCCCTTGCGGAACACCGCGCGACCGTCGTCGGACTCCTCCCAGCGCGTGAAGAACCGCCCGGCCCTCAGGAGTGCGTCGCTCCCGGGACCGTCCACACCGTGCCTTGCGGCCGTCGTCGCCACCCGGTCAACGTAGGGAACGTGTGCAGGGCGTGCAAGGACCAGAGGTCACAGGTCGTGTCGCCCAACGTCCCTTGACACCGGCCCCGCCCGGTGCCGTGCTGGAGGCGGGTGCGGCACGCTGTCGGCATGGCTGACTTCACCTTCGCGCCGCTCACGCCCGCGTCGTTCCTCGAGCGCTCGGCCGCGGTCTTCGCCGAGCGCCTCGCCGTCGTCGACGGCGAGGTCCGGCTGACCTACGGCGAGCTCGCCGGCCGCTGTGCGCACCTGGTCAGTGCGCTGGCGGCAGCCGGCGTCCAGCCGGGCGACCGGGTGGCCGCGCTGTGCGCCAACAGCCACCTGATGCTCGAGCTCCACCATGCGGTACCGGCACACGGCGCAGTGCTCGTCTCCGTCAACATCCGGCTCAGCCACGACGAGATGCGCTACGTGCTCGAGCACTCCGGCGCGCGGCTGCTGGTGGCCACGCGTGAGCTCGGCGACGCGGCGCGGGCGCTGGCCGACGAGCTCGGCATCCGGCTGGTCGTCGAGGACGAGTACGACGGCTGGCTGGCCGGCACTGCTCCCGACCCGTCCGACCGGGTCGAGGTCGACGAGCGCGCTCTGCTCGCCCTCAACTACACCTCCGGCACGACCGGACGGCCCAAGGGCGTGATGTACCACCACCGCGGTGCCTACCTTCAGGCCGCCGCGATGGCCTACCACGCACGCCTCGGCCCGGGTGCCCGCTACCTGTGGACGCTGCCGATGTTCCACTGCAACGGCTGGTGCTTCACCTGGGCGGTCACCGCCGCCGGCGGCACGCACCTGTGCCTCCGAGCGGTCGACGCGGGCGAGATCTGGCGGCTGCTCCGCGAGGAGGACGTCACCCACTTCAGTGGGGCTCCGACCGTGCTGGCGATGATCGCCGCCGACCCGCGTGCGGCGCGGCTCGACCACCGGGTGCACGTGGACGTCGGAGGGGCGCCGCCGTCGCCCGCCCTGATCGGGCGACTGGCGCCGCTCGGCCTCGACGTCACGCACCTCTACGGGCTCACCGAGACCTTCGGACCGATCGCCATCAACGAGTGGCAGCCCGAGTGGGACGACCTGGCGACGGGGGAGCGGGACCGGCTCCGTGCCCGGCAGGGGGTCGGCAACATCGTGGCCCAGCCGCTGCGCGTCCTGGACGACGACGGCCACGACGTACCCGCCGACGCGGAGACCATCGGGGAGCTGGCCGCCCGGGGCAACGACGTCATGCTCGGCTACTACCGCGACGAGGAGGCGACCGCGGCGGTCACCCGCAGCGGCTGCTTCCTCACCGGGGACCTGGCGGTGCGGCACCCGGACGGGTACGTCGAGATCCGTGACCGCCGCAAGGACGTGATCATCTCCGGCGGCGAGAACGTCGCCTCCGTCGAGGTCGAACGCGCCCTCGACGCGCATCCGGCCGTCCTCGAGTGCGCGGTCGTCGGCGCGCCGGACGAGCAGTGGGGCGAGGTCCCGGTCGCGTTCGTGACCCTGCAGGAGGGTGCGCAGGTCGACGCCGAGGAGCTGCGCGGCTTCGTCCGGGAGCGGATCGCGGGCTTCAAGGTGCCCCGCCGGGTCGAGTTCGTCGAGCTCCCGAAGACCTCCACCGGGAAGATCCAGAAGAACGTGCTCCGGGCCCGGGTCCGCGACTGAGACGCCGCTGCGTGCTCAGCGCGGGTGCGAGGCGTACGCGTGGCTGGCGGCGATGATGCCGGTGACCACGTCGAGCTCGTGCACGTCGCGGGGGCCGAAGACCATGACGAAGCCCGGTGTGAGCCGGGTACCGGCCCACATGTGGGGGACGCCCCAGCCGCGGGCGACGAGGTCGGCGGCCTGGTCGGGCGGGAGGGCGAGGTGCAGCGACCCGTCGTACGACGGATGCAGGTGGGCGAACTCGGCCACCTCCGGCACCAGGAACGCGTCGGCCGGGCCTTCGGCGTCGCCGAGCGTGAGCGCGCGAGCACCGGACACGGAGATGCGTGACGGGCCGACCGTCACGCCCGCCAGGGAGGCGACGCGGGCGAGCAGCCGCTCCTGCAGGTCGGCGGGTCCGTTCTGGGTCTGCTGCTGCTGGGGGATGGTCCACGACACGTCCGGCCGGTCACCGTCGCGGCGCGGGAGCCGGCCGTCGGGCAGGGTCGGCCAGGCGAGGTCGTCGGGGACGCCGACCGGGGCGGCTCCGCGTACCTCGAGGTGGTGGACCCGATGGGCGATCCACTCGGCCAGTCGCCGCACGGTGCCGGCGGTCAGTCCGTGGCCGCCGGGGTCGCGGTGCGCGACGGTCGGGGCGCCGGAGTCGCCGAGCAGGTAGTGCCAGGTGCGGTCGAGCAGCTCCCGGGGAATGACCTGGTCGGCATCGCCCTGGGCGACGAACGCCGGGAGGTGCGCGAGTCGGCCCGGCTCGACCGGGACGCCGGCGTCGAAGGGGAGCGTGCCGTGGAGGACGGCGACGCCGGCGTAGCGGGCGGGGTCGGCGAGGGCGAGGCCGCCGGCGAACGCGGCACCCCCGCTGAACCCGACGAGGAGGACCGGGCGCCCGGCGGGCGCGACCCCGTCCAGCCAGGTGCGGAACCAGGCCATCGTGCCGGCGAGGGACTCCGCCACGGGGCGACCGATGCCGCGGTTGGCGAACCAGGCGAAGCCGCCGCCCTCTGCGATCGGCGCTCGTACGGCGGCATACGCCGGGCCGTCGGGGAGGTGCTGGGCGAGGGAGATGATCTCCTGCTCGTGCGAGCCGCGGCCGTGCAGCAGCACGACCATCGGGGCCGCGGGATCGGCGGCCCCGTGGGTCGCGACGACCGGCGCCGCGAAGCCGGTGCTCACGACGGGACCTCGCGGTTGAGCTCGTGGGCGGTGCGGACCCCCGACCACCGCTCGACGTCGCCCGCGAGGTCGAGCCGGCTGACGGGAGCGGCGTTCTCGAACTCGCCCCAGGCGGCGCGGGGGAGCATCCACATCACCTCGAACTCGTTGCCGTCGGGGTCGGCGGCGTAGAGGCTCTTGGTCGCGCCGTGGCTCGACTCGCCGCTCAGCGCGCCGAGCTCGGCCAGCGCCGTACGGGCCCGCTCGAGGTCGTCGATGGTGTCGACCTGCCAGGCGAGGTGGTAGAGCCCGATCGAGCCGCGGGTCCGGGGCGGCTGGACGCCGACCCCGAACAGGCCGAGGTCGTGGTGGTTGCCGGAGAGCGGCAGCCGGAGGAAGGCCGCGTTCGCTCGGGGCTCGCGCGCCACGATCTGCATGTCGAAGGCGGCCTGGTAGAACGCGAGGCTGCGCTCGAGGTCGGCCACGAACAGGACGGCGTGGTTGAGGCGGACGGCGTTGACGGTCATGACGTGCGTTCCCTTCGTGTCGGTTGCGGTGGTCAGGCTGCGACGCCGAAGCCGCCGGTCCAGGGGACCTTCTCGGCAGCGGCCAGGGTGATCTGCAGGAAGCCGAGGGCCTCCAGCTCGCGGGCGCGGGTGAGGGAGCCGGCGTCGACCGCCTTCAGCCCACCGGAGGTGACGACGCCCGCCAGGGTCGACTTCGCGTCGGCGTCGTCGCCGGCGATCAGGACGGTCGTGGCCAGGTCGCCGACGGTGCCGCCGGCCAGGGTGCTGGCGAAGTTGGTGTTGAACGCCTTGAGAACGCGCGACTCGGGCAGTGCGGCGGCGATCTCGCTGGTCGCCGAGCCGTCGGCCGGGACGGTCAGGGTGTCGAAGGTCACGAAGTCCACCGGATTGGTGATGTCGACGACGATCTTGCCGGCGAGGCTCTCGCCGCGCTGGGCGAGGACGGTGCTGACGGCGGAATGGGGGACGGCGAGGACGACCATGTCGCCGGTGACGGCGGTGCCGGTGTCGGCCTGGCCGAGCAGCTGGACGGTGTGGCCACCGCGCCCGGCCACGGCGGCGATCGCCTGGCCCATGGTGCCGGTGCCGATGATCGAGAGGTGCGTCATGAGGAGCTCCTGTCGTAGTTGGTTGTCACTACAAGTACCATGGCAAAGTAATAGTTGTTCCGTCAAGTAATCCGGCTAGCATGTGACCATGGACACTCCGTGGCTGGACGAGAAGCAGCTGGACGCCTGGGTGAAGCTGGTCGCCGTGGTGGAGCTGCTGCCCGGCGTGCTGGACTCCCAGCTGCGACGGGACTCGGGACTGACCCACTTCGAGTACTTCGTGCTCGCGATGCTCTCCGAGGCTCCCGAGCGGACGCTGCGGATGACCTCGCTGGCGCAGCGGACCAACGCCACGCTGCCGCGCCTGTCCCACGTCGTACGGCGGCTGGAGGACCGTGGGCTGGTACGGCGCGAGCCATGCCCGGAGGACCGCCGCGCCACCAACGCGCGGCTCACCGACGCCGGGTGGACCGAGGTCGTGGCCGCCGCTCCCGGGCACGTCGCCACCGTCCGCCGGCACGTCATCGACGTGCTCTCCCCGGAGCAGGTCCGCCAGCTCGGCGAGATCACCACGGCGCTGCTGACGCGGCTCGACCCGGAGGGGCGGATGACCGCGCTCTACGACGCCGCGGCCGCCGACTGAGGCGCTGACACGGCGGCTCCGGTCCCGGCGGCTCGGACGTCGGCGGCACCGGGCTGTGCGCGCTCCCACGTCCGACTCGAACCTCCACGAGCGAGCCGAGTCGTTCACGCCCACAGGAGCGACGGACACCGAGGAGCCTGTGAGCAGCGCCACGGTCGCCGCGGCGCAGAGCAGCAGCGGGCCGGTGGTGCAGGTCTGGTCCGCCCCGGGCGGGAAGGAACGGGGAAGGCGCAGGGAAGGGGGCCCGGGCACCGTCGTGCCCATGAACCCGAGTCACCCACCGACCACCACGTCGATCGGCGCCGACACCGCGCACGCGGGCAGCGTCGCACGCCGCACCCGCGCCGTCGGCTCCGGTGACCTCGAGCAGACCGACCGGCGCCTCCGCGCGCCGGTCCGTCCCGGCGACGTCATCACCGCGGAGATCGAGGTCGTCGCCGCCGCCCACCCCACGAGCTCCCCGGCGCCGTCGCCGGGGTCGGAGTCGCCGGGCAGGGATCACGCCCCCGCGCCGGCGTCCTTCCACCACACCGACCGCCGGGAGACCGGCACCAACTGGAGGACAGCACCATGACCGTCATCACCGACACGCCCCGCAACGGCGTCGACACCGCGAAGCTCTTCGCCACCCTCGACGCCATCAAGGAGCAGAACGAGATCGCGGACTTCCGCTTCCGTGCCACGAACACCTGGGTCTCGGGCACCCACAGCCGCTCGACGATCTCCGGGTTCTTCGGAGCCATGCAGGAGATGGAGCACGAACGGCCGACCCAGCTCGACTCGGACCACCCCGCGGTACTCGTCGGGCAGGACCACGGCCCCACCCCGGTGGAGTACCTGCTGCACGCCCTGGCGGGCTGCCTGACCGCCGGTGTCGCCAACATCGCGGCCGCCCGCGGCGTGACGCTTCACTGGGTCAGCTCCACCGTCGAGGGGGACATCGACCTGCTGGGGATCCTGGGCATCTCCGACGAGGTCCGGAACGGGTACGAGCAGGTACGGGTCACCTTCCACATCGAGGGCGACGCCGACGAGGCGACGCTGCGAGGGCTGGTCGAGCAGTCGCGCAGCCGCTCCGCCGTCTACGACGTGCTCACCCGGCCCACGCCGGTCACGGTCGACGTGGTCGTCGGCTGACCCAGCCCCGCCCATCCCGGCTCGCCACCGTCACGCCAACGGCGAGCCGGGGTGGGTGCCCCGATCCCGGACATCCACCACCCACCCGTCACTTCCACAGGAGCACCGACCATGCCCACCATCGACACCGTCGTCATCGGCGCGGGCCACGCCGGCCTCGCCACGAGCAGGCTGCTGACGGCCGCCGGCCGAGACCACGTGGTGATCGACCGCGGCCGCGTGGCCGAGCGGTGGCACTCGGAGCGATGGGACTCGCTCCGCCTGCTCACCCCGAACTGGATGACGAGGCTCCCGGGGTGGAGCTACACCGGTGCCGAGCAGGAGGGCTTCATGACCGCCGCGGCGTTCGCAGGCCGCCTGGAGCGGTACGCCGCCTCCTTCCGGGCGCCGCTGCAGACCGGGACCCGCGTCGAGCGCGTGTCGGCCCGGGACCGGGGCTTCGACGTGACGACCGACCGCGGTGCCTGGCGCAGCCGCCACGTCGTCGTGGCCACCGGGCCGTGGGGCAGACCCCACGTGCCCGCCGCGCTCGAACCCTCCGGCGACTTCCTGGTCACGACGTCGGCCAGCTACCGCAGTCCCGACCGGCTCCCGCCCGGCGGCGTCCTGGTCGTCGGCGCATCGTCCTCGGGCATCCAGATCGCCGACGAGCTGGCACGTGCCGGCCGCGAGGTCTGGCTGTCGGTGGGGCGCCACACGCGCGTCCCCCGCCGCTACCGCGGGATGGACATCTTCTGGTGGCTCGACCAGACCGGACGGCTGGCGCGCACCATCGACGACTACGCGGACCCTGCCGCGGCGCGCCGTGAACCGTCCCTGCAGCTCGTCGGCCGCGAGGGAGACGACGCCGCCGACGTGGACCTCGCCAGCGTGCAACGGCGAGGCGTAAGCCTCCTCGGCAGGCTCGACTCCGTCACCGGTCGACACGCCACCTTCCGCGACGACTTGCCCGGCAACGTCGTCGATGCCGACAGCCGGCTGTGCCACCTGCTCGAGTCCATCGACGCCCACGTCGCACGGACCGGACTCGAGCGGGAGGTCACCGCACCGAGCCGTCCCGCACCCGTGCCGGTGCCCGAGCCCCGCTCCGCGCTCGACCTGACGCGTACCGGGATCACCACCGTGCTGCTCGCCACGGGCTACCGGCCGGACCACGGCTGGCTGGACGTGCCCGTGCTGGACGACCAGGGCGCCGTCCGGCAGCGGCGGGGGGTGACGCCCGTCCCGGGCCTGTACGTCGTGGGCCAACGTTTCCAGCACCGGCGTGACTCGGGGTTCATCGACGGTGCCCGTCACGACGCGGGCTTCGTGGTCGGCCACCTGGCGCATGGCACCGGGCGGCAGGCCGTGGCGGCCGCGGCCGACGCGGGGAGCGACCGATGAGCGCCGAGTACGACGTGGTGGTCGTGGGGGCACGTGTCGCAGGAGCTGCCACCGCCATGCTGCTGGCCCGCGCCGGCCTGCGGGTGGCGCTCGTGGACCGGGCAGCAGCCGGCGCGGACACGGTCTCCACCCACGCGCTGATGCGGGCCGGAGTGCTCCAGCTGTCCCGGTGGGGCCTCGTCGACGCGCTGACGGCCGCCGGCACGCCTGCGGTCCGCCGCGTGCTGTTCCACCACCGCGACGCCGACCCGGTGCAGGTCTCCATCCGTCCCAGCCCGGGCGTGGCCTCGCTGCTGGCCCCGCGGCGGACGGTGATCGACCCCCTCCTGGCCGAGGCCGCGGCCGCCTCCGGGGCCGACCTCCTCGGACCGGTCGACGTCGTCGACGTGACCCGCACCGGTGATCGGGTCGACGGGGTCCGGACGCTGGGGGCCGACGGCGTGCACCGCACCCTGCGCGCGAAGCTGGTGATCGGCGCGGACGGCGTCCGCTCCACCGTGGCCCGTGCCGTCGGCGCCGGAACGCGGCACCAAGGACGTACGTCGAGCGCGGTCCTCTACCGCTACGTCGACGCCGGGCCCGGCGACGCCTACGAGTGGGCCTACGGCGGACACGCGGCGGCCGGGGTCATCCCCACCAACGGCGGCCTGAGCTGCCTGTTCGTCAGCACGACACCTGACCGGATGCGCGCGCTGCGTCGCCACGGGACCGACGCGGCCTTCGAGGCGTTGCTCGCGGAAGCCGCGCCGCAGCTCGCCGAGCAGCTGATCGCGCACCCACGGGCCGGCCGCGTGCACGGCTGGGCCGGCATCCCTGCCTTCGTCCGCGTCTCCTCCGGACCCGGCTGGGCGCTGGTGGGCGACGCCGGCTACTTCAAGGACCCGATCACCACGCACGGCATGACCGACGCGATGCGCGACGCCGAGCTGCTTTCGCGCCAGGTCGTCGCCGGGATGGCCGGTGACCGACGCCTGGGCACCGCGCTCCGGCAGTACGAGGCCCACCGCGACCGGCTCTCCGGGGGGCTGCTCGCCGCCACCGAGCAGATTGCGGCGTACGACTGGGACAGCTCCCGGATCCAGCGACTGCTGCGGGAGGTGAGCTCGTCGATGACCGAGGAGCTGGAGTGCCTCGAGGCACTGCCCGCTGCGCCCGTGGTTCCTCGGACACGGGCCCGGGTGCCGGCGCACTGACAGCGTGGGGGCCGCGCGGTAGCGTGAGACCCGGCCGAGGAGTTGCCGATGGACGTTCGCGTCTTCGTTCTCGGGTCTTTCCGCGTCGTCGTCGACGGCGTGGACGTGTCGCGCGCGGCGTGGCGCGGCCGTCCGTCCGCGCGGCTGGTGAAGCTTCTCGCCCTCTCGCCCGGGCGGCGCCTCCACCGCGAACAGGTGCTCGAGGCACTGTGGCCGGACGTCGCCGTCGACGTGGCCGGCCCGCGGCTCCACAAGGCGGCTCACTACGCCCGTCGTGCCCTGGGCGGAGAGGGCTCAGTGGAGCTCCTCGACGAGGTCGTGCACCTGCTGCCCCACGCGACGGTCCGGGTGGACGCGGACGAGCTGAGGGAGCTCGGTCGCGAGGCCCATCAGACCGGTTCGGTGGCGGCCGCGGAGGCAGCACTGCAGCTCTACGGTGGGCCGGTGCTCCCCGGGGACCTCTTCGAGCCGTGGACCGCGGACACCCGGGACGAGCTCGCCCAGCTGCACCTCGAGCTGCTGCGGATAGTCGGCCGGTGGCACGAGGTGCTGGAGCTGTCACCCGTCGACGAGGACGCCCACGTGGCCGTGGCACACCAGTACGCCGAGCGAGGTGACGTCCATGGTGCCCTGCGACAGCTGGAGCGGCTGGAGCAGTCCCTGCTGCACGAGCTCGGCACCGCACCCGGCCCCGCCGCGCTGGCGCTGCGCGCCCGGCTGCTGGGGGGTGGCGCGCCCGACGGGCCGGGCACCGGCACCGACCGGAAGCCTCCCACCCAGAAGCTGGTGGGTCGCCGTGACGCGGCGAACCGGCTCCGTGAGCTCCTCGCCGGGGCCGACAGCGGCCAGGGAGGAACCATGCTGGTCTCCGGGCCTCCCGGGGTGGGCAAGACGGCGTTCCTCGGCTTCGCGCTCGCCCTCGCCGGACGGCAGGGGTGGCGAGTCGGTCGGGGCACTGCCTCGGCGGTGGAGGGCACCTGGCCGTACTCGCCGGTCCTGGAGGCCCTGCGCGACCTCTGCCGCCAGCACCCGTCGCTCCTCGACGGACTCTCCGACGACTTCCGCCACGAGATCGAGAGGGCGCTGCGCGCCGCCGACGCGTCCTGGACCGGCGAGACCTCCCACCAGCGGTTGTTCGTGGCTGCCGCCGAGCTGCTGCGGATCGCGGCCGCCGGCCACGGGCTGCTGATCGTCGTCGACGACGTGCACGAGGCCGACGAGGCCTCGACCCGCCTGCTGCACTACCTCGCCCGTTGCGCCCTTGAGGAGCGCATCGTTCTCCTGCTCAGCCATCGTCCGGGCGCCGGCTCCGATGCCGTCGGCGACATGCAGACCAGCCTGGTCGGCCGCGGGGTGGGGACCGTCGTCGACCTGCCGCCCCTGGGCGAGCGGGCGACCCGTCGCCTGCTCGCGGACCGCCATCCCGGCCTCGGGGAGGACGAGGCGGCGCAGATCTGGGCGTTGAGCGGTGGCCTGCCGTTCACGATCCTGGAGCTCGCCCGCGCCGCGGAAGGTGGCGGGACACCGTCGGTGTCGACCGGGCTGCCGCGGGGGGTGCGGCGCACCTTCGAGCGTGCTGCCCTGCTCGGCGGCTCCTTCTCGACCGACGAGCTCGTCGCCGTGTCCGGTGTCTCCGACGAGCAGGCGTACACGCACCTGGACCAGGGGATGACGTCGCTGCTCGTCGAGCCGGTCGAGGGCGGGTACCGGTTCCGGCACCCGCTCGTCCGGGAAGCGCTCGTCGAGGCGATGCCGCCGCAGCGGCTGGCGACGGCGCGGGGTGACGTGGCCGAGGCGCTGGCGGCGCTGGGCGCGGCTCCGGGACGCGTGGCGCACCAGTACCTCCAGGCGGGCCGGCCCGCCCGTGCCGTCCCCTACGTGGTGCGTGCGGTGGAGACGGCCGGCGCGCTCGGCGCCTACCGCGACGCGCTGGCCCTGGTCAACGGGGTGCTGCCCCATGCCACCGGCCCCGATCGGGGACACCTGCTGGCTCGCCGAGGGGATCTGTTGCTGGCCCTCGGGGATCCCGAGGCAGTGCCCGCCTATCGCGAGGCGATGCGCGAGACCTCCGGCACCGAGCACCGGATCGTGCGCGGCCGGCTGGCCCGCGCCGCCTGCTTCGTCGGGGACTTCGAGACCGCCCGGGCCGCGCTGTCCGGCGTCGAGCTCGAAGGCGATGCGGCAGACGGGCCCATCCTCCTGGCCCGGGGGAACCTGAGCTACTTCACGGGCGACATCGACTCGGCGTGGGACGCCGCGAGCGAGGCAAGGCGGACGCTGCTCACCCCGGAGGACCCGTGGCACTACGTCGACCTTGTCGCCCTGCAGGGCCTGATCGCGCACCAGCGCGGAGAGTGGTTCGAGCGATTCCGTCTCGAGCTGCGACGTACCTCGGGGCGGCGCGAGCTGATGACCGCGCTCTTCGACGCGCACCTCTGCGTCGCCGAGTACCTGCTGTACGGGCCGATCCCCTACGAGCAGGTCATCGAGCTGGCGGAGGACCTGCGCCGCAGTGCCGAGCGCGACGGCGCCCTTCGGGCCGTCGCCTTCGCCACAGCCCTGGGGGGAGAGGCGGCGCTGCTGATGGGGGACCTGGACCGGGCAGAGAACGCACTCACGGAGGCCGTCGACCTGCACCAGGCCGTCGATGCCCGGGCGGGTGAGGCGCACAGCCTGCAACGCCTGGCCGAGGTCCGGCTCGCCCAGGGTCGACCTGAGGAGGCCAGGGCGCTGCTGCAGCAGGCGATGCCGCTGGCGCGGTGGTCCGTGATCAGCATGCATCTCCTGCAGCGGATCTACGGCACCATGATCGCCGCGGCGCCGGACCCGGTGCACGCTCGCGCCGCGGTGGACCTGGCGGCCGCCACCCTGGGAGAGACCGACTGGTGCCCTTTCTGCGACGTGATGCTCGCCGTCCCGGCCACCATCGCGTGTGCTGCGGTGGGCGACCTCGACGAGGCCCGCCGCAGTCTTGCGGCGGCGGAGGCCTCGGCCGCCCGCTGGGAGGGCAGTGCGTGGCAGGCCGCCGTGCTCGAGGCCCGCGCACACGTGCGTCTCGCGGAGGGCGACCTGGAGGGGTTCGGTCGCGAGATGGACTCCGCCGGGCAGCTGTTCGCCGCCGCCGGGCAGTCGGGTGACGCCGCCCGCTGCGTCGCCGTCGCAGCGCGACCGGCCGCCGTTCGCGCCGGGACGTGACGCTTCAAATGGCGAGGCCTCCGTGCCGACGTCCAGACGCTCAGCCGACCAGCACCTGGAGCAGGCCGAGGGTCGCGCCGTAGGTCACTCCTCCTGACAGGACCACCAGCAGCATGGAGCGCCCGCTGAACCCCACCCCCAGCGAGACCGCGAGTGCCAGGCCGACAGCGATCGTTTCAGTGCTGAACGGCTCGGCGGCGGTCTGCATGGCGCCCAGCACCAGCAGGGCGGTCATCGCTCCGACAGCGGCGTGTCGGAGCGTCGCGTCGAGCTCCTCCGAGAGTCGGATGCGCTCACCGAGCAGCAGCGGGACGACCCGCAGCAGATAGCTCCCGAGTCCCACGAGGAGGATGGCCAGCCACATGCTCATGACCGCACCTTCCGTGTCCGCCAGCTACCGGCCGCGGCGCCTGCCGCCATCGCCAGGAGGAGTCCGGTGCCCGACGGCCACGTTGAGGTCAACGCGGCGACGACTCCTGCTGCAGCGACGCAACGAGCTCCCGCCGCAGTGCGCAGGTGAGGCGCCACGATCGCCGACAGGCACAAGGGAATGCAGATGCCGAGGAACGCCGTCGGACTGTGGTGGACCCCGAGGAAGACACCGACGCCCATCATGGCTGACCAACCCAGCGCCAGCGTTGCGGCGGCACCCGCGAAGTGGGCACGCCGCTCATCCACCGTTCCTGGCTGGGCCTCGCGTCGCCTGGCGATCAGCCACATCGGGTCGATCACGGCGGCGGCGGCGACCAAGCGGTGGTGCAGCGGGGCCCCTCGCCACAGCGACAGCAAAGACGCGCTGTAGACCGCCAACCGGGCGTTGATCAGAAGACCGGTGCCCACGGCGGCCGCCACGCTCGAACCGTCACCCACCAGCTCGATGACCGACAGCTGCGCTGACCCGCCGAAGATCAGGAGCGCCCCGGACCAGGCAGCGAGGGGGTTCATGCTGTCTCCTGCCGCCACGCCGATCAGCAGCGCGAAGGGCAGGTATCCGACGAGCAGCGGCAGCGTCGTCGCCGCGCCCTTGACCATCTCTCGCCGCAACCCCGCTTCGTGGAACGTGATGGTCGACGCGGGGGCGGTCACCGTTGCGGCGCTTCTCGATTCCATGCCGGTCACACTCGCCGACCCGCCTTCCGGCGACCTTCCCTTCCGGAGGGGGCGTGCGCGTCCTCACACCGGGCGAGGCAGGATCGCGGAAGGTCGGCTCACGCCTGGCCGGTTCCACCTCCTGCCGAGGAGGCCGCGGGCGCCGCACCGCCGGCACTCCCGCGGTCCGGTGTCGCCAGGAATGCCTCCACCTCGGTCAGGAAGACGGGCCAGGCGGGTTCGTCCGCGAGCAGGATGTGGTTGCTGCTGTCGAGCGCGACGAACCTGCTGTTCGGTATCGACGACGCCAGGAGCCTGCCCTGCTCGAAAGGCGGACGGCGGTCGTCCCGGGCGTGAAGCACGAGCGTCGGCGCCTGCACCAGACGGGCCAGGTCGACCACGTCGATCGTGCTGGTGAGCTCGAGGACACGAGCGGCGTTCTCCGCAGAGGTGGTCTGCCGCTGGAGCTCGTTGAAGGCATCCCAGAGCTCGCGGCTGCCCCCGGGCATGAACTGCGCGGTGAACACCTGGCGGAAGGCCGGATCGTCGATTCCCCAGCCGTTCCGCACCAGGTCGATCTGCAGCCGGTGCAACCGCAGGGCGTCCTCGGAGCTCGCCCTGGTGCGCCGCCCCTGGGCGTACGAGCCGTAGATCACCAGATGGCTCACCCGTTCGGGATGCCGGGCGGCGTACGCCACGGCGACTGCGCCACCCTGCGAGATGCCGAGGAGTGGGAAGCGGTCGAGGCCGGCGGCATCCACGACCGTCTCCAGGTCGCTGATCCATTCCGCGAAGGTGTGATCGGGCACGTCTCGGTCGGAGAGGCCGCAACCGCGCTCGTCGTAGCGGATCAGCCGGTGTCGACCTGACAGCGCCACCAACCAGTGCCGCCACACCGGGCTGTGCCAGTCGTAGTCGAGGTGGGTCAACCAGTTGGCTGCCTTGACGAGCGGAGGGCCCGAGCCGGAGACGGCATAGGCGAGGTTGACACCGTCAGCGGTGCGGCAGAACGTGATGCGCTGCTCCAGGTGGGCATCCTCCGCCGGCGTGAGGCTCTCCCGTTGCCGCAGCTTGGCCACGACCTGGTCGCGCAGCTGTACTGCCTCGGGTCCGGGTGCGGCGCCGAGCTCACGCGCGAGGACGCGTTCCATGCGCTCGAACTGCTGGACGGCGGCACGCAGGTTGCCCGCGTGCACCTGTGCCCTCATCAGCTCCAGGTGGGCTTGCTCATCCGCCGGTTCGATCGCGAGCAGGTCCTCCCAGCGCTCGGCCTGGCGAAGCAGCAGCTGTTGCCGCACCCGCAGGCGATCGCGAAGCTCGTCGAGCCAGGGCTCGTAAAGGTCATGCGGAAGCAGGTCACCGGTGAAGATGCCCAGCGCGGCTCGCGCTGCCGCAACCGATCCGTCGCCGAGAGCCGAATCCGCGGCTGCGTCGAACTCCAGCGCGTCGACCTCGACGTCGACCCCGGGCAGCAGGGAGACCACCTCGCCGCGCAGCACCACCGCGCCGTCGCTGCCCAGCACCTTCCGTGCGTAGTGCGCCGCCTTGTACAGCCGCGGCGCGGCCTCGGCGACGCCGAGATCCGGCCACAGACTGTCGATGACCCTCTCGCGGTGGAGCTGACGGCCCGGACTGATCGCCAGCAGCTTCACCAACGCGGCAGCATGGCGTCGCGGCCAAGCGGTGGCGGGGATCGTCTTACCGTCGACCTCGACGCAGAAATCCCCCAACAGCCGGATCGTTGCTGACACGGCAGGCCTCCCTTTCCGGGAATCTACACCGCAGTCACCGATCCCAGACCCGCCCCGGTGCACGCTCGCTGTCGTGGACCTGGCGGCCGCCACCCTGGGTCTGCCACCGCCGGACAGTCGCGTGACGTGGCGGGAGCGAGCCCGACCTGAGACGGTGGCAGGGTGGTACGTCTGCTGGCTCTGCTCGGCGGACTGTCGGTCGCACTCGACCTGGGCTCTGGGTCGCCGCTCGAGGAGTCGCTGCGCCGGTGCGTCGTCGCGACCCGGCTGGCCCGGGTGGCAGGTCTCCCCGATGACGAGGTGCGAACCGTGCTCTACACGGCGCTCCTGGAGCACCTCGGATGTACCGCCCACGCCCACGAGCTCGCCGCGGCGTTCGGTGACGACATCGCCGCTGTCCGGGCATCCTTCCTCGCGCACCCGGGGAAGCCGGCCGACGTCCTCAGGACGTTCGTGCCCGTGGTCGCCGGGGCGGCGGGGCGCAGCCGGGTCCGCACCCTGGCCGCGCTCGTCCGGTCGGGACGCGGCATCGACCGGGTCGCCCCGGTGGCGACCTGCGAGGTGGCCCGACAGTCCGCGGCCCGTCTCGGGCTCTCGGCAGAGGTCCAGGAGGCGCTGGGACACATGACGGCGATGTGGGACGGGTCAGGTCATCCCGCCGCCCGCGGTGAGGCGATACCTGCGTCGACACGCCTGATGCACGTGGCCGCGGTGGCGACCCTGTTCACGCTGCACACCCACCCCGGGCGGGCAGTCCAGGAGGTGCGGTCGCGCGCACGAACCCACCTCGACCCCGGGCTCGCGCCCTTGGTGACCGAGGAGCTGCTGGCCGACATCGTTGACCTGGACGCCTACGAGGAGGTGCAGGCTCTCGAGCCCGATCCGGTACGCCGCGTGGACGAGGCCGACGTCCCGGAGGTCGCCCGAGCGTTCGGGGACCTGGCAGACCTGAAGAGCCCGTGGCTCCGTGGGCACTCGGCAGCAGTCGGGGACCTGGCCGTCGCGGCCGGACGGCTCCTGCCCCTGGGTGGTGAGGACGTGGCGAACCTGCAGGTGGCCGGCTACCTGCACGACCTCGGCAGGATCGGTGTGGCGAGCCGGATCTGGGACAAGGCAGGACCGCTCACGGCGACCGAGAGGTCGCAGGTGGAGCTGCACCCCTGGCACACCGAGCAGGTCCTGCGCCGGCTCCCGGCGCTCGCCGCGGTCGCGGAGATCGCCGTTCAGCACCACGAGCGGCTCGACGGCTCGGGCTACCACCGGCGGTGCGTCGCCGCGCAGATCGGACAGCCCTCGCGCGTGCTCGCCGCGGCCGATCGCTATCGGAGCCTGGTCGAGGGCCGTCCGCACCGGCCGGCGTACGACGCGGGCCGGGCGCAATCGGCGCTCGAGTCCGACGTCCGCGCCGGCCGCCTGGACAGGGACGCGGTGGCGGCCGTCCTGGAGGCGGCCGGGCACGTACGACGGGCACGACGACCGGGTACGGCGGGCCTCACCGAGCGCCAGGTCGAGGTGCTCCAGCTGCTCGCCACCGGGTGCTCCAACCGGCAGATCGCGGAGGCGCTGGTCATCTCGCGGCGCACCGCCGAGCACCACGTGCAGGACGTGTACGCCCGGATCGGGGTCGCGACGCGGGCCGGGGCGGCCCTCTTCGCCATGGAGCACGGGCTGGTCGGCAAGGATGGGTAGGTCTGCCCATGCCCGGCAGGCGCCCGGCGTCGCACGCTGACGCCATGACCACCGCCACCACCTCGTCCACCGCCGGCCACACCCAGGAGCGCCTGTTCACCCGGGGCTTCGTGGTGCTCGCCCTCGGTGAGCTCGCCTATCTCACTGCGGACGGGATGGCGGTCTACCTCGTCCCGGTCTACGCGCACGGCCCGCTCGGTGCCGGCGGAGCCGGAGCCGGCCTGGCGTTCGGGGCCTTCGCGCTGTCCGCCCTCGTCCTGCGACCGTGGGCGGGGAGGATCTCCGACACCCGCGGCCGCCGCCCGCTCCTCGTCGGCGGCGCCGTCGTCGCTGTCGTCGCGCTCGTCCTCACCGCACACGCGTCCACGCTCGCCACACTCGTGGGCCTCCGGCTGCTGGCGGGCGTGGCCGAGGCCGCCGTCTTCACCGCGACGTTCGCGGCGCTCGCGGATCTCGCCCCGGCCCAGCGGCTGGGGGAGGCGCTCAGCTACAACTCGCTGGCGCTCTATCTCGGCCTGGCGGCGGGCCCGCCCGTGGCCGAGCTGGTCGTCGAGCACTCGGGCTTCACGACCGGCTGGTACGTCGCCGCAGGAGCCGCCGCGACCTCCGCCGCCCTGTACGCGCTCCTCCCCGAGAGCCGGGTCTGCGACCCGGAGGCGGCGCGGCCGCCACTCCTCCACCGGCCGTCGCTGCCGGTGGTGACCGGGTTCCTGGCCTCGACCGTCGCCATGGGTGGCTTCCTGGCCTTCGCTGCCCTGCGTGCGGGCGAGCTCGACATGGGCGGCACCAGCACCCCGCTGCTGGTCTACGGCGCCACCGTGGTGGTCGGCCGGCTGGCGTTCGCGCGACTCGTCGACCGGGTGCCGCCGCTGCGCCTCGGCGCGGCTGCGCTGCTCACCATTGCTGCCGGGCTCTCGGTGGTGGCCGGGGCGGGATCGCCGGCAGTGCTGCTGGTGGGCACGCTGCTGATGGCCTGCGGCGTCACCTTCAGCACGCCCGCCTTCTTCTCGGCGATCTTCGCCACCGCTGCCCCGTCCGAGCGGGGCGCCGCGTCGGCGATGGCCAGCGCCGCCCTCGACCTCGGTCTGGGCCTCGGCCCGATCCTGTTCGGCTACCTCGTGCACGCCTCAGGGACGTCGTCGGCCTTCGCGGCCGGCGCTGCCGTAGCGGTCCTCGGTGCCGTGTGGACGGCCACGCGGCGCACGCCGGCGCGCTGAACGACCCACCGGGTGCCCCGGCGTCTCAAGAGTCGAAGGCCTCCACGTCGGCACGGCCCTCGGCGTCGAGCACGATGCCGATCCAGCCGCCCGTTGCGTCGCCGCCGCAGCGCGGGTTGCAGTCCGCGCCCGGACCTGACGCGTCGCTCAGCCCGGACCGCCGATCGCCCTGTTGCTGTGGGCGGCGGTGGGGCGCGGACGCATCTGCGGAACGGGCCTTCTTCCTCTGGACGAGGGGGAGGTGGGGTTCCTAGCGTAAACGTCTCGAGTCACGACCCGCCACGTGTGGCGGAGCTGCGCGGCAGCGGGCCTGCGGCCCGCCGGGTGGCGGCGGTCGAGGGGGGATTCCACATGGCTCTTTCTTTCCGGCGACCCTCGGGGTTCCTCGCGGGGGTCCTCATGGCCGTTCTCGCATCCACCGCGGCAGGCGTGGCACCGGTCGCGGCGCAGTCCGGAGCCGATCTCGCAGCCCACATCTCGGGTCCGCGGGTCGTCCGGCTGGGCGAGAACATCACCTACACCATCACGGCGACGAACGTCGGGGACGCCACCGCCACGGACGTGGTGGTCGACCCCTGGGTTCCGGACTGGTTCGACTTCGTGGCCGTCGACTGCCCTGGCGGGACGCCGGCGGGCTCGGCGTGCAGCTATCCCGACCTGGCGCCGGGCGTCAGCGTGACCATGACCGTCACGCTCAACGCCTGCTGCCCGGAGAAGCACATGTACGAGGACGTCTTCGCAAGCGCGAGCAACGACGTCAACCCCTCCAACGATGTGGACAGCATCAAGGTGAACTTCATCGGTCCCCGTAGCGGCGGTTGATCCGTTCCGGCGGACGGGCTGCCTCAGGAGTCGAAGACCTCGACGTCGGCCCGGCCCTCGGTGGCGAGGACGATCCCGATCCAGCCGTCGGTGCCGCGGAGGTTCCTGGCCGAGCTGGCGGTCACGTCGTACCGGCCGGTGAAGTCGTGCGTCACGACGTACGTCGCGTCGGGCCGGGTGCCACAGACCTCGCCGGTGGCGGCGAGGTCGACGTACTTCCCCCGCGGACCGGTCACGTGCAGGGTGGCGGTGGCGGGCTCGCAGCTGCCGGGCTCGGGCAGGCTGCCGTCGTCGGCGGAGAGGGTCGCCGTGTAGCCGCCGTCGAAGGGCCGGCCGGTCACGGTCCCGGCCAGCCGGGCGGAGCCGGCGTCGTCGAGGACGAAGGATCCGACCTCGGCGCCCCGGAGGTCGATCCGCGGCGGAGGGGTGGCCCCGGCCGCGGTGGCCGTGGTGGCGACGAGCAGGGCGCCGGCGACGACCGCGCCGGCGGTGGTGAGCGGGTGCATGGTGACTCCTGGGGTGTGGTGGTGGGTCTGCCGGAAACGGTGCCCCGGGGGTCTTGGGGGCGCCTTGAGGTCGACTTGACGTGCCATCTCCGGGGCTTCACACCGCCGGTGATCGCCGTATCCTCGACGGAGCAGCACTGGGGGGTGATGTGGAGGGGCACACGACGCTGCGCCTGCGCGTGCTCGGCGGGCTCGCGGCCACCCGGGACGGGGTGGCCGTCGACCTCGGCGGGCGTCGCCAGCGCGCCGTCCTCGCGGCACTGATCGTGATGCGCGACCAGGTCGTCACCACCGAGCGGCTCGCCGACTGGGTCTGGGGTGACAGCGCCCCCGCCAACACCGCCGGAGCGGTCCAGGCCTACGTCAGCCACCTGCGTCGCCGGCTGCAGCCCGAGGTCGGCGCGCGGCAACGGGACGGCGTGATCGCCAGCAGCGGCGGCGGCTACGTGCTGCGTCTCGGGACCGACACGGTCGACGCCTGGTGCTTCGAGCAGGCCGTCGACGCGGCCCGGACGATGCCTCCCGCGGAGGCTGTCGACACCCTCGACGACGCGCTCCGGCTCTGGCGCGGACCGCCCTACGCCGAGTACGCCGGCGAGTCCTGGGTCGAGGCCGAGACGATCCGGCTGACCGAGCTCCGCGAGGTCGCCCGCGAACGGCTGCTCGAGGCGCGGCTGCAGCTGGGGGACGCCGCGGTGCTGGTCGGCGAGCTCGAGGCACTGGTCGCCGACGACCCCCTCCGCGAGGAGCGATGGCGGCTGCTGGTGCTGGCCCTCTACCGTGCGCAGCGGCAGGCGGACGCGCTGTCCGCCCTGCGCCGCGCCCGGACGACGCTGGCCGACGAGCTGGGCGTCGACCCGGGGCCCGCCCTGCGCTCCCTCGAGGCCGAGGTGCTGGCGCAGTCGCCGTCCCTGGACGCGCCACCACCGTCGTCGACCGAGGGGCCCGCGGTGGCTCCGGCCGGTCCGGGCCCGTCCGCCGACCTCGTCGACCGCGACCGGGAGACCGCGGCGCTGGGTCGCGCGGTCGCCGACCTGGCGGCCGGTACGTCGGGCTGCGTGCTGGTCGAGGGCCCGGCCGGCATCGGCAAGACCCGGCTGCTGCTCGAGTCGGTGCGGCTGGCCAGGGCAGCCGACGCCCGGGTGCTGTCGGCGCGGGGGAGCCAGCTGGAGCGGTCCTTCGGCTTCGGCGCGGTGCGCCAGCTGTTCGAGCCGTGCACCCGTGACCCGGCGCGCCGGGAGGCGCTGCTCGGCGGCGCTGCCGCCGGGGCCCGGACGGTGTTCGAGGACGTCGCCGCCGGCCCGGTGCACGACGGCGGCTTCGCCGTCCTGCACGGGCTCTACTGGCTCACCGTCAACCTCGCCGACGCCGGCCCCCTGCTGATCTGCGTCGACGACGTGCAGTGGTGTGACAGCGCGTCCCTGCGCTTCCTCGCCTACCTGGTCAAGCGGCTGGAGGGTGTCCCGGTCCTCCTCGTGCTCACGCTGCGGACCGGGGAGTCCCACCCCGACGACGCGCTGCTCGCCGAGATCGCCCTCGACGCCTCGGTGACGGTGCTGCGACCGGCACCGCTGTCGCCCGGGGCCGCCGGGCTGCTGGTCCGCGAGCGGCTGGGCGAGGGCGTCGAGGCGTTCGTCGAGGCCTGCCACCGGATGACGGCGGGCAACCCGCTGCTGCTGAGGCAGCTGCTGCGGGCGCTCGAGGACGAGGGCATCCGGCCCGACGTGACCCACGTCGACACGGTGCGCGCGGTGGGGTCGCGCGCGGTGTCGGCGCTCGTGACGATGCGGCTGCGCCGGATGCCCGCCGCGGTCACGGCCGTGGCGCGGGCGGTCGGCGTGCTCGGTGACGCCGCCGGACTCCACACGGTCGCCGCGCTCGCGCAGCTGCCCGAGGAGGAGGTCGCGGCCGGGCTGGACACGCTGAGCAGGAGCGAGATCCTCACCGACGACCAGCCGCCCGGGTTCGTGCACCCCCTCGTCCGGGAGGCGGTGTACGACGACCTCCCGGCAGCCGAGCGCTCGCTCCACCACGAGCGGGCCGCCGGCATCCTGCACCGGCAGGGGGCACCCCCCGAGCAGGTGGCGGCCCACCTCCTCCGCGCGCCGCGGCGGGGCAGTGCCGACAGGGTCGCGCTGCTGCGGGCCGCCGGTCGCGCTGCGGCGTCCCGGGGCGCCTCGGACTCCGCGGCGCTCCTGCTGCGCCGTGCGCTGGAGGAGCCGGTGGGGCGTGACGAACGCGGAGGGCTCCTCGTCGAGCTCGGGATGGTCGAGACCCTGGTCGACGGCCCGGCGGGCGCTGCCCACCTCGTCGAGGCCCTCGACCTGGTCGACGACCCGCGTGAGCGGGCGCTGCTGGCGATGGTGGTGGCCCGGGTCCAGGTCTTCGTGTCGCCGCCCGGGGTGGCGACGGCGTTCGCGGGCGAGGCCGCCGCCGCGGTGCCTGCCGGACTCGACGACGAGCGGCAGGGCCTGGTCGCGCTGCACCGGATCACGGGCTTCATGCACGGCCTCCCGACCTCGCTCTACCGGTCGGGCAGCACCCCGGTGGTGAACGGCGACGGCGACGGGGCGCGGATGCTGGCGGCCACGCTCTGCTACGAGCTGCTCCGCGACGGGGAGGACCGCGCCCGTGCCGTCGAGCTGGCCCGGTTCTCGCTCGAGGGGGACCGGCTGCTGGAGGTCGACAACGGGCTGCTCTGGATCGTGGCCGCCAACGTGCTGCTGCTGGCCGACGAGGACCTCGGCGACTTCTGGGACCGGGCGCTGGCCCGGGCCCACGCAACCGGCGGCCTCTTCGCCGCCCTCGCGGTGAACCTGTGGCGCGGGTTCACCCAGTGGCGCTACGGCCAGCTCGACGACGCGTTGCAGTCGCTGGCCGACGCGACCGAGCAGGAGCGGATGTGGGGCATCTCGCCGGTCTCCGCGACGTACGGCGCGGCGTTCACGCTCGGTGCGCTCGTGGACCGCGGCGACCTCGACGCGGCCGCGCTCAGCCTGGAGGCGGCCCGCGAGCTGCCCTGGATCGGCGAGGGCGGCCGGCTGCTGCGGGAGGGTGCGGCCCGGCTGCTCCTCGAGGAGGACCGGCCGGCGGCCGCGCTGGAACAGCTCGCCGCCCCGGTCGACTACCCCGAGGTCGGCAACCCCGCGTGGGCGCCCTGGCGGGGGCTGAAGGCCCGCGCCCTCGCCGGGATGGGGAGGGACGACGAGGCCCTGGCGCTCGCCGACGAGGAGGTGACGCTGCTGCGCAGGTGGGGCGCGCCGTCGTCGCTCGGCCCCGCGCTGCGGCTGCGCGGCGAGCTGCGCGGCGATGCCGGCGTGGCCGACCTGCGCGAGGCGGTGGCGGTGCTGTCCGGCACCAGGGCGCTGGTGGAGTCGGCCCGCGCCCGGCTGGCCCTCGGCAGGTCGCCCGCGGTCGACGAGCCCGAGGCCGGCGAGCTGCTGCGCTCGGCCCTCGAGAGCGCCCGTGCGTGCGGAGCCAGCGGGGTGGCGCGGGACGCCGTCGCCGCCCTCTCGGCGCGCGGCCAGCAGCCGGACGACCCGGACGACGTGCCGGTCCGGCTCACGAGCCGGCAGCGCCGGGTCACCGAGCTGGCGGCGTCCGGGCTCGACGTCAACGAGGTGGCGCAACGGCTCTTCCTCACGCCCGGCACCGTGCGTGCGGTGCTCGAGTCGACCCGGAACGGCGTCCCGTGACCGGCGACGCCGTACGGCTCAAGTCGTCCTCAAGTCGCCCCTGCGATGCTCGGGCACCCCGAGCGTGAGGAATGCGATGGTCCCCGACCCGGCCTCCCTGGCCACCCCCGGAGCCGAGGTCCTGCGCGGCCTCTGCGGCGGTGCGGTGCACCTGCCCGGGGACCCTGCCTTCGACGAGGTGCGGGTGCCGTGGAACCTGCAGGCCGACTCCCGGCCGGCAGCCGTGGCCTACCCGGCCTTCCCGTCCGAGGTCGTCGACGTGGTGAGGGCAGCGGCGTCGGTGGGCCTGCGGGTCGCCCCGCAGGGCACCGGGCACGGAGCGCCCCCGCTCGCCGGGCGGCTCGACGACGCCGTGCTGCTCCGCACCTCGGCGATGACCGAGCTGCAGGTCGACGCCGAGCGCCGTACGGCGCGGGTGGGCGCCGGCGTGCGGTGGGGTGACGTCGTCGACCGGGTCGGCGAGGCCGGCCTCGCCGCCCTCCACACCTCGAGCCCGGGCGTGGGGGTCGTGGGCTCCTCGCTCGGCGGCGGGCTGAGCTGGTACGCCCGCCACTCCGGCCTGCAGTGCAGCATGCTCACGGCCGTCGAGCTGGTCCTCGCCGACGGTACCTTCGTCCGCGCCACCGACACCGACGACAGCGAGCTGCTCTGGGCCGCGCGTGGGGGCGGCGGCGGGTTCGGTGTCGTCACCGCGCTGGAGTTCGACCTGCTGCCGGTGCCGCGGGTCCACGCCGGGATGCTCGCCTGGGACTGGACGCACGCCCACCGGGTGCTGCGCGCCTGGGGCGAGTGGGCGGGCGAGGCGCCGGAGACGATCACCAGCATCGCCCGGCTCTTTCAGGCACCCGATGCGCCGTGGCTGCCCGCTGACGTCCGGGGCCGCAGCCTCGTCGTCATCGACGCGGTGGCCCTCGGCGACCCGGGCCGCTCCGGGGAGGTCCTCGCGCCGCTCCGCGCGCTGCGCCCCGAGATCGACACCTTCGACGACGTCCCGGCCGCCTCGGTGTCGCGCCTCCACATCGACCCGGAGGCCCCGACCGCGGTCTACGCCAGCAGCGTGCTGCTCGACGACCTGCCCGACCGGGCGGTCGAGGCGCTGGTGGCCGCCGCGGGCCCCGGGTCGGGGTCAGAGCTGCTGTTCGTCGAGCTGCGCCAGCTCGGGGGAGCGTTGTCCCGGCCGGCGCCGCGCGGTGGTGCGCTCGACCGGATGGACGGCTCGTTCCTCGCGCTCGGCGTCGGGGTCGACACCGGCGCCGGCTGGGAGGCGGTGCGCACGGACGCGCATCGGGTGCTGGGTGCGCTGGACCCGTGGGCCACGGGGTCGGCGTACCTCCTGATGGTCGACGACGTCACCGACGAGCGGGCCGGGTGGCCGGCCGCGTCCTGGGACCGGCTCACCGCGCTCCGTGCCGCGGCCGACCCGGAAGGGCTGTTCGTGCCGCCCCACGCGGCGACCGGGCGCTGACCCGCCGGGCTCAACCCGGTCGCAAGGCTGTCTCAAGTACCCGGGCGCACCGTGGTCGTGCTCAGCAACCACGAGACCCGGAGGAACCCATGACCCTCGTCGAGACCCGCACCGAGCTGATCTCGCCCCGCGCGCCCTACGCCGAGCTGGACGCGCACACCACCACCGGCACCGTCGCCGTCCCCGGGGACGACGCGTACGACACCCTCGTCTCGCCGTGGAACGTCGCGATCCCGGTGCGTCCCGCCGCGGTCGTCGCCGCCGAGACCGCCCAGGACGTCGTCGAGGCCGTCCGGTTCGCCCGCCGCCACGGCATGCGCGTCACCCCACAGGCCACCGGTCACGGCCCGATGGCCGAGCTGGTCACCGAGCTGCTCGTCACCACCCAAGGCCTCGACGAGTGCGTCGTCCACCCCGAGGGCTGGGCCCGCGTCGGGGCGGGAGTGAAGTGGCTCCGCGTCGTCGAGGCGGCGGCGCCCCACGGCCTCGCCCCGCTGTCCGGGTCGATCACCGACGTGGGCATCGTCGGCTACACCACCGGCGGTGGCCTCGGCCCGATGGCCCGCACCTACGGCCTGGCCATCGACCAGGTGCGGGCGATCGAGGTCGTCACCGGCGACGGGGTCCTGCGTCGGGTGACCCCGACCGAGCACCCCGAGCTGTTCTTCGGGCTGCGCGGCGCCAAGGGGATGCTGGGGATCGTCACCGCGATCGAGTTCGACCTCGTGCGCCAGCCCACGTTCTACGGCGGCTCGCTGTGGTTCGACGGCGACGACGCGGCGACGGTCATCGAGCGGTGGCTGCACTGGTCGGAGGACCTGCCCGAGCTCGCCACCACCTCCATCGCCCTGTTCCAGCTCCCGACCATGCCCGGGGTCCCGCCGCCGCTGGCCGACAGGCTGACGCTGTCGGTGAGGTACGTCTGGACCGGCGACGCCGCCGAGGGCGAGCGCAGGTTCGCCGCGATCCGCGAGTCGGCCCCCGTGCTGCTCGACGACGTGGCGCTCAAGCCGTACACCGCCATCGACTCGGTGCACACCGATCCGCTGGACCCGACGCCCGCGTTCGAGGCGGCCGCGGTGCTCACCGACTTCCCCGCCGAGGCCGCCGAGGCGCTGCTGTCCCTGACCGGGCCGGGTGCGGCCTCGCCGCAGATCCTGGTCGAGGTGCGGCAGATGGGCGGCGCCGTCGCCCGCGAGGGCGAGCACGAGAGCGCCTTCAGCTCCCGCGGCGCGGCGTACTCGCTGCTCACCGTCGGCATCGCCGGCACCCCGGGGGTGGAGGACCACGCGACGGCGATCCTGGACGCCCTCGGCCCGTGGACGGGCGGTCACCGGTTGCCGAACTTCACGTTCACGCCCGAGGAGTACGTCGACGCGTACGACGAGCGGACCCTGGCGCGGCTGCGGCGGGCGATCCGCGCCTACGACCCGGACGGCGTGATGGCGATCGGCCAGGTCCTCGCGACCTGATCGACGGACGGCACGACGCGGGCCCGCACAGCTCGGACTGTGCGGGCCCACGTACGTCACGGGCTCGTCAGGGCCACCAGGCGAACCTGAGTCGGGAGCCGGCGAGCAGCCCCGCCCCGATTCCCCAAATCGGGTGACGCCATCCTTGGCCCGATCCGTCACACTGGTCGTGACCAGCAACGGAGGGGGAGCCGATGCCGTCGACCGCGCATGACCTGACCAGCCAACCGTCGCCCTGGCGGGCCGTCGTCGAGGGGGTCGTGGCGTTCCTGCTGCTGGCGTCCCTCGTCGGGGGACTCGCCGCAGCCGCCACCTGGGGCGTGCTGCGGGCGGTCGGGACGCTCGTGCCCTGACGGGGCCGGGTTGCCGGCGGGTGCTGCGCCCGTCGGGCGCTGGACCCTGCGCTCAACTCCCTGACGACGGCAGCCCCCGGCCGAGCGGGGCCAGGGGCTGCGACGTCGTGCGTCGGGTCAGGGGACGGCGACCAGGCCGGTGTCGTCGGTGTCGTCGCCCTCGTCGACCGGGTCCTCGACGGGCTCTTCGGTGGGCTCCTCGGCGCCCTCGCAGGCGTCGAGCGCCGCCCGCAGCTCGGCCAGGGCGGTCCGGGCGTCCGCGAGCGCAGCCTTGGCCTCGGTGCGGTCGGCCTTGATCTCGGCGAGCAACGCCCGCTTGGACTCCAGCAGCCGCATCGCGTGCCGGAGCGCGTCGGACTGCTCGTCGAGCGAGGCGCGCAACGCCACCCGCTCCTCGTCGGTGAGGTCGCGGTCGCGGGCCTCGGCGCGCAGCGCCTTGATCGCGTCGCGGGCGGCCCGGACCTCGGCCCGGGTCTCGCGGCGCTCGGCCTGCATCAGCAGGCCGAGCGGCCGGTTGGCGGCCAGGCGGGTGGCCTTCGCGTCGGCGACTGCGGTCTCAGCGGCCGTGAGCAGGGCGGTGTTGTCGGCCGCACAGTCGACGGTCACGTCCGCGAAGGCGGGGCCGGGGAACGCGAGCGCGGCGAGGGCGACCGCGGAGACCGCGGCTCCCGCGAGCGCGCGCGCAGGGATGACGGTGGACATGGGGGGTTCCTCTCCTCGGGGGGTACGCGGCCCGGGGGGAGCACCGGGGGATGGTGCGAACGGTCCGCTGGAGGTCAGCGTGTCACCGCAGGAGGGGGCGTGTGGTGGGAATCAGAAGATTGCCGGAACGTCGCGACCAACAGCGCCAGCGAGAGGACCTGGAGGCCGGCCACCAGGCCGACGAGCAGGCCGGTGTGCTCCGCCTGCAGCGCCCCGGCCAGCCCGCCACCGGCGAGGGCCGCGACTCCTTGCGCCGCCGCGAAGACGCCGTACGCCGTGGCGAGCCTCGCCGTCGGCACGAGGTCGGCGACCAGCGCCTTGACCGTCGAGTCCTGCACCCCGGTCGCGAGTCCCCAGGCGGCCACGCCGGCGAGGACGGCGCCGAGCCGGTCGGCGAAGACCAGCCCCGGGACGACGGCGACCAGCGGCGGCAGGACGTAGAGCACCCGGGCGCCGACCCGGTCGTAGGCAACACCCGTCGCGAGGGCGCCGACCGCGCCGACCGCCATCGCCCCGGCGTACACGACCGGCGCCACGGCGAGCGGCACCAGCCCCTCCGCGACGAAGGCGTAGGAGATCAGCCCGAAGGTCATCAGCCCCAGCGTGCTGGCCGCGCACGAGGCGGCGAACAGGTGGAAGCGTCGAGGCAGGGGCGCACCCCGCCGCCGCGGCGCGTCCGGAGTGGGGGGCGGCAGGGTCACCGGCGCCCGCCTGCGCAGCCGCGCCAGCAGCACGAGCGACACCGCGCCGGGCACGGCGAGGACGACGAAGGCCAGCCAGACCCGGCCGGTGGCGGCGGCGATCCCCGCGACCAGCAGCGGCCCCACGAACGCGCCCACCTGGTCGAGCGCCTTGTGCACCCCGAACCCGCGGCCGCGACCGACCGGAGCCGCCATCCCCGCCAGCAACGCCGACTTCGAGGGCGACCGAACCGCCTTGCCGGTGCGCTCGGCGAGCACCAGGACGATCGCCACGCCGAGGCCGGCGGCCCCGAGGAACGGCGTGACCGCCAGCAGCGGCACGCACACCGCCGTGAGGGCGTACCCCGCCGTGGTGAGCCGCCAGTGGAGGCCGGTGCGGTCGGCGTAGGGGCCGGCGACCATGCGCAGCACCAGAGCGAGCGCCTCGCCGGCACCCGTGACCAGGCCGACCGTCAGCGCCGAGGCGCCCAGGGTCCCGAGGAACGGTCCGGCCACCGACCGCAGGCCCTCGTAGACCATGTCCGCGGCCAGCGACACCATGCCGAAGGCCACCACCGACCGCCACGGGGTCCACGTCGGACGGGTGATCAGCTCGGTCACGGGACCAGTCTGTCCCGGGCTCAGTCCTCCGTGGCCGGCCAGGTCTTGGCGACCAGCGTCAGCACGTCGTACGTCGCCACTGGGTCGTCGTCCTGGTTGACCACGACGGCGTCCCAGCGGACCTCGCCGTAGTCGGCGGAGGAACGCGGGGTGATCTGCTTGACCGTCAGCAGCACCCGGATCGTGTCGCCGGCCTTGACGGGCGTGAGGAACCGGAGGTGATCGACGCCGAAGTTGGCCAGCACCGGACCCGGGTCGGGGTCGACGAAGAGCCCGGCGGCGAGCGAGACCACCAGGTAGCCGTGGGCGACGATGCCGCCGAACAGCGGGTTGCGCCCGGCCGCCTCGGGGTCGGTGTGGGCGTAGAACGTGTCACCGGTGAACTCCGCGAAGTGGCCGATGTCGTCGAGCGACACCGTGCGCCCGGCCGTCTCGATGGTGTCACCCACGGCCAGCTCGGCGAGGCTCTTCCGGAAGGCGTGGGTGGCGCCTACGCGGCGTTGCGAGCCGGTGGTCCAGCGGCCGGTGATCGCGGTCATCATGTCGGGGGACGCCTGCACGGCGGTCCGCTGCATGTGGTGGAGCACCGCGCGCACCCCGCCGAGCTCTTCCCCGCCGCCGGCCCGGCCCGGACCGCCGTGCACGAGCATCGGCAGCGGCGAGCCGTGGCCGGTCGACTCCTTCGCGTCGTCGCGGTCGAGAACCAGGATCCGGCCGTGCCAGGGCGCGACACCCAGGGTCACCGCGCGGGCGACCTCGGGGTCGTGGGTGACCAGCGAGCCGACGAGCGAGCCCTTGCCGCGCGCCGCGAGCTCGACTGCCTCGTCGACCGAGTCGTAGCCGAGCACGGTCGAGACCGGTCCGAAGGGCTCGATCTCGTGGGGCTCGATCGCTCCCTTGGTCGCGCGGAGCAGCACGGGTGACATGAACGCGCCGCGCTCGGCGTCGGCGTCGACCACCTCGACCCGGTCGGGGTCGCCGAAGACCAGGTCGGCGGAGGAGCGCAACGCCTGCACCGCCTTGCGGACCTCCTCGCGCTGCTCGAGGCTCACCAGCGCCCCCATCCGGACGTCGTCGCTGGCCGGGTTGCCGACGGTGACCTTCGCGAGCCGCTCCGCGATCGCCTCCGTCACCGGCCCGACCATCGCGGTCGGGACGATCGCGCGCCGGATGGCGGTGCACTTCTGGCCGGCCTTGACGGTCATCTCGGCGACCACGCCCCTGACGAACAGGTCGAGCTCGGGGTCGTCGGGCGTGACGTCGGGGCCGAGCACCGAGCAGTTGAGCGAGTCGGCCTCGACACCGAGCGTGACGCCGCCGTGGAGCACGTTGGGGTGGTTGCGCAGCAGCCCGGCGGTGTGGGCCGAGCCGGTGAACGCGACGGAGTCCTGGACGGTGAGCTCGTCGAGCAGGCCGCGGGGGCTGCCGCAGAGCAGCTGCAGCGAGCCCTCGGGGAGGATGCCCGACTCCACGATGCGGCGTACGACCAGCTCGGTGAGGTAGGCGGTCTGGCTCGCCGGCTTGACGATCGAGGGCAGCCCGGCGAGGAAGGCCGGTGCCAGCTTCTCGAGCATCCCCCAGACCGGGAAGTTGAACGCATTGACCTGGACCGCGACGCCGGGGCGGGAGGTGAAGACGTGCTGGCCGACGAACGTGCCGGCGCGTCCGAGCTGCTCGAGCGCCCCGTCGAGCACGACGGTGTCGTGGGGCAGCTCGCGCTTGCCCTTGCTGGCGAAGGAGAACATCGTGCCGATGCCGCCGTCGACGTCGACGAGGGAGTCGCGGCGGGTGGCGCCGGTACGGGTCGAGAGGGCGTACATCTCGTCCTTGAGCCCGGTCAGGTGGGTGGCGACCTCCTTGAGCAGCGTGGCGCGCTCGTGGAAGGTGAGCGCCCGCAGCGCCGGCCCGCCGACCGTGCGGCCGTGGGTCACCATGGCGCCGAGGTCGAGCCCGGTGCTGGAGAGCCGGGCCACCACCTCGCGGGTCGCGGCGTCGAGGAGGGGAGTGCCCTCGTCGTCGGCGCGGAACCAGCGTCCCGCGGCGTAGCTCTCGAGCAGGTCTGTCACGGGGTCCTCCGGTGGTGGTGCGTGCGGACGGTCGGCAGCAACGATGTTACGCGACATTGCGTCCGCTGCGCCGACGTGTAACACTCGGGGTGACGCCGAGACGAGCGTAGCTGCCCGCCCGACCCACCCTGGAGGAGACGTGACGACGTCCCCGACGATGCCGGCTGCGGACGCGCCCGACGAGGAGCGGCTGCAGGCCGGGTTCGACACGACGATCGGTCGCAACGACCGGATCGAGCCGCGCGACTGGATGCCCGAGGGCTACCGCAAGACCTTGGTGCGCCAGATCGCGCAGCACGCCCACTCCGAGATCATCGGGATGCAGCCCGAGGGCAACTGGATCACCCGGGCCCCGTCGCTGCGCCGCAAGGCGATCCTCCTGGCGAAGGTGCAGGACGAGGCCGGCCACGGTCTCTACCTCTACTCCGCGTGCGAGACCCTCGGGGTCTCCCGCGGCGAGCTCACCGAGATGCTGATCGAGGGACGGCAGAAGTACTCCTCGATCTTCAACTACCCCACGCTCTCGTACGCCGACGTCGGCACCATCGGCTGGCTGGTCGACGGCGCGGCGATCTGCAACCAGGTGCCGCTGTGCCGGACCTCGTTCGGGCCCTACGGCCGCGCGATGATCCGGATCTGCAAGGAGGAGTCGTTCCACCAGCGGCAGGGCTACGAGCTGCTGGCGACGATGATGCGCGGCACCGACGACCAGCGGGCGATGGTGCAGGAGTCGGTCGACCGGTTCTGGTGGCCGTCGCTGATGATGTTCGGCCCGCCCGACGCCGACTCGCCCAACACCGCGCAGTCGATGGCCTGGGGGATCAAGCGCAACACCAACGACGAGCTGCGGCAGCGGTTCGTCGACATGACCGTGCCGCAGGCCGAGGCGCTCGGCGTCACCCTGCCCGACCCGGACCTGCGCTGGAACGAGGAGCGCGGCCACCACGACTTCGGCGAGCCCGACTGGTCGGAGTTCATGCAGGTGGTCAAGGGCAACGGCCCGTGCAACGCGCAGCGGATGGCCCACCGCCGGGCCGCCCACGAGGACGGCGCCTGGGTCCGCGAGGCGGCCACGGCCTACGCCGCCGGAGGTTTCGAGACGGGATTTCGTCCCTCCTCAACCACCGAAGCTTCTCCGGTGGTTGAGGAGGTTGCGCAGCAACCGTCTCGAAACCACGGCGGGGAGGACGCATGACCGGGCAGGCGCGCGCCGAGTGGCCGCTCTACGAGGTGTTCGTGCGCGGCAAGCGCGGCCTCAACCACGTCCACGTCGGGTCGCTGCACGCGGCCGACGACGAGATGGCGGTGCGCCACGCCCGCGACGTCTACACCCGGCGCAACGAGGGCGTGTCGATCTGGGTGGTGCGGTCCGACGCGATCACCGCGTCCAGCCCCGACGAGAAGGACCCGCTCTTCGCGCCGAGCGGCGACAAGGTCTACCGGCACCCGACCTTCTACGCCATCCCCGACGACGTGCCCCACATGTGATGAACACCCCACCGGATTCTTCGTCTCCCCCGCTTCGCTCCTCCGACGAACACTCCGTCGGGGACCCCGGAGGCCACGAGCTGATGTCCCACCAAGCCCCCTCCCACGCCGCGCCCGACCCGTCGGCCGTCGACGAGCACGAGTCGGTCTACGACGGCCTGCTCGGCGGCGACTCCTCGCAGTGGGCCTTCGGCACCGCCTTCGAGGACCCGCTCGCCGGCGTCGACACGACCGTCCCGGCGGGCGTCGACGGCGCCGACCTGGCGGCGTACTGCCTGATGCTCGGCGACGACGCGTTGGTGATGTCCCACCGTCTCTCGGAGTGGTGCAGCCGCGCGCCCGACCTCGAGGACGACATCGCGCTCGCCAACGTCGCCCTCGACCTGCTGGGCCAGGCTCGGCTGCTGCTGGCTCGCGCCGCGGCCGCCGACCCGGCCGTGGTCCCGTCGCTGCCCGAGGGTTCGCCGGTGCCCGACGAGGACGCGCTGGCGTTCTTCCGGGAGGCCCACGAGCTGCGCAACGTCCGGCTGGCTGAGGTGCCCCACGGCGACTTCGCCCACGTGGTGTGCCGGCTGCTGCTGTTCACGGTGGCCCGGCTCGAGGTCTTCACCCGGCTGACCGGGAGCGTCGACCCGGTGCTGGCCGCGGTCGCGGCCAAGGGCGTCAAGGAGCTGACCTACCACCGCGACTACGCCGGGCGCTGGTTCGTGACCCTGGCCCAGGGCACCGAGGAGTCCCGGCGCCGGCTGCTGGCCGCGCTCGAGGCGCTGTGGCCGCTGCACGACGAGCTCGTGACCACCCACCCGATCGAGGCCCGGACGGCCGAGGCCGGCGCCGGGGTCGACCCGGCGTCCGTGGCCGGGGCGGTGGACGGGGTGCTCGACCAGGTGCTCGCGGCAAGCGGTGTCGAGCGGCCTGCCGACCGGCCCCTCGCCGGGGTCGACGGTCGCACCGGCCGCCACGGGCTGCACACCGAGGCGCTGAGCCGGCTGCTCGCCGAGATGCAGGTCGTCGCCCGCGCGCACCCGCAGGGGCGCTGGTGATCCCCGTGGCGGCGACGGCCGCCGACGAGGCCCGGGCGCGCAAGGTCGCGGCCACGGTCACCGACCCCGAGATGCCCATGCTGACGCTGGACGACCTCGGCGTCCTGCGTGACGTGACCGTCGACGACGGCACGGTCGTCGTGGCGATCACACCGACCTACTCCGGCTGCCCGGCGATGGCCACGATGCGCGACGACCTGGTCCACCGGCTGCGTGATGCGGGCTTCGCCGACGTACGGGTCCGGGTCGAGCTGCAGCCCGCGTGGTCGAGCGACTGGATCACCGAGCGTGGCCGGGCCGCGCTGGCCGCCCACGGGATCTCGCCGCCGGGCGCGGCGCCCCGGTCCGGCGGGCCGATCGCACTCACCCTGCTGCCGACCCGCCGCGCGATCGGGTGCCCGCGGTGCGGTTCCGCCGAGGTCGAGCTCACCTCGGAGTTCGGGCCGACCGCCTGCAAGGCGCTCTACCGCTGCAGCGACTGCCGCGAGCCCTTCGAGCACGTCAAGGAGATCTAGTGGTCACGGCCACCTTCCACCGGTTGCGGGTCGCCGACGTCGAGCGGCTCACCGACGACGCGGTCGCGGTCACCTTCGACGTGCCCGACGAGCTCGCCGCCGACTACACGTTCGCTGCGGGCCAGAACCTCGCGCTCCGCCGGTACGTCGAGGGGCAGGAGCACCGGCGCCAGTACTCCATCTGCGCGCCGGTCGGCGACCGGCCTCGGATCGGCGTACGCGCGATCCCGGAGGGGGTGTTCTCCCGCTGGCTGGTGGAGGAGGTCGTGCCCGGCACCGAGGTCGACGTGCAGACGCCGGGCGGCAGCTTCTGTGCCGACCCCGCCCTGCTCGAGGGCGGCCGGCACCTGTGCATCGCGGCGGGCTCCGGCATCACCCCGATGCTGTCCGTGGCCGGCACCGCGCTGGCATCCCCCAGCGCCGAGGTGACGCTGCTCTACGGCAACCGCACCAGCGGCTCGGTGATGTTCGCCGAGGAGCTCGGCGACCTCAAGAACCGCTACGGCCCGCGGCTGCAGACGGTGCACGTGCTCAGCCGCGAGCCGCGCGACGTCGAGCTGTTCTCAGGCCGCCTCGACGCCGACCGGATCCGCAAGCTCCTGCAGGTGCTGGTCCCGCTCGACACGATCGACCACGTCTGGCTGTGCGGCCCGTTCGCGATGATCCAGGACGCGCGCGCGGTGCTGGCCGAGCTCGGCTTCCCGGCCGACCGGGTGCACTTCGAGCTCTTCTACGTCGACGAGCCGCCGCCCGAGCTGCACCGCGCCGACCCGGAGGTCGAGGGCGAGACCTCCGAGGTGACCGTGGTGCTCGACGGGCTCTCCTCGACCGCCCCGATGCCGCGGGGCCAGACCATCCTCGACTCCGCCCAGGCCTCCCGCTCCGACCTGCCGTTCGCCTGCAAGGGCGGCGTCTGCGGCACCTGCCGGGCGCTGGTGCGAGAGGGCGAGGTCGACATGCGCCGCAACTACGCCCTCGAGGCCGCCGAGGTCGACGCGGGGTTCGTGCTCACCTGCCAGAGCCACCCGGTCAGCGACGAGGTCACCGTCGACTTCGACGCGTGAGGCGTTCCGCCGCCGGGGCCACCTGACCGGCACAGCGATACCGTCCGGTCTCGTGATCGAATGGCTCAACGGCACCCACGGTGCCGGCAAGACGACGACCAGTGCCCTGCTGCAGCAGCTGATCCCCGACTCGCGCGTGTTCGACGCCGAGAAGGTCGGCGAGACGCTGATGGACATCACGCCGGGGTTGCCCAGCACGGACAACTTCCAGCACTGGCCGCCCTGGCGACCGCTCGTCGTGGAGACGGCCCGTCGCGTGCTCGACTACACCGGCGGAACCCTGGTGATGCCCATGACGGTCCTGGTGGAGGAGTACTGGCGCGAGATCCGCGCCGGCCTCGCCCGACACTCCATCCCGCTCCGGCACTTCGTCCTCCACGCCGACCAGGCCACCCTCCGCGCGCGCATCGAGGAAGAGCACGTCATCCCTTCGCCCTTCCGGCTCAGCTACCTGGAGCCGTACGCCGAGGCGTCCCGCGCGTGGTTGCACGACGAGGCCGAGGTCGTCGACACCACGCACCTCTCGCCCGCCCGGGCCGCCCAGCACATCGCAGCGGCCCTCGCGGCCTGAGGCGCGAGCTCACAGCCAGCGACGCACCCGCCGCATGTAGTCGTCGTACGACGCACCGAACCGCTCGCGCAGGAACCGCTCCTCGGGCCGGATCGCGCCCCAGCGGACCAGCAGCACCGCGACGGGGAACAGTACGAGACCCCAGAACGTGGGGGCGAGCAGCGCCAGCCCGAGGTAGAGCCCGAGCAGGCCGACGTACAACGGGTTACGAGAGAGGCGGTACGGCCCCTCCTCGATCATCGCGTGCGTCTCCTGCCCTGGCAGCAGCCCGGTCCGGTGCCGGCCGAACAGCCACAGCGACCAGCCGTTCCAGCCGACGAACACCAGCACCAGCATCCAGCCGAGCGGGATCCGCCACCCGCCGAGGTCGAACGGGTCGCCCCGCAGCAGCGTGGCCAGCCAGCCGGCGAGCAGCGGCGCGCCGATCGCGACCGGCGGCCAGAGCCGGAACGCGACGGTGTCCTCGGAACCCTGCGCCATGCCCCCATTGTCACGGGTGGTCACGGCGGGATCGCCGTCGTCAGGTCCCGTCTGTCCCACCTGGCTCAGCCCTCCGTGAGGCTCCGCTTGAGCAGGGCGATCGGATGCACGAACTTGAAGCCGCCGGCTCCCCAGGTCGACACCATCCCGACCGCTTCCCAACCTTCTGCCCCGAGCCGGTTCAGCTCGCCGATGTCCTTCTCGACCTTCGTGAGGTCAGCGATCCTGTACTCCCAGCGTTGCATGTCGACTCCCTTCCACTGGGTCCGTGCCATCGAGCATGCCTCCATCACGACGTCATACGCACCTGCCGTACAGCGCTCGGATCGTATGACGTCCCGGTGGACACGCTGCTCACCCTCGTCGGCCGGGTGCGCTGGGCGTCGGACGCGTCGTGAGACGCGGTTGCGGGCCTCCGCGCGCGGGTGTTTGACTCGATGAGCGGGCCGCTCGGGTGCCGCTGGTACCTGGAGGTTTCATGACCCGCACCGCAGAACCGGCGGCCTCGCAGCCCGCACACCAGGACGGCGAGCTGCGCAAGGGCCTCAAGCAGCGACACCTCACGATGATCGCCATCGGCGGCGTCATCGGGGCCGGCCTCTTCGTGGGCTCCGGTGCCGTGATCACCGAGGCCGGGCCGGGAGCATTCCTCACCTACCTGATCACCGGTGGGCTGATCGTCCTGGTGATGCGGATGCTCGGCGAGATGGCCACGGCGAACCCGTCCACCGGGTCCTTCGCCGACTACTCCCGGTTGGCGCTCGGGGGGTGGGCGGGCTTCTCGGTCGGGTGGCTCTACTGGTACTTCTGGGTGATCGTGGTCGGCTTCGAGGCCGTCGCGGGTGCCCAGATCATCACGTACTGGATCGATGCGCCGCTGTGGCTTCTCTCCCTCGGCCTGATGGTGCTGATGACCGGCACCAACCTGGTGTCCGTGTCCTCCTACGGCGAGTTCGAGTACTGGTTCGCCAGCATCAAGGTCGCCGCGATCGTGGTCTTCCTCGTGCTCGGGGCCCTGTTCGTCCTCGGCCTGTGGCCCGGACAGGACTTCGACGTCAGCAACCTGACGAGCCAGGGTGGATTCCTGCCCAACGGCTTCGGTGCGATCTTCTCCAGCATCGTCGTCGTGGTCTTCTCGATGGTCGGGGCCGAGATCGCCACGGTGGCGGCAGCCGAGTCGCACGACCCGGAGAAGGCCATCGCCCGGGCCACCCAGTCGGTGATCGTGCGGGTGCTGACGTTCTACGTCGGCTCCGCGCTGCTGCTGGTGTGCATCCTGCCGTGGAACGACAACGAGCTCGGCTCCTCGCCGTTCGTCGCCGCGTTCACCGAGATGGGCATCCCGTACGCCGACGACCTGATGAACGCGGTCGTGCTCACCGCCGTCCTCTCCTGCCTCAACTCGGGGCTCTACACGGCCTCCCGGATGCTCTTCGTGCTCGGCGCGCGACGAGAGGCACCGCTGAAGCTGATCACGGTCAGCTCGCGAGGCGTACCCGTCTGGGCGATCCTGGCCTCGACGGTCGTGGGCTTCCTCAGCGTGATCGCCGCCTACGTCTCACCGGACACCGTGTTCCTGTTCCTCCTGAACTCCTCCGGTGCGGTCATCCTGTTCGTGTACCTGCTGATCGCCGTGTCCCAGTTCGTCCTGCGCCGTCGCACCGACGAGGCGGAGCTGCCCGTGAGGATGTGGCTGTTCCCCTGGCTGACCATCGCCGCTGCGGTGGGCATCGTGCTGGTGCTGGTGCAGATGGCGTTCGGGGCCGACACCCGGTCGCAGCTGCTGCTCAGCCTGCTGTCCTTCGGCGTCGTCCTGGTGCTCTACGGCATCACTCGGTGGCGCGGCGGCTCGGTGTCGACCGAGGAGGTCGAGGCGATCGGTGCGGGTCGTGGCCCGGACCAGGAGCAGGCTCGCCGGGTGCTGGTGCTCGCCAACCGGACGCTGACGGGCGAGGAGCTGCACGACGCGCTGGAGCGACTGCCGGGAAGCGAGTCGGCCGTCTACCACGTCGTCGTCCCCGCCAACCCGGTCGACACCGGTGAGGCCGACCGGGAGGGCGCGGCGTTCGTGTGGGAGGCGACGACGGAGGCCGCCAACCGGCGGCTGGAGCAGACCCTGGCGATGCTGCGTGATCGGGGGCTCACCGTCGACGGCGAGCTGGGCGACTACCGACCCCTGGTGGCCCTGGAGCAGGCGATGAGCGACTTCGACGCCGACCACGTGGTGATCTCCACCCAGCCGGACGACCGGTCCACCTGGCTGCACCACGACGTGGTCACCAAGGCGAAGGAACGCCTCGACGTCCCGGTCCACCACGTCGTGGTGCACGAAGCTGAGCCGACGCGCTGACGCGCGGCCCGCCGAGAGGGTGTCGACCACCGCGTCGACGACCGGGGCAGCTCAGTACGCGTGGGTGAAGGAAGGCGCCCGCCTTGAGGAGGGCGGGTGTCATGCCGGCGAGGGCGCCGGCCACGAGCACCGCCCCGCGGTGGGTGAGCGCCCGGGCGCGACTGCCGCCTCGGTGCCGATGGCGCCCGGTCCGACGGTGCCGGCGCCGTACCCGAGCGTGACGACGTTGTGGAAGCCCCACATGCCCCACAGGACCAGGACGATCCCCACGGCGGTCACCCGTGGCGCCGCCCATCGGGTGAGGTTCGCCAGACCCAGCAGGCCCAGCGGCAGCACCAGCATGCTCACCACCAGCGCGGTCTGTTCGGTGACGTGGATGCCGGGATGGTCCACGCCCCAGGCGATCTGGGCGCTGAAGTCGTCGAGGTCGGGCATGAGGAGCTCACCGACGTACTGGGCGAGCCCGTTGGTCAGGGCCGCGACGACCAGGCAGGTGCCGGTCGCGAGCTGGCTGGCCCGCGAGAGTGGCGGGCCGGCCGTGGCGAGCGGGACGGAGGGCGCGGATCCGGATGCAGCAGTCGTGGACATGCGCCTACTCTCCGCAGGACCACCCGGTCGGCGCATGGTGCACCTGCACCCATTTCGAGCACCCGCTCGAGCAGAGCCATCGGATGCACGAACCAGAAGCCGCCGGCCCCCAGGTCGACACCGTCCCGCTGGGTCCAGCGTCGCGCGAGCGGATGTCACCGCTCAGAGGTCAGGGTCCTGAGGGGAGTGCTCGGGTGTGCTACCGGCCGACGAAGAAGGCGACGCCGCGAGACGCTCCGCTGGCCATCGGGCTGACGCCTCCGCCGGCGGACGCCCGGCCGGCAGTGCCCGGCAGGCCGCCCGTCCGGCGACGGCCCGACATGGCCGCCCGGACCCTGGACAGCGAGTGACGACGGGGCCGGGCAGAGATCGATGGCCTGCCTGCCCCCGGCGTGACCAGGATTCCCCCTGAACGCTTCAGGGGCGGCTCACGCAGTGGTGCGGTGCGTTGAAGTACGTAGTTCATGAGCTGACCTCCTTGAGATGGACCGGCCCCGACTGTCGCGACAGTGCTGACGCGGCGTGGCCGGGCGTGAGGGGGGTCGTCATGCGAAATCGGGCTCGATACTCGGAGGGCGCGATGCCGAGCAGTCGGTGGAAAGTCCTGCGGAGTGTCTCGGCGGTGCCGAAACCGGAGCGTCGGGCGATGGCCTCCAGTGGATCGTCGCCTTCTGCGAGCGCCCGCTGGGCCGCCTCGACGCGGACCCGTTCGACGTACACCGCCGGCGGAAGACCGGTTTCCTGGGTGAACCGCCGCTGCAGGTGTCGCGGGCTCAGCCCGGCGAGCGACGCCAGGTCGTCGATCCCGTGGCGCACACCGGGATCGAGGTGGATGGCGTCGACGACGCGGCGCACCGCATCGGTTGCGGGCCGTGCCGACCACAGCGGCACGCTGAACTGCGACTGGCTCCCCGGCCGGCGCAGGAACAGCACCAGCTCCCGGGCGACGTCGAGGGCGGTCTGCGGTCCGAGGTCTGCCTCGACCAGCGCGAGCGCCAGGTCCATGCCCGCTGCCACGCCTGCGGAGGTCCAGAAACGCCCGTCCTGGATGAAGATGGGGTCGCTGTCGACGATGACCGCCGGGTACTCCCGCGCCAGCCGGTCCGCCTCCCTCCAGTGCGTGGTCACCCGACGCCCGTCGAGCAGCCCGGCCTCGGCGAGGATGAACGCGCCACAACAGACAGACGCGACCCGGTCGGCCGTGGTGGCGGCCGCAGCCACCCAGTCGAGCAGGCTACGGTCGAAGCCCGCCGCGTCCACGCCGTCGCCGCCCACGACCACCAAGGTGCCGGGACGTCTCGGATCCAGGTTCGCCACCGAGCCTTGCGCGTGGATCGTCAACCCCATGTCCGAGCGGACCGGACCGGCCTTCGGGGCCACGACCGTGAGCTCGTACCCCGCTTCACCGAAGACCTCGAAAGGGCCGGCCAGATCGAGGCCGTCGAAGCCGTCGTAGATCACGAAGGTGACTGTGCGGGACTTCATGGCTCCAGCGTGCCGCTCAGCAGGGCAGGGCGTCCACGACAACCTCCCCACAGATCGCGCCATCGGCCGCCCACGGCCACTACGACCAGCGCCGCCTGCCCGGCGGTGACGTCCGGTTCAGTCGGCGGAGGTGAGGCGCGAGCTCGTGGCGTCGGCCATGACGAGGTCGGCATTGATCTGGGCGCCGGCCATGGCGCCCGCGGCCGCGGAGGCACCGACCTGGGCCGAGAGGTCGACGACGTTGCCGGCCGCCCACACGCCCGGTACGTCGGTCCGTCCGGTCACCGGCTCGGCCGGCAGGTGGACCCCCATCCCCGACGGGTGGTCGACCGGGCGCAGCCCGAGGTCGTCGAGGAAGCCCGCCCGGGCGACCATCCGGCTGGCGACGGCAACGACCTCACGCTCGACCAGCGAGCCGTCGGACAGCCGGAGGCCGCGCAGCCGGTCGTCGACCACCTCGACACCCGCCACCTCGCCGGCCACGACGCGCACGCCGCAGGCCGCGAGCAGCGCCGCCTGCTCGTCGTCGAGCGGGGGAGCGGCATGGGTGACGAACGTGACGTCGTCGCTGAGCTGGCTGAACAACAGCGCCTGGTGCACCGACGTCGGGCCGGTGCCGAGGACGCCGATCGCCCGGTCGCGGACCTCCCATCCGTGGCAGTAGGGGCAGTGCAGCACGTCCCGGCCCCACCGCTCGCGGAGGCCGGGTACGTCGGGCAGCTCGTCGACCAGCCCGGTCGTCACCAGCAGCCGCCGCGCCCCCACCGTCCGGCCGTCGACGAGCGACACCACGAATCCGTCGTCGAGCCGGGCGACGCCGGTCACCGCGCCGTCGACGAGGTGACCGCCGTAGCGGCGTACCTCGGCCCGGCCCCGCTCGCGCAGCGCCGCGGGCGGCGTCCCGTCGTGGCCCAGCAGGCCGTGCACCCCCTCGGCGGGGGCGTTGCGCGGCGCGCCCGCGTCCACCACCAGCACCGAGCGTCGGGAGCGGCCCAGCATCATCGCGCCGTTCAGGCCGGCGGGGCCGCCGCCGACCACCACCACGTCGTACTCGTCCAGGATCTGCTCGCTCATGGTTCCAGCCTGCGGGGCGCCGACGTTGCAAGCAAACGCTGTTGCCGATCTGGCAAACTGGAGGCATGGACGACCAGCGAGACCACTCCCTCGCCGGCGTCGGCCCGCGGCTCCGGGCGCTGCGGCAGGGGCGCGACACCACCCTGGCCGACCTGTCGGCCGCGACCGGGATCTCGGTCAGCACCCTGTCCCGGCTCGAGTCGGGACAACGGCGACCCACCCTGGAGCTGCTGCTGCCGCTGGCCCGCGCCCACGGGGTGACCCTCGACGAGCTGGTCGACGCGCCCACGACCGGCGACCCGCGGGTCCACCTGCGGCCGGTGCGCGCCCACGGCATGACGATGGTGCCGCTGACCCGCCGTGCCGGTGGCATCCAGGCCTACAAGCTGGTGCTCCCGGCCCGGAAGGGTCACGCCGCGCCCGACCCGCAGACCCACGAGGGCTACGAGTGGCTCTACGTCATGGACGGCCGGCTCCGCCTGGTGCTCGGCGAGCACGACGTGGTGCTCGCGCCCGGAGAGGCGGCCGAGTTCGACACCCGGGTTCCCCACTGGTTCGCCGCGGCCGACGACCGACCGGTGGAGCTGCTCAGCCTGTTCGGGCGGCAGGGGGAGCGGGCCCACCTGCGGGCCCGGCCCCGACAGCGCGCTTCCGACTGACCGGTCAGCTTCCGGTCGAGATCTTCTCGATCAACGCCGTGGTCGACACGGCGGGGGTCCGGGACAGGTAGACGACCTCGCACACGTCGTTCAGCTCGTCGAACTTGCCCTGCCAGTCGTCGCCCATGACCAGCACGTCGGCGCCGTGGTGCAGGACGTAGTCGCGCTTCAGCTCGAGGCTCTCCTCGACGAACACCTCGGACACGCACCGCAGCGCCGAGACGATCTCGACCCGCTCGGCCTCGCTGAAGATCGGCTCGCGGCCCTTCTTGCGGAGGTTGAGCTCGTCGGCCGACACGCCGACCACCAGCCGGTCGCCCAGGGCGGCGGCACGCTCGATCATCCGGAGGTGCCCGACGTGGAAGACGTCGAACGTTCCGAAGGTGATCACCGTGCGTTCCATGGGGCACCATTCTGGCAGTCGCCCACGAGTGGGGGAGAATCGTCGTCGATGAGTGCTACGACGACCGGGCCGGTCCCGATGATCACCCCCAACCCGGCCGCCGACGCCGTACGACGCCGCGGGCTGCGCCGGATGCGGACCGTCGCGGTGGGCCTGCTGCTGCTGGCCGCGGTGGTCTACCTGCTCACCCGCGGCCACGACGGCTTCCTGGGGTTCGTGAACGCCGGCGCCGAGGCGTCGATGGTCGGTGCGATCGCCGACTGGTTCGCCGTGACGGCGCTGTTCAAGCACCCGTTGGGGCTGCCGATCCCGCACACCGCGCTGGTGCCCAAGCGCAAGGACGACCTCGGGCGCAGCCTCGAGGAGTTCTTCGGTGAGAACTTCCTGCAGGAGGCGATCATCCGCGACCGGGTCGCGGCGGCCGCGATCTCGGGTCGGGTGGGCGACTGGCTCGCGAAGCCGGAGAACGCGCGCCGCGTCGTCGACGAGGTCAGCGAGGTGGTCGGCATCGGCCTCGCGAAGGTGACCGACGAGCACGTCGCCGAGCTCGTGGAGTCGGTGATGGTGCCCCGGTTCCGGGACGAGCCGATCGCGCCGCTGCTCGGCACCTTCGTGGTCGAGGTGGTCCGCGACGACCTGCACCACGGCGTGGTCGACCTCGCCCTCGAGGAGCTGCACCGCTGGCTGGTGGCCAACCCCGAGACCGTGCAGCAGGTGCTGAGCGAGCGCGCCCCGTGGTGGGCGCCCCCGCGGCTCAACGACGCCGTCACCGCCCGGATCCACCTCGAGGCGGTGCGCTGGATCGCCGACATCCGCGACGACCCGCGCCACCACGCGCGCGCCGCCCTCGACTCGATGCTGGCCCAGCTCGGGCAGGACCTGCTCTTCGACCCCGACACCCAGGCGCGCGCGGAGGCGATGAAGAACCGGCTGCTCGACCACCCGCAGTTCACGGCGACCGGGATCTCCCTCTGGAAGGCGCTCCGTACCGCCCTCATGGGCGCTCTCGGCGACCCCGACGGTGCGCTCCGCAAGCGGTTCCAGGCCGAGCTGGTGGCGTTCGCCGACCGGCTGGTGGTCGACGACGACCTGCGCCGCCGGCTCGACGGGCTCGCGGCCGACGGCGTGGTCTTCGTCGTCGACCGGTACGGCGAGGAGCTCACCACCGTCATCACGCACACCATCGAGCGCTGGGACGGTCGGGAGGCCGCACGGCGGATCGAGCTGCACGTCGGGCGCGACCTGCAGTTCATCCGCATCAACGGCACGATCGTCGGTGGCCTGGTCGGCGTGCTGATCCACACGGTCTCGGTGCTGCTGTGAGCACCCCCGTCGACGTCCCGGTCCACGGCGAGTCGATCCGGCTCGGCCAGTTCCTCAAGCTGGCCAACCTGGTCGAGAGCGGCGCCGAGGCCAAGCCGGTGGTCCAGACCGGCCGGGTCCGGGTCAACGGCGAGGTCGAGACCCGGCGCGGCCGTCAGCTGCGCCGGGGCGACGTGGTCGAGCTCGGGGGCCAGGCGGCCCGGGTGGCCGACGAGTCCGCCGGTGACAACCTGCCATGGTGACCGAGACCTGATCGTCACCTTTGGGGGCTGTCGGAGGCGGAGGGCTCGGGTTAGGTTTCGCCCGACCATCCATTCCTGAAGGGACCACTGCCTCATGCAGCTCCGCTCACGACAGGTCCGCGCCGGCGCGGTCGCGGTCCTGGCGACCGTCGGCCTGGCCGCCGGGTCGCTCGCGTCGACGGCCACGGCCGACCAGGGCCGCGACGCCCAGCGCACCTACACCGCCAAGGCCGCAGCCGACAAGTACGTCAAGCTCGACCTGCTCGCCCTCAACGACTTCCACGGCCAGCTCGAGGTCGTGCCGCCCACCAGCTCCAGCGGGCGGATCAACAACACTCCTGCCGGTGGCGGCGCCTACCTGGCCGCGCTCCTGGAGGAGGAGCGGGCGTCGTCCCGCGCGGCCGGTGCCACCCCGATCACGGTCGCCGCGGGCGACCTGATCGGCGCCAGCCCGCTGCTGTCGGCGGCGTTCCACGACGAGCCGACCATCGAGGCCATGAACCAGATGGGCCTGCAGGTGAGCTCGGTCGGCAACCACGAGTTCGACGAGGGCTGGCGCGAGCTGCGGCGGATGCAGGAGGGCGGCTGCCTCGACGACGGCAACGGCGTGAACGGCGCCGACTCCTGCCCGGGCGGCAAGGACTTCGCCGGGGCCGACTTCGACTACCTCGGCGCCAACGTGGTCTGGAAGGACCCGTCCGCTCACGAGAGCCCGACGGTCTTCCCGGGCGTGAAGGTCATGACGGTCAAGAAGCAGAAGGTCGCCTTCATCGGGATGACGCTGGAAGCCACCGACACCATCGTGTCGCCGTCCGGTATCCAGGAGATCGACTTCGCCGACGAGGTCGAGACCGCCAACGCACTCGTTCCCGAGCTGAAGAAGCAGAAGGTCGAGTCGATCGTCGTCCTGCTGCACGAGGGTGGCCAGCCCGCCGACCCGACGGCGTACAACGACTGCGCCGGCGTCTCCGGACCCGGTCTGGAGATCGCCGAGAGCCTCAGCCCCGAGATCGACGCGGTGGTCAGCGGGCACACCCACCAGCCCTACAACTGCGTGGTCGAGGACCCCGACGGAGATCCGCGGCTCTTCACCAGTGCCTCGTCGCTGGGCCGGGTCGTCACCAAGCTGCACTTCCTGATCGATCCCAAGTCCGGGGACATCGTGCGACCGGCTGCGTTCGCCCAGAACACGATCGTGGAGAACGGTACGACCGAGCCGCGGGACCAGGGCATCCTCGACCTGATCGCGCAGTACAACGAGCTGGTCGCGCCGATCCGCGACGAGGTGATCGGGCACATCGCGCCGCTCGAGACGGTCAACCAGTCGGTGAGCCGGACGGGCGACGCCAACGGCGGTGACTCGCCGCTCGGCAACCTGATCGCCGACGCGCAGAAGGCCGACGCCACGATCGACGACAACGGTGAACCGGTGATCGCGCTGATGAACCCGGGCGGCATCCGGGCCGACCTGCTGGAGAACGGTGAGGGTGACGTCACCTACGGCGCGGCGTTCGCGGTGCAGCCGTTCAACAACCTGGTGGTCTCGATGGACCTGACCGGGGCGGAGATCAAGGCGGTCCTCGAGCAGCAGTGGAACGGCGGCAACGAGGGCACCAACCGCAAGATCCTGCAGGTGTCCGGGCTCTCCTACACCTGGGACGCCTCCGACGCTGCCCTGGCGAGCACCAACGCGCTCGTGGGCGACGTGATGGTCGACGACGACGGTGACCCGGGGACCCCGATGGTCGTCCTGCAGGACGGTGACACCTACCGGGTGGCGATGAACAACTTCATCGCCGACGGCGGCGACAACTTCACCGTGCTGCGCGACCAGGGCGAGAACCGGCTCACCGGCGGTCTCGACATCGACTCGTTGCGCGAGTACCTGCTCGCCAACGACCCGGTGGAGCCGACGCCGACGACTCGGATCTCCCAGCAGCCCTGATCCGGGGGACGACAGGTTCGACGACGGGGCCGGCGCACTGCGCCGGCCCCGTTGCCGTCGTCAGCTGACGTCGACCAGGTCGACCACGAAGACCAGGGTCTCGCCGGGCTTGATCACGCCGCCGGCGCCGCGGTCGCCGTAGCCGAGGTGGGGCGGGATGACGAGCTGGCGCCGCCCGCCGACCTTCATGCCCTGCACGCCCTGGTCCCAGCCGGCGATGACCTGGCCGACGCCGAGCCGGAACTGCAGCGGCGTACCGCGGTTGTAGGAGGCGTCGAACTCCTCGCCGGTGGAGTGGGCCACGCCGACGTAGTGGACCGACACGGTCGAGCCGGAGGTGGCCTCGGTGCCGTCACCCTCGCTGAGCTCGGTGACGACGAGGTCGGTGGGCGGTTCGGGGTCGACGAAGTCGATCTCGGGCTTCTCCATGCCGGTCACGCTAGCCCACCCGCAAGGTCACCCCGAGACGGCCCGCGTCAGGACCGCTCGCCCCCTGACGGGACAGCCCGGTCAGGACTGGTGCACGTAGTTGTCGAGCTGGTCACGCTCGAACTGCAGCTGGTCGATCCGGTGCTTGACGACGTCGCCGATCGAGACGATCCCGACCAGCCGGCCGTCGTCGACGACGGGCACGTGCCGGATCCGCCGCTCGGTCATGACCTTCATCAGGTCGTCGAGCAGGGTGTCGGTGTCGCAGGTCTCGACCTCGGTCGTCATGATCGCGCCGACGGTGTTGTTGATGACGGTGCCGTCGTGGTGGAGGTGCCGGACGACGTCTCGCTCGCTCACGATGCCCTCGACGGTCGAGCCGTCGGCGCTGACGATGAGCGCGCCGACGTTGTGGGCGGCGAGCAGTGCGATCAGGTCCCGTACCCCCGCTTCCGGGGTGATCGTGACGACGTCCTGACTGGCCTTCGACCCGAGCACTTCGCGGATGCGCATGTGTCCACGCTAGCCCGTGGGGACGCCGACCGGTACCTCGGTTCTCACTCCTGGGGAGGCCGTCGCAGCTCGGACACCGAGCCGGGACGCCGGGGCACGGCGTCGGGGTCGCCCTCGTCGTCGGGGAGCGAGCCCAGGAAGGCCAGTGCCGCGTCGTGGAGGTGGCCGTTGGAGGCCAGCGCGTTGCCGCCGAACGGCCCGTCGGTGCCGTCGAGGGAGGAGAACCGACCGCCGGCCTCGCGCACGATCACGTCGAGCGCAGCCATGTCGTAGACCTCCAGCTCGGGCTCGGCGGCGAGGTCGACCGCACCCTCGGCGAGCAGCATGTAGGACCAGAAGTCGCCGTAGGCGCGGGTGCGCCAGCAGCGGCGGGCCAGCGACAGGAAGTCGTCGAGCCGGTCGCGCTCGTCCCAGCCGGACAGGTTCGAGTACGACAGCGAGGCGTCGTCGAGACGGCGTACGTCGGAGACCTGGCAGCGGGTCGCCTTGAGCAGCGACCGGCCGGTCCACGCGCCGTTCCCGACCGAGGCCCACCAGCGGCGCTGCAGCTGCGGTGCGGAGACCACACCGAGGACGACCTCGTCGTCGACGACGAGCGCGATCAGGGTGGCCCACACCGGGACGCCGCGGACGAAGTTCTTGGTGCCGTCGATCGGGTCGACGACCCAACGCCGCTGGCTGTGCCCGGAGGTTCCGCCCTCCTCGCCGATGACGGCGTCGCGCGAGCGCACCCGCGACAGGGTGCGCCGGATGCTGAACTCGACGGCCTGGTCGGCGTCGGTGACGGGGGTGAGGTCCGGCTTGCTCATCACGTGGAGGTCGAGCGCCTTGAAGCGTCCCGTCGTCAGCGAGTCGGCGTCGTCGGCCAGCACGTGGGCCAGTCGGAGGTCGTCGGTGTAGTCGGGCACGACGCTCACACTATTGCCATTGCCCCTCGATCCCGTCGCACGCCGGTGCCCGGGTTCGCCCGTTTCGCCCTCGCCGGGGGGCTCGAGGGGCTACCTTGCCAGCATGGACGTCGACCCCGACTCCCTGCACGTCATCGTGGCGTACGCCGCCGTGCTGCTCGGCGTCCTCGGTCCGGTCCTCGGCATCCTCTACTCGCTGCTGGTCGAGAGTCGTGACATCTGGCGCAAGCCGATGCTCGGCGCGGCGACGCTCACCTTCGCCGCCGTCCTCGGCGCCTACTTCAGCGGGCGACAGGTCCTCGACGCCCAGCCGGGCCTGGCCGACGACCCGATGGTGGCGCCCCACCTCGAGTACGCCGACCGCCTGCTCCTCCCAGGAGCCGGGTTCTTCGTGATCGCAGTGCTCACCGGGCTGCTCAACCCGCGGACCGGTGCGCTGCGCACCGTGCTGCCGCTGCTGCTGACCGGCTTCTCGGTGGTCGTGCTGGTGCTGGTGCTGCTGAGCGGCGACGACGGAGCCCGGTCGCTGCTCGACCGGCTCGTCGGCTCCTTCTAGTACGCCGGCTCGCTGCGCGCGGCCAGCAGCCGCCGGAACGACTCGACGCGCTCGGCGTCGACGGCGCCATCGGCGACCGCCTCGTCGAGCCCGCACTCGGGCTCGTCGGCCCCGTGGGTGCAGCCCCGCGGGCAGTCCTCCGTCATCTCGTCGAGGTCGGGGAACGCCCCGATCAGCGACTCCGGCTCGACGTGGGCCAGCCCGAACGACCGGATGCCCGGGGTGTCGACGATCCAGCCCCCGTCGTCGGGCAGCGCCAGCAACAGCGCCGACGTGGAGGTGTGCCGGCCGCGGCCGGTGACGGCGTTGACGTGGCCGATGGCCCGGTCGGCGTCGGGGACCAGGGCGTTGACCAGCGTCGACTTGCCCACGCCGCTGTGCCCGATCAGCACGCTCGTCCGCCCGCGCAGCGCGTCGCGCACCTCGGCCAGGTCGCCGCCCTTGCGGGTCACCACCCACGGGACGCCGAGCGAGCGGTAGGTCGAGAGCAGCGTCTCGGGGTCGGCGAGGTCGGCCTTGGTCAGGCAGAGCAGCGGCCGCATGCCGGCGTCGTACGCCGCCACCAGGGCTCGGTCGATCAGCCGCGGCCGCGGTTCGGGGTCGGCCAGCGCGGTGACCACCACGAGCTGGTCGGCGTTGGCGACGATCACCCGCTCGACGGGGTCGTCGTCGTCGGCGGTGCGGCGCAGCACGGTCGACCGCTCGGCGACCTCCACGATCCGGGCGAGGGAGCCGTCGGCGCCCGACACGTCGCCGACCACCCGGACCCGGTCGCCGACGACCACGCCCTTGCGGCCCAGCGGCCGGGCCTTCATCGCGGTGATCGTGCTGTCGCCGACGAGCAGGGTGAAGCGGCCGCGGTCGACCGTGATGACGGTGCCGTCGACGGCGTCGTCGTAGGTCGGCCGCTCCTTGGTGCGGGGGCGGGTGTGCCGGCGGGGGCGCTCGTAGTGCTCGTGGTCGTGCTCGGTGTAGCGGCCGCTCACAGCAGCGCCGCCCAGAAGCCGGGGAAGTCGGTGAAGGTCTTCGACGTGGTGCCGACGTCGGCCACCCGCACGTCGTCGACAGCGGCGCCCACGATGACGCCGGCATGGGCCATCCGGTGGTCGGCGTAGGTCTCGAAGGTGCCGCCGTGGAGCACGGCCGGACGGAACGACAGCCCGTCGGGGTGCTCGGTGACGTCGGCGCCGAGCCCGCCGAGCTCGCGTGCGAGGGCCGCGAGCCGGTCGGTCTCGTGACCCCGGATGTGGCCGATGCCGCGCAGGTGCGACGGCGTGTCGGCCAGCGCGCACAGCGCGGCCACGGCGGGGGTGAGCTCGCCGACGTCGTGGAGGTCGAGGTCGACGCCGCGGATCGTGCCGGTGCCGGTGACCCGGAGCCCCTCGTCGGAGGAGGCGACCTCGCACCCCATCGCCGCCAAGATGTCGCGCAGCGCGTCACCGGCCTGGGTCGTGGCGCGCGGCCAGTCGCGGACCGTGACCGTCCCGCCGCTGACGGCGGCCAGCGCCAGGAACGGCGCGGCGTTGGAGAGATCGGGCTCGATGGTCCGGTCGACGGCCCCGATCGGACCGGGCCCCACTGCCCACCGGTCGGTGTCGGCGTCGTCGACGGCCACCCCGTGCTCGCGGAGCATGTCGACGGTCATCGCGATGTGGGGGAGCGAGGGCACCGGCTCGCCGTCGTGGCGGACGTCGACGCCGTCGTCGAACCGTGCCCCGGCCAGCAGCAGGGCCGAGACGAACTGCGAGGAGGCGCTCGCATCGACGGTGACGGTGCCGCCGGGAACGGCGCCCTTGCCGACGACGGCGAACGGCAGTGCGTCGCCCTCGACGGCCACGCCGAGGCTCCGCAGCGCCGTCAGCACCTCGCCGACGGGCCGCAGCCGCATGTGGGCGTCGCCGTCGAAGTCGACCCGACCCGCGGCCAGCCCGGCCACGGGTGGCAGGAAGCGCATCACGGTGCCCGCGAGCCCGCAGTCGACGATTGCGGGTCCGCGGAGCGGGGCAGGGGTGACGGTCCACTCGTCGGCGGTCGCGTCGACGTCGCAGCCCAGTGCCCGCAGCCCGCCGACCATGAGCGCGGTGTCACGCGAGAGCAGCGGGCGGCGTACGACGGAGGGGCCGTCGGCCAGCGCGGCCAGCACCAGCGCCCGGTTGGTGAGCGACTTGCTGCCCGGCAGGGAGACGACGACGTCGACCGGCTCCCGGGCACGCGGCGCCGGCCAGGGGTCGGCCCAGCGGTCGGCTGTGCGGGTGCTGGTCGTCACTCGGGACAGGATATCGGCGTCGCGTCGAGGCCCGGACCACCCGGCGTCCGCACGCTGGGACCTGGGTCGCTGAGCGGGGCAGCTTTGACCTGGGTCGCTCAGCGGGGCAGGTCCCAGCGCGCGAGGGCAGCGTCAGGAGAGCTGGGCCGCCGCCAGCTTCGCCTCGCGGCGGGCGGTGGCGGCGAGGTGCTTCGCCTCGCGGCGGGCGTCGCGGGCGGCCCGGCGGGTGCGCCAGACGACACCGGGCTTGCCCTCGGTGTCGACCGAGGCGAGCAGCAGGCCGCCGAGCAGCGAGACGTTCTTGAAGAAGTGGATCTTCTGGTTGCTGCGCTCGGCGGGGTCCGACTCCTCCCAGAACCGGTGGCCGGCCGCGGTGGTGGGCACCAGGGAGGCGGCGAGCACGGTCGCCGAGAGCCGCGGCGCGCGGCCGGTGGCGAGGGCGAGGGCAGCACCGATCTGGGCGACCGCGTTGATGCGGACCAGGGTGACGGTCTCGGTCGGGATGGGGGCGTTGGGGAGCGCGCGCTCGGCGAGCGGGGTGAGCTTCTCGGCCACCGGTGCCGCCTTGGTGGCGTGGGCCTCGGCGTTGCGCAGGGCGTTGACCGCACCCACCACGAACGTCGAGGCGAGCATCGGCCGGGCGAGCAGTCGCGAGATCGTCATGCCCTCCTTCTTACACGATTCGCGCGCGACGGACCTCGCCCGTCCGGCCTAGGGTTGGGGCCATGTGCGGCCGCTACGCCTCGAGCCGGAAGCCCGAGGACCTGATCGAGGAGTTCGAGGTCGTCGACAGCCGGCTGGAGAAACCGCTCGAGGCCGACTACAACGTGGCGCCCACCAAGGAGGTCTACGCGGTGATGGAGCGCAAGCCCTCCCGCGACTCCGACCAGGAGCCGCAGCGCCAGCTGCGGTCGCTCCGCTGGGGCCTGGTCCCGTCGTGGGCCAAGGACCCCGGGATCGGCAACCGGATGATCAACGCGCGGATGGAGACCGTGGCCGACAAGCCCGCCTACAAGCGGGCCTTCGCGAGCCGCCGCTGCCTGCTGCCCGCCGACGGATACTTCGAGTGGTACCCCACGAGCCAGAAGACCAAGGCCGGCAAGCCGCGCAAGCAGCCCTTCTTCATCCGGCCCGCCGACGGCGGGGTGCTCGCGATGGCGGGGCTCTACGAGATCTGGCGCGACCCGACCCGCGACGACGACGATCCCGAGCGGTTCCGGTGGACCTGCACGGTGCTCACCACCCAGGCCGAGGACTCCGTGGGCCACATCCACGACCGGATGCCGCTGATGGTGGAGCGGGACCGCTGGGGTGCCTGGCTCGACCCGGCGACGAACACCAAGGACGACCTGCTGCCGCTGCTGGTGCCGGCGGCGCCCGGCCGGCTCGAGGCCTACCCCGTCTCCACCCTGGTCAGCAACGTCCGCAACAACGGTCCCGAGCTGGTCGAGCCGATCCCGCTGGAGGAGTCGCTCGCATGAAGGAGACCCGGGTGGCAACCCCCCACGGTGACGGCCGCTCCACCACGTTCCGGGCGCGCCGCCCCACGGCCACGCTGCTGCTGAGCCACGGGGCCGGGGGAGGAGTCGGCAGCCGCGACCTGCAGGCCCTGGCGGCCCACCTGCCCCGCAACGGGGTCACCGTCGTGCTGTTCGACCAGCCGTGGGTCGTGGCCGGGCGCAGGGTCGCCACCCCGCCGGCCACCCTCGACGACGGGCTGCGCGCCGCGGCCGGCCGGCTGCGGCCGACCACCCCCCTCGTCGTCGGCGGACGCTCGGCGGGCGCCCGGTCGGCAGCGCGCTGCGCCACGGAGCTGGGTGCGGCCGGCTGCCTGGCCCTGGCGTTCCCGCTGCACCCGCCGGGCAAGCCGGAGAAGAGCCGGCTCGACGAGCTGGCCGGCGCCGGCGTACCGACGCTCGTGGTGCAGGGCGAGCGCGACACCTTCGGGCGGCCCGAGGAGTTCCCCGAGAGCCTCCACCACGTCGACATGGCCGTCGTGCCCGCGGGTGACCACGGGTTCAAGGTGCCCAAGAACGGCCCCCTGAGCCAGGACGACGCCCTGGCGATCGTGGTCGAGGCGACCCTGGAGTGGATCGTCCGCGAGGTGGTCGGGGAATCAGCCGGGCGGTGAGGGCGTTGGTGCCTGTGTGCTCGCAACGATGGATCGTCCGGACACCGCAGTACGCTGGGAGACGATGACAGACGACGCCGCCGACACTGTCGACCCCACCGGCCCCGACGCCACGGAGATCGACGTCGCCACCGAGACCCACGACGAGCGTGCCGCGCGCTTCGAGCGCGACGCCATGCAATACCTCGACCAGCTCTACTCGGCCGCGATGCGGATGACCCGCAACCCGACCGACGCCGAGGACCTCGTCCAGGAGACCTACACGAAGGCCTTCTCGTCCTTCCACCAGTTCCGGCCGGGCACCAACCTCAAGGCGTGGCTCTACCGGATCCTCACCAACACCTTCATCAACAACTACCGCAAGAAGCAGCGCCAGCCGCAGCAGGCGATGACCGAGGACGTCGAGGACTGGCAGCTCGCGCGCGCCGAGTCCCACACCTCCTCCGGGCTGAAGTCGGCCGAGACCGAGGCGCTGGAGCGGCTCCCCGACAGCGAGGTCAAGGAGGCCCTGCAGCGGCTCCCGGAGGAGTTCCGGCTGGCCGTCTACCTCGCCGACGTGGAGGGATTCGCCTACAAGGAGATCGCCGAGATCATGGACACCCCGATCGGCACCGTCATGTCTCGGCTCCACCGCGGTCGTCGCCAGCTGCGCGACATGCTGTCCGACTACGTCCGGACCCACGACCTGCTTCCCGTCGGCAGCACAGGGGGAGACCAGTGAGCGGCCACCAGCACGAGCCCGGCACCGACTGCGCCGACTACCTCGAACGCATCGTCTACTTCCTCGACAACGAGCTCGACGAGGCCGACTGCTTCGCGGTCCAGGCCCACCTCGACGAGTGCGGGCCCTGCCTCGAGCGGTTCGATCTCCAGCGCACCGTGAAGGCCGTGGTCGCCCGGTCGTGCTCCGAGGCGGCGCCGACCGACCTCCGGCAGCGGGTGATGGTCCAGATCCGCGAGGTGCAGGTCCGGATCACCGAGGCCTGATTGGCCTCGACCGGCTCCGCTTTGGCACACTGCTCCGAGCATTCGACCCAGGAGGACACCATGGGCAAGACCGGCCGCAAGCGCCGCGCTCGTCGGAAGAAGAGCGCCAACCACGGCAAGCGCCCCAACAGCTGAGCGCTGCAGACGCCATCGATCCCCCGGCCGACGTGGCCGGGGGATCGTCGTCTTCCGGTGGTGGGCCGACGAGGCACGATGGTGGGGTGGAGGGCCAGGACCAGACCGGCGTGACCGTGCTCGACGGCGGGCTCTCGACCGCGCTGGAGGCGCGGGGTGCCGACCTCGGCGGGCCGCTGTGGACCGCCCGGCTGCTGGGGGAGGAGCCCTGGCGGATCGCCGCGGCCCACCGCGAGTTCTACCTCGCCGGCGCCCGGGTGGCGACGAGCGCGAGCTACCAGGTCAGCGTCGAGGGGCTGGTCGCCGCCGGGTACGACGCGGCGGAGGCCCGGCGGCTCGTGAGCCGGAGCGTCTCGCTCGCCCGTGACGTGCGCGACGAGCTCGCCGCCGTCCGGCCGGGGCTGCTGGTCGCCGCGTCCGTCGGCCCGTACGGCGCGTTCCTCGCCGACGGGTCGGAGTACCGCGGCCGCTACGGCGTGACGGCGGCCCGGTTGCGCGACTTCCACGCGCCGCGGCTGGAGCTGCTCGCCGCGGCAGGCCCCGACCTGCTGGCCGTCGAGACGATCCCCGACAGCGACGAGGCCGAGGTCCTGGTGCCGCTGCTCGACGAGGTCGGCCTGCCGGCGTGGTTCAGCTACTCCGTGAGCGGTCGGGTGACGAACGCCGGGCAGCCGCTGGAGGAGGCCTACGCCGTGGTCGCCGACTCCCGCAGCGTCGTGGCCACCGGGGTCAACTGCTCCGACCAGGCCGACGTGCTCGGCGCGGTCCGGGCGGCGGTGGCCGCCACCGGGCTCCCGGCGGTGGCCTACCCCAACCGCGGCGGCAGCTGGGACGCCGCGACGAAGCAGTGGGCCTACGGCGCCGCGCTGGACCTCGACCTGGTCGGGGCGTGGCTGGCCGCAGGCGTCCGCTACGTCGGCGGTTGCTGCGGAACCGGGCCGGAGGACGTCGCCGCCCTGGCCGACCGCGTCACCGGCTGAGCCGGGCACCTTCAGAGGCGGGACAGGAAGCGCTCCGGGTCGACCACGACGCGGGTGATCTCGCCGGTGCCGACGACCTTGCCGTCGCCCGTGTGGCGGGCGGCGACGGTGAACCGGTGCAGTCGCCCGTCGACGTAGGTCGCGGAGGCAGTGACCTCGACCTCGGCGCCGACCGGCGAGGCGGCCTGGTGCTCGAGCACGACGCGGGTGCCGACGGAGGTGCCGCCCGCAGGCAGGGCGGGCTCGATCGCCGCCCAGGTGGCCGCCTCGCACCACGCCAGCAGCCGCGGGGTGGCGAGCACGGGCAGCGAGCCGCTGCCGATGGCTGGGGCGGTGTCGCCGTGGCCGACGGTGAACGTCAGCGTCGCGGCCAGGTCGTCGGTCATCACAGCTCCTTGACGAAGGCGATCAGGAACACGCCGTCGACCGGGCTCCAGTCGCGCTCGGGGGCGCGGGCGTAGCCGAGCCGGTCGTAGACCCGGTGGGCCGCGGCCATCTCGGCGAGCGAGGAGAGCACCATCGCGGTCGCACCGTGGTCGCGTGCCCGGCGCTCGCAGTGCTCCACCAGGGCATGCCCTGCGCCCCGGCCCTGCCGGGCCGGGTGGACGGCGAGCATCCGGAACTCACCCTCGTGGTCGCCGGCCAGCTCGCGCCACGGCGAGCCGGGCGGGCAGTAGGTCACCGTGCCGACGAGCTCGTCGCCGTCGACCGCGACCCACAGCTCCGCCTCGCGGTCGCGACGGGTCGCGTCGCGGAGGTGCTGGCGGTAGAAGTCCTCGGTGCCGGTCGTGAAGTCCTCGTAGGCGGCGAGCGTGATCTCGCCGACCACGTCGAGCTCGTCGGGGCGGGCCGCTCGCAGCTCCATCAGACCCCGAACGTGTTGCGGGGGTAGGCCGCGTCGACGTCGGTGATCACGTTGACCAGGTAGGGGACACCGGAGTCGAAGGCGCGGTCGATCGCGGGACCGATCTCGCGCGGGTCGGTCACCGTCTCGCCGGCGCCGCCGAGCGCCTTCACGACCTCGTCGTAGCGGGTGCGCTGGGCCAGGTCGGCGGCCACGTCGTAGCCGTAGATCATCTGCATCGGGCCCTTCTCGAGGCCCCACGCGGAGTTGTTCCCGCACACCATCACCACGGGGAGGTCGTGGCGCACCAGGGTGTCGACGTCCATCAGCGAGAAGCCGGCGGCGCCGTCGCCGAGCAGCAGCACCACCTGCGACGACGGGCGGGCGAGCCGTGCGGCCATCGCCGAGCCCAGCCCGGCGCCGAGGCAGCCGTAGGGGCCGGGGTCGAGCCAGCCGCCGGGCCGCTTCGGCTCGACGAACTTGCCGGCGAAGCTGACGAAGTCGCCGCCGTCGCCGATCACCACGCTGTCGTCGGCCAGCCGCGGCACCAGCTCGCCGTAGATCCGCGCCGGGTGGATCGGGTCGGCCTCGGCTCCCAGCAGCTCGGTGTCGCGGTCGACAGCCGCCCTCACGGTGTCCTGCAGGTCGGTGACCCAGGCCGACCAGTCGGGTCGGCGTACGACCCGGTCGAGCGCCTGCTGCAGGCCGTCGAGCACGCGGGTGAGGTCGCCGGAGACCGAGGCGGCCAGGTCGGCGTGGCCCGAGACCTGACCGGGGGAGTCGGCGACGTGCACCACCTGGGCGGGCGTGCTGCCGTCCTTGCCGCCGAAGACGCCGTAGCCGAGCCGGAAGTCCAGCGGCGTGCCGAGGACGACGACCAGGTCGGCGCCGCCGAACGCCCGGCCCCGGGCCTTGGTGACCAGCAGCGGGTGTCCGCCCGGGACCACGCCGCGGCCCATCCCGTTGGTGATGGTCGGGATGCCGGCCGCCTCCACGAAGCGGAGCGCCGCGTCCTCGGCGCCGTCGGCCCACACGTCGGTGCCGAGCACGAGGACCGGTCTCGACGCCGACGCCAGCAGCTCGGCGACCTCGCCGACCGCGTCGGGGTCGGGCTCGGCGCCGCGGACCCGGGAGGCCCCGGGCAGGGCGCCCGAGGCGGTGTTGAAGAACTCGTCCATCGGGACGTCGACGAAGACCGGGCCGCGGTGCGGGGAGCCGGCCGCGGTGAACGCATCGTGGAACCCGTCGAGCACCCCGTCGGCGGTGTGGATGGTGCGGGCCGACTTCGAGATCGAGCTCAGGATCGGCGGCTGGTCGAGCTCCTGGAGGCTGCCGCTGCCCCAGCGGTTGGTCGGCGCACGGCCGCCGACCACCACCATCGGCGAGCCCGCGAACTGCGCCTGGGCGATCGCGCTGACGCCGTTGGTCACGCCTGGGCCGGCGGTGAGCACGGCGAGCCCCGGGACCCGCGTCAGCTTGCCGGTCGCCTCGGCGGCGAAGGCCGCGGTCTGCTCGTGGCGGACGTCGACCAGCCTCATCGGCGGGTCGGCCTTCACGGCGCCGTCGTACATCGGGAAGACGTGGGCGCCGGACAGCGTGAACATCGACTCGACCCCGTGGGCGCGGGCAACCGCGACCGCCAGCTCGCCCGCGTGGCCGCTGGTCTCACCGCCGCCGTCGTCGTCGGGGGACGTGGTGGGGGACTCGTCGACGTCGGTCATGTCGGCAGGCTACTCAACGGTAGGGCGGCTTCGGCAGCGGCGTCAGCGGGCCAGCGTGAACGGGTTGGTGGTGCGCAGCGCGTCGAGCGTGGCCAGCACCAGGTCGGCCTTGTCGACCGGCGGGTCGGGAGCCGCCGCGAGCTGCAGGTAGAGCGCGCGCAACAGCTGCTGGGCGTTGTTGGTCGCCATGTAGGGATTGCGGTCGCCGCGCAGGACGTAGGGGTTGCCGCTCGCGGTCAGCCGGGCCACCCAGGGCACGACGACCTTGGTCGGCACCAGGTTGCGGCGCAGCACCGCCATCACCGCCGACGCCACCCGGTCGGGCTCGCCGGAGTCGAGCTGGGTCTCCGACGACAGCATCCGGTCGGCCAGCACGTCGAGCAGCACCGTCAGCTCGGTCGCCCCGAAGTGGCGGGACCCGGCCAGCGCCGCGATCGCGTCGGCGCCGTGGGCGACAGCGTGGGCCCAGCCCTTGCCGGGCACGTAGCTCCGCAGGTCACGCTCCCGGAGCAGCCAGGAGACGATCCGGTCGCCCCAGCGCAGCACCTGGTCGCGCGGCAGCAGCTGGGCCGCGGTGTCGCGCTCGATCACCGCAGCCAGCACCAGCACGCTGAAGGTACGGCGGAACACCGAGTCGGTGTCCACCTCGCCGAGGCCGACCGCGAGGCCCGCGGACATCCCGTCGCCGAGCCCGACCAGCAGGTCGTCGTAGACCCCGCGGTCGAGCCAGGTGGCCAGCGCCGGGTAGGCGATCCCGTCGCGGAGCACCGGGTCGACGGCGCCGAGCATGGTGGTGAGCTCGGCGGTCAGGTCGTCCAGCGGGCGGTCGGTCGGTACCTGCAGGCCGCGATCGAGCACCTGCTTCCAGTACGACCGGGCCATGGTGCCCATCCTGCCAGCCGCCCGGCGGGCGCGGGGAGCGGGTCGACGGGTCCCCGCGACGGGTGCGCGAGGCCCGGGCGCAGCACGTCCTAGGCTCGTCCTGTGCCGCCGTTGACCGAGCTCGTGCGCAGCCACACCGACCTCGACGAGGACGACGTCGCGTGGCTGCAGCTGATCCAGGCCGACTGGCAGATCATCGCCGACCTGTCCTTCGCCGACCTGGTGCTGTGGCTGCCCGACCGCGAGGGTCGCGGGTTCTGGGCCGGCGGCCAGATGCGCCCGACCACCGGCCCGACGGCGTACGTCGACGACGTGGTCGGCAGCTTCGTGCCGGCCGGCCGGCGGCCGATGATCGACGAGGCGCTCGCCCGCGGCCGACTGGTGCGCGAGGGCGACCCGGAGTGGCGCGACCACGTGCCGGTGCGGGTCGAGACCATCCCGGTGCGGCGGGGCGGGCGGGTGGTCGCGGTCATCGCCCGCAACACCAACCTGCTCGGGGTCCGGACGCCGAGCCGGCTGGAGCTGTCCTACCTGCAGACGGCCGCCGACCTCACCCAGATGATCGCCAGCGGCCGCTTCCCGGTCCCCGGGCAGCGCAGCGACCACGCCGACTCGCCGCGGGTCGGTGACGGGTTCGTGCGGCTCGACGCCGCGGGGCGGGTCGGCTACGCCAGCCCCAACGCGCTGTCGGTGTTCCGGCGGCTCGGGCTGTCCGGCGACCTCGAGGGGCTGGTCCTCGCCGACGTCGCCCGCGAGCTGGTCCCCGTGCGCCAGCGCCCCGACGAGGAGCGGTTGTCCGCCGTGCTCGCCGGCCGGATCCACGGCGACACCGAGCTGAGCGCCGACGACATGGCGGTGATCTTCCGGTCGGTGCCGCTGCAGCCGCAGGAGGAGCCGATCGGCGCCCTGGTGCTGCTGCGGGACGTGACCGACCTGCGGCGCCGCGACCGGGAGCTGGTGACCAAGGACGCCACCATCCGGGAGATCCACCATCGCGTGAAGAACAACCTCCAGACCGTCGCCGCGCTGCTCCGGATGCAGGCGCGCCGCATCGACTCCGCCGACGCCCGGGCCGCCCTGGAGGAGGCGGTACGCCGGGTCGGCTCGATCGCCGTGGTGCACGAGACGCTGAGCACGGCCGTGGAGGAGCAGGTGGCCTTCGACGAGATCGCCGACCGGCTGGGCCGCATGGTGACCGACGTGGGGCTGGCAGGGGAGCACGTCCGGGTCGAACGGACGGGCTCGTTCGGGGAGCTGGGCTCCGACGTGGCCACCGCGCTGGCGATGGTGGTCACCGAGGTGGTGCAGAACGCCGTGGAGCACGGCTACGGCGAGGGGGCCACCGACGGCCTGATCCGGGTGACCGCGAGCCGGCTGGTCGGTCGGCTGCACGTCACCGTCGAGGACGACGGGTCAGGGCTGCCCGCCGACTTCGACCCGGCGGCGTCGATCCAGCTCGGGCTCTCCATCGTGCGCACGCTCGTGGAGTCCGAGCTCGGCGGCCAGCTGGAGATCGGCCCCCGCCCCGATGCCCGGGGCACGCGGGTTGCGATCGACGTACCGCTGGAGTGAGGGTGGCAGCCGCTCAGGCGGTTCGGACGCGAGCGCGCGCGTTGCGCCGCTTGAGGGCCCGGCGCTCGTCCTCGCTCAGGCCGCCCCACACACCGTGGTCCTGCCCTGCCTCCAACGCCCACTGCAGGCACTGTTCGCGCACCTCACAGCGTCGGCAGACCTGCTTGGCCTCCTCGATCTGGAGGATGGCCGGCCCGGTGTTGCCGATCGGGAAGAACAGCTCCGGGTCCTCGTCGAGGCACGCGGAACGGTCGCGCCAATCCATGGCTGGGCTTTCCTCTTTCTGTCGGGTTCGCGGGGGATCGCGAGGGTTCGGGTGCTCACGGCACCGCAAAGTGAACGCTTTCACGAGCGATCACCTAGCGTGACAAGAGTTTGATCGTGAAACAACCCCCCCACGCCCTCGATTCCGTGATGCCCGACACCTGACGGCCACCGAGGGGTCACGACTCTAGGCTGAACTCCGTGACCAGCGCCCGTTCCGACCGCCCCGCCCCGCTCACCGTGGCCGCCTCCCTGGTGGCCGTCGAGGGGCTCGTCGTGGTGATGCTCGCGGTGGTCGAGCTGGCGAGCCTCAGCTCCGGACGACTGACCATGGGCCTGACCACCACTGTCTTCTTCGTCGCGTACGGCGTCGCTCTGGTCGGCTGCGGGCTGCTGCTCGTCCGCCTGAGCTCGTGGGCGCGGGGCCCGGCCGTGCTGGCCCAGCTGATCCAGCTCGGGCTCGCGTGGAGCTTCCGCGGGAGCCCCACCACCCTCGTGGCGATCGCGCTGGCCGTCGTGGCGGCGGTGGTGCTGGTCGGGATCTTCCACCCGGCGAGCCTCGACGCGCTCTCCGAGGAGTGATCACGCGCCGACGGGTTCGGTCCCCACGCTCAGCAGGATCGCCAGCCGGCTGTCGGTGATCTCCGCCGTCGCGCCGGAGGCCAGCGTGTCGAGCACCTGCCAGGCGAAGCCCTCGCGGTCGGGCGGGTGCACCTCGGTGCCGGTGACCGAGATGCTGACCGTCAGGTGGCTGGGGGAGAGGTAGAACTCCGCGGCCAGGCTGCTGCCCTCGTCGGCCTCCGGGAGCGCGAGCGCGCACGCCTCTCCCACGGCGATCCGCAGGTCCTCGATGGTGCTGAGGTCGAAGCCGAGCCGCGAGGCCAGGCCGGCCGCCGTCGCGCGCAGCACCGACACGAACGCGCTGTCGGCGGGGATCCGCACCTCGACGTCGGCGTCGGGACGCTCGATGACGCTGGTGGACATGCGGACTGGCCTCCCCTCGACGGTGTCGGTGCCGACACTAGTCGGGGAGGAGGCCCTCGCGGCCGGTATCCCGCGGTGCCACGCCGGACGAGGCCACGGGCGCTCCCGGCCCTCGTCGCTCTCGGCTGTTGCTAGGGCACCTCGGCAAAGCGCGCGTAGCCGCGTTGCCGGACGCCGTTGAAGCTGGCGAACAGGCCGCCTGCGTGGAGGTGTGTGCCGTCGTGCAGCAGGGCCCACACCCCCATCTTGGGGCCAGAGCATTGCGGGTTCCAGTCGGTGACCGAACCGTCCACGGGGTCGAGCGACGCAATGAACGGGCGGGGAATCTTGCCCGTCACGATCTGCGAGAAGTGCCCACCGATCCACATCTCATCCTCGGACACGGCTATCGCCTGGGTGTCGCCGCTGGTCTTGATCGTCCAGACAGGACTGTCGGACACGGCGGGGTCGTAGGCGAACAACGTGTTGTTCTGGGTGCCGATGAAGAAGCGCTGACCGTCCGGGCTCAGCGCGACGGTGACGGCGTTGCCACCGCTGCCCGTTGGTGCGAAGGCGGTCGCGGAGCCATCGCTGGGGTTCACGGAACCTGCCCTCAACCGCGCCTGCCCACCGAGCACGGAGAAGGCACCCCCGGCATAGACCGTTGATCCGTCGGGGGACACGACGACCTCGGTGACCTTGTTGTCGGGCTCCGGCCGGAAGCCCGTGATCAGGTCGCCAGTCTCGGCGTCGAGGGCCACGAGTCGCTTGTAGGCGCGTCCGTCGATGCGGGCGAACCGTCCGCCGACGTACAACCGGTCGCCGTGGACCGCGAGCGAGTTGACGTCCGGGTTCACTCCACCCGTGTCAGCCTGCCAGGAGCCGAGTGCCTCACCGGTCACGGCGTCCACCGCAGCCAGGTTTGCCCGCGGTGCCCCGCCGGCCTCGGTGAAGAGGCCCCCCAGGAAGATGACGCTGCCGTCCTCGGAGGCAGCCACGGCCTTCACCTGGCCGTTCGCTCCCGGGTTGAAGTCCCTGTCCACCCTGCCGTCCGCCGTGATGGCAGCGACGTTGCTCCGCGTCTGACCGCCGACGGCGGTGAACAGGCCACCGATGACGGCTCGGCCATTGACGACGTCCAGCCCGTAGACCTCTCCAGACACTGCGGCAGTGTCGTCGGGCGTCAGGCTGACCGACGCGAAGGCCGCCCCCGGCGCGACCATGACGAGCGCCACGGCGCCGACCATGCCGGTGAGGCCCTTCCCCCAGAGTCCCGCCGCTTTAACCCGGCGAGTCGTTCCCCCCACGGCCGTGCCCAACCTTGCACCGTTCATCCTCGGTACCCCCTCGGCCACTCTGGAGGGTCGTCGCGGAGCGTGGGGACACACGTCGTCAACAAGTGGGTGACAGTTGGGTCAGGCACCGAGACACGGAGTCTCGCGATCCGGACCTGTCGCAGGGCGGTGACCCGCGCCCGCTTGAGGTGCGAGGGCGCCCACTCCGGAGGTTGAGGTGCGAGGGGGCCCGCTCCGGAGGTTGAGGTGCGAGGGCCGCCCAGGCCCGAGCCTCGAAACCCCGGGAGACGCAGCAGGGCGGTGACCACGGTGGGTCACCGCCCTGCGTCGGCTGCGGGGGCCTCGAGGCTCGGCCGTGGACGGCCTCGCACCTCGACCTCCGGCTCTGGTGGCGGAGCAGCGGTCGCGACTTCGCTGCGCTCAGTCGCGCTTCCGACACGTCGAAGGCAGGAGCAGGGCGGCGGAGCCGCGCCTGCTCAGGCCTTCTTGGTCTCCCAGAAGATCTCGGCGATCTCGTCGATCTTGGCGAGCAGCTCGTCGGCCTTGCCGGCGTCCAGCTCGCCCTTGGTACCGGTGGCGCCGGCGAGCTTGGTGGCCTCGTTGACCAGCTGGTGCAGCTGCGGGTACTTCTCGAAGTGAGGGGGCTTGAAGTAGTCGGTCCAGAGCACCCACAGGTGGTGCTTGACCAGCTCGGAGCGCTGCTCCTTGATCAGCACGGCCCGGGTGCGGAAGTCCGGGTCGTCGTTGTCGGCGACCTTCTCGATGATGGCCTTGACCGACTCGGCCTCGATCCGGGCCTGGGCCGGGTCGTAGACGCCGCACGGCAGGTCGCAGTGGGCGGAGACCTCGATGGTCGGGGCGAACAGCTTTGCGAACATCCTCTGTGCGTCCTATCTGCTGGGGATCGGGTCGTGACTGCGACACTACTCCGCGTGTCTTCACCCCTGAAGGTGGCCCGGATCCCGCTGGGATGGGCCGTCGTACGCGGTGACTCGATGCGTCCGACGCTCGCTCCGGGCGACCGGTTGCTCGTGCGGTACGGCGCTGCGACCCGCCCCGGCGACGTGGTCGTCGCGCGGCTGGCCGACGGGACGCTCGCGGTCAAGCGCGCCGAGGGGCGGGCGGCGAGCCGCACCGGGGGGGCCGCGTGGTGGCTGCTCGGCGACAACCCCGCCGGCGTCGACTCCCGGCACCGGGGACCGGTCGCCGACGAGGACGTCCTCGGGGTGGCGCTGGCCCGGGTCTGGCCCCGTCCCCGCCCGCTCCGCAGGCGGTGAGACGCAGCAGACCCTCGCCGCACGGTGTGGGAGCATCGGCGATCATGGCTGACCCCGACCACCCCCAGGCCGGCGATCCCGTCTTCGACCTCCACGTCGGCGGCAAGATGGCGATCCGCTCGACCGTCGGCCTCACCGGGCCCGACGACCTCTCGCTGGCCTACACCCCCGGCGTCGCGCGGGTCTGCGAGGCGATCGCCGCCGACCCGAGCCTGACCCAGCACTACACCTGGGTCCCCAACACCGTCGCCGTGGTCACCGACGGCACCGCCGTCCTCGGGCTCGGCGACATCGGCCCGGCCGCCGCGATGCCGGTCATGGAGGGCAAGGCCGTGCTCTTCAAGGAGTTCGGCGGCGTCGACGGCATCCCGATCTGCCTCGACACGACCGACACCGAGGAGATCATCGAGACGGTCTGTCGGCTCGCGCCCAGCTTCGGCGGCATCAACCTCGAGGACATCTCGGCCCCGCGCTGCTTCGAGATCGAGGACCGGCTCAAGGAGCGGCTCGACATCCCTGTGTTCCACGACGACCAGCACGGCACCGCCGTGGTCGTCCTCGCCGCGCTCGAGAACGCGCTCCGGCTCACCGGGCGCGACCCCGGCACCACCCGCGTGGTCGTCTCGGGCGCCGGGGCCGCCGGGGTGGCGGTGACCCGGATCCTGCTCGAGGCCGGGATCTCCGACATCGCGGTGCTCGACCGTCGCGGTGTGCTCCACTCCGGACGCTCCGACCTCACGCCCGCCAAGCAGGCCCTCGCCCGCGACACCGCCGACGTCACCGGCCGGCGGGGCACCCTGGCCGACGTGATGGCCGGCGCCGACGCCTACCTCGGCGTCAGCGGCGGCACCGTGCCCGAGGAGGTGGTGGCCAGCATGGCCGACGAGGCGATCGTCTTCGGCATGGCCAACCCCGACCCGGAGGTGCACCCCGAGGTGGCCCACCGGCACGCCCGCGTGGTCGCCACCGGCCGCTCCGACTTCCCCAACCAGATCAACAACGTGCTCGCGTTCCCCGGCATCTTCCGCGGCGCCATCGACGCCCGGGCGACCGCGATCACCGAGGGCATGAAGCTCGCGGCAGCCACCGCGATGGCCGGTCTGGTGGGGGAGGAGCTGCGGGAGGACTACGTCATCCCCTCGCCGTTCGACGCGCGAGTCGCGCCGGCCGTGTCGGCCGCGGTCACGGAGGCCGCGCGCCGCGACGGCGTCGCCCGCGGTTGAGGCTGGTCTGGACCACCGGCTCCCGACGGCGCTCCCGGGTGCGACAGTGACCCGGTGGACCGCCACGTCCTCGCCCGCCGTACCACCGAGATCGCCCACGGCATCGCCGAGGGCGCGGCCGTGGTGCCCGACCTGCTGGCGCTCCTCGACCGTCACGTGGGGGCCGACACGGTCACCTTCAGCGAGCTGGACATCACCGGCCGCGGGCCCGCCCTCGTCGAGACCCACGGCGTCGAGCCACTGGGTCCCGAGGAGGAGGTCCAGTGGCGTCGGCTGCTGCCGACGCACCCGTACGCGCGGTGGCTGACCACCTCACCTGCGGGCACCTCCCGCCTCACCGACGTGGTCGACCTCGCGAGCCTGGAGCGACTGGAGGTCTGGGAGCGGTGCCTCCGGCCGCGCGGCCACCGCTACCAGAGCGCGCTGCTGTTCCCGTGCCGGCAACGCGACCTGCGGCTGCTCTCCCTGTGGCGGGAGGACCGCGACTTCACCGACCGGGAGCTGGAGGCCTTCGAGCACGTACGCCGCGTGGTCGACGCCGGGTTCGCGATGCGGGAGGCCGTCGTCGCCGTCCGCACCTGGTCCGGCCCGCACGAGGAGCGGTCCCTCACGCCGCGGCAGCGCGACGTCGCCGCCCTCGTGGCCCGCGGGCTCACGAACGAGCAGGTCGGTCGGCGGCTCGGGATCTCACCACGCACGGTGCGCAAGCACGTCGCCGACCTGTTCGAGGTGGCCGACGTGAGGAGCCGGACCGCGCTCGCGGCGTGGTGGCGTCAAGGTGGCCGAAGCGCCACCTAGCGCGGCAGCGGCCCGGGCCACAGGATGCGGGCCACGGGGAACGGCTGCAGTGCGGCCACCGGGCGACGGGGGACGCCCGGGCGGGCCGATCCCTCTGCCCGGTCGGGGGAGCGGGCAGAGGGGTCGGCCGCGGCTAGCATGCGTCCATGCTCGTGGTCGCGCTGGTCGCCGCCTCCCTGGCAGCCCTGGTCCACGTCTACATCTTCGTCCTGGAGTCGCTGCGCTGGAGCGAGCCCGAGACCCGCAGGGTGTTCGGCACGACCGCCGAGACGGCCCGGGTGACGGCGCCACTGGCCTACAACCAAGGTTTCTACAACCTCTTCCTTGCAGCGGGAGTCGCGGCCGGCGTGTTCCTGGTGGTCGTGGAGTCCGACGCGGGGGTGCCGCTGCTGGTGTTCGGGTGCGGCAGCATGCTGGCCGCGTCGCTGGTGCTGGTGCTGAGCGACCACGCCAAGGCGCGCGCGGCGCTGGTGCAGGGCGCCATGCCCGCGGTGGCCCTGCTGGCGCTCCTCGCGCACTCGATAGCCTCCTGAGCATGTTCGCCGTCTACGCCGACAGCTTCAGCACCGAGGACCCCCTGCAGGGACTGGTCGTGGGGGAACGCCCCGACCCGGAGGTCCCCGACGGATGGACCACCGTCACCGTCCGGGCCGCCTCGCTCAACCACCACGACCTCTGGTCGCTGCGCGGGGTGGGGCTGAAGGAGGAGGCACTGCCGATGATCCTCGGCTGCGACGCCGCGGGGATCGACGACGAGGGCAACGAGGTGGTCGTGCACGCCGTGATCAGCGACCCGGCGTGGAGCGGCGACGAGACACTCGACCCCAAGCGGTCGCTGCTCTCCGAGCGCTACCAGGGCACCTTCGCCGACCGGGTCGCCGTCCCGCGCGGCAACGTGGTGCCCAAGCCCGCGTCGCTGTCCTTCGAGGAGGCGGCCTGCCTGCCGACCGCCTGGCTGACGGCGTACCGGATGCTCTTCGTGCAGGGCGACCTCAAGGCCGGCGACACGGTGCTGGTGCAGGGCGCCGGCGGCGGCGTCGCCACCGCCCTCATCACCCTGGCCCGCGCCGGCGGGCTCAAGGTACTCGCCACCAGTCGTGACGAGACCAAGCGGAAGCGCGCCCTCGAGCTCGGTGCCCACGACGTCTTCGAGACCGGCGAGCGGCTCCCGGTGAAGGTCGACGCGGTCATGGAGACGGTGGGCCGGGCCACCTGGTCGCACTCGATCAGGTCGCTGCGGGTCGGCGGGAGGATCGTGGTGTCCGGGACGACGTCCGGGCCGAACGTCGACGACGCCGGGCTGACCCGGATCTTCTTCCTCCAGCTGCAGGTCATCGGGTCGACGATGGGTACGCGCCACGAGCTGGCGTCGCTGATGACCATGCTCGACGCCACCGGCGCCCGACCGCTGGTCGACCGCGCGCTGCCGATGGACCGGGCCCGGGAGGGCTTCGCGGCCATGGCCGAGGGCGACCTGTTCGGCAAGATCGTCTTCACCCGATGATCCACCTGCTGACCGGGGCCGGGTCCGGCATCGGTGCGGCCCTCGCGCGGCGGCTCCTCGACCGCGGCGACGAGGTCGTCGCCCTCGCCCGGACCGAGGGACGTGCGGCGGAGCTGGCGGACGAGCTCGACGGCGTCGCCGTGCTGGTGGCCGACCTGGCGCACCCGGAGTCCGTGGAGTCGCTGGCCCTGCCGGACGCGCTCGACTCCGTCGTCCACGCGGCCGGGGTCGTCGAGCTCGGTCCGGTGTCCGAGCTGGACGTCGAGACCTGGGCCACCACTCTCCGCGTCAACCTGGTCGCCCCCGCGGCGCTGACGCGGGTCGCCCTGCCGGCGCTGCGGGCGGCACGCGGGACCGTGGTCTTCGTGAACTCCGGTGCCGGCCAGGTCGCCCACCCGACGTGGTCGGCGTACGCCGCCTCCAAGCACGGCCTCCGCGCGCTCGCCGACTCGCTGCGCGGCGAGGAGGCCGGGCACGGCGTCCGGGTCACCACCGTCTACCCCGGGCGCACCGCCACCCCGATGCAGGAGAAGGTCCACGCCCAGGAGGGCAAGGACTACGACCCGGCCTCCTGGATCCGGCCGGAGACCGTCGCGGAGGCGATCCTCGGCGTGCTCGACCTCGGCCAGGACGCGACGGTGACCGACCTGGCGGTCAGGCCACGCTGACCGGCTCGAGCACGAACACCCGGATCCGGCGCCGGTCGCCGACCCGCTGCCGGTAGCTGGCGTAGCCGACGTAGAACGTCGACGCCAGGGCGAAGATCTCCTCGGCCTCCTGATCCGTGGCCGGCCGCGCGACCACCTCGCGGGTGGTGCCGCGATAGCTCACCGTCGCCCGCGGCTCGGCTTCGAGGTTGAGCGCCCACGCCGGGGTGCCCTGCTGGCCGAAGTTGGTGCCGAGCAGCGCGAGCCCGTCGCCGTACGGCGCGGCGATCAGGTGGCTGGTGCGCCGCCGTCCCGACTTCCGGCCCGTGGTGGTGAGGTCGAGCACCGCCAGCCCGGCCAGGAGGCCGGGAGCGCTCTGCCGACCGCGGCTCGCCCGGGCCACCAGGTCGTCGAGGTGGCGCAGCGTGCGGGAGAAGAACCAGCCGCCCGCCCGGGTTGCCGCCCACCGCCGCACCGAACGGTGGAGCGGGTTGCCGGTCTGGTGGTGGTAGCCGAGGTCGACCGAGAGCGTCATGGACCGAACCTAGTCGCCCGGCCGCGACCGCCAGTTGAGCGCACCGACCAGGACCATCCGCAGCTGGGTGCGCGCCCGGGCCACGATCCGGGGTTCGGTGTCGGGGCGGGCCTGGATCACCTCCTCGGCCGTTGCGACCACCGAGGTGACGATCAGGTCGGCCAGCACCTGCAGGTCGTCGGTCGACCACGCCTCGGTGCCGGGAATCCGGGCCAGGTCGGCGGCGAGCTCGCGCTCGAACAGCTCGATCTGGTGCCGGATCTCCTCGCGCACGACGGGCGGCCCGGCGGCCCGCTCGCGGGCGATGAACGCGAAGTGCCCCCGCTGGGCGTGCACGTGCTCGACGAGCACGTCGAGGGAGCGGTCGATGATCTCGTCGAAGGAGGGGTCGCCGCGACGTACGGCGCGGAGCATGGCGCGCAGCGAGGCGAAGGACTCCTCGACCAGGGCGAGGCCGAGGTCGTCGAGCGACGGGAAGTGCCGGTAGAAGGCGGTCGGGACGATGCCGACCTCGCGGGCCACCTGGCGCAGCGACAGTGCGGCGAAGGTCTGCTCCTCCGACAGCTCCAGTGCTGCGTCGAGGATCGCGCGCCGGGTCCGCTCCTTGCGCTCGCCGCGGGTCTGCGTCACGACCCCACCGTAACGAGACACATGTGTGCACGGACACAGTGCCGGCTCCTTGACCCGGGGCGGTACTGATCGTCAGGGTTGAGTGAACAAATGTTCACTGAAGCGAGGTGGCGACCATGGGCATCACCCAGACCCTGCTCCGCTCCCGGGCCGTCGCGGCCCTCGCGTCGCCGCACGGGGTCGACCGCTACCTCGAGCAGGTCAACCCGATGTGGGCCGCCCACGAGGTCCGCGCCCGCGTCGTCGACGTCACCCGCGAGGTCGACGTCGCCGGCCACCCGCCCGTCGCCACGATCACGTTGCAGCCGACCACCACCTGGCAGGGCCACCGGGCGGGCCAGCACGTGCAGCTCGGCGTCGAGCTCGGCGGTGCCCGCCGTACGACGCGGGTCTTCACCGTGTCGAGCCCGGACTCACGGCCCGGCGACCGCTTCACGATCACGCTGCGGGCCAACCACGACCGGGCACCCGGTCACGGCGTGTCCCGGTTCCTCGTCGAGGAGGCGCGGCCCGGCCAGCTGGTGCACCTGTCGCAGGCCGAGGGCGAGTTCGTGCTGCCCGACCGGGTGCCCGAGCACGTGCTGATGATCTCGGGCGGCTCGGGCATCACGCCGGTGATGTCGATGCTGCGCAGCCTGCAGCGGCGTACCCACCGCGGCCGGGTCACCTTCGTGCACTACGCCCGGAGCCCGGACCACCAGGTCTTCGCCCGCGAGCTCGCCGACGTCCGGGCGTCGGGCTACGGCGTCGACGTCCACCTGCTGCACCCCGAGCTGGGGGACCCCGCGTTCACGCCGATGTGGCTGGAGCGGCTGGTGCCCGGCTTCCAGGAGGTCCCGACCTGGCTGTGCGGGCCCGGGCCCCTGGTCGAGGCGGTCCGCGCGGCGTACGCCGGCTCCGACGCGTTGCGCGTGGAGCACTTCAGGCCGCCCGCGACCGGTTCCGGCGCCGCGGGCGGCCGGATCGCCTTCACCCGGTCCGGCCTCACCGCCGACAACAGCGGCGCTCCGATCCTGGAGCAGGCCGAGGCCGCCGGACTGGCGCCGGAACACGGGTGCCGGATGGGGATCTGTTTCTCCTGCACAGCCCGCAAGACCGAGGGGACGGTCCGCCACGTCGTCAACGGCGCCGAGTCGTCCCTGCCCGACGAGGACATCCAGGTCTGCGTGAGCGCCCCGCTCGGGGACTGCTCCGTCGATCTCTGACACCTACTCCCGGAGGAGACCCACCATGACCACCACGCTCACCCCCGAGCAGCTCGAGGCCTTCGGCGAGGAGCTCGACGCGATCCGGCAGCGGATCGTCGCCGATCTCGGCGAGGAGGACGCGGCGTACATCAGGAACGTCGTCAAGCGGCAGCGCCAGCTCGAAGTCGCGGGCCGCGCGATGTTCTACCTGCCGCCGCTGTGGCCGCTGGCCGTCGCCGGCCTGAGCCTGTCGAAGATCCTCGACAACATGGAGATCGGCCACAACGTGATGCACGGCCAGTACGACTGGATGGGCGACCCCGGCCTCAACTCGCGGATGTACGAGTGGGACACCGTCTGCCCCAGCGAGCAGTGGAAGTACAGCCACAACTACCTCCACCACACCTACACCAACATCCTCGGCAAGGATCGCGACATCGGCTACGGGATCCTCCGGATGGACGAGGACCAGGAGTGGCGGCCCTACTACCTCGGCAACCCGGTCTACGCGTTCCTGCTCATGGTGTTGTTCGAGTGGGGGGTGGCGCTGCACGACCTCGAGGTCGAGAACATCGTCGCGGGTCGACGCAGCTTCGAGGACAACAAGCCGCTCTACCCGGGGCTGCTGCGCAAGATCCGGCGGCAGGCGATCAAGGACTACCTGCTGTTCCCGGCGCTGACGGGGCCGCTGTTCCCGCTCACCTTCGCCGGCAACGCGCTGGCCAACCTGGTGCGCAACGTATGGGCGTTCAACATCATCTTCTGCGGCCACTTCCCGGCGGGCGTGGCGACGTTCAGCCAGGAGGACTGCGAGGACGAGACGCGCGGCCAGTGGTACCTCCGGCAGCTGCTCGGCTCGGCCAACATCACCGGCAGCCCGCTCTTCCACGTGATGAGCGGGAACCTGTCGCACCAGATCGAGCACCACCTGTTCCCCGACCTCCCGGCGCGGCGGTACCCGCAGATCGCGCCCGAGGTCCGGGACCTGTGCGAGCGATACCACCTCCCCTACAACACCGGCCGGTTGAGCGGCCAGCTGTGGAGTGTGGCGCGGAAGATCTGCCGGTTCGCGCTGCCGGGGGCCCCGGCGCCGTCGGTCCCGCGTGGACGGCGGACTGGCGAGCCGGCCGCCGCCGCGTGATCATGGCGACATGTTCGACCGACTGAGCCGCGCCGAGATCCGCAAGGACGTCATCCAGGACACCATCGAGGCCGCGGCGACGACCGTCGGTCAGGTGACCGGGATCGTCACCACCGCCGTCAGGGACGTGGCAGGAGCGCTGGGCGGCTTCGCCACCGAGCTGTTCGAGATCCGGGACTCCGCGCGCCGGGCCTCCGAGGACACCGAGCCGGACTGAGCCCGGTCAGGTGAGGGCGTCGTCGAACCGGCTCGGGTCGAGCTCGGACACGAGCGGGACGACGTCGGCGATCGACTCGACCACCTTGGTCGCCTGGTAAGGGAAGGCGTCGACCCGGTCGGGGGTGGTGGACCCGCTGAGCACGAGGATGGTCCGGATCCCGGCCTCGAGGCCGCTGACGATGTCGGTGTCCATCCGGTCGCCGATCATCATCGTCGTCTCGCTGTGCGCCTCGAGCCGGTTGAGCGCCGAGCGCATCATCAGCGGGTTGGGCTTGCCGACGTAGTAGGGCGTGCGGTGGGTGGCGGTGCTGATCAGCGCCGCCACGGAGCCGGTGGCGGGCAGCTTGCCCTGCGGGCTGGGGCCGCTCGGGTCGGGGTTGGTGGCGATGAACCGTGCGCCGTCGTCGATCAGCCGGATCGCACGCGTGATCGCCTCGAAGGAGTAGGTACGGGTCTCCCCGAGGACGACGTAGTCGGGATCGCGGTCGTTCATCGTGTATCCGACCTCGTGCAGCGCCGTGGTGAGCCCGGCCTCGCCGACGACGTACGCCTTGCCGCCGGGGCGCTGGTCGTCGAGGAACTGGGCGGTCGCCAGCGCCGAGGTCCAGATCGACTCCTCGGGCACGTCGATGCCGGCGTGCAGCAGCCGGGCGCGCAGGTCGCGCGGGGTGTAGATCGAGTTGTTGGTCAGGACCAGGAACGGCCGGTCGTGCGTACGCAACGCGTCGAGGAACTCGGCGGCCCCGGGGAGCGGCGTCTCCTCGTGGACGAGGACTCCGTCCATGTCGGTCAGCCAGCACTCGACCGGACTCGTGTGGGTCATGCGCCCATCGTGGCAGAGCGTGGGCGCAGCACCCGACGCCCGGGCACCCGTTAGAGGCTGGCCTCCCAGCCGTCGTAGCCGCCTCCCCGGTGGGCCGCGGCGACGGACTCGAAGAACTGGCGTGCGGTGCGCACCGCGTCGGGGGTCGTGAACGCGCCGTGCTGCTCGGCGATCACCACCCATTCGGGCCCACCGGCGGCCGACTGGTCGACCAGCTGGATGTCCCACCCGCCCGCGGTGACCTGCTCGGCGGCGCGGCGTGCGGCGTCCTCGTCGGCGACGTAGACGTAGTGGACCCAGTGCCGACCGGCCTCGGGATTGTGCCTTGCGATCTGCGTGAGCAGCTCGTCGTCGCCCGCGTGTCCGGTGGTCGCGAGGGACGCTGCGGGCTCGGGCTTCCGGCGAAAGACTCCCATGGCCGGACCTTCTCACCCGCTCAGCGGGCTGTGGGCACAATCCTTCGATCTGTGGAGACGCCAGGGCAGCCGCTGCCCAGGGAGGCAGGTGCCCCAGGGCGCGTAGGCTCGGGCGCAGGTCTCGGCACATCAGGGGACAAGGTCATGGCCGGGAGCACGTTCGATGTCGTCATCGCCGGTGGGGGGCTGGCAGGGTCGTCGCTCGGGGGTGTCCTGGCGCGTTCCGGCCTCGGTGTGCTGGGATCGAGAAGGAGAGCCGGTTCCGGGACCGGATCCGGGGCGAGCTGACCTGGCCGTGGGGTCACCACGAGGCGCTGCTGGCCGGTCTCGCCGAGCCCCTGGACCAGGCTGGAGTCGTGCCGCTCCCCGTGATCGAGTTCTACGAGGACGGACAGCGGGTGGACTCCGTGCGCTGGGAGGACATCTCGATCGGGGCACGGTCCGCGATCGGGTTCTCGCACCCTCGCCTGCAGGAGACCCTGCTGGGCTGGGCCGAGTCGCAGGGAGCCACCGTGCTGCGGCCCGCCAAGGTCGTGGGGATGCAGGACGGCGTCCGACCCGGTGTGACGGTGAGCGAGGACGGTCGCACGACGGAGATCCGGGCCCGGCTGGTCGTCGGCGCCGACGGCAAGAGGTCCGGCGCCCGGCGGTGGGTCGGAGCGGACACCGTGACCGACGCCGAGCACCACTGGTTCGGGGGCCTCCTGCTGTCCGGCGTACGTGGCGACGACACCTTCGGCTGGGCCCCGGTGCCCGCCACGGCCGTGGGGTGGTTCGCGACGGGAGCCGACTCGTGCCGCGTCTACATCCGGCTGACTCCCGACCGGGTTCGCGAGACAGGGGTGGGACGGACCGCAGACGCGTTCGTGTCCTTCGCCGCCCGGTCCATGCCGGCGGGCACGCTGGAGGGAGCCCGTCAGGCGGGTCCGATGGGCTTCTTCCCCAACGGCTGCACGTGGGCGAGTCGCCTCACCCTCGGGCGCGCCGTGCTGGTGGGCGACGCGGCAGGTGCCTTGGACCCCACTCAGGGGCTCGGGACCTCGCTGCTCTTCCGGGACGTGCGCCAGCTGAGCGAACTTCTCACGACCGATCGGGACTGGGAGCGCGCGACGAACGAGTACGCGCGTACTACAACGTGCTGCGCGCCTACGACCGCTGGTGTGCGCTGCTGGACGCCGAGCAGGGGCCCGAGGCCGACCACCGCCGTGAGCTCCATGCGGCTGCCCGTGAGGCGGACCCCACCCTGGGCGGGTTCGCGACCCTGGAGGCCCGTGGCCCCGACCGGTTGGTCCCGGACGAGGAGGCGCGCCGCGCCTACTTCGGCGAGACCCGGTGACGGAGTCAGTCGTCGGGGTCGTCGAGCCTCGCCAGCCAGGTCGCGAACCGCTCGGTGGCCGTCTCGAACTCCGGGTTGAGGTCGGTGAACTCCTGCAGCCGCTCGGCCACCCACGCGAGGGTGACCTCCTCGTCGCCCCTGCGCTTCTCGAGCTCCTCGAGCCCGCGATCGGTGAAGTACATCGTTCCCTGAGCCGGTCGAGGGTCAGTAGTCGGTGCCGTCACCCTCGTCCGGTGGGGCGAAGGCCCGGTCGAGGAGCGCCTTCTGCTCCTCGATGTGGCGCTTCACCGTGCCGACCGACGGCGAGGAGGAGGCGGCGCGGGTGACCGGCTCGACGTGCCGGCCGAGCGCCGGCCAGACGTTCAGCGCGTAGTGCGGCCACGGGCCCATGTTGCGCGGCTCGTCCTGCACCCACCGGACCGCCTTGAGGTTGGGGAAGCTGTCCATGTAGGCGTGGATCTGCTCGGTCGGCAGCGGGTAGAGCTGCTCGACCCGAGCGATCGCGAACTGGTCGCCGTTGTCGCGCTTCCCGCGGTCGACCATCAGGTCCCACGTCACCCGGCCCGAGCACAGCAGCAGCGTCTCGACCTTCTCGGGGTCGGCCTGGTCGTCGGTGACCAGCGGCCGGAACTCGCCGGTCGTGAAGTCGGAGGGCTGCGACGCGGCCTCCTTGCGCTTGAGCATCGACTTCGGGGTGAAGACGACCATGGGGCGGTGGTCCTCGCCGAGAGAGTGCTGCCGCAGCAGGTGGAAGTACGACGCGGGCGTCGACGGCTGCGCGACGACGAACGCGTCCTCTGCGGCCATGGTCAGGAACCGCTCGATCCGGGCGGACGAGTGGTCGGGACCCTGGCCCTCGTAGCCGTGGGGGAGCAGCATGACGACGCCGGACTGCTGGCGCCACTTGGTCTCGCCGGCGGTGATGAACTCGTCGATGACGATCTGGGCGCCGTTGACGAAGTCGCCGAACTGCGCCTCCCACAGCACCAGCGCGTCGGGACGTGCCACCGAGTAGCCGTACTCGAACCCGAGGGCGGCGTACTCGGACAGCAGTGAGTCGTAGGCGAGGAACTTGGCCTGGTCCTCGGTGAGGTTGCTCAGCGGGGTCCACTCGTCGGCGTTGGTGCGGTCGATGATCGTCGCGAACCGCTGCACGAACGTGCCACGCCGGGAGTCCTGGCCCGCGAGCCGCACCGGGCGGCCCTCCATCAGCAACGACCCGAACGCGAGGATCTCGCCGGTGCCCCAGTCGATCGGCCCGTCGGTCATCGCCGCGGCCCGGCGCTGCAGCTGCGGCATCACCTTCGGGTGGACCGTGAAGCCGTCGGGCGGCGTGACGTAGGCGTCGGCGATCCGCTTGATGACCTCGCCGGTGACCGCCGTGGTGGCGGCCCCGGCCTGCTTCTCGGGGTAGTCGGGAACGGTGGTCCACTCGTCCGGCGCCTCGGTCGACGCCTCGCGCACCTCGGTGAAGACCCGCTCCAGCTGCTGCTGGTAGTCCTTGAGGACCTGCTCGGCCTCCTCGATCGTGATGTCGCCACGACCGATCAGCGACTCGGTGTAGAGCTTGCGCACCGACCGCTTCTGCTCGATCAGGTCGTACATGAGGGGCTGGGTGTAGGAGGGGTCGTCTCCCTCGTTGTGACCGCGGCGGCGGTAGCACACCAGGTCGATGACGACGTCCTTCTTGAACTGCTGGCGGTAGGCGAACGCCAGGCCCGCGACCCGGATGCAGGCCTCGGGGTCGTCGCCGTTGACGTGGAAGATCGGCGCCTGGACCATGCGCGCGACGTCGGTGCAGTAGAGCGACGACCGCGACGAGCCGGGCGAGGTCGTGAACCCGACCTGGTTGTTGACGACGACGTGGATCGTGCCACCGGTGCGGTAGCCGCGCAGCTGGGACAGGTTGAGCGTCTCGGCCACCACGCCCTGGCCCGCGAACGCCGCGTCGCCGTGGACGAGCAGCGGCAGGACGGGGAACTCCTCGCCCCGGTCGAGCACGTCCTGCTTGGCGCGGGCGATCCCCTCGAGCACCGGGTTGACGGCCTCGAGGTGGGACGGGTTCGCGGACACCGACACCTTGATCCGGTCGCCGTGCTCGGAGACGAACTCTCCCTCGGCCCCGAGGTGGTACTTCACGTCACCGGAGCCCTGGACGGTCCGCGGGTCGATGTTGCCCTCGAACTCGCGGAAGATCTGGGAGTACTTCTTGCCGACGATGTTGGCCAGCACGTTGAGCCGGCCGCGGTGGGCCATGCCCATGGTGACTTCCTCGAGCCCGGCCCCGGCGGCCTCCTCGCAGATCTCGTCGATCAGCGCGATCGTCGTCTCGCCACCCTCGAGCGAGAACCGCTTCTGACCGACGAACTTGGTCTGCAGGAAGGTCTCGAACGCCTCGGCCTGGTTGAGCTTGAGCAGGATCCGCAGCTGCTCCTCGCGGGGCGGCTTGGTGTGGGGCTGCTCGACCCGCTGCTGGATCCACCGGCGCTGCTCGGGGTCCATGATGTGCATGTACTCGATGCCGGTGGTGCGGCAGTAGGAGTCGCGCAGGATCCCGAGGATGTTGCGCAGCTTCATGAACCGCCGGCCCTCGCCACCGAACGACCCGGTGGCGAACTCGCGGTCGAGGTCCCACAGCGTGAGGCCGTGTGACTCCACCTCGAGGTCGGGGTGGCTGCGCTGGCGGTACTCCAGCGGGTCGGTGTCGGCCATCATGTGGCCGCGCACCCGGTAGGCGTGGATCAGCTCGAGGATCCGGGCCTGCTTGGAGATCTCGTCGTCGTGGGAGGTCGCGATGTCGCGGGCCCAGCGGATCGGCTCGTAGGGGATCCGCAGCGAGCGGAAGATCTCGTCGTAGAAGTCCTGCTCGCCGAGCAGCAGGGCGTGGATCCGCTTGAGGAACTCGCCGGACTGCGCGCCCTGGATGACGCGGTGGTCGTAGGTCGAGGTCAGCGTCATGACCTTGGAGATCCCGTTGCGGGCGAGCGCCTCCTCGGACGCGCCCTGCCAGTCGGGCGGGTAGTCCATGGCGCCCACGCCGAAGATCGCGGCCTGCCCCGGCATCAGTCGGGGGACAGGATGGTTGGTGCCGAGGCCGCCGACGTTGGTGAGGCTGACGGTGGTGCCCTGGTAGTCGTCCATCGTCAGCTTGTTGTCGCGCGCCTTGCGGACGATCTCCTCGTACGCCGTCCAGAAGGCGGCGAAGTCCATCGTCTCGCAGCCCTTGATCGAGGGCACGACGAGCTGACGGGTGCCGTCGGACTTCTGCTGGTCGATGGCCAGCCCGAGGTTGACGTGCGCGGGGGTGACCATGTTCGGCTTGCCGTCCTTCTCGGCGTAGGAGTTGTTCATCTCCGGCATCGACCGCAACGCCTTGACCAGCGCGTAGCCGATGATGTGGGTGAAGGACACCTTGCCGCCGCGGGCCCGGGCGAGGTGGTTGTTGATGACCGTGCGGTTGTCCCAGAGCAGCTTGACCGGCACCGAGCGGACCGAGGTGGCGGTGGGGACGCTCAGCGAGGCGTCCATGTTCCTGGCGGTGGCGGCGGAGATGCCGCGGAGCACGGTCAGCGACGGCTCGTCGGTGGCCTTGCTCGTCGGCTGCGGGCTGGGGTCCTTGGCGACCGGGGTCTCCTTGGTGGTGCTGGGCGTCTCGGCGGCGGCGCTCTCGGGCCGCGGCCTGGCCACCGGCTTGGCCGACGAGTCGGACTTCTGCTCGGCGGGCGTCCTCTCCCGGTCGGCGGCCTTCTCCGACCCGGTCGCGGCCTGCTGCTCCGGGGCGGGCCGGGCATGCTTCGGCTCCGGCTCGGCCGGCTTCGTCGCGGTCGTGGCCTCGGCTTTCGAGGGGCTGCTGCCGGCACCGTTCTCGCCCGCCGTACCGTTGTCGGCGAAATAGCGCACCCACTCCGGGGCGACGCTCTTCGGATCACGCTGGTACTGCTCGAACATCTCCTCGACGAGCCACTCGTTGGCCCCGAAGTCGATGGAGGTCTCGGAGGACTGGTTGCCAGGGGACTGCGGCACGGTCGCTTTCGCCTCTTCCGGATATGCGCGCGCGGACGTCGGGTGTTGTCAAGGCTAGTCCCACACGCACACAAATGCTCAGCCGCGTCCCGGCTTTGGGGCAGGCTGTGGCGCGACACACGACCAAGGGAGTCACGACCCCATGAGAAGCGTTCTCCGACCCCGACCGGGGACCCGACTTCTCGCCCCCACACTGGTCCTGCTGGTGGGTCTGGTGGCGAGCGGATGCAGCGACGGCGACAGCAAGTCCACCGATACCGGCCCCGAGCTGACCGAGCCCAGTGCTGCCCCGACCCTCGAGGTCGAGCCGGTCACCGAGCTCGGCCGGGTCACCGGCACGCTGCCCCGCAAGGACGCGAGGGTCGTCGAGGAGCGGGTGTCCGCGATCGCCGTCCGCTGGCTCACCGACGCCTACGTCGGCGGACGCTACCCCCGCGAGACGTTCGACAACTCCTTCGCCGACTTCAGCCGCGGTGCCCGGGCCGCCGCCCGCCACGACCTGCGGGTGATGACCAACGCCGACATCGGCCCGGGGGTCGGCGAGGTCACCCCCACCAAGATGGACGTGAAGGTCGACCTGCTCGCGGTGGGCAAGCGTGCCGTCGGGTCGACCGCCCACGTGTTCACGACGTTCCGCACCGACGGCAGGAAGAAGAGCCGCTACCGGGTGTCCGGTCGGCTCCTGCTCACCAAGGACGACGGGCGCTGGACCGTCTTCGCCTACCACGTCAGCAAGGGAGGTCGATGATGATGCGACCCGGACCGCGGCACCGACCCGTGCAGCGGGTCGTCCGGACCGTGCTGCTCGGCCTCGTGCTCGGGCTGGTCGCGTTCACCGTGCCCGACGGCAGCGTGCGGAACGCCGAGGTCAGCCTCACCGACCTGCGCACCGCCGAGGGGGTCGACCTCGGCGACGACGTGATCTGGATCCTGGCCGTCGGCTCCGACGCTCGGCCGGGCCAGGACATGACCCGCAGCCGGGGCGACGCGATCCAGATGGTCGGCATCAACACCCGGACCGGCGCCGCCTCGGCCATCGGCGTGCCGCGCGACTCGTGGGTGGCGATCCCCGGCCACGGCCACAACCGGGTCAACGCCGGCCTCTACTTCGGCGGGCCGCGGCTGATGGGCCAGACCGTCGGCAACCTGGTCGGCGTCCAGCCCGACTACGTGATGGTCACGCGGTTCCCGTTCTTCGAGAACATGATCAACGACATCGGCGGCATCCACGTCAACAACCCCCGCCCGTTCAGCGACCCCTACCTCAAGCCCAAGGGCTTCAAGGCGGGCCACATCCATCTCAACGGCTACGAGGCGATGGCGTTCTCCCGGGTCCGCAAGGGCCTCGCCGGCGGCGACTTCGACCGCTCGGCCAACCAGCAGCGGACGCTGCGCGGCATCCACGCCCGGATCCGGGCGCGCGCCGACGAGCCGGGCTTCATCGAGCGCGGTGTGATGACGGTGCTGCGCAACACCGACACCAACGCCTCGCCTGCCGGGCTGTTCGAGCTCGCCCAGGCGGTGGCTCAGGTGCAGCCCTCCAAGATCCACACGTGCGTCGTCGGCGGCCGGATCGGCAACGTCGGGGGAGCGAGCATCGTCTTCCCGAACGTCGCTCAGGCGCGCCGCTACGGCAACGCCGCCCGCAGCGACGCCACCATCAGCAACTGCTGACCCGCGAGAGCGCGTTCCCGCACCTGCGAGAGCGCAGTCGTGCACCGACCGAGTGACGTGGCCGCGCCCTCGACGGTGCGGGACTGCGACTTCGCGGGTGCGGGGGTGCGACTTCGTGGGGGGCGCCTCCGGCAGGATTCGAACCTGCGGCACCTGGTACCGGAAACCAGTGCTCTATCCCCTGAGCTACGGAGGCCAGCCACTCGCTGATGATCAGCGCGGCGCTGCCGAACACTACCCGGCGTCACTGGTGGGAACGAAACCGGAGGGCGCCGATACGCTGGAGCGGTGAATCCCGCCCAGCTCTCCACCGCCGTGGTCGACGCCCTGGCCTCCCTCGTCGACGACGGCTCGCTCACCCTGCCCGACGGTCCGCCGACCGAGGTCCGGGTGGAGCGACCGCGCGACAAGGGCCACGGCGACTACGCGACCAACATCGCGATGCAGCTGGCCAAGCGCGCCGGGCTCCCGCCGCGCGACCTCGCCCAGCTGGTGGCCGACCGGCTCGAGCAGGCCGACGGGGTCGCCTCGGTCGAGGTGGCCGGTCCCGGCTTCCTCAACGTCACCGTGGCGGCCGGGGCGCAGGGACAGGTCGCGGCCGACATCGTCGCCGCCGGGGCGGCGTACGGACGCAACGAGAGCCAGGCCGGCGAGCGGGTCAACATCGAGTTCATCTCCGCCAACCCCACCGGCCCGCTCCACCTCGGCCACACCCGGTGGGCCGTGGTGGGCGACGCGATCGCGCGGGTGCTCGAGGCTGCCGGTGCGAGCGTGGCCCGCGAGTTCTACATCAACGACCGCGGCAACCAGATGGAGCTCTTCGGGGCCTCGATCGAGGCCAGGGCGCTGGGTCACGACGTGCCCGACGACGGCTACCGGGGCGCGTACGTCATCGACCTCGCGCAGCGCATCGTCGCCGACGACCCCGGCATCCTCGACCTGCCCGAGGATGAGCGGCGGGTCGCGTTCCGCGAGGCGGGCTACGCGCTGCAGCTGAAGGAGCAGCAGAAACAGCTGGAGGACTTCCACACCCACTTCGACGTGTGGTTCTCCGAGCGCAGCCTCCACGACAACGAGGACGTCGTGGCCAGCGTCGAGAAGCTCCGCTCGCAGGGCCACCTCTACGACGCCGACGGGGCGCTGTGGATGCGCACCACCGACTTCGGCGACGACCGCGACCGGGTGCTGATCCGGACCAACGGGCAGCTGACCTACTTCGCGTCCGACACCGCCTACTACGTCAACAAGCGGGAGCGCGGCTTCGGCCGCTGCATCTACCTGCTCGGTGCCGACCACCACGGCTATGTCGGGCGGCTCAAGGCGATGGCGGCGTGCGCGGGCGACGACCCCGACCGCACCATCGACGTGCTCATCGGCCAGCTCGTGAAGATCATGCGCGGCACCGAGGAGATCAGGCTCTCCAAGCGGTCGGGCCAGATCGTCACGCTCGGTGAGCTGGTCGACGAGATCGGGGTCGACGCGCTCCGCTACTCGCTCGCGCGCTACCCCGTCGACTCGCCACTGGTCCTCGACGTAGAAGAGATCACCCGCGCGTCCGCCGACAACCCCGTCTACTACGTGCAGTACGGCCACGCCCGTACCTGCCGGATGATGGAGAACGCCGCCGACCTCGGCATGTCGCTGCCCGACGACTACGACCCCTCCCTGCTCACCCACGACCGCGACCGGGAGCTGCTGCGGGCACTGGCGGAGTTCCCGCGGGTGGTGGCGTCCGCCGCCGAGCTGTGCGAGCCGCACCGGGTCGCCCGCTACCTCGAGGACACGACCTCGGTGTTCAACAAGTGGTACGACACCAGGGAGTGCCGGATGCTCCCGCAGGGTGACGAGCCGGTCCGGCCGGTCAACGAGGCGCGACTGATGCTGGTGGTCGCCGCGCGCACCGTGCTGGCCAACGGCCTCGAGCTGCTCGGTGTGACCGCTCCGGAGCGGATGTAGTGCCCACCTCACACCCGTCGGGCTGGGCGCACGCCGACGGGGCCCTCCGGGGCCCCCACTGGCTGCGCGAGCCCGACGACCCCAACGCCCTGGTGCCGCACCTGTGGTCGACGACCGCCCACAAGGTCGACGGCGTGCTCCATGTCGGCGGCCGCGCGGTGCCCGACGTGGTCGCCGACGTCAACACGCCGGCGTACCTGCTCGACGAGGACGACTTCCGCACCCGAGCCCGGGCGTTCCGCGACGCCTTCTCGGAGTACGACGTCTACTACGCCGGTAAGGCCTTCCTCTGCACCTCGGTCGCGCGGTGGCTGGCCGAGGAGGGGCTGTTCCTCGACGTCTGCACCGGCGGCGAGCTCACCGTCGCCGAGCGGGCGGGCGTCGACCCGGCCCGGATCGGGTTCCACGGCAACAACAAGTCCTACGCCGAGCTCCGGCGGGCGGTGGTGGCAGGCGTCGGCCGGGTCATCGTCGACTCGTTCCACGAGATCGAGCGGCTGGCGGAGATCACCGCCGACACCGGGCGCACCACGCCGGTGATGGTCCGGGTGACGGCCGGCGTCGAGGCCCACACCCACGAGTACATCGCCACCGCCCACGAGGACCAGAAGTTCGGGTTCTCGATCACCGGCGGCGACGCCCTCGAGGCCGTACGCCGCGTGGTAGCCGCCCCCGGCCTCGACCTGCGTGGCCTGCACTCCCACATCGGCAGCCAGATCTTCGACTCCTCCGGGTTCGAGGTGGCCGCCCGGCGGGTGCTGGCGCTGCACGCCCAGGTGGCCGACGAGGTCGGGGTGACGATGCCCGAGCTCGACCTCGGCGGCGGCTTCGGCATCGCCTACACCACCCAGGACGACCCGTCCGACCCCGCGCAGCTGGCCACCGAGATCACCAAGATCGTCGACCACGAGTGCCGGGCGCTCGGCGTCGAGCGGCCGCGGCTGTCGATCGAGCCGGGGCGCGCGATCGTCGGGCCGTCGATGTGCACCGTCTACACCGTCGGCACGGTCAAGGAGGTCGCGCTCGACGGCGGCGCCCGCCGTACCTACGTCTCGGTCGACGGCGGGATGAGCGACAACATCCGGACGGCGCTCTACGACGCCGACCACTCCTGCACACTGGCCTCGCGCCGCTCTGCGGCGGCACCCGTGCTGACGCGGGTGGTGGGCAAGCATTGCGAGGCGGGCGACGTCGTCGTGCGGGACGAGTTCCTCCCGGGCGACGTGGCGCCCGGCGACCTGGTGGCGGTCCCCGGGACGGGGGCCTACTGCTGGTCGATGGCCTCCAACTACAACCACCTCCTGCGGCCGCCGGTGGTCGCGGTGCGTGACGGCGAGGTGCGCGTGATCGTGCGGCGCGAGACCGAGGACGACCTGTTGGCGACCGACATGGGAGCAGACCAGTGAACGACAAGCCGCTGAGGGTGGCCGTGCTCGGCTGCGGCTCGGTGGGCTCGCAGGTGGTGCGGCTGCTGCTCGAGCAGTCCGGCGACCTCGCTGCCCGGGTCGGGGCACCGCTCGAGCTCGCCGGGGTCGCCGTACGCCGGCTCGACGCGCCGCGCGAGGTCGAGGTGCCCGAGGGGCTGCTGACCACCGACGCCCGGGGCCTGGCCACCCGCGACGACGTCGACCTGGTGGTCGAGGTGATCGGCGGCCTCGAGCCCGCGCGGAGCCTGATCCTGGGCGCGCTCGAGAGTGGCGCCGCCGTCGTCACCGCCAACAAGGCGCTGCTCGCCGCCGACGGCCCCACGCTCTACGAGGCCGCCGACAAGGCGGGCCGCGACCTGTTCTACGAGGCGGCGGTCGCCGGGGCGATCCCGATCCTGCGGCCGCTGCGCGAGTCCCTGGCGGGCGACCGGGTGACCCGCGTGCTCGGCATCGTCAACGGCACCACCAACTTCATCCTCGACCGGATGGACACCTCGGGCGCGGGGTTCGCCGAGGCGCTGGAGGAGGCCCAGGAGCTGGGGTACGCCGAGGCCGACCCGACCGCCGACGTCGAGGGCTTCGACGCCGCCGCCAAGGCGGCGATCCTGGCGAGCCTCGCCTTCCACTCGCGGGTCACCGCCGACGACGTCCACCGCGAGGGGATCTCCGAGGTGAGCGCGGCCGACGTCGCGTCCGCGCGCGAGATGGGCTCGGTCGTCAAGCTGCTGGCGATCGCCGAGCTGCGCCACGACGGTGACGGCGGCGAGGCGGTGGCGGTCCGGGTCCACCCCGCGATGATCCCGGCGACCCACCCGCTCGCGTCGGTGCGCGAGGCGTTCAACGCGGTGTTCGTGGAGTCCGAGGCCGCCGGCCAGCTGATGTTCTACGGCCCCGGTGCCGGCGGGTCGCCCACCGCGTCGGCGGTGCTCGGCGACCTCGTGACGGTCGCCCGCAACCGGCTCTCCGGCCGCAGTGGGCCCGGCGAGTCGGCGTACGCCGACCGGCCGGTGCTGCCCATGGGGGAGACCCTCACCCGCTACCACGTCGCGATCGACGTCGACGACCGTGCCGGCGTGCTGGCCTCGGTCGCGCTCGCCTTCGCCGACCACGGCGTCTCGATCCAGACCGTCAAGCAGGAGGGTCGCGGCGAGGACGCGCAGCTCGTCGTCGTCTCCCACACCGCCACCGACGCCCAGCTCGCCGCCACCGTCGAGCAGCTGCGCACCATGGACGCGGTGCGCGAGGTCACCTCGGTGATGCGCGTCGAGGGCGAGCCGGAATGACACACCAGTGGCACGGGGTGGTCGAGGAGTATCGCGACCTGCTCGACATCCCCGACGGCGTCGAGGCGGTCACGCTGCGCGAGGGTGGCACGCCGTTGGTGTACTCCGGCTGGCTGTCCGGCCTGACGGGCGGCGAGGTCCACCTCAAGGTCGAGGGCGACAACCCGACCGGGTCCTTCAAGGACCGGGGGATGACGGCGGCCATCTCGGTGGCCCGCCACGAGGGCACCGAGGCCGTGGTCTGCGCGTCGACCGGCAACACCTCGGCGTCGATGGCGGCGTACGCAGCCAAGGCCGGGCTCACCCCGCTGGTGCTGGTCCCCGAGGGCAAGATCGCGGCCGGGAAGATGGCGCAGGCGATCATTCACGGCGCCCGGATCATCATGGTCCGCGGCAACTTCGACCACTGCCTGCAGATGGCACGCGGGCTCTCCGAGAACTACCCCGTCGCGCTGGTCAACTCGGTCAACCCGGTGCGGCTCGAGGGGCAGAAGACCGCCTCCTTCGAGATCGTCGACTTCCTCGGCGACGCCCCCGACGTGCACGTGCTCCCGGTCGGCAACGCCGGCAACATCTCGGCGTACTGGCTCGGCTACCGGCAGTACGCCGACCTCGGCCGCGCCACCCGACGACCCGTGATGCGGGGGTTCCAGGCCGCCGGTGCAGCGCCGCTGGTCCACGGGGAGCCGGTGGCCGAGCCGGAGACCCGGGCGACCGCGATCCGGGTCGGCAACCCGGCCTCGTGGAAGCTCGCCGTCGCCGCGCGGGACGAGTCGGGGGGCCGGTTCGCTGCGGTCACCGACGAGCAGATCCTCAGTGCCCAGCGCGAGCTCGCCTGCCGGGACGGCGTCTTCGTCGAGCCGGCCTCGGCCGCGGGCGTGGCCGGGCTGCTGCAGGACCTCGACCAGGGCGAGTCCTACGCCGGGCTGCGGGTGGTCGTGACGGTCACCGGCCACGGCCTCAAGGACACCGCCACCGCGCTCGAGGGCTTCGGCGGCCTGGTCGACACGGTGGTCGACCCCGACGTCGACGAGGCGGCGCGCGCCGCCGGGCTGGCCTGACCCGATGACCTTCGTCGACGGTCCGGTCGAGGTGACCGTCCCGGCCACCGCCGCCAACCTCGGCCCCGGTTACGACGCGCTCGGCCTCGCGCTGGGGCTGCGCGACCGGCTGGTCGGCCGGGTCACCGGCGGCGGCACGGTCGTCGAGGTCTCGGGGGAGGGTGCGGCCGACGTGCCCCGCGACGAGAGCCACCTCGTCGTCCGGGCGATGCACCTGGCCTTCGACGAGATGGGGGAGCGACCCCCGGGGATCCGGCTCACGTGTGACAACGCGATCCCGCACGCCCGCGGCCTGGGGTCCTCCTCGGCCGCGATCGTGGGTGGCATCGCCCTGGCTCGCGGTCTGGTCGCCGGCGGCCGGCTGCTGCTCGACGACGACGCGGCGTTCCGGCTCGCGGCGGGCCTCGAGGGCCACCCCGACAACGTCGCCCCGGCCTGGTACGGCGGGTTCGTGCTGAGCGGCCGCGACGACGACGGCGGGTTCTGGGCCGTGCCGTCGTCGGTCGACCCGCGGGTCTCGGCCGTGGCGTTCGTGCCGCCGACGCGGGTGTCGACCGAGGAGGCCCGCCGGCTGCTGCCCGCGACCGTGCCCCACGCCGACGCGGCGGCCAATGCCGGTCGGGCAGCGCTGCTGGTCGCGGCCCTTGCCGGTCAGCCCGAGCACCTGCTGCGCGCGACCAGGGACCTGCTCCACCAGGACTACCGGCGACCGGCCATGCCCGCGAGCCTGGCTCTGGTCGAGTCACTGCGCGCCGGGGGCACCGCGGCCGTGGTGTCGGGAGCCGGCCCGACCGTGCTCGCGATGTGCGCCGACTGCGACGTCGACACGCTCGTGGCGGCCGCGCCCGACGGCTGGCGGGCGCTGCCCCTCCCGCTCGACCGGGACGGCGTGGTGGTCGGTACCGGCCCGGTCGGTTGACCGGGGTTCGTGCTCCCGGGGAGAGCTGCGGTGTTATTCTGAGCACGCGCCGTCGATCCGGCGTACACCTGCCCAGGACAGCTGGCAGTCCCGACATCTCGTCAACAGACCTCCAGAAGCCCTCCGGGTGTGACCCTTCCTCGTCCGGCACGGCCTGCCGTGCCCGCTCCGATGCGCTCCTGCGAGCCGCACCTCGGGCCGGGGAAGCCTGACCGAAGCCTGATCCGCACGGCGGATCGGCTGTGAAACGTGGGAAGGACCTCACGTGACCGAGACCCTCGACTCCACCACTCCTGCCCCGGACGCCGGCTCGGCCGCTCCGAAGAAGCGCAGCGGTGGACTCAACTCGATGCTCATCGCCGACCTCAAGGCGATGGCCGGCGGCCTGGGAATCTCCGGCGCCGGCTCCATGAAGAAGGCCGACCTGGTGAGCGCCATCAAGGCCGCCCAGAGCGGCGGCGGGGGCAGCCCGAAGGGGGGCGGCAGCAAGGCGTCGGCCACCGATGACTCCCAGGCCCGTGCGGCGGACGCCAAGCAGGACCAGTCCCGCGGCGACGGCAAGGACGGCAAGGACGGCAAGGACGGCAAGGGCAGCCGGCGTGACGACAGCCAGCGCTCCGACCAGCGCCAGGACCGCGGCGACCACCAGCAGAGCAGCCAGAACCAGAAGCAGAACCGCGACCGCGAGCAGAACCGCGACCGGCAGCAGAGCCAGCAGAGCCAGCAGAACCAGGGCGGCCAGCAGGGCAACCAGGGCCGGCAGGACAACCGCCAGGACTCCGGCTCCAGCCGCAGCAGCCGGCGTCGCCGCGGCCGCGACCGGAGCCGCGGCTCCAGCAGCAGCGGTCAGCGCAGCGAGCCCGACACCTCCGTCCTCGACGACGACGTGCTGCTCCCGGCGGCCGGCATCCTCGACGTCCTCGACAACTACGCGTTCGTCCGCACCAGCGGCTACCTGCCCGGCGCCGACGACGTCTACCTGTCCCTGTCGATGGTGCGGAAGTACGGCCTGCGGCGCGGCGACGCGGTCGTCGGGCAGGTGCGGCAGCCGCGCGAGGGCGAGCGCCGCGAGAAGTTCAACCCGATGGTCCGCATCGACAGCGTCAACGGGGCCGACCCCGAGGCGGCGCGGACCCGCGTCGAGTTCGCCAAGCTCACCCCGCTCTACCCGAGCGAGCGGCTGCGCCTCGAGACCGAGCCCGGCAACCTGATCGGGCGGGTCATCGACCTCGCCGCCCCGATCGGCAAGGGCCAGCGCGGCCTCATCGTCTCGCCCTCCAAGGCCGGCAAGACGATGATCATGCAGTCGATCGCCAACTCGATCACGACCAACAACCCCGAGTGCCACCTGATGGTCGTGCTCGTCGACGAGCGCCCCGAGGAGGTCACCGACTTCGAGCGCTCGGTCAAGGGCGAGGTCATCTCCTCGACGTTCGACCGGCCGGCCAGCGACCACACCACGGTCGCCGAGCTCGCCATCGAGCGCGCCAAGCGGCTGGTCGAGCTCGGCCACGACGTGGTGGTGCTGCTCGACGGCATCACCCGGCTCGGCCGGGCCTACAACCTGGCCGCCCCGGCGAGCGGTCGGATCCTCTCCGGCGGTGTCGACTCCGCCGCGCTCTACCCGCCCAAGCGGTTCTTCGGCGCCGCGCGCAACATCGAGAACGGCGGCTCGCTGACCATCCTCGCCACCGCGCTCATCGAGAGCGGCTCCAAGATGGACGAGGTGATCTTCGAGGAGTTCAAGGGCACCGGCAACATGGAGATCCGGCTGCGCCGCGACTTCGCCGACAAGCGCCTGTTCCCGGCCATCGACGCCGTGCAGTCCGGCACCCGCCGCGAGGAGCTGCTGATGTCGAAGGACGAGATGGCCATCGTCTGGAAGCTGCGCCGGCTGCTCGCCGCGCTCGACGGCCAGCAGGCCCTCGAGCTGCTCCTCGAGCGGCTCAAGAAGTCGCAGACCAACATCGAGTTCCTGATGCAGGTGCAGAAGACGACGCCCGCAAGCCAGGGTGAGTGATGTCTCGCATCTCCGCCTTTCCCGGGCCACCTGCCGATAGGCTGGTCCGGACCCCCCAGGAGGAGAACGTGGCCAGGATTCTTGTCGCGGACGACGACGTCGACATCCGCGAGCTCGTCGAGTTCAAGCTCTCGACCATGGGACACGACATCGTGGCCGTGGGCGACGGCGCAGCCGCCATCGACGCCTGCATGGCCGAGAAGCCGGACCTCGCCGTCCTCGACGTGATGATGCCGGGGGTGTCAGGTCTCGACGCGATCCGCGCGATCCGGGCGGAGCCGGCCCTCGCCGACCTGCCGGTGATCCTGCTGACCGCACGTGCCCAGGAGTCCGACGTCGAGACCGGCTTCGACTCCGGCGCCGACGACTACATCACCAAGCCGTTCAGCCCCCGCGAGCTGGCTTCCCGGGTGCAGGCCCTGTTGTCCCGTTCACGATGACGATCGGTCACATCGGCTACTGGGCCGCTGTGACCATCGGTCTCGGGTGCCTGGTCGTCGTCATCTCCCTCGTCGTGGTCCGGCTGCACGCCGACGCCGCCGAACGCCGCACCCAGGAGCTGCGGACACCCCTGTGGCGGGTGGTCCTGACGCTGAGTGCCGGTGAGCCCGACGAGGTCGAGGACGCGACCCGCCGCCTGCTCTCGCTGACCCCGGAGGAGCGTGCGGCGGTCGAGGACGACACATTCGCGCTGGTGCCGAAGCTGCGCGGTGAGTCACGGCAGCGGGTGCGCGAGGTGCTCCGGGCGTGGGGGGCGGTCGACCAGGCCCGCAACTCCACGACCAGTCCCTCCCCGGTGCGCCGCGCGCGCGGCTACTATCGGCTCGGCGTGCTGGCGCTGCCGGAGCGACGGGACGACGTCACCGCCGGACTGCACGACCGCGACTTCACCGCCCGCCGTACGGCGATGCTGGCGCTGGCCAGCTTTCCCGAGCACGACGTCATCGAGCAGATGCTGCTGACGGCCACCGTCGAGCCGCGGCTGCGTCACGACTTCCTGGCCGCGATCGACCAGATCGGCACCCCCGCGGCCGGCGTGATGGTCGAGCACCTCCGGGTGCCGACGTCCGACGACCCCGACCGCGAGCGGCGGCTGGCCGCCGAGGCGGTCGGGCTGGTCGGCGAGATCGACGCCGTGTCGTCGCTGGAGGGCTGCCTGGTCGAGGACGACGACGAGCTGCGCATCGCGGCACTGCAGGCGCTCGGCGAGCTGGGTTCGCCGAGCTCGCTGATCGTCATCACGGCGCAGCTGGGCGCCTCGTCCCGTGACGTCCGGCAGGCTGCGATGGAGGCTGCCGGCAAGATCGGCGGCCCCTCCGGACTGATGCTGCTGACGATCGGGCTGGGCGACGACGACGTCGAGGTGGCCCGTGCGGCCGCGGGGGCACTCCGGCGGGCCGGCAGCGCCGGCCACTCCATCCTCGGCTCGAGCGACGCACCCGTGGCCCGCGAGGCCCTCGCCCTGTCCGCGCTGAGGGTGTCGGCATGATCGACACCGTGGCGCAGGGCGTCGTCTTCTGGCTGACCATCGGGATCGCGGTCTACTCGGTGCTGATCAACCTCAGCTTCGTCGTCCTGACCGGGCTGGCCATGGGCGACCTGGCCGGCTACCGCCGTCGGCTCGAGTACGCCGGTTACGACCAGTGGTTCCTCGACCCGAACTCCCGCGGCGTGTCGGTCCTGATGCCGGCCTACAACGAGTCGGCGACCATCGTGCAGTCGGTGCAGGCGATGATCTCGCTGCGCTACCCGGACTTCGAGGTCGTGGTGATCGACGACGGCTCGAGCGACGACACGCTCGAGAAGCTGATCCGGGAGTTCGACATGGCGCCGGTCCCGCTGGTGCCCAGCGGGCACATCCCGATGAAGGGGGTCGTCGAGCAGACCTACGTGAGCCGCCGCGGCGCCCACAACCTGGCGTTGATCACCAAGACCAACGGGGGCAAGGCGGACGCGCTGAACGCAGGGATCAACTACTCGCGAAAGGAGCTGGTCTGCATGGTCGACGCGGACTCGCTGCTCGACCCGCAGGCGTTGCTCAACGTTGCCCGCCCGTTCGCGGACAACCCGGGCCACGTCGTGGCGGCCGGTGGCGTCGTCCGCGTGGCCAACGGCTCCCGCGTCGAGCGTGGCCGGGTGACGTCGGTGCGGATGCCGCGTCGCTGGCTGAGCCGGATCGCGGTCGTGGAGTACCTCCGCGCGTTCCTCATCGGCCGGTCCGGCTGGTCCCGGCTCGGCGGGCTGCTGATCATCTCGGGCGCGTTCGGCGTGTTCCGCAAGGACGTGCTCCAGGCCGTCGAGGGGATGTCGGTCAACAGCATCGGCGAGGACGCCGAGCTCGTCGTCCGGATCCACCGCCTGCTCGGCGACCAGGGCCGCGAGGGGGAGGTGGTCTTCGTGCCCGAGCCGGTGGCGTGGACCGAGGTGCCCGAGACCCGCACCGTCCTCCGCAAGCAGCGGCGACGCTGGCACCGCGGCCTCGCCGAGATCTTCCTGCGGCACAGGTCGATGATGTTCCGTCCCCGCTACGGCGTCATCGGCATCCTCACGATGCCCTGGTTCCTGGTGTTCGAGCTGCTGGCCCCGGCCGTCGAGGTGCTCGGCCTGGTGTGGTTCTTCGTGCTCCTCCTGCTGCTGGCCACCGAGGGGTGGTTCCCGCAGTTCGAGGGGCTGGTCAACCCCGAGATCGTGGTGCTGCTGCTCGCGGCGTCGGTCCTGTTCGCGGTGTTCGTCACGCTGGTGGCGCTGCTCGCCGAGGAGCTGTCGTTCCGTCGCTACCGCGGGCTCCCCGACCTGCTCCGTGCCATCTGGGGCGCGGTCGAGGAGAACTTCGGCTACCGGCAGCTCAACGCCTTCTGGCGGCTCGGCGGACTGGTCGAGGCGGTGCGCGGCACCCGTCACGACTGGGGCGAGATGACCCGCCAGGGCTTCGAGCAGGAGGCCCGATGACGATCGTGACGGTCGGGCCCGAACAGGTGCGCGAGGCGGTCCCCATGGCTGACGCCGTCGCGGCGGTGCGGCAGGCCTTCGTCGACCTGGCCGCCGGGAACTTCGAGATGCCGACCCGGACCGCGCTGCGCGACGGCCAGCTGCTCGACATGGCCTGTCACCACCGGCCGTCCGGGACCGCGGTCTTCAAGCTGCTGAGCCTCAACTTCACCGGCCGCGACCCCGCCATCCTCGGCTCGGTCGTATGGAGCGACGTCGAGGGCAGCGACCAGCTGGTGGCCGACGCCACCGAGGTGACGACGCTGCGGACGGGAGCCGTGTCCGGGGTGGCCACCGACCTGCTGGCCCCCCGTGAGGCCCGGCGGCTGGTGGTGGTCGGTACCGGCGCCCAGGCTCCCGACCAGGTCCGGGCCGTGCACGCCGTACGGCCGCTGGAACGGCTCACCCTGGTGGGCCGCGACCGCGGACGTGCCGACCGGCTGGCCGCGACCCTCGCTGACGAGCTCGCCGGTGTCGAGGTCGAGGCGACCACCGACCTGGAGGACGCGCTCGCCGCGGCCGAGGTCGTCTGCTGCGCCACGACCGCCACCGAGCCGCTGTTCGGGCTCGGGGCGCTTCCCGAGCGGGTCCACGTCAACGCGATCGGGTCCTATCGGCCCACCATGCGCGAGGTGCCCGACGAGCTGCTCGCCGACGGCCTGCTGGTGATCGACGAGCGGGGGGCGATCCTCGAGGAGGCCGGCGAGGTGCTCCACGCGATCGAGGCCGGTGTCCTCTCGATCGACGACACCGTCGAGCTCGGTGTCGCGCTGACCGAGGGGGTCGACCCGACGCCGCGGACCACCTTCAAGTCCGTCGGCGTCGCCGCCCAGGACTGGGCGGTCGCTCGGCTGCTCGCCGACGCCTTCCTCGGGTGACGAGGCTCCGGCCCTGCGCCGGTGCGGGGTTTTCGAGGCTCGTCCCGCTCGCACCTCGGCCTCCGGGGGCGACCTTGGCCCGGGGGACGCTCGCACCTCGCCTCCGGCGTCGGCCGGGTGACCCTCGGAGGTTGAGGTGTGAGGCGCGCCAGCGCCGACCTCGAAACCGCGCGACCCTGAGCAGGGCGGCCACGGGAATCCCACGATTGCGTGGTGCGTTCACATGGGTGGCACACTGAGGCCACGTTCCGGTTCCGGTTCACGCCCGACGGCGACCCGGCGACCACGAGAGAGGACACCATGAAGAAGGACATCCACCCCGACTACGTGACGACCGAGGTCACCTGCACCTGCGGCAACACGTTCACCACCCGCAGCACTGCCACCAGCGGCGTCATTCACGCCGACGTCTGCTCGCAGTGCCACCCGTTCTACACGGGCAAGCAGAAGATCCTCGACACCGGCGGCCGCGTCGCCCGGTTCGAGAAGCGCTACGCCCAGGCGGGCAAGGACAAGAAGTAGCCCGCTCGCCCGCACCGGTCACCCGCTGGGTGGCCGGTGCTGTGCATTTCAGGTAGTTCCGCCAGCGCCACCGAGGAGGGCAGCCGTGTTCGAGGCAGTCGAGTCGCTCGTCGCCGAGCGAGGTGACCTCGAGCACCGGCTCGCCGATCCGGCGACCCACGCCGACCAGGCACTCGCCAAGCGGCTCAACCAGCGGTACGCCGAGGTGTCGGCCGTCGTGCGCGCCTGGGAGGAGTGGCGGCAGCTCGGCGACGACCTCGAGGCGGCGCGGGAGCTGGCCGCCGACGAGCCCGAGTTCGCGGTCGAGGCCGCCGCGCTCGAGGAGCGCCAGGAGGCGGCGGCCGAGCGGCTGCGACACCTGTTGGTGCCGCGCGAGCCGGCCGACTCCAAGGACGCGATCCTCGAGGTGAAGTCCGGCGAGGGCGGCGAGGAGTCGGCGCTGTTCGCCGGCGACCTGCTCCGCATGTACACCCGCTACGCGGACTCGCGCGGCTGGTCGACCGAGCTGCTCGACGCGACCGAGTCCGACCTCGGCGGCTACAAGTCGGTGACCGTGGCGGTGAAGGCGCGGGGCACCAGCGCGCCGGGCGAGGCGCCGTACGCGCTGATGAAGTTCGAGGGTGGCGTCCACCGCGTGCAGCGGGTGCCCGTGACCGAGTCGCAGGGCCGGGTCCACACCAGCGCTGCCGGGGTGCTGGTGCTGCCCGAGGCCGAGCCCGTCGACGTCACGGTCGATGACCACGACCTGCGGATCGACGTCTTCCGCAGCAGCGGGCCGGGCGGCCAGAGCGTCAACACCACCGACTCCGCGGTGCGGATCACCCACCTCCCCACCGGGATCGTGGTCAGCTGCCAGAATGAGAAGAGCCAGCTGCAGAACCGCGAGCAGGCGATGCGGATCCTGCGGTCCCGGCTGCTCGCCGCCGCCCAGGAGGAGGCCGAGGCGGCCGCGGGGGAGGCCCGCCGCAGCCAGGTCCGCACCGTCGACCGCTCCGAGCGGATCCGCACCTACAACTTCCCGGAGAACCGGATCTCCGACCACCGCACCGGCTACAAGGCCCACAACCTCGACCAGGTCCTCGACGGCGACCTCGGCCCGGTCCTCGACTCCTGCGTGCAGGCCGACCTCGAGGCCCGGCTGGCCGCCCTGGAGCCGTGACCGCGCGGGGCCTGCGCCGCGAGGCGGCGGAGCGGCTTCGCGCGGCCGGCGTGGCCTCACCGGAGCGCGATGCCGACGAGCTGCTGGCCCACGTGCTCGGGCTCGGCCTCGGCCGGCTCGCCCTCGTCGACGACGTCACCGGCGAGCAGCGGGCGGCGTACGACGCGTTGCTGGCCCGGCGGGCGGCGCGGGAGCCCCTGCAGCACCTCCTGGGCACGGCCGCGTTCCGCCACGTCGAGCTCGCCGTCGGACCCGGCGTCTTCGTGCCGCGCCCCGAGACCGAGCTGCTCGCCGGCTGGGCGGTCGAGCGGGCCCGGGCGCTCGAGGCGCCGGTGGTCGTCGACCTCTGCACCGGCTCGGGCGCGATCGCCCGGGCCATGGCCGACGAGGTACCCGGCGCCCGCGTCCACGCGGTCGAGCTGGACCCCAACGCCCACCGCTGGGCCGAGCGCAACCTCGCCGGGACCGGTGTCGAGCTGCGGCTCGGCGACATGGCGACGGCCTTCGACGACCTCGCGGGCACCGTCGACGTGCTCACCTGCAACCCGCCCTACGTGCCGCTCGACGCGTGGGAGTCGGTGGCGCGGGAGGCGCGCGACCACGACCCGCACCTCGCCCTGTTCTCCGGCGACGACGGGCTCGACGCGCTGCGGGTGCTGGCCGGTCGCGCGGCGGTGCTGCTGCGACCGGGTGGCTGGGTCGGGGCGGAGCACGCCGACGTGCAGGGAGAGTCGGCTCCGGGGGCCTTCGTCACGGCCGGCCGCTACGAGCAGGTCCGGGACCACCGGGACCTGGCCGGGCGACCGCGCTACCTCACGGCGCGGCTGGCACGATAAGGGCCGTGACGACCGCACAGCGCCTGCCCACCGGGTCCGAGGACGAGCGCGATGCCGCCGTCACCGCCGCGACCAGGGCGGTGCAGCGGGGAGAGCTGGTCGTGATCCCGACCGACACGGTCTACGGCATCGCCGCCGACGCCTTCGACGCCACGGCCGTCGCCGACCTGCTCGACGCGAAGGGACGGGGCCGGGAGATGCCGCCCCCGGTCCTGGTGAGCGCGGCGACCACGGTCGACGCCCTGGCCACCGGGCTGCCCGGTTACGCCCGGGCCCTGATCGAGGAGTTCTGGCCCGGACCGCTGACCTTGGTCTGCCGGCAGCAGCCCTCGCTGCAGTGGGACCTCGGCGACACCCGCGGGACGGTCGCCGTCCGGATGCCCGACCACGAGGTCACGCTGGCCGTGCTCGAGCGCACCGGCCCGCTGGCGGTCAGCTCGGCGAACCTCACGGGGCGTCCGGCCGCGCTCGACGCCGACGCGGCCGAGGAGATGCTCGGCGAGGAGGTCACGGTGATCGTCGACGCCGGGCCGGTGACCGGGGGGGAGGCCTCCACGATCGTCGACGTCACGGGTGACCAGGGGCGGGTGCTGCGCCGCGGTGCCCTCGGGCTGGAGCGGCTCAACGCCGTGCTGGAGCCGCTCGGGGCCACCCTGACCGACGAGGACTGAGGCGTGCGCGAGTACCTCCTGATCTTCCTCGTCGCGGCCGCGGTCACCTACCTGCTGACCGTGTTCGCCCGGGAGATCGCGCTGCGCACCGGCGCGGTGGCGGAAGTGCGCGACCGCGACGTTCACGCCGAGCCGATCCCCTACCTCGGCGGCCTGGCCATGTTCGGCGGGCTGGTGGCGGCGTTCGCCGTGGCCCGGGAGCTGCCCTTCCTGTCCACCCAGAACCCCTTCGGCTTCGAGGACGCCGGGGCCGTGCTCCTGGCCGGGGGCCTGGTCTGCGGGGTGGGGGTGCTGGACGACCTCTTCGAGCTCGACGCCCTCACCAAGCTCGGTGGCCAGGTCATCGCCGTCGCGTTCCTGATCTACTCCGGCATCCAGTTCATCTTCGTCCCGCTCCCCAACGGTGAGCAGTTCTCGCTCGACCCCGCGCAGGGGGCGTTGCTCACTGCCCTCGTGGTGATCGGCACCATCAACGCGGTGAACTTCGTCGACGGCCTCGACGGCCTGGCAGCCGGGGTGGTCGGGATCGGGGCCGCGGCATTCTTCGTCTTCAGCTACCAGCTGGCCAACCTCAACGGCATCACGCTGGCGACCACCGGGGCGTTCCTCAGTGCCGCGCTGGCCGGCGCCTGCGCCGGCTTCATGCCGCACAACTTCCACCCGGCCCGGTTGTTCATGGGCGACAGCGGGTCGATGCTGATCGGGCTGGTGCTCTCGGGCAGCGCACTCACCCTCACCACCCAGTTCCAGGGCACCGAGATCACGCGGGGTGGCGCCGGGTCCGACGTCAACCCGATCGCGTTCTTCCTGCCGCTGCTGCTGCCCATCGCCATCCTGGTCGTGCCGCTCGTCGACCTGACCCTGGCCGTCGTACGCCGCACCCGTGCGGGTCGCTCGCCGTTCGCCCCGGACAAGCAGCACCTGCACCACCGGCTCCTCGAGATCGGCCACAGCCACCGCCGGGCCGTGGTGATCATGTGGCTCTGGGCCGGCCTGATCGCCTTCGGCACGGTGCTGGTGAGCCTCTACACCGGGATGCTGATGTGGTCGGCGCTGATGGCGGCGACGGCGATCACGATCACGCTCACCTTCCTGGTGCCGGTCGTCCAGTCACCCCACCTCGGGACGGTCGACGAGGAGTGACCGGTGGGCATCCCGGGGGACCCGGTTCCGGCCCTCCGGAACGCTTGTGCTAATTTTCACAAGCACCCTCCGAACCCCGACAGGACGGCCGCCACCCATGACGACCGCAACCCGCGAGACCCGCTCCCGGGGCCGTGTCACGGCACCCGCCCCCGGGTTCGTCGGACCCCGTCGCTGTGGTAGTTTCGCGCCGTCGTCGATCGTGGATCGATGGGCTTCCCCCATCACTCGAATGAAGAGCCACACGGTCGACGTTCCCCGCCTCCGGGGTGACCTGCCCCCGACCGAAAGCGACCCGGGTGAATGGCCGATGAGCCTTCCGATGCCGCCCACCCTGATCAGGGACTGCGCGGACGCGACCTCATCGGGCTCGGTGGCCTCCTCGTGGGGTCCGTCGTCGTCTGCACGGGGCTCGGCCTGGTGCTCGACAACGCCCTCGGCTCGAGTCCTGTGTTCACCCTCGTCGGGCTCGGCGTGGGCATCGTCCTCGCAGGCGTCGGTTTCTGGCTCCGGATCCGTTCCGCGCTCCGGGGCTGAGGCGGCATGACCATGTCGACACCCACCCACCCCGCGATCAACCCGGGCGAGCGCGCGTCCATCGGCCGGGTGCTCAAGGACCAGCGCAAGGCGATCCTGGTCGCCCTCGGCCTGGCCGTCGGCGCCTACTGGGTCGCCGGCCAGCTCGGCGAGTGGACGCTCGCGGGCTGCATCGCCGGTGGCATCGGGCTCGGCCTCGTCAACCACCTGGCCACCGAGTACTGGCTGCTCCGGATCATCACCTCCGGCGCCGAGCCGACCCGCAACGAGATGATCCTCGCGACCGTCGCCCGGCTCACCGTGCTCACCGCGGTCGCCGTGACCATCGCCGTCGTGTTCTGGCCCGACGGCATCGGCCTGCTCCTCGGCCTGGCCATCTTCCGGTTGGTCGCCCTCGTCATGACCAGCGTGCCCCTGCTCAAGGAGTTGAAGAAGCCATGATCAGCCTGCTCACCCTGGTCGCCGCCGAGGGCTCCGAGGAGGAGAGCCCGATCGAGATCGGCCACCACGTCGAGTACGAGTGGAACGGCTGGACCTTCAACCTCGACACCATCTGGGCGACGATCTTCGCCGGCTCGATCGTCGTCATCCTCGGCTTCATCGCGCGCGCACAGCTGACCAAGGACACCGACGACCACGTCCCCACCAAGCTGCAGCTGGTCTGGGAGACCCTGGTCAACTGGGTGACCAGCCAGGTCGAGGACAACCTCGGCCGCGTCAACCGCACGGTGGTCTCGATGGCGGTCGCGCTGTTCTTCTTCATCCTGATCGCCAACTGGTTCGAGATCATCCCGAGCGCGTGGAACGAGGACACGGGCCACCTGCTGCCGGCACCCACCGCCGACACCAACCTGACCTACGCGATGGCGCTTTTGGTCATCGTCGGGGTGTGGTCCTACGGCATCCGCGAGAAGGGCGTGAAGGGCTACTTCAAGCACTTCGTGGAGCCGTTCCCGGTGCTGCTGCCGCTCAACATCATCGAGGAGCTCGTCAAGCCGGTGACGCTGGCGCTGCGACTCTTCGGCAACATCTTCGCCGGCGGCATCATGCTCGCCCTGATCGGGCTGCTGCCGATCTACGCCTTCTGGGCGCCCAACATCCTCTGGAAGCTCTTCGACATGTTCATCGGCGGCGTCCAGGCGTTCATCTTCGCGCTGCTGACCATCCTGTACTTCGGGATGGCAGGTGCGGGCCACGGCGACGACCACGACGATGAGCACGAGCCCGCCCAGGACCAGCAGGACGACACGACCGAGGCGGCCGAGGAGCCGACCCCCGCACTTGCGCGCTGACGGCGCGCACCACGAGGTAACACCCGCGGCGTCGTCCCCGACGCCGACCCGAGAGAAGCACAACGAAAGGCAGATCAATGGCAGTAAGCGATGAGGCAGTCACCCTTGCCGGTGCTTTCGTCGGTGGCGGCGTCGCCCTGGCTGGCGGCGCGATCGGTACCGGTATCGGTGACGGACTCGCCGGTGCGTCGTACATCCAGGGTGTCGCTCGCCAGCCGGAGGCCCAGGGTCGCCTGCAGACGATCTTCTTCCTGACGGTCGGTCTCTGTGAGGCCGTGTTCTTCATCAACCTCGCCTTCATGGCGATGTTCGTGTTCGTCCTCGGCTGAGCCGGAACCGGTAGCACGCCCCGACCAAAGGACCCGACATGTCAAGCGTCACGAGCCTGCTCCTCCCGCTGGCTGCCCAGGCCTCGGAGGGGGACGGCGGCAGCAACTTCCTCGTCCCGAACGCCACGTTCCTGGTCGAGCTGGTTGCCTTCGCGGTCATCGCGTTCATCCTCGGCAAGTACGTCATCCCGCCGATCAACAAGGCGATGACGGCGCGCCAGGACGCGATCCGCAAGCAGTTCAACGACCTCGAGGAGGCCAAGAGCGGCGCCCAGCAGGCCGAGCAGGACTTCAAGTCCCAGATGGCCGACGCGCGTCACGAGGCGGCCCGGATCCGGGAGGAGGCCCGCGAGCAGGGTGCGGCGATCGTGGCCGAGATGCGTGAGCAGGCCCAGGCCGAGGCGGGCCGGATCGTCGAGCACGCCCAGGCCCAGATCTCCGCGGAGCGGCAGCAGGCCGTGGCGACGCTGCGCGCCGAGGTGGGGGCGCTGGCCACCACCCTGGCCGGTCGGATCGTCGGTGAGAGCCTCGACGACGACGAGCGCAGCAACCGCGTGGTCGACCGCTTCCTGGCCGACCTCGACACGCTCGAGACCGCCGAGGCCGTCGGGCAGGGCGGGGCCCGCTGATGGGCGCAGCGACGTTGCGGGGAGCGTCCGCGGAGGCGCTGGCCGATCTGGGCGAGCGGCTCGGGAAGCCCGCCACGCTCGGCGAGGCCGCCACCATCGGCGGCGAGCTCTTCTCCGTGGCCGACCTGCTGCGGACCGACGCGGCACTGCGCCGGGTCGCCACCGACGCCTCGCTGCCGGCCGAGGCCAAGCAGGGCCTGGCCCGGCAGATCTTCGAGGGCAAGGTCGGCAAGGCCTCGCTCGCGATCGTGGAGGCTGCCTTCGGACACCGCTGGACCTCCCAGCGCGACCTGCCCGACGTGCTCGAGCGGCTGAGCGAGGTCGCGACGGCCAGGTCGACGGGCGCCAAGGCCGGCCAGCTCGCCGACGAGCTGTTCGGCGTCGCCCGACTGCTGGCGACCAACCCGGAGCTGCGCGACGCGCTGGCCAACCCGGGACGAAGCGTGGCCGACCGGGTGGCCCTGGTCGACGCGGTGCTGGGCGGCTCGGTGCTCCCGGCGACGTCCACCCTCACCAAGCAGGCGCTGGCCGGTACCTACGGCACCCTCACCGGGGCGCTCGAGGTCTACCGCTCGGTCGTCGCCGACACCGTCGGCGAGGGCGTGGCCACGGTCCGGGTGGCCCAGCCGCTCGGCGACGCCGATCGCGACCGGCTGCAGCAGGCCCTCTCGCGGCAGTACCGCCGCGAGATCCACCTCAACGAGGTGGTCGACCCCGAGCTCATCGGCGGGGTCCGCGTCGAGATCGGTGACGACGTCATCGACGGCACCGTGGCCGGTCGCCTCGACGACGCCCGACGACGGCTCGCCGGCTGACGCCGGCTCCCAGCCAGAGCAACAGACCAGAACCTTTAGAGGCCCAGGAACCAAGGGAAGAGGCAGCGAAGATGACGGAGCTTTCGATTCGTCCGGAGGAGATCCGCGACGCGCTCCAGAAGTACGTCGAGGACTACCAGCCCTCGGCGGCGAGCAAGGAAGAGGTCGGCACCGTCGCGACGGCCGGCGACGGCATCGCCCGCGTGAGCGGCCTGCCGTCGGCCATGGCCAACGAGCTCCTGGAGTTCGAGGACGGCACGCTCGGCATCGCCCTGAACCTCGACACCCGCGAGATCGGTGTCGTCATCCTGGGCGACTTCGACAAGATCGAGGAGGGTCAGGCGGTGCGCCGCACCGGCGAGATCCTCTCGGTGCCCGTGGGGGACGGGTTCATGGGGCGGGTGATCGACCCGCTCGGCCACCCGATCGACGGCCTTGGCGAGATCGAGTCCACCGGGCGCCGCGCCCTGGAGCTGCAGGCGCCCACGGTGGTGCAGCGCAAGTCGGTGCACGAGCCCCTCGCCACCGGCATCAAGGCGATCGACGCCATGACGCCGATCGGTCGCGGTCAGCGGCAGCTGATCATCGGCGACCGCGCGACCGGCAAGACCACCATCGCGATCGACACGATCATCAACCAGAAGCAGAACTGGGACTCCGGCGACCCGACCAAGCAGGTGCGCTGCATCTACGTCGCGATCGGCCAGAAGGGCTCCACCATCGCCTCCGTGCGCGGCGCCCTCGAGGAGGCCGGCGCGCTGGAGTACACCACCATCGTCGCCTCGCCCGCATCCGACAGCGCCGGGTTCAAGTACCTCGCCCCCTACACCGGCTCGGCCATCGGCCAGGAGTGGATGTACGACGGCAAGCACGTGCTGATCGTGTTCGACGACCTGTCCAAGCAGGCTGACGCCTACCGCGCCGTCTCGCTGCTGCTGCGCCGCCCCCCGGGCCGCGAGGCGTTCCCCGGTGACGTGTTCTACCTCCACAGCCGGCTCCTCGAGCGTTGCGCCAAGCTGAACGACGACATGGGCGCCGGCTCGATGACGGGGCTCCCGATCATCGAGACCAAGGCCAACGACGTCTCGGCGTTCATCCCGACCAACGTCATCTCGATCACCGACGGCCAGATCTTCCTCCAGTCCGACCTGTTCGCGGCCAACCAGCGCCCGGCGATCGACGTCGGTGTGTCGGTGTCCCGCGTGGGCGGCTCGGCGATGACCAAGGCGATGAAGGCCGTCACCGGCTCGCTCAAGGTCGACCTGGCCCAGTTCCGCGCGATGGAGGCGTTCGCGATGTTCGCCTCCGACCTCGACGCCGCCTCGCGGCAGCAGCTCGACCGCGGCCAGCGGCTGATGGCGCTGCTCAAGCAGCCGGCCTACTCTCCGTACCCGCTCGAGGAGATGGTGGTCTCGCTGTGGGTCGGCACCACCGGCCGCCTCGACCGGGTCCCGACCGAGGACGTGCTGCGGTTCGAGAACGAGTTCATCGACTACGTGCGGCGCTCGCACGACGGGATCCTCTCCGCGATCCGGGAGTCGACGAAGTTCGAGGACGACACCGCCGAGGCGCTCGACGCGGCCTACGAGTCCTTCCTCGACCAGTTCGAGACGTCCGAGGGCGGCTCGATCAAGGTCGGCACCGAGGCACCCGCCGAGGTGCTGGAGGACGAGGACCAGGAGCAGATCGTCAAGCAGAAGCGGGGCTGAACCATGGCGCTATCGGTGCGTGAGTACCGGGCACGGATCAAGTCGACGGAGTCGATGAAGAAGATCACGCGTGCCATGGAGCTCATCGCTGCGTCCCGGATCATCAAGGCGCAGCAGCGAGCGCAGTCCGCCGCGCCCTACGCGCGCGAGCTGACCCGAGCCGTGTCGGCGCTGGCGACGTACTCCAACGTCGACCACCCGATGACGACCGAGCCCGAGGACCCGAAGCGGGCGGCGATCCTGATCGTCACCAGCGACCGAGGTCTGGCCGGCGCGTACTCCTCGAGCGTGCTCAAGGAGGCCGAGCGGCTCGTCGCCACCCTCGCCGAGGAGGGCAAGGAGGTCCGCACCTACCTGTGCGGCCGCAAGGGCGAGGCCTACTACCGGTTCCGCAACCGGCCGGTGGTCCAGTCCTGGACCGGCTTCTCCGACCAGCCGTCCTACGACGCGGCCGCCGAGGTCGGGGACGCCCTGATCGACGCCTTCATGGCCGACGAGGGCGACGCCGGCTCCGAGGAGAAGAGTGTCGACGAGGTGCACGTGGTCTACACGCGCTTCCGGTCGATGCTGGTCCAGGAGCCCACCGCAGTACGGCTGCTGCCGCTCGAGGTCGTCGAGGGCGAGGAGAAGCCGGCGACGGACGAGGTGCTCCCGCTCTACGAGTTCGAGCCGTCCGCCGAGCTCGTCCTCGACTCGTTGCTGCCGCGCTACGTCCAGAGCCGGATCTTCTTCGCGTTCCTGCAGGCGGCGGCCTCCGAGCTCGCCGCCCGGCAGAAGGCCATGAAGTCGGCGACGGACAACGCCGATGAGCTCATCAAGAAGTACACCCGGATCGCCAACCAGGCTCGCCAGGCTGGCATCACCCAGGAAATCAGCGAGATCGTCGGTGGCGTCAACGCGCTGGCCGACGCCAACGCCGCCAGCGAGTGACCCCGCACCAACGGAGTGAGTGAGAGACATGACTGCCACTGCTGAAGAGAACAAGACCGGCTCGGGTGCCGGGGCCTCCGGCCGCATCGCGCGCGTCATCGGCCCGGTCGTGGACGTCGAGTTCCCCGTCGACTCGATGCCCGAGATCTACAACAAGCTCGAGACCGAGCTGACCCTGAGCGGGGAGAGCAGGACACTCTCGCTCGAGGTCGCCCAGCACATCGGCGACGGCATGGTCCGCGCGATCTCGCTGCAGCCGACCGACGGACTCGTGCGGGGCGCGCAGGTCAACGACACCGGCGGACCGATCAGCGTGCCCGTGGGCGACGTGACCAAGGGCCACGTGTTCAACACCCTGGGCGAGTGCCTCAACCTGGAGAAGGGCGAGACCCTCGACGTCCAGGAGCGCTGGGGCATCCACCGCAAGGCGCCCGCCTTCGACCAGCTCGAGTCGAAGACCGCCATGTTCGAGACCGGCATCAAGGTGATCGACCTGCTCACGCCGTACGTGCAGGGCGGCAAGATCGGCCTGTTCGGCGGCGCGGGCGTGGGCAAGACCGTGCTGATCCAGGAGATGATCGCGCGCGTCGCCAAGGACCACGGCGGTGTGTCGGTGTTCGCCGGCGTCGGCGAGCGCACCCGTGAGGGCAACGACCTGATCGCGGAGATGGAGGAGGCCGGCGTCATCGGCCAGACCGCCCTCGTGTTCGGTCAGATGGACGAGCCGCCGGGCACCCGGCTGCGGGTCGCGCTGTCCGCGCTGACGATGGCGGAGTACTTCCGCGACGTGCAGAAGCAGGACGTGCTGCTGTTCATCGACAACATCTTCCGGTTCACCCAGGCCGGCTCGGAGGTGTCGACCCTGCTGGGCCGGATGCCGTCCGCGGTGGGCTACCAGCCCAACCTGGCCGACGAGATGGGCGTCCTGCAGGAGCGGATCACCTCGACCCGCGGCCACTCGATCACCTCGATGCAGGCGATCTACGTGCCGGCGGACGACTACACCGACCCGGCTCCCGCGACGACGTTCGCCCACCTCGACGCCACCACCGAGCTCTCCCGGGAGATCGCCTCGCTCGGCATCTACCCGGCGGTGGACCCGCTGACCTCGACGTCGCGGATCCTCGACGCGCAGTACATCGGGCAGGCGCACTACGACTGCGCGATCCGGATCAAGCAGATCCTGCAGCGCAACAAGGAGCTCCAGGACATCATCGCGATCCTGGGTGTCGACGAGCTGTCCGAGGAGGACAAGATCATCGTCTCCCGGGCCCGCCGGATCCAGCGGTTCCTGTCGCAGAACACCTACGTGGCCAAGCAGTTCACCGGCATCGAGGGCTCGACCGTGTCGGTGGGCGACACCATCGAGGCGTTCAACAAGATCGCCGACGGCGAGTACGACCACGTGGCCGAGCAGGCCTTCTTCATGTGCGGCGGTCTCGACGACGTCGAGCGGAAGTGGGCCGAGATCCAGAAGAGTCTCTGATGGCGAACACGATGCAGGTCGCCCTGGTGGCCGCCGACCGCGAGGTGTGGTCGGGCGAGGCCACCATGGTCAACGCCCGCACCCTCGACGGCGACATCGGCATCATGGCCAACCACACGCCGATCATGTCGGTGCTCGACGCCGGCCAGGTCGACGTCCGCACCGTCGACGACGGCCACTGGGTGGCCGCCGTCGACGGCGGGTTCCTCTCGGTCGCTCACAACGAGGTCCGGATGCTGTGCGAGCATGCGGAGATCTCGTTCGAGAGCAACTACGACGAGGCCAAGCGCCTGCTCGACGAGCGCGTGGCCGCCCAGGAGAACACCGAGGGCTGACGACCGGCGAAGCCGGCGGAGGAGGGGCTGATGCCACTGTGGCAGCTGCTGCTGGACGCAGCTGGTGCGGTGCTGGTCCTCGTCCTGCTCTACGGGCTGAGCCTGGTCGTACGCCGTCGCGTGCTCGCACGCCACGGCGGAACCTTCGAGCTCAGCTTCCGCGCCCGGTCCGAGAGGGCCGGGCGCGGTTGGCTTCTCGGGCTCGGGCGCTACTCCGGCGACTCGCTGGAGTGGTTCCGCATCTTCTCGCTGTCGCCCCGGCCCAAGCGGGTCTGGCGACGCGCGACGCTCAGCTACTCGGGGCGTCGTGAACCGGCCGGGACCGAGCGGATGTCGCTCTACCCCGATCACGTCGTCGTCCAGTGCCGGACGCCGGAAGGCGAGCTCGAGCTCGCCATGTCGGCGAGCTCCCTGACGGGGCTGCAGGCCTGGCTGGAGGCGGGCCCGCCCGGCACGGCCACGACCGTATGAGAGCCCCGGGGACCACCACGGTCTCCGCGCGCAACGCGGTCGCGGTGGTGTTCGTGCTCAACGGGTTCTGCTTCGCCTCGCTGTTCTCGCGGGTGCCGGACCTGCGAAGCGGGCTGGGCCTCGACAACAGTGCCCTGGGGCTGCTGCTGCTGGCCGGGGCGGCGGGCTCGGTCCTGGCGCTGCCCGCCGCGGGCTCGCTGATCCGGCGTACCAGTGCCGGCACCGTGGTACGGGCCGGGGGAGCGGCGGTGGCGCTGGGGCTCCCGGTCGCCGCGGCGGGTGCGGCCGTCGTGGGATCGGCGCCGGTCACGGCGGTCGGGCTGTTCGTCTACGGCGCCGGGGTCGGGGTCTGGGACGTGGCGATGAACGTCGAGGGCGCCGCCGTCGAGCAGCGGCTCGGCCGGGCGATCATGCCCCGGTTCCACGCGGGGTTCAGCCTGGGATCGGTGCTCGGGGCGGGCGCCGCGGTCGTCATGACGGCGGCGGGCGTCCCGCTGCTGGTGCACTACGGCCTGGCGGGGCTGGCGGCGCTGGTGGTCCTCGGGGCGACGCGCGCCTTCCTCCCGGTGGAGCCGGAGCAGCACTCCGCGTCCTCGGCCTCTGCGTGGCTGGAGCCGCGGACCGTCGCCATCGGCCTCATGGTGCTGGCGTTCGCCCTCACCGAGGGTGCCGCCAACGACTGGCTGGCGCTCGCCCTGATCGACGGCTACGACGTCCCGCGCTGGGTCGGGACGGCCGGCTACGCGGCCTTCGTCACAGCGATGACGCTCGGGCGGCTGCTGGGCACCACCGTCCTCGACCGGCACGGCAGGGTGCCGGTGCTGCGGTCGACCGCCCTGCTCGCGCTGGGGGGCCTGCTCCTCCTGGTCCTCGGACCCCACCCGGTCCTGATCGGGGTCGGGGTCGTCCTGTGGGGGCTGGGCGCCTCGTTGGGCTTCCCGGTCGGCATGAGCGCCGGTGCCGACGACCCGGTCCGGGCCGCGGCCCGGGTGAGCGTCGTGTCCACGATCGGGTACGTCGCGTTCCTCGCCGGCCCGCCCGTCCTGGGGTTGGTCGGCGACCGGGTCGGCACCCTGGAGGCGCTGCTCGTGGTCGCGGTGCTGCTCGTCCCGACGGTGTTCCTGGTGTCGGTGGCGCGCGAGGCCGTCGCCCCGCGTTGAGCCGTCCGGGACGATGGAGACATGGGCTGGACGGTCGGAGTGGGCATCGGGGTCGCCCTCGGCGTGGCCGTGCTCGCGGTGGGGGTCCGGCTGATCGTCCGCGGCCGTCGCGAGGGGCGCGTCGCCGGCGCCGACCCCGACGACCGGATGGTTGCGAGCTTCCGGGTCGCTGCCGGCGTACGCATGCTCAACAAGGGCGTGCTGCTGCTGGTGCTGGTCGCGATCGCGGCGCTCGTGTCGCGCCGCTGATCACTGCCCGCGCTCGCCGCCGGGGACCCACAGCACGTCGCCCTGCTGCCGGTTCGCGTGACGGGCCAGGATGAACAGCAGGTCCGACAGCCGGTTGAGGTAGGTGATCGCCAGCTGGTTCATCGTGCCGGCGTGGTCGTCCCACGCCGCCCATGCCGACCGCTCGGCACGCCGTACGACGGTGCGGGCGACGTGGAGGTGGGCTGCCGCGGGGGTGCCGCCGTTGAGGATGAACGAGCGCAGCGTCGGCAGGTCGGCGTTGTAGTGGTCGCACCATCCCTCGAGCCGGTCGACGTAGTCCTGCTCGATCCGCAGCGGGGGGTGCTCCGGGTCGGCCACGACCGGGGTGCAGAGGTCGGCGCCCACGTCGAACAGGTCGTTCTGGATCCGCGTCAGCACCCCGACCACGTCGTCGTCGAGGCCACCCCCGGCCAGCGCCACACCGAGGTGGGCGTTGGCCTCGTCGACGTCGGCGTACGCCCGCAGCCGCAGGTCGGTCTTGGATGTCTCGGAGAAGTCGCCCAGCCGGGTCCGGCCACCGTCGCCGGTGCGGGTGTAGATGCGGGTGAGGTTGACCATGGCTGCACTCTAGGGCGGGTCGGAAACGGGTCGATGCGGCGCCGGCCCGCAACTCGTCGGCGCGCCGGGGCAACCGAACGCAGGTGACGCGCGTCATAGTGGATGACGGGAGCACCTCGCAGGGGTGACCACAGCGGGAGACGGGCCGGCTCGGGGGCCCGGGAACGGGGCACACGATGGACCTCCGCACCGACGGACCCATGCTCGTGCTCCGCGGCGACTTCGACGGCCGCAGCACCTCCGTGGTGCGCTCGGCCATCAGCGAGCGCCTCGCGGCCGACGACGAGCACGAGATCGTGGTCGACCTCAGCGAGGTCCGCTCCATCGACGTACCGGCGCTACGGGTCCTCGCCTACGCCAGCCACGCGGCCTCCCGTACCGGTCACCTGGTGCGGCTGCGGGGCTGCAGCCCCCAGGTGATCCGGATGCTGCTGCTGACCCGGCTGATGCGGTTCGTGGAGGTCGACCGCGAGGCCGCCTGAGCGACGCCACGTGTGCACAACCCCACACCCGCCAGCGGTTACCAGCGCGTAGCCGACCGGCCTACGCTCGGCCCCATGACCGACAAGGACGGCGAGGAGCCGCGCGTCAAGGACCGTCCGTGGGTGATGCGGACCTACGCCGGGCACTCCACCGCGACCGCCTCGAACGCGCTCTACCGCACCAACCTCGCCAAGGGCCAGACCGGCCTGTCGGTGGCCTTCGACCTGCCGACGCAGACCGGCTACGACCCCGACGACGCGCTCAGCCGCGGCGAGGTCGGCAAGGTCGGCGTACCGGTGCCCCACCTCGGGGAGATGCGGCGGCTCTTCGACGAGATCCCGCTGACCGGGATGAACACCTCGATGACGATCAACGCGCCCGCCATGTGGCTGCTGGCGCTCTACCAGGTGGTGGCCGAGGAGCAGAACCCCGACCTCGAACCGACCGAGGTCGCCCACCAGCTCGCGGGGACGACCCAGAACGACATCATCAAGGAGTACCTCTCCCGCGGCACCTACGTCTTCCCGCCCGAGCACTCGCTGCGGCTGACCGGCGACGTCATCGCCTACACCGTCCACGAGATCCCGAAGTGGAACCCGATCAACATCTGCAGCTACCACCTCCAGGAGGCGGGTGCGACGCCGCGTCAGGAGCTGGCGTACGCGCTCTGCACGGCGATCGCGGTGCTCGACCAGGTGAAGGCGTCCGGGCAGGTCTCGGACGACGACTTCGCGAAGGTCGTCGGGCGGATCTCGTTCTTCGTCAACGCCGGCGTCCGGTTCGTCGAGGAGACCTGCAAGATGCGGGCCTTCGTGGAGCTGTGGGACGAGATCACCCGCGACCGCTACGGCGTCACCGACGAGAAGATGCGCCGGTTCCGCTACGGCGTGCAGGTCAACTCCCTCGGCCTCACCGAGGCGCAGCCCGAGAACAACGTGCAGCGGATCGTGCTCGAGATGCTCGGCGTGACGCTGTCGAAGAACGCCCGGGCGCGCGCCGTACAGCTGCCGGCGTGGAACGAGGCGCTCGGCCTGCCGCGGCTGTGGGACCAGCAGTGGTCGCTGCGGCTCCAGCAGGTGCTGGCCTACGAGTCCGACCTGCTGGAGTACGACGACATCTTCGACGGCTCGCACGTCATCGAGGCCAAGGTCGCCGAGCTGGTCGAGGCTGCCCGGGCCGAGATGGACCGGGTGCAGGCGATGGGCGGCGCGATCGCGGCAGTCGAGTCCGGCTACATGAAGCAGGAGCTGGTGACGGCCCACGCCGCCCGCCGCGCCCGGATCGAGTCGGGCGACGAGGTGATCGTCGGGGTCAACCGGTTCGAGACCACCGAGCCGTCGCCGCTCACCGCCGACCTCGACGCAGCGATCCAGGCTGCCGACCCCGAGGCCGAGGCCGCCGCGGTCCGGTCGGTCGAGGAGTGGAAGGCGCAGCGCGACGAGGCCGCGGTCACCGTGGCCCTGGAGCGGCTGGCGGCCGACGCCAAGTCCGACACCAACCTGATGCCGGCGACGCTCGCAGCCGCCCGGGCCGGGGCGACCACGGGGGAGTGGGCCGGCACGTTGCGGCAGGTCTTCGGCGAGTTCCGGGCACCCACCGGCGTCTCAGGCGCGGTCGGCGCTGTGTCCGAGGTGGGCTCGGCGGGCGAGGAGCTCGCGGCGGTGCGGGCCAAGGTCCGGGAGACCGGTGAGGCGCTGGGCGGGCGGCTCCGGCTGCTGGTCGGCAAGCCCGGGCTCGACGGCCACTCCAACGGCGCCGAGCAGGTCGCCGTACGGGCCCGCGACGCCGGCTTCGAGGTGGTCTACCAGGGGATCCGGCTCACCCCGGAGCAGATCGTGGCGGCCGCGGTCGCCGAGGACGTCCACTGCGTGGGGCTGTCGATCCTGTCCGGCTCCCACATGGAGCTGGTGCCCAGCGTGCTCGACGGGCTGCGCGAGGCGGGCCTCGACGACGTCCCCGTGGTGGTCGGCGGGATCATCCCCGACTCCGACGCCCGCCGGTTGCGCGAGGCGGGGGTGGCGGCCGTCTACACGCCGAAGGACTTCGGGCTGACCGGGATCATGGGCGGCATCGTCGACCAGATCCGCGCCGCCCACCGCCTCGACTGACCCACGCCACCCGTCTTTCGCGGTGGTATGGGTACTCCTGCGGTGGCCAGCACCCGCGGCAGTCCCCACAGCACCGCGGAAGACGGGTCTCACCAGCCACGGGTGGCCACTGGCTACGGTGGGACTGTGAGCGACCTGCACTGCCCGGCGCGCATCCTGCTGGTTCGCGAGCCGCCCGTCGGCGCGCTCGCCGAGCGGCTGTCGCACGAGCGGGTCGCGGCGACCTACGACGCCCCCGTCGACCTCGACGAGGTCGCCGACCGCCATCGCGGCGAGACGGTGCTGGTGGTGGGCCGGCGGCCGGCTGAGCACGCCCACGGTGGCGCGCCGGTCGTGCTCGTCGAGGTCGACGCCGACGGGCACCGGGTCTCGCCCTGGGAGATCGCTCACACTGAGGTTAGGCATACCTAAACTTCCTGCTACAGTGCCGCGCGTGGGCAAGGGCAAGAAGGGCAAGAAGGCGAAGCAGGGCTCCGTCGCCAGGCTGCCCAAGAAGAAGTGCTGCGAGTCGAAGGACCGCTGCCACCGCTGCCCCCTGCGCATGCTCAAGGAGGGCACCCTGCCCTGCGGCTACACCGTCCACAAGCGCAAGCTCGTGACCGTCGAGAAGGCGGCGTCGATCAAGGCCGCGAAGCAGGCGAAGAAGGCCGGCAGGGCGGCCTGAGCCCCGACGCGCCGCCGATGCGTCGACGTCGCGCACCTGCCATGCTCGGACCTGGCCACCCGCCCCACGACCACCAGGAGTGATCTCGTGCCTGCCGCCCGCTTCGTCGACCAGCTCAACGTGCAGATCGGGAACGAGCTGGCGGCGCACAACCAATATCTCGCGTGCGCGATCCACTACGACGCGCTGACCATGCCGCAGATGGCCGCGTTCTTCTACGGCCAGGCGCTGGAGGAGCGCGCCCACGCGATGATGATGGTGCAGTACCTCCTCGACACCGACGCCGAGGTCGTCATCCCCGGCGTCGAGGCGCCGCGGCCGACGTTCGGCGACGTGGTCGCGCCCGTCCAGCTGGCCTCCGACCAGGAGCGCCGGGTGACCGAGCAGATCTTCGACCTGGTCAGGATCGCGCGCGAGGAGTCCGACTACGCCTCCGAGCAGTTCATGCAGTGGTTCATCAAGGAGCAGGTCGAGGAGGTCGCGACGATGTCCGACCTGCTCGCCGTCGTCACCCGGTGCCGCGACGACCTCGAGGACATCGAGGAGTACGTCGCCCGCGAGCAGTCGGTCGGGACCGACGACCCCACGGCTCCGCGGGAGGCGGGCGCCTGAGCTCAGCCCTGCGGCCGTGAGGTGGCCGTCGCTCCAGGACAGGTGGCCTCGCGTGCCGATCCGGTGTGCAGCTCCTCGGGCAGCTCGACGACGACCTCGTCGTCGAACACCCCGGCCTGCGTCGTACGCACTGCCAGCTCGCTGACGAACGAGCCCGAGCGCGACGAGAGGGTCTCGCACCCGTTCATGGTGAGCGTCAGCGTCACCGGCGCCGTCTCGCCGGGTGCCAGCTCGACGGGGGAGAGGCGGACCAGGTCGAACAGCCGCGGGTCCGCCCGATCGGCGGCCAGCCCGTGGACGGTCAGCGGCAGCCGGCCGTCGTTGGTGAGCGAGAAGGCGTAGCGGACCATGCCGCGGTCGACGTAGCGCAGCTGCCGGACGATGCGGTCGGCGACCGTGAACGGTGCGCCCGCCTCGGTTCCCTCGACCCCGCCCGGATCGGCCGCGTGGAGCGACGGCGTGCTGCGGGCGGCGGCGACCCCACCTCCGGCCAGCACCGCGGCCACCAGGCCGACGACCAGCAGGACCCTACGCACGAGACCTCCGCCGCCGGGCCGCGCCGAGCGCCAGCAGCAGCCCGGCGAGCGCCACGACGGGCGCCGCGACCTGCGCGTCTGTGGTGTCGCTGCGGACCTCACCCGGTAGCGGCGAGCCGTCGTCGGCCCCCGGCCTGCGCGGGCTGTCGAACCACGTGCACCCGGGCGGGTGGCGCAGCGTCGGGTCGTTGCGGTCGTACTGGCTGCAGGAGAGGAAGCCGGCGTCCTTGACGGGGGCGCCCGGCGTGAAGGGGGAGCCGCCGTCGGCGCAGCTCGGCGGCGGGACGGTGAAGTTGTCGGTCCGCTCGCCGCGTGAGTAGTCGTTGCGGACCCAGCAGTTGCCCTCACCCTCGTCGTCCCACCAGTGGTCGAGGCCGTTGTGCCGGATCTCGCCGTCGGGCGTGATCCCCATCTGGTTGCCGACGGTCCGGTTGTGGTGGGAGGTGTCGTGGAGCTTGGCCGGGTCGAGCTCGTCGCGCAGCGGCGCGGGCACCCAGAACTGCATCGTGCCGTAGCGCCAGTTGTCGTAGATCCAGTTGTGGTCGGTGGAGTTGAAGTTGCCGCCGGCGATCAGGACGCCGGTCCCGACCGGGGTCGGGATCACCGGGCAGACCGTCCCGTCGAGGTAACCGCGCTCCTCCATCGGCTCGGCGCAGACTCCGGTGTCGACGTACTTCGCGTAGTAGTTGGTGTTGTTGCTGTAGATCTCGTTGCGGCTCCACCGGGCGTGGTCCTGGGGGAGCCCCGGGTGGCCGGGGAAGAGCGAGTCGGTCGCGATGCCCGTGGCGTTCCGGTAGAAGCGGTTGTGGTGGGCGTAGACCGAGTTGCCCGCGGTCCCGGAGTAGCCCAGCGCGTTGTGGTGGCTGCGGTTGTGGCGGATCTCGATCGCGTAGCGGGTCGGCTCGAAGCTGTCGTTGTCGCCGTTGAGGTCGGACGCCGAGCCGGGGTATATGCCCGAGTCGCCGTTGAAGTAGTTGTTCGTGCGCTGGATGACGCCGTGGTCGCTGGCGAAGGCGAGGATGCCGTACTCGTCGTTGCCGCGGGTGACGACGCGGTCGAGCAGGAAGCCGTCGGTCTCGAGGACGTAGATCGCGTTGAACTCGGCCTGCTGGGCGGTGAGGTTGCGGATCACGATCCCGCCGGCGCGGTCGGCGCGGATCGCGTTGAGCTTCTGGAAGTCGTTGTCGATCAGCACGTCGCCCTTGCCGGCTCCCGTGCCGACGATCTGCAGGCCGCAGAACCGGCTGTCGCAGGCGATCGACCGGTCGTGCGGGGTCCGGTCGCCGAAGACCGAGATCAGGTTGAGGTTGGTCGGGCAGCGCCGCTGGTCGGCGTACGACAGGGCGATCGGGTCGCTCTGCTCCTCGGCCGCGGCCTCCTGCCCGTCGGCCTCGGGCCGCTCGCCCGGCTCGGAGATGCTGCCGATGTACGACGACGCGACAACCGGGTCGTCGGACTCGGTGGACAGGTGGGAGCAGTAGTCGCTGCGCGGCTGGGTCGCCCACCTCCGCTCGCGGTAGACGCCGGGCAGGACGTAGACCGAGGTCCGGCGCCGGTCGACGCTGTTGACCGCGGACTGGATGGAGCGGAACCGGCAGTCGTCGAGCATCCCCTCGCTGACCTGCTTCATCCGCCCCGCCGGCAGCGCCGCGACCCGTGCGGCACTGTCGGGGCGGCAGACGACCCGGGACCGCTCGTTGTCGTAGCCGAGGAACTGCGGTCGTTCCCCGCGGCCGGAGGGGAAGGAGGCCTCGCGCTCCTCGTGGGCCGAGGCCGGCGAGCCGGTGACGACCGTGGCCAGGACGGTCGGGACCACGAGCAGGGCGAGCAGGACGCGCAGGGGTCGGGACATCCGGTTCCTTTCGTCTGGGTGGGCCAACGAGCCGGGCGACGGCTGGGTTACGCGCGAGTAGCAAGCGGTGCCCGCCCGGTCGGGCACAATCGCCGCGTGCGGGTGATCGTGGTCGGAGCGGGGGTCGTGGGCCTGTCGTGCGCCGTGCGGCTGCTCGAGGCGGGGCACGACGTCGCCGTGCTCGCGCGCGACCTGCCCCTGGAGACGACGTCCAGCGTGGCGGCCGCGCTGTGGTACCCGTACCGCGCCCTCCCGCAGGACAAGGTGGCGACCTGGTCGGCCGTCACGTACGGCGTGCTGCGCGAGCTGGCTGCCGAGCCGGAGGCCGGTGTGGTGCTGCGGGACGGCACCGAGGTGTTCCACGAGACGCAGCCCGACCCGTGGTGGGCCGGGGCGGTGCCGGACCTCCGCCGGGTGACCGACCCGCCCGCGCCGTACGTCGACGGCTGGAGCTTCGTCGCCCCGGTGCTCGAGATGCCGGTCTACCTCGCCTGGCTGGCCGCCCGCGTCGTCGACCTCGGTGGGTCGGTGACCCGGATGGCCCTGGCGGTCCTCCCGCCCGGCGGCGACCTGGTCGTCAACTGCGCGGGCCTGGGCTCCCGACGGCTCGCCGACGACCCGACGGTGGTGCCGGTGCGCGGCCAGGTCGTGATCGTGGAGCAGGTCGGGCTCGACCGCTGGTGGCTCGACGGGTCCGGGCCGACGTACGTCGTGCCGCGCTCACGCGACATCGTGGTCGGCGGGACCGACGACGAGGGTGAGTGGAGCCGGACCCCGTCGGCCGCGGTCGGCGAGGACATCCTGGACCGGGCCACCCGGCTGGTGCCGGAGCTCGCCGGTAGCCGGGTCCTGCGCACCAGGGTGGGGCTGCGCCCGGTGCGCCCGGAGGTCCGACTGGAGCGTGACGGGCGGGTCGTCCACTGCTACGGGACCGGCGGCGCCGGGGTCACCCTGAGCTGGGGAGTGGCCGCCGATGTGACGGCGCTCGCCACCGCCTCCACGACTCGGTAACACCGGGTGCACGTGATGGTGACGATCTCGGGGAAGTGTCGTGTCCCCGACCTGCGCGTTCCTACGATTCACCGGTGCCCATCCTGTCCGAGCCCACTCCCGAGACGTGTCCGGGGATCGTGGACGCCGTACCCGACGCCCTCGTGGTGGTCGACGCCGCCGGAGTCGTGCGGTTCGCCAACGCGCGCGCGGAGGTGTTCTTCGGCGACCTGCGCCACCAGCTCGTGGGCCAGTCGGCGGGCACCCTGGTGCCGGGGCTCGACATCGCGGTCCGGCAGGCACTCGCCGAGGCGCGGCCCGACGAGCGTCTCGAGCTGAGCGCGTTCCGCGGGCAGGCGGGGGAGCACCCCGTCGAGGTGTGGCTCGCCCGGGTCGCGGTCGACTCCGACGAGATGGTCACCGTCTCGATCCGCGACGACAGCGAACGCCGCTCGCTGCGCGCGGCGTCGGTCAGGATGCGCGACGAGCTGTTCGCCAGCGTCTCCCACGAGCTCCGCACCCCGCTGACCTCGATCATCGGCTACACCGAGCTGCTGGTCGACATGGGTGAGCACGCCCTCTCCGAGCAGGCGGCCAGGCTGATCGAGGTCATCGAGCGCAACGCCGAGCGCGAGCTGCGGCTGGTCGAGGACCTGCTGACGCTGGCCTCCATCGGTGCCTCCACGCTCACCGTCCAGCCCGCGCCCACCGACCTCGCGGCGATCGCCGCTACGGTGGTGGAGGCGCACCAGGGCACCGCCACCGAGGCGGGGGTCGAGCTGCGCTGCACCGCCCACGGCGAGGTCTGGGTGCGCGGCGACGCCCACCGGTTGCAGCAGGTCGTGTGCAACCTCGTCGGCAACGCCCTCAAGTTCACTCCCGAGGGTGGCCACGTGGGCGTGGCCCTCGACACCGACGGTGCCCACGGCGTGCTCCTCGTCGAGGACCAGGGCGTGGGGGTGTCGGCCGAGGAGCTGCCGCTGCTCTTCGAGGGGCTCTACCGCGGCACCCACGCGGTGGCCGCCCACCTGCCCGGAGCCGGGCTCGGGCTCTCCATCGTCAAGGGGATCATCGACGCCCACGGCGGGGAGATCGACGTCCAGAGCCGGCACGGGCAGGGCACCCGGGTCCTGGTCCGGATCCCGCTCGCGGAGCCGACCGTCCGCGCGCGGTAGGTCGTGACGGACGGGTCGTTCGCGACCTGACCTCCGTAGCGGCCCTTTCGTCTCGTGCTACCGCGCGGGTGCCTCCACCGGACGCACCGCCACGACCGCCTCGGGGTCCAGGGCGCCGTACACGTGGGGGAAGGTCTGCCCGGTCCCCGGTGCCTCCTCCTCGACGACCGCCACGTCGAGCAGGGTCGTCTCGATCTCCAGCAGCACGAGGGGCTCGGTGACGCCGGCGTAGTAGCGGGCCAGCACGTCCTCCCACTGGTCGGCACGACTGGCGTGCAGGAACCCCTCCTCGTCCAGCGTCACGCCGTACGTCGACGTGGTGTAGCGGCCCGACGCCCGGGCGGCCTCCCAGTCGGCGACCGTGGCGACGTGGAAGATCCGGCTCACAGGTAGCTCTCCGGGACCGGGCCGACCACGGCCATCCGGTGCCACGACAACGGCTCGACCTCAGAACAACCGGGTCGTGGGGTCGTCGAGGCCGCGAAGCGCGTCGTAGTCGACGACCGCGCAGGCGATGCCGCGGTCGGTGGCGAGCACCCGCGCCTGCGGCTTGATCTCCTGGGCGGCGAAGATTCCGCGCACCGGCGCGAGCAGCGGGTCCCGGTTGAGCAGCTCGAGGTAGCGGGTGAGCTGCTCGACGCCGTCGATCTCGCCGCGCCGCTTGATCTCGACGGCCACGCTCAGGCCTGCCGCGTCGCGGCACATCAGGTCGACGGGGCCGATCGCCGTGGGGTACTCCCGGCGTACGAGGGTGAGGCCGTCGGCGAGGGTGGCCGGGTGCTCGGCGAGCAGCTCCTGGAGGTGCTTTTCGACGCCGTCCTTCTGCAGGCCCGGGTCGAGGCCGAGGTCGTGCCTGGAGTCGTGGTGCACCTCCTCGAGGAGGATGCGCAGGGTGTCGTCGGACTTGACGCCGGTGACGGTCCACTCGACCACGCCGTCGTCGGTCATGGCCTCGCGGACGGTGCAGGGTGGGGACATCCAGTTGAGCGGCTTGTAGGAGCCGCCGTCGGAGTGCACGAGGACCGAGCCGTCGGCCTTCACCATCAGCACCCTGGTCGCCATCGGGAGGTGGGCGGTCAGCCGGCCGGCGTAGTCGACCTGGCAGCGGGCCACGACGAGTCTCACGAGGGGCGAATCTACCGTCCCGGCGAACGTGAGCGGACCCACACCCGGGGGTACGACGGCCCGTGGCAGGATGCCCGCCATGGCACGTGAGTTCAGCAGCATCGGCGTCATCGGCCTCGGCACCATGGGTGCCGGCATCGCGGAGGTGTTCGCCCGCCGCGGCTTCTCGGTCGTGGGCGTCGAGCAGAACGACGAGGGTGTCGAGCGGGGCCGCCAGCACCTCGAGCACTCCACCGGCCGGGCCGTGAAGCGCGGCAAGATGTCCGAGGCGGAGCAGGCCGAGCTGCTCGGCCGGATCAGCCTCACCACCGAGCTGAAGGACCTCGCCGAGGCCGACCTGGTCGTCGAGGCCGTCGTGGAGTCGCTGGCCGTCAAGAAGTCGATCTTCGCTGCGCTGGACGAGGTGGTCGGGCCGGAGACGGTGCTGGCCACCAACACCTCCTCGCTCAGCGTCACTGAGATCTCGACCGCCAACTCCCGCCCCGGCCGGGTCATCGGCGTCCACTTCTTCAATCCCGCCCCGGTGCAGAACCTGGTCGAGATCATCCGGACCGTCGTCACCGAGCCGGCCGTGCTCGCCGACGTCACGGACCTGCTCGGCACCCTCGGCAAGAACCCTGTCGTCTGCGGCGACAAGGCGGGCTTCATCGCCAACACCCTGCTCTTCGGCTACCTCAACCACGCCGCGTCGATGTACGAGCACCGCTACGCCTCCCGCGAGGACATCGACGCCGCGATGCGGTTCGGGTGCGGGTACCCCATGGGACCGCTGGCACTGCTCGACCTGATCGGGCTCGACACGGCGTACGAGATCCTCGACACGATGTACAAGCAGGGGCGCGACCGGCTGCACGCGCCGGCGCCGATCCTCAAGCAGTACGTCACCGCCGGGCTGCTCGGCCGCAAGTCCGGCCGGGGCTTCTACACCTACGAGGCGCCCGACAGCCCGGTCGTGGTCCCCGACAGCCACACCCCTTCGGAGGCCGACGCGCCGCAGCTGCGCCACGAGATCCGCCGGGTCGGCGTCGTCGGCACCGGGACCATGGCCACCGGGATCGCCGAGGTCTTCGCCAAGGGCGGGTACGACGTCCGCTTCGTCGGCCGCAGCCCCGCGAAGGTCGACGGCGTGGTCGCCGGCATCACCCGCAGCCTCGACAAGCAGGTGCAGCGTGGGCGGGCGACCGAGGACGACAAGGCCGCCGCGCTGGGCCGGCTCTCCGGCTCCACCTCGCTCGACGACCTCGCCGACGTCGACCTGGTGGTGGAGGCGATCGCCGAGGACCTCGCCGTCAAGACCGCGCTGTTCGAGAACCTCGACGAGATCTGCCGGCCCGGCGCCATCCTGGCCACCACCACCTCGAGCCTGCCGATCATCGCACTGGCGCGGGCGACCTCCCGCCCCCAGGACGTCGTGGGCATGCACTTCTTCAACCCGGCCGCCGTCATGAAGCTGGTCGAGGTGGTCTCGACCGTCGCGACGGCCGACGAGGTCGCGGAGACGACACGGGCGTTGTGCGCCGAGGTGGGCAAGGTCGCGGTGGCGTGCGGTGACCGGGCCGGCTTCATCGTCAACGCGCTGCTGTTCCCCTACCTCAACGACGCCGTGAAGATGCTCGAGGCGCACTACGCGACGGCCGACGACATCGACACCGCCATGAAGCAGGGGTGTGCGCTGCCGATGGGTCCCTTCGAGCTGCTCGACGTCGTCGGCAACGACGTCTCGCTGGCGATCCAGCGCGAGCTCTACCTGGAGTTCCGTGAGCCCGGCTTCCACCCCGCGCCGCTGCTCGAGCACCTGGTCACCGCCGGCTACCTCGGCCGCAAGACCGGCCGCGGCTTCCGCGACTACTCCTCCTAGCCCGCAGACCCGCGAGGTCGCACTCCCGCACCTCCGAAGGAGCGCTCCTGCACATCCCGGCGTGCAGAGCTGCGACCTCGCGGGTGCAGGACTGCGACTTCGCGGGTGGCTCAGCGCTCGTCGACCACCATCGCGGCCAGCCGCGCGCGGGTGCTGATGTCGAGCTTGCGGTAGATGTGGGCGAGGTGCGCGTCGACGGTGCGCGGCGAGATGAAGAGCTCCTCGGCGATCTGCCGGCTGGTGAGGCCGTCGGCCACGCGGTCGGCCACCTGGCGCTCCGCCGAGGTCAGCACGTCGAAGCGTGAGGGCGTGTCGGCGGAGCTGGAGAACACCGCCTCCACGGCGTCGTGACCCGCCGGGGTGAGGTCGCCGCCGCGCACCCAGCCGTCCGGGACCGAGCGCGCCGCGTCGACCGGGTAGCGGGCGGCGTACCCCCAGGCCACTGCGCGGCGCGGCTGCCGGATGGCGGTCGCGGCCGCCGACAGCAGCCGGGCCTCGCGACGCCCACCCGCCTGCGCCACCGAGGCCAGGCCGTCGAGGGCGTCGGCGGCCCGCAGCGGCATCGGCATCTGGTCCGCGTCGTGGAGCGCTCCCAGGAACGTGCTCGCCGCCTGCTCGGAGTCGCCTGCGGCGAGCAGCGCACGCCCGAGCAGCAGCCGTGCCGCGACGGCGTCGCGGCCGAGGCCGGCGCTGTCGGCGAGCGCGACGATGTCGGCTGCCAGTCCCGCCGCGTGCCGGACGTCGCCTGCGCTGAGCAGGTCGCGGGCGTCCTGGGCCAGCACCGGCAGTCGCACCGCCCACGGGAGCGACTCCCGGTGGACGTCGGACTGCTGCCACCCCGGGTCGAGGTCGCGCAGCAGCGTCTCGGCGAGCAGGCAGATCCGGTCCTCGGCGAGGGTCCGGGCCTCCAGCACCACGGCCTGCGCGGCCGCCCGCGCCTCGGCCGGACGGCCCTGCTCGAGCGCGACTCGCGCCAGCAGGCTGCGTGCGGCGAGGGTGATCCACCGCTCGTCGTTGGTGTCCGAGGCGGGGACCGCCTCGCGGGCGGTCCTCCCTCCCTCGTCGAGCCGGCCGGTGGAGACGTAGACCTCGGCGAGGGTCCGGGTCGCCTGCCGGATGATCGACCCACCGGGGTCCAGCTCCACCGCGCGGAGCGCCTCCCGCTCGGCCTGCCGGAGGTCGCCCGCGTCGAGGTGCATCTCGGCGCGGATCGAGGCGTTCTTGGCCAGCTGCTCGTCGGGCCGGTCCGCGGCCTGGGCGTGCTGGTCGGCACGGTCGAGCAGCCACAGTCCCTCGTAGGTGCCGCGCGACTCCGAGGCGGCGATGCCGGCGCGCCGCGCCACCTGCGCGCCGATGGCGGCCGGTCCGTCGCCGCTGGTGACGACCGACTCGAGGATCTCGACGGCGTCACGGGTGCGCATCGAGGTGTAGAGCGAGGAGAAGATCCGGTTGGCCAGCTCGTAGCCGAGGTCGCGGGTGCCGGGCGAGGCGCAGGCGGTGAGGACCGCGTGGCGCATCGCCGGCAGGTCGGTGAGCCAGGGCTCGTCGGCGGCTCCGTAGTTGTCGTGGTCGGGAGCCACCGTGTCGGCCCACCACAGCAGCCCCTTCAGCGCCCCTGCGTGGTCGTCGCCGTCGGCCAGCTCGAGCGCCGCGTCGCGCACGGGGGACAGCAGGTCGATCCGGCCGTCGGACCGGAACTCGACCAGGCTGCGGCGGGCCAGGGCGGTCACCAGCTCGCCGGCGCGGTCGCGGGTCGTGCCGAGCAGTGCGGCCACGACGTCGACGCTCACCGGGAAGGGAAGGGTCGCGAGGCTGCGGAAGCACTGGCGCTGGTGGGCGTCGAGCAGGTCGTACGACGCCCGCACCGCCTGGGCCAGCGAGCTGCTGGGCGTGGCGTTGGACAGTCCGACGAGCGCCGCCTGCACGGCGGCCTGCTCGACGAGCAGCGGGAGCCCGCCGGTGGCGTGCAGCAGCCGCCGGACCTCGCGGCCGTGCTCGGAGAGGTCGACCGGCGGCCCGCCGGCAGCCTCGAGCCGGGCCAGGAACAGGTCGACCAGCGGCCCGGCCGGGGGGCCGACCGGCCGTGGCAGCGGCAGCGGCGCCACGCGGACCACGCGCTCGTCGGGCTGCCCGGCGGTGGTCACCGACGTGGCGACCAGCCGTGCCCGCGACGTGCTCTCGAGGAGCCGCTGCAGGCTGGGCCCCACCCCGGGGGTGTCGAGGTCGACGCCGTCGAGCACCAGCACGGCGGCCGAGCCGTCGAGCTCGCGGGCGAGGGACATGTCGGACACGTCGCCGGGAGCGGTCTCGGTGTGCAGCGCGTCGAGGGACGCCGTCAGCAGCTCCTCGAGGGTCCTCATCCCGTGCGCCTCGACCCAGACCGCCGGCTCGGCGTCGACGGCGTGCCCGACGAGCAGGGTCTTGCCGCACCCGGGAGGGCCGACGACGGTCACCCACCGGGAGCGGGTGAGCGCGGAGGCGAGATGGCGCTGGACCTCCTCCCGCCCGAGACACGGTTTCAGCACAACCGGAAATCTACGGCAGTGGCACGGCAAATACGTAGGTCTACGGATGCCGGGCAGGCGTGGTGTGGGCAAGGCTGGTCGCAATGCACGGACCGGCTGGACCTATCGGGGGAGGGCCCAGCCGGTCCGTCGTCATGTGTGACCGCCATCGAGATGAGCGTGATTTCGCACGCCGCACACACGTGCGCAACACCGGCGTCACCGGCGCCGGGCACGATCCCGGCATGACCGACGTACTGATGCCCGGGCCAGTCCGGCGCGAGGGGCGCGACCTCGCGCTCCAGAGCCGCCGCACCCTGGCGCTCGCCGACCTGCTCGAACGCCGCCCGGACCTGCGTGGCGTCGGCACCTGGGCCGAGGAGGTCGCCCGGTCCGTGCTCTGGTCGGCCTGAGGCCTACTACGGCGTGGGGCCGCCACGTATTCTCGGGTCATGGACATGCTCCTCGGACTGCTGGTCGTCCTCGGGGTGATCGCCGCCGTCGTCTCCGTCACCGGTCGCACCCGCAAGGCGAAGGAGCTCCAGCGCAAGGAGACCGAGCTCGAGCCGGTGCGCAAGCTGGTGTTCGAGGACATCACGGCACTCGGCGAGGAGCTGCAGGCGCTCGACCTCGAGCTCGCCGGCCACGAGCTCGACGCCGGCATGAACGCCGACTACCAGCGCGCGCTCGACTCCTACGAGGCCGCCAAGACGGCGGGCGACCGGATCACCGAGCCCGAGCACGTCAAGCACGTCACCGAGATCCTCGAGGACGGGCGCTACGCCATCGCCTGCGTCCAGGCCCGGGTGGCCGGCGAGCCGCTGCCCTCGCGACGGCCGCCCTGCTTCTTCGACCCGCGCCACGGCCTCTCGGTCGCCGACGTGCCGTGGACCCCTCCCGGGGGTGCCCAGCGCGACGTCCCGGCCTGTGCCCTCGACGCCGAGCGGGTGCGCGCGGGTGCGGAGCCCGACGTCCGCCAGGTCATGGTCGGGTCCCGCCGAGTGCCCTACTGGCAGGGCGGTCGTGCCTACCAGCCCTACGCTGCGGGCTACTTCGGGGGCTTCGGGCCGATGGAGTGGATGTTCATGGGCATGCTCTTCAGCGGCGGGTTCGATGCGCTCGGCGGGCTGGCCGAGGGGATCGGTGAGGGGCTCGGCGACATCGGCGGCGGCATCGGCGACATGTTCGACGGGTTCGACTTCTGAGCCGTCCGCCGTGGGCACCATCTCCCGATGACGAAGATCCTCGGGGGCTCCCGGTGCTGCGGCGCGACGTCGCGCTGACGCCCGACGGCACCCGCCGCTGGCGCGCCTCCTGAGCCGTGGGCCGCGCTGATCACCGTTCACCCACAGGGGTGGTCCGCGTGACCCGACGTCGGTTCTAGCGTCAAAGGGTTGCCCGGCTCCGGCCAGCGAAATCCGTTGCCAGCCCCGGGGCGAAGAGGAGGATCTCGTGGCCTCAGGTGTGGAAACCGGCCGCATCACGACGGACATCCCGGCCCGCATGGACCGGCTCCCCTGGAGCCGCTTCCACTGGCTCATCGTAATCGGCCTCGGCACGGTGTGGATCCTGGACGGGCTCGAGGTGACGATCGTCGGCTCGATGTCCGACGCCCTCGCCGACCCCAAGACGGGCCTCGGCCTCGACAGCTTCGACGTCGGCTTCGCCGGCGCCATCTACGTCGCCGGCGCCTGTATCGGCGCCCTGTTCTTCGGCCAGCTGACCGACCGCTTCGGCCGGAAGAAGCTGTTCCTCGTCACGCTCGCGGTCTACACGGTCGCCACCGTGCTGACCGCCCTCTCGATGAACCCGACGTGGTACTTCGCGTGCCGGTTCCTCACCGGTGCCGGCATCGGCGGTGAGTACGCCGCCATCAACTCCGCGATCGACGAGCTGATCCCCAAGAAGTACCGCGGCCGTGTCGACGTCACCATCAACGGCTCGTTCTGGGTCGGCGCCGCGGGTGGTGCGCTGCTCACCATCCCGCTCCTCGACCCGACCCTGGTCAACCAGGAGTGGGGCTGGCGGCTGGCCTTCGGGCTGGGCGCGATCCTCGCCGTCGGCATCCTGATCGTGCGCCGCAACGTCCCGGAGAGCCCGCGTTGGCTGTTCATCCACGGCCGCGAGGACGAGGGCGAGCAGATCGTGCGCGACATCGAGTCGCGGGTGTCCGGCGAGTCGGGCACCGAGCTGCAGTCGGTGTCGGAGTCGATCACCATCCGGCAGCGCAAGACCATCGGGATCGGCCTGATCGCCCGCACGGTCTTCACGATGTACCCCAAGCGGACCACGCTCTGCCTGGCGCTGTTCATCGGCCAGGCCTTCCTCTACAACGCCTTCTTCTTCACCTACGGCGACACCCTGGGCGAGTTCATGGGCGTCACCCAGGTCGGCTACTACATCGCGGTCTTCGCGGTGAGCAACTTCGTCGGGGCGTTGGTCCTCGGTCCGCTGTTCGACACCATCGGCCGCGTGAAGATGCTGACCGGAACCTACGTGATCTCCGGTGTCCTGCTCGCTGTCACGGGCCTGACGCTCCAGTCCTACACCGCCGTGACGCTGACGCTGATGGGCTGCATCATCTTCTTCTTCGCCTCGGCCGGCGCCAGCGCGGCGTACCTGACGGCCAGTGAGGTGTTCCCGATGGAGACCCGGGCCCTGTGCATCGCGTTCTTCTACGCGGTCGGCACCGCGGCCGGCGGCATCGCCGGCCCGCTGCTGTTCGGCAAGCTGATCCAGCTGGCCGTCGACGGCGGCCAGGGGATCGAGGCCATCGCGCTCGGCTACTACATCGGCGCGGCACTCATGGTCATCGGCGGCATCGTGGCGGCCTTCCTCGGGGTCAAGGCCGAGGGCCGGTCGCTGGAGAGCATCGCCAGGCCGCTCACCGCGGAGGACGAGTCCACCGGCCCGGCCGGGCCCGGGCACGACGAGCGCCAGCCGCAGCCGGCCCGCTGACCGACGACGCAGGAGAGGAGTCACCAATGCCGATGCCACCGCCCAAGGCGACGACCGAAGGACCGCGCGATCGCCAGGTGTTCCACGAGATGGGGCAGATCGTGCGGGCCCTCGAGACCCGCGGTCCGATGTCCACCGAGGACCTCGGGGTCCTGGTCGGGGCCGACTTCTGGGAGGGCGGACGCTTCCAGCGTGCGCTCGCCCTGGCCACCAGCGACGGGTTGGTCCACACGACCGCGGACGGCAAGGTCAGCGCGGTCGGGTGAGCCGCTAGCCTCGCCGCGTGACCGAACCCGCGAGCGACCTGCACACCACGTCGTACGGCGAGGAGGGTGGGCTCGTCGTCTTCTGCCACGGGCTGTTCGGACAGGGCCGCAACTGGACCCACATCGCCAAGCAGCTCAGCGGCGACCACAGGACGCTGCTGGTGGACATGCCCGACCACGGCCGGTCGGCGTGGACCGAGCGGTTCGACTACTCCGGTGCCGCCGACCGGGTCGCCGGGCTGCTCTCGGCCGACGACCCGGTGGCGCTGGTGGGCCACTCGATGGGCGGCAAGATCGCGATGCTGGTCGCGCTGCGCCATCCGGAGCTCGTGGAGCGGCTGGTGGTCGTCGACGTCTCCCCGGTGACCTATCGCCACTCCGACGAGTTCCGCGCCTACATCGATGCCATGCAGTCGGTCGACCTCACGTCGCTCGGCCGACGTGCCGAGGCCGACGAGCAGCTGCGCGACGCGGTGCCCAACGACTCCGTCCGGTCGTTCCTGCTGCAGAACCTGCGCCAGGACCAGGGGCAGTGGTCCTGGCAGCTCAACCTCGACGTGATCCGCCGCGACCTCTCGTCGCTGGGGGAGTGGCCGGAGGACCGGCTGGCCGACGCGACGCCGTACCCCGGCCCGGTGCTGTGGGTGGCGGGCTCCGAGTCCCGCTACGTGCAGGACGACTACGCGGGGGCGATGGACCGGTGGTTCCCGGCCAACCGGAGGGTGACGATCAAGGGCGCCGGCCACTGGGTCCACTCCGAGAAGCCCGAGGTGTTCGTCGAGGTCCTGCGGCGGTTCCTGGGCTGACCGCTCACCTGGCCTGCCGGGCGCGGTAGGCGGCGACGGCGTTGCGGTTGCCGCAGGCGGTGGAGCAGTAGCGGCGCGACCGGTTGCGCGAGAGGTCGAGGACGACGCCCTCGCAGCTGTCGTCGGCGCACACCGACAGCCGCGACAGCTCGTCGACGCGGATCACGTCGATCATCGCCATCACCGTCTCGACCAGCATCCGCTCGGCCAGCGGGTCCTCGTAGTCGACGGCGTGGAGGTGCCAGTCGTAGTCGTCGTGGCGCACCAGCTGCGGTCGCAGCGACACCTCCTCGAGCATCCCGTTGACCAGGGCGGCGGCGGCGTCGCGTTCGGCGACGAGCAGCTCCCGCAGCCGCGGCCGCACCGCCCGTACGGCGTCCAGCTCGGCGCGCGTCCGCTCCCGCCGTCCGCTGTAGCTCCACCGGGACAGGAACGCGTCGAGCTCGGCGACAGTGGTGAGCGTGTCGGGTTCCTCGGCGCTGTTGACGAGTTCGACGGCGGACTGCAGGGCCATCTCGCTGTCATAGGCGAAAACCATGTTGACACCTTACATGCCGGCCGCGTAGCGTCATGTGTCATGACGACGATGACCCATGACGCGCCGGTGGTGCAGGCCCCGCCGTCGCGGTTCGCCTCGGGGCTCGGCTTCGCAGTGCTGTCCGCGATGTCCTTCGGCCTGTCCGGCACCCTCGCGAAGGGGCTGCTCGACGCAGGCTGGACCCCGGCGGCGGCCGTCACCGCCCGGATCGTCGTGGCGGCCCTCGTGCTGCTCCCGCCCGGGCTGCTGGCGCTGCGCGGCCGCTGGCACCTGCTGCGTCGCAACGCGCGGCTGCTGGTGGTCTACGGCCTGGTCGCGGTCGCGGGCACCCAGTTCGCCTACTTCAGCGCCGTGCAGCACCTCCAGGTCGGCATCGCGCTCCTGCTCGAGTACACCGCGCCCGTGGTCGTCATCGGCTGGCTGTGGCTGCGCCACGGGCAACGGCCGACCCTGCTGGTCGGCGCCGGGTGCGTGGTCGCCGGCGGCGGGCTGGTGCTGGTGCTCGACGTGGTGACGGGTGCCGGCCTCGACCCGATCGGGGTGCTGTGGGCGATGCTGGCGATGCTGGGGGTGGCCACCTACTTCGTGCTGTCCGCCCAGGAGGGCAACGGGCTCCCGCCCCTCGTGCTCGCCTCCGCCGGGATGGTCGTGGGCGCGGCGTCGCTCCTCGCGCTGGGTGCGGTCGGACTGCTGGACATGTCCTGGTCGACGGCCCCGGCGACGTACGCCGGCACGGCCGTGCCCTGGTGGGGGGCCGCGCTCGCGCTGGGCGTGGTCACGGCCGCGCTCGCCTACACGACCGGCATCGCCGCCGGCCGGCGGCTGGGCTCTCGGCTCTCGTCGTTCGTCGCGCTCAACGAGGTGCTGTTCGCGCTGGCGTTTGCGTGGCTGGTGCTCGGGGAGGTGCCGCGCGCGGTGCAGTTCGCCGGCGGTGTCCTGATCCTGGGTGGCGTGGTGCTGGTGAAGCTGGGGGAACCCCGGCAGCGTTGAGCCGCGGGAACCCGCTCCGGCCCTGCGACGTCCGACCGCCATGGGACACGACGATGGTCGACGTGGCTGGGAGCCGTGGCCGGGGGCGCGACCTTGGTGCTGGCCGCCTCACCGTGGCCACCGACGGACGCCCTCCGGCAGCGGATCCTGGGCTCGGCCACCGGCGGGGAGACCTGCTTCGCCGGCCTCGAGGGCCTCGACGACCCGCTGAGGGCGCAACCGCGGCTGGAGAGCCCGGTGCCGACCGTGTGCGCCTACCGCGGCTCCAGCGGTGACGGGCGGCTGGTCTACGCGGCGACCTTCTCGCGCCAGCGGGCCGAACGCTTCGTGACCGCGTTCGAGGATGCCCGACGACTCGCCGTCGGTCGCGCCTGCGACCTCGGCGGCCCCGACTTCGAGTGGGTGGTGGTCCAGGTCGACGGGACTCCGTACGTCGTCCGCACGGGCTTCCACGGGTGCCCCCATGTGCAGCGCGGCGATCGGCTCGTCGAGCTCGCCCCGCGGCTCGTGCGGCCCTGGGCCACCGGCGGCATCCCGGCCGTGGTGATCGGGCCGACGGGCGGAAAGGGCGCGATTGTCGACGCGTTCATCGGCTCGATGGGCTGATCGTCAGCGGGCGTCCTGGCGCTTGAGGAACACCTCGCGGTGCAGCAGCAGCAGCGCCGCGGCAACGGGGACGGCCAGCACGGCCCCGATGATGCCCAGCAGCCCGCCGCCCACCAGCGCGGCGATGACCGTCACCGCCCCGGGGACCTCGACCGAGCGCGCCATGATCCGCGGGTAGATCAGGTAGGCCTCGAGCTGCTGGTAGGCGATGTAGTAGATCAGGGTGATCAGCGCGACGGTGGGGGAGACGGTGAGGGCGAGGGCGGTGATCAGCGCGCCGGAGATGAACGCGCCGACGACGGGGATCAGGCTCAGCAGCCCGACCACGAAGGCCAGCGCGAAGGCGTAGTCGCCCAGCCCGACGATGAAGGTGAAGATCAGGGTGCTGATCCCGGCGCACACCGCCACCAGGAAGGCGCCCGCGACGTAGGCACCGGTGGAGCGGATGATCCGGTCTCCCAGGTCGCTCACCCGCGGGCGGCGCGACGAGGGCGCCAGCCGGTAGAGGGCGTGCTTGATGCCCGGCAGCGAGGCCAGGAAGTAGATCATCAGCACCAGCACGATCAGGGTGTTGGCCAGCGCCGACACGACGGCGAGCCCGACGCCCAGCGCCCCGCCGAAGGCCTGCTGGCCGAAGTCGCCGCTGCTGACGTACGCCTCGGCCTTGCCGATCACGCCGAAGCGGTCGTCGAGCCGCTGGACCAGGTTGTCGCTGCGCAGCTCCCGCAGCCAGCGGGGTGCGTTCTCCGTGATCAGGGCGATCTGGTCGCTGATGACCGGGGCGATGGCGACGACGAAGAGCACGAAGACCGTCAGCACCATCGCCAGCACCACCAGCACCGCAACGCCGCGCCGCGCGCCGCGGCCCATGAACCACTCGACCAGCGGGTTGAGCCCGATCGCGAGGAAAAGCGCCATCACCAGCAGGATCAGGATCCCCGAGATCGACTGCAGCTGCTGGGCCAGGAAGATCGCGGTGACCGCGCCGAGGGCGCCGAAGAACCCGACGGAGAACGGCGAGTGCCGGACCAGGTTGTGGGAGCGGCGCTGCTCGGGGCGGGCCGCGGGCGGCTCCGCGGGCTCGGCCGCCACCCCGGTCCGGGCGGCGGGCGACTCGCCCTGCTCGCCCGGTCCGGTGTCCGCGTCGGTGTCGGCTGCCTGCTCGGGGCGACCGGCCCCGGGTCGGTCCTGGCCGGCCGGGCCCCGGAACCGGTCGAACAGCCCCATCCCGGGGCTACTTGGCCTCGTCGTCGCCGAACCCGGCGACCACGTCGCGCAGCGAGCTCAGCTGGGCGGCGATGGCGTCGCGCCGCTTCTCCATGCGCTCCACCTCGGCCCTCACGACCGCCAGCTCGCGGTCGGCATCGGCCGTGCCGTGGGCGGTGATCGAGTCGGCCTGGCTGCGGGCGGAGGCGACGATCTGCTCGGCCTCGCGCCGGGCCCGGACCAGGGAGGCCTCGGCCTCGGTCTGGGCCTGCTGGCGGTACTCGCTGGCCTGCTTGATCGTCTCGCGGGTGCGCTGCTCGGCGGCCGCGGCGCGCTCCTCGGCCTCGGCGACCAGCCGGTGGGTCTCGGCCGTGGCGTTGTCGTGGTGGTCGGCGGCCTCCTTGGCGAGCCGCTCCTTCTCCACCGCGAGGGCCCGGCGGGCCTCCTGCACCTCGCGGTCGGCGGCGGCGCGAGCCGCCTCGGCCTCCCGCTTGGCGCCGGTGCGGAGGTCGTTGGTCTCCTGCTGGGCGGCGAGCCGCAGCTGGTCGGCCTCACGCTGCGCGGACGCCAGGGTGTCGGCCGCCTCGGCGCGGGCGAACTCGCGCTCGCGCTCCGCCTCGTCGACCAGACGGGCCCGGGCGTCGTCGATCTCCTTCAGCTGCACCAGCCGGACGTCCTCGGCCTCGCGGGCGGCGTCGGCGCGGGCGGCGTCGGCGTCGCGGGCGGCCTGCTCACGGATCTCCGAGGCGTCGCGCTCGGCGGCGGCGCGGACGTCGGCCGCCTCCTCCTCGGCGAGACGGAGCATGGCCGAGGCGCGGCCGCCGAGGCCGGCGTACGACGGGTTGAGGTTCTCCTGCAGCTGGGTGCGGGTGTCCTCGAGCTGCTTCTCCAGCTCGAGCACCCGCTTCTCGGACTCGGTCAGGCTCGAGGACAGGCCGGCCTTCTCGCTGGAGAGCTGCCGGACCCGGGTGTCGACCGCCGCCTTGTCGTAGCCGCCCCGGCGCACGACCGGGAAGCTGACCGAGGCGGCCGCGGGTGCGGCCTGCCCGGACGCAGCGGGCCGCGCGGGGGTCGCTGGGGGCTGCGGTGCGGGCGCCGGTCGGGCCGGCACGACCGGCACCTGCTGGGTGCGCTCGACCGGCTTCTCGTCGTCGGTGGGCCCGGGGGCCGCGGCCTTCTGTGGCTTCGCCCGGGGAGCGGACTTCGGGTCCACGGCCGGCATCACCTGGGTGGCCTCGCCGTCGGCACTGTCCGCTCGCTCGTCGGCGTCGGATCCCGTGTCCGGCTCGTCGTCGTCGAAGATGGACAGACCGCTGTCACTCATGGGCGCGCTACCTCTTCCGGGGTGCTGGGAATTGCTCACCCACAGTGTTGCCGATGGCGGGCCCCGATCCCACCCCGGCCCGCTGGTCGGTCGCGGGATTTGTCGTCAGACGCCGCGGAACCGGTTGATGGCCCCGAGATGTGTGGCGCGCATCTCCTCGTCGCGGACGCCGAGCCCCTCCTCGGGGGCCAGGCAGAGCACTCCGACCTTGCCCTGGTGCGTGTTGTGGTGGACGTCGAGTGCCGCCTGGCCGACCTCGTCGAGCGGGTAGGTGCGCGACAGGGTCGGGTGGATCTTGCCCTTCGCGATCAGCCGGTTGGCCTCCCACGACTCGCGGTAGTTGGCGAAGTGGGAGGAGATGATCCGCTTGAGGTTCATCCACAGGTAGCGGTTGTCGTACTCGTGCATGTAGCCACTGGTCGACGCGCACGTGGTGATGGTGCCGCCCTTCCGGGTGACGTAGACGCTGGCGCCGAAGGTCTCGCGGCCGGGGTGCTCGAAGACGATGTCGATGTCCTCGCCGCCGGTGAGCTCCCGGATCTTCTTGCCGAAGCGCTTCCACTCCCGCGGGTCCTGCTCGGTGCCCTCGTCGTTCCAGAACCGGTAGCCCTCCTCGGACCGGTTGATGATCAGGTCGGCACCCATCGAGCGGCAGATGTCGGCCTTCTCCTCGTTGGACACCACGCAGACCGGGGTCGCGCCGCCGTTGAGGGCGTACTGCGTCGCGAAGCCGCCGAGGCCGCCCGAGGCGCCCCAGATCAGGACGTTGTCACCCTGCTTCATGTCGCCGCCGTTCTTGCTCACGAGCTGGCGGTACGCCGTGCAGTTGACCAGACCGGGGGAGGCGGCCTCTTCCCAGGTGAGGTGCTCGGGCTTGGGCATCAGCTGGTTGGCCTTGACCAGCGCGAGGTCGGCCAGGCCGCCGAAGTTGGTCTCGAAGCCCCAGATCCGCTGCTCGTTGTCGAGCATCGTGTCGTTGTGGCCGTCGGGCGACTCGAGCTCGACGGACAGGCAGTGCGCGACCACCCGGTCGCCGGGCTTCCACTTGGTGACGCCGGGGCCGGTGCGGAGCACGACGCCGGCGAGGTCGGAGCCGACCACGTGATACGGCAGATCGTGGCGCTTGGTCAGCTCGGAGAGCCGGCCGTACCGCTCCAGGAAGCCGAAGGTGGACACGGGCTCGAAGATCGACGTCCACACGGTGTTGTAGTTGATGGCGGAGGCCATCACGGCCACGAACGCCTCACCGGGGCCGAGCTCGGGCAGCGCGACGTCCTCGACGTGCAACGACCGGCGCGGGTCCTTCTCCTTGCTGGTCTGGCCCTCGAACAGGTCGACCTCGTCCTTCCTGACGAAGGCGGCCCGGTAGGCCTCGGGCACGGACAGGTGGGCGAAGTCCTCGGCGGTGGCCTCGCTGGACTCGATGGCGTCCAGGATCTGCTGCACGGTCACTCCTCGGCGACGGGGATGGTGGCCTGAACATACCGACGGGTAACGCCCCGCGCAGCCGGGTGTGACGGACCCCATGCGACTACCGGCGGGAAACCATCCGGACGGCCGGTGGCCCCTGTCGTCCCGTACGGCTCCCACCCCGTCGAGTCGTGTCGCAGCCGGGGCTCATTCGTGCCGCGTTCGACCAGGAGGCGGAACGAGGCACGACTCGACGTCAGGCGGGTTGCACCAGCTCGACCAGCACCCCGCCCGCGTCCTTGGGGTGGACGAAGTTGACCCGGCTCCCGGCGGTGCCGCGGCGGGGCTCGTCGTACAGCAGCCGCAGACCGCGCGCGCGGAGCACGGAGGCGACCTCCTCGACGTCGGTCACCCGGAACGCGAGCTGCTGCAGCCCGGGACCCGAGCGCTCGAGGAACTTCGCGATCGTCGAGTCCGGCGAGAGCGGGGCGAGCAGCTGCAGGCAGGCGTCGGTGTCGCCGACGCCGACCATGGCCTCGCGCACGCCCTGCTCCTCGTTGGTCTCCTCGTGGACCACCCGCATGCCGTAGGTGTCGCGGTAGAACGCGATCGCCTCGTCGAGGTCCGCGACGGCGATCCCGACGTGGTCGATGGCGGTGAACAGGTGCCCGGGGAGGTCCAGCGGTGCGCTCATGGGCTCATGGTGGCGGGCGGGACCCCGGGGCGCGAGCGGGTGTGAGCAGTTCCTCACGGCAGGGGCCCTGCCGGGCGGCCGGGACGGTGGGTATCGTCACAAGGAGAAGCCACCGCCTGCGACGAAAGGCACCACCATGTCCGACTCCGCCCGACCCACCAGTGTCATCGTCGCCGGGGCGCGCACGCCCATCGGCCGGCTGTTGGGCGGGCTGAAGGACCTCTCCGCCGCCGAGCTGGGCGGCGTGGCCATCAAGGGTGCCCTCGACAAGGCGGGCGTGCAGCCCGACCAGGTCGACTACCTGATCATGGGTCAGGTGATCCTTGCCGGCGCCGGCCAGAACCCCGCCCGCGGCGCCGGGATCGCAGCCGGGCTGCCGATGACGATGCCCTCGATCACCATCAACAAGGTCTGCCTCTCGGGCATCAACGCCATCGCCATGGCCGACCAGATGATCCGCGCCGGCGAGCACGACGTGGTCGTGGCGGGCGGCATGGAGTCGATGACCCTCGCCCCCCACCTGCTGCCGAAGTCGCGCTCGGGCTTCAAGTACGGCGACACCACGCTGGTCGACTCGATGGCCCACGACGCGCTCTACGACCAGGCGACGAAGCAGGCGATGATCAGCCTCACCGACAGCTGCAACGCCGCCGGGGCCAACCTGACCCGCGAGGAGCAGGACGCGTTCGCCGCGCAGTCGCACCAGCGGGCCGCGCTGGCCTGGAAGAACGGCCTGTTCGACGACGAGGTCGTCCAGGTGACCATCAGCGGCCGCAAGGGCGACGTGGTGGTGTCCGAGGACGAGGGCGTCCGCGGCGACACCACGGTCGAGGGCCTCGCGGGCCTGCGTCCGGTCGCCAAGGACGGCACCATCACCGCCGGATCGGCCTCGCAGATCTCCGACGGCGCCTGCGCCGTCGTCGTGATGAGCAAGGCGAAGGCCGAGGAGCTCGGGCTCACCTGGCTCGCCGAGATCGGCGCCCACGGCCAGGTGGCCGGGCCCGACTCGACCCTCCAGCTGCAGCCGGCTCGCGCCATCGAGAAGGCGGCCGGCAAGGAGGGCATCGCGGTCTCCGACATCGACCTGTTCGAGCTCAACGAGGCCTTCGCCGCGGTCGGCATCGAGTCGGCCCGGCAGCTCGGCGCCTCCGAGGACCAGGTCAACGTCAACGGCGGCGCGATCGCGCTCGGCCACCCCGTCGGGATGTCGGGTGCCCGGATCGTGCTCCACCTCGCGCTCGAGCTGAAGCGGCGCGGTGGTGGCACCGGCGCCGCCGCGCTCTGCGGCGGCGGTGGCCAGGGCGACGCCCTCATCATCCGCGTCCCGGCCTGAGGCGGTGGGGCGCCGTTCCTCCGGCAACGTGCCGGAGCTGGTCGAGCGTGCCCGCGACGGTGACGCCCGCGCGGTCGCCCGCCTGATCTCGCTCGTCGAGGACGCCTCGCCGCTGCTGCGCGAGGTGATGGCGGGCCTGGTGCCCTACACCGGGACCGCCCAGGTCGTCGGAGTGACCGGCTCGCCGGGCGTCGGGAAGTCGACGTCCACCAGCGCCCTGGTCGGCGAGCTCCGCAAGGCCGGCAAGCGGGTCGGCGTCCTCGCGGTCGACCCGTCGTCGCCGTTCTCCGGCGGCGCGCTGCTGGGTGACCGGGTCCGGATGCAGGACCACGCGCTCGACCCGGAGGTCTACATCCGGTCCATGGCCTCGCGCGGCCACCTCGGGGGCCTCTCGTGGACCACCCCCCAGGCGCTGCGGGTGCTCGACGCCGCCGGCTGCGACGTGGTCCTCGTGGAGACGGTCGGCGTCGGCCAGAGCGAGGTCGACGTGGCCGGCCTCGCCGACACCACTCTGGTGCTGCTCGCGCCCGGCATGGGTGACGGCATCCAGGCGGCCAAGGCGGGCATCCTCGAGATCGGCGACGTCTACGTCATCAACAAGGCCGACCGCGACGGCGCCGACCAGGTACGCCGCGAGCTGCGGTCGATGCTGGCGCTGGCGGACCGCCCGGAAGGCTCGTGGAAGCCACCGATCGTCAAGACCGTGGCCTCACGCGGCGAGGGTCTCGACGAGGTGGTCGCCGAGATCGACCGGCACCACACCTGGCTGGCGGAGTCGGGCGAGCTCGAGGCCCGCCGTACCCGGCGTGCGCGCGACGAGATCGAGGCGATCGCGGTGACCGCGCTGCGCGAGCGCTGGGGGGACGTCCACGGGCGCAGCGAGCTCGACGGACTCGCCGCCGCCGTCGTCGCGGCCGAGCGTGACCCCTACGCGGCTGCCGACGAGCTGCTCGCCACGTTCTCCGACTGAAGGGTCACGCGACGGGCGTCCAGCCGTCGCCCGACACCAACGGCGCGATCACCGGCCGTTCACCGGGCGGCGCCACGGTGGGGTCGTGCGCGTCGCCCTCGTCACGGAGTCGTTCCTGCCTCAGGTCAACGGGGTCGCCAACTCGGTCCGCCACGTCGCGGGCGAGCTGCAGGCCCTCGGCCACGAGACGCTCGTGGTGGCCCCCGGGCACGGGCCCTCGCACCACCTCGGCATCCCGGTCGCCCGGGTCCGGTCGGTCGGCCTGCCCGGCTACCGCTCCTTCCCGGTCGGCCTCCCGGACGCCACGGTCGAGCGGTCGCTCGCCGAGTTCGCGCCCGACGTGGTCCACCTGGCCTCCCCGCTCGTGGTCGGCGCCGCCGGGCTGCGTGCCGCGAGGCGGCTCGGGATCCCCACCGTCGCGGTCTACCAGACCGACGTCGCCGGGTTCGCCCGCCACTACGGCGTCCGCGCCGACCTGCTGCTCGACCGGTGGGTCGGCCGGCTGCACCGGCGTGCCGACCGGACCCTGGTCCCCTCGACGGCCTCGCACGACCAGCTCAGTCGGCTCGGCGTGACCGACCTCCACGTGTGGCGGCGCGGCGTCTCGCTCGACCTCTTCGGGCCGGACCGCCGCGACCCGGCACGGCACGCCGCGCTGTCCCGGGGCGGGCGGGACCTGCTCGTCGGGTACGTCGGCCGGCTGGCCGCCGAGAAGGAGGTGCGCCGCCTGGCCGCCGTGGCCGGGCTGCCCGGGATCCGGCTGGTGGTGGTCGGCGAGGGGCCGGAGCGGGAGTGGCTCGGCCGCCACCTGCCCGGTGCCCACTTCACCGGGCGCCTCGGCGGTACCCACCTCGCGACTGCGTTCGCCACGCTCGACGTGTTCGTCCACCCGGGCCGCCACGAGACCTTCTGCCAGACCGTGCAGGAGGCCCAGGCCAGCGGCGTACCGGTGGTCGCGGCAGCGGCCGGCGGGCCGCTCGACCTCGTCGACCACGGCCGGACGGGGCTGCTGTTCGACCCGGACCAGCCGCTCGCGCTGTGGCGCGCGGTCGCCGCTGTGGCCCGCGACGCCCCGTTGCGGGCGAGGCTGGCCTCGGCAGCGCACCAGCAGGTGCAGGACCGCGCGTGGCCGCAGCTGGTCTCCGAGCTGGTCGAGCACTACCGGGCGGTGCTGGCGCGGCACCGCCCGGCCGCAGCCTGACCCCGAGGCCGCCACCTGACGTGCGCCACCCCGTGGGACTTTCCTCCGATGCGCCCTCGCAGGATCCCGCACGCGCGATAATCGGCCGCATGTCCACCCGTGTCGGCGCGCTGTCCGGTGTGCCGGTCGCCGGCCTCCGGGTGCGGACCGTTGCCCTGGTGCGGTTCGGGGCGTTCCTGGGCGCCGGCCTCCTCGCCGGGAGCATCGGCCGGCTCAGCTACGACGAGCAGCTGGGCGTCAGCCTGGTCTGGCCGCTGTACGGCGTCGCGGTGCTGTGGCTGGCGTCCGGGAACCGGCGGACCTGGCCCTGGGACGTCGTCGGCCTCGTGTCCGCAACGGCGACGTCGCTGCTGCTCAACGACGGCACCGCCCCCGAGATCGTGCTCGCCGCGCTCCTCGCGGTGCTCGCCGGCGCGACCTGGGTCACGACGATGCGGCAGCTCGCCCCCGACGTCTGGGGCGGTGGCGGCGAGCGGACGATCAGCCGGCTGCGCGACCTGGTGGCGTTCGGCGCCGCCTGCGCCACCAGCGCCGCACTCGTCGCGGTGCTGCGTGGCACCGGGCTCGGCCTGGTCCCGCCGCTGCAGGTGCACGAGGTGTGGTTCACCGCCGTCCGCAACTTCAGCTGGATCCTCGGCCTCGGCGCGCTGGGCCTGCTCGCCCTGCCGCGGACCGCCCGGGCCTCCTGGCGCGTCTGGTTCGAGCGTGAGCGCACCGTCCAGCCCGCGTGGCGCGTGGCCGAGACGATCGGCATGCTGCTCGCCACCGGCCTGCTGGCCTCCGCGGCGTTCGCGCCGGACCCCACGCCCTTCGCGTTCACCCTCGTGCTCTGCACCGTGTGGGCGGCGTTCCGGCTGCCGCCCCTCGCTGCCGTGATGTTCGCGTTCCTGCTGGGGTCGGTGGCGGTCGTCGCCACCCTGACCGGCCAGGGAGTGTTCCTCGCCGAGGCGGACCCGTTGACTCGCGCGGCCATCGCCCAGGGATTCCTGATCACCCAGGTGCTCGCCGCGCTCGCGATCTCCCTCGGCACCGACGAGCGGCGGGCCGCGGTCGAGCGGGCGCTGACCGCCGAGCGCGAGGCGGACTCGCGTGCGGCGCTGTTCTCCGCCGTGATCGAGCACCTCGCCGAGGGCGTCAGCGTGATCACCGCCGACGACATCTACGCCATCCGCAACCCCGCCGTCCACCGCATGACCGGGGCGGGCGGGTTCCTCCGCCCCGACCCGGGGAGTCCCGACCAGCCGGTCATGGTCTCGGAGACCGGCGAGGTCCTGGCCGTGCCCGACATGCCGCACACGCGCGCCCGCAACGGCGAGAGCGTGATCCGGGAGACCGTCCGGGTCCGCACCGGGGCGGGGGACGAGCGCACCCTGGAGGTGACCTCGGTCCCCGTGCACGGCCTCGACGGCGACCCGCGGCCCGTGGTGGTCAACACGCTGCGCGACGTCACCCGCGAGCACGAGGAGCGCGACCAGCTGGTGTCCTTCGCCGGCGTCGTGGCCCACGACCTGAAGAACCCGCTGACCGTCGTCCGCGGCTGGACCGAGAGCCTGCGCGAGGAGCTCGAGGCCGACGAGGAGCCCGACGTGGCGACGCTGCGGTCGATGCTGGGTCGGGTCCAGGGTGCGTCGGACCAGATGCACCACTTCATCGACGACCTGCTCGCCTTCACCGTCGCGAGGGACCGTCCGCTCGACATCGCTGACGTCGACCTCAGCGCGCTCGCCGAGGAGGTGTCCGAGCTGCGGCGCGAGGGTGACACCCGGCCGCGGATCTCGGTCCAGCCCGGGATGCGGGTGCACGCCGACCGCGCGCTGGTGCGCCAGCTGCTCGACAACCTGGTCGGCAACGCGGTCAAGTACGTCGCCCCCGGCGTCCGGCCGCAGGTGGCGGTCACCGCGGTCGACCGCGACGGCGTGCTGGAGGTGTCGGTGTCCGACAACGGCATCGGCATCCCGCCGGCAATGCGGCAGCGGGTGTTCGACAGCTTCGCGCGGGCCCACGGTGTCGACTACACCGGCACCGGCCTCGGGCTGGCGATCTGCGAGCGGGCGGTCAGCCGCCACGGCGGCCGGATCTGGGTGGACGAGGACCACTCCCCGGGCACGCGGGTCAGCTTCACCCTGCCGACCGCCTGACGGCGTGCCGGGTGGCCTAGACCGGCTGGTGCCGGACATGATGGTGGGCGGCCTGTGCCCCCACGCAGGTGCCCCCGAGCAGGACGGAGCGACCCCCCATGAGCGCCAAGAAGGCACTCCTTGCCCTGATACTGGTGTTCCTCGGCTTCTGGATGTTCACCGACCCCGGGGGACTCGCGAGCGCCGCCAAGGCTGCCGGAACCCAGACCTGGGACCTCGCCAAGGACCTGTTCCAGGCCGTGATCCGCTTCTTCGGGGCGTTGCTCTGAGTCCGTTGCGTCGTCCGGTCGACGCCGACATCGGCCGGCACCTCCTGCGGGAGGAGGGGGAGGTCATCGTCGACGTGGTCCACCACCACTGGACGGCGTACGTGGTGCCGTTGCTCGAGTCCGTGGTCGCGGTGCTGCTCCTGGCGGCGACGTCGGTCGTCCCGGTCGACCTCTCCACGCTCCCGCTGGTCCTCGCGATCGGCGTCTTCGCCCACGCCGGCTGGGGTTACCTCCGCGAGCACCGCGACCGCTTCGTGATCACCAACATGCGGGTGTTCCGGATCCACGGCGTGCTGTCCACCCGGCTGGCCACCATGCCGCTGCACCGGATCCTGGACATCACGGTCCACAAGCCGTTCCACGGGCGCCTGCTCGGCTTCGGGCACTTCGTCTTCGAGTCGGCCGCCCAGGAGCAGGGGCTGCGCGACATCCGCTACGTCGGCCGCCCCGACGAGCGCGACCTGGCCATCCAGCGCGTGGTCCAGCGGTCCGGCCTCCGTGGTCCCCGGATGGTCAACTAGCCAGGTGCCCTAGGGTCGGCGGCATGGCCCTGGCCTTCGACCCGATCGACGAGGCGGCCCGGCAGTGGGGCCGACGCTGGGACGGCGTCCCGGCGATGCACGCCGTCACCTCGCTGATGCGCGTCCAGCAGCTGGTGATCGGCAGGCTCGACGCGCTCCTCAAGCCCCACGGCCTCACCTTCCCGCGCTACGAGGCGCTGGTGCTGCTGGTCTTCTCCTCCCGCGGCTCCCTCCCGCTCGGCAAGATGGGGGAGCGGTTGCAGGTCCACCCGACGTCGGTCACCTCGATCGTGCAGCGGCTCGCGGCGTCCGGGTTCGTGACCCGGCGCCCCCATCCCGACGACGGGCGCGCGGTGCTGGCCGAGATCACCGACGCCGGCCGGGCCGTGGTCGAGGCCGCCACCCGGGACCTCGTCGCCGACGACTTCGCCCTGGGGGCGCTCGACGACGGACAGTTGCGGGCGGTCTCCGAGCTGCTCGCGCCGGTCCGCCACGCCGCCGGCGATTTCTAGTGGTCAGCGCCGACGACGTACGCCGCGTGGGGCTGGCGCTGCCGCGCACCTACGAGCGCGAGGTCCGCGGCCAGTGGAAGCTCAAGGTGAAGCAGATCGTGTACGTCGCGTTCTCCCGCGACGAGCGCGACATCGGCTTCGGCTTCCCGAGGGCCGAGCGCGACGGCCTGGTCGCCTCCGACCCCGAGACGTTCTTCCTGCCGGGGACGTCGGACCTGCGCTACCAGTGGGTGTGTGCCCGCCTGGACCGGCTCGACCACCAGGAGATGGGCGAGCTGGTCACCGACGCCTGGCGGATGTGCGTGCCCAAGATGCTCCACGAGCTGCCCGAGCTGCCACCGCCCACCGCGGCGGCGTGGGCCGCCATGGACACGGGGGAGTGGGGCGAGCTGCGCCCGCTGCTGCACCCCTCCCTCCACTGGACCGACGGCACGGTGCACCTCAGGGGCCGCAGCAGGGTGCTGGAGCACCTGCGGGCCCACCCGGCCCCGCGGCCCCCGACCGAGGTCGAGGTGCGCGACGAGCAGGTCTACCGGTGGGTACGCTGACGGATTGCCGGATTTAGTAGGACGTCCTACTATTTGCCCATGAGCGACGAGGTCACCCCGCACGACGGCGCCCGCGCGCGCTGGCAGGCCCGCTACGACAGCTCCCGCGTCCGAGAGGCCGACTTCACGACGCTGTCGGGCGTGGAGGTGCAGCCGGCCTACGGCACCGACACCTCGGAGTGGCCCGGCGAGTTCCCGTTCACCCGCGGTCTCTACCCGACCGGCTACCGCGGCCGCACGTGGACGATCCGGCAGTTCGCCGGGTTCGGGAACGCCGAGCAGACCAACGAGCGCTACCACATGATCCTCGGGCGTGGCGGGGGTGGACTCTCGGTCGCCTTCGACATGCCGACGCTCATGGGTCGCGACTCCGACGACCCCCAGAGCCTGGGCGAGGTGGGTCACTGCGGCGTGGCGATCGACTCCGTCGCCGACATGGAGGTGCTGTTCAAGGGCATCGACCTCGGTGCGGTCACGACATCGATGACCATCAGCGGCCCGGCGGTCCCGGTCTTCTGCATGATGCTGGTCGCCGCCGAGCGGGCGGGCGTCGACACCACCACCCTGAACGGGACGCTGCAGACCGACATCTTCAAGGAGTACATCGCCCAGAAGGAGTGGCTGTTCGAGCCCGAGCCCCACCTGCGGCTGATCGGTGACCTGATGGAGTACTGCGCCGAGCAGATCCCGGCGTACAAGCCGCTGTCGGTCTCCGGCTACCACATCCGCGAGGCTGGCTCGACCGCGGCGCAGGAGCTGGCGTTCACCCTGGCCGACGGGTTCGGGTACGTCGAGCTGGGGCTCTCCCGCGGGCTCGACGTCGACCGGTTCGCCCCCGGCCTGTCGTTCTTCTTCGACGCCCACGTCGACTTCTTCGAGGAGATCGCCAAGTTCCGGGCCGCCCGCCGGGTCTGGGCGCGCTGGCTGCGCGACGTCTACAGCGCGCAGACCGAGAAGGCGCAGTGGCTGCGGTTCCACACCCAGACCGCCGGGGTCTCGCTCACCGCGCAGCAGCCCTACAACAACGTCGTCCGCACCGGCATCGAGGCGCTCTCGGCCGTGCTCGGCGGCACCAACAGCCTCCACACCAACGCCCTCGACGAGACCTTGGCGCTTCCGAGCGAGCAGGCCGCCGAGATCGCGCTGCGCACCCAGCAGGTGATCATGGAGGAGACCGGCGTGGTCAACGTCGCCGACCCGCTCGGCGGGTCCTGGTACGTCGAGGCACTGACCGACCAGATCGAGGCCGAGGCCAACGCGATCTTCGACCGGATCCTCGCCATGGGCGGCAGCACGCTGACCCACGCCGACACCGAGGCGCTGGCCGAGGCCACCCGCAACGGCGAGAACCCGGTCACCCGAGGGTTGCTCCGCGGCATCGAGGACGGCTGGTTCATGTCCGAGATCGCCGAGGCCGCCTTCCAGTACCAGGTGGCGCTCGAGAAGGGCGACAAGAGGATCGTGGGCGTCAACTGCCACGAGCCCTCCGTCACCCACGAGCTCGAGATCCTGCGGGTCAGCCACGAGGTCGAGGTCGAGCAGGTCCGGATCCTCGCCGAGCGGAAGGCCGGGCGCGACCAGGCCGCCGTCGACGCCGCCGTCCAGCGGATGGTCGAGGTCGGCCGGACCGAGGGCAACATGATCGAGGCCATGCTCGACGCCTGTCGCGCCGAGGCCACGCTGGGCGAGATCTGCGATGCGCTGCGCGCCGAGTGGGGCGAGTACCGCGAGCCGGCCCGCTTCTGAACCTTCAGGCGTCAGGCCCGCTGCCAGGCAGAGAGGTCGCGCCCCAAGAACTCGGCGAGCCGGGCGTTGGACTCGGCGTACAGCTCGGTGAGGGCAGCCCGCGTCTCCGCTGACATGGGCGTGTACTCCACCGACTCGGTCGTGCCCGAGTCGGAGGTGACGCGGTAGGGGTTGCGCTTGCGCACGTCGAGCGAGTCGGCGGGACCGGGGTCGACCTCCAGGAACTCGAGGAGTGCCCGCATGGTCGCCACCCGATCCTGGACGAGGTCGTCGAGCAGCATCACGTGGACGCGGTCGCGGCCCTGGCGGTCGACCAGCTGCTCGATCTGGTCGACGTAGTGACCGCGGTCGACGTAGGCGAACCCGATCCGGGCGCGAACGTTGTCGCGGGAGCGTCGCTGCGGTTCCGCGGCGATGGCCTCCTCGAACGTCGGCAGGGGTTCGTCGCCCAGCCGCCGCTTGTGCCAGTAGTGCGAGTAGGCGCGGTCGACGGGGTTGCGCAGGATGATCACGATCCGCGCGTCAGGCAAGGTCTCGGACAGCCGCTCCCGGGCGGCGGCGTCGTACATGTAGGCGGGCGTGGCCTCGCCGACCTGCGTGTGGTGCGGCTTGGGGGTGAACTGCGAGCCGTACCAGTCGAGCCCTCGTTCGAAGTGGCGGTCGAAGAAGTGGATCTCCTTGCGCCGGGAGAGGTGAACCTCCGGATGTTGCCGCACCGCCCCCGCCAGGGAGGTCGTGCCGCACTTCTGGGCGCCCGCGATCAGGAACGTGGGCAGCGTCATGGGCGTCCTTCCGGTGTCGGCGTGGGGGCAGGGTCCGGGGAGAAACCCTACGGCACCCCGACAGGCGGACGGCCGCCGGTTCGTCCCTAGGATGAAGGCATGACGCAGCAGCCGTTCAGCCGTCCCGGCGCCATCGACCTCTCCGGCCTCGGCCAGGGCGCCACGCCCGCCCCGGGCGCTCCCGGCGCACCCGCCCCTGGTGGCGGGGCCACCTCGGCGTACGCCGTGACGGTCACCGAGCAGAACTTCCAGACGACCATCGAGGCGTCGATGACCGCCCCGGTGCTGCTGGCGTTCTACTCGCGCAGCCGCTCGCCGGAGAGTGCCCGGCTGGCCGACGACCTCGAGGCGCTCTCCGGGGAGTTCGAGGGCCGGTTCCTCGCGGGGCTGGTCGACATCGACGCCTCGCCCCAGATCGCCCAGGCGATGCAGATCCCGTCGGTCCCGCTGGTCGTGGCGGTGCTCGACGGGCGGCCGATGCCCCTGCTGCAGGACGCGGTCTCGCGCGAGGAGCTGCGTGCCGCCCTGACGCAGGTGATGCAGCAGCTCACCACCCAGGGCGTCACCGGCCGGCACCAGCCGCGCAGCCCGCAGCCGGCGGAGGCCGGTGACGACGAGGAACAGCCGGCCGTCGACCCGCGCTATGCCGCCGCCCAGGCGGCGCTCGAGAACGACGACGTCGACGGCGCCGTCGCCGAGTACCAGAAGCTGGTCGACGCCAACCCCGCCGACAGCGAGGCGGCCGCGGGGCTGGCCATGGCCAAGGTGCTCCAGCGCACCCGGGGCGTCGACCTGCAGCAGGCCCGCGAGGCGGCCGCGGCGGCTCCCGACGACGTCGCCGCGCAGACCCTCGTCGCCGACCTCGACCTGCTCGGCGGCCACGTCGACGACGCGTTCAACCGGCTGGTCGACCTGGTGCGCCGTACGTCGGGAGCCGACCGCGACGCGGCGCGCGAGCACCTGCTGGCGCTGTTCGGGGCCGTCGGCAACGACGACCCGCGAGTGCTCAAGGGCCGGCAGAACCTCGCTTCGGCGCTGTTCTAGGGTGCGTTGGCAGGCCAGAGGGTTTGCCACCGCGCCCTAGTGCTTGCCCCTCGTCGCCAGCACCGACCGGCCCGCCTCGAGCCGGGCCACCGGCACCCGGAACGGGGAGCACGAGACGTAGTCGAGGCCGACGGAGTCGAAGAAGTGGATCGAGCGCGGGTCGCCGCCGTGCTCCCCGCAGACCCCCACCTTGAGGTCCGGCTTGGTGGTGCGGCCCTTCTCGGTCCCCATCTCGACCATGCCGCCGACGCCGAGCTGGTCCAGCGACTCGAACGGCGAGACGTCGAAGATGCCGTGGTCGAAGTAGCGGGAGAAGAAGGCGGCCTCGACGTCGTCGCGGGAGAACCCCCACGCCATCTGGGTCAGGTCGTTGGTGCCGAAGGAGAAGAAGTCGGCCGAGCCCGCGATCCGGTCGGCCAGGAACGCCGCCCGCGGCAGCTCGATCATGGTGCCGATGCTGAAGTCGACCCGGACGCCGCGGTCCTGCTGGACCTCCTCGGCGACGGCGAGGATCTCGGCCTTGACGACGTCGAGCTCCCGCACGCTGGCCACCAGCGGGATCATGATCTCGGGGAGCGGCCGGCCGCCCTCCGCGGCGTAGTCGGCGGCGGCCTCGAGGATCGCCCGGGCCTGCATCACGAACAGCCCGGGGATCTGGATGCCGAGCCGGACGCCGCGCAGACCGAGCATCGGGTTCTGCTCGTGCAGCCGGCGTACGTGCTGGAGCAGCACCCGGTCGTGCTCGGCCTCCTCACCGTCGTCGCCGCGCTCCTCGGCCAGCGCCACCGCCACCGACAGGTCGGTGAGGTCGGGCAGGAACTCGTGGAGCGGCGGGTCGATCAGCCGGATCGTCACCGGGCAGGCCGTCCATGGCCTCGAAGATCTCGATGAAGTCCTGCCGCTGCAGCGGGAGCAGCCCCTCCAGGGCCTCGGTCTGGCTGGCCTCGTCCTCGGCGACGATCAGCTTCTCGACGAGCTCGCGACGGTCGCCGAGGAACATGTGCTCGGTGCGGCACAGCCCGATGCCCTGCGCACCGAAGCGGCGGGCGCGCGAGGAGTCGTCGGGGGTGTCGCAGTTGGCGCGGACCCGGAGCCGGCGGGCGCCGTCGGCGTGGGCCATGATCCGGCCGACCGCCGACACCAGGTCGTCGTCGATCTTCTCGCCCTCGAAGTGGCGGACGACGAGGGAGTCGGAGACGGGCACCTCGCCGGCGAACACCTCGCCGGTCGTCCCGTCGATGGAGATGACGTCACCCTCGCTTGAGGGTCTGCGCCGTCGCGGACCCGTACCTCCTTCTTCTTCGCGTCGACGTCGAGCGACTCGGCCCCGCAGACGCAGGTCCGGCCCATCCCGCGGGCCACGACTGCGGCGTGCGAGGTCTTGCCGCCACGGCTGGTGAGGATGCCCTGGGCGGCCACCATGCCGCGCAGGTCGTCGGGGTTGGTCTCCTTGCGGACCAGGATCACGTCCTCGCCCCGGTCGGTCCACTCGACCGCCGTGTCGGAGTCGAACACGCACTTTCCGACGGCTGCGCCGGGTGAGGCGTTCATGCCGTGGGCGATCAGGGTGCGCTCGGCGGCCTCGTCGAAGCGGGGGAACATCAGCTGGGCGAGCTGGGCGCCGTTGACGCGGAGCACGGCCTCGTCCATGTCGATCAGGCCCTCGTCGACCATGTGGATCGCGATCCGGAACGCCGCCTCGGGGGTGCGCTTGCCGACCCGGGTCTGCAGCATCCAGAGCTTGCCGCGCTCGACGGTGAACTCGATGTCGCACATGTCGCGGTAGTGCCGCTCGAGCCGGGTCATGATCCGCATCAGCTCGTCGTGCGACCCCCGGTCGACCTCGCGGAAGTCGGCCAGGCTGACCGTGTTGCGGATGCCGGCGACGACGTCCTCGCCCTGCGCGTTCTGGAGGTAGTCGCCGTACTCGCCCTGGTTGCCGCTGGCGGGGTCGCGCGTGAACGCGACGCCGGAGCCGGAGTCCATGCCGAAGTTCCCGAAGACCATCGCCTGGATGTTGACGGCCGTGCCGAGGTCCTCGGGGATCCGCTCCTGGCGGCGGTAGAGCCGCGCCCGGTCGGTGTTCCAGGAGTCGAAGACGGCGCGTACGGCGAGGTCGAGCTGCTCGCGCGGGTCCTGTGGGAACGGCCGGCCGGCGTGCGTCTCGACGATCTGCTTGAAGTCCTCGACCAGCGAGCGCAGGTCGTCGGCCTCGAGGTCGAGGTCGTTGTCGGTGCCCTTCGCCCTCTTGACCGCGTCGAGCGCCTCGGCGAAGTGCTCGGAGTCGATGTGGAGCACGGTCGCGCCGAACATCTGCAGCAGCCGCCGGTAGGAGTCCTGGGCGAAGCGCTCGTCCGCGCTCTGCTTGGCCAGGCCCGCGACCGACTCGTCGTTGAGCCCGATGTTGAGGACGGTCTCCATCATCCCGGGCATCGAGAACTTCGCTCCCGAGCGCACGCTGACCAGCAGCGGGTCCTGAGGATCGCCGAGGCGGCGACCCATGCGTCTCCTCCAGGGCCGAGAGGTGGGCGGACACCTCCGCGGCGAGGTCGTCGGGCTCACCGCCCTGCTGCAGGTACGCCCGACAGGCCTCCGTGGTGATCGTGAACCCCGGCGGCACGGGCAGCCCGAGATTCGTCATCTCGGCCAGGTTGGCGCCCTTGCCGCCGAGCAGGTCGCGCTGGTCCTTGTTGCCCTCTGCGAAGTCGAAGACGTAGCCCATGAGGGGATGATTCCGCGTCAGGGGCGACTTGGCGAGGGCCGTGGGCGGTCGCCGGTCAGCGTCCCGACTCGGTGTACGCCGGGGGGCCGCGACGGGTCGAGCGCGGCGCGGATCCGCCGGGCGGTGAACTCGGCGCAGCGGTCGGCCACCTGCTCGGGGCGTGCAGAACTCGGCGTGCCGGATCTCGCGTGGCTCCGCGACCATGCCGTCGAGCACCGACGGGTCGTGGCGGCCGCCGTCGAAGACCAGGCACAGCGCGTCGTCCCACCCGCTCCACGGCGGCAGCCAGTCGGTGAGCAGCAGCGGGCCGGCCGGCAGGACGAGGCCGAGCTCCTCCGACACCTCGCGGGACACCGCGACCTGCGGTGACTCGCCGACCTCGACCACGCCCCCGGGCAGGTCCCAGTCGGGCTTGTAGGTGAGCTGGCACAGCAGCACCCGGTCGTCGGGGTCGCGCACCAGGAGCTGGCTGATCGCGCGCTTGCGGGGCAGGAAGGAGTTGAGCAGCGCCCGGAATCCCTCGGGCTCCGACGACGGTGGGTCGTCGGGCGAGCCGGGCGAACACGATGCGGTCGCCCTCGGCGACCGCGCCCCGCATCACGCCCTCGCGGCGCAGGCCGCTCCACGTGGCGATCCGCTGCGCGGCGACGTCGTCGGGACCGACCCAGGCCTCGACCCGGACGTGCACGTCGAGCGCCGCCTCGACCTCCGGCACCACCTGCTGCACCGCCTCGCGCAGCCCTCGGCGGGTCACTTCGTCGCCCCAGCTGATCCGGGCCACCCCGTCGCCCACCGTCTCCACGGTCGGCTGGTGCGGGGGAGTGTCGGTCACCGCCACCCTAGCCGCCCCCGTCGAGTCGTGCCGGTTCGCGTCGATTCGTGCCGTGCCCTTCATCCTCCCCATCATCAACGACTCAACCGCGGTGGCGGAACCAGACCGTGGCGAGGGGCGGCACCACGATGTCGGCGTGGGCGGGGAGGCCGGCAGTGCTCGCCGTCGACGGCGGTGACGGTGCCGAGGTTGCCGACGCCGGAGCCGGTGTAGGACTCGGCGTCGGTGTTGACGATCTCCTCCCACTCGCCGGCCGAGGGAAGCGCGAGCCGGAAGTCGTGGTGGGGCTGGGCGGCGAAGTTGGCGACGCACACCAGGTCGGCGGCGCCGGGGGAGCGGCGGACGAACGAGAAGGTGTTGCGCGGGGCGTCGTTGGCGTCGATCCACTGGAACGTCGCGGGGTCGGCGTCGGTGGCCCAGAGGGCCGGGGTCTCGCGGTAGACCCGGTTGAGGTCACGGACCAGCGACTGCACGCCCGCGGTGCTCGGGGTGGTCGAGCAGCCACCAGTCGAGCTCGCGGGCCTCGGCCCACTCCGACTCCTGGCCGAGCTCGGCCCCCATGAACAGCAGCTGCTTGCCGGGGTGGGCCCACATGAAGGCGAGGTAGGCGCGCAGGTTGGCGAGCTGCTGCCAGCGGTCGCCGGGCATCTTGCGCAGCAGCGAGCCCTTGCCGTGGACGACCTCGTCGTGGCTGATCGGCAGCACGTAGTTCTCCGACCAGGCGTAGACGAGCGAGAAGGTCATCTCGCCGTGGTGCCAGGACCGGTGGACCGGGTCGTGCTCGACGTAGCCCAGCGAGTCGTGCATCCAGCCCATGTTCCACTTGAAGCCGAAGCCGAGACCGCCGTCGGAGGTCGGGGTGGTGACACCGGGCCACGACGTCGACTCCTCGGCGATCGTCACCGCGCCGGGGACCCGCTTGCCGACCGTGCCGTTCATCTCCTGCAGGAACTGCATCGCCTCGAGGTTCTCGCGACCGCCGTGGACGTTGGGCGTCCACTGGCCGGGCTCGCGGGAGTAGTCGAGGTAGAGCATCGAGGCGACCGCGTCGACCCGCAGCCCGTCGACGTGGAACTCCTCGAGCCAGTAGAGCGCGTTGGCCACCAGGAAGTTGCGGACCTCGCGCCGGCCGAAGTCGAAGACGTAGGTGCCCCAGTCGGGGTGCTCGCCGCGCGAGGGGTTGGGGTCCTCGTAGAGCGGCGTGCCGTCGAAGCGGGCGAGCGCGAACTCGTCCTTGGGGAAGTGGGCCGGCACCCAGTCGACGAGCACGCCGATGCCGGCCTGGTGCAGCCGGTCGACGAGGTGGCGGAAGCCGTCGGGGTCGCCGAAGCGCGCGGTCGGCGCGAAGTACGACGTCACCTGGTAGCCCCACGAGCCGCCGAACGGGTGCTCCATCACCGGCAGGAACTCCACGTGGGTGAAGCCGAGGTCGGTGAGGTAGGGCACCAGCTCGTCGGCGAGCTCGCGGTAGGTCAGCGGCCGCCCGTCCCGCTTCCGCCACGACCCGAGGTGCATCTCGTAGGTCGACATCGGCCGGGTCACCGCGCGGCTCGCCCTCGGCGCGGGCGGCCATCCAGGCCTCGTCGCCCCAGGCGTACGTCGACTCGAAGACCACCGACGAGGTCGCCGGCGGCACCTCGGTGTGGAAGGCCATCGGGTCGGCCTTCTCGCGCCACTGGCCGTCGGCGCCGAGGACGGCGAACTTGTAGCCGGTGCCGGTGCCGGCGTCGGGGACGAACAGCTCCCAGACGCCGGAGGTGCCGAGCTGCCGCATCGGGTGCTCCCGGCCGTCCCAGCTGTTGAAGGACCCCTTCACCCGGACCCCGCGCGCCGACGGCGCCCAGACGGCGAAGGAGGTTCCGGTCACCTCGCTCGCCCGAGCGGCGCGGCGTAGCGGTGCACCCGCGCCCCGAGGACCTGCCAGAGGTTCTCGTGGCGGCCCTCGTTGATCAGGTGCAGGTCGACCTCGCCGAGGGTCGGCAGGAAGCGGTAGGGGTCGTCGAGCCGTCGACGGGCCGCCGTCGTAGGCCACCTCGAGCCGGTAGCCGGGGACCTCGGCGACCGGCAGCACGCCGACCCAGACGCCCTCGTGCTCGTGGTCGAGCGACACCCGCTCGTCGCCCCAGGTCACGGCGACCGAGGAGGCCAGCGGCTTGAGGACGCGCACGGTCACCCCGCCGTCGTGGGGGTGCGCGCCGAGGACGGCGTGGGGATGGCCGTGCTCTCCCCGGACGAGCTGGTCGAGCTCCTCGCGGGGGACGGGCAGGACGGTGGCAGTCATCAGGGCCTCACTCGGGAGATCGCGTCGAGGGGGATCGACACCCAGGTCGGACGGTTGCGCGCTTCGTAGACGGTCTCGTAGACCGCCTTGTCGGCGACGTACGCCGAGAGCAGCAGGTTCTCGTCGCGGGTGAGCTCGCGCTCGGCGTAGGCCTCGAGGAAGGCCACCCGGTTGCGCTTGGACCACTCCGCGGCCCGGTAGGCCCGCTGCTCGCCCGCCGAGGGGTCGGCGTCGTCGAAGGTGCGCTCGACGACCCGCGGCGCGTAGTCGAAGGAGCGCAGCATCCCGGCCACGTCGCGCCACGGGGTGTCGGGCAGCTGCCGCTCCGCGAGCGGCCGGGCCGGCTCGCCCTCGAAGTCGACGATCTTCCAGCCCTTGACGGTCCGTAGCGTCTGGCCGAGGTGCAGGTCGGCGTGGATCTGCTGGACGAGGGACGTCGGTCAGGCCGGCGGCGCCGTCGAAGACCCTGCGCACCGACTCGGCGTACACCTCGAGCACCGGCACCACCTCGATCGCGGCGTCGAGGCGGGCGCGCATCGCGGTGGCGACCGCGGCCTGCTCGGAGGCGGTGCGGACGCGGGTCGGGAAGTGCTCGGCGAGGGTCTCGTGGGTCTCGCGCAGTGCGACTCCGAGCCGGGCCGCCTCGCCGGCGAAGTCGCCGCCGACCTCGTCGGCGTGGAGGTCGGCCTCGGCGAACAGGTTGCGCACGCTGGAGAGCGCCAGCTCCCAGCCGTCGCTCGCCGTGCGGAGGAACTGCTGCAGCATCGCCAGCTGCAGCACCTCTCCCTCGACCAGGGAGTCCGCCTCCAGCCAGCCGAAGAGCGCCGCGACGTGGTCGGAGCCGGCCCGGGTCAGCACGTCGTGCACGGTGATGTCCGGGTTGCGGCCGGGGGTGATCTTGCGGAACACCTTCAGCAGGCTGTCCTCGCCGAAGGCCACCGACGAGTTCGACTGCTCGCCGGAGAACAGGCTGGAGTGGGTCGTCAGGTCGAGGTCGTGGCCCGGGAGCCGTTCGAAGCGCAGCGGTCCGGCCTCCGGTGGCCGGTCGAACGACTCGAGGAGGTAGGCCATCGCGAGCCGGTCGTGCACCGCGTCGTAGGCGTGGACCGGCCCGAGGTCCGGGTCGTCGGACACCCCGATCAGCGCGTGCTCGAGGACGTCGACGGGGCCGGCGTAGCAGGACAGCGGCACCTGGTAGTACTCGGTCCCACCCTCGGCGTCGTCGTACACCACCGTGACCAGCTCGAGCACGAGGGTCGGCCGCTCCGCGGTCGGGCGCTCCGGGCCGAGCGTCCCGAGCCGCCGGGTGCCGGTGACGGTGAGGGGCCGCCCCTTGCCACCGAACCAGCGGGCGCCGGTGAGGTGGGCGGTGAGGTCCGGCGTCACGCGGGTGCCTCCTGGCTCGTCGACTGCTCGTGGGCCGGCCGGGTCAGCCGGAACCAGTAGAACCCGTACCCACCCAGCGTCAGGAGATACGGCAGCTCGCCGATCGGCGGGAACGGGACGCCGCCCAGCAGCTCGACCGGTACCCGGCCCTCCCAGTGCCGCAGGTCGAGCTGGACGGGCTGGGGGAAGCGGGAGAGGTTGTTGACGCAGACGATGACGTCCTCGCGGCCGTCGGCGTCGGTGTGCTCGCGGACGTAGGACAGCACGCTCGGGTTGGAGCCGCCGAGGTCGGTGAAGGTCCCGAGCCCGAACGCCGGGTGGTTGCGGCGGGCGTGGATCATGCGGCGGGTCCAGTGCAGCAACGACGACGTGTTCTCCAGCTGCGACTCGACGTTGACGCTCTGGTAGCCGGTCACCGGGTCCTGGATCAGCGGCAGGTGCAGCCGGCCCGGGGTGGCCGACGAGAAGCCGGCGTTGCGGTCGGGTGTCCACTGCATCGGCGTCCGGACGCCATCGCGGTCGCCGAGCCAGATGTTGTCGCCCATCCCGATCTCGTCGCCGTAGTAGAGGACGGGTGAGCCCGGCAGCGACAGCAGCAGCGCCGTGAACAGCTCCATCCGGTTGGGGTCGTGGTCGAGCAGCGGGGAGAGCCGCCGGCGGATGCCGATGTTGGCCTTCATCCGCGGGTCCTTGGCGTACTCCTCCCACATGTAGTCGCGGTCCTCGTCGGTGACCATCTCGAGGGTCAGCTCGTCGTGGTTGCGCAGGAAGATGCCCCACTGGCAGCCGTCGGGGATGTCCGGCGTCTGCTCCATGATCTCCGAGATCGGGTAGCGGGACTCCCGCCTTACGGCCATGAAGATGCGCGGCATGACTGGGAAGTGGAAGGCCATGTGGCACTCGTCGCCGCCGACCTCCGGGTCCCCGAAGTACTCGACCACGTCGGCGGGCCACTGGTTGGCCTCGCAGAGCAGCACGGTGCCGGGGTAGGTCTCGTCGACGAACCGGCGGACCTTCTTGAGCATGTCGTGGGTCTCGGGGAGGTTCTCGCCGTTGGTGCCGGGGCGCTCGTAGAGGTAGGGGACCGCGTCGAGCCGGAACCCGTCGAGCCCCATCCGGAGCCAGAAGTCCATCGCCTGGATCATGGCGTCGTGGACCTTCGGGTTGTCGAAGTTGAGGTCCGGCTGGTGGTGGAAGAACCGGTGCCAGTAGTACTGCCCGCGGACCTGGTCGTAGGTCCAGTTGGACGGCTCGGTGTCGACGAAGATGATCCGGGCTTCCTCGTAGAGCTCGTCGGTGTCCGACCACACGTAGAAGTCGCCGTAGGGCCCGTCGGGGTCGCGGCGGGACTCCTGGAACCAGGGGTGGGCGTCGCTGGTGTGGTTCATGACGAAGTCGATGATCACGCGGATGCCGCGCTTGTGGGCCTCGTCGAGGAAGTGGTGGAAGTCCTCCACCGTGCCGCACTCGGGGAGGATGTCGGTGTAGTCGGCCACGTCGTAGCCGCCGTCACGCAGCGGTGAGGTGAAGAACGGCGGCACCCACAGGCAGTCGACCCCCAGCCACTGCAGGTAGTCGAGCTTCTCGATCAGCCCCAGGAAGTCGCCGGTGCCGTCGGCGTTGGAGTCGCGGAAGGACCGCACCAGCACCTCGTAGAAGACGGCCGTCTTGAACCACTCGGGCGTGGTGTTGAAGACCTCCAGCTGGTGATGGTCGTCGGCGACGACCTCGGGCGCCTTGGTCAACGGGGGCTCCTCACGGTGAGCACGTGGGCGGGCTCCACGAACGGGTCGAGCCGGACGTAGTCGTGCTCGCTCCAGGTCCAGGTCTCGTCGGTCAGCTCGTCGTGGACGGCGAACGAGTCGCCCCAGTCGAGCCCGAGCGCGGGCAGGTCGAGGTGGACCATGGTCTCCCGGGTGCCGTGGGGGTCGAGGTTGAGCACGACGAGCACCACGTCGTCCTCCGCGTCGGGACGGGCCGCGCGCTTGCTGAAGCACAGCACGTGGTCGTCGTCGGTGCGATGGACGGTGAGGTCGCGCAACTGCTGCAGCGCGGGGTGGGCGCGGCGGATCTCGTTGAGCCGGGTGAGGTACGGCGCCAGCGACCGGCCCTCCGCCTCGGCGGCCTCCCAGTCGCGGACCCGGACCTGGTACTTCTCCGAGTCGAGGTACTCCTCGCTGCCGGGCCGCACCGCGACGTGCTCGAACAGCTCGTAGCCGGCGTACACGCCCCAGCTCGGCGAGCCCGTCGCCGCCAGCACCGCGCGGATCTTGAACGCCGCGGGGCCGCCGTACTGCAGGAAGGCGTGGAGGATGTCGGGGGTGTTGACGAAGAAGTTGGGCCGCATCAGGTGGTCGGTCTCGCGGGAGAGCTCGCGCAGGTAGTCCTCGATCTCGCCCTTGCCGGTGCGCCACGTGAAGTAGGTGTAGGACTGGTGGAAGCCGACCGCACCCAGGCCCCGCATCATCGCCGGCCGCGTGAAGGCCTCCGACAGGAACACCACGTCGGGGTCGGTGGTGCGGACCTCGCGCAGCAGCCACTCCCAGAACGCGACCGGCTTGGTGTGGGGGTTGTCGACGCGGAACACCCGCACCCCGTGGGCCATCCAGTGCCGCACCACCCGCAGCACCTCGGCGGCGATCCCGGCGGGGTCGTTGTCGAAGTTGACCGGGTAGATGTCCTGGTACTTCTTGGGCGGGTTCTCGGCGTAGGCGATGGTGCCGTCGGCGCGGGTGGTGAACCACTCCGGGTTGCTGGTCACCCACGGGTGGTCCGGCGCCACCTGGAGCGCGAGGTCGAGCGCGACCTCGAGCCCCAGCCCGGTGGCGCGGGCGACGAAGGCGTCGAAGTCGTCGAGCGTGCCGAGGTCGGGGTGGACGGCGTCATGGCCACCGTGCTTGCTGCCGATCGCCCAGGGTGAGCCGGTGTCGTCGGGACCGGGGGTGAGGGTGTTGTTGGGCCCCTTGCGGTTGACCTCGCCGATCGGGTGGATCGGGGGCAGGTAGATCACGTCGAAGCCCATGGCGGCCACGGCGTCGAGCCGCTTCGCGGCCGTCTGGAAGGTGCCGCTGGTGACCTTCCCGGTCTTGGCATCGCGGGTGGCGCCCTCGGAGCGCGGGAAGAACTCGTACCAGCTGCCGTAGAGCGCGAGCGGCCGGTCGGCGTACGCCGGGAACGGTCCCTCGACGCTGACCAGCTCGCGGAGCGGGTGCCGGTACAGCACGTCGGTCAGGTCGGGAGCCTCCAGCGTGGCGAGCCGCGCCTCGACCGGTCGGGAGGTGTCGGTGGCGGCGTCGAGGCCGCCCTGCACCAGCGCGCGGGCCCGGGTCTCGGAGGCGTCGAGGTCGGCGAGCACCCGGTCGAGCAGCAGCCGTCCCTCCAGGAACATCAGGTCGACGTCGACCCCTGCGGGGATCTTGAGGCCGGCCGCGTGCTGCCAGGTGGCGAGGGGGTCCGACCAGGCGTGGACCTCGAACGTCCACGCGCCCTCGGCGTCCGGGGTGACCCAGGCGATCCACCGGTCGGGCTGGTCGCCGTCCTTCTGCATGCGTACGGGGGGCCGCCGCACGCCGTCGGGGCCGATCATCACGACCTCGGCGCCGAGCTTGTCGTGGCCCTCCCTGAAGACCGACGCGGTCACGGGGAAGGGCTCACCGAGGGTCGCCTTCGCGGGCAGCCGACCGAGGTCGACCACGGGCATGACGTCCATGACGGGGATGCGTCCGACCATGGCTCCACACTTGCGAACCCGGGGTCACCCACGCAAGCCGGGTCTCAGCCGGTCCCGTTGGATTGGATCGTTCACATCGCAAGCGCTACCGTCCTTCCGTGCGTGCCATTCGTCGTTTCACCGTCCGCCCCGTGCTGCCCGAGGCGCTCGCCTCCCTGGGGGTCCTCGCCGGCAACCTGAGGTGGTCGTGGCACCCACCCACGCAGGACGTGTTCGCCGCGGTCCACCCCGAGCTCTGGGAGGCCACCGGCCGCGACCCGGTGCGGCTGCTCGGCGCCGTCGACGCCGAGCGGCTCGACGAGCTGGCCGGCGACCCGCAGTTCCTGCAGCGGCTCGAGGCCGCCCGCGGCGACCTCGACGCCTACCTGTCGGGTGAGCAGTGGTACCAACGGCGGGGCGGCGCCGACGCGCCACGCTCGATCGCCTACTTCTCGCCCGAGTACGGCATCACCGCCGTGCTGCCGCAGTACTCCGGCGGCCTCGGCATCCTGGCGGGCGACCACCTCAAGGCCGCCTCCGACCTCGGCGTGCCGCTGGTCGGCGTCGGGCTGCTCTACCGGCACGGGTACTTCAAGCAGGCGCTCTCCCGGGAGGGCTGGCAGCAGGAGACCTACCCGGTCCTCGACCCCGACGAGCTGCCGCTGTCGATGCTCCACGAGCCCGACGGCTCGCGGGCGAAGGTGCGGATCACGATCGACACCGACGCCGAGCTGGTGGCGCGGATCTGGGTCGCCCACGTCGGCCGGATCCCGCTGCTGCTCCTCGACACCGACGTCGAGGAGAACCCCGACCACTTCCGCGCGGTGACCGACCGGCTCTACGGCGGCACCAGCGAGCACCGGCTGCGCCAGGAGCTGCTGCTCGGCGTCGGCGGCGTGCGCGCGCTCCGCGCGTACTCGCGGATCACCGGCGCTCCCGCCCCGGAGGTGTTCCACACCAACGAGGGCCACGCCGGCTTCCTCGGCCTCGAGCGGATCCGTGAGCTCTCCGCCGCCGACGGCGGCCCGGGGCTCGACTTCGACACCGCGCTCGAGGTCAGCCGGGCCTCGACGGTCTTCACGACCCACACGCCGGTGCCCGCCGGGATCGACCGGTTCTCCCGCGAGCTCGTGTCGCAGTACTTCGGCGGGGCCTCCCCGGTGCCCGGCGTCCCGGTCGAGCGGATCCTCGGCCTCGGCGCCGAGGACTTCGAGGGCGGCGACGCGGGCGTGTTCAACATGGCGGTGATGGGCTTCCGGCTCGCGCAGCGCGCCAACGGCGTCAGCCGGCTCCACGGCCACGTGTCCCGCGAGATGTTCAACGGGCTGTGGTCGGCGTTCGACGAGGCCGAGGTCCCGATCACCTCGATCACCAACGGCGTCCACGCCCCCACCTGGGTCGGGCGCGAGGTGTTCGAGCTGGCCGCCGGTCACGGCGCCGACCTCCGCGGCGACGACGACGCCTTCTGGGGCGTGGTCGACAAGGTCCCCGGCGAGGAGGTCTGGGCGACCAAGCGGGTGCTGCGGGAGCGTCTGGTCAAGGACGCCCGCAAGCGGCTGGCCAAGTCGTGGAGCAAGCGCGGCCTGGCGCCCGCCGAGCTGTCGTGGATCGACTCCGCGCTCGACCCCGACGTCCTCACCATCGGCTTCGCGCGGCGGGTGCCGTCCTACAAGAGGCTCACCCTGATGCTCTCTGACCCCGAGCGGCTCAAGCGGCTGCTGCTCCACCCGGAGCGGCCGGTGCAGCTGGTCATCGCCGGCAAGGCGCACCCCGCCGACGAGGGCGGCAAGCGGCTGATCCAGGACATGGTCCGGTTCGCCGACGACCCCGAGGTGCGGCACCGGATCGCGTTCCTCCCCAACTACGACATCGCGATGGCGCAGCCGCTCTACCCGGGCTGCGACGTCTGGCTCAACAACCCGCTGCGCCCCTACGAGGCCTGCGGCACCTCCGGCATGAAGGCCGCCCTCAACGGCGGCCTCAACCTGTCGATCCTCGACGGCTGGTGGGACGAGTGGTACGACGGCTCCAACGGCTGGGCGATCCCGTCGGCCGACGGTGTCGACGACCCCGACCGGCGCGACGAGCTCGAGGCCACGGCGCTCTACGACCTGATCGAGAACGAGGTCGCCCCGCGGTTCTACGACGTCGGCCCCGACGGCGTACCGGCCCGGTGGCTGGAGATGGTCCGCCACACCCTCAAGTCGCTCGGCCCGAAGGTGCTGGCGACCCGGATGGTGCGCGACTACGTCCGCCAGCTCTATACGCCCGCCGCGGTCACCGGCCGCCGGCTGAACTCCGACTGGACCGGCGCCGGCGAGCTCGCGGCCTGGAAGCAGCGGGTCCGGTCCGGCTGGGACGGCGTGCGGGTCGAGCACGTCGAGAGCAGCGGGATCGGCGACGCGCCCCAGATCGGCACGGTCCTGACCGTGCGTGCGTTCGTCTCGCTCGGCGAGCTGTCGCCCGACGACGTCGACGTGCAGCTCGTGCACGGCGTCACCGACAGCGAGGACCAGCTCGTCGACGCGGCCACCGAGTCGCTGTCGGCGGGGGAGTCCTACCAGGGCGGCCGGCACCGGTTCGACGGCACCGTGACCCTCGCCCGCAGCGGTGGGTTCGGCTACACCGTGCGCGTGGTGCCGAAGCACGAGCTGCTGGCCTCACCCGCCGAGCTCGGCGTTATCGCCCTGCCCTGAACGGAGGCTGAGGTGTGAGGGCCGCCAGGCCCGAGCCTCGACCTCCGGGCTAGGTCTGGCGGAGGACGACGACGGTCAGTCCGGCGAGGGTGAGCCGGTCGCCGGCGAGCACGTCGGTGCCGTGGGGCATGCCGGGGTCGGTGGAGAGCACCACCTCGCCGCGCTTCACCCAGTCGTTGTCGGGCAGCACCACGTCGGCGGGCTGCTCGTCGGCGTTGAACCACAGCAGGAACGACGCGTCGCGCTGCTGCTCGCCGCGTGGGCCGGGGGAGCGGAGCGGGTCGCCCGACACGAACATGCCGACCACCTGCAGCCGGTCGTCGTACCAGTCCCGCTGCTCCATCTCGCGGCCGTCGGGATGCACCCACGCGAGGTCCTTGGGACCGCCCTCGATCGTGGGCGAGCCGGCGAAGTGCCGCCGCTGCCGCAGGACGGGGTGCTCGCGCCGCAGCCGCAGCGCGGTCTTGGTGACGTCGTAGAGGTCGAGCCAGGCGTCGTCGGGCCGCCAGTCGACCCACGACACCTCGTTGTCCTGGACGTAGGCGTTGTTGTTGCCCCGCTGGGTGCGCCCCCGCTCGTCACCGGCGGTGAGCATCGGCGACCCGCTCGAGAGGCACAGCGTCGCCATCATGTTCGCGGCCAGCCGGTGCCGCCGGGCGATCACCTCCGGGTCGTCGGTCTCGCCCTCGACGCCGCAGTTCCACGACCGGTTGCCGTCGGTGCCGTCGCGGTTGTCCTCGCCGTTGGCCTCGTTGTGCTTGCGGTCGTAGGTCGTCCAGTCGCGCAACGTGAAGCCGTCGTGGGCGGTGACGAAGTTGACCGAGGCGTACGGCGACCGCCCGTCGTCGGCGTACATGTCGGAGCTGCCGGCGAGCCGGGAAGCCAGGTCGCGCACCGACCCGGCCCCGGGTCGCCAGAAGTCGCGCAGCGTGTCGCGGTAGCGATCGTTCCACTCCACCCACGGCGGAGGGAACGAACCGACCATGTAGCCGTCCATCGAGGCGTCCCACGGCTCGGCGATCAGCTTGACGTGGCGCAGCACGGGGTCCTGGCCGATGGTGGTGAGGAACGCCCCGTGCATGTCGATGTCGTGGCCGGTGCGCGCCAGGGCCGAGGCCAGGTCGAACCGGAACCCGTCGACGTGCATCTCGGTCACCCAGTAGCGCAGCGAGTCCAGGATCAGTCGCAGCGCCCCGGCGTTGGTGGTGTCGACGGTGTTGCCGCAGCCGGTGACGTCCCAGTAGTGGTCGGCGCCGGTACCGGCCCGCTTGTAGAAGCCGAGGTCGTCGAGCCCGCGAAAGGAGTACGTCGGCCCGTCCGGCCCGCCCTCGGCGGTGTGGTTGTAGACGACGTCGAGGATCACCTCGATGCCGGCCCGGTGGAAGTTCTTCACCATCTGCTTGAACTCCGTCACCTGCTGGCCCAGCGTCCCGGAGGCGGAGTAGGCGGCGTGCGGGGCGAAGAAGCCGATGGAGTTGTAGCCCCAGTAGTTGGCCATCCCGCGGTCGGCGACGAACGGCTCGGTGAGGAAGTGCTGGACCGGCAGCAGCTCGACCGCGCTCACCCCGAGGTCGTTGAGGTAGCGGGTCACCGTGTGGCTGCCGAGCCCGGCATAGGTCCCGCGCAGCTCCTCCGGCACCTCGTTGTGGAGCCGGGTGAAGCCCTTGACGTGCAGCTCGTAGATGACCGTGTCGCGCCAGCGGGTCCGCAGCTGGGTGTCGCCCTCCCAGTCGAACTCGTCGTGGACGACCACCGACCGGGGCACGGCGGGCGCCGAGTCGCGGTCGTCCCGCTCCAGCGGGTCGGCGGCGTACGACAGCGGCAGCGGGCCGGGGGTCACCTCACCGGTGATCGCCCGGGCGTAGGGGTCGAGCAGCAGCTTGGCCGGGTTGAACCGGCGGCCGTGGCCGGGGTCCCAGGGCCCGTCGACCCGGAAGCCGTAGCGCTGCCCGACAGGGACTCCGGGCAGCTTGCCGTGCCAGACGCCGAGGGTGTGCTCGGTGAGCCGGTGGCTGGTCTCGGTGCCGTGCTCGTCGAAGAGGCAGACCCACGCGGCGGTCGCCTCGGGCGCCCAGACCGAGAAGTTGGTGGCCTCGGCGGTCCACGTGGCACCCAGCTGCTGGTGGTAGCCCGGCCAGACCGGAGCGGTCTCGTCGTGGTGGTGCCAACGCCAGGTGTCGCGGATCACCTGCCCATCCAACCCCATCGCCCCCGCAGCGCCACCTGCCGGCATGGCTAGGCTCGCCCCCGACGTGTCGACGCCTGACGGAGGAGTGCCGGATGACCGCGGAGCCTGAGCTCGTACGCCTCGAGGTGGACGGAGGGGTCGGCACCATCCGGCTGGACCGGCCGAAGATGAACGCGATCAGCGTCGCCGTGCAGGAGCAGCTGGCCGCGGTGGTGGCCGAGGTGGTGGAGCGCGACGACGTCCGCGCGGTCGTCCTCTACGGCGGGGAGCGGGTCTTCGCCGCGGGCAACGACGTCAAGGAGATGGCGACCATGTCCCACACGGACATGGTCAAGCGCTCCGGTCCGTTGCAGGGTGTGGTCACCCAGGTGGCGCGCATCCCCAAGCCCGTGGTCGCCGCGGTGACGGGGTACGCACTGGGTGGTGGCTGCGAGCTCGCGCTGGCCGCCGACGTCCGGTTCGCCGCCGACGACGCGGTGCTCGGCCAGCCCGAGGTGCTGCTCGGCATCATCCCCGGGGCCGGCGGCACCCAGCGGCTCACCCGGCTGGTCGGGCCGAGCATCGCCAAGGACCTGATCTTCACGGGCCGCTTCGTCAAGGCCGAGGAGGCGCTCCGGATCGGTCTCGTCGACAAGGTCGTCCCTGCCGAGCGGGTCTACGAGGAGGCACTGGCCTGGGCGGGGCAGTTCGCGTCGGGGCCGGCGTACGCCCTGCGCGCGGCCAAGGAGGCCATCGACCGCGGTCTCGAGGTCGATCTCGAGACCGGGCTGGAGATGGAGCGCCAGCAGTTCGCGGCGCTCTTCGCCACCGAGGACCGCGCGGCCGGCATGGAGTCCTTCCTCGAGCACGGCCCGGGCAAGGCCGAGTTCCGGGGCCGCTGACCCGCGCCGGCCCGGCGTCGGGGCTGGCCTATGATCCGCGCATGGCTCGAAGCACGGCCCGGAGGGCCGACGACAGCGACACCCCGGACAAGAAGGCCCGCGGTGCCGGTGCCGTCGCCCAGGTCCGCACCCGCATCGCCCAGCTGGTGTGGCTGGTCTGCGTGGTGTGCGCGCTGCTGCTCGCCGTCGGGGCACTGCTGGTGGCGTTCGACGCCAACACCCAGAACGCGCTGGTCAAGCTGGTGCTCGACGGCGCCGACGCCGTCGACCTCGGGATCTTCTCGCGCGAGAACGGCATCAAGGAGTTCACGGGCGCGAACGCCGAGGTCAAGAACGCCCTGCTCAACTGGGGGCTGGGCGCCGTCGCCTACCTCGTCGTGGGGCGGATCCTCGACCGGGTGATCCGTCCCTGACCGGCGCCGGACGGCGTGAGGTGACCCACGCCATGCTGTGAGGCACCCCACCGCCGGGCCGGTTCCACAACATGTTTCCCGCGAGTAACCTCGTGGCGAACCCGAGACTGCACAGGAGGGGCCAGACCGGCCGACCACCATGAACATTGTCGTCTGTGTGAAGTACGTACCCGACGCGACCGCCGACCGGCAGTTCGAGTCGGACAACACCGTGGACCGCGAGGGCGTCGACGGGCTGCTGTCCGAGCTCGACGAGTACGCCGTCGAGCAGGCCCTCCAGCTGAAGGAGAAGGCCGACGACCCGGAGTCGGTGACCGTGACCGTGCTGACGGTCGCTCCCGAGTCGGGCGTCGACGCGGTCCGCAAGGCACTCCAGATGGGCGCCGACCAGGGCGTCCACGTGTCCGACGAGGCGATCGCCGGCTCGGACGCCGTGGCCACCTCGCTGGTCCTCGCGAAGGCGGTCGAGAAGGTCGGTGACGTCGACCTCGTCGTGTGCGGCATGGCGTCGACCGACGGCTCGATGAGCGTCGTCCCCGCGATGCTGGCCGAGCGGCTCGACCTGCCGCAGGTGACGCTCGCGTCGGTGATCGAGGCCCAGGGCGACCAGGTCCGGATCAAGCGCGACGGCGACACCGCCACCGAGGTGATCGGTGCGACGATGCCGCTGGTCCTGTCGGTGACCGACCAGTCGGGCGAGGCCCGCTACCCGTCGTTCAAGGGGATCATGGCGGCCAAGAAGAAGCCGCTCGAGACCTACTCGCTGGCCGACCTGGGTGTCGAGGCCGACCAGGTGGGCCTGTCGGTCGCCTGGAGCGAGGTGCAGGAGACCACCGCGCGGCCACCGCGCACCGCCGGCGAGATCGTGACCGACGAGGACGGCTCCGGCGCCACGGCGCTGGTGGAGTTCCTCGCGTCGAAGAAGTTCATCTGAGGAGGGCTGCGACACATGACTGAGGTACTCGTCCTGATCGACCACGCCGACGGCGAGGTCAAGAAGCCCACCTACGAGCTGCTCACCATCGCCCGCCGGCTCGGAGAGCCGTCGGCGGTGTTCATCGGTAGCGGCGACCAGGGCTCCGCGGTCGCCGAGAAGGTCAAGGCGTACGGCGCCGCCAAGGTGTACGTCGTCGACGACTCCGACATCAAGGGCTACCTGGTGGCCCCCAAGGCCGAGGCGCTGCAGCAGCTGGTCGAGAAGACGTCGCCCGGTGCGGTGCTGATCCCCTCGACCCAGGAGGGCAAGGAGGTCGCCGGCCGGCTGGCCATCAAGATCGGCTCCGGCCTGATCACCGACGCGGTCGACGTGCAGGCAGATCAAGGGGGCGACGGCACGCCTGTCACGACTCAGTCGGTCTTCGCCGGAAACTACACCGTCACCGCCAAGGTCACCCAGGGCACGCCGATCATCACGGTCAAGCCCAACTCCGCGACGCCGGAGGCGGCCGAGGGTGCGGCGGAGGTCGAGGAGTTCTCCGCCACCGTGTCCGACGCCGCCAAGAAGGCGCAGATCGTGGCCTCGCAGCCGCGCAAGGCCAGCGGTCGTCCCGAGCTGACCGAGGCCGCCATCGTGGTCGCGGGCGGCCGTGGCACCGGCGGCAAGTTCGAGCCGGTCGAGGGCCTGGCCGACGCGCTGGGCGGCGCCGTGGGCGCCTCCCGGGCGGCCGTCGACTCAGGCTGGATCCCGCACTCCTTCCAGATCGGCCAGACCGGCAAGACCGTCTCGCCCCAGCTCTACGTGGCGGGCGGCATCTCCGGAGCCATCCAGCACCGGGCCGGCATGCAGACCTCGAAGACGATCGTGGCCGTCAACAAGGACGAGGAGGCCCCGATCTTCGAGCTCGTCGACTTCGGCGTGGTGGGCGACCTCCACACCGTGTTCCCGGCGACCGCCGAGAAGGTCACCGAGCGCAAGGGCTGAGCCCGCGCCGTACGACTGAAGGGCCCCGCCACCGGCAGGTGGCGGGGCCCTCGTGCGTCGGGCGGCGAAACGGTCAGCGGGTCCGGAAGAACCCGTCCTCCTCGTCGACGATGCCGACCTGGGCCATCCGCACCCTCCGGACGCCCTTGGCGTTGGTCGACAGTTTCACCTTCCGGTAGGAGTCGTTGTTGTCGTAGTCGAGTTCCCTGAGGTTGCCGTTGGGGTTGGCCTCGACCCCGACGTAGTAGGTGCCGTCCTCGAGGTCGCCGAGACGGAACGCCTGGCCGGTGCGGTACTGGTAGTAGGTGTCGCCGTGGCCGTTGGCCAGCACCTCGCGGAGCGAGAGCGCCCCCTCGCCGCCGCACTGGCTGCCGAGGTCGGTGTACTCCGGCCGGTAGTCGGCGTTCGGGACCGTGAGGTCCACGGCGTCGGTGGCAACCAGGCAGAAGGACTGCTTGGTGGACTTCACAAACTCGTTCTCGAGACGGTTGCCTTCGGCGTCTGCGGCGTATAGGCGATACCGGGCGAAGTCCTCGAAGTGCCAGTGGTGGTGGTTGCCCTCGTGGAAGTGGAGCTCGCCGACCTGGTCGAACCCGGTCTGCTCGCCGTGCTCGTCGACGTAGTACTGGTAGGCCGTCATGTGGTCGACCGAACGGTTGTCGCGGAAGCCCTCGATGACCATCGGGCCGGCGCCGCCGTTCCAGACGGTGGCACCGAAGCGCATCGCGGTGCCCTTGGAGTTCATGCCGACGCCGAACGCCGGGAGGGCCCGCAGGTCGGGGGCGTTCGCGTCGGCGAGGGTGCCGGCCGAGCTGGTCGTCGGCTCCTCGCCCATGGCCCCGAGGTCGTCGGTGCCCGACTGGGTGCGGGCAGCGGTGGCGGTGCGCCAGCGACGCTCACCCTTCTCGACGACCAGCGTGGTCGAGACGACGCCGTCGGCGTCGCTGATCCCGAAGGTCGCGCGAAGGTCGGGGTCGATGTTGGCGACCAGGTCGTAGGTGCCGGGCTTGAGCCGCATCTCGGTGCCGTAGTCGGACACCAGCGGCACCGAGTAGTCGCGCGCGACGCCCATGACCGAGCCGAGCGTGAACGGGTTCCAGGGGCAGCCCCACGGGTAGGGGTTGGACAGCGGTCCGTTGGGACCGACCTTGCGGGCGTTGCCGTTGAAGCAGCCGGCGGTCGTGACCTTGCGGATGCGGGTTCCGTCGGTGCGGAAGATCTGGATCCTCGCGAAGTCGTCGAGGCCCCTCCAGGACGTCATCGCCTCGGCCGGCAGCGGTACGTCGCCGCTCTCGCGCTTCCAGGTCGCCGTGATCGGCGAGTTGTAGCTCGCGTCCCCCCACCACGACGGGTCACCGGAGGGCTCACGGGTCGCCTGGATCTCGAACTTCTCACCCTGGGCGACCATCCGGACGCCGAACGTGGAGTAGACCCGGCCGTGGTAGCTCTTCACGGTGACCTGGCGCGGCGCGCTCAGGACGAGTGGTGAGTCGGTCTCCGCGGCCTGGGCCGGGACGTGGGTGGTGGTGGCGGCGAGTGCGCCGCCCAGGGTGACGGTGGCGCTCGCGAGAGCGGCCGTCAGGGCACGCCGATGCATGGGTTTCCTCTCCGGAACAGGGGAGCCCGACTGCCCCCGCTGCATGAGAGACGCACGGGAACGCCGATCGGTTGCCTGCTCGTGGACGTTTCCCGAAGAATCTTCGGGGCGCACTAGCCTCGGTCCCATGAACGGCTCGGCGGAGGCCTTGGTGCACGACCTGGCGACGCGGGCCCGGGTGGCGTCGCGCGCTCTGGCGCTCGCCACGCGCGCCGACAAGGACGGGGCGCTGCGGGCCATGGCCGACGGGCTGCGCGACCGTTGCGGCGAGGTGCTGGCCGCCAACGAGGAGGACCTCGTCCGGGCCGCGGTCGCCGGCACCCCCGACCACGTCCTCGACCGCCTGCGGCTGACGGCCGACCGGGTCGTGGGCATGGCGCAGGGGCTGCGCGACGTGGCGGGGCTCCCCGACCCGGTCGGCGAGGTGGTCCGCGGCAGTACGTTGGCCAACGGTCTGGAGCTGCGCCAGGTCCGGGTGCCGTTCGGCGTGGTCGGCATGGTCTACGAGGCGCGCCCCAACGTGACCGCAGACGCCGCGGGCATCTGCGTGAAGTCCGGCAACGCCGTGCTGCTCCGGGGCTCCTCGAGCGCGGCGGCGTCCAACCGGGCCGTCGTCGACGTGCTCCGCGGGGCGATCGCGACCGGTGACCTGTCTCCCGACGTGGTGCAGATGGTCCCGGCCGACAGCCGCGACACCGTCGTCGCACTGATGCGCGCCCGGGGGCTGGTCGACGTCCTCGTGCCCCGCGGCGGTGCCGGGCTGATCCGCTCGGTCGTCGAGGAATCGACGGTGCCTGTCATCGAGACCGGCGTCGGCAACTGCCACGTCTACGTCGACGCGGCCGCCGACCTCGACCAGGCGCTGGCGATCGTCCTCAATGCGAAGACCCAGCGGCCCTCGGTCTGCAACGCCGCGGAGTCGCTCCTCGTCCACGAGGCTGTGGCGGCAGACTTCGTGCCCCGCGTCGTGGCCGCGCTCCGGGAGGCCGGCGTGACCCTGCACGGCGACCCCGTCTTCGCCGCCGAGGAGGGGGTGGTCGCGGCCACCGACGACGACTGGGGCACCGAGTACCTCTCGCTCGACATCTCGGCCCGGGTCGTGGCCGACCTCGACGAGGCGGTCGACCACGTCCACCGCCACGGCAGCGGTCACAGCGAGGCCATCGTGACCCGTGACCAGGGTGCGGCCCGGCGCTTCGTGGCCGCCGTCGACGCCGCCGCGGTGCTGGTCAACGCCTCCACCCGGTTCACCGACGGCGGCGAGTTCGGCTTCGGCGCCGAGATCGGCATCAGCACCCAGAAGCTGCACGCGCGCGGTCCCATGGGGCTGCCCGAGATGACCACGACCAAGTACGTCGTCACCGGCGACGGACACGTCCGGTGACGCCCGTCCACCCTGCCGGTCCGCCACCGGTAGCATGGCCCGCATGTCGATGACCGTGATGGCCGCCGAGGAGCACGAAGTCAGCCAGGTCCTGAGCTGGGGTGTCGGGATCGGGGCCCTCCTGATCCTGCTGCTGATGCTGGGCGCGCTGGTCGTGTTCGGCGGGGGACGCGAGCACAGCTGAACGCGCCCACGGCCGTGACCCCGCCCCGCCGCGTCGGCGTGATGGGCGGGACCTTCGATCCGATCCACCACGGCCACCTCGTCGCAGCCTCGGAGGTACAGGCCTGGTTCGACCTCGACGAGGTCGTCTTCGTCCCCACCGGCGACCCGTGGCAGAAGTCCGACCGGGTGGTCTCGCCGGCCGAGCACCGCTACCTGATGGCCGTCATCGCGACCGCCGCCAACCCGCGGTTCTGGGTGTCTCGCGTCGACGTCGACCGTGACGGGCCCACCTACACCACCGACACGCTGCGTGACCTCCGCGAGCTGCTGCCCGACGCCGAGCTCTACTTCATCACCGGCGCCGACGCGCTGACCGACATCTTCACCTGGCGCGACGCCGAGCAGCTCTTCGAGCTCGCCCACTTCGTCGGCTGCACCCGGCCGGGCTACCAGATGGATCCCTCTACCCTCACCGGGATCCCCGACGACCGGGTCACCCTCGTCGAGATCCCGGCCCTGGCGATCTCGTCGACCGACTGCCGCTCGCGTGCCGAGCGGGGCGAACCGGTCTGGTACCTCGTGCCCGACGGCGTGGTCCAGTACATCGCCAAGCACCGCCTCTACCACCAGCAGAGAGACTCATGACTGCGACCGACCGAGCCGTCGAGCTCGTCCACGCCGCCGCCCGGGCGGCCGCCGACAAGCTCGCCACCGACATCCTGGCCTTCGACGTGAGCGAGCAGCTCGTGATCACCGACGCGTTCCTGCTCGCGTCCGGCAGCAACGACCGGCAGGTGCGAGCCGTCGTCGACGAGATCGAGGACGCGCTCCGCGGGCTGGGCGCCAAGCCGGTGCAGCGTGAGGGGGAGCGCGACGGTCGCTGGGTGCTGCTCGACTACGGCGAGGTGGTCGTCCACGTGCAGCACGAGGAGGAGCGGCAGTTCTACGCCCTCGAGCGGCTCTGGCGCGACTGCCCGACCATCGACCTCCCCGCGGACGTGGTGTCGGGTGAGCGCTGACGACGGCGGTAGCCGTCGGCTGGTGCTGCTGCGTCACGGCCGCACCGCCTGGAACGCCACCGGCCGCGCCCAGGGCCACGCCGACGTCGAGCTCGACGAGACCGGGCACGCCCAGGCGGCCGCCGTCGCCCCGTGGGTGGCCGGTTTCAGTCCGGCCGCGCTGTGGTCCTCCGACCTGGCCCGGGCGCGCCAGACGGCGGCGTACGTCGAGAAGGAGACCGGCCTGGAGGCCCGGCTCGACCCCCGGCTCCGCGAGTTCGATGTGGGGGAGCGGACGGGGATGACGATGGCCGAGTTCGCCGCCGCGCACCCCGACGAGCACGCCGCGTGGGTCCGCGACCGGCGGGCCGAGCTGCCCGGGGCCGAGGAGACCACCGAGGTGCTGGCCCGCGCCCTGCCGGCGTACGACGACGTCCTGGCGGGCCTCCCGCCGGGCGGGACGGCGGTCGTGGTCACCCACGGCGCGGCGCTCAAGGTCAGCGTGCTGGCCCTCCTGGGCTGGCCGCAGGGCCACCACCGGCAGCTGGAGGGGCTCGACAACTGCGCGGTGGCGGTCATCGAGCAGGAGCCTTCCGACGGCGCCCGGCGGCTGGTCGCCTGGAACCTACGACCCGATTTCGTCCCCGACGAGCCCGCCCGTTAGTATTCCTGTCCGTTGCCCATGGGCAGCGATCCTGGGGCTGTGGCGCAGCTGGTAGCGCATCTGCATGGCATGCAGAGGGTCAGGGGTTCGAGTCCCCTCAGCTCCACCGTGCGAGAGCCGGGCCGGAATCGGTCCGGCTCTTGTGGTTTCGGGGGCTGCGGGGCAGCTGGTAGCGGCTGCGTCATTCCTGGGCGATGGCGTGCAGAGGGTCAGGGGTTGGAGTCCCCTCGGCTCCACCGTGCGAGAGCCGGGCCGGAATCGGTCCGGCTCTTGTGGTTTCGGGGGCTGCGGGGCAGCTGGTAGCGGCTGCGTCATTCCTGGGCGATGGCGTGCAGAGGGTCAGGGGTTCGAGTCCCCTCAGCTCCACCGTGCGAGAGCCGGGCCGGAATCGGTCCGGTTCTTGTGGTTTTCGGGGGCGAGCGGACGGCCTGACCATGACGCCAGAGACATTCCTCATTCACCTGGTGATGGGCGATGCCGTCACCTGGACAACGTTCCGCGAGGTGACCATCCAGAGCCCCAGGGCCAGCAGCGCCAGGGCGAGGGGGACGCCGTACGGCGGGGATGCCGCCTTGATGCCGATGAGCCCTCCGGCCACGACGGCGAGGCTGAGGCTGCGCGGGTAGACGCGGGCGTGGAGGGAGGCGAGGCCGAAGAGGATCCACCCGAGGGAGAAGAAGGTGAAGCTGGAGAGGAACCCGGCCCGCCAGATCGCCGTCTTCTCGGCGGTGAGCACGTCGGGCACCACCTCGGCCAGCCACGGGGCGGCGAAGCCCTCGAACCACATGTCCGCACCGAGGCTGCAGGTCCCGATCATGGCGGTGCCGAACGCGAGCAGCCCGAACATTCCTGCCCGGCGAGCCTGCCTGTCGTACGCGGCGCACAGGGCGATGGCCACGGCGGGGAACGCGGCGGCGTAGGCGAGGTTCACGACGCGGAAGACTGGGTCTGCCAGCATCGCGGCCGGATGTGCGGGATCGATGACGGCGAAGAGCGCCAGCTGGGTCACGGCCATGTAGGCGCCCGCCGTGAGCACGATGGTGCCCGCATGACGCGCGAGCGGCGAGGGGAACACGTCCTGATCCTCTTCGGCGCCGGGCGGGGCCGACCTCACGAGCTCGCCGAGGGGGATCGACCCTTCAGCAGCCACACGCCGAGGGTCGCGATGCCGACACCGAAGGGAATGCCCCAGGGGGCGAGCAAGGCGGCGTAGCCGGCGATGCCACCCACCACGACGAGGAGGGAGATCCAGACCGGGAAGACCCGTGCCCGCAGGCTTGCCACGCCGAAGGACACCCAGCCGAGGGCGAAGAGGAGGTAGCTCGACAGAGCACCGATCGCCATCAACGTGGAGGGAGTGGCGTGGAGGGCTTCGGGGTAGGGGCCCGCGGCCAGCCACGGAACGGCGAAGCTCTCGAACCACAGGTCGCCACCGAGCAGCATCGTGCCGAGGAGGGCAGTCGAGAAGCCGAAGGTGCCGAGCCGCCCCGCCCTGGATGCTTGATGTCCATGCACGCCGATGAGGGCGAACATGAGTACGCAGAAGCCGGCGAGGGAGACGATGCTTCCAGCATTGAAGGTGCCGTCTCGTGAGGTGGCCAGATTCCCCGTCTGGTCGAACGGCCACCAGATGAGCTGCCCCAGCACCAGGAGAGTTCCCGCTGCCACGGCGAGGACACCCGCGCTCCCGGACAGGAGTGGGGTCGGGGCCGGGTCCGAGGTGGGGTGCTTGCTGATCGTTGCCTGGGTCCTGATCATGACGGGTCCTCCTGGGGACGTCCTGGGTTGCGTGCGCCCTGACGGTCAGGACGGCATCTCGGATGCTCACGGCGTCCCGGGTGGTCGTGCACCACCCGGCGCGAGAACCACCCGGGTGGTCCTCCGGCCGGATGTGTCGCCGCAGCCGCAGGCGCGTCATCGTGGAAGCCGATCGAAGGAGGAAACGGTGGGGTCGTCGTACGAGCTGACGCTGCAAGGTGCCCTGCCGGACACCGTCGCGGAGGTGATTGGCGACCGGTTCGGGGAGGTCACCATCCGGCGCGGGTCGGGTCGAACGGTTCTGGAAGGGCGGATCGCGGATCAGGCCGCGATCCGCGCGCTCCTCGACCTGGTCTGGGACATGGGGTGCGAGGTCAGGCTGCTGCGGGTCGCGATCGGCTCCCGCGGGGGTGCCTCGAGAGGTGAGTGAAACCGGGCCCAGCGGGCTGCCGCCGTGACGGGAGCCTCGGGCGCCGGAGTCGTGGCACACTGACCGGAGGGGCGAGGCATGACGAAAACTCCGGCAACGCCGGTGATCAAGGCGAAGCACGCTGTCCCACCCGTCCGCCCGGGCGCGGTCGTGCGAGGCAGGCTGCATGAGCCCCTTCTCGATCCCGACACCCCACGCCTGACCGTGGTGGTCGCGCCCGCCGGATGGGGCAAGACGACCTTGCTGTCCCAGTGGGCGCACGACCCTGCAGAGTCCCGGAGCGTCATCTGGGTCTCGCTCGACGAAGCCGACGACGACCCGATCCGGTTCTGGACCTACATCCTCGCCGCGCTGCAGGACTCGACGGGTGGAGTCGGTGCGATACCCCTGCAGGCCCTGAACACGCCGGGCCTCGACCCGGTCGACTTCACCCTGCCGACCCTCCTCAACGAGCTCAGCGCCCTCGAGACCGAGCACGTCCTCGTGCTCGACGACTACCACCTGATCACTGATCCACGGATCACCGAGGGCATGGAGTTCCTCCTCGCCTATCTCCCGCCGACACTGCGCGTGGTGATCGCCGCGCGTTCGGACCCGCCGCTGCCGCTGGCGAGGCTGCGCGCCGGCGGTGACCTGGCCGAGCTGCGCGCCGAAGACCTGGGGTTCAGCATCGACGAGGCAGCTGCGTTGCTGTCGACAGTCGGGGAGGCACCCTTCGACCGGCGGGCCGCGACATTGTTGTGGGAGCGCACCGAGGGCTGGGCCGCCGGACTGCAGCTCGCGGCGCTCACGGTGCGTGGATCGTCGCGGCCGGCGGATGCGGTGATGGCGATCCACGGCGACGACCGGCACATCGTCGACTACCTCTCGAGCGAGGTCGTCGACCGGCTGCTCCCCGAGCACCGTGACCTCCTGCTCCGGACCTCCGTGCTCGAACGTCTCTGCGGGCCGTTGTGCGACCACGTGCTGGAGCGCGACGGATCCGGCGACGTCCTCGCCGACCTGGACCGAGCGCACCTGTTCGTCGTACCGCTGGACCAGCGTCGGGAGTGGTATCGGTGCCACCGGCTGTTCCGCGACGTGCTGCTCCGGAGACTGGAGTCGAGCGACAGCGGAGAGGCAGCGCGCGTGCATTCCCGGGCTGCGGAGTGGTTCGTCCGCAGGGGCCTCCTCGACGAGGCCGTCGATCACCTGATCAGTGCGGGCGAGGAGGCCACCGCGGCGGAGCTCCTGCGCTCGAAGGTCCCCTCGTTCCTCGAGGAGGGCGCGCTGGCCGCGCACCTGCGCCTGGGGCAGCGCCTCTCTGCGGAGCGGGTCCTGGCGGATCCACAGCTGTGCGTCTCCCTGGCCTGGGCGGCCGGCCTGAGCGGCCAGTTCGCGCGGATGGGACCGTGGCTGGACGCTGCGGAGCGCTTGATCAGCGACGACACCGCCCCGCTCGAGGGCTGGGGCTCCCTGCGCGGCGCCCAGCTGACGATGCGGGCCGTCCATGTCAGCATCGTTGGCGCCGACGCGGATGCCGCCGTCGCCATGGCGTTCGAGTCGGTCGAGCTGGAGACGGATCCCATGCTTCCCGGATACGTCGTGGCGCGGACCATCCTCGGCGCCATGCTGACCTTCGCCGCCCGCTCCCGCGAAGCCGTGTCGGTCCTCGAGGACGCGTGGGACAGGGCCCGCGCGCTCGGCCTACCACCACTCCTCGCGCTCCAGGCGGCCAGCATCCTGTCCATGGCCCTCGCCGAGACCGACCGTGTCGAACGGCTACGTCACCTCCTGACCGAGGTCGCCCCGGACCTTCGCGCCGCCGAGGCCAGATGGGGGAGCACGACCTCGCCCGGGATCGCACGCCTGCGAACCGTCGAGGGCCAGCTCGCGCACCGCGACGGCGACCTCGACGCCGCCCGTTCGCTCCTGCGGCGCGCCGTGCACCTGGCCCGCACCTTCGGCGAGGCTCCCGGACTGGTGGACGCCCTGACCAGCCTGGCGGAGGTGGAGCTCGATGGGCACGACGGCAAGGCCGCCTACGCGGCCCTGTCCGAGGCCCGCGACGTGGTGGACAACGACCCCGTATTGCCGCAGTCCGTCCTGCGCCTCGAGGAGGTCGAACGACGAGCCGGACGAACCGCCGTACGGTCGGCCCAGCAGAAGGGCCTGTTGGTCGAGGAGCTCACTGACCGGGAACGGGCGGTGCTCCGGGCACTGACCGGGGACGCGACCCAGCGGGAGATCGGCGCCGAGCTGTTCCTGTCGATCAACACCGTCAAGGGATACACGAGAGTGCTCTACCGCAAGCTCGGCGTCGAATGCCGCCGCGACGCCGTACGAGAGGCACGCGCGCTCGGCCTCGTGTGAGGCGCGGAGCCACGCCACCCCAGGTTGTGGGTCACGAGCCGGCCCGGTGGTCCGGCGCACCTGTGGGCGCGCAGCCCCAGCTCATGATGGCGGGATCGAGAGATCCGGGACGAATCCCCCGATCCCGGTGAGGCGGGCCAGCCAGGTCGTCCCCATCGTGGGTCGTCGGCAAGCAGCCCCGCCGGAGGAGTCGCCGGCGCTGCCCCACGGACGATCGAGGACCCAAGGGTGAACGCGCAGACCGAGACCGAGGCCGGTGGCGTCGTCTCGAAGCTCAGCCTGCCCACCCTCACGGCGATGGTCGTGGGCGGCATGGTCGGGGCCGGGGTGCTCTGCCGGATGCATGACCAAGATTCAGATCCCGATGCCGGCTCGCTTCGGCGTGGCCACCGGGGTGCTGGGGGCGCTCATCGCCTGGACGATCGCCGGCATCGGCATGCTGATGCTCGCCTTCGTCTTCCAGAACCTCGCCATCCGCAAGCCGGACCTGGACTCCGGTGTCTTCATCTGCGCCAAGGCCGGCTTCGGTGACTATGCCGGCTTCAACTCCGCGATCGGGTTCTGGGCCAGCTCGGTGGCCGGCAACACCTTCTACTGGGTCTTCATCAGCGCCACCCTCGGCGCCTTCTTCGACAGCTTCGGCGACGGTGACACCCTCCTGGCCCTGGCGCTGTCGACCGTCGGGGTCTGGCTGTTCCACTACCTGATCGCCCGCGGCGTCAGGGACGGAGCGGTGGTGAACCGGATCGTGACGGTCTTCAAGGTCATCCCGATCCTGGTGTTCATCGGCGTGCTGTTCTTCGCCTTCGACGCCGGCGGCTTCTCCGACAACTGGACGGCCAGCGGGTACGTCGACCTCGGCGGGCTCGACGAGCAGGTCCGCAACACGATGCTCATCACGACGTTCGTCTTCATCGGCATCGAGGGTGCCAGCGTCTACTCCCGCTACGCCCAGCGGCGCGAGGACGTCGGCAGGGCGACCGTCCTGGGCTGCTTGAAGTTCGTGCTGCTGATGACCGTCGTCCTCGCGCCGGCCTCGCTGCTCCACCTCAAGGCCCGCAGTGAGCACGGCCGCCGGCTGTTCACGCCGGCCGAGATCGCTCTCTTCGCGCTGATCGTCGCCGGCGGTGTGTTCGGTGCCGTCGGACTCTGGACCGGCCGCATCTCCCTCTGAGCATCCAGGAAAGGCAACGACATGACAGACAGCGTCTCCTCGACGTACGGCGTCCACTCCGAGGTCGGCCGGCTCCGCAAGGTGATGGTCTGCTCGCCGGGCCTCGCCCACCGTCGGCTCACGCCCAGCAACAACGACGACCTGCTGTTCGACGACGTGATGTGGGTCGAGAACGCCCAGCGCGACCACGCCGACTTCGTCGACAAGATGACCCAGCGGGGGGTCGAGGTGGTCGAGCTCCGCGACGTCCTGGCGACGACGCTCGACGTGCCGGGCGCACGCGACTGGGTGCTGGACCGCAAGATCGAGCCGAACCACGTCGGGCTGGGCCTGGTCGACGGCACCCGGGCCTACCTCGAGACGCTCCCGTCCGGCGAGCTGGCGGAGCTGCTCATCGGCGGCATGGCGACCCAGGACCTGCCCGACGACTACCGCTCCGTCCACGTGGCGCTGGTCCGGGAGTCGACCGGCGTACGGGAGTACCTCATGCCCCCACTCCCGAACACGCTCTACACGCGCGACACGACCTGCTGGCTCTACGACGGGCTGACGATGAACCCGCTCTACTGGCCCGCGCGCCAGGACGAGACGCTGCTCTACAAGGCCATCTACCGGTTCCATCCCGACTTCGTCGGCTCGACCGTCTGGTGGGGAGATCCCGAGCAGGAGTGGGGCCAGGCCACCTTCGAGGGCGGCGACATCATGCCCGTGGGCAACGGCGTGGTGCTGATGGGGATGAGCGAGCGCACCTCGCGGCAGGCGATCACCCAGGTCTCGGCCGCCCTGTTCCGGCAGGGCGGGGCGGAGAGGGTGGTGGTGGCCGGCATGCCGAAGCTACGGGCGGCGATGCACCTCGACACGGTGTTCACCTTCGCCGACCGCGACATCGTGACGCTCTACCCGACCATCATGGATGCCGTGCACACCTTCACCCTGCTCCCGTCGGACGCCGCCGCGGGATTCGACCTCATCGACCACGGGACAGAGCCCTTCGTCGACGTGGTGGCGGGCGCGCTCGGCCTCGACGCGCTCCGCGTCATCGAGACCGGCGGCGACGTCTACCAGTCGGAGCGGCAGCAGTGGGACAGCGGCAACAACGCCGTGGCGCTGGAGCCGGGCGTGGTGTTCACCTACGACCGCAACACGTTGACCAACACCCTGCTGCGCAGGGCCGGTGTGGAGGTCATCACCATCGTGGGCGCCGAGCTGGGCCGGGGTCGCGGCGGCGGCCACTGCATGACCTGTCCGATCATCCGCGACGCCGTCGACTACTGAGGCCCCGAGGTGGGTGACCGGACCGGCGCACGGCTACCGGTGATCGGCCGGGTGCTGCGGCTGCGCTACTCGCTGGCGGGGCTCTGGCCGGCGACCGTGCTGGCCTTCCTCTCGTTCACGCCCTCGCTGCTGCCGCGGGGCTGGGCCTACCAGGGCGTGGTCGCCGGGCTCAGCGCGGCTTGCGGGTACCTCGTCGGGGTCGCCGCCGCCGCGGTGGTCCGTGAGCTCCTCGACCGGGAGGCCGGGGCTGCCGGCACCCGGTCCTGGCGGGGGTACCTCGTCGTGCTGGCGATCGCTGCTCCCGCCGCGCTGGTCGCCGGCATCGGGTGGAACCGGAGGTCGAGCGAGCTGGTCGGGATGGAGCCCGTGTCGCCGATCCCGGCGTTGCTGCTGACCCCGATCGTGGCCGTCCTGGTCTTCGTGGTGCTGGTGGGCCTCGGACGCGGGCTGCGCACCTCCTACCGGCGTACGGCGGACTGGCTGGGTCGGCACACCGGCCCACGAGCGGCGCGGGTGCTCGGCCTCGGCATCGTGGTGGGACTGACGGCCCTGGTGTTCAGCGGTGTGCTCCTGCGCGGCCTCGTGGTCGTGATGGACCGGTCGGCCAGCGTGGGTGACCTGCTCACGGGGCAGGGGATCGTCCGACCCTCGACCCCGCTGCGCTCGGGCAGCGACGAGTCGCTGGTCGCCTGGGACGACCTCGGCCGGGAGGGGCGCAGCTTCGTCGGTCGTGGACCGGACGCGGAGCAGATCTCGCGCCTCATCGGCGAGGAGGCGCTCGACCCGATCCGGGTCTACGCCGGGGTGGCGAGCGAGGACGACGTCCGCGAGCGCGCCGAGCTCGCGGTGGCGGACCTCAATCGTGCTGGCGGCTTCGAGCGGCGCAACCTGCTCGTGGTCACGACCACCGGGACCGGCTGGGTCGAGCCGAGCTCGGCGACCTCCTTCGAGTACCTCTCCGAAGGCGACTCGGCGATCGTCAGCATGCAGTACTCGCACCTCCCGTCGTGGCTCTCCTGGTGGGTGGACGCCGAGCGGGCGCGCGAGGCGGGCCGGGCGCTCTTCGACGCCGTCTACCGCGCGTGGACCGACCTGCCCGCGGACGACCGGCCCCGGCTCTACGTGTTCGGCGAGAGCCTCGGCTCCTTCGGCGGCGAGGCCGCCTTCAGCGGCGACGCCGACATGGCCAACCGGCTCTCCGGCGCCCTGTTCTCCGGGCCTCCGGTCTTCAACCCGCTCTATCGCAGCTTCCTCGACGACCGCGACCCGGGCAGCCCGGAGATCGAGCCGGTGTACCGCGGCGGCGAGACGGTGCGCTTCTCGCTCGACCCGGCGGCCGGAGAGGCACCGGGCGCCGCTCCGTGGGACGGCACCCGCATCCTCTACCTCCAGCACGCCTCGGACCCGGTGACCTGGTGGAGCCCGGACCTCGTGCTGAGGCGGCCCGACTGGCTGGAGGAGCCGCGCGGGCCTGACGTCGACGACGCGATGACGTGGATCCCCTTCGTCACCTTCGGGCAGGTGACGGCCGACCTGGCGCTGGGCTTCGGGACCCCACCCGGGACCGGCCACATCTTCTCCGGGCAGCACGCGTACGGGTGGGACCAGGTCCTCGGCACCGACTGGCCGCGCGACCGGCTCGACGAGCTGTCGCGGCGTACCGGCGGGAGTCCCTGAGGTGCGCGGACGTACTGACGCCCCGGGTCGTCGTCAGCGTGTGCCGACGACCCGGGGCGCCATGCGCGGTGCGGTCGGTGGGGGGTCGGGCCACCTCACGCAGGCACGATAAGACTACTAAACAAGTCAAAATAAGTCAGTAAGACACGGCAGCGACCGCGAGAGCGCGCTCACGCCGGCCGCCGGATAGCCTCCCGGGCGTGGTGGTGAGCGCGTGGGTGCTGGCGGCAGTCCTGGTCTGGGCGGCCCTGCTGGCCGTGGCCGCGACCCGGGTGCCAGCGCTGGAGCAGCCGGTCCGGATGGCCTTGACGCCGCTCGTGATCGTGGTCGCGGTCCTGGTCGTCGCCGACCTCGGCCTGGTGCTGCGGGCGGATCCCGCCGACCGGCCCGAGAGCATGCTGACGCACGTCGGGTACGCCGTCGCCTCGATCGGCCTGGTGCCGCTGCTCACCACCCGGCGCCCTGCCCCGGACGACCCGGAGGCGGACGTCGAGCCGGCGTCGCTGTGGGTGGTGGCGGTCGCCCTGCTCGCGGTCGCCGTGTGCGTCGTACGGCTGGTGCAGACCCGGTGAGCCCGGGCCGCACGCGGGGGTCGACGGGGCGGCAGGTGCTGGTGGCGCTGTACGCCGTGTTCGCGGTCGCGGCCGGGGCGCGGTCGCTGGTGCAGATCGCGACCCGCTTCGGCGAGGCGCCCCTGGCGTACCTGCTGTCGCTCGTCGCCGCCGTCGTCTACCTGGTCGCCACCCTCGCCCTGCGCCGGACCTCGGAGACCGCCCGCAGGGTCGCGTGGGCGGCGCTGGCCTTCGAGGCAGTCGGGGTGGTCACCGCCGGCACGCTGTCGCTGCTCCGCCCCGACGTGTTCCCCGACCAGACGGTGTGGTCGGACTACGGTGCGGGCTACGGGTTCGTGCCGTTGGTGCTGCCGTTCGCCGGCCTGTGGTGGCTGCGCCGCCACGGCCGAGACGACCTCAGGTGATCGTCATGCCGCCGTCGACCGGGAGCGTCTGGCCGGTGACGTAGCCCGCCGCGTCGGAGGCGAGGAACACGACGGTCGCCGCGAGCTCGCGCGGGTCTCCCTGCCGCCCGGCCGGGATCCGGGCCTGCTGTGACTCGAGGTAGCCGTCGGGGTACTGGTCGGTCATCTCCGAGGCGAAGAAGCCCGGCGCCACGGCGTTGACCCGGATCCCCTTCCGGCCGGTCCACTGCTGGGCGAGGTCGCGGGTCATGCCGATCAGGCCCGCCTTCGAGGAGGCGTACGCCGCCTGCGGGAGCCCGGCGGTGGTGATGCCGAGGACGCTGGAGATGTTGACGATGCTGGAGCCGGGCTCCATCACCCGGCCGCACGCCTGCGCCATCCAGTAGCAGCCGTTGAGGTTGACGTCGATGACCTGGCGGAACTGGTCGGGGGTCTCCCGGGTGGCCGGCGCAGCGGTGCCGACGCCGGCGTTGTTGACGAGCACGTCGACCCGGCCGAGCTCGGCGACGGTGGCCTCCACCAGCGCCTGGCACTGAGCGGGGTCGGCCACGTCGGTGGCGACGGTGACGACCCGGCGCCCGGCGTCGCGCACCAGCTGCGCGGTCTCCTCGAGCCGGTCGACGCGGCGCGCGCCCAGCGCCACGTCGGCGCCGGCCTCGGCCAGCGCCTGCGCGAAGGCGACCCCGAGGCCGCTCGAGGCGCCGGTCACGATCGCCACCTTGCCGTCGAGCCGGAACAGGTCGAGCACGCCGTCGGTCATGCCCGCGACCCTAGTGCGCGGCTGCTCCGGCCGACCTTCCCCGTCCGCGCCGGGGCCTTCCACGCGCAGGAAGGGCGCGGGAAGGCGCCCGGCGCACCCTCCTCGGGAACACACCAACAACGAGGAGCTCGCCATGACCCACCACCTGATCGAGTACGTCGCCCGGACCAAGATCGCCGAGGTCGAGCGCCACGCCGCCGACCCCGGCCGGCTGATGGCCCACGAGCTGCGCCTGGCCCGCCGGTCGCGCCGTCCGAGGCGGCCACGATGAGCAGGTCGCCGATGGCCCACGTCCGACCCCGGACACCGGGTCCCGGTCGCCCGGACGTCGCCGTCCCGCTGCCCGGCGGCGGCGTCGTCCGGCTGCGGCCGCTGAGCCACGGGGAGACCGCGCCGCTCGAGGCGGTCTTCGCCGGCATGTCGGGCGAGGCGCGTGAGCAGCGCTACCTCACCGGCCTGCGCCACCTGCCGGGGCCCATGGTCTCGGCACTCACCGACGTCGACGGCGCCCGTCACGTCGCCTGGACCGCCGAGCTGGCCGGTCGGCCGGTCGGCCTCGCCCGCTACGTGCTCGAGGAGCCGGGCATCGCCGAGATCGCCTTCGAGGTGGTCGACGCCCACCACGGGGCCGGCATCGGCACGGCGCTCGTCGACGCCGTCACCACCGTCGCCGCCGCCCGGGGCGTTCGGCGGCTCCGCGCGCTGGTGCACCCGGGCAACGGGCCCTCGCTGCGGATGCTGCGCCGGGTCGGCGTCCAGCTCACCGTGGCGGACGGCCTGCTGGAGGGCGAGGGTCCGCTGCGGCTGGTCGACCCGCCCCGCGTCGACCGCGCCGCCGTGGTCGACCTCGCGAGCTCGACCGCTTGGCGGATCCGCCCCGGGGTGGTCGGATAGACCAGCCGGCGCGGGGCCCGCCCTCGCCGGTCGGGGGCGGAGGGGAGATGCGGGTCCAGGTCCGGCTGCTCGGGCGGTTCGAGGTTGCCGTCGACGGCGAGCCCGTGCCTGCCCGGGCGTGGCGCCGGCAGTCGGCGAGCCGGCTGGTCGCGCTGCTGGCGCTGCAGCCGTCGTACCGGCTCCACCGCGAGCAGGTGATCGACGCGCTCTGGCCCGACCTCCCGCCCGACACCGCGGCGTCGCGGCTGCACTCCGCCTGCCACTACGCCCGTACGGCGCTCGGCGGCCGGGAGGCGGTCGTCGTGGCCCGTGGATCGGTGGCGCTGCTGCCCGGGGCGGACGTCGAGGTCGACGTCGCCCACTTCGAGGCCGCGGTCTCCGCGGCCCTGGAGCAAGGCACGCCCCAGGCCGCGGCTGCTGCGGCCGCACTGCACCCGGGGCCGCTGCTGCCCGACGACCTCTACGAGCCGTGGACCGAGGAGCCTCGGGCCCGGCTGCGGCTGCGCTACCGGGAGATGCTGCGGGTGGCGGGCCTCCACGACGCCCTGGTCGCCGACGACCCGCTCGACGAGGACGCCCAGGTCGCCCGGGTCCGCGACCTGGTCACCCAGGGCCGGCGGCACGACGCGGTGCAGGCGCTCGAGCGGATGGCGGAGGTGTTCGAGCACGAGCTCGGCGTCGACCTGCCGGAGGAGGCGCTGCGACTCCGGGACCAGGCGCTGGCGCTGCCGCCGGGCGCCGGCCCTGACCCGGCGCCGTACGGCGGGGCGCCGCCGCTGCTCCCGTCGCCGGCTGCGCTGCCCGCCACCCGCACCCGCCTGATCGGCCGGGGCGACGACCTCGACGAGGTGGCCGCGCTGCTGGAGCGGCACCGCGTGGTCACGCTCACGGGGCCCGGCGGTGCGGGCAAGTCCACGCTCGCCCTGGCCCACGCGCGGCGGGTGCAGGAGGAGGGCAACCTCGACGTGGTGCTCGCGGAGCTCGCGCCGGTCCACGACGCAGAGGCGGTGACCCGGGCGGTGGCGGAGGCGGCCGGTGTCCAGGGGGAGGGCGCGGTGCGGACACCGGCGCTGGCGGCCACGCTCGGGCCGCGACCGGTCCTGCTCGTCCTCGACAACTGCGAGCACCTGCTCGACGCCAGCGCGGCCCTGGTCGACGCGGTCCTGGACGCCGGTGGCGAGGCACGGGTACTGGTGACCAGCCGCGAGCCGTTGCGCGTCGACGGCGAGGCCGTCCATCCACTGGGCTCGCTGGGAGCCGGTGCCGCCGAGCTCTTCGTCGAGCGGGCCGCCGCAGCAGCGGGAGGGGACGTGGCGGTGGGCGACCCGCGGGTCGCCCTCCTGTGCGAGCGGCTGGACGGGCTCCCGCTCGCCATCGAGCTGGCCGCCGCGCAGCTGCGCCACCTCGGCCTCGACGAGCTGGTGCAGCGGCTCGACGACCGGCTCGCGCTGCTCACGGGGGGCCGCCCCAAGGCCGGGGCGCGGCACTCGGCACTGGCGGCGACGGTCGACTGGAGCTACCGGCTGCTCTCCGACCCGGCCCGCGGGACCTTCGACCGGCTCGGGGTGTTCCCGGCGTCGTTCGACCTCGAGGCGGTGGTGGCCGTCACCGGGGGAGCAGACCCCGTCGAGACCACCAACCTCGTCGGTGACCTGGTGGCCAAGAGCCTCGTCGTCCACGAGCGGGCCACCGGCCGCTACCGGCTGCTCGAGACGATCCGGCTGTTCGCCGCGCACCGGCTGGCCGAGGCGGGGCTCACCGACGAGACGGTCGAGCGGTTGCGGCTGCACGTGGTGGCCAGGGCGGCGGCGACGCCGCGCACCGCCTCCTGGCTCTCGACGTCGCTCGCGGCCCGTAGTCGCGACGACCTCGACAACGTGCGGCTCGCCTTCACGGCGTCCCTGGCGGCCGACGACCTGGCGGGAGCCGTGGACGTGGCGCTCGGGATCAGCACGCTCTGGCGCAACGCCGTGTCGTACGCCGAGGGGCGCCGGTGGGTCCGCGACCTGCTCGGACGCGACCTCGCCGACGCCGACCGGGTCTGGGCCCACCTGCTGTGGGCCGATGTCGGCCTGGGCGCCGGCGACGTCCGCACCATGCGCGACGGCACCACCGGGGTCGTCGGGCTCACCGACCGCGTCGACGAGCCGGGCGCCGCGGTCCTGGGCGCCGTCTACGAGGCGATGGTCCACCTCGACGACCCGGCCCGGGCCACGCGCCGGCTCGAGGCGGCCGCGCGTCGGGCCCTCGAGATCGGGGAGCCCGGCCTGGCCCGGCTGGCCCGCGGGTACCGGCTGGTCACGGTCCGGATGCAGGGACCCTCCGACGCGCTGCACGCGGAGCTGCGCGACCTCGTGGACACGGTGGGGGAGCGCGAGTACGACCGCTACATCTGCCACTGGGCGGGGAGCCTGCTCGCTCTGGTGGACCGTGACGCGCCACGCCTGCGCCACCTGTTCGACCAGCAGCTGCGCGACCTCGCCGCGACCGGGCTGCGGGAGAACTGGCTGACCATGTACTGGGGTGCCCTCGCGCTGATCGTGGAGGGTCAGGACTACCGCCAGCAGCTGCTGCGTTCCCGCGGTCGCGCCGAGGCAGAAGGCCGGGAGGCCGACGCCGACTGCGTCCTGGCGCTGGCGTGTGCGGCCGCCTGTCGCGACGACTGGGAGCTCGCTGCCGAGCTGGCCGGAGCGGTGGCCGGGACGCTGATCCACGACACGGCGGGGTTCATCCACCTCACCCTGGTGCGGGACCAGATGGTGCGGCCGCACCTGGACCCGCAGGTGTTCGGCACGGCCTACGCGCGCGGCGCGGACCTCGATGTCTCCACCGCCCTCCAGCGCTACTGCGTGTGAGACTGACCGGCATGACGACGTCCGACGGCCCGGTCCCGGGCCAGGTGATGACGGTGTTCCGGTCGCGACTGCGCGCCGACGGCGCCGACGCGTACGCCGAGCACGCCGCCCGGATGAGCGCACTGGCGCGGACCATGCCCGGCTACGTCGAGCACAAGGTGTTCACCGCCGACGACGGCGAGCGGGTGACGCTGGTCCGGTTCGCCGACCGGCAGAGCCACGACGCGTGGGCCCGCCACCCCGACCACCGGAAGGCGCAGCGGGCCGGGATCGCCGGGTACTACGAGGAGTACTCGATCGCGGTCGGTGACGTCGACCGGGCCCACGCCTGGTGCCGCGACCCTCCCGACCGAGGAGTCGACAGCCCCTGGCCGCAGGCATAGCGTGGCGAGACGGTGTCACGGAGGGGGGATCCGTCATGACGGTCGAGGCGTGGCTGCTCGCCGCGATCGCCTTCTTCTCGGGGCTCGCGTCCGGGTTGCTGGGGATGTTGTGCACGATCATGCGCCCGATGCTCACCGAGATGGAGGGCCGGGACTTCCGGGGCTTCATGGCGGCGTTCCTCCGGTTCGCGGACGCCTCGTGGGGCAAGGCGTACAACCTGGCCTGGTCACTCGTGATGTTCCTCGGGCCGGTCGTCGCGCTGGTGCTCCTCTGGGACGACCGGGGCTCCACGTCGTTCGTGCTCACCGCGATCGGGTTCGGCATCGTCGCCGTCGGGGTGGTCGTCGTCTCGAACGTGTGGAAGACGCCGCACTACCAGGTGATGCTGGCCTGGGACCCCGAGGCGATGCCGTCGGACTGGAAGGCCGGACGCGACACCTACTTCACGATCAACTGGATCCAGCTCGGGGCGACGTGGTCGGCGTTCGCCCTCTTCCTCGGGGCGCTGGTCGCCGTCTGACCGATGTACGTCCGTGTCTGGGAGTACCGGGTCGACCCAGGGCAGGTCGACGCGTTCCTCGCGGGGTACGGGCCAGAAGGTGACTGGGCCCGGCTGTTCCGGAAGGGCCGCGGGTACGCCGGCACGGACCTCTACCGGAACACGGACGACGGGACGCTCTTCATCACCGTCGACCACTGGTCCTCGGCGGCCCTGTGGGCCGAGTTCCTGGAGCGGTACCGCGAGCCGTACGAGGCGCTCGACGCGCGGCTGGCTCGGCTGAGCCTTTCCCAGCGCGAGCTGGTCGAGGGGTGGGCCTGACCCTCGGGCCACGTGATCGCGGCATCAGCGGTCACGCCGTGCCGGACTGCCACCACATGTGAGGGCGCCTTCGACCTCGTCTGTGGTGGCCTGGCGCTCCAGCGCCCACACTGGGGCCCATGGGCGCCATCGACACGGTTGCGCAAGCGCGTGCATCCTTCGCCCGTTGCTCGTGGGGCGACGCGTACGAGCAGTTCGCCAAGGCGGACGCGAGGACGCTGCTCGATCTCGACGACCTCGAGAAGCTCGCGCTCGCCGCGTACCTGAGCGACGGGACGAGGACTCCACGCTCGCCTGGACCCGCGCTCAGCAACAAGCCATGCGTCGCGACGATCCGCAGCGCGCTGCCCGGAACGCCCTCCTGGTCGGGGCGGCACTGATGTTCCGTGGCGAGACTGCGCGGGCGATGGGCTGGTTCGCACGCGCTGGGCGCCTGCTCGAAGGCTGCGGCGACGGTCCCGCGCAGTCGTGGCTGCACATCTGGAAGGCCTTTGCGCAGATGTGGGGCGGGGACCCCGGTGCGGCGCAGCCGGCCAGTGCGCACGGAGAGCGGCGAGTGCGGATGCTTCCGAAGGTGCAGCCGAGGTGCCACGCCGTCCGAGCCGGGCGGGGGAGGAACAGGCGTTGACCTAGTCGGGGAGCGCGCCGGGAGTGAGTTCATACAGCTCGTCGTCGATCCTGCGCACACCGGGCGCCTTCGCGAGTGCTCGCAGGGACTTCTCGTTGTCTGGGTCGACGCCGGCGTAGACGCGGTCGAGCCCGACGCGCTCGAAGAGGTCCTGCGCGGCAGCAAGGCCGGCCTCGAGTGCGAAGCCCCTGCCCCAGTGACCGGGGTCAACGACGACACCGATCTCGATCGCCTCAGGGTCGACGCCACTGTCCTCGCCGATGGGCGCCACTTCGACGAAGGCGATCGGCTCGCCATCCAGAAGCACGAGCCATGAACCGAGCCCGTGCTCACGCCAGCTCTCGCGCCGGCGTGCGAGCTGGCCCTCCATCCGCTCGCGCGGCAGCGGCGCGCCCGTGCTCGTCGTCGCCACGACGGCTGGCGCGTTGCGGATCGCGAGCAGCGTGTCGAGGTCGTCCTGGCCGACGGGGCGCAGCCGGAGCCGATCGGTGCGGAGCTCCGGGGTCACCACGTCAGCGTGTCGACGCCGCGCGCGGACTGCAAGCGGCAACCCTCGGTCAGCGACCGCGGCGATCCGGATGTTTCCACGGCCATGCGGCGACGAGCCATGCGGCGACGGCATCAGCCAACGGTTCATCGAGCTCGGCCCGGTCGGCCCGCACCCACGACTGGACGATCACGTCGCCCTCGCCTTCGGGGGGATAGAGGTAGACGCAGCCGACCACCTCGTCGTTGTCGACAGGGTCGAGAACGGTGAACGTGAAGCCCTTTCCTGCGTCGAAGTCCGCGGCATGGCGGCGCAGGTCGGCGAGGTTGGCCTCGAGCGACATCCCGTTGCGTGGTGGCCAGTCGCCGTCCGGATACCCGGGAGTGGCACGGATGTGCTCGATGCTGGAGGTCCAGGCCGCGTGGTCGGCCTCGTTGTGCTGCGGTCCCAGCGGCTCGAGGACGAACCGATCGTCGACCAGCGACCTCGGTGGCCGGAAGCCGTCCGGTACGAACGCGTCGGAACCCATGACCGGATCGTAGAGGCGTCGGCCACCGGGCTGCCTCTCCCTCTTCTCACCCGTCAGCGCCGCTGGCGCGACCCCGGCCGATGCGGTCCGGTCTCCCCGACGGGAGGCGACGGCGTCCGCAACCGGGTCCCTGTTCGCATGCGCTCGCGTCAGGGGGAGAAGCGCTGGGCCTGTCCGTCGTGTATCTCGCTCACCCACTCCCAGCCGGGCTTGGCAGACGGGCCGATGCGCGGGTCGTCGGGAGCACGACCATCACGCAAGGCGTGCAGGTACGCGCGGTCCAGCTCGATACGTGCGCGTGCCTGACCAGCTCCGCCGACGGACCCGTGGCCGGGGACGACGACGTCGACGTCGCCCGCCTCGTCCTCGAGCAGCCGCAGCCCGACCAGGTAGTCCTCGATCGCGTCAGCGGTGTCGTCGAGCATCGGAATGAAGACATCAGAGAGCATGTCGCCGGCCACGAGAACCCCGCGTTCCTCGATCACCAGGGCCGCATGGCCGGGGGCGTGAGCCGGGTGCTCGATGATCCGGACTCGTGGTCCGTCCCAGGGGATCTGCGCAGTTTCGGAGGGCAGAGCGGTGATGAGGCCGAACAGGTCGAGCGGTACCTCGTCGGCGATTTCCGGCGGTAGCCCCTCGGCGACGCGAGCCATCCAGTCCGCGTTCGACCGCAGATCTCGCATGAAGGCTGCGCAGCGGGCTGTGCCGTAGCGGGGCGCGTCGCCGAGCTCGGCGTGCCAGAGCACGTGATCCCAGTCAGGGTGCGTCGAGAACCCTGCCACCACGGGCTGGCCCAGCTCGCGAAGGTCGTGCGCGAGGCAGGTCATCTCGTCGCCCGTGATCCCGGGGTCGACGAGCAACACGCCGGCCCGGCCTCGTACGACAACGGCGTTGTTCTGCAGTAGCTCGCTCTGGTGACTCAGTACACCTTCCGCGACCTGTCCCAGCATGGCGGCCCCCTTCCGCTCGTGACCTGGCAACCGCCTTCCGAGACGGTACTGCCGCTGTCCCACACGTGAACCACCTACGGGAGGGCCGGGAGGTCAGGCTGGTGTGTTGCTCCGTGGCCGGCCCTCTGCCGGGCACCGACCGCCCGGGCGCGGGGCCGGCCGGTTCGGTACCATGACGGCATGCGCAGGTCCCTGCTCCTTACCTAGCCGCGCCGGCGAGACACCCCGACGCGGCTGCCCCTCGTGCGAGGGGCATTTTCTTTGTCCAGCGGAGATGTGCCCACCGTCTGAGCAGCGGGACCCGAGACGAGAGAGACCAGATGAGCGAGCAGACCGAGCAGCACACGGAGCGGACGTCGTACGACGTGCACGAGGTCGAGGCGAAGTGGCAGCGCGTCTGGGACGAGCTGCAGCCCTACACGGCCGACGACCACGCGGTGCTCAGCGGTGAGCGCGAGAAGCGCTACGCGCTGACGATGTTCCCCTACCCCAGCGGTGACCTGCACATGGGCCACGCCGAGGTCATGGCGCTGCACGACGTGGTGGCGCGCTACTGGCGGCACCGCGGCTACGAGGTCCTCAACCCGATGGGGTGGGACTCCTTCGGCCTGCCGGCCGAGAACGCCGCGATCCGCAACGACGAGCACCCGGCGACCTACACCTACGGCAACATCGACACCCAGTACGAGTCGTTCAAGCACTACGGCATCAGCTTCGACTGGACCCGCCGGTTCAACACCAGCGACCCGTCGTACTACCGCTGGACGCAGTGGCTGTTCCTGAAGTTCCGCGAGCGCGGGCTGGCCTACCGCAAGAACTCGCCCGTCAACTGGTGCCCGCAGGACCAGACGGTGCTGGCCAACGAGCAGGTCGTCGACGGCCACTGCGAGCGCTGCGGTGCCGAGGTGACCAAGCGCGAGCTGACGCAGTGGTACTTCAGGATCACCGAGTACGCCCAGGAGCTGCTGGACCAGCTCGACGTGCTGGCGCCCACCTGGCCCGAGCGCGTCATCACCGCGCAGCGCAACTGGATCGGCCGCTCCGAGGGTGCCCACGTCGACTTCGTCGTCGAGGGCCGCGAGGAGCCGCTGACGGTCTACACGACGCGCCCCGACACCCTGTTCGGCGCGACGTTCATGGTCGTCGCGGCCGACGCGCCGCTGGCCGACGAGCTGGTGGCCGACGGGCAGCGGGCGGCGTTCGAGGCCTACCGCGACCAGGTCCGGAAGTCCTCCGACATCGAGCGGCAGTCGACCGACCGGCCCAAGACCGGCGTCGACCTGGGCGTCACCGCCCTGAACCCGCTGACGGGTGAGCGGATCCCGGTGTACGCCGCCGACTACGTGCTGGCCGACTACGGCACCGGCGCGATCATGGCGGTCCCCGGACAGGACCAGCGCGACTGGGACTTCGCGCAGGTCTTCGACCTGCCGGTGGTGCGGACGGTGCAGCCGCCCGACGACTGGGAGGGCGAGGCGTACGTCGGCGAGGGCCCGGCGATCAACTCCGCCAACGACGACATCGACCTGTCCGGGATGTCGGTGGACGAGGCGAAGCGCACCACCATCGCCTACCTGGAGAAGCAGGACATGGGTCGCGGCACCGTCAACTTCCGGCTGCGCGACTGGCTGCTGAGCCGGCAGCGCTACTGGGGCGTGCCGATCCCGGTCATCCACTGCGAGGCGTGCGGGGAGGTGCCGGTGCCCGAGGACCAGCTGCCCGTGGAGCTGCCGGAGCTGCGCGGCGCCGACCTGAAGCCGAAGGGCGTCTCGCCGCTGGCGGCCGCCGCGGACTGGGTGAACGTCGACTGCCCGCAGTGCGGCGGCCCGGCCAAGCGCGACTCCGACACCATGGACACCTTCGTCGACTCGTCCTGGTACATGTTCCGCTACGTGTCGCCGGACGACGACACGCAGGCGTTCGACCCGACGCTGGCCAACGCCTGGATGCCGTGCGACATCTACGTCGGCGGCGTCGAGCACGCCGTGCTGCACCTGCTGTACGCACGGTTCTTCACCAAGGTGCTGGCCGACATGGGGCTGATCGACTTCCGAGAGCCCTTCTCCGCGCAGCTCAACCAGGGCGTCGTCATCAACCAGGGCAAGAAGATGAGCAAGTCGCTGGGCAACGGCGTCAATCTGGGGGACCAACTTCGTGACTACGGAGTGGACGCCGTCCGGCTGACCCTGGTCTTCGCCGGCCCACCGGAGGACGACATCGACTGGGCGGACATGTCGCCCGCCGGGTCGTTGCGGTTCCTGCAGCGGGCCTGGCGGCTGGCCGGTGACGTGACGTCCGAGCCCGGCGTCGACCCGGCGACCGGTGACGTGGCGCTGCGCGCGGTCACCCACAAGACGGTCCGCGAGGCCGAGGGCCTGGTCGAGCACGGCTACCGGTTCAACGTGATGGTGGCGCGAGTGATGGAGCTGGTGAACGCCACCCGCAAGGTCATCGACTCCGGCGCGGGCGGCGGCGACCCGGCGGTCCGGGAGGCGGTCGAGGCGGTCGCCGTGCTGCTGAGCCTGGTGGCGCCGTACACCTCCGAGGAGATCTGGGAGCGGCTGGGCCACCCGCCCACCGTCGCGAACGCCGGCTGGCCGGCCGTCGACGAGGCGCTGCTGGTCGAGGACACCGTCACCTGCGTGGTGCAGGTGAAGGGGAAGGTCCGCGCCCGACTGGAGGTCTCGCCCGAGGTGTCCGACGCCGACCTGGAGGCCGCCGCCCTGGCCGACCCCGGCGTGCAGCGCGCCATCGACGGCGCCGTGGTGCGGAAGGTCATCGTGCGGGCGCCCAAGCTGGTCAACATCGTCGTCTGAGAGAACACATGACCGAGCTGGACCTGACCGCGTTCAAGGCCCTCAGCTTCGACTGCTACGGCACGCTGATCGACTGGGAGGCCGGCATCGCCGCGGTCCTCTCCCCGTGGGCCCACGAGCAGGGGCTCGACCACACCGACGAGGAGCTGCTGCTGGCGTACGCCGACAACGAGGCGGCCGTCGAGCGCGAGACCCCCTCCGCGCCCTACCCCGACGTCCTCGCCGCGGCCTTCCGCCGCACCGGCGACGTGCTCGGCCGCCCGGTCGGCGACACGTGGGCGCAGCGGCTGGGCAGCTCGGTCCCGGACTGGCCGGCCTTCCCGGACTCCGCCGAGGCGCTGGCCCGCCTCGCCACGCACTACCAGCTGATCATCCTGTCCAACGTGCACCGCGACGGGTTCGCCGGCAGCAACCGGCACCTGCAGGGCGACTTCGCGGCCGTCATCACCGCCGAGGACGTCGGCGCCTACAAGCCGGCCGACAACCACTTCCGCGCTCTCGATACCACGCTCCCTGAGCTCGGGGTCGAGCGGGCGGAGCTGCTGCACGTGGCCCAGAGCCTGTTCCACGACCACGTCCCGGCCAAGCGCGAAGGGTTGCCGTCGGTGTGGATCAACCGCCGCCACGACCGTCCCGGCTGGGGCGCCACCCCGCAGCCGTCCGACGAGTGGACCTACAGCCTCGAGCTCCCCTCGATGGGGGCCTTCGCCGACGCCGTCGACCGGGCGTTCGCCGACGCCGGCTGACCTGCCTCGCCAGCCCGGCGTCGTGCCATGCTGCGGGCGTGCTGCCCTCGACGATCGCGACCACGGACTACCACACCGGAGGCGAGCCGTTCCGGATCGTGGCCGACCCGGGCGTCCCGCTCGAGGGGCACACGGTCGCCGAGCGGCGGGCGCGGGCGATGGACGACCCGACGCTCCAGGAGCTGCGGGCCGTCCTCTGCTCCGAGCCCCGGGGACATGCCGACATGTACGGCGGGTTCCTGGTCCCGCCGGACGACGACAGCGCCGACCTGGGCGTGCTGTTCTGGCACAAGGACGGCTTCTCGACGGCCTGTGGGCACGGCACCATCGCCCTCGGCGTCTGGGCGGTGGAGAGCGGTCGGGTGACGGCTCCGCAGACCGGGAGCGTCGACGTCGTGATCGACGTGCCCTCGGGGCGGGTGACCGCCACGGTGCACCGTCACGACGGCCGGGTGGTCGCGGTCGACTTCGTCAACGTCCCCAGCTGGGTGGTCGCCCGGGGTGTCCCGGTCGTCACCTCCCGCGGGGAGGCCGCCGTGACCGTCGCCTACGGGGGTGCGATCTACGCGACCCTTCCGGCCGCTGACCTGGGCCTGGCGGTCGCTCCCCAGCACCTCGGCGACCTCATCGCGATCGGGCGCGAGATCAAGGGGGCCCTCCGCGACAGCGAGGTCGCCGTCCACCCGACCGACCCCCGCCTGAGCGGCCTCTACGGCACGATCTGGTTCGACGACCTGGGGGACACCGACGGCGGGGTCCACCAACGCAACGTGACCGTGTTCGCCGACGGTGAGGTCGACCGGTCGCCCTGTGGTTCGGGCACCTGCGCCCGGCTCGCCGTGCTCGCCGACGACGGGCGGCTGCCCGACGGCACGGTGCTCCGGCACGACTCCATCGTCGGCAGCACGTTCACGGGGACCGTGCTCGAGAGGCTCGACCACGGTGGCCGCCCTGCCGTCGTCCCCCAGGTCACGGGGATGGCCTACCGCACCGGCGAGCACCACTTCTCCATCGACCCGCACGACCCGCTGGTCCCGGGGTTCGTGCTGCGGTGAGCTGCCGGGTGCGGGTGGTGGTCCACCGGTAACCTCCCGCCCATGTCCCGGACCGTGGTCGTCACCGACTCCACCGCGTCGCTTCCCGAGAAGCTGACCGAAGAGCTCGGGATCACCGTCGTCCCGCTGCAGGTCGTCGTCGGGGCGACGCCCTTCGAGGAGGGTGCCGAGGGGGCCACTCCCGAGACGGTCGCCGACGCGCTCCGCGAGTTCGTGCCGGTCAGCACGTCCCGCCCGGCACCGGCGGCGATGCTGGAGGTCTACGAGCGGCTTGCCGCCGAGGGCGCCACCGAGATCGTGTCGATCCACCTCTCCTCGGAGATGAGCGGCACCTACGAGTCCGCCCAGCTCGCGGCCCAGCAGGCATCGGTGCCGGTCGTCCCCGTCGACAGCCGCCAGGTCGGGATCGCCACCGGGTTTGCCGTGGTGACCGCCGCCGAGGTGGTCGCCGCGGGCGGCAACGCTGCCGCCGCCGCCGACGCGGCCACCCGACGCGCGGGCGAGACCACGTCCCTGTTCTACGTCGACACCCTCGAGCACCTGCGCCGCGGCGGCCGGGTCGGCGCGGCGGCCGCGCTCCTCGGCGGAGCGCTCGCGGTCAAGCCGCTGCTGGCGATCCAGGACGGCCGGGTCGTCAACCGGGAGAAGGTCCGCACCGCCGCCCGCGCCCTGGCCCGCCTGGAGGAGCTCGCGGTCGCGGCCGCCGGCGACGCGCCCGTCGACGTCGGGGTCGCCCACCTCGCCAGCGCCGACCGCGGCGCCGCGCTCGCCGAGCGGCTGGCCGAGCGGCTGGCCGACAACCTCGAGGGCCGCGAGGTGCAGTGCGGCGAGGTCGGCGCCGTGCTCGGGGCCCACGTGGGTCCGGGGATGCTGGCCGTCTGCGTCGCCCCGCGCCTGCCGCGCTGACGGCCCCGGCGCCCGGGGCGGCACCCTTCGCGCACGGTTGTCCACAGGTCGCCGGCTGCCCCCTTCCGCGGGGACCCGCGGATTCCTAGCCTCCCGGCCATGGCCAGTCGTCCGTCCCGCGCCGACCACGAGGCCGCCGTCGCCCGGCGGCTGGAGCAGCTCAGCGCCGAGCTGGCCGGGGTCCGGGGTGCGTCGGCCGCGGGTCCCGCGCCCGACGTACCTCCGGTGCCGGACCCGCCGCGGGTGCCGGTGCCGGGCCGGCACGCCGCCCGCAGGCGGGGCCCGCTCGCCGACGGCCTGGTGCCCGAGCCGCTCCGCGGTCGGGTGGCGCTCGGCCCCGCGCAGGTCGCGGTGGTCGCGGTGCTGGTGGCCGTCGGGCTCGCCGTCACGGCCTGGTGGGTGGTGCGCAGCGACCCCGCGCCCGTGGCGCCGGTCCCCCCGGTCTCGTCGGCCCCCGGGGCGGCGCTCGCCACGCCGTCCGCCGGTTCCCCGGGGAGCGAGGCCGCCACTCCGGGCGCCGACGACGCGACGGTCACGGTCGACGTCACCGGCAAGGTACGCCGACCCGGGATCGCCGTCCTCGACGCCGGTGCGCGAGTCGTCGACGCACTCGAGGCGGCCGGTGGCGCCCGACCGGGCGTCGACCTCGGCGGCCTCAACCTGGCCCGGCTGCTGGTCGACGGCGAGCAGATCGTGGTCGGGGTGGCCGCCCCGGTGGCCGCGCCACCCGTGACCACGGCGCCGGGCGACCCGGCAGCCACCGGGGGACCGCTGGTCAACATCAACACCGCGGGGCTGGCCGAGCTCGAGACGCTGCCCGAGGTGGGGCCGGTGACCGCGCAGGCGATCATCACCTGGCGCGACGACAACGGCGGCTACACCGCGGTCGACGAGCTGCTCGAGGTCGACGGGATCGGGGAGGCGACGCTCGAGGCGATGGCGCCGTTCGTGACGGTGTGACGGGTGGAGCGCACCGACCTGCGGATGCCCGCGCTGGCGCTGGCGGCCTGGGCAGGCGGCCTCTGCGGCAGCCTGCTGCCGATGTGGGTGACCGTGGTCGTGGCGGCGGGCGGGCTGGTGCTCTCCGGCCTGCGCCGCAGCCCGGCGCTCGCCGCCGCGACGCTGGTGCTGGCGGCGGTCGCCGCGAGCGCCCTGCTGCGGCAGGAGCAGCTCGACCGGGCACCGGTCGCCGTCCTCGCCGAGCAGCGCGCGCAGGTGACGGCGGAGGGAGTGGTCGTCGGTGACCCGCGCGCCACCCACGGCTTCGAGGACGGGGTCGCGGTCCGGGTCTCGCTGCGTGAGGTCACCGGCCGCGGGGCGACCCACCGGCTGCGGGCTCCGGTGCTGGTGTTCGGCGACCCGGCCTGGGCCGACGTACGCCTCGGGTCGCGGGTGCGGCTCGCGGGCCGGCTGGCGCCGGCCGACGGTGCTCACGAGTCGGCGGTGCTCGCGGCGTCGTCGGACCCGCAGCCGGTCGCGCGGCCCGACGTGTGGTGGCGCGCCGCCGAGGTGGTGCGGGCGTCGCTGCGGGAGTCGGTCGCCCACCGGCCCGACGACCAGCGGGCGCTGGTGCCGGCCCTGGTGGTGGGCGACGACGGCGCCCTCGACCCGCGGCTGGCCGACGACTTCCGGGCGACCGGCATGACCCACCTGCTCGCCGTCTCCGGGACCAACCTGACGCTGGTCGTCGGGTTCCTGCTCGTGCTGGGCCGCTGGTGCGGCGTCCGCGGGCGCGGCCACTACGTCGTCGGCGCGGTCGGCATCGTCGGCTTCGTGCTGCTGGCCCGCACCGAGCCGAGCGTCGTTCGGGCGGCGGCGATGGGGGCGGTCGCCCTCGTCGGGATGGGCGTCGACGGCCGCAGACGAGGGCCGCGGGCGCTCGGCGTGGCGGTCGTGGCGCTCCTGCTGCTCGACCCGGCGCTGGCCACGACCGTCGGCTTCGCGCTGTCGGCCGTGGCGACGGCCGGCATCCTGCTGGTGGCCCCGGGGCTGCGCGACGCGCTCGGCCGGTGGCTGCCCCGGTGGGTCGCCGAGGCGGTCGCCGTACCCCTGGCCGCCCAGCTGGCCTGCACGCCGCTCGTCGCCGCGATCTCCGGGCAGGTCAGCCTGGTCGCCGTCGCCGCCAACCTCGCGGCGGCGCCGGCCGTCGCGCCCGCGACGGTGCTCGGGCTCGCCGGCGGCCTGGGGGGCCTGGTGGCGGAGCCGCTCGGGCGGCTGTTCGGCACGGGCGCCGGCTGGTCGGCCGCCTGGCTGGTCGAGGTCGCCGAGCGGGGCGCCGCCGTGCCGCTGCCCGCGATCGGCTGGGGGACCGGCCCGTGGGCCCTCGCGCTGCTCACCGTCCTGGTCGTCGTCGTCACCCTGGTGCTGCCGCCGCTGCTGCGGCGACCGGCGACCGGGCTGGGGTGCGGCTGCCTGGTGGCGGTGCTGGTCCTCGTCCGGCTCCCCGTGGCGGGGTGGCCTCCCGACGGCTGGGTGCTGGTCGCCTGCGACGTGGGCCAGGGCGACGCGCTCGCCTTGCGCACCGGTCCCGGCAGCGCCGTGGTGGTCGATACCGGGCCCGACCCTGCCCTCGTCGACCGGTGCCTCGACCGGCTCGGCGTCGAGCGGGTGCCGCTGCTGGTGCTGACCCACCCTCACGCCGACCACGTCGACGGGCTGACGGGCGTCGAGGAGGGGCGGCAGGTCGGCGAGGTCGAGACCGAAGACGACGCCCCCTACGGCGCCACCCGCGTCGTGGGCGAGGCGACCCTTCAGGTGCTGTGGCCACCGCCCGGTCACCTGGCCGACAACCCCAACGACGCCAGCGTGGTGCTGCTGGCCGAGGTGCACGGCGTACGACTGCTGCTCACCGGCGACGTCGAGCCGCCCAGCCAGGCGGCCCTCGACCGCGCCTGGCCCGGGCTGGCCGTCGACGTCGTGAAGGTGCCCCACCACGGCAGCCGGTTCCAGGACACCGACTGGCTGCTGGGCCTGGGGGCGCGCCTGGCGATCGTCTCCGCCGGCGTCGACAACGACTACGGCCACCCGGCTCCCGAGACCCTCGCGGCCTTCGACCGGGCCGGGGTCGAGGTGCACCGCACCGACCTCGACGGCGACGTCGCGGTCGTCGTCGAGGACGGCGCGATGGCTGTCGCCACCACTCGGTAGGGTCCGGGGCTATGGCAGGTCCTCGCGCAGCCGACGTGCTCGGCCGGGTCATCCTCGTGACCGGCAAGGAGGAGTTCCTGGGGGAGCGCACAGTCGAGGCGGTCCGGGCCGCCGTCCGCGGCCACGACGCCGAGGCCGACGTCTCCGACTCCCGGGCGACCGACCTGACGCTCGCCACGCTCGGCGAGCTGACCGCGCCCTCACTGTTCTCGGCCACCCGGTGCGTAGTCGTCCGCGGGCTCGAGGACCTGCCCGACGAGTCGGTCCCGGCGCTGCTCGACTACGCCGCGGCCCCGGTGCCCGACGTGGCGCTCGTGCTGGTCCACGGCGGCGGCCAGAAGGGCAGTGGCGTCCTCACCAGGCTGCGCAAGCTCGACACCGTGACCGAGGCGAAGTCGACCGAGCTGCGGGCCAGCGACTACCCCGGGTTCGTGGCCGCCGAGGCGCGTACGGCGGGTGGCCGGATCGACCAGCCTGCGACGGCCGCCCTGGTGCAGGCGGTCGGCCAGGACCTCCGGGGTCTCGCGGCCGCGGTGTCCCAGCTGGTCGCCGACTTCCCGGGCGAGACGCTCGGCGAGGACGAGGTGCGGAAGTACTTCGGGGGCCGTGCCGAGGCCAAGTCGTTCGCCGTGGCCGACGCCGCGTTCTCCGGGCGGCGCGCCCAGGCGCTCGAGGAGCTGCGGTGGGCGCTCGACACCGGCACCGCGCCGGTGCTGGTGACCTCCGCCTTCGCCGGCAGCGCCCGCGGGCTGGCCCGCTACCTCGGGGCTCCGCGCGGGCTGCGCGAGGCCGACCTCGCCCGCGAGCTCGGCGTGCCACCATGGAAGGTCCGCACGGTCCGCGACCAGTCACGGTCCTGGTCGGAGGCCGGGATCGCCCGGGCGATCCGCGCGGTCGCCCAGGCCGACGCCGACGTCAAGGGCGCGGCCGGTGACGCGTCCTACACCCTGGAGCGGCTGGTGCTGACCGTGGCGGGGCTGCGGGAGCGCTGAGCTTCCCCGGACACACGAAAGGACCCGCCGTGGCGGGTCCTTCGGGCTGTGCTTCGAGAGGCCAGCGCGGACGAGGCCTCGGACTCAGAGAGAGGCGGCGCGCTTCGCCATGGCCGACTTGCGGTTGGCGGCCTGGTTCTTGTGGATCACGCCCTTGGACACGGCCTTGTCGAGCTTCTTGGCGGCGTCGCGGCCGAGCGTGACCGCGGCGTCCTTGTCGCCCGCGTCGGCGGCCTCGCGGAACTTGCGCACGGCGGTCTTCAAGCCCGTCTTGACGGCCTTGTTGCGCTCGTGACGCTTCTCGTTCTGCTTGTTCCGCTTGATCTGGGACTTGATGTTCGCCACTGATGAAGCCTTCGGGTCGGTGGGTCGGATCCTGGAGCCTGGGGGCGCAGACACAGGTGTCCGCGCGACGAGCAAGGCTAACAGCGGTGCCGCACCGGTCCCAAATCCGAGGCAGCTCGACCGGAGCTTGCGACGGGCAGGGCCCTCACCACCCTCGCCGCTCGCACAGCCACGCCCAGCACACGTCACCCTGCCAGCGCTGGTGGTCGCGGAGGTGGGGTGACGTCGGCGGCGCCGGGTCGTCGGCGGACTTCCAGAAGTAGCCGGTGACCAGCGCGAGCACGGCGTCGACCGCGGCGGGACTCACGTCGCGGAGCAGCGGACGCGTGGCGATCACCTCGGCGACGTCGACACCGTCGCCCCGCGGGCCGATCAGCAGCAGCAACGAGTCGAGCCAGTCGGCGCCGAGGACGGGGAAGCTCCAGTCGCAGAACCACGCCCGCCCGTCGCCGTCGATCAACGCGTTGTCGTCGCGGAGGTCGGTGTGGACGAGGGTGTCGCCCGCCGTCGCCGCGGCGTACCCGGCCGCGAGCATCGCCGCCTCGTCGAGGTGGGGGAGGTCAGGGCGCGTGGCGGCGACGTGCCGCCAGAAGGCCGGGAACGACGCGAAGCCCTCGGCGAATCCGTGGAGGGCGAGCGCCGGGGGCGGCGGGGTCAGCTCCGCGGCCACGTGCTCGAGCGCGTCGAGGCAGGCGTCGAGGTCGGCCCGGCGCCACGGCCGGTGGGGTGACCGGGCGGCGACGTGTTCGATCCCGAGCACCACCCAGTCGTGCTCGATCGTCCACAGCAGCCGCGGCGCGCGGCACCGTCGGGGACAGGGCGGCGAGCGTGCGCGCCTCCTCCCGGTAGGACTCCGCGAACACCCGCTGCGCCTTCACCGAGGCGGCCTTCACGAAGTGGTGCGAGCCGTCGTCGCAGACCAGCACCGAGGCGAAGCCGGAGGTGTACCCGGCGCCCTGCGAGACTGCCTCGAGCACGGGCGACCCGCAGTGCCGCTCGATCTCCGAGCGCAGCGTCGGCGGCAGGAACGGCCACTCCAGCCGGCGGGCGGTGGCCCCGACCGGGCCCGGGTACGTCGTCACCGGGCCGGCTCCTCCGAGCGGGTCCGGGTCGCGGCCGCGACGCCCACGACCGCCACGGCCAGGCCGGCGAGCTCCCGGGCGCCCAGGGTCTCGCCGAGCACCAGCCAGGCCATCACCGCGGTGACGGGCGGCGAGAGGAAGAACAGGCTGGCGGCGGCGCCCGAGCCGGCCCGGCGTACGAGCAGCGCGAGCAGCCCCAGGCCGAGCAACGAGTTGACCACCACCTGGTAGACCACCGCGACCGCGGTGACGGCGCCGTCCTCGACCGGCCACCATCCCTCGGTGAGGTAGCCGAGGGCCAGCACCGGCGGCGCCGACACCGCGAACTGGACGACCGTCGACCAGAGCAGGTCGGGCTCCTCGCCGATCCAGCGCTGGCCGAGGGTGCCGATGCTCAACATCAGCATCGCCGTCGCGCCCAGCAGCACGGCGGCCACGCCGCCGGCCTCCTCGACGTCGGGGCCGAGCACCACCAGCACCCCGGTGACGCCGAGCAGGAACCCACCGACCTGGAGACCGCTGATCCGCTCGTGCAGCAGGAGTGCGGCGAGCAGCGCGGTCAGCACCGGGCTCAGGGCGTGGAACAGCGACCCCAGCACGGCCGGCAGCCCGCGGTCGAACGCGAGGAACATCATCGAGAACTGGACGGCGTTCATGGCCAGGCCGATCACGGCCACCCGCACCAGCACGGGCCGCGACATCCGGGGCGACCGTCGCAGCGCCAGCGCCACCAGCGCCCCGAGCACCGCCGCGAGCACGAACCGCCACCCGAGCACGGTCAGTGGCGCCGCCGCCCGGACCGCCGCAGGCCCGGCGATGTAGCCCGAGGACCAGACGAGCACGAATGCTGCGGCCGGGAGCAGCGGCAACGCGCGGGTGCCGACGACGACCTCGGACGTCGTGGGGGCGGCGGGGGGCACGTCGGGGACGCTACCGCGAGACTTCGCGAGTTCCGTCTGCCGCGGGGCCCCGTGGAACAATGACCGCTACCGCCCACATCCACCACGGAAGTACGACGTGCCCTCGATCCCTGCGCCTCCGAAGCCCGGTCACACCGACCCGTCGGTGATCCGGAACTTCTGCATCATCGCCCACATCGACCACGGCAAGTCGACGCTGGCCGACCGGATGCTGCAGCTCACCGGTGTGGTCGACGAGCGTTCCGCGCGGGCGCAGTACCTCGACCGGATGGACATCGAGCGCGAGCGCGGCATCACCATCAAGAGCCAGGCCGTGCGGATGCCGTGGACGGTCGCCGAGGGCAACGCCGAGGCGGCCGAGCCCGGCAGCTACGTCCTGAACATGATCGACACCCCGGGCCACGTCGACTTCACCTACGAGGTGTCGCGGTCGCTGGCGGCGTGCGAGGCAGCGGTGCTGCTGGTCGACGCCGCGCAGGGGATCGAGGCGCAGACGCTGGCCAACCTCTACCTGGCGATGGGCGCCGACCTCCACATCATCCCGGTGCTCAACAAGATCGACCTGCCCAGCGCCGACCCCGAGAAGTACGCCGCGGAGCTCGCCGGCCTGGTCGGGTGCGAGCCCGACGAGGTGCTGCGGGTCAGCGCCAAGACCGGCGACGGCGTCGAGGCGCTGCTCAACCAGATCGTGGCCGAGACCCCGCCGCCCGTCGGCCACGCCGACCGGCCGCCGCGGGCCCTGATCTTCGACTCGGTCTACGACACCTACCGCGGCGTGATCACCTACGTGCGGGTGATCGACGGCAAGCTCAACCACCGCGACCGGATCAAGATGATGTCGACCGGCGCCACCCACGAGATGCTCGAGGTCGGCGTGATCAGCCCCGAGCAGGTCAAGGCCGGCGAGCTCGGCGTGGGCGAGGTCGGCTACCTGATCACCGGGGTGAAGGACGTCCGCCAGTCCCGGGTCGGCGACACCGTCACCACCCAGCACCACGGCGCGGGCGACCCGCTCGGCGGCTACCAGCACCCCAACCCGATGGTCTACGCCGGGCTCTACCCGATCGACGGCGACCAGTTCGGCGACCTGCGCGAGGCGCTCGAGAAGCTGCAGCTCAACGACGCGGCGCTGGTCTACGAGCCGGAGACGTCGGGCGCTCTGGGCTTCGGGTTCCGTATCGGCTTCCTCGGCCTGCTCCACATGGAGATCACCCGCGACCGGCTGGAGCGGGAGTTCGGCCTCGACCTGATCTCGACCGCACCCAACGTGGTCTACGAGGTCGTGATGGAGGACGGCACCGAGCACGAGGTCACCAACCCCAGCGAGTTCCCCGAGGGCAAGATGGCCGAGGTGCGAGAGCCGGTCGTCAAGGCGACGATCCTCAGCCCGGCCGACTTCATCGGCACGATCATGGAGCTCTGCCAGGCCAAGCGCGGCAACCTGCAGGGCATGGACTACCTGTCCGAGGACCGGGTCGAGATGCGCTACACGCTGCCCATGGGCGAGATCGTGTTCGACTTCTTCGACCAGCTGAAGTCGCGCACCAAGGGCTACGCCTCGCTCGACTACGAGCGCTCGGGCGAGCAGGCCGCCGACCTGGTGAAGGTCGACATCCTGCTGCAGGGCGAGCCGGTCGACGCGTTCTCCGCGATCGTCCACCGCGACGCGGCGTACTCCTACGGCGTGATGATGGCCGGCAAGCTCAAGGACCTGATCCCGCGGCAGCAGTTCGAGGTCCCCATCCAGGCCGCCATCGGCGCCCGGGTCATCGCGCGCGAGAACATCCGCGCCATCCGCAAGGACGTCCTCGCCAAGTGCTATGGCGGCGACATCTCCCGCAAGCGGAAGCTGCTGGAGAAGCAGAAGGAGGGCAAGAAGCGGATGAAGATGGTCGGCCGCGTCGAGGTGCCCCAGGAGGCGTTCGTCGCCGCGCTGTCCACCACGCAGCCCACGGAGAAGTCCGGCAAGAAGTAGCCGATGGCCACCTGGCGCGACGTCGAGCGGATCGCCTCCGGGTTGGCCGGGGCCCGGCCGGGCGTGGCCCACGAGGGGGCGCCGACGTACGACGTGGGGCGGCACCCGTTCGCGCGGCTTCGCTGGGACGACTCCGGCCGCGAGGTCCTGCAGTTCTGGTCGCTCGAGCTCGACTCCGGCCCGGCCCTCGCCGACCGCCCCGACACATTCCTGCGGGTCGACACCTTCAAGGTCAAGGTGTCGATCTGGGCCCGACTCGACCTCCTCGACCTGCAGGAGCTCACCGAGATCCTCACCGACTCCCACCGCGCCCGCCGCGGCGTCCGTACCTGACGCCGTTGTTCACGTCCGGCTACGTTGCCTGAGCACGCCGCGAGACCCGCGGACGGCTTGTCCGCGGCCGGCCGTCGCCGGACCATGGGTGGATGACGGCCTCCGCCGACGCCGATGCCGCGGTCGAGCACCTGGTGGCGCTCGACGACCGGGGCCTGTTGCCGTTCGCGTGGTACCAGTTCGGCCCCCGGGAGGGACGGGTCGAGGTCGTGGTGCCCGCGTCCGACCGGCAGGTGGCCCTGGACTACTTCGCCGCGCACCCGCTGCGGCCGGCGCCCGACAGCGAGCCGGTCCCGGTGGAGGTCGCGGTGCGCGCCGGGGCGTCCTGGGGCTCCGAGCCCGGGGGAGGGGCGCGGGAGCACCCCGACCCGGACGCCCTGGTCGGACTGGTGGGGCTGGACGTGGACGAGGCTGCGTCGCGGGCCACCGCCGGCGGGTGGCTGGTGCGGGCGCACGAGCCCGAGGCGCTGCTGACGGTGGAGCTGCGGAGGAACCGGGTGAACCTGCAGTACGCCGAGGACCGCACGGTCGTCTCCGTGCAGGTCGGCTGAGCCTCCCGTCCGGGATGGGGCGGCCCGAACGGTTGCCACCACCGCTCCGTGGTGGGAGTCTGCTGAACGGAGCTCGGGTCTGCGCCCGTGTGGGGTCCCGACCGGCGAGCACCGCCCCGCTCACCGTTCTCGGGAGGAAACGTGACACCGACGCCCCACTCACCAGCTCGCCCCGCCCGACGCCTGCTCCGGCTGTCCGCGGTCGCCATCGGGCTGGTGGCCACCACCGCCCTGCTCCAGGCCCCCGCCCCTGCCGCGCCCCGTGCCGATGACGGCGCGCGGCTCGCGGCCGTCAGCCAGGACGTCCGGTCCTCCGGCGTACGCGGCATCGCCTGGTACGTCGACACCGCGACCGACGAGGTCGTGGTCACCGCCGACGAGTCGGTCTCCTCTTCCGAGATCGCCTCGATCCGCCGCTCGGTCGGCGCCGACGACGCGTCGGACCTCCGGATCGAGCACGCCACCGGCGTCTTCCGCCCCCTGGTCTCCGCCGGTGACGCGATCTACGGCAGCGGCTACCGCTGCTCGCTCGGGTTCAACGTCACCAAGGGCGGCAGCTACTACTTCCTCACCGCCGGGCACTGCGGCAAGGTCGCCAAGAACTGGTACACCGACTCGGCCCAGCGGACCCTGATCGGCCCCACCACCGGCTACAGCTTCCCGGGCAACGACTACGCGCTGGTGCAGTACACCAACACGTCGCTGTCGCACCCCGGCGGCTACACCGCGGCCAACGCCTACGTCGGCGAGCAGGTCACCCGCGACGGGTCGACCACCGGCGTCCACTCCGGCGTCGTCCAGGCGCTCAACGTCACCGTGCGCTACCAGGGCGGCGGCAGGGTCTCGGGCATGATCCAGACCAACGTCTGTGCCGAGCCCGGCGACTCCGGCGGCCCGCTCTACGACGGCAGCAAGGCGCTCGGCCTCACCTCCGGTGGCAGCGGCGACTGCCGGACGGGCGGTACGACGTTCTTCCAGCCGGTCACCGAGGCGCTCAGCGCCTACGGCGTCTCCGTCTACTGACGGTCCGCGCCCGGGACCTCCGGGTCCCGGGCGACGGGCTCCAGCACCACGACGGGCGTCACGGTCGACCGCCGGCCGGCGTACCCGTCGAGGTCTGCGTCGATCGCGGCCCAGCGCTTCCACAGCCGGTCGCGCTCCTCGCCGGTGGCGGCGCGGGCGCGCACGGGTCGTGGCGGACGACCGGAGAGCCGGGCGGAGGCCACCGGGTTCGCCTCGAGGTTGAGCCACCACGCCGGGTGGCCCTCGTCCCAGCCGTTCATGGCGAGGGCGACGAGGTCATCGCCGTCCTCGAGGTAGCCGATGATCACGCTCCGCTCCTGCCCCGACCGCCGACCGACGGTCGTGAGGTGCAGCGCCCCCCAGCCCCGCTTGTTGGCCGGGGTCCAGAGGAACCGGCCACCGCTGAGCCGGTAGAGCACCCGGTGCGCGCGCCAGGCGAGGTGCACGAACCACGCCGGAGGCACCCTCGGCGGGCGGGACTGGTCTGCACTCACGCCGGCTCCCTCCGGACACGACCTCTTCACGATAATGCGTCGGGTGACCACTGGGATCCCGTCGGGGCTGGAGCGCCAGCGCGACCTCGGCCCTGAGTGGTCGGAGTGGCTCGACCGGCTGCCGCGGCTACGCGACGAGCTGGTCGGGGAATGGAAGCTGACCCCGGACGGCGCGCCGATGCACGGCTTCTGCTCACTGGTGCTGCCGGTGCGAGACCCCGACGGGCAACCGGCGGTGCTCAAGATCGGCCTTCCCGACGACGAGTCCGAGCACGAGGCGCTCGCCCTCCAGCACTGGCAGGGCGACGGCACGGTCCGGCTGCTGCGGGCCGACCCGCGCCGCCGGGCGATGCTGCTGGAGCGGCTGCACGACCGGGACCTCATCGACCTGTGGGACGTGGAGGCGTGCGAGGTGGTCGCGGGGTTCTACCCACGCCTCCACCGGCCCGCGCTCCCGCAGCTCCGCCTCCTGACGACGTACGTCGACCGGTGGCTCGACGGGCTCGTCGAGGTTCGGCGCGACATGCCGGTGCCGCCACGGATGGTCGAGCAGGCGCTCCACCTGGGCCGGGCGCTGGTGGGGGACCCGGCCAGCACCGGGGTCATCGTCCACGGCGACCTGCACTACGAGAACGTGCTGGCCGCCGACCGGGAGCCGTGGCTGGTCATCGACCCCAAGCCGATGAGCGGCGACCCGCACTTCGAGCCCGGCCCGCTGCTCCAGAACCGCTGGGACGAGATGACCACCGGCCCGGTGAGCCTGCGCGACGCGGTCCGGCGGCGCTTCCATGCCGTCGTCGACGCGGCCGGGCTCGACGAGGCCCGGGCCCGCGACTGGACCGTGGTCCGGATGGTCCTCGACGCCTCGTGGGCCGTGCTGGACGCCCAGGCGGCCGGCCGGCACCTGTCACGGGAGGAGCGCGACTGGGTGACCCGCTGCGTGGCGATCGTGAAAGCGGTACAGGACTGAGCCGACGACGTGGTGGGATGGCCCGGTGAGGTTCACCGTCCGCTCGGTCAACGTCGGCCGACCCCATCCGTGGGCGTGGGCCGAGATCGGCCGCAGCTCCATCCGCAAGCACACCGTCGCCGGCCCGGTCGAGGTGCACCGGCTCGGCATCGACGGCGACCAGGTCTCCGACACCAAGCACCACGGCGGGGTGGACCAGGCCGTTTACGCGTTCGCCCGCGAGGATCTCGACCGCTGGGCGGCCGAGCTCGGGACCGAGCTGCACGACGGCCAGTTCGGCGAGAACCTCACCACCAGCGGCTACGACGTCAACCAGGCCGAGGTCGGTGAGCACTGGCGGGTCGGCAGCGCGCTGCTCGAGGTGGCCTCGGTCCGCATCCCGTGCAACGACTTCAAGGGCTGGATCGGGGAGTGCGGGCTCGACAACGCCGCGTGGGTCAAGAGGTTCGCCGCCGACGTGCGGCCCGGCCCCTACCTGCGGGTGCTCGAGGAGGGCGAGGTGAGCTCGGGCGACCACGCCGAGGTGGTCCACCGGCCCGGTCACGGCGTCACGGTCACGACCATGTTCCGAGCGCTCATGACCGACCACGCGCTGTTGCCCCGGCTGCTGGCGGTGGACGACCTGGTCGAGGAGGCCCGGGCCCGCGCGGAGCGGTACGTCGCGGAGGGCCGGTAACGGTTCGGGCGTCCGTTGGGTGGCGGTGCTACCGCCGCGTAACCCGGTGATCTAGGTTACGCACCACACGTTCTCGCCCGAGTCCAGGAGTGCCCGTGCCCATCACCCACGACACCAGCTTTCTCGACACCATGCCGGCCAACGTGGCCGTGCAGTTCCTCGACCGTGTCGAGCGTTCGGCCGACCTCGAAGCGTTCCGCTACCCGGTGGGCGAGACCTGGGAGTCGGTGACCTGGCGGCAGGCGGGCGACCAGGTGCAGGGACTCGCGGCCGGCTTGCTCGCCCTGGGGATCGGGCCGGAGCAGCGGGTGGGCATCGCCTCGGGCACCCGCTACGAGTGGATCCTGGCCGACCTGGCGATCATGTGTGCCGGCGCCGCCACGACCACCGTCTACCCGACGACCAACAGCCGCGACACCGGCTACATCCTGGGCGACTCCGAGTGCCGGGTGGTCTTCGCCGAGGACGACGAGCAGCTGGCCAAGCTCACCGAGCACAGGAGCGAGCTGCCCCACCTCGCCAAGGTCGTCACCTTCGACGGCAAGGCCGACGGCGACTGGATCATCACGCTCGACGACCTGGCCGAGCTCGGCAAGGCACACCTCGCCGACCACCCCGCGGCCGTCGAGGAGGTCGCCCGCGGCATCGCACCCGACCAGCTCGCCACGCTGATCTACACCTCCGGCACCACCGGCCGGCCCAAGGGCGTGCGGCTCAAGCACCGCTCCTGGGTCTACGAGGGCGAGGCGATCAAGGCCCAGGACATCCTCCACGAGGACGACCTCCAGTTCCTGTGGCTGCCGATGGCCCACTCCTTCGGCAAGGTGCTGCTCTCCACCCAGATGGCCTGCGGCTTCGCCACCGCCATCGACGGCCGGGTCGACAAGATCGTCGACAACCTCGGTGTCGTGAAGCCGACGTTCATGGGTGCGGCCCCCCGCATCTTCGAGAAGGCCCACGGCCGGATCGTCACCATGACCGCGTCCGAGGGCGGCGCCAAGGAGAAGATCTTCACCCAGGCGTTCAAGGTCGGCCTCGAGGTCGACCGCCTGAAGCGTGAGGGCAAGGGAGTCCCGCTCCCGCTCAAGGTGCAGCACGCCCTCTTCGACCGGCTGGTCTTCAGCAAGGTCCGCGACCGCTTCGGCGGCCGGGTCCGGTTCTTCATCTCCGGCGCGGCGGCCCTCAACCGCGACATCGCCGAGTGGTTCCACGCCGCCGGCATCCTGATCCTCGAGGGCTACGGCCTCACCGAGAGCAGCGCCGGCTCCTTCGTCAACCACCCCGACGACTACCGGTTCGGCACCGTGGGTCCCGCGGTCCCCGGCACCGAGGTCCGGCTCGGCGAGGGCGACGAGGTCCAGATCAAGGGCCCCGGCGTGATGGACGGCTACCACAACCTGCCCGAGGAGACGTCCTCGACGCTCACCGACGACGGCTGGCTCCGCACCGGCGACAAGGGCTCGGTCGACACCGACGGCTACCTCACCATCACCGGCCGGATCAAGGAGCTGTTCAAGACCTCCGGCGGCAAGTACGTCGCCCCGCCGGCCATCGAGTCGAAGTTCAAGGCGCTGTGCCCCTACGCCAGCCAGTTCGTGGTGTTCGGCAACGAGCGCAACTTCTGCGTCGCCCTCGTGACGCTCGACCCCGACGCGATCGCCGGCTGGGCCGCGGAGAACGGTGTCAGCGGCGACTACGCCGACATCGTCGCCTCCGACCAGTGCCGCGACATGGTGCAGGGCTACATCGACGAGCTCAACAGCAACCTCAACCGCTGGGAGACCATCAAGAAGTGGGAGCTCCTCGACCACGACCTGAGCGTCGAGTCGGGCGAGCTGACGCCGTCGATGAAGGTCAAGCGCAACGTGGTCGAGGACAACTACAAGGACCGGCTGGACGCGTTCTACGTGTGACCAGGTATCCCTGTCGCGGGTGCGGACCCGCGCCCGTGGCCAGACGGGAACAACGGCGACTCGGCGACCCGGCCCGAGCCTGAGGTCGGGTGAGGCAGGGCCGTTGTCCACGTCCGTCCACGCCGCCCCATCTGTCAGCACCACACCGGCGGAAGTCCCAGCCGGACCCGGTGCGCCTGACAGGGGGCGCACAGGCGGGACGGGTGTGCTGGGGCCATGACGATCCACGAGCACGAGCACGACCTGGGCCTGCAGCACGACATCGACACCCTCCGGCGCCGAGGGCTGGGACGCCGGCGCCTGCTGGGCGTCCTCGGCGGGCTGGGGGCCACGGGGGCGCTGGCGGCGTGCTCCTCAGACACCGGGTCGACGGGGACGCCCGCACGCCCGGACGGTGGCCCGCCCGAGGGTCGCGGGATGCCCGGCGACGCGGAGTCGGACGTCAGCGTCGCGGACGGCGAGATCCCCGAGGAGACGGCCGGCCCCTACCCCGGCGACGGCTCCAACGGCCCCGACGCGCTCACCGAGTCCGGGGTCGTGCGGCAGGACATCACCTCCAGCCTCGGCTCGGCCACCGGCACGGCCGAGGGGGTGCCGCTCACGCTGCGGTTCCGGGTCTACGACCTGTCGGGCGACGACGTGACGCCGCTCCGTGGCGAGGCGCTCTACGCCTGGCACTGCGACCGCGACGGCAACTACTCGATGTACGACGGCGACGCCTTCGACGCCAACTACCTGCGCGGCGTCCAGGAGGCCGATGCCGACGGGTGGCTGAGCTTCACCACGATCTTCCCCGGCTGCTACGCCGGCCGGTGGCCGCACGTCCACTTCGAGGTCTACGAGTCCGTCGACACGGCGACCAGCGCGTCGAACAAGCAGCGCACCTCCCAGCTCGCCCTCCCGCAGGACGTCTGCGAGCAGGTCTACGCGACCGAGGGTTTCGAGGAGTCGGTCACCCACCTGGCCGGCGTGAGCCTGGACGCCGACGGCATCTTCAGCGACGGGTACTCACTGCAGCTGGCGAAGGTCACGGGATCGGTCGACGAGGGGTTCGTGGCCACGCTCAACGTCCCGATCTGAGCGAGGCGGCGCCGCCGGCGTGTGGCAGCATGGTTCGGTGCCGTCCGCCCCGCCCCCGGGCGACCCGGCGCCCCCCGACGGCCGGCTGCCGGACGAGGCGCTCGCCGACCTGGGGAAACAGCCCTTCGGGCTCTACGTCCACGTCCCGTTCTGCCGCGTGCGCTGCGGCTACTGCGACTTCAACACCTACACCGCCGAGGAGCTCGGACCCGGTGCGTCCCGCGCGACGTACGCCGAGTCGGCGATCGCGGAGATCAGGATGGCCCGCCGGGTGCTCGGCAGCGTCGACCTGCCGGTCTCGACGATCTTCCTCGGTGGCGGGACGCCCACCCTCCTGTCGTCCGCCGACCTGGCGGCGGTCCTGGCAGCGGCCGCCGCCGAGTTCGGGCTGGCGCCGGACGTCGAGGTCACGACCGAGGCGAACCCCGACTCGGTCACGCGGTGGGACCTCGAGGAGCTCCGCCAGTCCGGCTACACCCGGATCTCGCTCGGCATGCAGTCGGCGGTGCCCCACGTCCTGGCCACGCTGGACCGCACCCACGACCCGCTGCGGGTCCCCGCGGCGGTCTCCTGGGCACGCTCGGCCGGCTTCGAGCAGGTGAGCCTCGACCTGATCTACGGCACGCCGGGGGAGTCGCTGGTCGACTGGGAGGCCTCCCTGGACGCCGCGCTCGACTGCGGCCCGGACCACCTGTCGGCGTACGCCCTGATCGTCGAGGACGGCACGGCCCTTGCCCGCGCGGTGCGCCGGGGTGAGCTGGCGGCGCCGGACGACGACGACCTCGCCGACAAGTACCTCGTGGCCGACGAGCGGCTCGTGGCGGCAGGGCTCGACTGGTACGAGGTCTCCAACTGGGCGCGGGACGAGGCCGCGCGCTGCCGCCACAACCTCCTGTACTGGACCGGTGCCGACTGGTGGGGCGTCGGCCCCGGCGCCCACTCCCACGTCGGCGGGGTCCGGTGGTGGAACGTCAAGCACCCCGCTGCGTACGCCGAGCGGCTGGCCGGCGGCACCAGCCCCGCCCTCGCCCGCGAGGTCCTCACGGCCGAGGACCGGCGGGTGGAGCGGGTGCTGCTGGAGACCCGGCTCGCCAGCGGCCTCGACCCCGCCCTCCTCGACGACGGCGGCCGCGCGGCCGTCCCCGGCCTCGTCGACCGCGGGCTGCTGGTCGACCGCGGCGCACTGGTGCTGACCCGCGAGGGGCGGCTGCTGGCGGACGCGGTGGTGCGCGACCTCTTGCCCTGAGGGACCTAGGAGATGAACCGGATCGTCAGCGGGTAGCGGTAGTCCTCGCCGTTGCCGGCCTTGACGGTCGCCATGATGATCAGCACCAGGGCCGCGATCACCAGCACGATGGCGACCGGGACCACCACGGCCAGGCCGATCCCGAAGGTCAGCACCACCAGGACGAACGCCACGATTCCGGCGACGACCGAGTAGATCAGCAGCGAGATCTGGAAGTTGAGCGACTCGACCGCGTGCCGCCGCACGAACGGCGAGGAGTCGCCCTTCGCCAGCATCACGATGAGTGGGGCCAGGAACCCGAGGGCGAGGTACGCCGCGACGAGGGAGCCGATGTGGGCCGCCATCGCCCACGTCCGCTCCTCCTGGGTGAGGGCCGGGCGGCCGGGATCCGGGTCCGGCGTCGGAGGCGGACCGTAGGGATCGCTCATGGCTCAAGCGTAACGAAGTCGATGAGCTCCTCCACGCGTCCGAGCAGGGCCGGGTCGAGGTCCTGGAATCCGCGGACGCCCCCGAGGACGTGCTTCCACGCCCGGGCGATGTCGGCCTGGTCGCGGTGCGGCCACCCCAGCCGCCGGCAGGTCCCGGTCTTCCAGTCCTCGCGGCGGGGGACGTCGGGCCACGCGCCGATGCCGAGCCGCGCCGGCTTCACCGCCTGCCAGATGTCGATGAACGGGTGCCCGACGACCAGCACGTGGGGCCCGATCGGGGAGCGGCGCACGGCGTCGGCGATCCGGCTCTCCTTCGACCCCGGCACCAGGTGGTCGACCAGGACGCCGACCCGTCGCCCCGACCCGGGCCCGAAGTCACGCAGGTGCTCGCCGAGGTCGTCGACGCCACCGAGGTACTCGACCACGACCCCCTCGATCCGCAGGTCGTCGCCCCACACCTTCTCGACCAGCTCGGCGTCGTGGCGCCCCTCGACGTAGATCCGGCTCTGCCGCGCCACCCGGGCCTTCGCGCCGTGGACCGCGACCGAGCCCGACGCGGTCCGGGTCGGCTGCGCGGGCGCGCCGGCGCGCGGGGGAGCGACCAGGACCACCGGTCGTCCCTCGAGCAGGAACCCGGGCCCCAGCGGGAAGGTACGTCGCCGCTGCCGCCGGTCCTCGAGGGTCACCGTGTGGAGGTCGCGGTCGACCGCGACGACCTCGCCGCAGAAGTCGGTCTCGACCTCCTCGACCACCTCGCCGCGGGTCGCCGGCACCTCGGTCGCTCGGCCCCGCTTCGGGGCTCGCCAGTCGGTGGCCAGGACGTCGGAGCCGTAGCGGTCGCGGGGGGCCGGAGGAGTCACCCGGACACGCTAGGAGCGGGGCACGGCACCGCCCGGCATGGCGCGCCGGTGACTACCGATCCGCGTCGTCCCCGGAGTCGTCGTCGGAGGCGTCCGCGGACTCCTCGGGCGTCTTGCCGCCGCGGAGGTCGAGCTCGTCGCGGTCGACCTCGTCGGGGTCGGGCGACTCGGCGAGCGGGTTGTCCTCGCCGGGCTGCAGGTCCTCGGGGAGGTCCTCGTCGCGGATGCCGCCCTGCTCACTCTCGGATTCGCTCATGCGCCGAACCTAGTGGCGGCACAGGGGCAGAAACACCGCCCCGGCGGGTGAGGAGCTGCCACGATCCCGCTCGCGGTCGGCGGTCAGATGAGCGGCAGCCGCTTCTGGCTGCGGGGGAGCTGCTCGTAGCCGCGCGCGACCGCCTGCTCCAGCCGCGCGGCCTCCCACGGCCAGTCGGCGGCGGCCAGCGCCTCGCCGGCCGGTACGCCGCGGGAGGCCAGGTCGCGGACGGTCTCGGCGACGATGCCGATCTCGTTGCGCTGCTGCTCGACGAAGTCGCGGTCGACCGGCGCGCCGTGCCCGGGCACGACGACCGAGCCGGTCGTGAGCAGGCCCAGCGCGATGTCGAGGCTCAGCGGCCACTCCAGGGGGTAGCAGTCCGAGCCGTAGGCCGGCGGGGCCGACTCCTCGACCAGGTCGCCGGCGAGCAGCACGTCGACGTCGGGCACCCGGACCACGAGGTCGCCGGCCGTGTGTCCGCGTCCGGGGTGGACCAGCTCGACGGCGCGGTCGCCGAGGTCGAGCACCTTCGCCGAGGAGAAGGTGTCGTCGGGGAGCACCACACGGGTCGCCACCACGTCGTCGCGGTGCGGGTCGTCGGGGGAGTCGGCGTACCGCTGCCGGACCTCCTCGCCGCGCCGGGCGAGCTCGTCCGCCGCGTCCTCGTGAGCGGTCACGGGCACCTCCCCCCACGCCTCCCGGAAGGCCTCGTTGCCGAAGGTGTGGTCGAAGTGCCAGTGGGTGTTGACGACGCCGACGACCTCCCCGGCGCCCAACCGGCGTACGTCGTCGACGACCGCGCGGCCGGCCGCGGTGGACCCGTGGGTGTCGACCACGAGCAGCCCCCGCTCACCCCCGACCACGGTCACGGTGGCGTCGAACCACTCGTAGCGGGCCACCCAGACCCGCGCTGCCACCTCGGTGAAGTCAGCCACGCCGGAGCAGCCTAGTAGCATTGGCACTCAGCCGAAGCGAGTGCCAAAGGGTCTCGACGGGTCGGAACGACGAGTGGGAGGTGGCGAGCGTGCAGGACGAGCGTCGGCTCGCCGTGCTCCGGGCGATCGTCGAGGACTACGTCGCGACCGAGGAGCCTGTCGGCTCCAAGGCCCTCGTCGAGCGGCACCGGCTCGGGGTCTCCCCGGCGACGGTCCGCAACGACATGGCGGCGCTGGAGGAGGAGGGCTTCATCACCCAGCCCCACACCAGCGCCGGCCGCGTGCCGACCGACAAGGGCTACCGGCTCTTCGTCGACCGGCTCACGACCGTCAAGCCCATGACCACCGCTGAGCGACGGGCGATCACCACCCTGCTCGACGGGGCCGTCGACCTCGACGACGTCGTCCACCGCTCGGTGCGGTTGCTGGCCCAGCTGACCCGGCAGGTGGCCGTCGTCCAGTACCCCACGCTCAGCCGCAGCACCGTCCGCCACGTCGAGCTGGTCGCGCTCAGCACGACCCGGCTGCTGACGGTGCTGATCCTCAGCACCGGCCGGGTCGAGCAGCGGCTGGTCGAGATGACGACGACGCTGACCGACGACGTGCTGGCCGACCTGCGCACCCGGGTCAACCGCGCCGCCGCCGGCCAGACGATCGTCGACGCCGTGGCCGCGCTGCGGGCGCTGGCGGCCGACGTCGCGACGGCCGCGCCGGTCGTCGAGGCCCTGGCCGAGGCGATGAGCGACCACCGCTCCGACGAGCGGATCGTCGTCGGCGGGGCCGCCAACCTGGCGCGCTACGGCGACAGCTTCGACTCGGCGGTGCGACCGCTCCTCGAGGCGCTCGAGGAGCACGTCGTCCTGCTCAAGCTGCTCGGCGAGGCCTCCGGCGACACCGTGACGGTCCGCATCGGCCACGAGGGCCCCTACCAGGAGCTTGCCTCGACCAGCGTCGTGGCGACGGGCTACGGCCCCGGTGACGAGGCGCTCGCGGCGCTCGGCATCGTCGGCCCCACCCGCATGGACTACCCCGGGACCATGGCCGCGGTCCGGGCCGTGGCCCGCTACGTCTCCCGGATCCTCGACGAGGCATGAGCCACCCGACCACCCCACGGACGACCACGAAGGAACACTGTTGAGCCAGGACCTGTACGACCTCCTGGGTGTCACCCGCGAGGCGGACGCCGACGCCATCAAGAAGGCCTATCGCAAGCTGGCGCGCCAATACCACCCCGACGTCAACCCCGACGCCGCGTCGCAGGAGAAGTTCAAGGAGGTCTCCCGCGCCTACGAGGTGCTCTCGGACCCGCAGAAGCGGGCGGCCTACGACCGCGGTGGTGACCCCTTCGCCGGCATGGGCGGCTTCGGCGGCCAGGGCGCGGGGTTCTCCTTCACCGACATCATGGACGCGTTCTTCGGCGGTGGCGCCGCCACGCCCGGCGGCGGACGGGGTCCGCGGTCGCGCGTACGCCGTGGCCAGGACGCGTTGATCCGGATCGACGTCGAGCTGGCCGACGCGGCCTTCGGCGTCACGCGCGAGCTGAAGGTCGACACCGCCGTCCTCTGCACGACCTGCAGCGGCGAGGGCGCCGCCCCCGGCACCCACCCCGTGCCGTGCGAGACCTGCCGCGGAGCCGGCGAGGTGGCCCACGTGCAACGGTCGTTCCTCGGCGAGGTCCGGACGCTGCGACCCTGCGCCGCCTGCCGCGGCTTCGGCACGATCATCCCCGACCCCTGCCGCGAGTGCTCGGGTGAAGGCCGGGTCCGCTCCCGCCGGACCCTGACGGTCAAGATCCCGGCCGGGGTCGACACCGGCACCCGGGTCCAGCTCAGCGAGCAGGGCGAGGTCGGGCCCGGCGGCGGTCCCGCGGGCGACCTCTACGTCGAGATCAACGTGGCCGCCCACGACACCTTCACCCGGCAGGGCGACGACCTCCACTGCACGGTCACCGTCCCGATGACCGCCGCGGCCCTCGGCACGACGCTCACCCTGCCGACCCTCGAGGCCGACCTCGAGCAGGGCGCGGGCTCGGGGATCGAGACCACCTTCGACCTCGAGATCCGGGCGGGCACCCAGTCGGGGGCCGAGCAGGTGCTGCGCGGCCGCGGCGTGCCCGGGTTGCGTGGCGGCGGGCGCGGCGACCTGGTGGTCCACACCGTGGTCGAGACGCCGACCCGGCTCGACCCTCGCCAGGAGGAGCTGCTCCACGAGCTCGCCGCGATCCGCAACGAGGAGCAGCCGACCGGGCAGGTCCGGCCCGCGTCGAAGTCGGTCTTCGGGCGGCTCCGCGACGCGTTCAACCCCCACTGAGCCGATGAGCCTCCCGGTCCACCTGGTCCCGTCGCTGGACGGCGTGGTTCCGGGCTCCGCGATCGAGGTGACCGGCGACGAGGCCCACCACGCCGTGGCCGTGCGCCGGCTACGGGTGGGGGAGCGGGTGGTGCTCACCGACGGCGCCGGCACCGCCGCCACCGGCGTCGTGGTCTCGACGGGCAAGCGCGCGTTCGAGGTCGTCGTCGACGACGTACGCCGCGAGCCGCGCCCCACACCCACGCTGGTCGTGGTCCAGGCGCTGCCCAAGGGTGACCGCGGCGAGCGGGCCGTCGAGGTGCTGACCGAGGTCGGCGTCGGCACGATCGTGCCGTGGGCGGCCGCCCGGAGCGTCAGGGTCTGGAAGGGCGAGCGGGCGGCGAGGTCGCACGCGAAGTGGCAGGCCACCGCCCGCGAGGCCGCCAAGCAGGCACGGCGCGCCTGGCAGCCGGAGGTCGCGCCGCTCGCCTCGACCACCGACGTCGCGACGCTCGCGCACGACGCCGACCTGGCGCTGGTCCTCCACGAGGGCGCGACGACGCCGCTCGCGGCGGTCGACGTCCCGGCGTCCGGGACCGTCGTGCTCGTGGTCGGCCCGGAGGGCGGGCTGACCGACGACGAGGTCGCCGGCCTCGTCGACGCCGGGGCGACGTCCGTGCGGCTGGGTCCCGAGGTGCTGCGTACCTCCACCGCAGGAGTCGTCGCGGCCGCCGCACTCCTCGTGCGGACCCCGCGCTGGGGCTAGCGGAGCCGCGTCAGCGGATCAGCTGATGGTGGCCGAGCGAGCCGCGTGACCGAGGTACGAGGTCTCGACCGGCGTGTCGAGACCCGGTGACGGGCACCTCCGCCTTGCCGCGTCATCACTTCGAGGCGAACCACGGGTGGTGCAGGTCGTGGAAGCTCAGGTCGTGGACCATCCGGTCCCAGCTGGCCATCGCGTCGTGCATCGGCCCCGACTCGGGGACGGTCTGCGACTCGGCCTCGCGGGCCGCTGCCTCGCTGGTGAACGCCACGGTCTCGGTGAAGGTGCCGTCGGGCTCGATCGCGAAGGTCGCGCCGATGATCTCGGGCCGGGCCTCGTGGAGCAGCGTCCCCATCTCGCGCATGCCGGACTCGAGGGCGTCGGGGTCGTCGAGCTTGCCGCGGATGACCTGGACGAAGCCGGCCTGGTCCGACCCGCCGTCCAGCATCATCACGACCCGGTCGCAGTCGTGGAACTCGACTGGCCCGTCGAAGAGCGGCTCCATGCGGCTCCACCACTCGCCCTGCTCGGGCCGCTCGGAGTTGGCCATGGCCGCCTCGCGCGACTCGAACCGGACGACGCCGAGCATCTCGCCGTCGTCGGTGAACCCGTAGGTCCCGCCGAGCCACCCGACGGAGCCGGGTGCGAGGTCGGCGAGCCACTCGTCCATGAGCTGCCGCGCCTCGTCCTGCCGGTGGCAGGTGCCCTGGATGATCTGGATGAACATGGCGTCCCCTGTCTGTCCGGGGACGCCCGAGGACGGGCGCCGCGCCTCGCCCCCAGCTAGCGACGTTACGGCCGGCGCGAGGGGCGGTCAAGGGCGGTGGTGAGCCCTGCGTCAGCGGACCGTGAAGTCCTTGTCGTCGGTCATCGCGCCGTACCCCTCGGTGCCGCCGGTGGGGTCGTCCGTGGTCACCCAGAGCGTGTAGCTGCCGGGCTCCAGACCGGAGACGTCGACGGTGGTCTCGAAGGGGAACAGCCGGTCGCCCATCCAGCCCTCGGTGGTGGCGAGACCGTCGTCGACCACGCGGCCGCGCTGACGGATCTCCCAGCCGAGGTTGGCCTCGAAGCTGTTGCCGACGCCGGTGACCCGGAGCGTGTCGCCCACCGCCGACCCCTGCTCCGGCGAGGTGAGGCTGACGTGGGAGAGCACCTGCAGCGGTGATCCTTGGCGGACGGCACCGCGCGTGGGTAGTCCGAGGACCTCCTCGACCGGCCCCGCCTGGGTGGTGAACTCCACCGGGAGCCGCTCCTGGACCGCAGCCTGGAGGGAGTAGACGACCTGCTGCACCGCCTGTCGGGCGTCGGTGGTGGACATGCCGCCGGGTCGCTCGGCGAGCGCCTCGGCCATGACGACCCGGATCCGGTCGCCGACGACGGCGACGGACTGCAGCGTGCCCGGTCGCCAGAAGGTGCGGTAGTCGGGGTCGAGCGGCGGGGCCATCAGCAGGTCGAGGGTGCCGGCGAGGCGCTCGCCGGTCGCGGGCCGGAACTCGCGGTAGAGCCGGACGCCGCCGCGGTCGGTGTCGCCGAGGTAGTAGACCGCGCCGGCGAACGTCGCGCCGTCGGCCTCGGGGGCGTCCGGGCCGTCGGACGGCTCGGCGGGTGGCGGCGCAGGGGAGCGGTCGCGGTCGGCGGCGCGCTCGGCCCGGTGGCCGGTGCGGTCACGGCGTTCGCGGGACGACGCCTCGTCGGGGTCGGCGGTGCAGCCGGTGACCGTGAGGAGGGTCGCCAGGGCCAGGACGGGGAGCTTCATGGGGGTCTCCGCTCACTCGACGACGACGGTGCGGCTGTCGGAGGAGGCCCCGGGGCCCTCCGTTCCGCCGGACGGGTCGTCGGTCGTCACGACGAGGGTGTAGGTGCCGGGCTCGACCGAGGAGAGGTCGATGGTCCCGCGGAACGGGTAGAGCTGCTCGCCCATCGACCCCTCGGCGGTGAAGTAGCCCTGGTCGACGGTCTGGCCGGACTCGTCCTGCAGCCTCCACGGGACGTTGCCCTCGAAGGAGTTGGCCACCCCCTCGACGGGCAGCCGGCCGGAGACCGGCTGGCCCTCGTCGGGGGCGCTCAGGTTGACCAGGTTCAGCGTGTCGAGGGGTGAGCCCTGTGCCACCGACCCGCTGGAGGAGGTGCCGAGCACCTGGTCGACCGGGCCGTCGGCCGTCGTGAACTCCACCGGCAGCCGCTGCTGGGCGTACGCCTGCAGCGTGTAGACGACCTGCTGGACCGAGGCCTGCGCCTCCTCCTCGGTCATCGAGCCCGGGCGGTCCTCGAGGGAGGAGTCGGCGAGCTCCACGGTGATCCGGTCGTCGCCGACCTCGGCCTGGGCGAAGGAGCCGTCGGGCCACTCGGTGCGGTAGTCGGGGTCGGCCGGGTCGGTGGTGAGCAGCCGCACCGACGCGGCAGGCCCCTGGTCGGCCGACTCGACCGACCGGAACTCCCGGAACAGCCGGACGCCGGAGGGCGTGTCGCCGAGGTAGTAGCCGGCCACCGCGCGCGTGGCCATCGGCGGCCCGCTCGGCGCGGACGAGGCGTCGTCGGACGTGGTGTCGCCGGGGGAGGACGCCGCCGGCGGCTCGGCCGGCTCGTCGCCGCTGCCGAGGAGCTGGGGACCGGCGACCGCCACGGCAGTGACCGCCGCGCCACCGGCCAGCGCGGCGCCGGCCAGGGCGATCAGGGCGGTACGCCGACGGGGCGGACGCGCGACCCGGGCGCGCAGCTCGCCGAGCCGGTCGTCGGGCTCGATGCCGGCCACGGCACCGCGGAGCAGCTCGCCGAGCCGGCGGTCGAGCTCGGGGTCGCGGTCGTCGCGGCGGCTCATCCGGGGTCCCCGCGGAAGTGAGGGGTGGAGGAGCGCAGCGCGGGAGTCCCACACGTGCGTGGGGTGGTCATGACCGGTCCTCCAGGTAGTCGGCGAGGGAGACCCGCAGGGCGGCGGCACCGCGCGAGGCGTGACTCTTGACGGCACCCCGGCTGATGCCGAGCGCGTCGGCGATCTCGGCCTCGGAGAGCTCGGAGTAGTAGCGGAGTGCGAGGACCTCCCGCTGTCGGGCGGGGAGCGCCTTCAGTGCCTGCATCACCCGGTCCCGCCGGTCGTCGGACATCACGGCGTGGTCGGCGCCGGGCAGCGTGGTGACCGGGCGTTCCTTCTCGGCGTGCCGCTCGACGACCCCCCGGTGCCGCAGCACCGAGCGGCCCCGGTTGACCACCGTCTGCCGGAGGTAGGCCAGCGCCCGGTCGGGGTCGCGCAGCCGGCGCCAGCGGCTGTGGACGGCGACGAAGGAGTCCTGGACGATCTCCTCGGCCAGCGACACGTCGTGCACCAGGAGCACGCCGAGGCGGACCAGCGAACGCCAGTGGGCGGCGTACAGCTGGTCGAGCGCCTGGTCGGCGTCCCACGTCGTCGGACCGCTCACGAGGAGCGGTCCGGCGTAGACGGTCGCATGCATCAGCACGCTAGTAGCACGCGTCGCCGCCGCAGGTGGTTGACACGTCATCGAACCCGGATTCGTCACCGGATCGTGCCCGGCACGTCTCCTACAGTGGCTCCATGACCACCGAGAGCCGCCCGGTCGACACCGACGACGACTGCCTGTTCTGCAAGATCGTGGCCGGCGAGATCCCGGGCGACCTGGTGCTCACCACCGACCACGTCGTGGCGTTCCGCGACGTCGACCCACAGGCTCCGACCCACGTGCTGGTCGTCCCGCGCCACCACCTGCCCGACGCCGCGGCGACCACGCGGGCCGACCCGGAGGCGGTCGGCCGGCTGGTGGCGGCCGCGGCCGAGGTGGCCGAGCGCGACGGGCTCACCGACTACCGGCTCGTCCTCAACACCGGCCCCAGCGCCGGCCAGAGCGTCTTCCACACCCACCTGCACGTCCTCGGCGGCCGGGAGATGGGCTGGCCGCCGGGGTGAGCCCGGGGCCGGGAGGGCCCCGGATCCCGGTGGGCCCGCAGCCGGCCGACTGCGTAGCATGGGAGCCCCATGACCGACACTCCCCACTCCAGTGATCGCGGGGCCGACCGGGCGGTAGACCGCACCTCGACCCGCCACACCGTCGTCGTCCCCAACAGCATCGACCTCGTCAGCCTGCTCGGACCCGCCGACGAGCACCTCGCACTGCTCGAGAAGGCCTTCGACGCCGACATCCACGTGCGCGGCAACCGGATCACGCTGCAGGGCGATCCCGGCGAGATCGCGCTCGCCGAGCGGCTGCTCGACGAGCTGGTGACGATCCTCCGGACCGGGCAGGGGCTCTCGACCGAGACGGTCGAGCGGGTGCTGGCGATGCTCCGGGCGGAGACCACGGAGCGGCCGGCCGACGTGCTGTCGCTCAACATCCTGTCCAACCGCGGCCGCTCGATCCGGCCCAAGACGCTCAACCAGAAGCGCTACGTCGACTCGATCGACAAGCACACGATCACCTTCGGGATCGGCCCCGCCGGCACGGGCAAGACCTACCTCGCGATGGCCAAGGCGGTGCAGGCGCTCCAGGGCAAGGACGTCAACCGGATCATCCTGACCCGGCCCGCAGTCGAGGCCGGCGAGCGGCTCGGGTTCCTGCCCGGCACCCTCAGCGAGAAGATCGACCCCTACCTCCGTCCGCTCTACGACGCCCTGCACGACATGATCGACCCCGAGTCGATCCCCAAGCTGCTGGCCGCCGGCACCATCGAGGTCGCGCCGCTGGCCTACATGCGCGGAAGGACGCTCAACGACGCGTTCGTGATCCTCGACGAGGCGCAGAACACCACGCCGGAGCAGATGAAGATGTTCCTCACCCGGCTGGGCTTCGGCTCCAAGATCGTGGTCACCGGCGACGTCACGCAGATCGACCTGCCCGGCGCCACCCGCTCCGGCCTCAAGGTGGTCCAGAACATCCTGACCGGTGTCGAGGACGTCGTCTTCAACATGCTGACCAGCCACGACGTCGTCCGCCACAAGCTGGTGGGCCGGATCGTCGCGGCGTACGACGACTGGGACGCCAAGCGGCCGTCCGACACCGACCGGGGGGCGCGCCCGTGAGCATCGAGGTCCTGGACGAGTCCGGGACCGGGCTCGACGTCCACCACCTCGCCTCCCTCTCCCGGTTCGTGATGGACCGGATGCGGGTCCACCCGCTGGCCGAGCTGTGCATCAAGGCGGTCGACGAGGCGACCATCGCCGAGCTCAACGAGCAGTGGATGGAGAAGCCGGGGCCGACCGACGTGCTGGCCTTCCCCATGGACGAGCTGCGACCCGGCCTGCTCGACGAGGAGCCCGAGGAGGGGGTGCTCGGCGACCTGGTGCTGTGCCCGGCCGTCGCCGAGCGGCAGGGACAGACGGCGGGCCACGGCACCGGGCCCGAGCTGGAGCTGCTCACCGTCCACGGCATCCTCCACCTGCTCGGCTACGACCACGCCGAGCCGGAGGAGCACCGGGAGATGTTCGGGCTGCAGGACCGGCTGCTGGAGGAGTGGCGACAGCGGTGACCGCGGATGATGTCTGGTTGCTGACCGCGGCGGCGACCCTCGTGGTGCTGGCCGGACTGTTCTCCGCGGCCGACGCCGCCCTGTCGTCGTCCTCGCGCGCCCGCGCCGCTGAGCTCGCGGGGGAAGGACGGGCAGGGGCGCGTCGGCTGGTCACCGTCCTCGACGACCCCGCGCGCTACCTCAACACGGCGCTGCTGCTGCGGCTGCTGTGCGAGATCGCGGCGATCGTCTTCGTCACCCAGCTGGTGCGCGACACCTGGACCGTCGCGTTCTGGCCGGCCGCCCTCACCTCGATCGCCCTGATGCTGGTCGTGTCGTTCGTGGTCATCGGCGTCGCGCCCCGCACCCTGGGTCGCCAGCACAGCGAGCGGGTCGCCCTGTGGTCGGCGGCGCCGCTCGCCGCGATCACCACGATCCTCGGCCCGGTCCCGCGGCTGCTGATCCTGGTCGGCAACGCCATCACCCCGGGTCGCGGGTTCCGGGAAGGTCCGTTCTCGACGGAGACCGAGCTGCGCGAGCTGGTCGACCTGGCCGAGGCGTCGGCGGTCATCGAGTCCGGCGAGCGGAAGATGATCCACTCGGTGTTCGAGCTCGGCGACACCATCGCACGCGAGGTGATGGTGCCCCGCAACGACGTCGTCTACATCGAGCGCCACAAGAACCTCCGGCAGACGATGTCGCTGTTCCTCCGCAGCGGCTTCTCGCGGGTCCCCGTGATCGGCGACAACCTCGACGACGTCCTCGGGTTCGCCTACCTCAAGGACCTGGTGCGCCGCGACTTCGAGGCCCCCGACGTGGAGTTCACCCAGCGGGTCGAGGAGGTGATGCGCCCGGCCTTCTTCGTGCCCGACTCCAAGCCCGTCGACGCGCTGCTGTCGGAGATGCAGGCCAAGCGCCAGCACGTCGCCGTCGTGGTCGACGAGTACGGCGGCACGGCCGGGCTGATCACCATCGAGGACCTGCTGGAGGAGATCGTCGGCGAGATCACCGACGAGTACGACGACGACGAGATCGAGGTCGAGCAGCTCGACGACGGCTCGGCCCGGGTGTCCTCGCGCTACCCGGTCGACGACCTCGACGAGCTGTTCGGGTTCGACGTCGAGGAGGAGGACGTCGACAGCGTCGGTGGGCTGATGGCCAAGCACCTCGGCCTGGTGCCCATCCCGGGCTCCTCCGTCGAGGCCCACGGGCTGCGCTTCACGGCCGAGGACGCCGCCGGCCGGCGCAACAAGATCGGCACCGTCCTCATCAGCCGGATCGAGCCCGAGCCGCAGCGAGCCCAGGAGGACGCCGGTGCCTGACCCCTCCGCCCTCGCCGCCGAGGACGCCAAGCTGGTGACCCTGGCCCGCAGCGCGCGGGCCCGGAGCGGGGCCGCCGAGGGCGCCGCAGTCCGGGACACCGACGGACGCACCTACGCCGCCGCGACCGTCGACCTCCCGTCGCTCCGGGTCTCGGCCCTCGCGGTCTGTGTCGCGATGGCGGTCTCGTCGGGGTCGCGCGGGCTCGAGGCCGCGGTGGTGCTCACCGAGGCCACCGGCCTCGCCGACCACGACCTCGAGGTGGTCCGCGACTTCGCGGGCACCGGGGTGACGGTGCACCGTGGTGACGGCCGGGGGCGGGTCGTCGAGACCCGAGGCGCCTAGCCCACCGGACCCATGGTGGACGGTGCGGCGTCAGGAGTAGCGTCCGCCGACGTGACCTGGCGACTCCCCGCGCTCCTCGCGGCCACGGTGCTGGTGCTCGGCATCCTCGCCACCACCGTCCCGGCGAGTGCCGCGTCGCGCTCCTCCGCCACCACGGGAGCACGCGCGATGTGGGTCTGGGACCGGCCCGGCGTGCCCGCTCTCCTCGACTTCGCCCAGCGCCACGAGGTGCAGGACCTGTTCGTGTCCACGCCCGGGAACCTCGCGACCTCGTCGGACCTGCCCTGGTTCAGGTCGCTGCGCACCCGCACCACCGCCGCGGGGATCCGGGTCCACGCGCTCGGGGCCGAGGTGTGGTGGCTCGACGACCATGCCGCCGCCCTGGCGTGGCAGCGGCAGGTTCTGGCCACCGGCCTGTTCGACGGCGTGCACCTCGACGTGGAGCCGTGGCTGCACCCGGCGTGGGGCAGCGACTCCTCGGCGCTGCTCGCCTCGTGGGTGGGGCTGCTCCAGCAGCTCTCCGGGGACACCACGGCACCGGTGGAGGCCGACATCCCCTTCTGGCTCCATGAGCACGAGGTCGGCGACCGCCCGGCCGACGAGGCGGTCATGGGGGCAGTCGACGCGGTCAGCGTCATGAGCTACCGCGACACGGCCACCGGGCCCGACAGCATCACCGGCGTCGGCGCGACCGCGCTCGCCACGGCCCGCCGGCTGGGCAGGCCGGTCCGGCTCGCGGTCGAGACCCGGTGGCTCGGCGACGACCCCGTCGCGGCCAAGCAGACCTTCTACGGCGCGAAGCAGCGTCGGATGGACCGGGTGCTGGCCGAGGTCGACGCGGCGGCGGCCGGCCATCCGACGTACGCCGGGATCGCGGTGCACGACTTCGCCGGCTGGTCGTCGCTGCGCCGTTGACCGGAAAAGGCCCGGAAATGAGTCACGCGTGTGTCAGAGACACACGCGTGACTTGCCATCCCCCGGCTCCGGAAGAGTAGGACGCAGGGGTGCGAAACGGACATGGCTCAGACCAGTTGACAAGAAAGTTGCCCAGATTGTCGTTTTGTCAGTCACAATTGGGCGCATGAACGTCGCAGACTCCGCCATCCTGCAGGAGATCCGGCCCTACGAGCTGGGGTCGCGGCTGCGTGCTGCCCGCCTCGCGCGGGGCTGGACGCAGACCGACCTGGCCGGCGACCTGGTGTCCGTCGGCTACGTCTCGCGGCTGGAGTCCGGGCACCGACGACCCAATGCCGAGGTCCTCGAGGCCCTGGCGCAGCGCCTGGGCGTGTCCACCGACATGCTGCTGCGCGGCGCGACTGCGCCCGAGCAGGACGAGTTGCGGCTGGCCCTCGACTTCGCCGAGCTCTCGCTCGAGAACGGCGAGCACGCCGAGGCCGAGGTGCGGGCCCGCGAGGCGCGAGACCGCGCCGTGGCGATCGTCCACCGCGAGCTCGCCGACCGCGCGACCTACCTGGTCGCCCGTGCCCTGGAGTCCCAAGGCAACGTCGACGACGCGATCCTCGAGCTCGAGACCCTGGTCTTGGGCGGCGGCGCGATCCCGCGGGAGCCGGGCGCGATCCCCAGGGCGGGACTGCCCGCGATCCCGCGGATCAAGGCAGCGATCGCGCTCAGCCGCTGCTACCGGGAGTCCGGCGACCTGTCGCTGGCCATCGAGGCGGGTGAGAAGGTGCTCGCCGAGCTCGAGGGGTCCCCGCTCGACAGCAGCGACGAAGCAGTCCAGCTCTCGGTCACCGTGGCGGCCGCCTACCAGTTCCGCGGTGACACCGGTCAGGCCATCCGGATCTGCCGCCGGGCGATCGCCCAGGCCGAGAAGCTGGACTCGCCCAGGGCCCGCGCCGCGGCCTACTGGAACGCCAGCCTCTTCGAGTCCGAGCGCGGCTCGGTGGCCGAGGCGATCCCGCTGGCCGAACGAGCCCTGACCCTCCTCGCGGAGGGGCAGGACGGCCGCAACCTGGCCCGGCTCCGTACCGCGCTCGCCGACATGCAGCTGCAGCTCGACCCCCCCGACGTCGAGGCGGCCATGGCAATGCTCGACCTGGCCGCCGAGGAGCTCAGCGTGTCCAGCGCGAGCGTCCTCGACGTGGCCCGGACCGACGTGGCTCGGGCGCGAGGGCACCTGCTGGCCGGCGACCTCATCCAGGCGCGGTCGGTGAGCGCGGACGTGCACCGCCGCGTGGTTCGGCTCGCACCGCTCACCGCGGCCGACGCGAAGGCCATCGAGGGCCAGGCGGCGGCAGCGGCTGGTGATGCGGATGCCGCGCGGCAGTCCTACCAGGCTGCGGTCATGCTCCTCACCGGCGTGGGCGCCGATCGGGACGCGGCCGAACTCTGGTTCGAGCTCGCGGAGCTGCTCGAGGGCATCGGTGACCGCGATGCCGCACGGTCGGCGTTCCGCAGCGCAGCCGCGTCGACCGGGCTGCGTTCGAGGCCCGTGGTGCCGGCAGCGGTGTCCAGCGCCATTCCCTGAGGCGGCTGATCGGGTCTCGGGAACCTGTCAGAGCGCGCGCAAGGGGCGGGCTGGTTTCAGCAGCAGGCGCTGCGGTCGCGAGCGTCGACCGCGCCGGCGGTGGCGAGCGTTACCGACGTCACACCCATCGTGGTGACGACGGTGGTCATGACGGCGGCGACGGTCAGCTTGAGCTTGCGGGTCATGGCGGTGCTCCCTGGAAGAGTCGGGGTGAGGAGTGTCGCGCCAAGCATGAGGCATGGTGTGGCAAATCGGGAAGTGCCCGATGTTGCCGAACGCGCCGGTAACCACCGTTCAGGAAACCCTCAGAATCGCGTTTTGCCTGCTCAGAGCGGGTGGTCTGGACGTCCAAAAACATGTTTGCGAAACCCTCCCCTCGCGGCCGAGAACGTGTAAACTCTGGTCACAGACGAGAGGCAAACCCCACGAACCGCCTCCGTCGGGAGCTCGCAAGGCGTCCATCCCCCCGGACCCGACGAGCGCGTGTTCCGTAAGGGCACGAAGAGGCCTCCCGCACTCCGGTGCGGGGGGCCTCGTGTCGTTGGCGGAACCATCCCGGGGGAGATCCTGCCGTGAGCGACCGGTGAGGTCTAGCGTGAGTTTTCGGAGGGGAGCGACATGGCCGCCGTGCTGAGGCTGTCGACAGACACCGACACGACCGTGCTGTGGCAGGCGTTCGTGGAGGGCCACGTCGCGCGGCGGTCGGGTGCCGAGCAGGCGCTGCGCCGGGTGATCGACGCCGATCCAGGGCTCGCCGTGGCGCACGCCGCCGCCCTGCTGTTGACGGTCTTCGACGCCGCCGGGTTCGACCCGGCGGAGGAGTGGGCGGCCGCACGGGGTGGGCGCGCCGACCACGCCTGGGAGCGGTCGTTCACCGAGGCGACACTGACGATGCACAGCCAGGGGATCTGGCCGGCGCGACCCAGCTGGGTGCGCCACCATCAGCAGCACCCGGCCGACCTGCTGGGGCTGTCCGTCGCGGCGTTCCTCGCCTTCACCTCGACCGAGCCGGACGGCCCGGACCGGGCCCTGGGCTACGTCCGGGCCACGGCGGCAGCGGTGGGCGAGCACCCCGTGCTGGTGGGTTACGAGGCGATGCACGCCCAGGACCTGGGTCGGCTCGAGGAGGCCCATGCGTACGCCGTCCGGGCGCTCGAGCTCGACCCGACCGGCTTCGCCGGAGGGCACCCGCTCGCCCACGTCCACTTCGAGGGCGGAGACCACCTCGACGGCATCGCCTGGCTCGACGACTGGCTGCCGACCACCGACCAGGAGGCACCCTTCGGCGCGCACCTGGTCTGGCACTCGGCGCTCCACCACCTGGCGATCGGTGATCGCGACGGGGCGCTGGAGCGCTACCGGCACTGCGCGTCCCGGCCCGGGGCAGGTGGCCTGATCGACGGCACGTCGATGCTGTGGCGCTGCCAGATGCACGGCCTGGTGGCCGAGCGGACCGATCCGTCCGACACCCCCGTCGCCCCCATGGTGAAGCCGCTCGTCGACGGTGTCCCGTCCACGTTCGTGGGCGTCCACGTCGCACTGGGGCTCGCCACTGCCGGCGACGCCGAGGCGTTGCGGCGGCTCGCGGCGACCGCGGTGGCGTTCACCGCGCCCGGTGCCGCCGAGCTGTTGCCCGGGCTCGCCCGTGGCCTGGCGGCGTACGTCGAGGGCGACCACGCGACCGCGAGCGACCTGCTGCTGGCGGAGGAGGCCGGCTTCGCGCGCTACGGCGGGTCGCACGCCCAGCGGGAGGTGTTCGAGGACACCCTCCTCCAGGCCCTCACCCGCGCCGAGCGCTACGACGAGTCGACGACCCGGCTGCTCGCCCGGCTCGACCGCCGCGAGAGCCGGCTCGACGCCGGCCTGCTCGCGCGCGCCTCCGCGGCTGGCTAACGTTGGGGGCGTGAGCGATCCCGTCGGGTGGGAGCGTCACGGGGAGGGAGTCGACCGGCTGGTCCGGAGCTACGACGCCATCCCGCGGGGCGCGCCAGTGCGACTGCGCACCACCACGTCCAACCTGTTCCGGCCGCGAGTGCACGCCGACGCCCGCCTCGACGCCTCGGGACTCATCGGCGTCGTGGCCGTCGACCCGGACGCGCGCACTGCCGACGTCCAGGGGATGTGCACCTACGAGGACCTGGTCGAGACGACGATGGCCCACGGTCTGATGCCGTTGGTCGTCCCGCAGCTGCGCACGATCACCCTCGGGGGCGCCGTCTCCGGCCTCGGCATCGAGGCGACGTCGTTCCGCAGCGGGCTTCCTCACGAGTCGGTCCGTGAGATGGACGTGCTCACCGGGGCCGGAGACGTCGTGACGACCCGGCCGGGCGACGAGCTCTTCGACACCTTCCCCAACACCTACGGCTCGCTCGGCTACGCCACCCGGCTCCGGATCGACCTGGAGCCCGCGCCGCGCTACGTCGCGCTGCGCCACGTCCGTTTCGACGACGCCACGCTGCTGGCCAAGACCGTCACCGAGATCGAGGCGACGGGCAGCTTCGACGGCGAGCGGGTCGACGGCCTCGACGGCGTCGCCTTCGAGCCGGGCCGCCTGGTGCTGACGCTGGCGACCTGGCGGCAGGAGGGTGGCGCGACCAGCGACTACGCCGGGCAGCAGGTCTACTATCGCTCGGTCGCCGAGCGCGACGCCGACCTGCTCACCGGGCTCGACTACCTGTGGCGCTGGGACACCGACTGGTTCTGGTGCTCCCGCGCGTTCGGCGCCCAGCACCCCGTCGTACGACGGGTCTGGCCGCGTCGCTGGCGCCGCTCCGACGTCTACCTGCGGCTGCTCGCCCTCGACCGCCGCTTCCATGTCGCCGACCGGCTCGATCGCCGGGCCGGTCGTCCCCAGCGCGAGCGGGTCGTCCAGGACGTCGAGGTGCCGGTCGACCGGCTGGCCGAGTTCCTGGCCTGGTTCGACGCGGCGGTGGGGATGCGACCGGTGTGGCTGTGCCCGGTCCGGGCGACCCGCACCTGGCCGACGTACCCGCTCGACCCCGAGCAGCTCTACGTCAACGTCGGCTTCTGGGGCACCGTCCACGTCGGCCCCGACGCCGCCGACGCACCGCTCAACCGGGCCATCGAGGAGACGGTCCACGAGCTCGGTGGCCACAAGAGCCTCTACTCCGAGGCGTTCTACGACCGCACGGCCTTCGACGCGCTCTACGACGGGGACCACCTGGCCCGGGTCAAGCAGCGCTTCGATCCCGACGACCGGCTCACGTCCCTCTACGACAAGGTGGTGCGACGCGCGTGACCCAGAGGACCAGGCAGACCCCACCCACTCTGACCATCGCGGAGGCCGTCGCCTCGCTGATGCGCGACGGCATGCCGCTGCGGTTCAGCGCCTACGACGGCAGCGCCGTCGGCCCGCCCGACTCCCCGGTGCAGCTGGAGCTGACCTCGCCCCGGGGGCTCGCCTACGTGCTGACCGCGCCCGGAGACCTCGGCATGGCCCGTGCCTACGTGGCCGGCGACCTGCTGATCCACGGCGTCCACCCGGGCGACCCCTACGACGCGCTGGTCACCCTCCAGAGCAGCCTCCGGTTCCGCGCCCCGTCGGCGAGCGAGGGGCTGGCGGTGCTGCGGTCACTCGGCCTGGGCAGCCTGCGACCACCCCCGCCGCCCCCGCAGGAGACGCTGCCGCGCTGGCGCCGGGCGGTCGAGGGGCTGCGCCACTCGCGGGGACGCGACGCCGAGGCGATCCACCACCACTACGACGTGTCCAACCGGTTCTACGAGCTGGTGCTCGGCCCGTCGATGGCCTACACGTGCGCGGTCTACCCGTGCGCCGACGCGACGCTCGAGGAGGCCCAGGCGGAGAAGTTCGACCTGGTGTGCCGCAAGCTCGACCTGCAGCCCGGCCAACGGCTGCTCGACGTCGGCTGCGGCTGGGGCGGCATGGTCCGCCACGCCGCGCGCGAGTACGGCGTCCGAGCGCTCGGCGTCACCCTCTCGCGACAGCAGGCCGAGTGGGGCAAGCAGGCAATCGACCGCGAGGGGCTCGGCGACCGCGCCGAGGTCCGCCACCTCGACTACCGCGACGTGCTGGAGTCCGACTTCGACGCGGTGAGCTCGATCGGGCTGACCGAGCACATCGGCGTGCGCAACTACCCGGGCTACTTCCGCCACCTGCGCGACCGGCTGCGCCCCGAGGGGCGCCTGCTCAACCACTGCATCACCCGCTCCCACAACCGGCGGCAGCCGATCGGCGCGTTCCTCGACCGCTACGTCTTCCCCGACGGCGAGCTCACCGGCTCGGGGCGGATCATCAGCGAGGCCCAGGACGTCGGCCTCGAGGTGATGCACGAGGAGAACATCCGCCGGCACTACGCCCTCACCCTCGCCGACTGGTGCCGCAACCTGGTCGACCACTGGGACGAGGCCGTGGCCGAGGTCGGCGAGGGCACCGCGCGGGTGTGGGGGCTCTACATGGCGGGCTCCCGGCTGGCCTTCGAGCGCAACGAGATCCAGCTCCACCAGGTGCTGGCCGTCCGCACCACCGACGCCGGCGACGACGGATTCCCGCTCCGGCCGACGTGGTGACTAGCCTGCGTCCGTGACTGCGCGAGCCCGGACCCACGAGGCCACGGTCGCCGACCGGGAGGTCCTCTCGCCACACCTGGTCCGGCTGACCCTGGCCGGGCTCGGCGACTTCGCGTCGACGGGGGTCCCGGACGAGTGGGTGGGCCTGGTCGTGCCCGGCCAGTACCAGTCGCGCTACTACACGGTGCGGTCCATCGACGGCGCACAGATGCAGGTCGACGTGGTCGTCCACGAGGTCGGGCTGGTCACCGAGTGGGCGTCCCGCGACTGTCGCGGCGACACGGTGACCCTGACCGAGCCGAAGGGCTCGTTCGAGCCGCCGCCGGACGCGGCCTGGCTCATGCTCGTGGGCGACCTGACCGCGATGCCGGCGATGGCCCGGATCCGCGAGACCCGTCGGGACCTCCCGACCCGGGTGTGGGCCGAGGTCCCCGACGACCTGGCCGGCTACCTGCCCGACGGCACCGACGTCACGTGGCTGGAGCCGCCCGCCGGCGGTGGCAGCCGGCTCGCCGAGGTGGTCGAGGGGCTCGCCTGGCCGGAGGGGCCGGGATACTTCTGGATGGCGGGGGAGTCCGCGCAGATGCGGGCCATCCGCAAGCACCTGATGCGGGAGCGGCGGATGCCGTCGTCGGCGTACGACGTGATGGGCTATTGGCGCGGCGTGAAGGAACGGCAGCCGCGCGCCGTCGACCCAGGCCCGATCTGGCGGGCGGGCAAGGCCGCAGGCAAGACCGACGAGGAGATCTGGGCCGACTACGACCGGGCCCGGGAGGAGACGCCGTGACCGACGACGCCTACCGCAGCGGGTTCGCCTGCTTCGTCGGCCGGCCCAACGCGGGCAAGTCGACGCTGACCAACGTCCTGGTGGGGCAGAAGGTGGTCATCACCTCCGACAAGCCGCAGACCACGCGGACGGTGGTCCGCGGCATCGTCACCCGGCCCGACGCGCAGCTGATCCTCGTCGACACACCGGGTCTCCACCGGCCGCGCACGCTGCTGGGGGAGCGGCTCAACGACCTGGTCAAGTCGACGTGGTCCGAGGTCGACGTGGTCGGGGTCTGCTTCCCGGCCGATCAGAAGGTCGGCCCCGGCGACACGTTCCTCGTCAAGGAGCTGGCGAAGGTCCGTCGGACTACCAAGATCGCGATCGTCACCAAGACCGACCTCGCGGCCCCCGACCGGATCGCCGAGCACCTGCTCGACGTGGCCGAGCTCGGTCGCGCCCACGGGATCGAGTGGGCCGAGATCGTGCCGGTCTCGGCCGTCGCGGGCGACCAGGTCGAGCTGCTGGCCGACCTGCTCGTGCAGCAGATGCCCGAGGGGCCCCAGCTCTACCCCGAGGACGAGCTGTCCGACGCGCCCGAGGAGCACCTGGCCGCCGAGCTGGTCCGCGAGGCCGCCCTCGAGGGCGTCCGTGACGAGCTGCCGCACTCCATCGCCGTGGTGGTCGACGAGATGCGGATGCGGGAGGACCGGCCCGAGGACCAGCCGCTTCTCGACATCCACGCCAGCCTCTTCGTCGAGCGCGACTCCCAGAAGGGCATCGTGATCGGGCACCGAGGGCAGCGGCTCAAGGACGTCGGCCGCCGGGCGCGGACCCAGATCGAGGCGCTGCTCGGCGTCCCGGTCTACCTCGACCTGCGCGTCAAGGTCGCCAAGGAGTGGCAGCGCGACCCCAAGCAGCTGCGCCGGCTCGGCTTCTGACCCTCGGCGCAAGGGCCCTTCGCCTCTTTCCTGGTACAGGCCGCACGCCGACCATCACCGCAGGACACCACACCGTGGTCGCCGGCCTGCCCGAGGAATCCCATGTCCTTCTTCACGATCCTGCCCATGGCGATCGTCATGATCGCCGGTCCCCAGATCGTGTCCGCGATCCTCCTGGCGACCAGTGAGCGATGGCGACAGAGCTCGCTGGCCTACGTGCTCGGCGGGCTGGTGGCGGTGACGGCGGTCGTCACGGCGGCCTACTTCGTGGGGAACGGCGCGAGCTCCGGCGGCGCCTCGGACACCGCCCTCCTCGTGGTGATCCTCGTGCTGCTGGCCGGGGCCGCCGTCCACACCTTCCTGACCCGGCACACGGCCGGGCAGCCGAAGTGGATGAGCAGGCTGCAGACGGCAGGGCCCGGGTTCGCGTTCAAGCTCGGCCTCGCCCTGCTCGGCCCTTTCCCGTCCGACCTCCTGACGTCGATCTCCGTGGGCACCTACGTGGCCGTCCACGACGACCCGTGGTGGCACAGCCTCGGATTCATCGGGCTCACGGTGCTGCTCCTCGCCGTTCCGCTGCTCCTCGGTCTGGCGCTCGGCCAGCGCGCCGAGCGGGTCCTCCCCAAGATGCGGGACTGGATGGCCAGCCACGCGTGGATGATCAACGAGGGCGTCCTCGCCCTCTTCATCGTGATCGTCGCCAGCGAGCTGTGACCGGGGTCAGTCGGGCACCCAGCAGATGACGTAGGTCCGCCCCTCGCGCCACCGCTCGGCCGTGGGCCACTCATAACCCCACTGGAAGTTCAGCGCACCGCCGGCGGCGGCTCGTCCCGCGGCCCGGCAGGCCTGGGTCCCGGCGTCGCGGACGGTGGCGGTGCCCGGGTAGTCGTCGCCGTTGAAGGTCACGGTGCGGACCGCCCGCCAGGAGTGCTCCCCGGAGCAGACCACGGTCCGGAAGCCGGACCTGCCCGGACCCGCCGTGGCGCACAGGCCGTAGCGGGTCCGCCCCTCCTCGGTGGCGAGCACGCCGTCGAGCCCGGGCCCCAACGGCTCCAGCGTGGTGCCGCGGGCCACCGCGACGACGTCGCACCGGAACCAGGTGGCCCCGTCGTCGGACTGCTCGACGGTCGGCGTGAACCCGACCGGCCGCAGCACGCTGAGGCGCCGCTGCTCGAGGCTGCCGCCGACGAATCCCGGGAAGCCCTCGGGACAGGCCGCGGCGACCTGGTCGCGCACCCGGTCGGAGTCGACGGTGACCAGGTGACCGTCGACGACGGTGTCGAGCTCGCCGACCTCGAAGGTCACGGCCGTGTGCACCCGGTCGCACGGTACGGCGCGCTGTCGGGCCGTCGGCGCCACCGCCTCGGTGTAGTCGAGCCGGTAGCACGCGCCCACGCGCGGAGCGGGGGGTGGGTCGGCGGGCGTCGGCCGTGCGGTCGGCGACGGCGACTGGCTCGAGGCCGAGCCGGTCGACGGCGTCGGCGGGGGTTCGGCCTCCGGCTGCCGCTCGTAGGTGCGCCAGCCCACGACGACCGCGGCGACGGTCACGGCGATCGCGGCGAGGAGCGAGAGGCGCTTGGTCATCGGTCGGTCTTGGCCCAGCAGATCGACCGGCGGTTGCCGACCTCCCACTCCGCCTCGTGGAACCACGTGTAGGCGAAGTCGTAGCTCACCGGGTAGCCGAGCACCGCTCCGACCGACTTGTCGCAGAAGTCCCGCGTCCGGACCTCGACCAGCCGGTCTCCCGGGTAGGGGTCCTCGGGCTCACCCAGCTTGATGGTGGTCACGGCGCGCCACGTGTGGGTCTGCGAGCAGGGCACCCGCGCCGCCGCGGCGACGGTCGCGCCGTCGGCGCAGACCAGCCACCGGTCGTCGATGCGGCCCTGGAGCATGCCCTTGGCGTCGGCGGGGAGGGCGACGTAGCGGGCGCTGTGGTCGCCGCCGCCCACGAGGTCGCAGCGGTACCAGCGCGCGCCCTGCTGCCACGCCTCCTCCGACGGGCGGAACCAGGCCCAGCTGACCACGGTGCGCATCGCCAGGCTCTCGTCGGCGCCGAGGTACTTCTCGAAGCGGCTGCTGCACGCCCGGTAGGAGAACGCCCCGAGGCCCTCGTCGTCGTAGTCGGCGTCGTCGAACTGCTCCGGAAGCTGCCCCACGGCGAAGGTCTGCGCGGTGTGCTCCTCGGAGCAGTCGACGGTCCGGGTCGCATTGCTGGGCTGGGCGACGTCGTCGGGGGTCAGCAGCCGGCAGGCACCGAGTTCGGGAGCCTCCACCGAGTCGACCTGGTCGGGATCCACGTCGGTTCCCTGTCCGGAGCCCGAGCAGCCGGCCAGCAGCAGGGCGGCCAACAGTGCACCCGGCAGCCTCAGCGGCACACGGTCCTCCTCAGTCGGCCAGCAGTGCCGCGATGGTACCCCCGAGCTCGTACGCCGCCTCGAGCTCCTCCTCGCCCACGTCGCCGAGCACCTCGAGCACCTCGCTGGCCTGCCGCCAGGGCAGCGCGCCGACGATCGCCTGGACCGACCGCACCGCCCCGGTGGTGTCGTAGCGCCCGTGCACCCACAGGCCGTAGGGCCTGCGGCCACCCGTCACCGGCGCCCCGGAGCCGTCGTCGGCGAGCGCACCGCCGAGAGCCAGGAAGTGCCGGTCGAAGAAGTGCTTGAGCGCCCCGCTCATGTAGCCGAAGTTGGCCGAGGTCCCGAGCAGGAACCCGTCGGCGCGCTCGACGGCCGCGAGCTCGGCGTCCAGCGCCGCGACGACCTCGACCTCGACGCCGGTGATCGCGTCGTCGTGGGCGCCCGCCACCACCTGGTCGGCCAGCGCCTGCGTGGCGCGGGTGGGGGAGTGGTGGACGACGAGCAGCCGGGCCATGGGCCTCAGGCTAGGACCGAGGAACGAGCGACAGGCCCCGGGCCGGACCGGGTCGTGTCCCCGGCCACCTGACGGGTTAGGGTCACCCCGTCTCGGTCACTACGGGGAGGAACCCACCATGAAGATCCGCACCGTCGGCGTCGCCGCCCTGCTCGCGCTCTCCCTGACGTCGTGCGGACAGGACGAGGAGGCGGCCTCCCAGGCGATCTCCGCCTCGATCATGGAGAGCAACGACGAGACCTTCGAGGTGACCCAGGAGGAGGCCGACTGCGTCGGTGACGGCATGGTCGAGGAGATCGGCGTCGACAAGCTCACCGACTACGGCATCATCACCGAGGACCTCGAGGCCAACGACGGCATCGAGGACGTCGAGATGTCCGAGGGCGACGCGAGCTCCGCGGCCGACGTGATGGCCGGGTGCGCCGACATCAAGGGGCTGTTCACCTCCGCGATGGGCGAGCTGCCCGAGGAGGCACAGCAGTGCGTCGAGGAGAACCTCAGCGACGAGGTCCTCCACGACTTCCTGACCGCCGTCTTCATGAACGACCAGGACAAGGGCAACCAGGAGCTCATGGGCGCGCTGCAGGAGTGCCTCGGCGCCCAGGGCTGACCCGGATCCGCGTCGTGGACCGCCGGGGGACCCCAGTGCTCCCGGCGGCTATGCTGGGCCCGTCATGACGCGCGCACACCTGCTTCTTCGCCGCCGCAGCGAGGCCTGAGAGCCGGTCTCCTCGCTGCGGAGAGCTCGTGCCGCCGGCACACCAGCCATCCAGCGAAGGCCGCACCATGACTCACTCCGGGACCCACCCCGACGTACGACCCCCGTTCCGCTCCACCCATGCCCAGCGCGCCAGCGGCATGCCGATCGAGCGCTACCGCGCGTTCGAGCCGGTCCAGCTCCCCGACCGCACCTGGCCGACCCGGACCATCACCGAGGCCCCGCGCTGGCTCTCGACCGACCTGCGTGATGGCAACCAGGCGCTCATCGATCCGATGACACCGGCCCGCAAGATGGCGATGTTCGACCTGCTGGTCTCGATGGGCTACAAGGAGATCGAGGTCGGCTTCCCGAGCGCCAGCCAGACCGACTTCGACTTCGTGCGCCAGCTCGTCGAGCAGGACAAGGTACCCGAGGACGTCACGATCTCGGTGCTGACCCAGGCCCGCGAGGACCTGATCGAGCGCACCGTCCACAGCCTGGTCGGCATCCACCACGCCAACATCCACCTCTACAACGCGCTGGCCCCGCTGTTCCGCCGGGTGGTGTTCCACGCCAGCCCCGACGAGGTCAAGGACATCGCGGTGCGGGGCACCGAGCTGGTGATGAAGCACAGCGAGAACATCCTCGGCGCGACCGTGATCGGCTACGAGTACAGCCCCGAGATCTTCACCGGCACCGAGCTGCCGTTCAGCGTCGAGGTGTGCGAGGCGGTCACCGACGTCTGGCAGCCCGACGACGACCGCGAGATCATCCTCAACCTCCCGGCCACCGTCGAGATGGCGACGCCGAACGTGTACGCCGACCAGATCGAGTGGTTCTGCCGGCAGCTGACCCGCCGCGACCTGACCACCGTCTCGCTGCACCCCCACAACGACCGCGGCACCGCGGTCGCCGCGACCGAGCTGGCGGTGATGGCCGGCGCCGACCGGGTCGAGGGCTGCCTGTTCGGCCACGGCGAGCGCACCGGCAACGTCTGCCTGGTGACGCTCGGCATGAACCTGTTCAGCCAGGGCGTCGACCCGCAGATCGACTTCTCCGACATCGACGAGATCCGCCGGACGGTCGAGTACTGCACCCAGCTGCCGGTCCACCCGCGGCACCCCTACGCCGGCGACCTGGTCTACACGGCGTTCTCCGGGTCCCACCAGGACGCGATCAAGAAGGGGCTCGAGGACCTCGAGCGGCAGGCCCGCGACCACGGCGTCCCCATCGAGCAGGTCGCCTGGGAGGCGCCGTACCTCCCCATCGACCCGAAGGACGTCGGGCGCAGCTACGAGGCCGTGATCCGGGTCAACAGCCAGTCCGGCAAGGGCGGCGTCGCCTACATCCTCAAGGCGGAGCACAAGCTCGACCTGCCGCGTCGGGCGCAGATCGAGTTCAGCCGGGTGGTGCAGGAGCGCACCGACACCGAGGGCGGCGAGATGTCGTCGGCCCAGATCTGGGAGGTCTTCTCCTCGGAGTACCTCGACCGGGATGAGCCGCTCCGGCTGAACTCGGTGCACACCTCGAGCGCGGCGGGCGAGAAGGACGCGCTCACCGTCAACGTCTACGTCGAGGGCGAGCTGCGGACGCTGGAGGGCGCCGGCAACGGGCCGATCGCGGCGTTCGTCGACGCGCTCAACGGGCTGCCGCAGGGGTGGGACGTCCGGGTGCTCGACTACGCCGAGCACGCGCTGTCGTCCGGTGGCGACGCGGTCGCGGCGGCGTACGTCGAGTGTGCGCTCACCACCGCCGCCGGCGAGACCGAGGTGCTCTGGGGCGTCGGGATCGACGCCAACATCGTCACGGCGTCCCTCAAGGCCGTCGTGAGCGCGGTCAACCGGGCCTGAGGCACGGCGGACGGAGGGCCCGGCCCTTCACATCGGCCGCCTGATACGGGACCGTGGGGACGAGTGCCCGCGGGGGGCACCGCTCACCCAGGGAGGTGCGCCGTGACCGCGACCGTCACCCGCTTTCGACGCAGTCGCCGCGCCGTGCGGTAGCCAGCGCGGCGGCGAACGGATCCTGACCGAGGACCTGCAGGGACTGGTCACCGAGGACGTCGTGTTCACCTGCGGCTGCCAGCTCCACCGCGAGGAGTTCCACGACGGCAGCGTGCACCACATGGTGGTGCACCACCGGGGAAAGGTGCTGGTCGACGAGGAGTTCCGGGGTGAGTGAGGACGTCATCGCCGGGGCGCACGACGTGCTCGTGGTCGGGGGTGGGGCGGCCGGCCTTCGGGCCACGATCGCGATCGCGGAGGAGCGCCCGGACCTCGAGGTGGCCGTCGTGTCGAAGGTCTACCCGATGCGTAGCCACACGGTGTCGGCGGAGGGTGGCGCCGCCGGGGTGATCGCCGAGGGTGACACTCTCGAGGAGCACATCTACGACACCATCTCCGGCAGCGACTGGATCGCCGACCAGGACGCCGTCGAGATGTTCGTCCACGAGGCGCCCCGCGAGCTGTTGCGGCTCGAGCACTGGGGGTGTCCGTGGAGCAGGGAGCCGGACGGGCACGTCGCCGTCCGCGCCTTCGGCGGGATGAAGCAGATGCGCACCTGGTTCGCGGCCGACAAGACCGGGTTCCACATGCTGCACGCGCTGTTCCAGACCTCGTTGAAGTACGGCGCGGTGCACCGTTACGACGAGTGGTTCGTGACCCGGCTGCTGGTCGACGACGGAAGAGTGCACGGCGTGGTGGCCGTCGAGCTCGCGACGGGCCGGATCCGGGCGATCACCGCCAAGGCGGTCGTGCTGGCAACGGGCGGCTGCGGGAAGGTCTTCCCGTTCACCACCAACGCCAACATCAACACCGGCGACGGGATGGCGTTGGCCTACCGCGCCGGAGCCCCGCTCAAGGACATGGAGTTCGTCCAGTACCACCCGACGGGTCTGCCGTTCACGGGGATCCTCATCACCGAAGCGACGCGGGCCGAGGGCGCCTGGCTGGTGAACAAGGACGGCTACCGGTTCCTCCAGGACTACGACCTCGGCACGCCGTCGCCCACTCCCGTCCTGCGCAGCATGGAGCTCGGCCCGAGGGACCGGATCTCCCAGGCGATCTTCCACGAGATCGAGCGCGGCCGGGCGGTCGAGACGCCGTACGGCGAGGTCGTGCACCTCGACCTCCGACACCTGGGCGCGAGGCTCATCGACGTCAAGCTGCCGTTCGTGCGCGAGCTGTGCCTGAAGTACGAGCGCATCGACCCGGTCAGCGAGCTGATCCCCGTGCGCCCGGTCGTCCACTACATGATGGGCGGGGTCAGCACCGACCGTGACGGTGCGACCCCGCTCGCCGGGCTGTACGCCGCCGGTGAGACCGCCTGCGTGAGCATCAACGGCGCGAACCGGCTCGGCTCCAACTCGCTGCCCGAGTGCCTGGTGTTCGGCGCCCGGGCCGGACGCGCCGCAGCGGAGTACGCCGCCGGCGCGAGCGCGTCGCCGCCTGCGGTCGCAGCGCAGGCCGCCGACGAGATCCGCCGGATCGAGCGGGACGTGCTCGGCCGGAACGCCCGTGACGACGCGGTGTCCGCGATCCGAACCGAGATGCAGCTGGTCATGGAGGAGGCGGCAGGGATCTACCGCGACGCGCAGACGATGGGGGACGGCGCCGGGCTCCTGCGCAAGCTCCAGGACCGGCTCGAGAGCATCGGTGTCGTCGACACCTGCCGGAGCTTCAACACCGAGCTGGTGGCGCGCCTGGAGCTCGCCAACATGCTCGACGTCGCGGAGTGCATCCTGGCCGCGGGGGTCAGGCGCGAGGAGTCGCGCGGGGCGCACCAGCGCACCGACCACACCGCGCGCGACGACGAGCGGTTCCTGGTGCACCAGCTGGTCGGCCGCGGCGACGACGGGACCCCGACCGTCGAGCAGATGCCGGTGACGATCACCGGCTGGCCACCGGGCGAGCGGGTCTACGGGAGGTGAGGGCGATGACGGAACGGATCGGACTGCGGGTAACCCGGTATCGGCCCGACAAGAACCACGAGCCGGGGTGGCAGGAGTACGACGTCCCGATGCGCGAGGAGTGGACGGTCCTCGACGCGCTCAACCACGTCAAGGACGAGGTGGATCCCACCCTGGTGTTCCGTTGGTCGTGCCGGATGGGGATCTGCGGGAGCTGCGGCATGAACGTGGACGGCGAGCCGCGCCTGACCTGCGCGACGTTCCTGTCCGACTACGCCCCTGGGCCGGTCACCGTCGAACCGCTCGCCCACTTCCCGGTCGTGCGCGACCTGGTCGTCGACCTCTCCGACTTCATGGAGAAGCTGCCGGCCGTCAAGCCGTGGATCATCCGGGACGACGACACCACCGAGATCGACGGCGAGTACCTGCAGACTCCCGAGGAGCTCGACGCCTACAAGCAGTTCAGCATGTGCATCAACTGCATGCTCTGCTATGCCGCGTGCCCGGTCTACGGCCTCGACCCCGACTTCGTCGGTCCGGCCGCGATCGCGCTCGCGGAGCGCTACGACCTCGACTCCCGCGACCACGGTGCTCGGGAGCGGCTCGACGTCCTCATCGAGGACGAGGGTGTCTACGGATGCACGTTCGTGGGTGAGTGCACCCGGGTGTGCCCCCAGCACGTCGACCCCGCCGGGGCGATCCAGCGCTACAAGCTGAAGGCCGCCCAGGAGTCGGTCAAGGCGTTCCTCCTCCCGCGGGCGCTGCGGCGATGACGCACCCCGCGATGCCGCGCGACCTGCGCTACCACCGGCGTATCCCGGTGCTGTGGTGGGTCCGGAAACGCAGCTACTTCGTCTTCGTCATGCGCGAGCTCAGCAGCATCTTCATCGCCTGGCTGGTCCTCTACCTGTGCCTGTTCGTCCGTGCCGTGGGCCGGGGGGAGGCGGCGTACCGGGCCCACCTGGAGTGGGCCGCGGCCCCGTGGCTGGTGGTGCTCAACGTCGTGGCCTTCGGCTTCGTGGTCCTGCACACGGTCACCTGGTTCACCCTCACCCCGCGGGCGATGGTGGTCGCGGTGCGCGGTCGCCGGGTGCCCGGCGCGCTCATCATCGGTGCCCAGTACGCCGTGCTGGCCGTCGTCTCCGGTCTCGTGTTCTGGCTGGTGTCGGGATGAAGTTCAGGATCGAACCCTTCGTGTGGCTGGCCTTCAGCGGCGGGGGAGTGATGGCCGCGATCTTCCTGCCGGTGCTGGCGTTCCTGTTCGCCCTCGCGTTCCCGCTGGGCTGGATCGATCCGCCCGACCACGAGCAGCTGGCAGCCGTGGCCAGGAACCCGATCACGTTCCTGGTCCTGCTGGGCCTGTTCACCATGATGCTGGTCCATGCGGCCCACCGGTTCCGGTTCACGCTGTACGACGGCCTGCAGATCAAGCACCGGGGAATCGTGGCGACGCTGTGCTACGGCGGCGCGGTGGCGGGTTTCTTCGTGGCGCTGCACATGCTGGGCAGTGCCACCTAGCTCGCCATGGCGGGCGGCTGACGACCGGGCGTCAGCGCGCCAGGGCGCCGTCCCCGTCCGCGAGCGGGAGCCGCACCGAGAAGGTGGTGCCGGTCCCCGACGCGGACTCGACGCCGATCCGGCCACCGTGCACCGCGACGATGCCGGCGACGATCGACAACCCGAGGCCGGTGCCCTGGATCGCGAGGTCCTGCGCGGTGGAGGCGCGGAAGAACTTCTGGAACAACGCGTCCTGCTCCTCGTGGGGGATGCCGATCCCGGTGTCGGTGACGGCGACGCACGCGTCGCCGTCCTCGGTGTGCAGCCGCGTGGTGACGCGGCCGCCGTCGGGGGTGAACTTCACCGCGTTGGACAGCAGGTTGAGCAGCACCCGCTCCAGCTGGATGGCGTCGCCGAGCACCGTGACCGGGTTCGGACGGCACGTCGAAGGCCAGGTCCAGGTCGCGGTCGCGCAAGGTCGGACGCATCGAGTCCTCGGCCTGGTCGACCAGCATCCGCAGGTCGATCTCGGTCCGCTTCCAGACCGGACCCTCGGAGTCCAGGCCGCCGAGCGTGAGCAGGTCGTTGCACAGCGAGATGAGCCGGGCCCCGTTGCGGGCGATGGTGTCGAGCAGCGGTACCTGCTGGGGGTCGGGGGCACCGGTGAGCCGTCGGCGAGCAGCTCGGCGTAGCCCACGATGCTGGTGACCGGGGTCCGGAGCTCGTGGCTCACCGTCGACACGAACTCGTTCTTCGCGGTGTCGAGCCGCCGGAGCCGGTCGGCGGCCATCCGCTCCTTCTCCAGCGCGCCCATGAGCATCACCTGCGAGTGGCGCTGCTCGGTCACGTCGCGCCCGACGACCAAGTAGCCCGCTTGCGGGCCGAACCGGCTGCCGCCGCCGCTCAGCGTCATCGCAACCGTACGCCGACCGCCGGGCGCCCACGAGCGCGGCAGGCTGGCGACCAGCGCGACGGCCAGCCCCGCGGCCGGCCACCAGAAGGCGACGCTGCTCCCCTCGGGGCGCAGGTAGGCCGCACCCGCACCGGCGAGGAACACGCCGGCCTGCACGGCAGCGGCCGCGGCAGCCGACGGGACCCAGCTCCGGCCGGAGTCGTTCATGGGGGCAGTCTCGTCCATGCCGAGCGGTGTGGCAGGGTTCCGGCGCCCTATGGACCCGGGGGACGTCTAGGGTGCGGGGATGCTGGTCTCCGAACGCATCGGGCAGTTCTTCCTCGACGGCGAGGCGGGACGCGACCGGCTCGAGTACACCGAGTACGGCTCGGGGGAGCGGTGGGTGGTCCTCCTGCACGGCCAGCTGATGCCGCGCCGGATGCACGAGCCGCTCGCGCGCACCCTCGCGTCCGAGGGGCTCCATGTGGTCACCCTCGACCTCCTCGGCCACGGGCGCTCCGACCGGCCCGAGGACCCCACCGCGTACTCGATGACCGCGTTCGCCCACCAGGTCCGGGCGCTACTCGACCACCTGGGCGCGGACCAGGCCGTGGTCGGCGGGACCTCGCTCGGCGCCAACGTCTCGCTCGAGCTCGCGGTGCTCACGCCCGAGCGGGTCGCCGGCCTGCTGCTGGAGATGCCGGTGCTCGACAACGCGGTCGAGGCGGGGATCATCGCGTTCTCCCCCCTGATGTTCGCCGCCCGGTTCCTGCCGCTGAGCGTCTCCGCGCTGCGGTGGGTGACGCGTACGGTCCCGCGCGGGCTGGTGCCGTTCTGGCTCGGGATCGCCCTCGACACCTGCGACCAGCGGCCCGGGTCGGTGGCCGCGGTGGTGCACGGCCTGTTCTTCGGCCGGGTCGCTCCTGCCTCGCGGGAGCGCCGGGAGATCACGGCCCCTGCCCTGGTCGTGGGCCACCCGGCCGACCCGATCCACCCGGCGGCCGACGCCGCGATGCTGGCGCAGGAGCTGCCCAACGCCGAGTTCGTGCAGGCACGGAGCATCCTCGAGTGGCGGGTGCGTCCTGAGCGGCTCGACCAGGTGGCCGTCGGGTTCGTGACCACCTGCTGGGAGGGCGAGCGACCCGGCGTCCGGACCCGGGCACGGCAGCGCCGTACGGAGGCCTGAAGAACGCGCCGCCCGATCCCATGGCCTGCTGCGCGCCGCCCATCACGCACGCTGGCTGCGTTGTCGTCGCTCGACGGGGTATCCACCCCGCCGTCGCGCCTCCGCCTTGCCATCGCACGCGCTGGACGACGCTCGCGACGGCCGAGGATCGAGCGACACGTTCTACGGCACAATGGAGGGGTGCCGCTCTACCGCGACGAGGCGGTCGTCCTGCGCACCCACAAGCTGGGGGAGGCCGACCGGATCATCACCCTGCTGACCCGTCAGCACGGTCGGGTCCGCGCGGTCGCCAAGGGCGTACGGCGCACCACCTCCCGTTGGGGCTCGCGCCTGGAGCCGTTCACCCACGTCGACCTCCAGCTCGCCGAGGGGCGCAACCTCGACGTGGTGACCCAGGCCGAGTCGCTCGACCCGTTCGCGTCGCGGCTGGGCGGCGACTACGACCGCTACACCGCCGGGACGGTGATGCTGGAGACCGCCGAGCGGCTGGTCACCGAGGAGAAGCAGCCTGCGGTGCAGCAGTTCCTGCTGCTCGTCGGCGGGTTGCGGGCCATGGCCGCGGGGGAGCACCCGCCCGGCCAGGTCCTCGACTCCTACCTGCTCCGCTCGCTGGCGGTGGCCGGCTACGCCCCGTCGTTCGACCACTGTGCGCGTTGCGGCGACGCCGGCCCGCACCGCTGGTTCAGCCCGGCGGCGGGCGGGGTGCTGTGCGGCGACTGCCGGGTCCCGGGGTCGGCCGGCCCCGCCCCCGGCACGATCGCCGTGCTGGGGGCGCTCCTGACGGGCGACTGGCCCGTGGTCCACGCCGCCGACCCGCGCCACCTCAAGGAGGCCAGCGGCCTGGTCGCGGCCTACCTCGCCTGGCACCTCGAACGTGGCCTGCGCTCGCTGGAGTACGTCGAGCGCTGACCGGGGCGTGCGGTTTCCCCGCGTAAGCGGGGAACCATCAACTTCTTGGGGGAAATTTGCCCCCAGATGTCTCGGTTTCCCCGCGTAGGCGGGGAAACCGACCGACCACCAACTCACGCGCCGCCGTACCGACGGTCACGTCGCGCGTAGGTCTCGATCGCCTGCCAGAGGTGGGTGCGGTCGACGTCGGGCCACAGTACGTCGCTGAACACCAGCTCGGCGTAGGCCGCCTGCCACAGCAGGAAGTTCGACAGCCGCTGCTCGCCGGAGGTCCGCCACACCATGTCGGCGTCGGAGACCTCCGGGACGTAGAGGTGCCGGGCGAAGGTGCGCTCGTCGACGCGGTCGGCGCGCAGTCGACCCGCCTCCACCTCACGGGCGATGCTGCGCGCCGCGTCGGCCAGCTCGGCGCGGCCGCCGTAGTTGACGCACATCGTGAGCGTCAGCACGTCGTTGTGCCGGGTCAGCTCCTCCGCGACCTGCAGCTCCCTGATGACCGACTTCCACAGCCGGGGGGCGCGGCCAGCCCACCGGACCCGGACGCCCAGCTCGTGCATCTCGTCGCGCCGGCGCCGGATCACGTCGCGGTTGAACCCCATCAGGAACCGGACCTCGTCGGGCGAGCGGGACCAGTTCTCGGTCGAGAAGGCGTACGCCGAGATCGCCTTCACCCCGATCTCGATCGCGCCCTCGACGACGTCGAACAGGGCGTGCTCGCCCCGCTCGTGGCCGGCCGTGCGGGGCAGCCCCTGCCGCTTCGCCCACCGGCCGTTGCCGTCCATCACGATCGCGACGTGGCGGGGGACCAGCTCGCCCGGGACGGGCGGCGGGACCGCCCCTGACGGGTGCGGCGTAGGCGGGCGGACGCGGCGTCTCACCCCGGCAGGATGTCAGAGGAGCCGACCGGGTCGTCGAGAGCGGTCCGGCCCAGGACTCCCCAAAACCGGACTCGCTCTGCGATCATGCGGCGACGGGGGTAGGAACGGGGGCAGGGAAGGGGGGCACGTGGCTGCCGCGAGTCTGCCTGCCGACGCGCCTCCGCCCCGGCAGGTGCCCCCGGGCGACCCTCCGCCGCCCGTGCTGATGCAGGTCGGGTTCACCGCCCTCATCGGCGTCGACCTCCTGATCAGGGTCATCGTGGGACGCGTCGACTCGCTCGCCTCGTGGCCGGTCGCCGCCGTGGCCATGGCGATGGTCGCCCTGGTGCTGGCCCTGACCGTGCCGTGGGACCGGCTTCCTGTCATCGCCGTGGCGGTGCTGCCGGTGATCGACATCGCGGTGGTCGGGACGTCGCGGCTGGCCTCGCTCGGCGCGGGGGCCGGCGTGCTGGTGCTGCTCCCGGCGTACTGGCTGGGGCGCGCCCTGGGACGCCGCGGCGTCATGATCACCCTGGTGGCCGGGCTGGCGACCGTCACCGTGCCCGGGCTCCTGGTCCTGGAACCGACCGGCGAAAACATCTCGCGCTCGGTGCTGATCCCGTTCGTCGGCACCTTCGCGGCGTGGGCCGCCCAGGCGATCGGAGGCACCCTCACCCAGCTCCGCTACGAACGGGAGGTGGCCGAGGCCGACCGCGACCGGCTCGCCGGTGCGCTGGAGTTCATCGAGCACCAGGGCCGGATCTCCGACGCGATCATCGACACCGTCGATGTCGGGCTGCTCCTGCTCGACGCCGACGGCAACTACCAGTCGATGAACCGTCGGCACCACGCCTTCATGAAGGTGGCGTTCCCCGAGGGTCACCGTGGGCGGGTCGGTCAGCTGGGGCTGGTGTTCGACGAGAACGGCGACCGGCGGCTCACCAGCGATGAGATGCCGACGACCCGTGCAGCCAAGGGCGAGGAGTTCGACGACTTCCGGATCTGGGTCGGCGACGACCCGCTCACCTGGCGGGCGATGTCGGTCTCGGCCCGGTCGGTCCGCGACGACGACGGGACCTTCCGGGGTGCCGCCCTCGCCTACAACGACGTCACCGACTACATGCGCGCGCTGCGGGTCAAGGACGAGTTCGTGGCGTCGGTGTCCCACGAGCTCCGGACGCCACTCACCTCGATCCGCGGGTACATCGACCTCCTGATGGAGGAGGACGACCTGCCACCGGGTGCGATGCAGAAGCTCGAGGTGGTCGCCCGCAACTCCGAGCGGCTGGGGCGCCTGGTGGCAGACCTGCTCCACACCGCCCAGATCGACCTCGGCCCGATGCGGGTCGTCCGCACCCGCGGCGACCTCGCCGCGATCGTGCGGGAGAGCGTCGCTGCGGCGGCGCCGCTGGCGGCGACCTCGAGGGTCGATCTCGTCTCCGAGGTGCCGGAGTCACTGCAGATGCTGCTCGACCGGGACCGGATGCGGCAGGTCGCCGACAACCTGGTCTCCAACGCGATCAAGTACACCCCGGAGGGTGGCCGGGTGCGGGTCGCGCTGCTGGTCGACGGTGAGCGCGCCGAGCTGCGCGTCGAGGACACCGGGATGGGCATCGAGGCCCGCGACCGCGACCACCTGTTCACGCGCTTCTTCAGGACCCGGCACGCCGAGGAGCAGAGCATCCAGGGCGTCGGCCTGGGGCTCTCGATCACGAAGTCGATCGTCGAGAGCCACGGTGGCCGGATCGAGGTCGACAGCGAGCTGGGTCACGGCAGCCAGTTCCGGGTGCGGCTGCCGCTGGGCGTCACCGCCTCCTGACGGCGGTTGGCGTCCCGGGCCGTACGCCGCAGCGCCTCGTTCAGCGGCAGCGGGGGCAGTCGCCGAAGATCTCGAGGGTGTGGCTGACGTCGGCGTACCCGTGCTGGTCGGCGACCGCGCGGGTCCACTGCTCCACTGCCGGCCCCTCCACCTCGACGGTCGCCCCGCACGAGCGGCAGACCAGGTGGTGGTGGTGGGTGCCGGAGCAGCGACGGTAACTCGCCTCGCCGTCCCGGCCCCGGAGGACGTCGACCTGGTCGTGCTCAGCCAGCAGCTGCAGCGTGCGGTAGACGGTGGCCAGGCCGACCGCCTGGCCCTGCCCCGTGAGCAGCTCGTGGATCTCCTGCGCGGAGCGGAAGTCGTCGAGCGTCGCCAGCACGTCGGCGACCGCCTGGCGCTGCCGGGTCAGCCGGAGCGGCTGCTCAGACACGGGCCACCTCCCGGGCCTCGCGCTGGCGGGTCCGCCGCCACACGCCGAGCGGCCAGGCGAGGGCGAACCCGGCGAGGGACAGCAGCACGATGGTCGGCCCGGGGGCGACGTCCAGCGGTACCGTCGACAGGAAGGCCGCCAGGACCAGCCCGCCGAGGGCAGCGGCCAGGCCGAGCGCCATCGACACCCCGATCGTCGAGCGGAACGAGCGGGTCAGCTGCTGGGCGGTCGCCACCGGCACCACCATCAGCGCCGACACCAGCAGCAGCCCCACGGTACGCATCGCGACGGTCACCGTGACTGCCGCCAGCACGGCCACGACCAGGTTGTAGAGGCGGACCCGGACACCGGCCACGCGGGCGAAGTCCTGGTCCTGGGACACGGCGAACAGCTGGGGGAGCAGGCCCAGGCAGGTGGTGACCACCACTGCCGCCAGCACGACGGTCGTGACGACGTCGCCGGCCGAGACGCTCGTGACCGAGCCGAACAGGTACTCCTGCAGCCGGGACGCGCTCTGCCCGGCGATGCCGGTGATCAGCACTCCGGCCGCCAGGCCTCCGTAGAAGAGCAGGGCGAGCGCGACATCGCCGCTGGTGTGACCGCGCTCGCGGATCACCTCGATCCCGACGGCACCGACGACCGCCACCACGACCGCGAACCAGGTGGGGGAGGTGCCGGTGAGCAGGCCGAGCGCGACCCCGGTGACCGCGACGTGGCCGAGCCCGTCGCCGAGCAGCGCCAGCCGCCGCTGGACGAGGTAGGTGCCGATCGTCGGGGCGGCAAGGCCGGTGACCGCAGCCGCGATGAGGGCCCGGACCATGAACGGGAGCGCGAGCAGCTCGATCACGACGGCTCCTGCAAGGTGTCGAGGGGGGAGCCCACGTGGGGGGTGTGGTCGTGGCGCTCCTCGCGCTCGTGGTGGTGCGGCTCCTGGCCCGCCTCGTCGAGCGGTGCGCCGTCGTGGGTCACCCGGCCGTGGGAGAGCACGACCGCCCGGTCGACGAGCGGCGCCAGCGGACCCAGCTCGTGGGCGACGAGCACGATGGTCGCGCCCCGCTCCTTGAGCACGCCGAGCGACCGAGCCAGCGCCTCCTGGTGGGGGAGGTCCACCCCGGCGGTGGGCTCGTCGAGGAAGAACACCTCGGGCTCGCCCGCCAGGGCCCGAGCGATCAGCACTCGCTGTTGCTGGCCACCCGAGAGCGTCGCCACGCTGTCGGCCGCGCGGTGGGTCAGTCCCACCACGGCGAGCGCGTCGTCGATGGCGCGGCGGTCGGCCCGGGAGAGCGGAGCCAGCAGCCGCCGGCGTCCGAGGCGTCCGGACGCCACGACCTCGCGTACCGACGCCGGCACCCCCGACGCCGCTCCGGCGCGCTGGGGGAGGAACCCGACCCGGTGCCACTCACGGAACCGGGACAGCGGGGTGCCGAAGAGCTCGACCCGCCCGGCCGTGATCGGCCGCAGCCGCGTCACCGCCCGGACCAGGGTGGACTTGCCGGACCCGTTGGCCCCCATGAGCGCGACGAACTCACCGGCCGGGACGACCAGGTCGACGTCGTGCAGCACCGGGCGGCCGGCGATGACCACCCGCAGCCCGTGCACCTCGACGACCGCGCTCAACAGCCGTTCGCCTTCTCGAGCGCCGCGAGGTTCGCCCGCATCAGCGAGAGGTAGTCCTCGTCGGCGGTCTGGTCGGTGAGGCCCTCGACCGGGTCGAGCACGCCGGTGTCGACGCCGAGGTCCGAGGCGAGCGTCTCGGCCATGGCGGGGCTGGCCAGCCGCTCGGAGAACACGGTCGTCACGCCCTCGTCGCGGATCAGGTCGCCGAGCTCGGCCAGCGCGGCCGGGGTGGGCTCGGAGTCGGGGGAGAGGCCGGCGATCGGCTCGAGGTGCAGCCCGTAGCGGGCCAGGTAGCCGAAGGCGTCGTGGCTCACCACGACGACGTCGCGCTCGCAGTCGGCGAGCCCGTCGGCGTACTCCCCGTCGAGCCGCTCGAGGTCGGCCGCCACCCGGTCGGCCCGGGCCGCGTAGTCGTCGGCGTGGGCCTCGTCGAGCCGCCCGAGCTCGTCGGCCACCGCCTCGGCCAGCGTGGCCATCCGGGCGGGGTCCTGCCAGAAGTGCGGGTCGAGCTGGCCCTCCGCGTGCGTGTGCCCGGACTCACCGGTGTGGTCGGCGAGCTCCTCGAGGTCGACGACGTCGGCCGCGTCCAGGGCCTCGCCCTCGGCGGTGGTGTCGACCGCGTCGTCGACGGCCGGCTGGAACCCGTCGAGGTAGACGACCAGGTCGGCGCGGGCCAGCCGGGCGGTGCCGTCGATCGACAGCTCGAGGTCGTGGGGCTCACCGCCGGGGGCGGTGAGGTTGGACACCTCCCAGTCGTCCCCGGCCACCTGCTCGGTCACCCAGGCCAGCGGGTAGAACGACGCGACGGCCTGTTGCCCGTCGTCCTCGGTCCCCGACACGGCACCACAGCCCGCGAGCAGGGCGCTCGCGGCCACGGTCGCGAGCGGCGAGGCGGCGCGGACCCGGAACATGAGAACGATTCTCAGCGGGGTTGAGAACGATTGTCAAATGGCCTCAGGGATACTGCTGCCGTGCTGGTGGTGAACAGGTTCCGCGTCCCCGAGCGGGAGGCCGAGGGCTTCCGCGACGACCTCGAGCGCGCCCGGCAGGCGCTCGCCGAGCGGCAGGGCCACGTCGCCAGCCACGTCGGGCGCAACGTCGACGACCCCACGCTCTGGACGCTGGTCAGCCGGTGGGAGCACGTCGGCGCCTACCGGCGCGCACTCTCGGCGTACGACGTCAAGCTGTACGCCGTGCCCGTGCTCGGGCGGGCGATCGAGGAGCCCAGCGCCTACGAGGCGGTCGAGCCGGGCACCGACCTGAACGTGGCCGACAGCCGTGGCTCCTGAGGAGCCGAGGTTCGGGGCGTCCCGGACGGGTCGTTAGGCTGAGCCCTCGCCCCCCACACGTCAGCCCGGCAGCCAGCCGGCCCGACACCAGGAAGAGAGCTCCACCGTGGCCAAGCCGCCCGCATCGACCCTCGACCACGTCGTCTCCCTCTGCAAGCGCCGGGGCTTCGTCTACCCGTGCGGTGAGATCTACGGCGGCACCCGGTCCGCCTGGGACTACGGGCCGCTCGGCGTGGAGCTGAAGGAGAACATCAAGCGGCAGTGGTGGCGATCGATGGTCACCGCCCGCGAGGACGTCGTCGGTCTCGACTCCAGCGTGATCCTGCCGACGCGGACGTGGGAGGCCAGCGGCCACCTCAGCACCTTCAGCGACCCGCTGACCGAGTGCCAGTCGTGCCACAAGCGGTTCCGCGAGGACCACCTGCAGGAGGACTACGCCCAGAAGAAGGGCATCGACGACCCTGGCACCGTCGACATCAACGAGTCGGTCGCCTGCCCCAACTGCGGCACCCGTGCCGCGTGGACCCCGCCGCGCGAGTTCAACATGATGCTCAAGACCTACCTCGGCGTCGTCGAGGACGAGTCCGGCCTCCACTACCTGCGGCCCGAGACCGCGCAGGGCATCTTCCTCAACTTCGCCAACGTGGTGACCTCGAGCCGCAAGAAGCCGCCGTTCGGCATCGCCCAGATGGGCAAGAGCTTCCGCAACGAGATCACGCCCGGCAACTTCATCTTCCGCACCCGCGAGTTCGAGCAGATGGAGATGGAGTACTTCGTCAAGCCGGGCGAGGACGAGGAGCTCCACCAGTACTGGATCGACGAGCGGACCCGCTGGTACACCGACCTCGGCATCAGCAAGGACAACCTGCGCCACTACGAGCACCCCGCCGAGAAGCTCTCCCACTACTCGAAGCGGACCGTCGACATCGAGTACCGGTTCGGCTTCTCCGGCCGCGACTTCGAGGAGCTCGAGGGCGTCGCCAACCGGACCGACTTCGACCTGACCCAGCACAGCAAGTACTCCGGCCAGGACCTCTCCTACTTCGACCAGGCCGGCAACGAGCGCTACGTGCCCTACGTCATCGAGCCGGCCGCGGGCCTGACCCGGAGCCTGATGGCCTTCCTGATCGACGCCTACACCGAGGACGAGGCGCCCAACACGAAGGGCGGCGTCGACAAGCGCACGGTGCTGCGGCTCGACCCGCGGCTGGCGCCGGTCAAGGTCGCCGTGCTGCCGCTCTCGCGCAATGCCGACCTGTCGCCGAAGGCGCGGGCGCTCGCCGCCGAGCTGCGGCAGAGCTGGAACGTCGAGTTCGACGACTCCGGTGCCATCGGCCGGCGCTACCGCCGGCAGGACGAGATCGGTACGCCGTACTGCGTGACCGTCGACTTCGAGACGCTCGACGACCAGGCCGTCACCGTCCGCGAGCGCGACACCATGTCGCAGGAGCGGATCGCACTCGACCAGGTGACGTCCTGGTTCGCCCAGCGTTTCGTCGGGTGCTGAGGTGACCACCGTGCAGAATGACCGCATGCGTCTTCCCGCCCGCCTGGCCAGGGCCCCGCTCGCCCTCGGTCTGGCCGTCACCCTGGCCCTGTCCGCCTGCTCGGGCGACGGCGGCGGGAGCGGGGCGTCCGGCGACAGTGACGCGAGCCCCACGGTCGAGGAGACCCCCTACCTCGACGTGCCCGAGGGTGTCGAGCTGACCGCGCAGGGCTCCGAGCTCGAGGTCGGCGAGACCGCCACCGTGGCCTACGAGCCGCGGCAGAACGCGGTGGGCGCCCTCGACATCAGGGTCACCTCGCTGGAGAAGGCGTCGTTCTCCCAGTTCGAGGGCTGGGACCTGAAGAAGGAGACCCGCGAGACCTCGCCGTACTTCGTGCGGGCGACGGTCGAGAACGTCGGTGACACCGACCTCGGCGGCCGACCGGTCCCGCTCTACATCGTCGACGGCGAGAACCGGCTGATCGAGGCCTCGGTCTTCATCGGCAGCTTCCAGCCCTGCGAGCGCTCGATGTTCCCGAAGAAGTTCAAGAACGGCGACAAGGTGAAGTCCTGCCTGGTCTACCTCGCGCCCGACAAGGGCGAGCTGACTGCGGTGAGCTTCCGCCCCGACCAGGAGTTCGACGGCATCACCTGGACCGGCGAGGTGACCAAGGCCGGCGGCGCCGGCGACACGAAGAAGTCCGGGGACAAGCAGGGCGACGACAAGAAGAAGTCGAAGAAGTCGAAGAAGTCGAAGCAGGGCGACGACTCCTAGGCCGGAATTCGTGCCGCGGCCGGTCGCCGCGGACAATGGGGGCATGACCGCCCCACCCTTCGAGACGAGCGCAGCGCGCTCTCCTCAGGGACCGCCCTTCGAGACGAGCGCAGCGCGCTCTCCTCAGGGACCGCCCTCCGAGCTGCGCCTCGGGGACCTCGTCGTCGAGACCCCCGTGGTCCTCGCCCCGATGGCGGGCATCACGAACGCTGCCTACCGGCGGCTGTGCGCGGAGCAGGGTGCGGGCCTCTACGTCTGCGAGATGATCACCAGCCGCGGGCTGGTCGAGGGCGACGAGAACACCCGCCGGATGCTGGTGTTCGACGAGCGAGAGCAGGTCCGCTCGGTGCAGCTCTACGGCACCGACCCCGCCTACGTCGGGAAGGCGACCGAGATCCTGTGTGCCGAGCACGGCGTCGCCCACGTCGACCTCAACTTCGGCTGCCCGGTCCCCAAGGTGACCCGCAAGGGTGGTGGCGGCGCGCTGCCGTGGAAGCGCGGCCTGCTGGCCGACATCCTCGAGCAGGCGGTGGCGGCCGCGGCGCCCTACGGCGTGCCGGTGACGATGAAGACCCGCAAGGGGCTCGACGACGACCACCTGACCTACCTCGACGCCGGGCGGATCGCCCAGGAGTCCGGCTGCGCCGCGATCGCGCTGCACGGCCGCACCGTCGCCCAGTCGTACTCGGGGCAGGCCGACTGGGACGCGATCGCCGCGCTGGTCGACCACGTCGACATCCCGGTCCTCGGCAACGGCGACATCTGGGAGGCGGCCGACGCGCTGCGGATGGTCGAGCAGACCGGGGCCGCGGGCGTGGTCGTCGGGCGCGGCTGCCTCGGCCGGCCGTGGCTGTTCCGCGACCTCGCCGACGCGTTCGCTGGCCGGGCGACCCGGACCCTGCCGACGCTGGGCGAGGTCGCCGCGATGATGCGCCGTCACGCCGAGCTGCTCACCGAGCACATGGGTGAGGAGCGGGGCTGCAAGGAGTTCCGCAAGCACGTGTCGTGGTACCTCAAGGGGTTCTCCGCGGGCGGGAGGCTACGTCACTCGCTGGCCCTGGTCGACTCCCTGGCCGCCCTCGACGAGCTGCTGACGGGGCTCGACCCGGACGAGGCGTTCCCGGAGGCCGAGCTCGGCACTCCCCGCGGCCGGCAGGGCTCGCCTCGCGCGCGGGTCGTGGTGCCGGAGGGGTGGCTCGACGACACCGACGGGCGCGACACCTGTCTGCGAGAAGATGCAGTGGAGACCACGGGCGGATAGCGCCGGGTGACGGTAGGGTGACCGGGATTACCCTGCGAAACGCACCCCCAGATTGGCCCCCCATTTCCGGAGTGTGCTTCACTCGGTGACTTCGTCTCGGGCGTCGGTGGCCACAAGCCGCGGCGTACCCCCTGTCAGCAACAGCAAAGGATCAGCGCTGTGGCCAACAGCCACAAGCGGGACACCGATGCCCGCCGTACCTTCCGCATGCCCAAGGCGCCCTACATCGCCGGCGGCCTGGCCGTGGCGGCGACCCTCTCGACCGTCGGTCTGGGAGTCGTCGCCGCAGATCCCGGGACCCGGGACGTCCTGATGGCCAGCAGCACCTCCAGCTTCGCCGAGGCGGCCGACAACGTCTCCGAGTCCGCGACTCCCGAGGCCCTGGAGCGGCCCCAGGTCGTCTCCCGCTCGCAGACCCGGATCGTCCGCGAGGAGCCCTGGGAGGACATGCTCGAGAAGAAGGCCGTCGCGCAGGCGATCAACGCCGCGGACGACAAGCTCTGGACGACCGCTCCGCTCAACCTGTGGGCGACGCCGGGCGAGGACGCCGCCAAGCAGGGCCTCCTCGACGAGTCGAAGAAGGTCCTGGTCACCGGTCGTGAGGCCGCGGGAAGGGTCGAGGTCGTCGTCGACGGCGAGGCCCGGTGGGTGACCAGCGGCTACCTCACCGACGAGAACCCGAACGCCAGCTCGACGTCGAGCTCGGACTCGAGCTCCGACGAGGCCCCGACCCTCGGCGGTGCCTGCACCAACGGCACGTCCGTCGACGGGCAGCCCAACGTGATCGCCGTCCACGAGGCGGTGTGCGCGGCGTTCCCCGAGATCACCAGCTACGGCACCTACCGCAGCGACGGCGAGCACGCGCAGGGCCTGGCCATCGACATCATGGTCAGCGGGTCGCGCGGCTGGGAGGTCGCGGAGTTCGTCCGCGAGAACTACCAGGAGCTCGGCGTCAACTACATCATGTACTCCCAGCGGATCTGGTCGGTCGACCGCTCCAGCGAGGGCTGGCGCTACGTCGAGGACCGTGGCTCGGTCACGGCCAACCACTACGACCACGTGCACGTCACGACGTACTGACCGCGGCGAGCCGTCGTGGTCGCCGCCCTGCCACACTCACGGGTCTCGACGCGCCCCTCGCGACGTTGCAGGCTCGGCCGCGGGGCCCCGCTCAGCCCGCGCTCGCCCACGGACGGGCGACTTCGTCGTCCGTCCTGATCGCTAAGGTCAGCCGGGATGGACCTCACCGAGGGCTACGACGACGACGATCGTGAGCGCTACGTCGCCGAGCCGCCCAAGCGCGTCGCCGCCCCGGAGCGGACGCCGTACGAGCGCGACCGGGCGCGCGTCGTCCACGCGGCGGCGTCGCGGCGACTTGCGGCGAAGACCCAGGTGATGGGGCCGCAGAGCGACGACTTCGTCCGCAACCGGCTCACCCACAGCCTCGAGGTGGCCCAGGTCGCCCGCGACCTCGCCCGCGCTCTGGGCTGCCACCCCGACATCGCCGAGACGGCGGCACTGGCCCACGACCTCGGGCATCCGCCGTTCGGCCACAACGGCGAGCGGCTGCTGGCCGAGTGGGCGACCGCCTGCGGCGGCTTCGAGGGCAACGCCCAGACGCTGCGGATCCTGACCCGGCTGGAGGCCAAGACCGTCGCCGGCGACGGCAGCTCGGCCGGGCTCAACCTGACCCGCGCCACCCTCGACGCCTGCACCAAGTACCCCTGGCGCCGCGCCGACGCCGCGCCGCCGGCGGGCGTCCACGCCGACGGCACTCCGGTCGCCGTCGTGAAGTTCGGGGTCTACGACGACGACCTGCCCGTGTTCTCGTGGATGCGTGCGGGGCGCAGCGGCTCGGCCCGCTGCTTCGAGGCGCAGGTGATGGACCTCGCCGACGACGTCGCCTACTCCGTGCACGACGTCGAGGACGGCGTCGTCGCCGCCCGGATCGACCTCGGCCGGCTCGACCGGCCGGCGCTGTTCGCGACGGTGCGCGGGTGGTACCTGCCGGAGGCCACCGACGACGTCCTGGCCACCGTGCTCGACGGGCTGACCGCGGTCGGCGGCTGGCCGAGCGAGGCGTACGACGGCAGCCGCCGCTCGCTGGCCCGGCTCAAGAACCTCACCAGCGACCTGATCGGCCGGTTCTGCGGCGCGGTGCAGGACGCGACGTTCGCGTCCGGTCCGGGGCCGTTCGTGCGGCACCGGGCCGACCTGGTGGTGCCGGAGCAGGTGCGGCTGGAGATCGGGCTGCTGAAGGGGGTGGCCGCCCACTACGTCATGCAGGCCCAGGACCGGGTGGCCGCGCGCTCCCGGGAGCGGGAGCTGCTCGGTGGGCTGGTCGAGGTGCTGCTCGAGCGGGCGCCCGACGTCCTCGAGGCGGCGTACGCCCACGACTGGCGGCAGGCCGACGACGACGCCGGGCGCCGCCGGGCCGTGATCGACCAGGTTGCCTCGCTCACCGACGCCAGCGCGGTGGCGTGGCACCACCGGCTGGTCGGCGGGCGCTGATCAGGGCAGGTCGCCCTTGGGGTAGGGGTCGTCCTGCCGGGCCGTGCTCTCGGGGTGGAGCTGGTCCTCCAGCGAGTCGTCGCCGCTGGTGGCGTCCTTGACCTTCTCGGACGCGGCGCTCGCGGCGCCCTGCACCTTGTCCTTCACGACCGGCGCCTTCTCCTTGGCAAGGTCGGCGGCCTGCTGGGCCTTCTCCTGCACCCGCGGGTCGTCCTTCACCTTCGAGGCCAGCCCCTTGATCTGCTCGTAACGCTCGCGTCCGGCGCGGGTGCCGAGGACGTAGCCCACGCCTCCCGCGATCAGGATGGTCAGCTTCCGCATCATGAACTCTCCTCTTCGTGTCGATGGTCAGTGTCGTTCGCCCCCTGCAGGGCGGCGGCCCGTTCCCGGAGCTCACGGCCCCGCTCGATGTCCGCGGCCTCCTTGGCGTCGGCCTTCTCGATGTTGCGCGTGTCGCGCGCGGGCAGCTGGAGCTCCGCCTCGGCCGCGATGCCCGCCTGCAGCTCCCGTGCCCGCTCGAGCTCGGAGTCGATCTCGGCGCCCAGGAGCAGCGCCAGGTTGGTGATCCACAGGAAGAGCAGCGCCACGATCGCTCCGGCGAGCGAGCCGTAGGTCTTGTCGTAGCTGGCGAAGGTGGCGAGGTAGAGCGCGAAGCCGGCCGACGCCAGCAGCCACACGACGATGGCGACCGCCGCGCCCACCGAGATCCAGCGGAATCGCGGGTGCTGCACGTTGGGCGTGGCGTAGTAGAGCATCGCCACGACCGCCATCACCGCCACGGCGATCACCGGCCACTTGGCGATGTCCCACACCAGCACCGCCTGGTCGCCCACGCCGATGACGCCGCCGATGGACTGTGCCACGGGCCCCGAGACCACCAGCAGGACGAGGACGACCGCGATCAGCAGCACGGCGACCAAGGTGATGAGCACCATGATCGGCCGGAGCTTCCAGAACGGCCGGCCCTCGCCGATCTCGTAGATCCGGTTCATGGCCCGCCCGAAGGCTCCGACGTACCCGGAGGCGGACCAGAGGGCGCCGAGCAGGCCGACGACCAGCGCGGTCCCGGCCGCCTCGGACCTCGCGAGGTCGCTCAGCGGCTGCTCCACTGTGCCGATGAGCTGGTCGGAGACCAGGGGCCGCAGCACCTCCAGCGCGGTGTCGACCGACTTCTGCGGGTCGACGACCAGGCCCAGCAGGGAGAGCAGGGCCAGCATGGCGGGGAACATGGCCAAGACGGCGTAATAGGTCAGCGCCGCCGCGAGGTCCAGGCACTCGTCGTCGCCGAACTCACGCAGGGTCTTGCGCGCGACGTAGACCCACGAGCGCTTGTGCAGCTGGCCGGGACCGTCCGGCTTGGACGCCGCGTCCGGTGGCGGGGCGGTCGCCTCGTCGCGACGGTGCTCTGCGTGCCGGCTCACGAGCGACGACGCCACCACACGAGGACGACGGCCATGGCCAGCAGCGAGCCTGCCGCGGCGAGGACCTCCGGCCGCGGCTTGCCCGTGTCGGTGGTCACCCGGTCCTTGACCTCGGCGACCTTCTGCTGGGCCTGGGACTTCACGTCCAGCTTGGCGGTCAGCTGGTCGACGGTGTCGGCGAGCTGCTCGCGCTGGGCCTCGATGTCGGCCTGGATCTGCTCCGGCGTCTGGTTCTGGTTCTGGTTCTTGTCGGTCGGGGTGGTCATCGGTGCTGTCCCTTCACCGTCGCGATGTCCTCCTTGACCCCTTCGACGGCCCGCTCGGGCGCCGGCGGGGTCGCCTGCTGGACCTTGGTCCTGCCGCCCAGCCCGAGCACGGCCGCGCCGATGAACAGCACGACCGCCACGATCAGTGCGGCCAGCCACGCGTCGAGCACCAGGCTCAGCGCGAGGATCGCGGTGGCGATCAGCGTGGCGACGCCGAAGAAGGCCAGCAGCCCGGCGCCGCTGAACAGGCCGATGCCGATCCCGGCCCGCTTGCCCTTCTCCGCCATCTCGGCCTGGGCCAGCCGGATCTCGGAGCGGATCAGCTCGGGGATCTGGGTCGTGAGGTCGTGCACGATCGCGCCCAGCGTCTGGTCGCCGTCGGGCGGCCGCGCCGGCGTGGTGTCGGGGTGGCTCATGTCCCCCTACGTTGCCGAATCTGCGCGATTCATGCCAACCCCCGCTCGGGTGAGTGAACCGTGTGGAAAGGGGCGGTCCGCGGCGTGCGGTGGCGCCGTAGACTCCGCCACGTGGCAGGCCGGATACGTGACGACGACATCGCCGAGGTGCGCGAGAAGGCCCGCATCGACGAGGTCGTGTCGTCCTACGTCACCCTCCGCAACGCCGGCGGCGGCTCCCAGAAGGGGCTCTGCCCCTTCCACGACGAGAAGTCGCCGTCGTTCCACGTGACGCCGAGCCGCGGATTTTTCCACTGTTTCGGCTGCCAGGAGGGCGGCGACGTCATCAGCTTCCTGATGAAGATCGACGGGCTCGGCTTCACCGAGGCGGTCGAGCGGCTGGCCGACAAGTACGGCGTCCGGCTGCGCCGCGAGGAAGGGGAAGGGCCGCGGGAGGACAGGCCGCGGGGGCCGCAGCGCAGCCGGCTGGTCGAGGCCAACCGGATCGCCCAGGAGTTCTACGCCGACCAGCTGCGCGGGCCCGAGGCCCAGGTCGCGCGGCAGTTCCTCGTGGAGCGCGGCTTCGACGGCTCGGTGGCCGAGACGTTCGGCAACGGCTACGCCCCGCGCGACGGCGAGTCGCTGCTGCGCCACCTGCGGCAGCGCGGGTTCCGCGACGAGGAGAGCGTGGCGGCCGGGCTGGTGGCGATCGGGCGGTCGGCGTACGACCGGTTCCGCGGCCGGCTGCTGTGGCCGATCCGCGACGCGTCCGGCGACACCATCGGGTTCGGGGCGCGGCGGATCCACGACGACGACAAGATCGAGGCCAAGTACCTCAACACCCCGGAGACCTCGATCTACAAGAAGAGCCAGGTGCTCTACGGCATCGACCTCGCGCGGCGCGAGATGGGCCGCAGCTCGCAGGCCGTGGTGGTCGAGGGCTACACCGACGTGATGGCCTGCCACCTCGCGGGCGTGGGCACCGCCGTCGCCACCTGCGGCACCGCCTTCGGCGACGACCATGCGCGGGTGCTGCGCCGGTTCCTCCACGACCACGAGGAATTCCGCGGCGAGGTGATCTTCACCTTCGACGGCGACGCCGCCGGCCAGAAGGCCGCGCTGCGGGCCTTCGACGGCGACCAGAACTTCGTCTCCCAGACCTACGTCGCCGTCGAGCCGTCCGGCCTCGACCCCTGCGACCTCCGGATCAAGGAGGGCGACGCCGCGGTCCGCGAGCTGGTCGCGCGGCGGGTGCCGCTCTACCGGTTCGTGCTCGGCAACGTCGTCGGCAAGTACGACCTCGACCGCGCCGACGGCCGGGTCGACGCCGTCCGCGAGGCGGCGCGGCTGGTGTCGAGCATCCGCGACAAGTCGAAGGTCGACGCGTTCGCCCGCGAGCTCGCCGGGATGGTCGGCGTCGACGTCGAGCAGGCGCGTGAGGAAGTACGGCGCGCCCAGAACCGTCCCAGCCGCCCGCCGAACCACCCGCAGCGACCCGCCGCCGAGCAGCCGGCCCCCGAGCGGCCACGGCAGCAGCTGCCCGATCTGCGCGACCCGCGGTTCGCGATCGAGCGCGAGACGCTCAAGCTGGTGCTGCAGCACCCTGCCGCGGTCGGCCACGCCGCCCGCGGCGTCGGCGACAACGACTTCACCCACCCGACCTACCGGGCTGTGTGGGACCTGGTCGCCGCCGCGGGCGGCCCGCCCGCGGGCGCGCACGACCCCGGGTGGGCCGCCCGGCTGCGCGACGGGGTGACCGACCCCGCGGTGTCCTCGGCGGTGAGCGCGCTCGGCGTCGAGTCGCTCAAGACCGCCAAGGAGCCCGATGCCGACTATGTCGCCGCCCACGTCTACCGGCTCCAGGAGCTGACCGCGATGCGCCGGATCGCCGACCTCAAGTCGAAGCTGCAGCGCACCAACCCGGTCGAGCACGCAGGTGACTACAACCGGATGTTCGGCGAGCTGGTCGCCCTCGAGCAGCACCGCCGTACGCTCCGCGAGCGCGCGGTCGGCACCCAGTGAGGCTGGGGCGGGCCCCGCACCCTGACGTCGAGGTCGCTGCGGGTGAGCGGGTCCTGGGGTGGACCCGGGCGGGCGAGGGGGCCGTGCTGGCCGGCACCCGCGACGCGGTCTACCTCGACGGGACAAGGCTGCCGTGGGAGCAGGTCGAGGCGGCCGACTGGGACCGCGACTCCGAGGTGTTCCGGCTGAGCGAGGTGGGCTCCTGGGGCGAGCAGCGTCGGGAGCACACGTTCACGGTCGAGGAGCCCGGGCGCTTCCTCCAGCTGGTGCGCGAGCGGGTGACCGCGAGCGTCGTGCTGCAGCGGCACGTCCCCGTCCGGGGCGCGGCCGGGCTGCGGGTGATCGCGCGCCGGGCACCTCGCGGCACCCGGCCCCTGGCCTGGTACGTCGACTACGACGAGGGCGTCGACCCCGCCGACCCGGAGGTGCGGTCGCTGACCGAGGCCGCGCTCGCCGCGGCGCGGGGCGACGTCGGCGAGGGGTGACTCCGGCCGATTTTCTCGGTCGTCCCGTGCCTTGCTAACCTGTGCGGCGCAACCCGGCACGATCCCCTGTAGCTCAACTGGCAGAGCATTCGGCTGTTAACCGGAGGGTTGTTGGTTCGAGTCCAACCGGGGGAGCAGACCAGAGGCCCTGACCTGACAGGTCAGGGCCTCTGTCGTGCGCGACGTCGGCCCCGCGAGGCGAGGGTGACCGCGGGCCGTCGATACGATCCGTGCAACACCGTCGGTCTCGGCTCGGGGAACAGGGGAGATGCGTCATCGTGGAGCGTCTGGTCTCGATCTTCCTCTACGTCTGCCTTGCGGCCGGTGCGGTCCACGGCTGGCTCGTGACCGGCAGGGTGCTCTCGACGATCGTCGGGGCCGTGGTGTGCGGGCTCGCCGGACTCGTCCTCACCGGTGTGCTGTCGGTGGTCGGTGAGAAGCTCGGACCCCTGCGTCGACCGCGTCACGGCGAGCAGTGACCGACCACGTCGAGGGCACGGCTGCCCGGCCGGGTCCGTGGACCGCGGGTGCCCTGGTGTTCGGCTCCTCCGGCGCGGTACTGGTCGTCGAGCTGGCCTCGCTGCGGCTGCTCGCGCCGTACCTGGGCCTCACCCTCGAGACGAGCACCCTGGTCATCGGGCTCGCGCTGGCGGCGATCGCGGCCGGCGCGTGGCTCGGCGGGCGGGCCGCCGACGCGAGGTCGCCGCGGCTGCTGCTCGGACCGGTGCTGGGCGTGGCGGGAGCAGCGGTGGCCCTGATGCCGGCCGCCGTGCGGTGGGCAGGGTCCGTGGGGCAGCCGGCCCTGCTGCTCTGGGTGTCGGCGGCCGCCATCGTCGTGCCGGCCGCGCTGCTCTCGGCCGTGACCCCGATGGTGACCAAGGTCCGGCTGACCAGCCTCGATGACACGGGGTCGGTCGTCGGCCGGCTCTCGGGCATCGGCACCGTCGGTGCGATCGCCGGGACCGTCGTCACCGGGTTCGTGCTGATCAGCCTGCTCCCCGTGAGCACCATCCTGGTCGGGCTGGGGGTGCTCCTCGTCGGGGCTGCCGCAGCCGTCGGCCTCGCGGCGCGGGGATGGCGCTCGCTCGGCGGACCGGTGGCCGCCGTCGCAGTCGCCGCCCTGGCGGTGAGCGTCGCGCCCGGCGGGTGCGACGTGGAGACGACCTACCACTGCGTCGTCGTCGAGGCGGACCCCGTCCGACCGGACGGCCGGGTCCTGGTCATGGACGGTCTCCGGCACTCCTACGTCGACCTCCACGACCCCGGTCACCTCGAGTTCGGCTACGTCCGCGCGATGGCTGCGGCGATCGACGCGTCGTACGCCGAGGGCGAGCCACTCCGCGCACACCACCTCGGCGGCGGTGGACTGACGCTGCCGCGCTGGCTCGCCGAGGCCAGGCCGGGCACGCGGAGCACCGTCTCGGAGATCGATCCCGGCGTGGTCGAGGTCGACGTCGAGCAGCTCGGGCTGCGCACCGGCGACGACCTCGAGGTCCGGGTCGAGGACGGCCGGACCGGCCTGCGCCGGCTGTCCGACGCCAGCCGCGACCTGGTGGTCGGGGACGCCTTCGGAGGCGTGAGCATCCCGTTCCACCTGACGACGGTCGAGGCGCTGGGCGGGGTGCGCCGGGTGCTGGCGCCCGACGGCCTCTACCTCGCCAACGTCATCGACCACCCGCCGCTCGACTTCGCCCGCGCCGAGGTGGCGACGCTGTTGTCGGCCTTCGGGCACGTCGCGGTGGCGGCGTACCCGGAGACGCTCGCCGGCCGGGAGGGCGGCAACCTGGTGCTCCTCGCCGGCGACCGGGAGCTCGACCCGGTCGCGTGGCAGGAGGCGCTCGAGGCCCGCGAGACCGGCTGGGAGGTGCTCAGCGGTGCCCGGCTCGACGGCTGGGTCGGCGACGCGGAGGTGCTGACCGACGACCACGCTCCGGTCGACCAGCTGTTGACGCCCTACGAGTGACCCGGCCCGGCCCGGTCAGTCGGGGGGCGCTGGTCGACCTCGTCCTGCGACGGTGGTGAGATCGGGTCCAGCGACCCCAGGTTGCCGACGATCGCGGCCGCGGGCGGGATGACCGCCGCGACCAGGCTCATCACGACCGCAGCGGTCGTGGACCAGAACCGGACGACGTTCCAGGCCAGCAGGATGAGGCCCAGACAGGTGCCCATCATCCAGAAGTAGGCACGACGGCGCGTGGAGCGCTGCATCCTCCCGACGCTAGCGCGCGGACCCGCTCAGCCCAGCGAGCAGTGGTCGACCTCGCGGTCGCGGTCGTCGGGGCGGGCGAGGGTGGCGCTGGCGGGCGGTCGGCGACCGTCCTCGACCCAGGCCTCGAGCCGCACGACGCCCGGCGTGCGCAGGGGAGCAGCAGGGCACCGGCGAGACCGAGGACCAGCCCCGAGGCTGTGACCGACGACATGCGGCCATGGTCGGCGCCACGCGGGCGCGAGACCATGTGGCCGGGCACACTTCAGACGGCCGATCCTGTGGTTCAATCCGTGAAGGAGGTAGCCGATGGTCTACGTGGCGGTCGTTCTCTTCACCCTCGCGGTGGTGGCGCTCGGCGCCTGGACCGCCCGGCGGGAGGGTCGTACCGAGACCGCCCTGCTGCCCTGCTCGACCGACCGGCTCGGCAGCCGCGACGCCCGCGACGTGCCCTACGGCCCGCCGAGCAGCCTCTGAGTCACTCGCCCCACCCCATCGGGAACACCTCGAACGGCGCCGCGAGCGCGACCCCGAGTCGCTGGCCGGTCTGGCGCCCCATGCCCTCCAGGAACTCGCGCGGGTCGAAGTTCTCCCAGCCGAGGCCGTCGATGTAGGCGGTGTGCGCCTCCAGCGAGGCGACCCCCGCGTCGAAGCTGTCCGTCGTGTCGACCGCGTGGCCGGCCCCGGGCGAGCCGAAGGCCCACACGGCGTTCACCCCGCCCCACGGCTCGAGGTCGCCCTCGAGCTGCTCGGGGAAGACCCAGCGGTTGCCGGCGTCGCGGACCGCGTCGAGCACGGCCCTGCCGACGGCGATGTGGTCGGCCTGGTTGAGGTTGCGCCCGCCCCACGTGTCGCGGAAGTTGCCGGTCACCACGACCTCGGGCCGGTGCCGGCGTACGACCTCGGCGATGACGCGGCGCATCGGGACGCCGTACTCCAGGACCCCGTCGGGCTGGCCGAGGAACTCCACCGCCTCGACGCCGACGATCCGCGCCGACTCGACCTGCTCGGCCTCGCGGACGTTCCGGCACTCGTCGGGGTGCATGCCGTCGATGCCGGCCTCGCCGCTGGTGACCATGCAGTAGACGACGTCCTTGCCCTGCCCCGTCCAGCGCGCCACGGCCGCGGCGGCGCCGAACTCCATGTCGTCGGGGTGGGCGACGACGCACAGCATCCGTTGCCAGTCCTCGGGCAGCGGCTCGAGAGGTTCGATGTCCATGGCCCGAGCATGACACCACGACGTCAGCGGTAGGAGACCACCAGCACGTCGGTGCCGCTGGCGGTGCCTGCATCGACCACGACCTCCCGGCCCCGGGCGGTCTCCCGCACGTCGTACGACGCCGGGGCGCCGTCCAGGGTGACGGTCGTGACCTCGGCGCCCTCCGGGAGCACGTGGCCGATGAGCAGGCTCGCGGACAGGTGGCGGGTCACCGTCGTGGTCAGCGTCGAGGACGTCCGCTCGGCGCTGACGTCGATGGAGCCGTCGCCCAGCCGGACGTTGCTGCCGGCGACCCGGCTCTGCCCCTCCGGGACCTGGGGGACGACGCTGATCGCGTCGCGGCCGAGGTCGGGGCTCACGCCGAGCTGGTGGTGCACCACCGGGTAGAGCGTCCCGTAGGTCCCCCAGGCCTGCAGCACCATCGAGCGGTCGTAGAGGGGGCGGTCGATGTTGGCCTCGAAGTCCGGGCTCGGGGCGATCTCGGGCATCGCGCCCGGCATCTCCCACACCGACGGGTCGAGCTGGATCCGGGCGTTGCCGGTGGTGTAGCGCTGTTGCTCGTCCTCGCCGAGCCGGCCGAAGTTGCCCTCGGCGACTGCCATGATCCCGGTGTTGAGCGAGAAGACGGCGCGCTCGCTCTTCACGCTCGAGACCACCGAGTCGCAGCTGGGACCGGGGTTGCCGCCCTCGGCGGACGTCGGGCCGGTGCCGGTGTGGAACAGCCCGTAGGTGCCGGAGTAGCAGTCCTCCTGCCGCTGCTCGAGCGCGGTCCGGCCGTGCTCGTCGCTGGCCAGCGGCCGGGTGACCTGGTCCGGGCGCACCAGCTCGGCATCCATCGGCGTCACGCCGATCCAGTGGCGCTGGAGGATCTTGGTGTTGTCGTTGGCCGGGTCGGCGGGCTCGTCGAGCGAGTCGGCGTACTGGTCGGCGTCGCCGCCGTACCACCAGGCCTGCTCGAAGTCCGCCTCCATCGCCGCGGCACGCTCCGACGCCCAGGTGGCGGTCTCGCCGTCGCCCTTGCTGCGGGCGAGGTCGGCGAGGTCGCGGAGGCCGCGGATCGTGTAGACGGCGTTGTCCAGCTTCTCCTCGCCCATGCCGGACCGCTCGACGTTGCCGAGTCCCTCGGGCCAGCCGTCGCCGTCGTCGTCGAGCCGGTCGACGACGTAGTGCATGTTGCGGACCGTGAACGGGTAGAGGTCGTCGCGGAAGGCGTCGTCGCCGGTCCACCGCCAGATCAGCGCCACGGCGCTCGGGAACTTCGACGTCTCGTCGGTGTTGCCGGGCGAGTCGAGCGTCCCGTAGTAGGCCGAGCCGTCCGGCATCACCTCGTGGATCACCTTGCCGCTGTCGCCGTTGAGCACGACGCTGACGTCGCGCAGCGCCCGGAGGTGGGCCTTGATGTCGTCGAACTGCCCCATCGCGACGCTCGCGAAGGCGGTGTACTCGCCGTCGGTGCCGAACAGCCACGGGTAGTCCGGCCAGCCGGCCCCCAGCCAGCGCGCCTCGTCGAGGGTGCCGGCGGCGGCCGGGTACTCCCTGCCCTCGTCGACGTCGCGCAGCTCCAGGTCGTGCGCCTCCTGCACGGAGTCGGCGAGGTTCTGCTTGCTCCAGGCGATGCTCTGCTCCAGCAGCGGGTCGCCGGGGAGGTCGACCTTCGTGTGGGAGTTCCACTCCTGCCGGGCCTCCACCTTGCGCGCGAGCGCGGCGGCCGGGTCTCGCAGGGCGGTGCCGAGCTCCGAGCGTGCGGCGGCGAGGCCCTGGTCGGAGCCGGCGACGGCGAACCAGATCGTGGTGGGGGTGCCGGCCTCGAGCGGGAGCTGCCACCGCAGCTGGCCGCCGGTGCCCTTGCCGGCGGCGCTGTCGTCGCACGTGTCCGGCGCGGGGCCGTCGAGCGGGCAGACCGTCGCCGGGTCCTGCGGGCCGCGGTGGTCGGGTCCGAGCTCGTGCGAGTTGGGACGCACGCTGCTGCCGACCACGGCTGCCCAGTCGTGCGGCTCGGCGTTCGGCACGGGGGGAGTGCCCTGCTCGCGAAACACCAGGTTCCCGTTCGAGTAGGACCCGGTGTCCTCGAGGTTGAAGGTCGTCGCGTTCGGCGTGGTCCAGCCCCAGGGGTAGGAGCTCATCAGCTCGGAGTGGGCGTCCAGCGCCACCGGCAGGGTCCGGGAGACGCGCGAGGTGAGGGTGAGGCCGACGAGGGTGGCGCGGGTGCCGTCGGGCACGAAGTCGGTGCGCTCCACCCGCACCTGGTCGACCGGCTGGTACGACGTACGGGTGTAGCCCCAGCCGGCGGTGGTCCGGGTCGCGGCCGCACCCTCCTCGGCGTCGCCCAGCCAGTCGTCGGCGAGCCGGATCCAGACGCCGTCGACCATCTTCATGGGCGGTGTCCACATCCCGCCCATCTCGCCGCGGATGTGCCAGCCGGCGGCGGGGTAGAGCCCGTCGGCGGTGCTCATGGCGTAGGCCCGGTCGCCGACGACCAGCGAGCGCCGGTCCTGTAGTCGCGCCGTCTCGCTCAGCTCCGCGGTGGTCGCCAGCGCCTCCGGGGCGGCCGCCCGCCCGGTCGGCCCCGAGGGGTCGCCGACGGCCTGCACCCCCCACGAGGTGGTGCCCAGCACGAGGGCGGTGGCGGCGACGAGGGGGAGCGGGCGGGCGATCCGAGACATGACTCTCCACGATGACGGGGGCGGGCGGAGGATGTGATCTGCATTACACCACGGCCGCGGTCGTCGGCCCAGACGGGCGATGACGGGCCCACGTCGTCCTGCAGCTCGAGCACGCCGACCCCGACCTCCGCGCCCGTGTCCGGCCGCGGCACCTGCCCCAAGCGGTGTGTCAGGTCTCGCCCTCGAGCAGGGCGAGCAGCGGCTCCCGGTCCTTCCGCGGCACGTACCCGGCGTAGTAGTCGTAGAGGTTCTGGCGGGAGATCCGCGCCGCGCCCGGACCGTCGCCGGCGCGGATCGCGTCGAGCACCTCCTGGTGGTGCCGCAGCGACTCCCGCATCAGCGCCTTGCTGTTGCGCGCCCGGGTGACCTTGTCGGAGATCAGCGAGAGCACCACACCCCGGACCACGTTGTTGCAGACCTGGATCAGCGCGTTGCGGCTGGCCAGCGCAACGGCGTCGTGGAAGGCGACGTCGGCCTCGCTGAACTCGTCGAAGCCGCGGTCGATGGCGGCCGCCATCACCACGATCGTCTCCTCCATCGTGGCCAGCTCGGTCTCGGAGCGCAGCCTTGCGGCGAGCATGCTGGCCGAGCCGTCGAGGATCATCCGGAACGCCACCAGGTCGGCGATCGACATCTGGTCGACCCGGGTCAGCCGGGTCATCTGCTTGGCGAGGCCGAGGGGGGAGAAGGGCAGGATCTCGGGGCCGTGCGGGTCGCCGGGCCGGGACCGGACGAGGCCGTTGCTCTCGAGCACCCGCAGCGCCTCGCGCACGGTCGACCGGCTGGCGCCGAACTGGGTGACCAGCTCGCGCTCGCTCGGCAGCCGCTCACCCGGCTTGAGGGTGCCGGCGGCGATCGCGTCCTCGATCTGCTCCACGATGCGCTGGTAGAGCCGGACCGGCTCGACCTGCTGGAACCTCGCCCGCTCGTTCACCTCGCCTCCCCGGTGGTCGGGGCCTCGTCGGGCCACGGGGGCACCGCGTCGGCCGGTCGGTGCCGCTCGTACCACGCCGCCGCCCGCAGCACGCCGAGGTCGTCGAACCGCCGCCCCGCGAGCTGCACGCCGATCGGGCGGCCGTCGGCGGTGAAGCCGGCGTTGATGCTGACCGCCGGCTGCCCCGACATGTTGTACGGCGCGGTGAACCCGATGTGCGACATCGTCCGCTGCGGGTCGGGCACCGGCATCGGCTGCTCGGCAGGGAAGGCCGCCGCGGGGGTGACGGGGGAGAGGACCAGGTCGAACGGCAGCGTCGCCGCGACGGTCCGCGCCTGCATCCGTGCGACGTCGTGGTAGGCGTCGAGCACCTCCCGCCCGCTGACGTCGGCCCCGCCGTGGACCCACTCGACGATGTAGGGGAGCACCCGCTGCCGGGCCACCTCCGGCAGTCGGCTGTAGTCGGCCCACGACCGCACCCGCCAGAACCGGTCGAGCGCGTCGAGCAGGTCCTGCTCGACGAAGGAGCCGAGCTCCTCGACGACCGCACCGGCCTCGGCGAAGCACCCCGCCGCCCGCCGTACGACGTCGGCGACCGCCAGGTCGACGGGCGCCCCGCAGCCGGCGTCGAGGTGCAGCGCGACCCGCAGCCCGGACACGTCGAGGGCGAGGTCGCGCCAGTCGAGGTCGGCCGGCGGGAGGCTGGTCCAGTCGCGGGCGTCGGGCCGGCTGATCTCCTGCATCAGCAGCGCCGCGTCGGCGACGGTGCGCGTCATCGGGCCGGCCACCCGCCCCAGGTAGGGGGTGTCGAGCGGGACCCGCCCGGCGCTGGGCTTGAAGGCGACCAGGCCGAGCCACGACCCGGGTAGCCGGATCGACCCCCCGATGTCGGTGCCGACGTGGAGGGGGCCGTAGCCGCCGGCGGCCGCCGCCCCTGCCCCCGAGCTCGAGCCGCCGGTGGTCCAGGCGGGGTTCCACGGGCTGCGGGTGGTGCCGTGGAGGCTGGAGACGCCGGAGGAGAGCATCCCCCAGTCGGGCATCACGGTGGAGCCGAGGACCACCGCGCCGGCCTCGAGCACGCGCTCGGTCACCGGGGCGTCGCGCACGGGCACCACCGGGTCGACCCCGGCGTTCCCGGCGGGCATCGGGACGCCGCGGCGGGCGAGGTTCTCCTTGAGTGTGACCGGGACGCCGTCGAGGGCGCCCAACGGCTCGCCGGCGGCCCACCGCGCCTCGCTGGCCGCAGCGGCCGCCCGGGACGCCGCGGGGTCCCGGTGCCAGAACGCGTTGAGCACCGGCTCCCGCGCCTCGACCACCGCCTGCACCGCGTCGTGCACCTCGACCGGTGAGAGCTCGCGGGTCGCGTAGGCCCGCAGCATCTGCTCCGCCGTGAGCGCGGCCCCTCGTTCGAATGCAGCCACGTGTTCCTTGCCTGTCGTCACGAAGACCGGACCCTTGACATCCGGTGCCGTTGTGGTGAGGGTAGCGGGAATCGAGACATAGGTCACTGGTCAGACCAGTGAGATGAGGTGGCGTCAGCGTGGCGGACCGTTCCGTCGTACGGCTCGCGGCGATCCCGGGTGACGGGGTGGGCCCCGAGGTGGTCGCCGCGACCCTCCCGGTCCTCGAGGCGGCCCTGGGCGCCGAGGGCGGCGGCCTGGAGACCACCGAGCTCGACTGGGGCGGCGAGCGGTTCCTGCGCGAGGGGGCCGCGATGCCCGCCGACGCGGCCGACACGGTGCGCACCTTCGACGCCGTGCTGTTCGGGGCGGTCGGCCGCCCCGACGTCCCCGACCACGAGCTGGTCTGGGGCCTGATCATCGGGCTCCGCCAACAGCTCGACCTGGCCGTCAACATCCGCCCGGTGCGGGCGTTCCCGGGCGTCCCGACGCGGGTGCGCGACACCGAGGGGGTCGACCTGGTGATCGTGCGCGAGAACACCGAGGGCGAGTACGTCGGCGCAGGTGGCCTCGCGCACGCCGGTACCGGCCACGACGTCGGCATCGAGGTCGCCGTCCACTCCCGTCGGGTGATCCAGCGTGCCGCCCACCACGCGTTCCGGCTCGCGGGGTCCCGGAGTGGCCGGCTGAGCCTGGTCACCAAGTCCAACGCGATGCGGCACGGCTACCCGCTGTGGGACCGCGTCGTCCGCGAGGTGGCCGAGCAGCACCCGCGGGTCGAGGTCGAGACCGTGCTCGTCGACGCGATGGCCGCCCGGATGATCCAGGCGCCCCGCTCCCTCGACGTGCTGCTCGCCAGCAACCTCTTCGGCGACATCCTGTCCGACCTGGCGGCAGTGCTCGCCGGCGGTATGGGGACCGCTCCCAGCGCCAACATCCGTCCCGAGCTCGACGTCCCCGGCATCTACGAACCGGTCCACGGCTCGGCCCCCGACATCGCCGGCCGCGGCCTCGCCAACCCTGTTGCGTGCCTGATGTCGGGTGCGATGCTGCTGGACGATCTCGGGCAGGGCGCGGCGGCCGAGCGTGTCCGCGCCGCCGTGGCCGCCGCCCTGCTGGACCCCGCCCACCACACGGCCGACCTCGGCGGCCGCGCCACCACGACGGAGCTCGGCTCCGCCGTCCTGGAGGAACTGGAGGAAGCACAGTGAGGAAGCACACCCCCAAGGTGGCCGTGGCGGTGATGACCGCGGCGTCGCTGGCGCTCGCGGCCTGCTCGGCCGGATCGGGCACCGGCAGCGACAGCAGCGGCGGGGGCGGCGGCACCAGCGACGAGCAGCTGACCGTCGGCCTGGTCGCCGAGCCGGTCAACCTCGACTTCACGACCACCGACGGCGCGGCGATCCCGCAGGCACTCCTCTACAACGTCTACGAGAACCTCGTCGAGGTCGACCAGGACGGCGAGATCGTGCCGTCCCTGGCCAAGTCGTGGGAGGTCTCCGACGACGGCAAGACCTACACCTTCCAGCTGGTCGACGGTGCCACCTTCGCCAACGGCGAGCCGTTCACCGCCGACGACGCCAAGTTCTCGATCGAGCGGGTGTCGTCGGACTGGACGATCTCGCTCAAGGCGGCGATGGATGTCGTGAAGTCGGTCGAGGCGCCCTCCGACACCGAGCTCGTGGTCACCCTGGAGCAGCCCAGCAACGACTGGCTCTACCGGATGACCACCCGGCTCGGAGCGATGTTCGACGAGAAGGGAGTCTCCGACCTGGCCAACGACCCGGTCGGCACCGGCCCCTACGACGTCAGCGACTGGACCCGGGGCGACTCGATCACGCTGACCCGCAACGACGACTACTGGGGCGACGCGCCGTACTTCGAGACCGTGACGCTGCAGTACTTCAAGGACGCCAACGCGCTCAACAACGCCCTGCTGAGCGACACCATCGACGTCATCGGCGCCGCCCCGTCGCCGGAGTCGCTCGGCCAGTTCGAGGGCAACGACCAGTACCAGGTCATCGAGGGCACGACGAACGGCGAGGTCGTGCTGTCGATGAACAACGAGTCCGGCCCGATGAGCGACCTCAGGGCCCGCCAGGCGGCGCGCTACGCCATCGACCACCAGGCCCTGGTGGACACCTGCTGGGCCGGCCGCGGCGAGCTGATCGGCAGCATGGTGCCGCCGACCGACCCGTGGTACGAGGACCTCACCGGCGACTACCCCTACGACCCCGACAAGGCCGAGCAGCTGCTCCAGCAGTCGGGGGCGGCCGACGAGACCGTCCGGCTGCGGCTGCCGACGCTGCCGTACGCCGAGGACTGCGGCCAGGTCGTCAAGAGCCAGCTCGAGCAGGTGGGCTTCACCGTCGAGCTCGACCAGCTGGAGTTCCCGGCGGCGTGGCTCAACACGGTGTTCACCAACGCCGACTACGACATGTCGATCATCGCCCACGTGGAGCCGCGCGACATGGGCGCGGTGTTCGGCGACCCGAAGTACTACACCCGCTACGGCGACCCGGCGTTCCAGTCGCTGCTCGCCAAGGCCGACCAGGGCACCCCCGACGAGCAGGTGGAGTACATGCAGCAGGCCGCGCAGAAGCTGTCCGACGACGCGGCGGCCGACTGGCTGTTCCTGCTGCCGAACCTGATCGTGGCCGACGCCGACATCACCGGGCTGCCGCAGAACGCGATCTCGGAGTCGTTCGACGTCACCCAGCTCGGCCGCGAGTAGGGACCCGGAAGGGCACCCATGCTGCTGCGCGTCCTGCAACGCCTCGGGATCCTCCTGGGCAGCCTGCTCGTGAGCTCGGTCGTCGTGTTCACGTTCATGGCGGTGCTGCCCGGGAATCCCGCGCGCGTCGCGCTCGGCGTCAACGCCTCCGACGCGGCGGTCGCCCAGATGGAGCAGCAGTTCGGGCTCGACCGGTCCTACGTCGTGCAGTACCTCGACTGGCTGCAGGGACTGCTGACCTTCGACCTCGGGCAGTCCTACATCTCGCGGACCGCGATCGGCCCGCAGATCACCGACCGGTTCCTGGTCACGCTGTGGCTGGTCGGCGCCGCGATGGTGATCGCGCTGGTGATCGCGGTGCCGGTCGGCACCCTGATGGCGGTGCAGCACCGCAAGCTCTCCGGGCTGGCCCTCTCGGCGGCGTCGCAGGTCGGGGTGGCGGTGCCGGCGTTCCTCGCCGGGATCCTGCTGATCACGCTGTTCTCGGTGAAGCTCGGCTGGCTGCCGGCCAACGGCTGGACGCCGCCGGCCGAGGACCCGGTCATGTTCCTCGAACAGCTGGTGCTGCCGGCGTTGTCGCTCGGGCTGGTGCAGGGAGCCGTGCTGACCCGCTACGTCCGCAGCGCCGTGCTCGACGTGCTGCGTGAGGACTACCTGCGCACCGCGCGCGCCAAGGGACTGCGCCCCGGTCAGGCGTTGCGCCGCCACGGGCTGCGCAACGCGGCGGTGCCGGTCGTGACCGTGCTCGCCCTGCAGCTCGCGACGCTGCTGGTCGGGGCGGTGGTGGTCGAACGGGTGTTCGTGATCCCAGGGCTCGGCAGCCTGCTGCTCGACAGCGTGTCCAACCGCGACCTGATCATGGTCCAGGACGTCGTGATGATCCTGGTCCTCGCGGTGCTGCTGGTGAACTTCCTGGTCGACCTGTTGTACGTCGTGATCGACCCGCGGCTCCGGACGGCCCGGTCATGAGCGCCCTCGAGAGCCGCCGGGCCACCGCCGGGCGTGGCCGGCGCCTCAACGCCGGCCTGGTGGTCGGCGGGCTGATCGTGCTCGGCATCATCGTGATGGCGCTGGTGTCGTTCGTCTGGACACCGCACGACCCGACCCTCGTCGACCCGCAGGTGCGGCTGCAGGCGCCGTCGGCGGAGTACTGGTTCGGCACCGACAAGTTCGGCCGCGACGTCTTCAGCCGGATCATGGTCGGGTCGCGCACCACGCTGTTCGTCGGGTTCGTCGCGGTCGGCGTGGCGGCCCTGGTCGGCGTACCCCTGGGCATCCTCGCCGCCATGGGGTCTCGCTGGTTCGGCGAGCTGGTGATGCGCGGCAACGACCTGCTGCTGGCGTTCCCGGCGCTGCTGCTGGCGATCATGTTCGCCGCGGTCTACGGCGCCGGCACCCTCGTCGCCATGGTGGCCATCGGCATCGCGACGATCCCGAGCTTCGCGCGGCTGGTCCGCAGCGGGGCGCTCCAGGTGCTCCGCACCGAGTACGCGATGGCGGCCCGGGCCGCGGGCCGGACGCGGTTCGCGATCGGGCTGCGCCACGTCCTCCCCAACGTCAGCAGCCTGGTGATCGTGCAGGCCTCGGTCGGGTTCGCGATCGCGGTGCTGGCCGAGGCGGCGCTGTCGTTCCTCGGGTTCGGCACCCCGCCACCCACCCCGTCGTGGGGCCGGATGCTCCAGGAGAGCCAGGAGCTGTTGTTCACCGCGCCCCGGCTCGCGGTGTTCCCGGGCGTCGCGATCGCCCTCGCCGTGCTCGGCTTCAACCTGCTCGGCGACGGGCTGCGCGACCTGTTCGACCCCAAGCTCGAGGACCGCCGATGACCGCCCTCCGCGCCACCCCCGAGCCCGCCGGCGACGAGGCGACCCCCGACGTCGTGACCGTCGAGGGGCTCGGCGTCACGTCCGGTCGGCACGCCCTCGTCGACGACGTGGGCTTCCGGATCCGGGCGGGGGAGCGGGTCGGCCTGATCGGCGAGTCCGGCTCCGGGAAGTCACTGACCGCGCTCGCCATGATGGGGCTGCTGCCCGAGGGGCTGGCCGCACGGGGCTCGGTGCGGGTCGCGGGCGTCGCCGACGACCTGGTCGGTGCCGACGAGCGGACCCTGGCGCGGGTCCGCGGCCGCGACGTCGCCATGGTCTTCCAGGAGCCCATGACCGCGCTCAACCCGACGATGCGGGTCGGCCGCCAGGTCGCCGAGGTGCTGTTGGTCCACCGCACCCGTCCTGACCGCCGGTCCGCCGACGCCGCGGCGGTCGAGCTGCTGGAGCAGGTCGGGCTGCCCGACCCGGCCGACGCGGCGCGTGCGTACCCCCACCAGTTCTCCGGCGGCCAGCGGCAGCGGATCGTCCTCGCCCTCGCGCTCGCCAACGACCCGGCCCTGCTGATCTGCGACGAGCCGACCACGGCCCTCGACGTCACGGTGCAGGCCAGGGTGCTCGACCTGATCGTGCGGGGCGTGGAGCAGCGCAGCGCCGCGATGCTCTTCATCACCCACGACCTGGCGGTGGTGGCGACGGCGTGCGAGCGGGTGATGGTGATGTACGGCGGCCGCATCGTCGAGGCCGGGCCGGTGCGCGAGGTGCTGACGAGGCCGCGGCACCGCTACACCCAGGGCCTCGTCGGGGCCTCCGACCTCACCGCGGTCGACGACCGGGGCCGGCTGGTCACGATCCCGGGGACGGTGCCGGCCGCCGGCGAGTTCCCGAGCGGCTGCGTCTTCCGCAGCCGCTGCGCCCACGCCGACGACGCCTGCGCGGAGCTGCCGCCCTGGACCGCCATCGGCCGGGACGCCGGCCACGCCTGTGTCCACCCGGTCACCGAGCAGGAGGTGTCCCGTGGCTGAGCCGACCCCGGCGTACGGCGGAGCCCCCGACCCCGCCGCCGCGATCAGCGTGCGCGACGTGGTCCGCGACTACCGCCGGCCGCGCACCTCGCTGCGCCGGCCGGCGCCGGCGGTGCACGCGCTGCGCGGCGTCAGCTTCGACGTCGCCCACGGCGAGCACTTCGGGATCGTGGGGGAGTCCGGCTGCGGGAAGTCGACGCTGCTGCGGATCATCGCGGGGCTCGACCGGGCGACCTCGGGGACGGTGATGGTCGACGGTCAGGACATCACCGACCTCCCCGACCGCAAGCTCGGCTTCCTGCGCGAGCACCTGCAGCTGGTCTTCCAGGACCCGATGGGATCGCTCGACCCGCGGATGCGGGTGCGTGACATCGTGGCCGAGCCGCTGGTCGCCCAGGGGCACGCCGACCACGAGGAGCGGGTCGTCGAGCTGCTCGAGGCGGTGGGGCTCCACCGCGACGCGGCCGACCGCTACCCCCACCAGTTCTCCGGGGGCCAGCGGCAGCGGATCTCGATCGCGCGTGCCCTCGCCCCCCGTCCCCGCGTGATCGTCGCCGACGAGCCGGTGAGCGCGCTCGACGTGTCGGTCCGCGCCCAGGTGCTGAACCTGATCGGCGAACTCGTCGACGAGCTCGGCCTGACCCTGGTCTTCGTCTCCCACGACCTGTCGGTCGTCCGCCACGTGTGCGACCGGATCGCCGTCGTCCACGACGGCCGGATCGTGGAGTCCGGGCCCACCGACCAGCTCTACGACGACCCGCAGCACCCCTACACCCAGACCCTGATCAACGCCGTCCCCACGCTGGACAAGGCGCTGGCCGGGGTCACCGCCGCCGACCTCGCCGGTCGGCCCGACACCCCGCCCGACGAGCGGGGGGAGGGATGACCCGCGCCGTGCACACCGACCAGTTTCCCGAGGGCCTCCCGGTCGGCGACGGGTGGGAGCCCGCGCCGGACACCGCCGAGGTGCGGTTCCCCCACGACGGCACCGTCGTGGCGACGGCACCGGTCGGCGACGCCGACCTCGCGCGGCGCGCGGTCGACGAGGCGGTCGCGGTCCGTGAGCAGGTGGGCCGGCTGCCGTCGCGGGTCCGGCGGCAGGCGTTGCTCGCCACCCACGACGCGGTCGCCGCGCGGCGTACGGACTTCGAGGAGCTGCTGGTCCTCGAGACCGGCAAGCCGCTGGTCGACTGCCGGGTCGAGGTCGACCGCACCCTGCTGACGCTGCAGACCTCCGCCGAGGAGGTGGCGCGGCTGCACGGTGAGACGGTGCCGCTCGACCTGCTGCCGAGCGGCGACGGGCTGCTGGGGTTCTGGGTCCGCAGGCCGATCGGCGTGGTCGTCGGCATCGCGGGCTTCAACTACCCGCTGCTGCTGGCCACCCACAAGATCGCCCCGGCGCTCGCGGCCGGCTGCCCGATCGTCGCCAAGCCGGCGCCGCAGACGCCGGTCGCGACGCTCTGGCTCGTGCACCTGGTCCGGGAGGCGCTCGCCGAGGCGGGCGGCCCCCGCGCGGCCGTGCAGCTGGTGACGGGCGGCCCGGAGGTCGGCGTGGCGCTCACGACCGACCCGCGGCTGGGGGCCGTGTCGTTCACCGGGTCGGCCGCCGTCGGCCACCGGATCGCCCGCGACGCGGCGCCGACGAAGGTGCTGCTCGAGCTGGGCTCCAACGCCGCCCTCGTCGTGGCCGCCGACGCCGACCTCGACGCTGCCGCCGACGCGGTGGTCCGGGGCGGGTACTACGCCTCCGGGCAGGCCTGCATCAGCGTGCAGCGCGTGGTGGTCGTCGAGTCGGTCCGCGACGCATTCCTCGACCGGCTGACCGCCCGGATGGGGGACGTCGTCGTCGGTGACCCCCGCGACGAGAAGACCCGGGTCTCCGCCCTGATCGACGCCCGCTCCGCCGAGCGGGTCCGGGAGTGGCTCGAGGCGGCGGTGGCCGCCGGGGCAGGGCTGGTCGTGGGCGGCGACGTCGACGGCGCGGTGGTGTCGCCGACGGTGCTGGTCGACGTCCCCGACGGGTTGCCCGCCTGGGACGAGGAGGTGTTCGCGCCCGTGGTCGCGGTGCGGGCCGTGCCGGACCTGGCGACGGCGTACGACGTGGTCAACGCGTCGCGCTACGGCCTCCACGCCAGCGTGTTCACCGCGTCGCTCGACGCGGCGTTCGAGGCGATCGACCGGCTCGAGGTGGGCGGTGTCGTCGTCAACGAGGTGCCCGGCTTCCGCTCGGACGTGATGCCCTACGGCGGGGTCAAGGACTCGGGCGCCGGTCGGGAGGGCCCGAGGTTCGCCATCGAGGAGCTGACCGTGACCCGGATGGCAGTGATCCGGCCGTCGACGAGGAGGAACTGACATGACGATCCCGGGAGACGACCGGGTCGCGGGATACGCCGGCCTGTTCCGGCTCGACGGCCGCCGTGCCGTCGTCGTCGGCGCGGGCAGCGGCATCGGCCGCGAGAGCGCGCTCGCGCTGGCCGCCCACGGCGCCGAGGTGGTGTGCGCCGACCGCGACCTCGCGGCCGCCGAGGAGACCGCCGCTCACGCCGGGTCGATGTCGGCGTACGCCCTCGACGTGCTCGACGGCGATGCCGTCGGCCGGGCCGCGGCCGAGCTGGGGGCGGTCGACGTCCTGGTGTTCACCGCCGCCACCAACGTCCGCAAGCGGGTGCTCGACTACTCCGCCGACGAGTTCGACCGGGTGGTCTCGCTCAACCTGCGCGCGTCCTTCGACCTGGTGCGGGCCTTCGGTGCCGGGATGGCCGAGCGAGGGCGCGGCAGCATCATCGGCTTCAGCTCGATCCGGGCGGTCGCAGTCGAGCCCGGACAGGGTGTCTACGCCGCGACGAAGGCCGGCCTGGTGCAGCTGCTCCGCACGGCGGCGGCCGAGCTCGGCCCGTCCGGCGTACGGCTCAACGCGATCGCGCCCGGCATCGTCGACACGCCGCTCACCGCACAGATCAAGGACGATCCCGCGTGGGCGCAGGCGTACGCCGACAAGAGCGCGCTCGGCCGGTGGTCCCGTCCCGACGAGCTGGCGGGCGCGGTGGTCTACCTCGCGTCCGACGCCTCGTCGTTCGTGACCGGCGCCCAGCTCCACGTCGACGGCGGGTGGACCGCGATCGACGGCCGCTACACCCCACCCACCTGACCGGCCCGGACCCACCGCGAGCCGTCACTCGTGCAGGTTCAGGAACGCCCGAACCGTCACTGCTGCAGGTTTGTCCTGCAGCAGTGACGGCACGGCGGCTTTCACACCTCAGAAGCGACGGCTCACGGGATCCCACGGGAGCGTGACGGGCAGGGGTCGGCCGGTAGGGTTCGTCGGCGGGGCGGTAGCTCAGTCGGTCAGAGCAGAGGACTCATAATCCTTGGGTCGCGGGTTCGAGCCCCGCCCGCCCCACGACCTTGCGCCTGCCGTGCGTCCACAACGGCAGCACCGCCGAGAGAAACGGCCCGTAGAGCGGCACATAGATGAGCGCCGAGAGGATCACGGCAAGCGCCATGGCCCAGATGCGCGCGGCGGGCTTCGCGGTTCCGGGAACAACAGGAGCGTCGGTCATGACGCCCAGCATCAGCCCTCCGCGGACTGCGCCCATCCGTCTTGGTACTCACCGGGCTGACGAGATCGCCACCAACAGTCGAGGCTGCGGTCTCAGCGCAGCCGGCCGAGGTAGGCCGCCGCCCTGCGCAGCTCGCGGAGTCGGTTCTCCCACGTCACGCCCACCACGATGAGCACCAGCCCTGCCATGCCGATCAGCATCCATTGCGGCATCTCGCCGGTGTACGGCGCGACCTCGCGGCTGACGAGTAGCCCGCCGACCAGGCTGCCGACTGCCAACGGAGCGCTCCAGCGGAGCCGAGCCCCCACGAGCACCAAGCCCAGGCAGGCGACTCCCAGCAACACAGCCCGCGGTCCCACCGGTTCGAGGAGCACCCAGAGCAGCGAGGGCACGGTGGCCAAAGTCAGGCCGGGCACCAGCGCGGCGGTGCCGGCCGCAGGCGTGCGCCAGAGCCGGTGAAGCGCGACGAGGACAAGGACCGTGGCCGAGGGCAGGGTGTAGGCCTCCGGAGCATCGACGCCCAGGTCGGCCAGCCGCACCCATGTCGCGGCGGCGAGCAGGGCACCCCCCGGCCAGGCGAGCACCCGGCGCTCCTCGTGGAAGAGGCTGCTCACGGTCACGAGAACACCCGCCGCAGTGAGTTCCATGGCCAGCGCGGTCAATGGATCGTCGGCCACGGCGAGGGAGGCGAGCGCGGCCACCAGCCCGGTGAGCGCGGCCGACGCCTCGACCTCGACCCGGGGCCGCGCGATCGCCAGGATCCCGACCACGACGAGGACGGGCACGGCGCGCTGGTCGACGGCGTAGCCCGCGAACGAGGCGGAGCTCCACACCAGACCCGCCGAGGCGGCCGGCAGCAGCAGCCCGCCCAGCAGTGTCGACAGCGCCCGCCTCGACCTCAGTTGCACAACCGCAACGGTCACCGCGACGGTGCAGGCGAGGGCTGTGAGCCCGGCGCTGGGCAGTGCCGCGGTCATGGTCACCACTACGGCGCCGCTCGCCAGGGCGGCTCGCCCGAGCCAGGCCAGGGCCAGCGCGGCGACAGCCAGCAGGCCGATCACCATCGCCAGCGGGACGGGGTAGGAGGCGAGCGTGGCCGTGGCGGCCATCACCGGCAGCACGACGGCGACGAATCCCTCGCGAGGACGCCTCGTCATCGCCCAGGTCGCGGCCATGAGCGCGACCACGAGCGGCACCAGCAGCAGTGGGCTCGAGCCCGGGTAGACCGGGTCCAGTCGTACGAGGGCCGTCGAGGCGAACGGGCTGCTGCGCCCCAGGACCCGGTCGGCCGCGACGAGGGCGTGCAGGGCGACGTACGCCACGGTGGGCAATGCCGCCAGGGCAAGCGGCCCGACCGCCACGCCGCGCGACGCCGCAGCTGCGACCACCGACCAGACGACCAGCGCGATGAGGAGGGTGAGCCCCACGGCGGTGGCCCCCTCATCGCAGGCCGGCAACGCGACCAGCAGGGTGACGATCGTCGCGGCCCCCGACCCCGATATCCGCGCCACGACCCGGACGGGAACGGCGGCGACGCCGACCAGGAGAACGGCGGCGCCGAGCAGCGGAAGGGCATTCCCGGAGGCCCAGAGGCTGGCCACGCTTGGGTGGTCGATCGCGACCTCCAGACCGGTGAGCAGGAGCCAGAGCCACCACGCCCCGACTGCGAGCGCCGCCGCCGCACCCAGTACGCGGGCACCCACCAGGCCACCGAGCGCCGCGGCAACGGCGAATGCGATCGCCGCCATGAAGGCGACGAGGCTGTTGTGGCCCGTAGCGACCCCGAGCCCGACAGACGTGAGCATCAGGCCGGTCACCACGCCGAGCTGGGGAGCGACCAGGCGGGACCACCACAGGGTCGCGCAGGCAAAAGCCGCGACCCCCGCGCCGACGAGCGCGGCCGACGCGGCGGCATCGGGAGACCCGAGCCAGCCGGCGGTGATGGCGCCCACTACGTCCAGCGCCACAAGCCCGAGCGACACCGTCGTCAGGGACTCGGCGGCGACCCGCAGCCCGCGCCTCCCGAGGACGACACCCGCACAGGCGGCCACCAGGGTCAGGCACACCAGGACGCCGGTCCGGCCCCCGACCCCCATCCACGACCAGGTGATCGCGAGGAAGGTGACGGCTGCGACCAACAGGCACAAGGCGCCCAGGCTGAGCAGGACCGCGGGCACGGAGGCAGTGCGCAGGCCGGTACGCCGTGCGTGGCCGGCCGACTCCTGGACACTGGGAGCCGTGGCCAACACCGGAACCGGGGTCGGCTCCTGCAGCGCAACCTTCGTGCGCATCCGACCGAGCAAGACGTCGGCGTGCTTCAGCGTCTCGAACAGTTCAAGTGCAAGTGGATCCTGCAGGGGCAGCCTGCACGAGGGGCAGGACCTATCCGTCACCACCAACCCAGCCCTACAGTCGGGACACACGCGAGAATCGGCGTAGCGCAGCATTCATCCATTCACCCGCGAGCCGGCGCCGCCAATCAGCGAACAGGTACCTAATCCGTCTGGGTACAGACACTCACGGCAGGCTTGGGTCCGGCGAGCCGGGGCGCTGCGAACGCCTACTCAGGCTGGCTCGTACGACTCGACCCGGACTCCGGACGCGAGAGGGAGCGCCACTCCACCAAGTAGTAAGTGCCTGCTCATCGCCGCGATCCGCTCGTGTCGATGAGCGGCATGCATGCAGAGGTTGTGCAGCGTGCTCCTCTGCCGGAAACCGCTGAGTCTCAACCTTTGCCCCCTCTCGAGTCGTCCTTCTTGGTGGAAGATGAGGGTGACTCGATCAGCACCCGGGAAGGGGGCTGGGAAGTGCGGCAACGGCGTGAGACCAAAGCGTTCTGCGAGTTCGTGGAGGCTCGTTCGCACGCGTTGCTTCGTACGGCGTACCTGATGGTCGGGGATCACCAGCTGGCCCAGGATCTGCTGCAAGAAGCCTTGATCAAGACGTTGATTGCTTGGCCGCGGCTGCGCGACCCGGCAAAGGTCGATGCCTACGTGCGGAGGACCCTCGTCACGACCGCGATCACCTGGCGCCGTCGCCGCTCCTTCCACGAACGGCCCGTCGAGTTCCTGCCCGAGATCTCGGCCGTGGACCAGGTCGAGGTTCTTGCGACGCATCAGGTGCTGGTCTCGCACCTGCGTGATCTGTCACCACGGCAGCGCGCCGCGATAGTGCTGCGCTACTACGAGGACCTGACCGAGGCGCAGACCGCCGAGATCATGGGCTGCTCGGTCGGCTCGGTGAAGAGCCACGTCTCGATCGGCCTCGGCCGGCTCCGGGAACGCATGGGCCCGGCCTTCGACCTGGCTCCGGCGGGTGAGGAAGGGGTGACGCCATGAGCGAGTCACTGCGAGATCTGCTGCGTCAGGGCGCGGACACCGTCGAGGGACCCCGGCTGAATGTGGACTACCTGGTCGCGCAGGCGAAGCGAAGGCTGGTCCGGCGTCGGCTCGCGGCCGTCGCGGCGAGCGTCGTCGCCGTCGTAATGATCTCGGCGGGTGGATTCGCACTCCAGCCCGACGACCAGACTCCGGCACCCGCCCCACCGTCTCCGGACAAGACGGACCGCCGGCTCGGCACACCGCGCGCGCTCACCTACGCAGAGGGCGCGACGATCCACTACGGCGACCAGATCATCGAGGCGGGTGGAGTCGTGGACTTCGTCGAGGCCACCGATGATGGTGTCGTCTACGTCCTCCAGGACGACGACCGAGTCTGGTTCAGCGACGGGTCGGTCACCGACCAGATCGGGGAGGCGGAGAGGATCCACTTCACCGTGCAGATCGTGACCGCCAACCCCGGATCCCTGGTCGCCTGGGACGAACGGACCGAAAGCGATCCCGATTCAGACGAGCTCGTGGTCTACGACTCGCAGCTACGCCAGATCGTCGCGCGCATTCAGCAGCCGGAGGGCTCCCACAGCCTCGTGGTGAACCGCGACCGCATCTACTGGGAGGTGACCCGGCGCGGAGGCGCGCCCGCCGTCAGGCGCTTCGATGTCTCGTCGGCAATCTCGGCGTCGATCTCGTTTGATACCTACCACTCCGAGTTGGCCTCGAACCCCCGCATGCTCCGCATCGGCAGGCCGACCTACTGGGACGCGGGCATCCCAGACCGGGTGGCCCAGCGGCAGGCGTACTTCAAGCAGGTGGGCAGGCGGCTGGTTGCCAGTGACTCGGTCAGCCGAGGTTCCTTGGCCAATTCGACCGCCCCCACGCGGCTCCTGGATGGGCGTGCGCTCCGGCTCCGGGTGCCGCATGGTTACGGCGCCGGGTTTGACGAGTCGCTCGTCGCAGTCCAGTGGCTCGACGACGGACACCTGGTGCTTTTCTCACACCATGAGCACAACGAGTTCCCGGCCCACGTCGCCGATCTGCTGGTCTGCCCGGTGCCGACGGGGACCTGCCGGGTCGTCGTCGCTGCCTCTGACACTCCCTATGTCGCCCCGGGAGACATCCCGTGAGAAGGCCCGGCGCGGGCGTTGCTGGTCGCTCAATCCACGGTCGGGCTTCGCTAGGAGCAGCCATGTGAGATCCGCGCTCTCATGACGCGATGAGCGCGGTCGTGCCGATGAGCGCGCGCGCTCCCAGAGTCCTTCAGGCAAGGAAGGTACGGATGAGCGGAACCACTTTGCTCCGGTACTCCTCGAAGAACCCGTGGCGGCCTCCCTCCACGAGATGCAACTGGGCAGACGGGATGCGATCGGCGAGAAGTTGAGCGTTCCCGACGGTCGACATCAGGTCGTCGGTGCCGTGGAGCACGAGCGCTGGGGCCTCGATACGCGGCAGCCTGTCCCAAGCGTCGTGACGGGCGGTGACGCGCAGGTGGGCGCGCTGCTCGTCCGCGGTCATGGAGGGGTCGCCGAACAGATGGCTGCGTTCAGGCGGGTACGGCCACTCGTCGGTGTAGAAGAGCCGCTGGAGTGCCGCGAGCCGCCGCGAAGGATCGGGGTCGCCGAGGGAACGGCGTACCCCGGCGTCCCGCTCTCGGGCGTGCGGTCCCCCTGGTGAGGTGCACGCCAGGATGAGGTGCCCGACCACGTCCGGGTGAGACGCCGCAAGGACCTGGGCGACACGACCTCCCATCGACGTGCCGTAGACCATGGCCCTCGGGGCGTCGAGAGCAGCGAGGACGCTCGCAGCGTCGTCGGCGAACAGGTCGGTCGACCAATCGGTGACCTTGCCCCTGCTCTCGCCGGTGCCTCGCTGGTCCAGGGTCACCACGCGGAAGTCGTCGTCGAAGTCCGCGCGGATCGACGTCCACCAGCGGTGGGAGTTGGCCTGTCCGGACAGCAACAACGTCGGACCGGACGAGCGTCCGCTGACCTGGGCGGCGAGTTGAAAGCCGTCAGTTTCCGGGACCAGGGGTTCTCATGGGAAGCGAGCCTAGAGGGCTCCCGCGAGGCGCCCGCTCGTGCCGCGATGTGCGCGGTCATGTCGAGAACCGCGCGTTCAAGGATTCGCGCTTCCCGATGAGGACTGTCACTCAAGGTGCAATGACTGGGTGATCACGGCGGCAGGTGTGCTGCGGTTCGACCGGAACTGCCAGTCGTGACCTACCCGTCACGAGTTCAGTGGTGTCCAGATCGATGAGCACAAGCCAAGGGCACACGCATGAGCGCGACGGGCCGAAAGTAAGACAAGCACAGGCACAGAGTTCCCTCATGAATCCTGACGCGACAGCTTGTCCAGGTCACGTGTGCAGAACCCGTGGTGAGCCCATTCCTCGTCGAGCACGGTGCCGAGGCATTGCCGCACTGTCCGCCCCTTGGCGTACGGCGGCCATCTGTCGTCGTCGGGCACCGGCGCGGTCTGCGCGAGCTGATCAGGCGTGACCTCGGCCAGCCATGTCTCGATCTCCGAAGCCTGCCGGATTCGTACGGCGAGCACCTCGTCGAGGCTCGGTTGGGCGGACGGATCGAGCCCGCTCTCCTCCTGGTTCATGACGAACGCTGGACCCAGTCCCATGGCCGTGAACGGCTCGGTGAACCCGAGCACGCAGCGTCGGAACCAAGAGTCGTGCACGAAGACAAGGTGACGCAGGGTTTCGACCATCGACCACTCGCCGTCGACGCCGTCATGTTCGCTGTTCTCGGGCATGGACCGGACTCGCTCGGTGGTCGTCGCCCAATCGTCGCGCAGTTGCCGCCAGGCCTCTCGCAGGTCGGCCGGCCGATCGGAGCGGATCAGCAGCCGTACCGGGTGGCGGCGGTCGAGCTCCGCTTCGACGTACGGCATCACCTCGACCCCGTTGACCACGAGATTGGTGACCAGGCCGTCGATCTCGGCGTCCTGCATGACCACGCCGACCATCCGCGCTCGACTCAGGTCGCATTCGCGGAACTCTGCGCCGGTGAGGTCCTCGTCGTCGAAGTGGCGCATGCAGACAGGCTAGGCCGCACCGCACACGCCACGCCCGGATCTGCCGCGATCCTGTCGCCCCATCGGGTCCCGGAGATCGCGCGGACCAGTTCACGGCGCCGGGGCGCGGTGCCGTCAGCCCTCCAGCCGTCGCCTCAAACGCTCAACCGAGGCTGCGAGTTCGCCGAGGTCGTCGTTGACAGTGCTGCGGATGACTACCACCTCGGTGGCGAAGTACCGATGCGCCAGATGGTCCCGCATACGCGCGATCTGACGCCACGGGATCTCCGGCTCCGTGCCCGTGAGGTCAGGACTGAGCGCCTTCACGGCTTCGCCAATCTCGATCAGCCGCACGCGGACCGCGTCCAGGACGAGATCATCCTCGAGGCCGCCCCGGCGGAGATGAGACCGGATGGCGTCGATCGCCGCGTTGATGTCGTCGAGGCGGTCGCCGTCAAAGCGGCTCACAGGGCGATCAGTTCCGGCTCGACTCGAGAACGTACAGCGGGCTTCAGGCCGCCAGCCGACACCAGGTCGACGGTCGTTCCAAGGATCGCCTCGAGTTCCGCCTCGATCCGGGCGATGGTCAGCAAGCCCGTGTTCTCAGGCAGCTCGACGAGCAAGTCGACATCACTGTCGTCTCGGTCGTCACCGCGAGCGACGCTGCCGAACACCCGGGCGTTCCGTACGCCATGACGATCCAGCGCCTTGAGCAGCTCCGAGCGATGTGCCGAGACGCGCCGACCCACCGGACCGCGAAGCGGCCCAGCAGCGCGAACGGCAGCCTCAGACACAGTCTCAGGGTATCGGTTACGAGCTTCTTCACTGGTTCAACAGCCGGCTCCGCCGGCAGGTCACGACTGCCGGCGGCGCTGGCGCGCCGTCCTCGCCGCGACCGAGCTGGGGGAGGGCATGGCGAAGCCCCGTCCCCGCCAGGTCGAAGATCCGGACACCCGGCCAACGCGTCAAGGCCGCATTCGCGTCGCTACGCGATCGAGCAAGCTCGAGCCTTGACCCGTCGACCGGCGTCCCGGGCTGGCTGGCCATCGGGGACGGGGCCACACCAGTCTGCTGTCAGCGTGCAGTCCGCAAACAGTCCGCAGGAGCGTCGAGAACCACTCGAAATCGGCGATCACAGCCGTCGACGAACACCCCGAGATCACGCGTGATCAGACCGATCTGAGCGTGGCGCAGATCCCCTCGGAGCTCCCTCAACATCCTTGGGTCGCGGGTTCGAGCCCCGCCCGCCCTACGAATCAAGGGCGCAGGTCAGAGCCATGTGCGTCGCGGGGTCGAGCGGCACATCGAGACGGTCCGCGACGGCGTCCAGATCGTCGCCGAACGGGACGGCGTACACGTCGAGAGCCTGCCAAGCTCGCCACGGTGTGCCCGAGGTGGGGCGACGTCAGCTGCGGTACGCCGATCGCGGTGGCCGCGGGCGCCAACACCCGGCTGCGGACGTTGTGGTTGCGCAGTGACGCTCCCCGCGCCGAGGTGAACACCAGGTTCTGCGACATCAACACGACCTCGCTCTCGACATGAGGAGATGCGGCGCATGAGACGTGGAAGGTCGTCTGCGATGGGACGGGCTCAGCGCCGCCCAGTCTGGGGGGTCGAGGCGGTGTGGCGGATCCGCTCCTCGGGGAAACGACCGACGCAGACCTCGCTGCGTTCGTCAGTGAAGCTGGCTATCCCGGAGGCGTTGCCCTGGTCGTCAACGTCCCAGGAGTGCAGCGTCCCTGGGTACCACGTGTCGTCGTGTTGAACTTCGATCGGCTGCGGCGGGATCCTCACGAGCTCAGTCCTGTCCGTTGCGCCAGAATGGACCCTCGCTGTCGGGGGCCGGGACAGAGCAGAAGGATGAGGGCTGCTGGCCAAGACCTTAGCCGAGTCGTTGCGGTAGCGGCAGCGAAGGTCGCGCTTGGCCACGATCAGCAGGCAGGGTCCTCACTGTCGCTGACCGCCATGGGGCATCTGCAGATCCACGATTGAAGCTGAGGGCCGCGAAACGCTCGCAACCCAACGGGAGCGTAGATGCGGACGACTCCGTCGGAGCTTGGATCCGCCGTGTCATGCCGACGAGCCGTCGTGTCCTGTGTTCCGACCCGGCGGGTCCCGCAGGCGCGCCCGGACGGATTCGCCCGAATCGACGACTGGGAGTGCGACCATGTGCGCCTCGGCTGGACCTGGAGACGACGCACACAGGGGTGAGGGATGGTTCTCGGGAGACTATCGACGCGACGGATGCTGTTGGGCAGCGCTGCGGGGCTGGCGGCGATGGCGGTTCCTGGCCGTGCCACCGCGGTGAAGGCGAGCACGCGTCGTCCCAACGTGGTGTGGATCATCACCGACGACCAGATGCGATCCACCCTTCGGCACATGCCGCGGGTGAGGAAGCGGCTGGTCGGGACGGGCATTCGATTCAAGAGTGGTTACTCCGCGGTCCCGCTGTGTGGCCCAGCCAGGGCCTCGATGCTGTCCGGGCTGTACCCGCACAACCATGGATGCTTGAGCAACGACACCCATCGACCATTCGTCGACGGAGGCCACGACAAGGACACGGTGGCGACCCGGATGAAGGCTGCGGGATACGACACGGGGTACTTCGGCAAGTACATGAACGGAATGGAGGACGACCAGGCCTACATTGCCCCGGGCTGGGATCGGTGGGTAAACCGGGTGACCGATCATGCCTTCTGTGTGGACGGGGTCATGAAGACCGTCGAGCACGTCGACCGGTTCTCCGCCGCCCAGTGTCGGGATTTCATCGAGACTCGGGCGGGATCGCCGTGGTTCGCGGTGTTCGCTCCACGCAATCCGCACAAAGGTGACAAGTTCGGGCCCAGCCCAGCGCATGCACACGACTTTGACGGGGTGCAGTGGGACCCTCCAGCCTTCAACGAGGAGGACATGTCGGACAAGCCCAGCCACATGCACGAGCTGCCGTTTCAACGCAGGAGCGAGATGCGCGCGGAATGGGAAAGAAAGCTCGAGGAGCTGCAAGACACCGACGACCAGATCGAGCAGATACTCGATACCCTCGCCGCCACGAACCAGCTCCGCCGGACATTCGTCTTCTTCGTCTCCGACAACGGCTACATGCTCGGTGAGCATCGGATCGACGGGAAAGGGAAGGCGTACGAGGAGTCCGCGGGCATTCCGTTTGTCGTCAAAGGTCCCGGCGTGTCGTCCGGGAAGCGCTCTGCGCTGGTCTCCCAGGTGGACCTGATGCCCACCACACTCGCCATGGCAGGCGCGAACCCCGACGCCGGGCGCGCGATCGATGGCCGATCGATGCTGGAACCGTTGAGAAGCGGCGACTGGTCGGGGTGGCGCCGGCGGCTGCTGGTGGAGCACCCGGCGGAGGGCTGGGCGATGCTCCGGGAAGGAAGCATCTCGTTCATCGACCATCACCAGGTCGGTGAGCAGGAGCTCTACGACGTGACCATCGATCCCCACCAGTTGCGCTCAACAGCGCGAGACACCGATACCACAGCCCTGACCGACCGGCTCAAGGCCATGCGAACGGCCACCGGGATGGGGCTGCGGGAGCTGGAAGCAGCTCCCTGACCAACCGTTCCGCTGCTGCGTGGCCCATCGGGCTGACAGACCCACCGTCCTCGGCGACGCAGGTCTGTGCCGCGATCCGCTCACAGCGCTTCGCTGTGCGATCGGGCAGGCTCGAGCCTTGACCCGTGGACCGGCGTCCCGGGCTGGCTGTCGAGGCCGCGGTGACAGCGGGCGGCTTTCAGCGGGCAGTCCGCACAGCCGGACGAGCGTCGAGAACCACTCGAAACGGCGACCAGCCGTCAACGAACCCCCGCGGCCAGGCGTGACTCGGCCGAGCTGAGCGTGTCGGAGACCCCCAGGGAGCGCCCTCATGGCCCTGGGGCCGCGGTTCGAGCCCTGCCCGCCCCACCCAGGAAAAACGCAGGTCAGAGGTCAGGTGCGTCTTCGCAGGCCGCCGTTCTGCCTCTCCCGGAACCGTCTGAGCCAGGGCCCTTGCGCTTCGTCGGGTCGGACCGCAGAGCGGGCATCGACGGGGGTGATCCCGGACCCGTAGAGTCACCACATGGTGGAGGGGAGGGCCATCTACGCGGTCGCGGCCGTAGAGCGGATCCTCGGCGAGTCGGCGGACACGATCCACGCGTGGGAGGAGCGCTACGGACTTCCGACGCCGAGCCGTAGCCCTGGCGGACAGCTGTTGTACACGCGCGACGACGTCGAGCGACTGCGCTGGATCGTCCACGAGCTGGCCTTCGGGCGCGAGCCGGGTGCGGGCGCGGGAGACACGGCCGCCCTGACGCACACGCCTGAGGAGGAGGGCGGACCGGAGATCCTGGTGCTGCTGGCCGAGCGTGACCCGCGAGCGGCCGACCTGGAGGAGTACTTCCTCCGCACCGAGGGGTACCACGTCGAGGTCTGCGGAAGCGCCCAGGAAGCCGAGGCGGGCGCGCTGGCGCTGCGTCCGGACGTGGCGGTGGTGGAGCTGACGTTGTCGGGCCACGCCGGTCTCGACCTGTGCCGGAGGCTGCACGAGCAGTCCGGGACCGCGGTGGTGGCGATCTCCAGCCTCGACAGCCGCGACCAGGCCCTGGCCGCGGGCGCGGAGGCATTCCTGCTCAAACCGCTGGACCCCTTCGCGCTGATCTCGACGATCAAGGACCTGCTGGGAGCCAGCGCGTTCCTGCACGCACAGGACGGGGAACCGGATGCCGCCACGTGACCTGGAGCGGCTCAGCAGCGGCAGCGGACATCTGGACAGCATCCTCAGAGGCGGCCTGCCCGCCGGCGCGATCAACCTGGTCATCGGGCCGCCGGGGAGCGGCAAGACGATCCTCGCCGACCAGTACGTCTTCCACAACGCCACCGAGGACCGGCCCGCCCTCTACTACTCGACCCTGTCCGAGCCGCACGACAAGCTCCTGCGCTACGGCCAGTCGCTGAGCATCTTCGACGCCAAGGCCGTGGGACGCCGCGTCTTCTACGAGCCCCTGGGACCGGTGATCCTCGCAGGCGGGCTGGACGCGGTGATCGAGCGCGTCGCCGATGACATCAAGACTCGCCGGCCCCGCGTGATCGTGATCGACTCCTTCCGGGCGCTCGCGGCGTACTCCGACGCACAGCAGTTCCGCACGTTCCTGAGCGCGCTGGCCGACTGCCTGACCGCGTTCCCGGTGTCCGCGTTCTGGGTGGGGGAGTACACCCCCGACGACCTGGCCCGCGAGCCGGAGTTCGCGGTCGCGGACTCGATCGTGTCCCTCTCGCGCGAGGACCGCGGGGTGCGCGAGTTCCGCTTCCTCCAGGTGCTCAAGCTCCGGGGCTCCGACTTCCTGTCCGGCAAGCACGCCTGCCGGCTCACGGGGCACGGCGTCGACGTCTTCCCCCGGCTGGCCGACCCGGGCGACCCCAGTGCCTACCCGACAGGCAGCACGCGGGTGTCGTCGGGCATCGACGCGATCGACATGCTCACCGACGAGGGCTTCCTCGCAGGATCCGCCACGCTGGTCGCAGGTCCCTCCGGTGTGGGCAAGACCCTGATGGGCATGCACTGGATCTTCGCGGGGGCCGCCGCGGGCGAACAGGTCCTGATCGCGTCGTTCCAGGAGAACCCCAGCCAGCTCGCACACGTCCTGGCCGGCTTCGGCTGGAGCCTGGACGAGAACGGCGTGCACCTGTTCTACCGCTCCGCCGTCGACCTCTACATCGACGAGTGGATGAGCGTCCTGCTCGAGCGGCTCGACGCGCTCGGGATCCGTCGAGTGCTCGTCGACAGCATCGGCGACCTCGAGTTCGTGACTGCGGACCGGTTGCGGTTTCGTGAGTTCGCCTACTCCTTCGTCCAGCGCTGCACCCGGGCGGGCGTGAGCGTGATGTTCACGATGGAGCTGGGCGATCTGCTCCACGTGCGGCGCCTGGGGACCGAGTCCCTCTCCCACCTCGCCGACAACGTCGTGCTGCTGCAGTACGTCCTCGACGGCGCCGCCCTGAAGCGGGCGCTGACCGTCATCAAGTCGCGCGGCACGCGCCACGACGCGGGGGTCTACGAGTTCGAGATCACCTGCGACGGGGTGGTGCTCGGCGACCCCATCAGTATCCCGGGCCCGGGCCCCGAACTCTGACGTCGAACGGGGGCATGACGATGACTGCGTGGCAGGAGGTGCCCCCCGGTCCCCCGACGAGGACCCGGGTCCTGATCGCCGACGACGACGTCGACGTACGCACGCTGCTCAGGCAGTGGCTCGAACGGCACGGGCCCTTCGACGTGGTGGCGGAGGCCGCCGACGGCGTCGCTGCCCTCGACGCGGCCCGACGGCTCCGGCCGGACGTGGCGGTCCTCGACCTCGCCATGCCCCGGATGGACGGACTGGAGGCGGCGGCCGAGATCCGTCGGCTGCTCCCGGAGACCCGCATCGTGGTCCGGTCCGCGTTCAGCGCGGAGCGAATGGCCCAGAGGGCGATCGATGCCGGGGCCGACGTGTACGTCGAGAAGGTCGCCAGCAGCGCCCACCTGCTCGCCCTGCTGGACGGGATCCTCCCGGCACGCGCCGATGCCCCACCCGGTGCCGACGCCGGCTCTCGCGCGGACCACGCTCCGGGAGGCGCACTGCCCTCGATCCACGATCTGCTGCTCGACGCGCTCGACGCGGGTGTCCTCGTCGTCGACGCCGACGGTCGCGTGCTCTCGGCGAACTTCGCGGCGACGGTGGTGCTCGACACGCCCACCAGCCGGCTGGTCGGCTCCTCGCTCATCGATCTCCTGGCGCGCACACGCGCGGAGGTCAGCGGTCGCGAGAACCCGTTGAGCGTGGCGCTCGCCTTCGGCCGCCCCGAGTCCGGTCGCGTGCTCCGGCTGGACAGGGCGGGGGGACGTCCTGCCTGGATCTCGGTCGACGTGCGCCCGGTCCGGGGTACCGGGGGTGCCGCCCCGACGGGGGCGGTCGTCGTGGCCACCGACGTCTCCGAGGAGCGCTGGCTGCGCGAAGCCCTGGACGACACCGTCGGCCGTCAGGCTGGGGTGCTCGATGCGATCGGCAAGCCGGTGGCGGTCCTGCGCTCGACCCCGGACGGGGCGACCGAGTCCGCCTGGGTGGTCGCGCAGGCCAACCGGGCCGCCCGGGCGCTGACCGGCTGGACGGTCGGGTCGCGGGTCCGGGACGACGCGGTCGCCGAGCTCGACGTACCTCCTCGACACACCGCTGACGGCGAGGTGGTCCTCGCGTGGACGCCGGCCGGTGCGGAGTCGTCCTGGTCGGCGGCGGGACACGCGACGCAGGTGGACGCGGGGCCGGCGCGCACGACGGACCTGCTCGAGGCCGCCGTCACCTCCACGGCCGTGGGAACCGTCCTGCTCGACGCCTCCGCCCGTCTCGTCATCGCCAACCCCGTCGCCGACCGGCTGCTGGGCGGCGCTCTCCTGGAGGAGGCCGCCGGCACCTCGCGCCGACTGCGCTGGGCCGAGACGAACGAGCCGGTCGAAGGGGCGGACCTGCCCGTGCGCGCCGCCTGCACGGGGGTGCCCTTCGACGACGTGAGCCTCTTCGTCGCCGACGAGGACGACGCCGACGCCGGCACCTACGTCCGGATGAGCGGCCGCCCGGTGCTCGGGCCCCGGGGAGAGCCCGTCGGTGCGGTGATCTCGGTGCTGGACGACACCGCGAGGAATGAGGCGGAGCGGGCACTCGCCGCGACGCACGAGGAGCTGCGTCGCTCGAACTCCGAGCTGGCGAACTTCGCCTCCGTCGCGTCGCACGACCTCGCGCAGCCGCTGCAGAAGATCTACGGGTTCGCAGAGCTGTTGCAGATCGACGGGTTGGAGGATCCGAACGCGCCCGACTACGTCGCCAGGATCGTGGCCGGGTGCGAGCGCATGGGCACCCTCATCCACGACCTGCTGGCCTACAGTCGGCTGACCAGCGCGGCCCATCCGTTCGAGAAGGTCGACCTCGGCGAGGTCGTGCGCGAGGTCCTGGAGCTCTTCGAGCAGGAGGCCTCCGACACACAGGCCGAGATCCGGGTCGATCCGTTGCCGACGGTGCGTGCGGACCGCCTCCAGATGGGCCAGCTGCTCCAGAACCTGATCGGCAACGCCCTCACCTACGTCGCCGGCGGCGTGCGGCCGGAGATCCACGTCCACAGCGCCCGGGGACCGGGCGCGTGGCAGGTCACCGTCGACGACAACGGCATCGGCATCGATCCCGCGGATCGCGAGCGCGCCTTCACGATGTTCGAGCGCCTGGTCAGCTACCACGAGTACGCCGGGACGGGCATCGGCCTGGCGGTGTGCGCGAAGATCGTCGAGCGCCACGGCGGCCGCATCTGGATCGAGGACAGCCCCCGCGGCGGCACGAGGATATGCCTCACGCTGCCCGACCGGTCCACCGGGTGAGGCGCGGGCCCGCGAGCAACCCCGCGGTCGGCCCGTGCGGGTCCGGGCTCACCGCACCTTGGTGCCGTACATCTCGCCGAGCGGGTCGGCGATCAGCTCCAGCCGGGCGCCGTTGGGGTCCCGGAAGTAGATCGAGGTGCCGCTCTCGCGCAGGTAGTCGACGCCGGCGTCGTCGAGCTTGTGCATCAGTCGCTCCCACTTGGCCGGCTCGACCGAGATCGCGATGTGGTGCAGGCCGCCCAGGACCTCGGCGTACTCACCGACGTCCAGCCCGGGGAAGTCGAAGAACGCGAGCAGGTTGTCGTTGCCGATGTCGAAGAAGAAGTGGTTCGAGCCCTGGTAGTCGCGGTTCTCGAAGATCTCCGTCAGCGGGAACTCCAACAGGTCCTGGTAGAAGCGGATCGTCTCCTCGACGTCGCGCGCGACCACGGCGAAGTGGTGGAGCCCGCGGGCCGAGGAGGCCGGCCGCCGCCCCGGTGGCATGAGGTAGGTGTCGCGGAGTCGGTCCCGCTCGGCGTCGATGGCGTCGAGGTCGATCTCGGTCATGGGCCCTCAGATCCTGAAGAAGACGTTCAAGAAGCGGTCGGCGACCGCGCGGTCACCCCTGATCGTGCCCGCGTTGCTCCGCCCGAACGCCGTCAGCACGAAGCTCCCCGGGTCGAACTCGAGGACCGTGACCCCGTCGGTGTCCCCCGCGGCGTACGCGAAGCCCTCCTCGGTCAGCGACACCCGGGTGTCTCCGGCGTTCGGCCCGGAGGTGATGCGAACGCCGATCTCGCAGGCGTCGTCGGGTCCGACCGGGTTGGTGGTGTACTGCCACAGCACGTACATGAAGGGCACGAGCAGGTCGGCCGCCTCTCCCGACAGGCCGTGGGCCCGGCCGGTGCCCTGACGGACGTCCCACGAGTGGACGCCATAATCCATCAGCTGGAAGGCCGGGTAGAAGAACGACGGCAGCGGACCCATGTAGAAGTGCGGGACCAGCAGGTCGGTCCAGTCGTCGTCGGTCAACGCGTCGAACGTCTTCATCATCGTGTCGAAGTCGGCGCGGGCCCGCGCGACCAGCTCCGTCCGGGGGACGGACCGGAACGCCTGTGCCCGCTCGTCGCACCGTGCCGCCATGCCTGGCAGGCCGTATGCGGGCTCCACCTCCGTCTGGTGGCGGGCGGCGTCGAACGAGACGAAGTAGGCCTCCGTGGTGTCCACCAGGTGACCGACGAGATCGCGCACCTGCCAGTGGCCGGCGCCGGTGGGGGCCTGCCACGCCTCGTCGCTGTCGACGAGGTCGAAGAACAGCGCTGCTTCCTGTCGCACGACCCTCAGGATCGTGTCCTTGCCGTTGGGGGTCATGGCGTTCCAGGTGCCCATGCCCAACCTCCGTGAGAGGGGAGTGCTGAGGAGCCGAACCCGGTTCCGGCGCAGGCTGCGACCGGGCCGACCAAGTACGCCGCGCGCCGGCGAGTCGTCGTTGCGTCTTCAACTTCAGGCTACACCTGCAGCGGACCGCCGTCCCAGTGCTCGAGGTGGGTCAGCTCGTCGACGGCGGCCCTGGTCAGCCGCGTCAGCTGCTTGACCGGCTTGCCCAGCGGCACGACGGCCGCAACGGCGAACGGCTCGGGAACGCCGAGCAGCTCCTTGAGGGCTGGCTCCTCGGCGATCGCCATCGTCGTGATGGTCCCTCCGAACCCCTCGTTCCGTGCGGCCAGGAGGATGTTCCACACCAGCGGGTAGACCGACGCGCCACCCACGATCCCCACCCTGTCGAGCTCCTTGTCCAGCGCTGCCACGGCACGCAGGTCGACGCAGACGACGAGGACGACTGCGGCACGGCGCAGCGGCTCGGTCACCGACGAGGGAACCGCGGTCTCCGCCACCTGCGCGTCGGTGACCCGGCTCGGCTCGTAGGCGCTCCACGGCGTCTCGCCCGCAGCCCGCTGGGCGTGGTAGCGCCGGGCACCCGGCTCGGTGATCTCGACCAGTCGGGCCCGGGTCGCGGAGTCGCGGACCACCACGATCCGCGTGCCCTGGCGGTTGCCCCCGCTCGGCGCGAACCGCGCGTGGTCGAGGATGGTGTGGAGGACGTCGTCGGACAACGGGTCGTCGGTGAACTCCCGCACCGCAGCCGTCGTGCGCATCACGTCGTACAGGTCCATGTCTCGAACCTAGCCACGCGGACGCTTCACACGTTGGGGACCGTACGAGCGCGGTCTCAGCTCGAGGGCTGCGGGGTCTTGCACTTCACCTTCGGGTTGACCCCGACGTAGTTGAGGGGACCGGCGACGACGGTCAGCGCGGTGTCGCTGAACTCCTTGCAGCTGACGTCCTCGTCGTCGCCGAAGTAGCCCCGCTGCCAGGACGCCAGCACGCCGATCAGCAGCCAGACGACGACGATGATGCTGAGTAGCCGCCCCATGGGTGGTCCTCTCCTCGTGGCCCCGACGTACCGGGGCTCGTGCGCCAGCGTGATCCCCCGGCGGCTCCGGGTCAAGCACCGGACCGGCCCCGCGGGCCGCGCCCGACGTCGTACGCCGGGCGCGGCCGTGGCTCAGAGCAGGAAGATGAGCAGAACGATGACGGCGATCACGAGCGCCGCGATGGCGATGGTGCGAGTGTTCATGGAGGGTCTCCACATCCTTCCCCGGCCCCTGTGGCCGGCCCCGGCAGTCTGGCAGACGTACGGCGGCGGGCGGCTCACCCCCCTGCGCCGAAACCGGGAGCGCAGCTCAGCGGCGCAGCAGCCGTCGCCGGTGACGCCGCCGCCGGGTCAGCCACAGCCCCAAGAAGAACACGCCGATCAGCACGGAGGCGATCAGTCGCGACAGGTAGCTCCAGGGCCAGACCCGGCTTCCTGAGTCGATGCTGCCGGACCGGAGCGCCTGGTCGGACACCGCGAGCGTCGTGCTGCTCCGCCAGTTCTCGCCGGGCGAAGGCAAGGCCGTCACGTCGACAGGTGAGCCACCGTCGAGCTGGATGTCCAGGACCCGCTGCACGCTGCCCGACTCGAGCAGGTAGGCGGTCACCGCGACGGAGTCGTCTCCGCTGAAGCCCAGCATCCCCTCGAGCGCGACACCGGACGTGTCGACGGTCCGCGGCTCCCCGAGCTCGCCGTCGCCGGAGGCAGGGGCGGCCACCAGGCTCGGCACACCGTCGCCGTCGGGCTGCAGCGCGACCAATTGTTCCCCGGACGGCGACCACGCCAGGGGGACCCCCTCGTCGACGGGGGACGGCTGCGTCGTCGGGCCGGAGCCGTCCGCGGGCAGGGTGACCAGGTCTGCGCCGGCCACGTGGTCGACGGCGCTGGAGTCGGCGCGCCACGCCGAGTACTGCACGAGGTTCGGCTCGGTGCCGTCGGCCTCGGCGACCACCTCGCCGCTCTCGAGGTCGAGCACGGCCAGCCCGCCCGCGTCGACGGAGAGCATGGAGCTGTCGGGGGAGAACGCCCCCACCCGGGTCGCCCCGTCGAGCGGGAGGGTGCGCGACTCGTCGGTGTGCGTGTCGTAGACCACCACGCCCCTGCCGGTGGCCCAGGCGAGCCGGTCACCCTCCGGGCTGATCGCGACCGCCCCGACCTGCGCGCTGGGCAGGTCGGGGGCGCTGAGGGCCCGGTAGTCGCCGCCGTGCGCGGCGACGGCCAGCCAGGGCTGCTCGACCTCACCGAGCAGACCGTCCTCGACCCGGGTGCCGGCGAACACCATCGAGACCGAGCCGAGCGGTCCGTACTGCTCCGTCGTGCCGACGCTCGGCGGCGCGTTCTCGACCGTCACGGGCAGGGCACCCACGCCGGACTCCCGGGGCGTCTGCGACTGGCTCCACGCGGCGAAGCCGAAGGTCGACACGAGGTAGAGCAGGATCACGGAGAGGGCCGTCACCCCGAGAGCGAGGACGACGCTGCGGCCAGGAGTGAGTCGCACGCGGGGCAGGCTAACCCGCTCAGGCCTCCGCGGCGATCAGGTATTGCCCGTCCGCGTATTGCAGTTGCAGAACAACCGTGTCGCTCGCGGTCGAGCCGTCGTCCCGGGTGTAGTCGACGGTGTACTGGACCGTGAGGTTGTCGGGGTCGGCCTGGATGTCGACGGGCTCGGCCGACGCGATCGTGGACCAGAACCCCGTGTAGCCGCTCAGCCCGCCGCTGGCCCGCTGGAACCCCGGCGTGAGCATCTGGAAGCTGGACTCCGGGGAGCTGGGTGCGGTCGCCAGGTAGTCGGTGATGAACCCCTCGATCCCCTTGGCGGTGGGGCCCTCCGGCGCCGGGGACGAGGTGTCGTCGGACGCTCCACCGCCACCGCCACCGCCACCGCCACCGCCACCGCCTGCGCTCCCGCTGGCGTCGGGGCGGTCGATGGTGGGAGCGGTGCCGTCGTCACCGCTCAACATTGCCCACGCCACGATGCCCAGGACGACGACGAGCGCTGCGGCGATGGCGAGCGGCAGCCAGGTGCGCCGTCGACGGGGTTCCGGCGCGGGAGCGGGTGCCGCCGGCTCGGTCTCGGTGGCCGCCGGCGCGGGCTCCGTGGCCGGAGCAGGCTCCGGGGGGAGCGCCACCGGAGCGGCCGCCATCACCTGGGTGGCTCCGGTGATCGCGGCGGTGCCCCCGCTACGACCGTGGGTGTGCAGGAAGTCGCGCACCTGGTCCATCGACCAGCGGTCGTCGGGCTCCTTGGTCATCGTCGCCTCGAGCAGGGGGGCCAGCCACCCGGCGTCGGGGAGGCGCGGCGGGTCCTCGTGCACGATCCGGAACAGCGCACCCATCAGGTTCTCGCCGACCTCGTAGGGCGGCTGGCCCGACAGAGCGTGATAGAGCGTGGCGCCGAGCGACCAGACGTCGCTGGCGCCGGTCGCCATGTGGCCGCTGGCGACCTCCGGCGAGAGGTACGCCGGCGAGCCCGTGACCAGCCCGGTCTGGGTGAGTGACGGGTCGGCCTCGGCCCGGGCGATGCCGAAGTCGGACAGCTTCACCTCGTCGTCCGCGCCGACCAGGATGTTCGACGGCTTCACGTCCCGGTGGACGATCCCGGCCTCGTGGGCCGCGGCCAGCGCGTCGGCTGCCTGACCGACCAGCGAGGACGCCCGCTCCGGCGGGAGCGCCCCGTGGGTGCGGATCATGGCAGCCAGGGTCTTCCCCTCGACGTACTCCATGACGAGCCACTGGCCCTCGTCCTCGTTGACCAGGTCGAAGACGTGGACGACGTGAGGGTGGTTGAGCCGCGCGGCGAGCCGGGCCTCGCGCTCGGCCCGGTCGGGGGCGGCGCCACCCGGCATCAGGCCGAGCTTCTTGACGGCCACCTCACGCCCGAGCGTGGTGTCACGTGCGAGCCAGACCGCACCCATCCCGCCACGGCCGATCTCACGGTCGAGCTCGTACCTGCCTGCGATCACCCGGGCATGCTATCCACCTCGGCGACACCCCTCCGGGTGAAGCCGGTGGTCCGCACCAGGTGTGCGCGACCGGTGGCCATGCGGCAGGCTGGCCCCCGAGAAGCACCGACCCAGGGAGCACGACGTTGGCCATCGACCCCACCCTCCTCGACGACCTCGAGTGGCGCGGCCTGATCGCCCACTCGACGGACCTCGACGCCCTGCGCGAGGCGCTGGCCGCGGGCAGCGTGGGCTTCTACGTGGGCTTCGACCCGACCGCGCCGAGCCTCCACATGGGCCACCTGGTCCAGGTCGTCACCGCGCGCCGGCTGCAGCTGGCCGGGCACCGGCCGTACGCGCTGGTCGGCGGCGCGACCGGCATGATCGGCGACCCCCGGGAGAGCGGCGAGCGCACGCTGAACTCGCTCGACGTGGTCAAGGACTGGGTCGACCGGGTGCGGGCCCAGATCGAGCCGTTCCTGGAGTTCGACGGTCCGAACGGCGCGACCATGGTCAACAACTACGACTGGACCGCCAGCCTGTCCACGATCGACTTCCTGCGTGACGTGGGCAAGCACTTCCCCGTCAACCGGATGCTGGCGCGCGACGTCGTGAGCCGCCGCCTCGAGGACGGCATCAGCTACACCGAGTTCAGCTACGTGCTGCTGCAGTCGTGGGACTTCCTGAACCTCTACCGCGACCACGGCGTGTCCCTTCAGTTCGGGGGGTCCGACCAGTGGGGCAACCTCACCGCCGGAGTCGAGCTCATCCGCCGCGCGGCGGGTGGGCGTGCCCACGCCTTCGCCACACCGCTGCTGACCCGCGCCGACGGCACCAAGTACGGCAAGACCGAGGGCGGTGCGCTGTGGCTCGACCCCGAGATGCTGTCGCCGTACGCCTTCCACCAGTTCTGGCTGAACGCCGAGGACGACAAGGTCGGCGAGCTGCTGCGCATCTTCACCTTTCTCTCCCGCGAGGAGATCGAGTCGCTGGAGGAGCAGACCCGGGAGCAGCCCTGGCTCCGCGCCGGTCAGAAGGCGCTGGCCGACGAGGTCACCTCCCTCGTCCACGGTGAGGACGAGACGAGCCAGGCCAAGGCCGCCGCGGCTGCCCTCTTCGGCGGGGGAGACCTCCACCAGCTGCACGGCTCGACCCTCGGGGCGGCGCTGCGCGAGGCCGGCTCGGTCACGGTCTCGGGCGAGCTGCCCGCGATCGTCGACCTGCTCGTCGATGTGGGTCTCGCGAAGAGCAAGGGGGAGGCCCGGCGGACCGTGAGCGAGGGCGGCGCCTATCTCAACAACGAGCGGGTGGACGACCCCGAGCTGGTCCCGTCCGAGCGCGACCTGGTCGCGGGCTCCTGGCTGGTGCTGCGGCGGGGCAAGAAGAACTTCGCGGGCGTCGAGGTCGTGGCCCGGTGAGGTCGACCCCATGACCTGGCAGGCGGACCTGGCCGAGCGCGCCCGGGCCGCCATGCCGGCACCGATGTGGGACTACGTCGAGACCGGGGCACGCGACGGGGTCACCGCCGCGGAGGCGGGGGAGTCCTGGGCAGGCGTCCGGTTCCTGCCGCGCGTGCTCCGCGACGTACGGCGCG
>CAVUDQ010000005.1:0-78097 GCA_963740325.1 uncultured Actinomycetota bacterium
GGCCGAGTTCTTCCGCAAGGCGCAAGCCGACAGCAAGAAGGGCGCCGAGCAGGCCAAGCAGTGGCTGCTCAAGTCGAGGCTCGCCTGATCCTCCGAAGAGACAGGGCAGGAGAGCAGACGTGAAGGCAGTGACCTGGCAGGGCGCGCGGGACATGCGGGTGGAGGAGGTCCCGACCCTCGTCATCCACAACGGCACGGACGCGATCATCAAGGTCACCACGACCGGGCTCTGCGGTTCGGACCTGCACCTCTACGATCGGCCGGCCCCCTTCATGACGCCGGGCGACATCGTCGGCCACGAGCCGATGGGGATCGTCGAGGAGATCGGTGACCAAGGTCACCGAGCTGAAGGTCGGCGACCGGGTCGTCGTGCCGTTCAACATCAGCTGTGGCAAGTGCTGGATGTGCGAGCGTGGTCTCTATAGCCAGTGCGAGACCACCCAGAATCACAAACAGCGGCACCGGCGCGAGCCTCTTCGGATACAGCAGCCTCTACGGCGCGGTCCCGGGCGGGCAGGCGGAGTACCTCCGTGTGCCGTTCGCCGACTTCCTCCCGGTCAAGGTCCCCGATGGACCGCCCGACGACCGCTTCGTGTTCATGTCCGACGTGATCCCCACCGCGTGGCAGGGCGTGCGCTACGCCGAAACCCCCAAGGACGGCACCGTGCTGATCCTCGGTGGCCTGCTCTATCGGCGACATGGCGACCCGGATCGCGTTGCGTGAAGGCAACCCGCGCGATCGTCGTGGACCGCGTCCCGGAACGTCTCGCACGCGTCGGCGCGCTGGGAGCGGACACGATCGACCTCGACGCCGTCGACGACCTCGCCGCCGAGGTGCGCGACCGTACGTCGGGCCGTGGCGCAGACTCGGTGATCGAGGCGGTCGGCATGGAGGCGCACGGCAGCCCTGTCGCCGAGACAATGATCCGGGCCATGGGCTTCCTGCCGGATGCCCTTGTCCGCCCGGTCATGAAGAAGGCCGGCTTCGACCGGCTCGCTGTGCTCTACTCGGCCATCGGCTGCGTGCGCCGCGGAGGGACGATCTCCGTCCTCGGGGTCTACGGCGGCGCCGCCGACCCGATGCCGATGATGCAGCTCTTCGACAAACAGATCCGCCGCGGATGGGCCAGGCGAACGTGCGGGCCTGGACCGACGACATCCTGCCCCTGCTAGTCGACGACGACGATCCCCTCGGCACCGAGTCCTTCGCCACGCACCGGCTTCCGCTGGAGCAGGCGCCCGAGGCGTACTCGAAGTTCAAGAAGAAGCAGGACGGCATGATCAAGGTGGTCTTCACCCCGTGATTCCAGCGCCACACGGCGCGCCCTCGTCCTCGAACGGATCCGTGAGACCGACGTGCCCTCGCCACAGTGGTGACGACAGAACCGGACGGCGCGGACGATGCGCGCTGACCCTCGATGCTCTAGGAGTGCGTCCGGCGGCTTCGCCCGGGTCGGGGAGGAACTGGAGCGGGATCCAGACCTGCTCCGGCTCCGCCGCGGCCCGGAGAGGGAGTTCCGCTGTATCGACGAGAGCTCACGCGGGGGCCCCAATCTCTACTCCACACATCCAGCGACACCATCGACCCCGAGACGGCATGGACCAAGGCCGGGCGTTCGCCTACCAAACCTGGATCGCCTCGAGTTCCGAGACCAAGTCCGCCAGGTGGCCGGTGCGCTGCGGGACAGTTAACACCCGAGAATTCGCGCCCATCGGTGGCCCGGAAGGGTCCGACCCGTGGGTCCGCAGATCACCGAGTGCGCGCGCACCGACGACGGTGTGTGGGAAGTCGGGCGCTCGGGGCCAGCCGCGTGGCCGGTCGTTCCTGGTGGGCTAGTTGTAGCCGTCGTCAGCGACGGCCTCGGCTCCCCTGCCGGCCGGCCTCCGCCGTCTCGGGTGGCCCTTCGGTTGCGGCCTCGTCCTCGTCTGTGGCGGTCATGATGCGCGCGATCGCGTCGCGGTCTGCGGGGGAGGGATAGCCCCAGCCGGGTTCGTAGCCGTAGACCTGGTCGAGGAGCGTGCCCTCGCTGAGGGTGTCCAGCACCTCGACCGAATCGGGGCCGATGAGGCCGGGATGCTCGACGCCGCAGGTCTCCGCGACCTTGAGCAGGTCACGACGCAGCGTCTTGACGTAGTTGGCCACGCGGTCTGCCTTGCTGACCGGATCCAGCCCGTGGGCCAGCCAGGGGTTCTGGGTGGCGACTCCGGTGGGGCACTCGCCGGTGTGGCACTTCTGGGCCTGGATGCACCCGACCGCAAGCATGGGTTCGCGCGCGACGTTGACCATGTCGGCTCCGAGCGCGAACGCGACGATGGCGTTGTCAGGGAGACCAGCTTGCCGGCGCCGATGAATGTCACATCCTCGTGGAGACCACGGGCGGCGAACTCGGCGTACACGCGGGCAAAGCCCAGCCGGAACGGCAGGGAGACAGCGTCGGTGAAGATGAGCGGAGATGCGCCGGTGCCGCCTTCGCCACCATCGATGGAGATGAAGTCGACCGCTCGGTCCTCGCGTTCCATCACGGTGGCGAGTTCGCGCCAGAAGGCCATGTCGCCGACCGCTGACTTGATGCCGACGGGAAGACCGGTCTCGTCAGCGAGCAGCTCCACGAAGTCGAGCATGGAGTCGACGTCATGGAACTCGGAATGCCGGGAGGGGCTGATGCAGTCGACCCCCTCGGGGACGCCACGGGTCTGGGCGATCTCGCGGGAGACCTTGGGTCCAGGGAGCACCCCGCCCAGCCCGGGCTTCGCACCCTGGCTGAGCTTGACCTCGAGCGCCCTGACCCGGGTGCTCTGCACGAGGTCCCTGGCTTGCTCAGACTGAACCGCCCCTCGTCGTCGCGGCAGCCGAAGTAAGCGGTGCCGATCTGGAAGACCAGGTCGGCGCCGTTGCGGTGGTACGACGAGACGGCGCCCTCACCGGTGTTGTGCAGGCATCCGGCCTCGGCGGCACCGCGGTTGATGGCCTCGACGGCGTTGCCGGACAGGGACCCGAAACTCATGCCGGACACGTTGACCACGGACTCCGGCCGGAAGGCGCCTCGCCGGGCCCGCGACGAGCCGAGGATTTTCGCCGACGGAAGCCGGGCCTCCTGGCCGACCGATCCGTGGGTCGGGTAGGCGCGTCCGAAGGTGCGGTGGTGGACGATCACGTTGCCGTCCGTGTGCTCGAGGTCGTTGTCGGTCCCGAATCCGAAGTAGTTGTTCTGCAGCTTCGCCGAGGCGTACACCCAGCGTCGCTGGTCGCGGCTGAAGGGGCGCTCCTCGTCGTTGCCCGCCACGATGTACTGGCGCAGTCGGGACCGATGCTCTCCAGCCAGAAACGCGCGTGGCCGATCACTGGGAAGTTGCGCAGGATGGCATGCCTGCGCTGCACGAGGTCGTGGGCGGCCACTGCGCCCACTGCCGCTCCGGCGGCTGCGGCCAGTCTCATCTTCATGGGACGGCCGTACCCATCTGGAAGGGGAGGTATCCGGCCAGACCCCGAACCGCTGTAGCCACTTCAACTTGCGCGAGCTCCATCGCGGCGAATACGCCGACGCCGTCCGCAACATCGCATTCGCTTGTCGCAGCTCTTTGTTCTCACGCTCGAGCTGGGCGAAGCGCTGACCCTCGACCGTGGTAACGCCGGGGCGGGCCTTGGTCGGTCGATCTCAGTCTGGGAGACCCGGTTCCGCAAGGGGGATGCGGTTGCGCCGCGACGACTCTGCTTTCCAGGGTGCAGAGCACACGCTCCAGACCGCGAGGCGTCTCCAGCGGAAGGGCGACCGCTCGCCCACGCCCATGACTCGCCTCCTCCGACAGGTGCACCGCACCGAGCAGGTGGGCATGACCATCTGGACGGTCCGGCCACGGCGGGACAGGTGCATCGCCACCGTCCTGTACGTGTACGGCGGCGGGCACGTCCATCCGCTCACGGCGGACTACTGGCGGTAAGCCAGGAGTCTGACCAAAGCTCCGGCCGAGGTGTTCGTACCGGCCTACCCGCTGGCCCCGGCAGCGACCGTCGACGAGGTTCGGCCTCAACTGCTGGCGGTCTACCGCGACTTGTCCGCTTCGGCCTCGCAGCGACCCATCGTCCTGATGGGCGACTCTGCCGGCGGGGCACTGGTGCTTGCGATGGCCATGCGGCTGCGCGACGTTGACGAGACGTCGCCGGCAGCGGTGGTGGCGCTGTCACCGTGGCTGGATGCAACCCTCGCTGACCCTGCCGTAGAGGACCTTGAAGCGACGGACCCCATGCTCGCCGAGTCCGGCCTCCGCGCCGCTGGCCGTTGGTGGGCCGGTGTCCGCAGCCCTAAGGATCCCTTGGTCAGCCCCATGAGCGGAACCCTGAAGGACCTCCCGCCCCTCTATGTCTACACAGGCGATCGCGACATCCTCCGTCCAGCCGTCAACCAACTGGTAGAACAAGCGAAGCGCGATGATGCCGACCTCACCGTCCACGAGGTGAGCGCCATGTTCCACGTGTGGGTGACTCGGGCCATTCCTGAAGGCCGGCGCACGCGAACGCAGCTCGTTCACCGACTCAGGAGCTGGCCGAGGTCTGAGCGACTCGACCCCACTACGACCCGGTCCTCTCGCTCCCCGGCGATCTACTGTCAAGATCGAGACCCGGTACCTGCTCTGGAAGGAGTGACGGGATGAAGCACTTCCGGCGATGGGGCGCGGTCTACCTCCTGCTGCTCCTCTTCCTCGGTTCATGGCTCGGCCAGTTCTTTACCCAGCTGATGGAGTTCCGCAACGAGCAGAGCACGCACGGTGAACCGTTCCTGTGGGCTGACTACTTGCCGCAGTTCTGGGCCAGCACGTTCGAGAACTGGCAGAGCGAGTGGTTCCAGCTGATCTTCCAGGCGATCCTCCTGCTGGGCGCCAAGCACTGGCTCTTCCAGGTCGACGCACAAGACATGGAGCGGCTCGAGAACAAGGTGGACCGGATCGCCGAGGAAATGGGTATCGACCCGAACGAGACGAGCGAACCGGCTCCTCAGCAGTACTCGCCCGAGAGCGCCTCCGAGAGCGGGCCCTCCTGACGGCTTCTTCGATCAAACTGGTCTCGCGAGCCTTAGCGATGACCCCGAGCTGGTGCCGACGCGCCCCGCTGGCCGGTGGAGGGGCTCGCGGGTGCCGAAGGCCGGAGGGCCGGCCGTCGAGCTGCATCCGCTCAGTGAGGAACAGCTCGAAGCTTTCTGGGACTCCGCCAGGGAGCGGAACGAGCGGCTGGCGAACGTTCTGTTGGTCGCGGGTTGGACCGGACTGCGCTGGTCCGAGCTGCGGGCGTTGCGGGTCCGGGACTTCGTGGAGGTGCCCGCTGCCGCTGCTCGTCGTCCAGCGCCGCGGCACCTGAGGGTGTCGACGTCAAGATGACCAAGAGCGGTCGCGGCCGGACAGTGCCATTGGCTGACCGTGTACTGCCACTGGTCCACGACATGGCCCGTGACCGCAGCGGGGATGACCTTGTGTTCGTGACCGACCCGGGCACCGGCTGCATGCCTCGGCCGTCAAGCGAACGGTGTCGTGGTCAACGTTGTCAGCCGGTCGCCGAATCCACGACCTCCGCCATACGCCGCCTGCCTGTGGCTCGCTCGCGGCGTTGATCTCGCGACGGTCCAGGCATGGATGGGACACGCATCAATCGCCACGACGAACATCTACTTGCACCACCTCGGGACGGGCGCTGACCAGGCCGGATTGGAGCGACTGAACCGGCGGGGGCACACATGGGGCACACGTTCGGACGGAAAGGACGCGTGATGTGGCGTTCGGGAACGAGAAAGGCACCGTTCCCGCAGGTGGGAGACGGTGCCTGTCTGGTGGAGGAGGGGATTCGAACCCCTGACCTTCTCATTGCGAAGGCTTGGGAGCGCGGAGCCGCGCGCGTGCCCCTCGTGCATCGATTGCCTCGCGGGCGCGGGGCTACCAATCGGGCGCGGGGCTACCAATCGGGGGTGCGCGGGGGGTGCGCGTTTCGGCGGGCATGGGAGAGCCACCGACCCGATAACCAGCCCGGGTGTTCGGCGGTGTCCGGGGTCAAGGGTGGCCGGAGGCCATCGCGGAGCGACGCTGTGCGCCCTTGACGCCGGGCGGCGTCGTGCAGACGATCCGGGATCGGGTCGGCGGCTCGGCGGTGAGCGGGGTTCCGGCCGCTGGTCCTGGCCGCTGTTCGTGGGGGCATTCCGTTGGTTGGCGGGGTGCCTTCTTGTCATGTCCGCACGAGCACGGTGGGGTGCGCGTAGGGACCGGGCGCCAGCCCGCATGCCCGGAGCGCGGGGCCCCGCCGCGCGCAGCGCGGCGCGGCCGAAGGCCGCTTGAGCCATGCAAGGAAAGTCGTCACGAACCCGCCGCCACGGTCCGCTGACCGCGCTGAAGCGCCGAGGTCAGAAGCGCACGGATCTGCCGATGACAGGGCGGCACCGAACCGCATGAACGCGCGGCGGATTACGTCCGCGGGAGGGAGAGCCAGCTTGCGGGGACCGGTCATCCGACAAACCACCGCGCGGCGTGGCAACCCGCACGTCCCGGGATCGCGTCAGCGTGTCCGTAGGGGACCCCAAGGTTGAGAACCTCATCAGACGGGTATCCGGGCGTCTGACCAGGCACAGTTGCTTGGACGCGGTGTACAGCGTCGCCGGACCGCGCGGGTGGGACGGTGAGACAGCAGCAACCTTTCCGTGGCCCCAACGCGTAGGACAAGTGAGGCCGACGGAGGGGTCGGGCTACTCGCGGAGGGGTGAGGGCATGGCAGACAATGCCGAGTACGACGCCTTCGTCGTCGCCCGCTCACCCGCGTTGCTGCGTACTGCGTACCTGCTGGTCCGCGACCAGGGGTTGGCCGAGGACCTGCTGCAGACTTCGCTCACCAAGACCTGGTTCGCCTGGAGTCGCATTCACGGGGACCCGGAGCCCTATGTCCGCCGGGTAATGCTGACGACTCAGGTCTCTTGGTGGCGCAGGCGGTGGAACGGGGAGGTGCCCACCGCGGATCTCCCAGACCTGCCGTCGGGAGGGGATGCCCCGGCCGACCGTGGGGACTTGTGGGAGGCGCTCGGCCACCTGACACGGCGACAGCGAGCGGTGGTGGTTCTTCGCTACTACGAGGACCTGACCGAAGCAGAGACTGCCAAGCTCCTCGACTGTTCAGTGGGAACGGTGAAGAGCCAGTGCGCGAAGGCGCTGGCGAAGATGCGGCTCGACTCGGCGCTGGCGCCGGTCACCGACGACGGGAGCGGGTCGTGAACAACCGGGACCTGAGGTTGCTCCTCGCCGACCGCGCCGAGTCTGTCGACACCCGCCGGCCCGACCGGGTCGCCGAGGTACACAGTCGGATTCGGACCGCGGGCCGGCGTCGGATGGCGACAGTCGCGGGCGCGGCGGCCGTGGTGGCGCTCGCCCTCGCGGCCGTGACGCTCCCCGACGACACCACGAGAAGTCAGGAACCCGTCGACCGGCCGACCGACATCTCGACACTCCGGCCTGAGACCGCGCGCGATATCCAGGACCGGCTGACGTCGGACAATCCCCGGGGTCTACTGGACCCCGGGACGTACGCAGTCGAGGTCGACAGTCTTCGCCCGCGCCCGGTCGTCGACCTCCCCAGCGGTTTCTCCTTTGACACCTCCCCCGAGGTGGCCTCGTTCGACAGACTCGCGAAACCTGATTGCACGCTGAGTGCCTTGGCCTGCCGGCGGACACCCGACGAACCGTCGGGGCCGGGCGGCCGCCTCAAGGTCGGCTTCTGGAACGGGGAGCAGATCCTGATCCACCCCAACTTGTGCGGGAGGTTCGAAGACTTCAAGGCCCCTGGCCCGAGCGTGGACAACCTCGCCACCACTCTCGCCGACCTACCTGGCTTCCGCGCGACGGTCCCGGCACCCGTGTCTCTCGGCGGCTACGACGGCCTCTACGTCGAACTGGTCACGGTTGCCCCCAGCTGCCCGGCGTTCTGGCTCACCAGCAGGGACACTGGCCTTGCCGACGATGCCGTCCGAGGGCACGTCGAGCGGCTGTGGATCCTCGACGTCGAAGGCGGGCGGATCGTTGTCGAGGCCTCCCACGAGCCCGGTGCCACCGAGGCACAGGTGGCAGAGCTCACCCGAATCGTCGAATCGGTCAGATTCACCGACACCGAATAGTGCCGCGTTCGAGCGGTGCCTACCGAGTGTCTAGGAGAAGCACGACTCGGGCTTCTGCGCGAGGTGGACGGCTAGAGTCGGAGAGGCTCACCACCTACCTCGCATCCCAGTAGCCCAAAGCACACTCATGCCGAGATTAGTGCGGCCATGCCGATGATCGGATGAATCGCCGGATCTGATCGTCACCCGTGCAGGTAGCGCGATCTGCGCACACGAGTCAACCCGTGAGCCCTTTCGGTAGGCCCGGACCACTGCCATCAGCAGGACCATGTGATGCCTCTGGATCTGGGCCCCAGGGCGCGGTGCCCCAGATTTGTGGAACGGTCAGGGAACCGAGGCACCGGCTCGGGCTTCGTGTGAGTAACACCCGAAGCCACCCCTCGGAGCACCTCGCACCCGGAGGAACCTGTGATGAATGATCTCCGCCCCTGCGGACCCCTCGCCGACACGGGTGCGGCCGCACTCGTCGTGCCACTGGCGGCCTTCACCCGCGGCGAATAGCGCGAGACATTGGCATCAGAACCGGAGAATGTGGTGGCCGTCACGAATGACCTCGACGAGCTGTACGACGCGTCGTACCGCCGGCTAGTGGTGCAGATGTACGCGGTCTGCGGCGACGTGGCCGACGCCGAGGACGCCGTCCAGGAGGCGTTCATCACCGCCCTCCGCAAGCGCCGCCAGCTCGCCCGCGTTGACAACCCCGAGGCCTGGATCCGGACCGTGGCGGCCAACCGGCTGCGAAGCGGTTGGAGGCACGCTGCCGTCGTGCGGCGGTATCAGGCCAAGGTCCCGGGGCCGCAGACCGACATCGATGTCGGGCCCGACCACGTGGCTATCGTCGACGCGCTGTCCCAACTCGAACCCGGCCAACGCGAGGTGGTGGTGCTGCATCACCTCGCCGACGTTGGCACCGCCCAGATCGCCGCCGAGCTCGGGATCCCCGAAGGCACCGTGAAGTCCCGACTCAGCCGTGCACGGGCCCGCCTGGCCGACCTGCTCGACGACAGGGAGGAGCCACACCATGTCTGACCTCAACGCGCTCCGCGACCTGGCCGACCAGGTCCGACCGCCGTCCCTCGACTCACTGCGCGAGACCGCGTGGCGCCGCAAGCGCCGGACGGCAGTCGCTGGCGTCACCGCAGCCTGCGCAATCGTCGTGCTCGCTGTCGCGGTCGGTGTGGGAACAGGCGCGCTGCGCACCGCCCCCCAGCCCGCCGATCAAGACGACCGCGGACCCGGTATCCCCACCTCCGTGTACGGCGTCCCCGGTGACGGCGGACTACGGTTGGAGAAGGACCTCGCCGTCGGACGCGCCTCCGTCGCGGTCGTCAACGACACGAACGCGTTCGTCATCACCGCGGCCGACGGCGTCTACCACCGGCTCGCTCTCCCCGGATTCGACGCTGAGCTGTATGCCACGAGCGCCATCGAAGAGGGCGTAGGAGACCTGCCCGTTCTCGCCGTGTCGCCGGACGGCACCAAACTCGCCTACGCCTGGCACGGGCCCGTGCCGGAGCACGACCCGGAGTCGGGACTGGCGTCCCCCGGTGAGGGATGGATCGAGAGCGGTGCCCGGATCCTCGACCTCACGACTGGCGAGATCGAGACCTACCCCTCCCAATCTGACGGCACCGGGGTGACGACGCTGACGGGCAGACTCACCTGGAACTTCACCTGGTCACCGGACAGCCGGTACGTCGCGTTCGGCGAGGTTTGGACGACGAACGCGGCCTGGGCAGGTACGCAGGCGGCTCCTGCCCGAGGGATGATCCTCGACACCGCCACAAAGGTGACGTGGAGCCACCGCGGACCGCAGACGAACCCGCGTCCCCTGCCGTTGTTCCGTGACTACGACCCAACGTGGCTGCAGCGGCCGTCACTGATGGTCACCCCCTCGGGGCTCGTCGCCTGGGCGGAGGGTCACCAGATGACGACGTGGAAGGGCAAGGACGTCAAGGAAGAGGCGCTCCTCGCGGGCGAACGGTGGTCTGACGGGGTCGTCGCACCCGACGCGCGGCGAGTGCTCCTGGAGCCCGAGGGCCTGGGCGACTCCCTGCTGCTTGTGGACCTTGACTCACCGGGCACGGACCACCTCCTGGGAATGGATGGCGGCGACTGGCCCAATGGCGCCAAGGTTGACCTGCTCGGCTGGGTGGGCGAAACCCACGCTCTGGCGATGATCCGCGCCGGGACCGGCCAGGGCGGATGGGAGACCAACGCCGACCTAGTGCTCCTCGCCCTCGACCTCGAGGAGGGGCTGGCTGACGCCACCGTGGTCGGACACGTGACCGGGACTGAGCAGGCAAGTGCGGCCACCTTCGCCACGGACCTGGCCACGACGACCGCGCCGACACGCGAGTTCGCGACGCCGCCGTTCCGTTAGGGTCCAGCCCATTCCCCCGCCAACGCCCGCCACTTCCTTTCCCATGTCCGGGCCCATCGAGGCGCCATCCTTCGACGGGCGGCGTGGCCATCGGCACCGAATCGTGTTGGTAGCCGGCCGGGTCGCCGGGTCGAGGCCGCGATCCTCCACGCCTTGGCAAACAGGCGACGGGTGAGCAAGCGGGTCGGCACGCATGCATCCCGCTCTGGAACAGTTCCGACCACCTCCCCAAACTGAACTCCACCAAGCCGAGACTGCACTGACATGCCGCGATCCGCGCGGTCGTGTCGATGATGGTGCGCCCAACCGTTCGCTAGGTGTCTCGTCACAGAAGGGCGTCGAGGACGCCCGGAGTGGTGTGAAGTTTCGCGGTTCTGCCCCGTACGACAGCGCCCCGGTGCCACCATGACCCGGCAACTTCTCGGACTGATGGGGGGATGGCTCACGTGCGCGCCACACTCGGAGTATTGCTGTGCGCTGTCTCGACTGTCCTGGTCGGTGTCGCGGCCACCACCCCGGGGGAGGCGGCAACCGCGTGTGACGGTGCTGCTGCTGACACGACATGGGTGGGTCCGGCGACCGAGTCCGGATCCGTGTCGTGGTCCGAACCGGCGAACTGGACGAACGGTGTGCCCAGCGCCACCAGCCACGTCTGCATCTCTTCCACCGCGGTCGGCCCGCGAGTCCCGCAGGACGTCGACGCCGTGGCCGACGTGATCGACGCCGATGGCGCCACGGTAACGATCCGAGGTCGGTTGGCCGTCGGCACCAGCTTTGACGTCGCGGCCCTGGTGGGTGACTTCGGTGAGCTGCACGGTCCCGGGACCACCACCGTGACGGACGAGATCGCGGGCTACCGGTTGATCCTTCGGGAAGCCGTGACGGTCGCCCTGCGTCAGGACGCCAGCATAGGTGGACAGCTGGATGTAGTGGACGGCTCGCGGCTCGACGTGAGAGGGGACGTGCTCCTCGAGCCCGAAGCAGTCATTGTGTCATTCGATTCGCAGGATGAGGATGATCCCGGCTTCGTCACCGTCACGGAGACCGGCTCGCTGACGTTCAACTCGCCAGACGAGACGGCTGTGGTCGACGGCGGCTTTGCCAACCACGGTGAGGTCCGCTCCTTGGCCGGAGCCCTGCTCATGTTGGGCGCGGTCGACAAGGCGACGCCCGAGCAGTACTCCACGGGGAGCTTCTCAGGGGCACCCGGGGCCACCATGATCGTGGCCTATACCGAGCTGCACACCGGCGCCCGGCTCAACCATGTGTTGGGGGTCGACAACATCACCGTGCCTGCAGGTCACACGGTCAGTGTGGCGGACTCGGAGCTCTGGTACGACCCTCAATCCGAGGAACGTTCGTTCAGCGGGGCCGGTGAGCTCGTGGTGACCGACGGCACTCGGGTCCGAGCCCGGATCGGCGGTTCACTCACGCTGTCCGTTCCCGCAGGGGAGGTCGTGAAGATGGGGGGAGCGATCCTCCAGGACTCGGCGCGGGTCCGAGTCGAGGGTGAGCTTGCCCAGGACGGGGACATCAGCCTGGAGGACGACGCGGTGCTGGATGTCTACGGTGTGCATCGGGCACAGCCCGGCGGCCTTGTGACCTTCGCAGGCGCCGACCCGGGGCTCGAGGTCATCCACCCCGACGCAGAGCTGCGCTCAGATGGGGACAGGGGTCTCACCGTGCTTGCCCCGTTCGTCAATCAGGGCACCGTACGCAGCGGTACCGGGAACGTCTACGTCGGGCCGCGCGTGGCCTCCCCCGCACCGTCGTCAGGCACGTTCCGCGGCGACCCGGCGGGCGCGCTCTACCTCGGCTCCAACGCGGACGGTGACCCGCCCCTCGAGCTCGACCAGCCGGTGATCGAGGGCGAGGTGAAGGTGGCCGGCGACATGCTGGCGAACAGCCCGCAGCTCCGCGGCCAGCTGAGCACGATGCCACGCGACGCACACAATCGAGGTGGCCGGCTGACCCTCACCGGCACCGCAACCCTCTCCAACGGTGCGTCGCTGGCCGGTGACGTTCTCGTCGCCGGCGAGCTGGAGTCCGACCCCGGTGCGACGGGAACCGCCACTCTGAGCGGCGCCGAGGTAGCAGGCGCCGTGCATGCGGTCTCAGGGACTCTTGAGGTTCCGACCTTGGCGCCGAGCACCCTGCGCACGGACGGCACGCTGAGCAAGGGTGAGTGGTCTGCCGTGTCCGGCGCCCGGCTGGAGATGCCGCCGATCAGGACCAACGACGCGGTGCTGACCCTGAAAGGTGCCGGCGCGTCCTTCGGCCACCTCAGGGCGCAGGGCAACGGGCCGAAGGGCACCATCGACCTGCGTTCGGGCGCCGACCTGGAGCTGTCCGGAGGGTTCCGCAACGAGGGACGCCTGCGGCTCTCATCCGGCTCTCGCTTGATCACTGGGGCGAACTTCCGTCAGCTCCCGACAGGCAGGTTGGTGAGCCAGGTGAATGACACCGGGCTCGGCCGGGTTCGAGCGGAAGGTCGTCGCGACCTTGCTGGGGAGCTGGTGGTCCGGCGTGATCCGACCTACCGGCCTCCTGTCGGGACCGTCCTGTCCTTCTTGACCAGCGACGGCCGGGCGAGCAGGGACGACGAGTTCGACACCGTGACCTCACCCAGGTACGACGCGCGCAAGCTCCGCGTGCTGTACAAGAGGAACCACGTACGTCTCTGGGTGGACCGGATCAGCTGACCGGACCCAGCCCCAAGCACTGTGCGTCCGCTCGTGCCGCGAAGCGGTCGGTCATGCCGAATTGAGGACGTTGACACGCCTGCACGACTCGGACGAGCGACGCGACCCACGATGTGCGCTGCTTGATGTATGGACAACACTCAGCCGACCGAGGAGCCTGAACGTAACCACGGGCAGCGACCCGGACCGCGTAGGAGCAGCTATGGCGAGCATCGGCGAGCGTTTGAAGGCCGGTGACCCTCTGGCGGGCTTCGTCAACCTCATACCTTCGCCTGTCGCCACGCAGGCATTGGCGGCGGCGGGTGCCGACGTGGTGGTGATCGACCAGGAGCATGGCCCGATCGGGCCAGAGAGCCTGCACGCGATGGTTGCCAGCACGGCCGGGACTTCGTGCTCCCCGTGGGTTCGGGTTTCCCGTTCCGATGATGCCTTGGTGAAGACGGCGCTCGACGCGGGAGCCGAGGGGATCGTCTTCCCCCTCGTCAATTCGGCAGAGTCCGCCGCCGAATGCGTCGCTCTCACCAGATACCCACCCAAGGGGAGGCGAGGATGGGGTCCCTTCGTCGCACACTCGCGATGGGGGGTGGAGCTGTTCGACTACTTGGAGCAGCGAGGGCACATGACGGCCTGCACGATCCTGGTCGAGACTCGTAGCGCTATCGAGAACATCGAGCAGATCTGCCAGGTCGAGGGGATCGACTGCTTGACCATTGCCCCGTTTGATCTGTCAACCGAGCTGGGAGTATCCGGCCGTTTGGACGCTCCCGAACTGGTCGAGGCGGTGAAGTACGCGGAGGCCGTGATTCTCAAGGCTGGTATCCCACTCGGCGGTGCCGCTCTGACCGAGATCCAGACACAGGCGCTTCTGGCAAAGGGATACCGCCTCCTTTGGCATCACTTCGATGTGCTGATGTTGAAGCAGTTCGTGCGACAGACGGCGCAGTGGAGATCCGCCTGAGGTCCAGAAGGCGCATGTCTGCCTCTGCAGCGGTCGTGGTCACCGGGGCCGTGATGCCGGGAGCCGCCGCGGGGGTCGGCAAAACGTCCTGAGCCGCTGTCCGCGCGCAACTGCCGATGAGCGGTCGGACTGTGAGCGACTTCTAGGATTCGATAGCCAGTCAGGCGGTGAGTCCACGAGCGCTGCCCCTTGTCGTCTCGGCTGGATCAGCCGCTGTCCACGGTCATGCCCGACGAAGCTGCACCTGGGCGGAGGTATGTGTTGAAGAACCCAACGATGCGCCGACGGGCATCCACCGTGGCGGCCTCGTCGTACCGGGTGCCGGAGATACGGGCGAGGAAGCGCAGGAACAGAGTCTGATCATCAGGTGCGTGGTCATCCATGAACCCGTGGCCCACCCCCGGGTAAATCTTGACGTCATGGGGCACCGCGAATTCGGTAAGCAGTTCGCCCAACCGCTGACCTGCGCGAGCGCCCAGTGGGGACCTGTCAGCACCGCCGAAGCTCCCCACGACTGGGCACGACCGCGCCAACCAGTCCCTGGCATCTGAGGGGCAACCGCCGTAGTTCACAGCTGAAGCTCTGAAGCCGTGACCCTCAGCCAAGGCGATGGCGTACCCGCCTCCCATGCAGAACCCGACCACGCCGACGACCCCTGTGCACCCGTCGTGATCTCGAAGCCACTGCCGCGCTGCCTCGATGTCGTCGAAGGACCGACCCCGGCGCGGACCGAGGTCCCCCATGATCGTGCGCAGGCAGCGCAGTCGGCTGCCCCAGTAGAAGAGGTCCGGTGCGATCGCCAGGAACCCTTCCCCAGCCAACCAGTCGGCGTGGCCTTGAAGGTCGTGACTCATCCCAGTGAAGTCGTGGATCACGACGACTCCTGGCCACGGTTGATCCGTCGTAGGCACCGCCGTATAGGCGGGCATCAACCCACGACCGGTTTCGATCTTCAGAAGCGATGTCGTCTCCATGGCTCAGTGTCGGAGACATCGCGGTCCTTGGCCAGAGGAGCGCCGAGCATGTGCACCTTGGCCCGAGAAGGTGTCACGGCCGTCGACGCGGGCTAACGCAACGTCCGCTCACTGCGCGAAGGCCTGAACTTCGGTGAACCTCAACGGAGTCTCGGAGGACCTGCCATTCTCACGGCATGAGCCTCGACCCCGCGACCAGCAACCCCGAGCACTACAAGGTTGTCTTCGAGAACGACCGGGTCCGGGTCCTTGAGTACACCGACGTCCCTGGCGACCACACGACGCCGCACCAGCACCCGGACAGCGTTATGTACACACTCTCGTCGTTTCGGCGCCGGCTCGTCTCGGGCGGCGTATCGCGGGACGTGGCGCTGGCAGCGGGCACAGTCGGCTGGCTTCCTGCTCAGGAGCATCACGGTGAGAACACCGGTGATACGCCCACGCATGTCATCTTCATCGAGCTGAAGGAGCCTGGAACGTCCAGCGGGCCAGATCCGCTCGGCCCGGAAACGACCTAGGGGCCTGGTCGCAAGGAACGCACTCAACTGCCGCCTTGAGCGCGGTTTGCCGATGAGCGAGCGTCGGACGCGGGCTCCGGATCATCCGCCGTGTGTGGGTGGCTGGTGGGCCAGCTTGGGTCCCGACCGGATCTCGCGACCGCCTGGTCAAGCAGGGAGCTGCTGGCCGTGTGCACCGGGGCGCGGTACCACTCGTCGGCCCGGGGGTCTTCGTAATCGAGCACCCGCAGCACTGTGGCCGCGGCACGTCTGGACGATCGCGGCGTCGGCCCCGTTGCCCTTCTCTGCCGAGCGGGGGTCGCCTGCATGCCTCAGGGGGGCCTATGCCCGAAGATCACCCAACCGGGGTGTGGACTCACGGACCGCTTGGGTCGACCATCGGTACTCCAGGGGTAGGTGACGTGCGCCGCCCCTCGAGCCCAGACCCCGCTCGCGGCGAAGGAGATCGCCATGTCGATCACCACACCCCCGGAGCGCGTCCGGGACGCGATCGAGTTGATGACCGCGTGGTCGGACCGCCCGGATGGTCCACCCGACCTCCTGGTCGACTGTCTCCGCCGCCATGTCGACGAACGTCCCGAACAGGTCAGGGTCATCGTCGCGGTCGAGCTCGTCATGAGCCTGACCTACCTCTGCGGCTCCCTGTTGATGCTCCGCGAGGAAGAGAGCGGCGTCACCGCCCAGGAGACGCTCCGCGGGCTCGCCTTGCACTTCGCGGAAGGCTGACCGACTCCTTCCGTGCGCCGTCGGACGGGAGTACCGTTCCGAGCGGGAGGGCAACCGGGGGGCGGCGTTGTCGTCCTCCCCCGTGCGGCAGTGCCGTGCACACCACGGACCCAACCCGGGCCTCGTCGCCACGCCCGGCGGCGGGGCCCGCCCTTCCCTGAGGCCACCGACGGGCCATGCCTCTCCGCGACCTTCGTCTGGCAGGATGCCGCGGTGACCGATCAACCGCCCTTCATCGGCCGCTCCAGCGTTGAGGTCAACGTCGATGACAAGTGGCGCGCCGGACGCCTCCGATCCTGCGACCACCTCGATGACCAGGGCTGGACCTGCCTGGTGACGTGGTTTCCCGACGAGGGCCATGTCCGCACCGACCGGTTCCCGGCCGAGCGCGTGCGCTGAGACCAACGCGGACAGTCAGTGGCCCATCGTCCGGAGCGGCACCTCCCCCGATAGGCCGCTCCGGACTCTGGACCGCCTCGGATTCAGTCCACGTTCGTGCGTAACGAGCGCGGTCTGCCCTGTCGTACCCGAGCGAGATCTGGACGGCTTCGCCGGATCCTGCGGAGCTTGCTCATAGGTCCCCTCGACTGCACATGGCGTCGGGGTCCTGGACGCAGGATGAACTAGCCGCAACGCTAGGTCAGGCGGGCCCGCCGTGCCTACCCCTACCTGCGCGTAGCCTCCAGTTCACCCCCGACCTGCGCGCATGTCCCTGCCCGGGTGCCACGATGGAGACCTGACCGACGAGCAGCTTGGGGAGGTCCACCTCGTCTACTCCGGCTTCGACCGCAAGGCGTGCGAGGTCGAGGTCGACGGCACCTGGTTCGCCGGCGAGATCCGCGCCTGGGACCGCGACAACACCGGCAACTGGTCTGCGAACGTCGCCCGGACACGCGGGCCCGGGAAATCGACCTCGCTCGATCGGATTCCGAACGAGCGGGTGGCGCTGCGGAGTTGCGCAGAGCTGTGGATGACGCCCGACGTTGACCGTCGACCGCGACTACCGTGCCGGTCATGCTCATCACCGCTACAGAGGCCGCCGAAATCCTCGGCATGCAGCTGCAGTCGGTCTACGACGCCGCCTCCCGCGGCCGCATCCCCCGCCACGCCCCGAGCCACGTCCGCCGGGCCTACGATCACGACGAGATCGAGGCCCTCTCCCTGTCTCGCCTCAACCGCATCCATCACGACCCGCACCCGTAAGGGCCTCCACGGTCTCCCGGTCCAACGTGCCACTGATGATGCTGTCCGACCGGCTGCCCTACGAGACCGCCGCCAACGGGCGACGGTACATGCGCCGACACCAGCTCGAGGTCATCGCCAACGCCCGCGAGACGCGACATCGACGAGGCGATGCGAGCTGAGTGACCGCAACAGAACCCGTTAGCTCATGCCGAGATGAGGGCGTTCGCTACGACAGGCAGGTCGTCGCCTCAAGATCACATCTCAGGGCCGACGGCGATATCGTCCGCTTCCGCGGCGGAACCACCCTCCCCGTCGACCTGATGCGACAACCGGCGTTGGCACGGCTGCGCACCAGCCGCCGCTCGCCGGCTGCCTCGACCACGACGACCTCGCCGGCATCTTCGATTCACGACCCGGCATCGGGCCGGCCGCGAACCGCAGACCCAGCTGACGGCCCAAGCTCCACAGCCGTCCAAACGCTCCGAGCAGTGGATACCACGGGGCACGTGCCCGCCGCCGCATGCCCCGCGCGTGACTGACCCGGCCCCAGCGCCAAACGCAACACCGTGTCGTTCGACTCTGACGCGACCCGTTCTCGCCCGATAACAATGAAGTCGGAGTCGAGGAGGTGCGCCCATGCGGCCGAACCTGCAACGGCGCTTCGCCGACGTCGGCGTTGCTGCCGGGGCATGCGCACAAGGCCGCGCCGCTACCACCACTGTGACCGTGACTGGGTTGCTCGTCGCTATGGCCGCGGCCGAGCACGGTGTGGGAGAGGTCGTGGAGCAGCCCACCCTGGGCGAAGGACCTTTCATCGAGTCCTGGCCGGACACGGCGGTGTTCGAGCAGCTCGGCGGGGAGCCCGCAATGACGCTCCTTCCGGACCCGGTCGTCGCCGGGGTGGTGACGGTCTTGCTCTCTGTGTTGTTCGCATGGGTGGCGGTTCGCAACGGCGCACTACGACACGCCGGCGCAGCCCTGTTGGTTCTGTCCGGGGGCCTGCTGCTAGCCGGGGGCGGTCTGGCGCCGCCCCTGATGGGGGCCTTGTTGGCCGTGACCTGGTACACCGCCCGCCGTGCACACGGCCCGTGGCCGGGGCCCGTGCGTCGCCGCCTTGCTCAGAGGTGGCGCGCCGCTCTCGTAGTCGCGACTGCTTCGTACCTCGGGTTGTTCCCCGGCACGGTGTTGCTGCACTGGTGGTACGGGGTAAACAGCGCCGCGCTCGTCACGATGCTCGGGCTGTGTGCGTTCGCGGGTCTGTTCGTCGCCTTGAGCGGAGCCGTCGCCGCGGACCGGCAGCGGTTCGGCCGCACCGCCTGACACAAGCGCCTCACGCGCACGCTGCGGCTCCGCGCTCGTACGGCGGCACGTAGGCAGACGACGTCATCAACAACGTCGCGTCTGCCAGTTTGATCTCATGGGAGTCGTCTGGGGAGTCGTCCTGCTGTCGGTCACCGCCGCTGTCGGTCTGCTCGCCGCAGCCCGGGCGAGGCAGCTGTACCGGCTTCGCTGACGACCCGGCGTTTCGGCTGGAAAGTGCGCGGGGTGGCTTCCCGGTCAACGACAACGTCCGGATCTGCCGCTGTCAGTGCGTCGTGGTGGCAGCGCCAGGACATTGCCAACCATTGCGCGCTCTCCCTTACGCGTGCTGGCTCTGGTGGTACTCCAACGCCTCGGGCTCTTCCTCGAACTGGAGGAGTTCACCTGTGAGTTCCTTGAGCAGGTCACGCGCTTCCGCTGGCGTGGCACAGAAGAACTCACGGCGCATGTTCACCCGGTTGACGCGCCTGTCCGCCAAGCGCTGGTGCATTTGGGCCTCGATGCCGTACGCGTCGTCCGAGAAGAAGAGGGCGTGAACGTCGAAGTTGAACGGCACGCTGGCGTCGCTGAGCTCCCTGATGCGTTCCATCGGCTCCAGGCGGCGAGTCATGCCCACTTTGATCATGCGCTCACCCAGTGCCCCGAGGTTGGAGATCACGTACACGTAGCCGGCGCGAACGTTGGCGGCACGGTAGTCGACCTCAGCGATCGCACGGTCGACGTCCTCAAGCTGGACTCGCAGCCGCTCGGCACCATCCGTGTCGCCCTTGTCGAGAAGCGCCTGGAGCGCGTTCGAGTAGTGCTGACGCTCTTTGTCGAGCCACGTCTTCTCCCGGGCGATCTCCTGCTCGAGCTTGCGCTGTTCCCGCAGCCGCTCGCGCTCCTCGCGTTCCTGCTCCTTCTCACGCGCGAGCATTTCGCGGTAGTCAGCTGTCAGTTCGAGTTCCTTGATGCGCAGCTGGTGGTACTGGTAGGCGATCCGAATGCTCATGGTCTTGCCGAGTCGCTCGATGGTCGCACTCACCTTGTTCAGGCGGTCGACCGCGGAGTCGAGCTTGTATGGCTTCAGGCCGCGGACGAGGTTGTCGGCCTCGGCGTTGTATGCGCGGAGCATGAGCTTCGAGTAGTCGCGAGGCGGCAGGACTCCATCGAGTCCTGCCGCCTGGCCACGGTGCCCGGGAGCGGGCACCGATGCGATGTGTGGTGCTGGTCAGCCGGTGATGTGGACCGGTGGCAGATCGTCACCCGTCAGCGTCAGGTCGAAGCTGGCGGACAGGATCCTGACCTGCTGGTTGCCGGTGCACTGGAGCGTCGAGATCGGCGCGATGGTGAGCGAGCCGGTGGTCTGGCCGTTCCGGACGGGGAACGTGCCGGTCGCGTTGACGTCGATCGTCTCGGTCTTGGGAACGCCGTTGACCGGGTTCCCGCTCTTGGTGAAGCACTGCGACGTCGTGGTCACGGTGCCGGTGAGGCTGAAGTCGACACTGGTCACGGTGTTGCCCAGGCCGGCCGCCTTCCACGACACGGTCAGGCTGTTGCCGTCCACGGTTGCCGTGGGGCCCTGGACGTAGTGCGGGCTGTCGGCGAGCGCCGGTGAGGACACCACGCCTCCCCCTACTACGAAGGACGCCAGCAATGCGGCCAGCAGTGCGATGAACTTCTTGTGCATGAGACTTCTCCAAAGGAGTGCGTTCTTGATGGTTCGTTCCTGAGCCGTTGCCGGGTTTCGGTTCGGTGACAACGGTCTCGGTGCACGACCGGAGGAACTGGTCTCGGGGATACTCTCTGCGATGCGGCCCCCGGACCCGGTCGCGATAGCTGCGATATGACTGGCAGGTCTCGTCGTGGACATCCCCGGACCGGGGGTCCGCGCGCGAACGAGGAAGCGCAGGCGACAGCAACCGAGACGATCCCGATCGTTGCCCCCTGCACGTGGGATCTCGCTACAACTCGCGTCCTTCACGCACGATGGTCCCCCTCATTCCCCCGGCGCGCGCGTTCGTGCCAACAAATGACACTTCTCCGTCTCCTGGCGCCTGTCAAGCCGCCGGCTCGATCCTTGCGAGCGCCGACCCGTCCCCTCTTGCATGCCGTACTGACAGCGGCAGATCGGTGCGTCCACGCAGATGCTTGCTGCGGGGGCACGCCGAGGTGGATCGTGAGGCATGGCGCCTCGCGCATCCTGCATTGCACTCGCAGGACTCCTCGGCGTACTCATCGTCGGCTGCGGAGGTGAATCGGATCAACCGTCGAGCACCACGGATGCAGCCACGACTGGCGCGCCGCTCAACCTTGATCAGTACGTCCTGCAAGCCGACGAGGGCCCAAGCCTGGAACCGATGGTGTCGCCGCAGACCGACTCGGGGGAACCGTTCGATCTGTCCAAGGACGGCGCTGAGCGGCTTCAACGTAGTGGTTACATCTCAAACACCTACCAGCCCGCCCAAGGCGACAGCAGCGCCGGCGTCAGCAGCGTGCTGCTGTTCGAGACCGAGGCGGGGGCACGCGACTGGATGGCCTACGAGACGAGCGACGAGGCGCTCCGGCACCAGATCCCTGGGGCGAGGTTCAAGCGGTTCGAAGTTCCGGAGGTCCCCGGCGCGAACGGATGGACTGGACCCGACCTGCACGGCAACGCGATCGGCCAGGTCTACTGGACCCAGGGCCGCTGCATGATGACTATCAGCCTCGAGACTTTGGGGCCGCGTGTCGAGCCGCTGTCGGCTGGCGCCGAGGCAATCTACGAGCGCACGGGTGGCACCTGCCCAGACTGACGCTGCGTCGGGGGCAGTGGTCCCGCCGGTTCCAACGCCGCTTCGCCCCTGGGCAATCGAGGCCTACCGGGTAGTCACGCCCGTCCTCATCTCGGCACAAGTCGCACGCAACGCGGCATGAGAGTGGGCTCGCGATCAAGCAGCTTCCGAACGTCGGGTCTTGCCAGTTGTTCCCGGTTCATCGGGACTGGAGACTCATGTGCCGGGCGACTCCGGAGCCGCATCGTAGATGCCGTTGGGCACGTCGGTATTGACACGGTGAACGAAGGGAGGGCTGACCATGCGCACGTTCAATCTCCTCTTGGGAGTGGTGGCTTTGACTGCTGCCGCGGCCATGGCCGCGCCCGCATGGGGAGACATCATCGGTACCTCCGGGGACGACAGGATCCGCGGCACCACGCGCAGCGATTGGATCGAAGGCCGAGGCGGCAACGACCTGATCCGCGGCCTCAGTGGGGACGACTTCCTGCACGGAAATGCGGGTGTCGACACCCTGTACGGAGGTGCCGGCCCCGACTTCCTCAACGGCTGGGGCGGGGATGACCTGCTCCACTTCGGCGCAGGGAACGACTGGGGTCTGGGTATGCGCCGCGCCGACCGTCTCTGGGGTGGCGCTGGAAGCGACCGGCCCCTTCACGGAGGCCCAGGGCGTGATCGCATCTGGGGCAAAACAGGTAACGATCAGCTGTTCGGCCAGGCCGATGGCGACTCGATCTGGCCGGGTAGGGGCGTCGACGATGTCGAGGCCGGTCAAGGGGATGATCGCGTCGTCCTGCACGCAGACGGTGTTGCGGACAACATCACGTGTGGACCGGGAGATGACGCCCTTGTGTACATCGGCCAAGAGGACCCTAACGACGCTCCAAGAGCCTGCGAGCGGGTCAAGCTGGTGCAGCCGGGCAGTGCGAATTCACGCCTCCGGTAGGCCGACCGCTCATCGGCACGACCGCGCTCATCGCGGCATGAGTAGCCCTGTGTCAAGCAGTTGCTTCTTGGAGTCGTTGTAGCGCGCGGTGTTTGTCGGGGTCGTAGGGCACGTTGTCTTGCCAGCATCGCCAGATGATGTGGAGCCAGGCGCGGGCGAGGATGCGGACGGCGTGGGGGTGGTCGTGGCCTCGGGCGCGTGCGCGTCGGTAGAGGTCGGCGGCCCAGGGGTTGGCGTGGTGGGAGTCGCCGGCGAAGTCGATGACCGCGCCGCGGAGCTGCTTGTCGACGGCCCAGCGGAAGGTGACGATCTTGACCTTGCCGGACTGGCGGGTTGAGGGTGCTGCTCCGGCCAGGCAGGCCAGTGCTTCGGGGGTCGGGAACCGGCCGCGGGCGTCGCCGATCTCGGCCAGCAGCCGGGCGGCGCGGACGGTGCCCGATCGCGGGAGTGAGGTGAAGATCGCGGCGTCGGGGTGAGCCGCGAGCTGGTCGGCGATCTGCCCCTCGAGTGCCTTGATCTGGTCGCGCAGCGCGGTCAGGGCAGTGACCAGCGCCAGGGTGATCTCGGCCCGGGCGGCGGCTTCGGGGCCGGTGGTGCCGCGCGGGGCGTGCTGGAGGTGGTCCCAGAGTCGGTCAAGGTTGGCCAGGTGGTTGTAGCCGATCGAGCGCAGCCAGTTGCCCAGCCGGGTGAGAGAGAGCCAGTCGGCCTTGTCCTGGCTGGGGAACCGGGTCAGGAACCGCAGCGTGATCGTGGAGTCGATGTCGCGGAACAGGCCGATCGCGCCGGGCAGGGTGGTCTGGAGGTGAGCCCGGAGCTGGTTGGCCATCGCGACCCGGGCGTGGACCAGGTCCTGGCGGGCACGCACCGTCATCCGCAGCGTCACCGTGGCCTCGCTGTCCGGTGTGAGTGGACAGAGCCGGCCACGGTCGGTGCGCAGGGTATCGGCCAGCACGAACGCGTCGAACCCGTCGTCCTTGTTGCCGGCCGAGCCGTAGCGGCCACGCAGGTTCTTGAGCTGGTTCGGAGCGATCACGATGACCTGGAGGTCGGCCTCGAGCAGCGCGTCGACCACCGGCCCGTCCGGGCGTTCGATCGCGACTGCCTCGACACCGACCTGATGCAGCCGGCGCACCAGCTGCCGGAGCCCCGGGGCGGTGTGGGTGATGGTGAATCGGTCTAGCTGGATCCCGTGGGCGTCGACGATGGCCACCGCATGGTCCTCGCTGGCCCAGTCGACTCCCGCGGTCGGTGCCTGTCTGGGCGCGACCGGTGGTTCCACCGGTGCCGGGTCGTGGTCGATCATGACGGTGTGCTCCTTGCTGTTGCCGCAGCAGGTGGGCACCCCCGACGGTTCGGGACACGACTGCCGGTCGCTCACTGATCGGCGCTCTGGTGGCGCTCAGCCCTGTCGCCAGTCGGCGTGTCCTGGGCCGTTGGGCCTCGCATGACTCATGCAGGACCTCCACGATCTTGCGGACGCGGCGATGACCCAACGGGAACCAGGGATGCACCGGCGACCCCTTCGTCCCCGGCATCCATCACCGTGCCGAGAACCGCCACCGATGGGTAGACCATCGCGCAGTGAGCGGACGTTGGATCTGACGCGAGGGCGATTCGTGCCGCACGTCGAGAGCAGCAGTCTGCTGGGCATTCCCGCGGCGTGAAGCGGCATTGCGGAACGGGTTTGCGCGATACTCCGTAGGGGTACGAAAATGTCACGTCGCGACCGCGACCCGTGGCTCTGCAAGGGAGGACTCAGCATGGAAATCCTCGGTGTCATCATCGCGGGCATCATCATTGGCCTGCTTGGAAAGTTCGTGGCTCCCGGAGACAAGGACAACATCCCGATCTGGCTCACGATTGTGTGCGGAATCGGTGGAGTTCTTATCGGCTGGTTCATCTACGACGCCTTCGGCGGCGACGTCACTTCAGGTGTTGACTGGGTGCGCTGGATCGTGGCGATCCTCGTCGCGGCAGTGCTGGTCGTCATCGCTTCGACTATCACCGGCAGGAATAGGTCCAAGACCTCGAAGGTCAAGTCGAAGTTCACCTGAGGCAATATCGCGCGCACGACACGAGTCCCCGCCAACGACGGTTGGGGCTCGTGTCGTGCAACATGTCCGCTCATCGGCTATGAGTGGGCGATCTCCTCGCGACTGATCGTGGCCAACCCGGTGACGAACACGCAGGTGCCCAAGGGGCGAGGCATACGGACGGAGATGCGTCCGTTCGGCGAGGACGAACTCGAGTCTCTCCATGTGGCTGCCGCAACTCGGGACGAGAAGTTGGCTGACGTGTTGCTGATCGCCGCGTGGACGGGGTTGCGCTGGTCGGAACTGCGCGAGGTCCGGGTCCGCGACTTCGTACGGATCCCGATGCCCACCCTGTTGGTCAGCCGGGCCGCTCCAGAGGGCGTCGAGGCGAAGACGACCAAGTCGGGCAAAGTGCGGCGCGTCCCCGTCGCCAACCGCATCCTCCCCATGCTCGAGGCGTGCTCCGCCGGGAAGGGTGCCGACGACCTGCTGTTGACCACGAAGGCCGGCCACCAGCTGCACGCAACCGCGGTCAAGCGGACGGTGGCGTGGTCGAAGGTCGCGCCTGGGCGACGGTTGCATGATCTGCGGCACACAGCGGCTTGCTTGTGGTCGGCGAGGGGCGTCGACCCGGTGACCGTCCAGACGTGGCTTGGCCACGCGTCAATCGCCACGACGAACATCTACTTGCATCATCTGGGGACCTCGGCAGACCGGGCCGGGCTCAACCGTCTGAACACCCCATTTGGCGTCGGGGGTGCGCGGGGGGTGCGCGCAAGCGACGACGAGGCAGCCGGGAATGACGAAACCCCGCCGCGCCTGTCATGAATCTGCAGGTGAGGCGGGGTTTCGGTGTGGTGGAGCTGAGGGGATTCGAACCCCTGACCTTCTCATTGCGAACGAGACGCGCTACCAACTGCGCCACAGCCCCAAGCGGTGTCAGAGGCTAGCACCCGGTCACGGGCCCGTCCGAATCAGGAGCCGGTGGCCCGCTGCTGCGTCGCCGCGGTTGCGCCGGAGCCGCTCGGCGTTCTCGGCCTCGCGGGCCAGGGCGGTGTCGGCCTCGGAGCGGCCGGAGGTCCAGACCCCGGTGGAGTCGAGGTCGATGGTCCGGACCGTACGCCGCGCGGCCGGCGCCGTGACGTAGGTGGGCAGCGTGACCGGCATGGGGTCCCAGAGGCTGGGGTCGGTGACGGCCGGGGTCTGCGAGGTGTCGTCGAGGGCGTCGTCGCCAGGCTCGTCGGCCTCGACGGCGACCCCGTCGTCCTCCGGTCGGTCCGGGTGACCGATCGTGCGGTCGAAGCGGACGTTGCGCTCGTGGCGGACCATCAGCCGGCAGGCGACCAGCCACGCCACCAGCAGCGTCGCGGGGATCGCGACCCACCCCCACGCGACGAGCCCGAACCCGGCCAGGCCGGCTGTCGCCACCAGGCCGAGCAGGATGACGCCGAGGACGCGGCGGCGACGCCGGGCCGCCCGGCGAGCGGTCTCGCGCTCGGGGCGCGCGGCGACCGGAGCGGCGGTGCGGGCCTTGGTGGTGACGACGGGCGGCGCGGGCGTGCGGCCGGGGCTCACGACCAGCCGGGTGCTGCGGCGGTCGACGGGCTCGCGCCGCGCCAGCACCCGCATGGTGTGCGAAAACCGGTCGACCGACCGGTTCCGGACGACGTCGTCGTGGTGCTTGAGCGCCTTGGGGACCAGGTAGACGGCCCAGGCCACCGCCAGGGCCACGAAGATCAGCGCAGAGAGGTCCACGGAGCCGAGCGTAAGTTGGCGGCCGAGGTGCGGCCTGCAGCGGCGCGGGTGTGTCGCAAAATCACTCGTGTGACTGGTGTGGTCTGGTCGGCGCGGCGGCGGTCTCCCTGCTCAGGTGGAAACCGGACGCTCGTGACGGAAGCTTCCCGCGCCACCCTCCCGACTCGCCAACCCCGCCTCCCGGGCGGCCCGTCAGGGGTCGAGGCGGGCCAGCATCCCGCCCGGGCACTCCTCGGCGGTGACGGCGAAGATCCGGTGGTCGCGCCACGCACCGTCGATGTGCAGGAACCGCGGCGCGAGCCCGACCTCGTGGAGGCCGAGCTTCTCGACGACTCGCAGCGAGTTGGTGTTCTCGGGGCGGATGCAGATCTCGATGCGGTGCAGACCGGCCTCGCCGAAGCAGTGGTCGATCGCCATGGCAACCGCGCGCGGCATGATGCCGCGTCCGGCGTACGCCTGGTCGAGCCAGTAGCCCATCGACGCGAACTGCGCCGACCCGCGCACGATGTTGCTGACCGTGAGCTGGCCGACGAAGCGGCCGTCGACCTCGACGGCGAACGGGAGGGTCGTCCCCTGGCGGGCCATCCGGTGCAGCCGGCGGACCAGGACGCCGAACGACGTCGCCCGCGGACTACCCCCCGGCGGAACGGTGGCGTCCCAGGGCCGCAGCCACGCGGCGTTGCGCCGCCGGATCTCGCGCCAAGCAGACCGGTCGGAGCGCGCCAGCGGGCGCAAGGTCACCTCGCCCGACACCAGCCGGGCGGGCCACGCCGTCAATGGTCGCTCCCGACGACCTGCTCCACGGCATGGAGCAGCATCGGCTCGAGCACCGACAACCCGTCCTTCACCCCGCCGCGGGAACCGGGCAGGTTGACCACGAGGCAGCTGCCGACGACGCCGGCGGTGCCGCGCGAGAGCGCGGCCGTCGGCACGCCCTTGGCCACCCCGGCGGCCCGGATCGCCTCGGCGATCCCCGGGGCCTCGCGGTCGAGGACCGCCCGGGTCTGCTCCGGCGTCTCGTCGGTCGGCGTCAGACCGGTGCCCCCGGTGGTGAGCACCAGCCGGGCACCGCCCTCGGCTGCGGCCCGGATCGCCCGGCCCACCGGGTCGCCGTCGGGCACGACCACGGGGTCGCCGACTGCGAAGCCGAGCTGTTGCAGGAACTCCACGATCACCGGACCGGTCGTGTCGTCGTAGACCCCGGCGGCGGCGCGGTTGGAGGCGACGACCACTTCGGCCCGGATCGTCACGACCGGCTCCAGTCGCCGGACTTCCCGCCGGTCTTGGACTCCACCCGTACGTCGGTGATCACCGCGCCCTTGTCGACCGCCTTCACCATGTCGACCACCGTGAGCGCCGCGACCGTGACTGCGGTGAGGGCCTCCATCTCGACGCCGGTGCGGTCGGTGGTGCGGACCCTCGCCTCGATCTCGACGGCGTCGTCGGCGACCGTCAGGTCGACCGTGACGCCGGAGATCGCCAGCGGGTGGCACAGCGGCACCAGGGCCGGGGTCTGCTTGGCACCCATGATCCCGGCGACCCGGGCCACCGCCAGCGCGTCGCCCTTCGGCACGCCCTCGCCGCGCAGCAGCTCGACCACCCGCGACGAGACCAGCACCCGGCCGGTGGCGACCGCGACCCGGTCGGTCACCGACTTCCCGGACACGTCGACCATCCGCGCGGCGCCGGTCTCGTCGACGTGGGTCAGCCCGGGGGGCTCCGAGTCGGCCATCAGAACTCCTCGTCGAGCGCCAGCACCTGCACCATCTCGCCGGCCGGCAGGCCGGTCGTGTCCTCCGGGACGACGATCAGCGCGTTGGCGCTGGCGAGCTCGCCGACGAGGTGGGAGCCGGGTCCGCCCACCGGCGAGACCGTGGGCCCACCGCGGCCGAGCTCGTAGCTGCCCCGCAGGAACTGCCGCCTCCCCTCGGGCGAGGACACCCCGTGGGTGAGCCGCGCCCGGGCGTAGGGCCGCGAGTACGGCTGCTTCCCCATCAGCTTGCGCAGCGCCGGCAGCACGAACATCTCGAAGGAGATGTACGACGACACCGGGTTGCCGGGCAGGCAGAAGATCGGGGTGTCGTCCTCGCCGACCACGCCGAACCCCTGCGGCTTGCCGGGCTGCATCGCGACCGGCCCGAACCACACGGTGCGCAGCGGGGCGAGCGCCTCCTTGACCACGTCGTAGTCGCCCATGGAGACCCCGCCGCTGGTGACGACCAGGTCGGCCCGGACCAGCTGGTCGCTCAGGGCGTCGAGGAACGCCCGCGGTTCGTCGGGCACGATGCCGACCCGGTAGGCGATCGCACCGGCGCGGCGGGCCGAGGCGGCCAGCAGCCAGGAGTTGCCGTCGTAGATCGAGTCGGGGCCGAGGGGCGTCCCGGGCTCGCGCAGCTCGGAGCCGGTGGACAGCACGACCACCCGCGGCCGCGGTCGGGACATCACCGTCGACCGGCCGACACTGGCGAGCAGTCCGAGGTGGCGCGGGCCCAGCACGGTGCCGGTCTCGAGGAGCAGGTCGCCCTCCTCGACGTCCTCGCCGGCGGACCGGACGTGCTGGCCGAGCTCGGGCGGGTAGGCGATGCGGACCTGCGCGACCCCGCGGTCGGTCCACTCGTAGGGCACCACCGAGTCGGCGCCCGCGGGCATCGGGGCGCCGGTCATGATCTTGGCGGCCGTCCCCGGCGAGAGCGCCAGCAGCCGCGCCTGCCCCGCCCCGATCTCGCCGACCACCGGCAGCTGGGTCGGTGTGTCACGGGTGGCCGTGGCGACGTCCTCGTGCCGGACGGCGTAGCCGTCCATCGCCGAGTTGTCGAACGACGGCAGCGGGATCGGCGAGACGACGTCCTCGGCGGAGGCCAGCCCGAGCGTCTCCATCAGCGGTTGGGGGAAGTCGGGCAACGGCTCGATGGCCGACAGGATCCGGTCGAGGTGCTCCTCGACCGTGACCGGGTGGTCAGCCATCCGAGAGCCCCCCGGTCAACGTCGCCCCCGACTCAACCCGTTTCGCGTTGCCGGCCTCGAGCCTGACCTCGCCCACCACCCGGACGTCGCGGCCGAAGGTCCAGTCTCCCTCGACGGTGAGGCTGAGGGCCTCCCGCAGCGACGGGGCGCCCTCCGGGAACCGCTTGTCGAAGTCGTCGACCCACTTGTAGTGGCGCCCGTCGAGCTCGACGAAGGGCACCCGTTCCCCGGTCTGGTCGAGGACGTAGTCGCCGCCGAGGTCGTAGACGTCGGAGCGCAGCACGAGCAGGTCGTCGGTCGTCTTGACCGGGACGAAGCGGTCGCGGTCGACGCAGATCGTGAGCGCGTCGTCGAAGACCTCGATCGCGGCACCCATCGCGGTCTCCACCTGCACCACCTCGGGCGAGGACGAGTCGCCGGGGTCGACGTGCTTGACGTTGCGGATCAGCGGCAGCCCGAGGATGCCGCCCCGCACGTCGAGGGCGTGCTTCATCGCGGCCAGGTCGAACCAGATGTTGTTGGTCGAGCAGTAGCGGTGCCGGTCGAGGTCGGCCAGCGCGGGCTTGTCGTGCTCGGGAGTCTGGGCGGTCTCGCGGAGCACGATGCGTCCGTCGCGACGACGTCGGGCGAAGTGGCCACCCTTGCGGTCGGAGGCGGTACGGCGTACCGCCTCGATCGCGAACGGCGCCCCGGAGGCGGCGAACCAGCCGGCCACCTTAGGCGACGGCACGGCGCCGAGGTTGTCGGAGTTGGACACGAACGCGTAGCGGTACCCGGCGTCGATGAGCTTGTCGTAAAGGCCGGTGCCGCGCAGCGCCGTGTAGAGGTCGCCGTGGCCGGGCGGACACCACTCGAGGGTGGGGTCGCGCGGCCACGAGACCGGCTGGAGGTCGTCGACGAGGAGCTTCGGCTCCTTGTTCTGCAGGAACTCCAGCGGCAGCCCGTCGACCTGCAGCCCGTCGTAGCGCGCCAACGCCGCCATGCTGTCGTCGGAGGTGCGGAAGCTGTTCATCAGCAGCAGCGGCAGCTCGGCGTCGTACTCCTTCCGGAGGTGGAGCACCTGCCGGGCGATGATGTCGAGGAACGACAGCCCCTTGCGGACGCAGAGCAGTGACTTGGCGCGGTCCATGCCCATCGAGGTGCCGAGGCCCCCGTTGAGCTTGATCACGGCAGTGGCGCGGACCGCGTCGGCGGCCACGTCGTCGGGGACCTCGACGTCGTCGAGGTGGTCCATCTCGATCGGCTCGATGCTCGACTCGGGGACCAGGCCCGTCTCCCCGTGCTCGAGCAGCCTGTAGTAGTGGGCGAAGGTCTCGATCGCGACCTCGTCCACGCCGGCGTCGGCCATCTTGGCGCGCGCCCGGTTCAAACCTGCACTACCCATGCTTCGATCGTAGGCTGGTCCGGTGCACCCGCCGCAAGCGCCCCGAGGTGCCGCAGCCAAGCTGGCGCTGCGCGACCAGCTCGTGGCCGCGCGGAGGCAGATCCCCCTCCCCGAGCTGGGCGAGCACGCCCGGGCCATCGCGTCCCACCTGCTCGCCTCCGACGACGTACGCCGCGCGGCGACCGTGGCCGCCTACGTCTCGGTCGGCAGCGAGCCCGGCACGTCGGTGCTGCTGGACGCGCTGCTCGGGGCCGGCCGGCGGGTGATCGTGCCCGTCGTGCTTCCCGACCTCGACCTCGACTGGGCCACCTACGAGGGCCCGGAGTCGCTGGCCTACGCCCGGAGGGGACTGCTGGAGCCGGTCTCGGCGCGGCTCGGCGTCGACGCGGTGGCGACCGCCGACGTGGTGCTGGTGCCCGGCCTGGCCGTCTCGCCGACGGGCGACCGGCTCGGCAAGGGTGGCGGCTGCTACGACCGGGCGCTGGCGCGGGTGCCGGTCGGGACCCCGGTCGTCGCGCTGCTCCACGACGGGGAGCTGGGACCGGACGTGCCCGTCGAGCCGCACGACCGGCCGGTCACCGCCGCCGTCACACCGTCCGGCGGCCTGGTCACCCTTCCCCTCCGCTAGCTCCCGGGACCAGGGTCAGCTCGTGCTCGGCGGCCGCCTCGACCGCCTCCCGCGACGACGGCCACGGCAGGTAGTCGCCGTCGACCCACTTCTCGGTCTGGTCGGCGTAGTGGTCGGAGAACGGGTGCCCGCTGACGCCGGTGAGGTTGATCCACCGGGAGTCGTCGAGGTCGCCCAGGCTCACCACCATCCGCATCGACGGGGCGTCGGTCACGCCGTACCCCTCGCGCGCGTCCCACGACGTGGCGTTCACGACGGACCCGCCACCGCCGACCTCCCAGCCGCCGCGGTTGACCAGCCACTCGACGGGCGCGGCGCCGGAGGCGCCCAGTGTCGGGTGGACCAGGTCGAGCCGGTGGACGTGGCCCCACTCCCACTCCTTCGCGTTGCGGTCCTGCCGCACCGTCATCTCGTCACGGGCCTGCAGCTGGGCCTCCACGAGGATGTCGTCGCGGGTCTCGACGTCGTCCTCGGTCTCGCGGTCGTCCCAGAACGGGTCGTCGGGGTCGCGCAGCAGCTCCTCGACCGCGGCCATCCAGCGCGAGCCGCCGTCGGGCCACGCGGCCTCCGGCAGGTCGTCGTGGAAGGTCAGCTCGAGCAGGTTGCTCCAGACGACGTTGTAGTAGGCCGCCGCGGCACTGTCGGCGGGCTGCCGGAAGTCCCATGCGCCGAGCAGCTCCTGGCCATCGGACCAGTAGCCGCCGGGCAGCTCCACGTCGAGCAGGAACGGCACCAGCGTCGGGGCCATCGGGTTGCGGGTGTCGAGCTGCAGCTCCGTCATCTCGGAGAGCGACAGGTCCTGCTCGCCCTCGATCACGTCGCGGATCCGCTGCGACCGGTAGCCCTGGTCCCAGTCGTCGGTGAGGAAGTAGGGGTAGTCGCCGCCGATCACCTGCTGGTTGGCGGTGACCACGAACCCCTCGTCGGGGTCGAGCACGTGGGGCAGCCCGTCGAACGGGACGTAGTCGCCGGTCCAGTCGTCGTCGGCGCGCCACCCCTCGGCCGGCACATGGCCGTCGTTGCCGGACTTGCGGATCGGGATCCTGCCCGGCGCCTGATAGCCGATGTGGCCCTCGCGGTCGGCGTACACGATGTTCTGGCTGGGGACCGCGAACGACGACGCGGCCGCCCGGAACTCGTCCCAGTCGCTCGCCACGCCGAGCTGCATGATCGCGTCGGCGGTGCTCGAGGGCTCCAGCGCGGTCCACGCCAACGAGACCGCGTAGCCGCCAGCCGGTGGACCGTCACCGGGATGGTCCGGCGTGGCGCGGTCACCGGTCTCCTCGACCACCGGTTCGACGTCGGACAGGATCGGCCCGTGCGCCGTCGAGCGGACCGTGATCTCCTCCGGCTCGCCGTCGCGCACCTCGATCTCCTCGCGCCGCACGGTCAGCGGGCGGAGCCGCCCGTCGTGGCGCCACCGGTCGCCGACCACCTTCTCGAGGTAGAGGTCGGTGACGTCGGGCCCGAGGTTGGTGAAGCCCCACGCGATGTCGGCGTTGTGGCCGATCACCACCCCGGGGGTCCCCGAGAAGGTGAAGCCGGACACGTCGAGCGGGCAGTCGTCGCTGACCGTGCGGCAGTGCAGGCCCATCTGCATCCAGATGCCGGGCATCTGGACGCCGAGGTGCGGGTCGTTGGCCAGCAGCGGCTGCCCGGTCGACGACCGCTCGCCGGACACCACCCAGCTGTTGGACCCGATGCCGTCGCCCTTGCCGAGGAACGCCGGCATCCGGTCGACCCGCTCGCGCACGGCGCGGAGCGCGTCGAGCGCGGCCGGTGACGACAGGTAGCCGGGCCGTTCGGGGAGCCGGCTGCCACCGGTCGCGTCCTGGTCGAAGACCCCGTCGACCACGGCCCCCTGGGTGACGATGGGGGTGCGGGCGGCGGCGTCGTAGTCGGGGAACAGCTCGGCGACCATCTCGGGCGAGTTCATCGACATGGCCAGCACCCGGTCGATCTCCTCGATCATGTTGCCGCGCAGGTCCCACGCCATCGCCTTGAGCCACGCGAGCGAGTCGGCGGTGGTCCACGGCTCGGGCCGGTACTCGAGTCCGGTGAGTCCGAGGACGGAGTACTCGACCGCGAGCTCTCCGGGGTCGGTCTGCTCGAGGTAGGCGTTGACGCCGTCGGCGTACGCCTCGAACGCGGCGCGGGTCTCGGGCTGCAGCAGCGCCACCTCCTTCTCGGCGACCTCGCGCCAGCCGAGGGTGCGGACGAGCGCGTCGGTCTCGACCGTCTCCTCCCCGAACAGCTCGGAGAGCCGGCCGGAGGTGATGTGCCGCCGGACGTCCATCTCGAAGAACCGCTCCTGGGCCTGCACGAACCCCTGCGCGCGCATCAGGTCGGCCACCGAGTCGCCGTAGAGCTGCGGGATCCCGGCGTCGTCGCGCAGCACGGTGACCTCGGAGCCGAGGCCGGCCAGCGTCAGCTCGCCCTCGGTCTCGGGGAACGACTGGCGCACCAGCGCCACCACAGCGACCAGGACGAGCACCAGCAGCGCGACCAGCCCCGTCGAGACGTACGCCGACACCCGGATCGGACGGGGGAGGGCACGGAACCGCTCGGACCAGCTCGGCTCTTCGGTGGGCTCGGGGGCGTCGACGTCGGTGGCCCGGGATGTCGACGGGGACTCGGGCGTGGTCATGGTCTGGTCATTGTGCCGTACCATTGGCAGTCGACATGCCGGAGTGCCAGCGCCCCGGCGGTTCCGATCCACACCGAGTACCGAGGTCCACGCCAGTGCCCACCTACCAGTACGCCTGCACCGAGTGCGGGCACGCCTTCGAGCAGTTCCAGAGCTTCTCCGACGACGCGCTGACCGAGTGCCCCGAGTGCCGGGGACGGCTCCGCAAGCTGTTCAACGCGGTGGGCGTGGTCTTCAAGGGGTCGGGGTTCTACCGCAACGACAGCCGGGCGCCCGCCGGGTCCACGAGCAAGGGCGAGAGCGGCTCCGAAGGCTCGGCCACGAGCGACTCCTCCACGACGTCCGGCTCGAAGGACTCCAAGTCCTCGTCGTCCTCCGCGAGCGCGGGATCGTCGACGTCGACCCCCGCCTCGACCGGGAGCTGACGACCGGGCCTGTGGAGGGCCGGCCCGGCCGAGCCCGGATCCCCCTACGGTCGGGGGATGCCCACCCCTGCCGACCGGCTCCGCGCCGTACGCCGCGGCCTGCGGCGCGCCGTGCTGCGCCGCCGCCGCCTGCTCGCCGCCCTGTGCGTCGCCGCCGCGGTGGCGCTCGGGGTCCGGGCCGCCTCGGCGCCTCCGCCGGCCACGACCACCGTGCTCACCGCCGCGCGCGACCTGCCCGCGGGGGCGCCGGTGGCGGCCGACGACGTGGTGGGGGTGGAGTTCGCCCCCGAGTCGGTCCCGGCGGGCGCGGTCGCCGACCCCGTGGGGCAGACGCTGGCCGCGCCGCTGCGCCGCGGTGAGCCCGTCACCGACGTCCGGCTGGTGGGCCAGTCGCTCGCCGACGCCCATCCCGAGCTGACCACCCTCCCGGTCCGGCTGCCCGACACCGAGGCGGCGAGCCTGCTGGCGCCGGGCGACCGGGTCGACCTGGTCGCCACCGACCCCCAGGGCGGTGGCGCGCGAGTGGTGGCCAGCGACGTGCTGGTGCTCGCGACGCCGGCGCCCGACCCGGCCACCGGCGCCGACACCCCGGGAGTCGTCGTGGTCGTCGGCGTGTCCCCGGTGTCGGTGACCGCGGTGGCCGACGCCAGCGTCAGGTGGTTCCTCGGCTACGCGTGGTCGCGCTAGCGTGTGGCGTCCAGCAACCGGCCCCTCGGATCGGGGCGAGGAGGAATCGTGACCGGTTTCAAGAACTTCATCCTGCGGGGCAACCTGGTCGAGCTCGCCGTCGCCTTCATCATGGCGGCTGCCTTCGCGGCCGTGGTCACCGCCACGGTCGGGATGGTCATGGACCTGATCGGCAAGGCCGGCGGCGTCCCCGACTTCTCGAGGTACGAGCCGGGCGGGATCTCGGTCGGCGTGTTCCTCACCGCCCTGATCTCGTTCCTCGTCATCGCCGCGGTCGTCTACTTCTTCATCGTGATGCCCTACACCAAGGCGCAGGAGAAGTACTTCCCCAAGGAGGAGCCCGGCACTCCCGACGACATCGCGCTGCTCCAGGAGATCCGCGACCTGCTCGCCCAGCGCAACGCCAGCGGCACGCCGCCCTCTGTCTGACCCGTCAGGAACCGCCCTTCGAGACGGTTGCTGCGCAACCTCCTCAGCACACCGCTCAGGAACCGCCCTTCGAGACGCGCGCTGCGCGCGCTCCACTTCGAGACGGTTGCTGCGCAACCTCCTCAGCACACCGCTCAGGAACCGCCCTTCGAGAGCGCGCTGCGCGCGCTCCTCAGGAACCGCCGTGGTGGGGCGGGACCTGGGCCCGCAGCCACGCGTCGCAGGCAGCGTCGCGCCGTACGTCGGGGTCGCGGTCGTCGACCGTCGAGTCGGGCAGGACGTCGCCGAACACCTCGGCCACCCGGGCCCGGCGCCGGGCCCGGTCGCGGGCCGCCTCCCGGTCGGCGCGGTCGTCAGCGCTCGCCCGTGGGGGGCTCACGCGCACAGCCCGTTCTGCTCGGCCTCCGCCTGTGCCTCGGCCGACGGCGGCTTGTCGCCACCCTGGTCGCCGCCGGAGCCACCGCCCTCGCCGGGCGCCTGCGCCGCGACGATGGCGTCGCCAGTGAACTTCGGCGACAGGGGCTCGTCGGCGGCCAGCTGCTCCCACATCAGCTTGGCCGGTGGTGTCAGGTAGACCCGCCCGGCGTTCTCGGAGTCGGACGGGTAGTAGGCGACCGGTGCCGTCACGAACTGGATGTTGTCGAGCCCGATGCCCTGGAACCCCACGCCGACCTCGGCGATCTTGACGACGTTCTCGAGGTCCTCGTCGACGGTCAGCGACTTGGTCGCGGCGTTGAGGAACCGCACCAGCCGATCGACCCGGGCGAGGGTGCCGGCGGAGATGACCTTCTTGGCCATCGCCGCGATGAAGGCCTGCTGCCGCTTGATGCGGCTGATGTCGGAACCGTCGCCCAGCGTGTAGCGCGCCCGGACGTAGTTGAGCGCCTCGCGGCCCTCGATCTCACGGGTGCCGGCGGGGATGTTGATGCCGTGGGCGGGGTCGACGATGTCCTCGGGGATGCACACCGGGACGCCGTCGATGGCGTTCACCATGTCCTCGAAGCCGGCGAAGTTCACGACGACGATGTGGTCGACGAAGACGCCGGTCACCGCCTCGAACTGCTGCACCGTGCAGGTGGGACCGCCCACCGTGAACGCCTCGTTCCACATCACGTCGGAGGCGGGCGCCGTCTTCGAGCCGTCCTCGGTCTTGCACGACGGCCGGTCGACGAGCGTGTCGCGCGGGACGCTGACGCCGTAGGCCCGTTTCCGGTCCGCCGAGAGGTGCATCAGGATCGTGGTGTCGGAGGCGTTGCCGCCGGCCTCGTTGTCGAGGTTGCAGCCCTCGCAGTCACGCGTGTCGGAGCCCATGACCAGCACGTTCAACGGCTCCTGGGGGCCCTCGACCGCCTGCTTCTCGGGCCGGTTGGTGACCCGGTCGTCGATCTCCAGGACCGTCAGGTTTCCGTTGAGGTGGCGGTAGAGGTAGACGACGCCGAGACCGGTCGCGAGCGCGAGGACGAGGGTCGTGACCAGCAGCACCCTGCCCACGGTGTGGGAGCGGGCCGGCCGGCCCTTGCGGCGTGGGCCGGGGCCGCTGTCGCCCCCTTGGCCGACCTCGCCGTCGGACCCGGTCGCGGACTCGGCGTCGGACCTGGAGTCAGGGGTCGACGGGCCGCCCTCGTCGGGTGCGTGGGGGTCGGTCATCGTGGCCCTTCAGGAGACTGGGTGCGCGCTCCAGCGCAGGTACGTCGAAGGACCAATATCCTCTGTACCCGCCGGATGGACAAATGCGGCGCACCGGTACGAGCCCCCCGATCAACCCACGCACAGCCTAGCGTGGCGCTCGTGGACGCCGCCGAACTCGTCGGACGACCGGCCCTCGCCGCCACCCGGTGGAGCATCGAGGTCCGGACCGCCGACGGCAACCCCGTCGTCCGCCACGCGCCTGCGCGGCTGCTGCGTACGGCGAGCGTCGGCAAGGTCTTCCTGCTCGTCGAGGTCGCCGACCGCCTCGACCGCGGCCTGCTCGACCCGGCGCAGCCGCTACGGCGGGAGCGGGTCGCGCCGGTCGCCGACTCCGGGCTCTGGCAGCACCTGGCCATCCCCGAGCTGCCGGTCGTGGACGCCGCGTGCCTCGTGGGGGCGGTGAGCGACAACTGGGCGACGAACGCGCTCCTCGACCTGGTCGGGCTGGCGTCGGTGCGGGACCGGGCCCGGAGCCTCGCGCCCGGTGGCTCGACGCTCCACGACCTGGTCCGCGACGACCGCGGCCCCCACGACCCACCGACGCTCAGCGAGGGCTGCGCCGCCGACTGGGTGGCGGTGATGTCCGGCCTCGCCGCGGGCACGGTCGGCGGCCCGGGGGTGAGCGCACGGGTGCTGTCGTGGCTGGCCGCGGGCGTGGACCTCTCGATGGTGGCGTCGGCCCTCGTCCTCGACCCGCTCTCCCATGCGGAGACCGACCGCGGCGTACGCCTCTGGAACAAGACCGGCACCGACAGCGCCGCCCGCGCCGACGTCGGCGTCGTCCGCGGACCGGCCGGCCCGGTGGCGTACGCCGCGCTCTGCACCTGGGACCGCGGCGACGACCGGCCCCGGGCGGCGGTGATGGCGGCGATGCGTGACCTCGGGACGGTTGTCGCGGACCTCGCCGGCGCCGGCTGAGCCACCTCCGGGCGGCTCGGCGACGACCTCTCGCCGGCGTGGCAGGATGACCGCGCGACACCGGCCCCAGTAGCTCAGCGGATAGAGCAGCCGCCTCCTAAGCGAAAGGTCGCAGGTTCGACTCCTGCCTGGGGCACCCGCTCGCGGACCCCCGCGGCTGCCCGCAGCCGACTCCCCCGATGGCGCAAGGTCGCAGGCGTCTCGAGACATCTGTCGCCGATGTCCTGAACGGTCACACTGCCTGGGGACCGACGGTCCGCCCGCGGTCGTCCCCGCGCCGGCAAATCCACTGGCCGGCCTGCTGAACCCCCGTGGCACAGATCACTCGAACACTCGGACGACGAGTGAGATTGGATCGACATGCGATTGACCAAGGGTAGGAAGTACGCAACGGCCGGAGCGATCATGGTCGCCTCGGGCAGCCTGGTGGCGACCTCCATGATGGGCGCATCAGGAGTCGCGCCCACAGCACAGCGGGCCGAGCCATCCGACAACACCCATGCCGAGCTGCGCGCCCTGAACAACAGTGGGGTACGAGGTGACTCCGACGTCCACGTCAACGGCCGGAGGATCCGGGTCGACCTGGACGCCAAGCGCCTGCTGAAGCGGATGCCACACGCCCAGCACATCCACTTCGGCGCCAAGGCCCGACACGAGTGCCCCACGGTGCGTGACGACGACAACGCCGACCACCGGCTCAACACGGCCGAGGGTCAGCCCGCCTACGGCCCGGTGAAGGTGTCCTTGACCAAGAAGGGCGACACGTCGGCCGACAGCACGCTGGCCGTCAAGCGGTTCCCGAATGCGCGCAAGGGCCAGATCCACTACAACCGCGAGGGAATCAAGGTCTCCGAGCGGGTGGCCCGCGGCATTCGTCGCGGCAACGCCGTCGTGGTGGTCCACGGGATCGACTACAACGGGAACAAGCGGTACGACTTCGCCGCGGGACGCAGCGAGCTCGACCCGTCGCTGCCCGCCGAGGCCACCGACCCGGTGACCTGCGGCCGCCTGAAGCCGGTCGCCGCGGACGGAGGGGTCGTCCCGGACCTGCCGCTGAGCGGTAGCGCGGAGAACTGACACCAGGACGGAGCTGACGGTGGGCGGGGCGCACGCGCTCCGCCCAGCGTCGTTCCCACGGGACTCGGAGATCGGGAACGCCATGCGGCCCGTCGGTGATTTCCTTCGAGCCGCATGGCGCATGTCGGGCGACGGCTCGTCAGCCACCGCCCTGGACGGTGGGGTCTAGCCCCCCGACTCGACCCACCGCCACGTCTTCACGGACACGGAGAAACCACCCTCGCCCCGCACCGGTGTGGTGGCGCGGCGATGGCACGCGTGGTGTGTATCCCCCCATGCCGACGACCGAAACCCCTACGGCCGTCCCCAGAATCGTCGCCGCTGGTGTGGGTCAGATCAACCTCGGGGTGAAGATTTTGCTTTCGCTGTGGACGACCGCCGGATCACGTGCCGTCCGAGACCACCTCGAACCGGATGCCTCCCCGCTGGAGTCGGCGCAGCAGCTGGTCGCCCATCGCGACCGCCGTCGTGACCTGCCCGGCGACGTCCGGGTTGTCGTCGAGCGCGAGGCACAGCGCGCTCTCGGCGAGCATCTTCGCGGTCTCCCCGTAGCCGGGGTCGCCACCGGAGACCCGGGTGTGGACGGTGCGCCCGCCGGCCTCGCCGACCAGGTCGACGGTGAACCAGGAGCGTTCGCGGCGGGCAGGGTCGGGGCCCTCCCCCGCCTGGACCCGGTCGAGCAGCAGCGACCGCAGCGGCCCGACCTGGGCGGCCAGGCCGACGCCCGCGACCGTGGCGGCACCGGCGGCGGCGTACCGCAACGTCTTGGTGCCGGCGTAGTGGGAGTAGCGGAAGTCCGGGCCGTACGCCGGCAGCGCCCGGCCGCTGCGGGCCACCACGAGCGGGTCGATGGTGGGGAGCGGCAGCAGCCAGCGGCCGAGGAGCGGGTCGCGGTGCGGCTTCCCGGCCCGGGCGCGCGACGAACGCCCCTCGGGTCGGGGCTCGAGGGCGCGACGGTCGCGGGCCGCCTGACGGGCCTGCCGCTGCCGCGAGGCGGCGGTCACGAACGAGTGGAAGGTGCCCGCCGAGGCCCGCGCTCCTGCCCGGACCACCCCCCGCATGGTGATCGGCTCGCCAGCCGGCAACAACGGCACGGTGAAGTACACGCCGAGGTCGTAGGGGATCGAGTCGAAGCCGCACGCGTGGACCAGTCGGGCGCCGGTCCGCACGGCGGTCGCGTGGTGCTCGACGTACATCCGGTCGACGAACTCCGGCTCTCCGGTCAGGTCGACGTAGTCGGTGCCGGCAGCCGCGCACGCGGCGACCAGGGCCGCCCCGTGGGTGAGGTAGGGCCCGACCGTGGTGGCGACCACCCGGGTCCGGGCGGCGACGTCGGCGAGCGACGCGGGGTCGGTGGCGTCGGCGTGCAGCAGCGGGAGCTCGGCCAGCACCGGGTCCTCGCCCGCGAGCCGGTCCCGGACGGCCGCCAGCCGGCCGGGGTCGCGCCCGGCCAACGCCCAGCGCAGGCCCGCCGGGGCGTGGCGTGCGAGGTAGTCGGCGGTGAGGCCCCCGGTGAACCCGGTCGCGCCCATCAGCACCACGTCGTACTCGCGGTCGGTCTCGCGTGCGTCGGCCATCCCCGGATCCTCGCAGCATGGAACCGATGCCCTGTCGGCGGCGTCCGATCACCGAGCACGACACGCGAGGAGGACCACCATGGGCATCACGTCGGGACCGGGCCGGGCCGGGCTGGCCGTGGCAGGGGTCGCCGCCCTCGGGGCGTCGTTCCTCCTCGGCGTCGCGGTGGCGGGCGGCGCCGGGACGATGGTCGCGCCGCCCGTGCCCGTCGACCCGCCGCTGCGGCTGGCCGACGCTGCCCTCACCCTCCCGGGCTCGTGCGACGCCCTGCTCGACTCCTACGTCCGCCGCGGCGTCGAACGGGTCGGACCCTACGGGTGGGACCTCCCCGTCTACGCCGCCATGGAGGGCGGGGTGATGTCCGGCTCGGCGCTCGAGGACTCTGTGCCCGCACTGGCCGGGGCGCGTGTCGAGGAGCAGCGCAGCAGCGAGACCGGCACCAACGTCCAGGAGGAGGGCGTCGACGAGCCGGACGTGGTGAAGACCGACGGTGAGCTGCTGGTCCGCGTCCACGACGGCGAGCTCCTGGTCGTCGACGTGTCGGGCGCGGCACCCGTCGAGCTCAGCGACACCCACCTCCCCGGGGCGGTCCCCGCGGCCGAGCTGTTGCTCGCCGGCGACACCGTCGTGGTCACCGGCACCACGCCGGGGGGAGCCGGTGCGCGTGGGACGCGGGTGCTGACCTACGACGTGACCGACCCGGCCGCGCCGGTCCTCCTCGATCACCGCGGCTACGACTCCGGCCTGGTGCGCGCGGTCCAGCACGACGACGTCGTCCGCCTGGTGCTCGGCACCGGGTTGCCGGACCTCGACTTCGTGGAGCCGCGGCTCTGGCGCGACGCCGAGGAGGCCCGCGAGGCCAACCAGGAGGTCGTGGAGGACTCGGAGATCGGCGACTGGCTGCCGACCGTCACGACGTACGACGCGGGCGGGGGCGCCACCGGCAGCGAGCCGCTGCTCGACTGCGACCAGGTGACCGTGCCGCGCGACACCGCCACCCTCGGGACCATGGCGGTGGTCGGCTTCGAGGCCGACGACCCCACCGACGCCACCGCGATCGGCGTCGCCACCGACACCCGGCTCGCCTACGCCTCCGCGACCCGGCTCTACCTCGCCACCAGCGACGCCTCGGCCTGGGGCTGCTGCGTCGACGTGATGCCGGTGGCCCCGCAGGACGGCGCGTGGCCGCAGCCCCCGTCCGAGGACGTCGGCCGCAGCAGGATCCACGCGTTCTCGCTCTCCGGCGACACCGCGACGTACGTCGCGAGCGGGGCAGTCGACGGCATCCTCGCCGACCGCTGGTCGATGGACGAGCACGACGGCGTGCTGCGGCTCGCCGTGGGCCCGAGCGCCGAGACGGGGAGCTTCAGCTCGGTCGTCACGCTCCGCGAGCACGGCGACGACCTCGAGGAGGTGGGGCGGGTCGACGGGCTCGGCCCCGGCGAGGACATCAAGTCCGTCCGCTGGTTCGACGACCTCGCGATCGTTGTCACCTTCCGGCAGGTCGACCCGCTCTACCCCGTCGACCTCAGCGACCCCGACGAGCCGCGCCTGCTGGGCGAGCTGAAGATCCCCGGCTTCTCGGAGTACCTCCACCCGATCTCCGGCCAGCGGCTGATCGGGATGGGCCAGGACGCGTCGCTGTCCGGGGCGCTGCAGGGGGCGCAGGCGGCGCTCTTCGACGTCTCCGACCTCACCGACCCGCAGCAGACGGACGTCGTTCACTACCGCAAGGACAGCGTCGCCGCCGCCGGCTCCGACCCGCGGCAGTTCACGTGGCTGCCCGAGCAGGACACCGCGCTCACCGTCGTCTCTCAGGGCTGGGAGGGCACGACGGGCTGGGTGTCGGTGCTGGAGGTGTCCGGCGACGGACTGGCGAACCGGATGGTCGAGGTCGAGCACGGCTCCGACGTGGGCGAGGTGCGGCTGGTGCCGCTGCCCGACGGTCGGGTGGTGCTCGTGACGGCCGACGACGTCGCGTTCTTCGACGTCTGACCGACCGCGGCGTGTGCCGGTGGCCGTCCTCACGCACACGCGCGGGAGTGGGGGACGTCGTACTCTCGGGGCATGTGCCGCAACATCCGTCCGCTCCACAACTTCGCGCCGCCCGCGACCGACGACGAGGTGACGGCCGCCGCGCTGCAGTTCGTGCGCAAGGTCAGCGGCGCGACCCGGCCCTCGCAGGCCAACCAGGCCGCCTTCGACCGGGCCGTCGCCGAGGTCGCGCACACCACCCGCCACCTGCTCGAAGACCTGGTGACCACCGCCCCGCCCAAGGACCGTGAGGTCGAGGCCGCCAAGCGGCGCGCCCGCGCCGAGGCCCGCTACGCCCGATGACGTCGACGACTCCGATGGTCCGGGACGTTCGCGGGGTCCCCGACGGCGGGTCGACCCCTCGAACGTCCCGGACTTTCGAGTCCGCCCTCGCGCTGCTGCGCGGCCGCCCGCTGGTGGTGCTCACGGGCGCCGGGCTGTCGACCGACTCGGGGATCCCCGACTACCGCGGGCCGGGCACTCCGCGACGGCAGCCGATGACCTACCAGCAGTTCGTGTCCGGGCCGGAGTCACGGCAGCGCTACTGGGCCCGCGTCCACACCGGTTTCGGCCGGTTCTCCGACGCCGCCCCCAACGTCGGCCACCGGGCCCTCGCGGCCCTGGACCCCGCGCTGCTGATCACCCAGAACGTCGACGGGCTGCACGAGCAGGCCGGCTCGCGTCGCCTCGTGGCGCTGCACGGCCGGCTGGCCGACGTGGTGTGCCTCGACTGCCGGCGTACGTCGCCACGAACCGCGCTGGAGCGACGGCTCGCCGACCTCAACCCCGGCTGGGCCGAGGCCCACGCCGACCTCGCGCTGCGTCCCGACGGGGACGTCGACCTCGTCGAGTGGTCGTCCTTCCGGGTCGCCGCCTGCGAGGCGTGCGGCGGGGTGCTCAAGCCCGACGTGGTGTTCTTCGGCGAGAACGTCCCGGCCGAGCGGGTGGCCCGCTGCTACGACGCCGTCGACGGCCTGGTCCCCGACGACGGGGTGCTGCTGGTGGCCGGGTCGTCGCTGGCGGTGATGAGCGGGCTGCGGTTCGTGAAGCGGGCCGCCAAGGCCGGCACCCCCGTGGTCGTCGTCAACCGGGGCGCCACCCGCGGCGACGCACTGGCGACGTACACCCTCGACGTGGGGTGCAGCGAGTTCCTGGCGACCCTCGCTGGCTAGAGCACGCGCACGAAGATGTGGTCGGCCGCCTCGGGGAAGATCTCGGCGGTCTCGCCACCGGAGCCGACCATCACACCCTCCTCGGTGCGGGCCACGGTCACCGCCTTGTCGGGGAGCGCACCGACGCGGCGCAGCGCGCCCATCAGCAGCTCGTCCTTCTGCATCTCCTCGGAGATCCGCCGGATCAGCACCCGCGCCTCGTCGTCGAGGGCGACCTGGGACAGCGGGCTCAGGCCCTCCATGAAGCCCTCGCCGGGCTCGTTCTCGCCGAGCTCGTCGAGGCCGGGGATCGGGTTGCCGTAGGGGGACTCCGTGGGGTGGTCGAGCAGGTCGATGAGGCGCCGCTCGACGGTCTCGGACATGACGTGCTCCCAGCGGCACGCCTCGGCGTGGACCAGCTCCCAGTCGAGCCCGATCACGTCGACCAGCAGCCGCTCGGCCAGCCGGTGCTTGCGCATCACCCGGGTCGCCAGCCGGCGGCCCTCGTCGGTGAGCTCGAGGTGGCGGTCGCCCTCGACCGTGAGCAGCCCGTCGCGCTCCATCCGGGCGACGGTCTGCGACACGGTGGGACCGCTCTGGTGCAGCCGCTCGGCGATCCGGGCACGCAGCGGCGTGATGCCCTCCTCGACCAGCTCGTAGATGGTCCGGAGGTACATCTCGGTGGTGTCGATCAGGTCGCTCACGGCTGCATTCTCGCCCATCGGGCAGTCGCTCGCCTCTCCGGGCGTACCCGACCCCGCGGCCCGGGTGACAGAGTGGGATCGATGACGGCGGTGATGTGGTTCCGGCGCGACCTGCGGCTCGGCGACAACCCGGCCCTGGTGGAGGCGGCGGCCGACGGTGACGTGCTCCCGCTGTTCGTCCTCGACTCCGCACTCTGGGGTCCGGCCGGGATCTCGCGCCGGCTCTACCTCGGCGACTCGCTGCGGGCGCTCGACGCCGCGATCCGCGCACGGAAGGGCGGCAGCGGCGGCCTCCAGGTCGTGCGCGGCGACCCGGTGCGGCGGGTCGTGCAGGCCGCCCGGGAGGTCGGGGCCGCACGGGTCCACGTCGCCGCCGACCACGGCCCCTACGGGCGTCGGCGCGACGAGGCGGTCGCCCGGGCCCTGGTCGAGCACGACGTCGAGCTGGTCCGCACCGGGTCGCCGTACGCCGTCGCGCCCGGCCGGGTGACGAAGGACGACGGGACGCCGTACGCCGTGTTCACGCCGTTCAGCCGGGCCTGGGCGGCACACGGCTGGCGCGGGCCGGTCGACCCGCCGCGCGGCGTCGCCTTCCTGACCGTCGACGACACCACCGACATCCCGGACCTGCAGCGCCCCGACGGCCTCGCGCTGCCGACCGCCGGCGAGGCGGCGGCCCGGAGGCGCTGGCAGGCGTTCCTCGACGAGCGGCTCGGCGACTACGACCGGGACCGCGACCGGCCCGGGATCCCCGGCACCTCCCACATGAGCGTCCACCTCAAGTGGGGCGAGATCCACCCGCGCACCATGCTCGCCGACCTGAGCGGCCGGACCTCGAAGGGCGCGACCAGCTACCGCAGCGAGCTCGCGTGGCGCGAGTTCTACGCCGACGTGCTCCACCAGCGGCCCGACACGGCCCGCGACTACCTGAAGCCTGAGTTCGCGAAGATGGAGTACGACGAGCCCGGTGACCAGCTCGAGCGCTGGAAGCGTGGCCGCACCGGGTTCCCCGTGGTGGACGCCGGCATGCGGCAGCTGCGGGCGACCGGGTGGATGCACAACCGGGTCCGCATGATCGTGGCCAGCTTCCTGGTGAAGGACCTGCACCTGGAGTGGCAGCACGGCGCCCGCCACTTCATGGAGTGGCTGGTCGACGGCGACCTCGCCTCCAACCAGCACGGCTGGCAGTGGACGGCAGGTTGCGGCACCGACGCCGCGCCGTACTTCCGGGTCTTCAACCCGGTCAGCCAGGGCCGGAGGTTCGACCCCGACGGCGCCTATGTGCGCCACTGGGTGCCCGAGCTCGCCGACGCCGACGACCCGCACGAGCCGGTCGACCCGATCGTCGACCACGCCGAGGAGCGGCGTGAGGCGTTGGACCGGTGGGAGCGGATCCGGCGATGACCGAGCTCCTCGTCCCCGGACGCTTCAACGGACCCGCGGCCAGCGCCAACGGCGGCTGGACCGCCGGGGCGCTCGCCGGCCTGGTCCACGACGGCGACCACGCCGCCGGGTGGCCGGCGGTGACGGTCACGCTGCGTCGTCCGCCGCCGCTGGACACCCCGGTGCCGGTGAGCGACGGGGTCGCCGCCGACGATGCGGGCGTGGTGGCGACCGCGGAGGTGGTCGACACCGCGCTGGACGCCGTCGACGCGGTCCCGGAGGCGGACGCGGACGCGGCCCGGGCGTCGTACGCCGGCCTGACGACCCACCCGTTTCCCACCTGCTTCGCCTGCGGCCCCGACCGCGCCGACGGCGACGGGCTGCGGATCTTCCCCGGTCGGGTGGCCGACGACAGCGAGGGCCGGGTCCGGGTGGCGTCGACCTGGACGCCGCACGAGAGCCACGCCGAGGACTGGTGGTTCCTGAGGAGCGAAGTTTCGAGACGGGCGCAGAGCGCCCTCCTCAACCCACATCTCAGCGAGCGTCTCGAAGGGCATGCGTACGTCGACGACCACCGCCGGGCCTCGCTGGCGGTGACGTGGGCCGCCCTCGACTGCGTCGGCGGCTGGGCCGGGGACCTGGTCGAGCGGCCGATGGTGCTGGGCCGGATGACGGCGCGGGTCGACACCCTGCCCGTCGTCGGCGAGCCCCACGTCGTGGTCGGCGGCGCCCGCGGCGGCGAGGGCCGCAAGACGTTCACCGCCGCGACCCTCTACGACCCCGACGGCCGGGTCGTGGCCGTCGCCGAGCACCTGTGGATCGCCGTCGACCCGGCGGCGTTCAACCGGCTGCGCGGCTGACGTCACGAGACTGGCGGGCGAAGCTGGAGGTTGGCGGGGATGTTTCCCGCGCCAGGCTCCGGTTTCCCCGCTCAGGCGGGGAAACCGACCAGGGGAAACCGACCACCCCCGGATTGACCCACCACCCACCCGCCCACCACACTGGAGCGCATGTCTTGGAACGATCCAATCGTGTCCGGTGCGGCGTGGTGGCGCAGTGCGGTGACCTACCAGATCTACGTCCGCAGCTTCGCCGACGCCGACGGCGACGGTGTCGGTGACCTGCGCGGCATCACCGGCCGGCTCCCCTACCTGCGCGACCTCGGTGTCGACGCGATCTGGCTGACGCCCTTCTACACCAGCCCCCAGCACGACCACGGGTACGACGTCGCCGACTACTACGACGTCGACCCGCTGTTCGGCGACCTCGAGGCGGCCGACCAGCTGCTGGCGAGCGCCCACGAGCTCGGGCTGAAGGTGATCGTGGACCTGGTCCCCAACCACACCTCCAGCGAGCACGAGTGGTTCCGGGCGGCGCTCGCTGCCGGGCCCGCCAGCCCGGAGCGCGCCCGCTACATCTTCCGCGAGGGTCGGGGCGTCGACGGCAGCGAGCCGCCCAACAACTGGCGGTCCGTCTTCGGTGGTCCCGCGTGGACCCGGGTCGACGATGGCCAGTGGTACCTGCACCTCTTCGACACCACCCAGCCCGACCTCGACTGGCGCAACCCCGAGGTCAGCGACATGTTCGAGGACGTTCTGCGGTTCTGGCTCGACCGCGGCGTCGACGGGTTCCGGATCGACGTCGCACATGGCCTGTTCAAGGAGGAGGACCTCCGCGACCAGACGGGGACGCTGACGGCGGGCCACTCCGGCGCGATGGTCGAGCGCACCGTCGACGACGAGCCGATGTGGGACCAGCCCGAGGTCCACGACGTCTACCGCCGCTGGCGCAAGGTGCTCGACTCCTACGACGGCGACCGGATGGCGGTCGCCGAGGCCTGGACCCAGACCACCGAGTCGATGGTGCGTTTCGTGCGCCCCGACGAGCTCCACCAGACCTTCAACTTCGGCTGGCTGCTCGCGGACTGGTCCGCGCAGGCCTTCGAAGACGTCATCCACGGCACGCTGACGGCGCTGCAGCCGGTCGGCTCCGCACCGACGTGGGTGCTCAGCAACCACGACGTCGTCCGCCACCCGACCCGCTACGGCGGCGGCGCCCGCGGCCTCGCCCGCGCCCGGGCCGCCACGCTGACCATGCTGGCGCTCCCCGGGTCGGCGTACCTCTACCAGGGCGAGGAGCTCGGGCTCGAGGAGGTCGACGTCGCTCCCGAGGACTGGCAGGACCCCGCCTCGCTGCGCACCGGCGAGAAGGGCCGCGACGGCTGCCGGGTCCCGCTGCCGTGGGACGGCACGGAGCCGCCGTACGGCTTCGGCCCCGGCGCCGGGCAACCCTGGATCCCGCAGCCCGACGGCTGGGCCGACCTGAGCGTCGCGGCGCAGTGGGACCGTGAGGGCTCGACCCTGGAGTTCTACCGGGAGGCGCTGCGCGCACGGCGTGAGCACACCCTGGGGCTGGGGGACGAGGTGCTGCTCGTGGAGGGCCGGCGCGACCTGCTGACCTTCCGCCGCGACGGGCTCACGGTCGTCCTCAACTGCGGCTCGACCCCGGTCCCGCTCCCCGAGGGCGAGGTCGTGGCCGCCAGCGGCCCGGTCGACGACGGCACGCTGCCGGCCGACACCGCTGCCTGGCTGGTCTGAGGGCCGAGCTAAGCGTCGAGGGCGGCGTTGTAGCGCGCCAGCTGGTCGGCGAACGCGACCAGCTCGTCGGTGGGGAAGTCACCGAGCCGGCGGCCGAACCGCTCGCTGCGCTCCGCCCGGACCCGGGCCAGCCGGGCCGCCGCGTCGTCGGTGAGCGTGAGCAGGACGGCGCGGCCGTCGTCCGGGTCGGGGGCACGCTCCAGCAGCCCCAGCTCGACGAGGTGGGTGATCTGCCGGCTCACCGCGCCCTTGTCGATGCCGAGCTCGTCCACCACGGTCGACGACCGGGAGGGCCCGCGCTCCTCGAGGTGGGCCAGCACGAGGTACGACGCCGGCGGGAGCTCGGGGTGCACGGCCCGGGCGCGGACGCCGATGACCCGGCGCACCCGGCGGATCAGTACGCCGACCTCGCGCTCGATCGAGCGCAGCGCGGTCTCCCGGCCGGTGTCGGTGGGCGCGGTCGTCATGGCACTCACGACCGTACTCGCGTCCCGCCCAGCTCGGCGGCCACCTCGGGGTGGAGCTCGTCGTCCCGGAGGATCGTGGTGCGAAGCGGGACCTCGCGGATCAGCAGCACGCAGACGAATGCCAGCACCGCGAACGGCAGCGCCACGAGGAACAGGTGACCGGTCGCCTCGCCGAAGGCCTGCTCGAACAGCGCCCGGATCGGCGCCGGCAGCGTCGACAGGTCGGGAATGGTGTGGCTGTCCCCCGCGCCACCGGTCGGGCTGATGCTCATCCGGGCCAGGCCCGCGGTGACGGTGTCGGCGACCTGGTGGCTGAGCACGGCGCCGAGCGCCGAGACGCCGATCGAGCCGCCCATGGAGCGGAAGAACGCCACGACCGAGCTGGCCGCCCCCATGTCGGCCTGGGCGGTGTTGTTCTGCACCGACAGCACCAGGTTCTGCATGGTGGCGCCGAGGCCCAGACCCAGCACCGCCATGAAGCCGCCGACGAGCACCAGCGAGGTGGACTCGTCGATCGTCGCCAGCAGGCTGAGACCGGTGATCACCAGGACCATGCCGGCGTCCAGGTAGCGCTTCCACCGGCCGGTCGTCGAGATCCTGCGGCCGGACACGATGCTCGAGACGAGCAGCCCGCCGACCATGGCGATCGACATCAGGCCGGCCGCGGTCGGGGTCATGCCGCGGGAGAGCTGGAAGTACTGGCTCAGGTAGACGGTCGAGCCGAACATCGCGACGCCGATCAGCACCGACGCCGCGGTGGCGAGTGACGTCGTACGGTCGCGGAAGAGCCGCATCGGGATCACCGGCTCCCGCGCCACCTTCATCTCCACGTGGACGGCCGCCGCGAGCACGACCAGGCCGACCGCGACCAGCGCCGCGCTGAGGGTCGACGTCCAGGCGAACTGGTTGCCGGCGAGCGAGACCCACACCAGCAGCACCGAGACGCCGCCGACCAGCAGCGTGGCGCCGAGGTAGTCGATGTGGACCTCGCGCTTGACCACGGGCAGGTGCAGCGTCTTCTGGAGCACGACGAAGGCGAGCAGCGCGACCGGCAACCCGACGTAGAAGCACCAGCGCCAGCCGACCGTGTCCACCAGCAGGCCGCCGACCAGCGGGCCGCTCACGGTGGCGAGGGCGAAGGTGGCACCGATGTACCCGGAGTAGCGGCCCCGCTCACGGGGGCTCACCATGCTCGCGATCACGACCTGCACCAGCGCGGTCAGCCCGCCGACGCCCAGGCCCTGGAAGGCGCGGGCGCCGATCAGCACCTCCATCGACGGCGCGAACCCGGCGGCCAGCGAGCCGGCCGAGAAGATGACCAGCGCCGTCTGCACCAGCACCTTCTTGCTGAACAGGTCGGCGAGCTTGCCCCAGATCGGCGTCGTCGCGGTCATCGTCAGCAGCGTGGCCACGACGACCCAGGTGTAACCGGTCTGGCTGCCCTCGAGGTCGGCCACGATCACCGGCAGCGCGTTGGACACCACCGTGCTCGACAGCATGGCGACGAACATCGCCAGCAGCAGGCCGCTGAGGGCCTCGAGCACCTCGCGGTGCGACATCGCGCCCGCCTGCTCAGCCGAAGCGGGGGCCGAACGCGGAGGGCGGGCGCAGCGGTCTGGGTCACGGGGTCTCGATTCACGAGTCGAAGAACAGTTGACTTCGACAACTATATTCCCCGGACCGGCTCCTGCCCCCAAATGGGAGCGACCCGCAGGTGCGGCGCGCGCCGTACGGCGGCACCCCTCCGGAGGGACGTGCTCCGGATCACCTGCGGGTCGGGTGACTGCTGTGAATTCGTCAGCAGCCTGGCCGGGTGGCTCCACCCGGCCGTTGCTACTGGCTGCTAGCGGGCAGCCACCTCACGCGTCCTTGAAGAATTCATTCCTCGGACCACCTCCTTTCCCGTGTAGCGCCACCCTAGGTCGGCGGGTCACGGGGGATCAACGGGTTTGCCGGCACGTCTCAGACCACGACGTCCTCGGCCATCGGCTGCGAGAACTGGGCCGCGTGCAGCCGGGCGTAGGCGCCCTCGCCGGCCAGCAGCTCGTCGTGCGTGCCCTGCTCGACGATCGCGCCGTCCTCCATCACCAGGATCAGGTCGGCGTCGCGGATCGTCGACAGCCGGTGCGCGATCACGAACGAGGTCCGGTCGGCGCGCAGCGCGGCCATCGCCCGCTGCACCAGCACCTCGGTGCGGGTGTCGACCGACGACGTCGCCTCGTCCAGGATCAGCAGCGCCGGCTGGGTGAGGAAGGCACGGGCGATCGTGACCAGCTGCCGCTCTCCCGCCGACAGGTTCGATCCCTCCTCGTCGATCACGGTGTCGTAGCCGTCGGGGAGCGAGTGGACGAACCGGTCGACGTACGTCGCGCGCGCGGCCTCGAGGATCTCGTCGTCGGTCGCGTCGGGCCAGCCGTAGGCCAGGTTGTCGCGGACCGTGCCCTCGAACAACCAGGTGTCCTGGAGCACCATCCCGACCTGGCTGCGGAGCGTGGCGCGCGGCATCTGGGTGATGTCGACGCCGTCGAGGGTGATCCGGCCGCCGTCGAGGTCGTAGAACCGCATCACCAGGTTGACCAGGGTGGTCTTGCCGGCGCCGGTCGGGCCGACGATCGCCACCGTCTGCCCGGGCCGGGCGATCAGGGACAGGTCGTCGATCAGCGGCCGCTCCGGCTCGTAGCGGAACGAGACGTGCTCGAAGGCGACCTCGCCCCGGCGTACGGGCGCAGAGCCGGGCACCGCCGCCGCGTCGGGCTCCTCCTCGGCGTCGAGGAGCTCGAAGACTCGCTCGGCGGAGGCGACGCCGCTCTGGAGCAGGTTCATCATCGAGGCGACGGTCGTGAGCGGCTGGGTGAACTGCCGGGTGTACTGCACGAACGCCTGCACCTCGCCGAGGGTCAGCGCCCCGCTGGCGACCCGGAGCGCCCCGACCACGGCCACCAGCACGTAGTTGACGTTCCCGAGGAACATCATCGCCGGCATGATCAGGCCCGAGACGAACTGCGCCCCGAAGCTCACCTCGAAAAGCTCGTCGTTCTCCTCGGCGAACGCCCGCTCCACCTCGGCCCGGCGGCCGTAGACGCTGACCAGGGCGTGCCCCGAGAACGCCTCCTCGATCTGGGCGTTGAGCGCACCGGTACGCCGCCACTGGGCGATGAACTGCCCCTGGCTGCGGGTCATGATCGCCCGCGTGACCAGCAGCGACACCGGCACCGTCGCCAGCGCCACCAGGGCCAGCATCGGCGAGATCCAGAGCATCATGCCGAGCACGGCGAACACGGTCAGCAGCGAGGTGAGCAGCTGGCTCATCGTCTGCTGCAGCGACTGGCTGATGTTGTCGATGTCGTTGGTGACCCGGCTCAGCAGCTCGCCGCGCGGGGACCGGTCGAAGTAGGACAGCGGCAGCCGGTGGACCTTCGCCTCGACGTCGTCGCGCAGCGTCCGGACCGTGTTCTGGACCGCCCGGTTGAGCAGCAGTCCGCTGAACCACGACAGGAGCATCGCGACGACGTAGATCGTCAGCGCCAGCAGCAGCACGCTGCGGACGGCGTCGAAGTCGATCCCCTGGCCGGGGACCACGTGCGGCGCGCCCGCCAGCACGTCGGCGAGCCGGTCGTCGCCGCGAGCCCGGAGCGCCTCGACGGCCTGGTCGCGGGTGGTGCCCTCGGGCAGCCGCAGACCCAGGTAGCCGGCGAAGATCAGGTCGGTCGCGTGGCCCAGCACCCGCGGCCCGTAGGACATCAGGCCGACGCTGACCACGCTGAGGACCAGGACGAGGACGACCTTGAACCGGTCGGGGTGCAGCCTGCGGACCAGGCGGCGGGCGGACGGGCCGAAGTCCATCGCCTTCTGCCCGACCATGCCGCCGCCCATCGGGCCACGACCAGGGCCGGGGCCGGCCTGGATCCGCTCGGTGGCCTCGAACCCCTTCGACTTGTCGGTGGCCGGGGCGCTCATGCCGCCTCCGCCGTGAGCTGCGACTCGACGATCTCGCGGTAGGTCGGGCACGACTGCAGCAGCTCGTCGTGGCGACCACGGCCGACGACCCGGCCGTCCTCGAGCACCAGGATCAGGTCGGCGTCGCGGATCGTGGACACCCGCTGCGCCACGATCAGCACCGTGGCGTCGGTCGTCCGGGGCCGAAGCGCGGCCCGGAGCCGGGCGTCGGTGGCCAGGTCGAGCGCGGAGAAGCTGTCGTCGAACAGGTAGATCGCGGGCCGGCGTACGAGCGCGCGGGCGATGGCGAGCCGCTGCCGCTGGCCGCCGGAGAAGTTGGTGCCGCCCTGGGCGACGGGCGCGTCGAGGCCCTCCTCGAGCGCCTCGACGAAGTCGCGGGCCTGGGCGACCTCGAGCGCCTCCCAGAGCTCCTCGTCGGTGGCGCCGGCGCGGCCGTGCTCGAGGTTGCCGCGAACCGTCCCGGAGAACAGGTAGCCGCGCTGCGGGACGAGGCCGAGCTCCGCCCAGAGCGCCTCCGGCTCGAGGTCGCGGACGTCGACCCCGCCGACGGTGACCGAGCCGCCGGTGACGTCGAACAGCCGCGGCACCAGGTTGACCAGGGTCGACTTGCCCGCCCCGGTGGAGCCGACCACGGCGACCGTCTGGCCGGGCCGCGCCTCGAACGACACCTCCGCGAGCACGGGTACGTCGGCGCCGGGGTAGGAGAACGCCGCCGCGCGGACGTCGAGGTGTCCGCGGCGGCCCGGGTCGGGCTGCCGGGGGTCGGCGGGCGGCGTCACCGACGTCTCGGTGCTTAGCACCTCGGCGATCCGGTCGGCGCACACGGCCGCCCGGGGCGTCAGCATCAGCATGAACGTCGCCATCATCACCGACATCAGGATCTGCATCAGGTAGGAGAGGAAGGCGGTCAGCGGACCGACCTCCATCAGGCCGGCGTCGACCCGGTGGGCACCCACCCAGAGCACCCCGACGCTGCTGATGTTGACGACCACCATCACCAGTGGGAACAGCGTCATCATCCAGCGGCCCACCCGGAGCGCGACCTCGGTGAGGTCGTCGTTGGCCCGGTGGAAGCGGTCGATCTCGTGGCGCTCGCGGACGAACGCGCGGACCACCCGGATCCCGGTGATCTGCTCGCGCAGCACCCGGTTGACCTCGTCGATCCGGGGCTGCTGACGGCGCGAGTCGGGGATCATCCGGCTCACGACCAGTCCCACGGCCAGGAACAGGGCGGGGACGACGACCAGCAGCGTCCAGCTGAGGCCGGCGTCGACGCGCAGCGCCATCAGCACGCCGCCGACCATCATGATCGGCGCCGCGACCGCCATGGTGCACGACATCAGCACCAGCATCTGGACCTGCTGGACGTCGTTCGTCGTCCGCGTGATCAGCGACGGCGCCCCGAACTCCTGCACCTCCCGGGTCGAGAACGTGCCGACCCGCCGGAACAGCGCCGCGCGCAGGTCGCGTCCGAACCCCATGGCGGTCCGGGCGCCGAGCCGGACGGCGAGCACCGAGCACACGATCTGGACCAGCGAGATCGCGAGCATGATGCCGCCGAGCTCCCAGATCCTGCGCGTGTCACCGGTGGCGATGCCGTCGTCGATGATGTCGGCGTTGAGCTTCGGCAGGTAGAGCATCGCGACGACGCCCACGAACTGGAGCGCGACGACGGCTCCCAACGGCCTCCCGTAGGGCGCGAGGTGCTCGCGCAGCAGCCTGACCAACATCAGTCGTCCTCCTCACCCTCAGGGCCGAGCAGCCCGTGGAGCAGTACGTCGACGATCTCGGGCGGCGACATCGGCTGCCCGTGGGAGATGGCGGGGTGCGACCCCGAGAAGGTGAGCAGGCGGATGATCTGCAGGGCGCGGTCGGGGTCGACGCGCAGCCGGGCGGCGTCGTCGCCGAGCACGTCGCGCGCCAGGGGCTGGAGCCGTGCCTCCCAGCGCTCCCGGAACTCGCGGCGCCGCTCCTTCTCCGGAGCGGCCATGCCGAGCTTGTCCATGAGCACGAAGATCCGCGAGAAGCGTTGCTGCATCGCGGCCACCAGCGCCTCCAGCCGCTCGTGGAGGGGCGCGCCGAGGTCGATCTCGCGCAGCTGCGCCTCGTAGCGGGTCGGGGCGATCGCGGCGTCGATCGCGGCGTCGATGAGGGCCTCCTTGGAGTCGAAGGCCCGGAAGATCGTGCCCTCGGCGACACCGGCCGCCTCGGCGATCAGCCGGGTGGTCACCGCCCGGCCGTGCTGGAACAGCAGCGGGACGGTCGCCTCGACGAGGGCGGCTCGCCGGTCGTCGGGCGTGAGCGGGGTGGCACGCGGGGTCACGCCGCCCAGAGTAAGTGAGTGAGCACTCACTCACAACGGAAATCTCCCGACTCCGCCTCCTCAGCGGACCACGCGGGCGTGGAGACCCAGGCCCTCGGCCCGGAGCACCTCGAGCCGCACCGGCTCCCCACCGGGACGGTCCAGCACCCGCACGCCGTCGCCGAGCATCACCGGCAGCACCAGCACGAGCACCTCGTCGAGGACGCCGGCCTCGAGGCACTGCCGCGCCACGTCGGCCCCGAAGACCGCCACCAGGCCGTCGGGGGCCAGCTCGCGCGACCGCGCGACGGCGCGGTCGAGGTCGGCGGCGAACTCCACGCCCGGCGGCGGGTCGGGGTCGGAGTGATGGGTCAGGACCACCATCGAGCCCTCCCACGTTCCACCGAAGGCGCCCTCGGAGTCGGTGCCGGCGTTGGGGTCGTCGCCACGGTAGGTGCGGGCGCCGCAGAGGATGACGTCGACCTGCTCGGCCACGCCCGCGAACAGGGGGCTGGGGACGCTGTCGAGGCCGTTCATCCACTGCATGTCACCGCCCGGCCCGGCCAGGAAGCCGTCGAGCGAGATCGCCCCCTGGTACTGGATCGTGCTCATGTCGGGGTCCCTGTTCGAAGCGGAACGAAGTGAGCATTCGAATGGGGTGATTTCACGGCGCCAGCCTCTCCACCCGCCAGCCGCCGGGCTCGCTCCGGTAGACCAGGCGGTCGTGCATCCGCCCCGGCCGCCCCTGCCAGAACTCCACGGCCTCGGGAACCACGAGGTAGCCGCCCCAGTCGTCGGGCACGGGCACCTCGCGCCCCTCGAACCGTGCGCTGACCTCGTCGTACGCCGCCATCAGCTCGGCGCGGCCGGCGACCGGGCGCGACTGGTGGGAGGCGTGGGCGCCGAGCTGGGCGCCGCGGGGCCGGGTGGCGAAGTAGGCCTCGACGTCCGCCCGCGGGAGCACGGACGCGACCCCGTCGACCCGGACCTGCCGTTCCAGCGGGTGCCACGGAAAGAGCAGCGCGCACCGGTCGTTTCCGGCGAGCTCGGTGCCCTTGCGCGAGGCGAGGTTGGTGAAGAACACGAATCCGGCGGCCGTCAGCCGCTTGAGCAGCACCATCCGCGCGGCGGGACTCCCGTCGGCCGCCACCGTCGAGACGACCATCGCGTTCGGCTCGTAGAGGTCCGCGCGCTCGGCGTCGCCGTACCAGCGGTCGAACATGGTGAGCGGGTCGTCGGCCAGGTGGTCCTCGTGCAGGCCGGCGTCGGCGTACTCACGGCGCAGCGCCGCCAGGTCCCTCATGGCGCCGAGGGTAGACCCCGGGCAGAATGCGTCCGGGGCGACTGGAGGTCACACATGAGCGAGCAGCCGCAGGTCCAGCACGGTCTCGAGGGCGTGGTCGCCTTCGAGTCCGAGATCGCCGAGCCCGACAAGGAGGGGTCGGCGCTGCGCTACCGCGGTGTCGACATCGAGGAGCTGTCCGGGCGGGTGCCGTTCGAGAACGTCTGGGGGCTCCTGGTCGACGGCTCCTACACCCCAGGCCTCCCGCCGGCCGAGCCCTACAACATCGCCATCCACACCGGCGACGTCCGCGCCGACGTGCAGGCGAGCGTGGCGATGCTGGCGCCGATGCTCGGGATGGGCCAGACCTACGACATCAGCGACGACCAGGCCCGGCTCGACCTGTCCCGGGTGGCGGTGATGGTGCTGTCGTACGCCGCCCAGAGTGCGCGCGGCATCGGGACGCCGCTGATCCCGCAGCGCCAGGTCGACCAGGGCCGCACGCTCGCCGAGCGGTTCCTGATCCGGTGGCGCGGCGAGGCCGACCCGTCCCACGTGAAGGCGATCGACGCCTACTGGTCCTCGGCGGCCGAGCACGGCATGAACGCCTCGACGTTCACGGCCCGGGTCATCACCTCGACGGGCGCCGACGTGGCGGCCGCGTTCTCGGGCGCGATCGGCGCGATGAGCGGCCCGCTCCACGGCGGTGCGCCGTCACGGGTGCTCGGCATGATCGAGCAGGTCGAGCAGCGCGGCGACGCGCGGGGGTACGTCAAGGAGCTGCTCGACGACAAGCAGCGGCTGATGGGGTTCGGGCACCGGGTCTACCGGGCCGAGGACCCGCGCGCCCGGGTGCTCCGGCGTACGGCGCGCGAGCTCGGTGCGCCCCGCTACGAGGTGGCCGAGGAGCTGGAGAAGGCGGCGCTGGCCGAGCTCCGCGAGCGGCGGCCCGACCGGGTGCTCGAGACCAACGTGGAGTTCTGGGCGGCGATCGTCCTCGACTTCGCGGAGGTGCCGGCGTCGATGTTCACCTCGATGTTCACCTGTGCCCGGACCGGCGGCTGGTCGGCGCACATCCTGGAGCAGAAGAAGACCGGTCGGCTGATCCGGCCGTCGGCCATCTACACCGGCCCTGCCGAACGGACCGCCGCCGACGTCGAGGGTTGGCGTGAGGAGTGGGCGGGCTGACCACCGACTCCCCCGACCGGCGTCCCCGCCTCACGACCGCGAGGCTCTCGCTGGAACCGCTCACCGACGATCACACCGAGCTGCTGGTCGCGCTCGACTCCGACCCCGAGGTGCTGCGCCACATCTTCGGGCGGGCGCTGTCGCGCGAGGAGGTCCTCACCGACCACCTGCCGCGCCGGTTGCGGCCCGACGGTCCACCGCGGGGGATCGGCTACTGGGCCGGGTTCGAGGGCGACGCGTTCGTCGGCTGGTGGACGCTGGCCGTCGATGACGAGGACCGCGCCACCGCCGAGCTCGGCTACCGGCTGCGGCGCGACGCCTGGGGCCGCGGGCTGGCGACCGAGGGCTCCCGGGCCCTGCTCGACCATGCCTTCCGCACGCTCGGGCTGCCCTACGTCTGGGCCACGACGATGGCGGTGAACGCCGGGTCGCGTGGCGTGATGACCCGGCTCGGGATGACCCACGTCCGCACCGACGTCGAGGAGTGGGACGACCCGCTCCCCGGCGCCGAGCTCGGCGAGGTCCGCTACGAGATCACCCGGGACGCGTGGCTGTGCCGGGTCACCACATCGGCTCGGGCTCGTCCTCGAAGGCCGGCGGACGGTACTTCGGCTGATAGAGCATCATCGACCCAGCCCCGGGAACCCTGAGCCGGACGGTGCTCCCCCACTGCTCCTCGTGGACGGCGCCGTCGAACTCGGCGCCGCGCTCGCCCAGCTCGGCCATCGTCGCCGCGAGGTCGTCGCACATCAGCGAGACGTCGAAGGCCTGCGGGGTGCGTTCGGACCCTCCCCCCTCGCCCTCCCACGAGGCGGGGTGGACGCCGAGCTCGCTCGGACCCGACCGGAAGATCAGCCAGCCGCCCCCCGTGTCGACGCCCGGCAGCTGGACGACGTCGCGGAAGAACGCGCGGGCGGCGTCGGGGTCGTCGGCGTAGACCAGGGTGTGCAGGGCGTTGATCATCGCTCCACGGTAGACCCGTCACCGGGCTCTGCTTGGCTGGTCCCGTGAGCGACGTGGAGACGTGGGACGCCGAGGCCGAGACCTTCGACCGGGAGCCCGACCACGGGCTGGCCGACCCGGCGTGCCGGGCGGCGTGGCGCGACCTGCTGGTCGGCGTGCTGCCGACACCACCTTCACGGGTCGCCGACCTCGGCTGCGGCACCGGCACCCTCTCGCTGCTGCTGGCCGACGAGGGCCACTCAGTCACCGGGGTCGACTTCTCCCCCGAGATGGTCCGGCGCGCGCGGCACAAGGCCGGGCACGCGGTCGGGTTCGTCGTCGGCGATGCGGCGGCGCCGCCGCTGACGCCCGCGTCGTACGACGTGGTGCTGTGCCGACACGTGCTGTGGGCGCTCCCGGAGCCCGCGGCAGCCCTCGCGCGGTGGTTCGCACTGCTGGCGCCCGGCGGCCGGCTGGTGCTGGTCGAGGGCCGTTGGCACACCGCCAGCGGCCTCACCTCGACACAGACGCTCGACCTCCTGCGGCGAGCGGGACGCGATTCCCGGCTGCGACCGATGCCGGAGCCGGTGTTCTGGGGCGGCGAGATCGACGACGAGCGCTACCTGGTCGTCACCGACTCTTGACGTGTGACCATATGGTCACATAATCTGACGGGCGTGGACCACCAGGACGCCGTCTTCCGGGCGCTCGCCGACACCACCCGGCGGGAGGTGCTCGACCTGCTGTTCGCCCGCGACGGACAGACCGTGGGCGAGGTGTGCGCGGCGTTCGACCACCGGATGAGCCGGTTCGGCGTGATGAAGCACCTCGCCGTGCTCACCGAGGCCGACCTGGTCGTGACCGCGAAGGAGGGCCGCAGCAAGCGGCTGTTCCTCAACCCGGTCCCGATCGAGCAGGTCGCCAACCGCTGGATCAGCAAGTACGCCGCCCGCTTCACCTCCGCCCTGGTCGAGCTCCAGGAGCACGTCGAGAACCCACCCGACACCGCCGAAGGACCCGCGTCATGAGCCTCACCGCGCACGTCTACCAGATCCACATCAACGCCGACGCCGACCAGGTCTGGGCCGCGATCACCAGGTCGGAGTGGAAGAAGCGCTACTTCCACGGCACGTCGTACGCCGAGGGGCCGGTGCCCGGCGCCCGCTACCGGACCGTGAAGGCCGACGGCGGAGACGCCGTCGACGGCGTCATCGAGGAGATGACGCCGCCGGCCGACGGCCGGCCGGGCAGGTTCGTGCAGACCTGGCACGTGCTCTACGACGCCGACCTCGCCGCCGAACCCCCGAGCCGGGTCGAGTGGACCATCGAGCAGGTGGGCGATCGGCTGACCCGGGTGCGGTTGGTCCACGGCGACCTCGCGTCCAGCCCGCTCACCTGGGCCAACGTCAAGGACGGCTGGGTCTGGGTGCTCGACGCGCTCAAGACCGTCCTCGAGACCGGCCGGACGCTCCCCCGGATCACCCTCGACCCGGAGGCACCCCTGCCGCCTGCCGAGGGCGACTGGCACCGTCGGCAGGGGGTCGAGGCCACCCACGCCGCCTTCCGGCTGCTCGACACCGAGCGTGACCCGGCCGCCGACGAGCAGCTGCTGCGGCTGGCCTACACCGCGGCCCACCACTGGGAGCGAGCGGCGGGCGCGGGTCCGGAGAACGCCGTGCGCGCCGACTACCTGGTCTCCCGGGCGCTGAGCGCGACCGGCCAGCCCGAGCGGGCCCTGCTCGTGGCCGACCGGGCGCTCGCGGCGTGCGGTGCCCACGGGATCGCCGACTTCGACCTCGCCTACGTCCACGAGGCGCGGGCGCGGGCCCTCGCCGGGCTCGGCCGCGACGAGGAGTCGGTCGCGGCCTGGGCGGCGGCCCGGGCCGTCGAGGTGGTCGACGCCGCGGACCGGGCGATCCTCGAGGCCGACCTGGCGGCCGCGGCACCGTCCTCCGGCTGAGCGGTCAGTCGATCCGGCCGTCGTACCAGCTGGTGCGGCCGCGGCCACCGGCCCGGCTCAGCGAGATGTGCATGTGGTCGCGGTGCCGGAGCGTCCTGGAGCAGTTCTTCTTCCGCCGGCACGAGGAGCTCAGGTAGTCCCGCCGGGCGAACTCACGGTCGTAGGACTTGTAGATGTGGTCGTTCCAGATGATGTACATGATCCCCATCCGGCGCGCCTTGGCGTCGGTGTTGCCGGCCTTGTCGGTCGCCCGCACCAGGGAGAGGAACCCCTGGGCGATGCTCCTGTCCCGCTTGCGGGTGGCGTCGAGCGTCCAGTCGAAGGCGCGACCCTCCTCGTGCTCGGACACGCTGCGCGAGCAGCGACGGGAGATGCCGCCGAACGAGCCACCCTGGGTGCGGACGATCCAGCGCCCCAGCACCTTGGTGCCGGGCTTGGCCTTGGGCGCACACCTGGTGCCGCCTTGGTACGGCGCGTAGTCGTCGATGGCGTACGCCGCCGGCGCGGCGAGGAGCAAAAGGCCGGCCGTCAGCAGGGCGACGACCGGCCGCGCGAGCGGTCGGGGGTGCATGGGGGGCCTTTCGGGGGCGTCGGGCTCCTGTCGAGGGTAGGTCGGTCGGCGCCGCCTGTCAGCGCTTCGTGAGGCTCTTGGCGAAGCAGCGGTTCTGCGGCGACCACCGGTAGTGGCCGAAGCTGGCGATGCGGGCGTAGCCGGACGACTCGTAGAGCGCGATCGCCTCGGGCTGCGCGGTACCGGTCTCGAGCACCATCGCCCGGGCGCCTGCGTCGTGGGCGGTGCGCTCGAGGTGGGCGAGCATCGCCCGCGCCAGTCCGAGGCCGCGCGCCGCCGGGGCGACGTACATCCGCTTGACCTCGGCGGTGTCGACGGTGCCGAACACCTCGACGTCGCCCCGGCGGCGCCACGCACCCGAGGTGACCGGCTGGTCGCCGAGGTAGCCGACGAAGAAGCTGCCCGCGGGCGGCTCGAACATCAGCGGGTCGAGCGGGGTGTCGTCGCGGCCGCCGTAGCGGGCGACGTACTCCTCCTGGACCTCCTCGATCAGCCGCATCGCGTCCGGGTGCCCGAACGCGACCTGCTCGATCCGGAGGTCAGGCAAGCGACCGCCCGCAGCCGTCGCAGAACCGGGCGTCGGCGTCGTTGCGCTCGCCGCAGGTCCGGCAGTAGGGGCCGCCCACCGTCGCGGTGGCGCCGTCGGCCGTCCGGCCGACGTTGCCGATGCCGCGCCCGTCGGAGAGGTAGGCCGCGGTGTCCCTGGCGACCGGCGCCAGCTCACCCGAGGCGTAGCGGGCGGCCACGCCGACGTACCCGGCCTGGGTCAGCCAGCCGCCGAGCCCGACGAGCGGGACCGCGACGAAGAAGAGCCAGAACTTCGTCGGCATCAGCTCGGCGGTGAAGAAGTCCACGAGGGCCACGGCCATCAGGGTCAGGCCCGCGACCAGGACCAGTGGGCCGGCGACGCGGAAGGTGGTGCGTAGTCCCGCCTGCTGGCGCAGCCCCGGATCGGGAACGGTGTTCATGGTCTCCCCTCGATACCGGCCGGCTGCCGGGCGGGTGTCACAATAGGCGCGGCTGACAGCGTCGTCAGGAAGATTGCCAGACCCACGTGGAAAGGTTGCCATGACCGACGCCCTCCTGATTCCCGACCACCTCCAGCCCGCCGACGGTCGCTTCGGCGCCGGTCCGTCCAAGATCCAGACCGGCCACCTCGACGCGCTGGCCGCCACCGGCTCGACGCTGATGGGCACCTCGCACCGGCAGGCGCCGGTCAAGGAGACGGTCGGGCGGGTGCGCGCCGGCCTGGCGGACCTGTTCTCCCTGCCCGACGGCCACCAGGTCGTGCTCGGCAACGGCGGCGCGACGGCGTTCTGGGACATCGCGTGCTTCGGGCTGATCCGGGAGAAGAGCCAGCACCTGTCGTTCGGGGAGTTCTCCTCGAAGTTCGCGTCGTCGGCGAAGCAGGCGCCGTGGCTGGCGGAGCCGTCGGTCGTCAGCTCCGACCCCGGCTCGCTGCCCGACCCGGTCGCCGAGGACGGCGTCGACGCCTACGCGTGGGCGCACAACGAGACCTCCACGGCGGTGATGGCGCCCGTCGTACGCCCCGTGGGGATCGCCGACGACGCGTTGGTGCTGGTCGACGCCACGTCCGGCGCCGGCGGGCTGCCGGTCGACCTGACCGAGGTCGACGCCTACTACTTCGCGCCGCAGAAGTGCTTCGCCTCCGACGGCGGGCTGTGGGTGGCGATCCTGTCGCCGCGGGCCCTGGCCCGGGTCGAGGAGATCTCCGCGAGCGACCGCTACGTGCCGCCGTTCTTCGACCTGCCGACCGCGATCGACAACTCGGCCAAGAACCAGACCTACAACACCCCCTCGGTCGCGACGATCTTCCTGATGGCCGAGCAGCTGGACTGGATGAACGCCCAGGGCGGCCTCCCGGGGATGGTCGAACGGACCACCGCGTCGTCGGAGGCGCTCTACGGCTGGGCGGAGCGGACGTCGTGGACCACGCCGTACGTCGCCGACCCTGCCCACCGCTCGCTGGTCATCGGGACCATCGACCTCGACGACTCGATCGACGCCACCGCCGTCGCCGCGACGCTGCGCGCCAACGGCATCGTCGACACCGAGCCCTACCGCAAGCTGGGTCGCAACCAGCTCCGGATCGCGATGTACCCCGCCATCGACCCCGCCGACGTCGAGGCCCTCACCGCCTGCGTCGACTTCGTCGTCGAGCACCTGTGAACAAATCCGGGTAGTTCAGTGAGAAGTGGCCCCTGAATCGGGGTCATGAGGGGCCACTTCCCACTGGACTACCCGTCCAGGCGGGCCGCGATCAGGTCGTACGTCGCGGCGTCGAGGGCGACCAACCGGACGCCGACCACGTCGGTCGGGGTGGTGCGGAGGGTCTCGACCGCGGCGTCGACGGCGTCGTCCTTGGGCCAGCCGTAGATGCCGGCACTGACCAGCGGGAAGGCCAAGCTGCGCGCGCCCAGCTCGTCACCGACAGCGAGTGCCCGGGAGTAGCAGGCCGTCAGCAGGGAGCGGTCCCGCTCACCCGCGGCGAAGTTGGGGCCGACCACGTGGATCACCCACTGCGCGACCATCTCGCCGGCCGTCGTCCAGCCGGCGTCGCCCGTGGCCAGGCCACCGGGAAACCGGCGGACGCAGTCCTCCAGCACCGCTGGGCCACCGGCCCGGTGGATCGCCCCGTCGACCCCGCCCCCGCCCCGCATCGCCCGGTTGGCGGCGTTGACGACGGCGTCGACCTGCTGACGGGTGATGTCCCCCTGCACGACGGTGAGCTCCATGCCCACCACGGTAGTCAGCGCAGCAGCCGGAGCACCGCCCGCTCGAGCGCGGCCTGCCGCTCATCGGCGGTCCGGTGCCGCGGGATGACCGGCTTCTTGCAGCGATCGACGTCGACGTCGCGCGAGCCGGACGCCCGGCGTCGAGGTAGACGAAGCCCCTCCCGGCGCGACGTCGGGCCCAGCCCGGCCGGTCGGGGGACGTGCGTCGCAGCCGCGGCATGCCGGGGATCGTACGGCGACGGCGACCCGCCCGGCTCACCGCGACGGGAGGCACCGGACCCGGCTCAGCGCGGCCGGAGCGCCCGCAGGAGCACGACCACCATCGCGACCATCACGCCGGCGCCGATCAGCCACGACGTCGTGTCGGGCCGGGCAGCGGCCGGGTCGGCGGTGGGCTCGGGCACCGGCTCGGGCGCGGGCTCGGGCGAGGCAGAGGGCGAGGCGGTGGTCGCGCCGTCGTCCTCACCGCCGACGGCGCTCGCCATGCGCGACGGCAGGTCGACGGCGTGCACCGGAGCGTGCAGCCCCTCGGAGCTGACCAGCAGCCGGCCGTCGTCGTCGACCGCGATCCCCTCACCCTGCTGCTGCTCCGGCAGCCGCACCTCGCCGACCTGCTCGAGCCCCGGGAAGGTGTAGACCACGGCCCGCGTGTAGTCGCGCACCACGACGTGCCGGCCGTCGGGCAGGAACGTCCCGTCGGTCGCGAGCGCCAGCGCCCGACCGAGCGGTCGCAGCCGGTTGGTCCGCTCCGGGTCCAGGACCCGTGGCGCGGCCAGCACCTGGCCGCCGAGCACTCCCTTGGTGACGACGTAGAGCCGACCGGAGCGCGGGTGGGCGAGCAGGGTCTCGGCGTCGGTCGCCCCGCCGGGGTAGGCGAGCCGGTAGGTGCTCCACCGGGCCGGACACCTCACCGCGCCCGACCGGCACCGACGAGACCGTGATGCTGTCGCGCTCGTCTCCGTTGTCGCCGATGTCGCCGACCCAGACCCGGCCGGGCGGGCCGGGCGCGAGCGCCTCGACGTCGACCGGGTCGGCGTCCCACCGGGTGACTCCCACGGTCCGGCCTTCCCGGTCGACGGTGAAGACCCGGGCCTCGTCGCCGGAGTCGTTGACGGTCTGGAGCAGCCCGCCGCGGGCCACCAGCCCGCTGGACTCGACGATCGCGGGGTCGGCGAAGCGCAGCAGCGGGTCGTCGTCGCCCGCCGCGGCCGCGGTCAGCCCGAGGCCGAACGGGAGCGCCACGAGCAGGGCGACGCCCGCCTCAGCCGGTCCCACGCTCGCCCAACAGCTCCCCGAGCCGCGGCGACACGTCCCACGCGGCCACCAGCCCGGCGTACTCGTCGCGCAGCGCCTGGTCGCCGGCGTCGCCTGTGCGGACGGCGCGGAGCAGGGTGTTGCGCGGGGTGTGCCTGCTCTCGACGAACTGCACGACGTCGACGCGATAGCCCTGCAGCCGCAGCAGCGAGGCCCGCAGCGCGTCGGTGAGGGTGTCGGCGAACCGCTCGCGGAGGATGCCGTGCCGGACCAGGGAGGCGTACGGCGCCGGCGGGGTGCCCCGGCGCAGCTGGGCGGCCACGTCGTGGTGGCAGCACGGTGCCGCCAGCACCAGCGCCGCGTCCCAGCCGACCGCCCGGGCCAGGGCTTCGTCGGTGGCGGTGTCACACGCGTGGAGCGCGAGCACGACGTCGGGCGGCTCGGAGAGCACGGCGTCGGCGATCGTGCCGGCGACGAAGTCGGCGTCGATGCCGAGCTCGCGCGCGACGTCGTCGTTGTGTCGCCGCGACTGCTCCCGGACGTCGACCCCCGTGAGCCGCACCGGGAGTTCCCCCACCCCGGTGAGGAACCGGTGGGCAGCCAGCGTGAGGTAGGCGTGGCCGCAGCCGAGGTCGACGATGCGGAGCGGGTCGTCGGCCGTGGGGGTGCGGAGGTGGCCGGCCTCGACCGCGTCGTGGAGCGCCGCGTCGAGGATCCGCAGGAACTCCTCGACCTGGCGGTACTTGGCCTGCCGGCTCGGCTTGACCCGGCCCTGCCTGTCGCTGATGCCGAGCGCCACGAGCACCGGGTCGTCGGCGGGCAGCAGCCGGCTCTTGTCGCGGTCGTGGTCGCGGTCGACCTCGGCCGTCTGCTCCCGCGGGGCGGCGTGGACCAGCCCGTCGCCCTTCTTGGTCACCCGCAGCTGCAGGGTCTCGGTCGTGGTGTCGACGTGCCAGTTGCCGAACGGGGTGTCGAGCAGGCCCGACACCGCCTCGGCGGCCGGCTCCCCGACCGGGTGGTTGGCGGTGTGGGCCTGCGTCTCGTCGTACGACGTCACCTGCAGGTGGCGGCCCTCCCGGAGGTCGACGTAGCGGAGCTCGACCCGCCGCCAGGGCGGCCGGTCCTGCCCCTTGCGCCGGCCGGATCCGATCGCACGCACCAGCCCGTCGTGGTCGAGCAGCAGGGTCCCGACCCGGTCGAGCGCCTCGTCGAGGTTCACCGCCACACCGCCGCGATGACGACGACCAGCAGCAGGCCGCCGAGCGCCAGCGGGATGACCAGGCGTCGGTGGCGGGGGTTCACCCCACGAGTCTAGGACGCGGTCCGGTGGCGGCCCGCGGTCACCAGTTCTCCATCGAGGCCCGGAAGACGCCCGCGAGGTCGTCGGCCGTCACCTCGCGCGGAGCCGTCGCCAGCAGCCGCTGCTGCTGCAGGGTGCCGGCCACCAGGTCGTCGACGTCGGCCTCGCCGTAGCCGATCTCGGCCAGCCCGCTGGGCAGCCCGATGTCGCGCATCAGGGTCGCGAGCACCCGGGGCAGCAGGCCGGGGCCGTCGCCCGTCGCGTCGGGGTCGAGCAGTCGCGCGGCCCGGTGGTGCCGCTCGGGCGAGGCCTCGAAGGTGAAGCCGAACGCCGCGGGCGCGGTCATCGACACCGCCATGCCGTGGGGCACGATCGGCTCGTCGTCGGGGTAGCCCTCGGGGCGGTAGTCGCGCACCCGCCCGGCGATCGGGTAGGCGTTGGCGTGCGGGACGTGGACGCCGGCGTTGCCGAAGCCGAGGCCGGCGAAGGTCGCCGCCATCGACATCTGCTCGCGGGAGGCCCGGTCGTCGCCGTCGTGGACGGCGGTGCGGAACGCGGTCGACAGCAGCGACATCGCCTTCTCGGCCCACAGGTCGGCGATCGGGTTGGCCCCGCAGTAGGGCACCCGCTCCCCCGGCTGCTTGGCGGGGAAGTCGGCGTACCACCGGGCGGTGTAGCTCTCGAGGGCATGGCACAGCACGTCCATGCCGGCCGCGGCGGTGACCATCGCCGGCTGGCTGAAGGTGAGCTCGGGGTCGACGACGGCGGTCGTCGGCCGCAGCCGCGGGTGGCTGATGCCGGTCTTGACGTGCTGGTCGAGGACGTCGAGGACGCACACGGTGGTGCTCTCGCTGCCGGTGCCCGTCGTGGTGGGCACCGCCACCAGCGGCAGCAGCGACTGGCTGGGAGCCCGCCCACCACCGACGGGCGGGTTGATGTAGTCGAGCAGCTCGCCCGGGTTGGTCGTGAGCAGGTTGACCGCCTTCGCGGTGTCGATCGCCGAGCCGCCGCCGACGGCGACGATCGCGTCGAACGGCCCGGCGTCGCGCGCGAACCCGATCGCGTCGCGCAGCGAGGCATCGGTCGGCTCGACCCGCGCGTCGGCGTACGTCGTGACGCCGAGCCCCTCGCCGGCGACCTGGTCGGCGATCCGGGCGGGATGGCCGGTGGCGGCGACGCCCGGGTCGGTCACCAGCAGCACCCGCCGGGCGCCGGTGGTGGCGAGGTCGTGACCGATCTCGGCCGAGGCGCCGGAGCCGAACTTCAGGCCGGGGGCGCCGTAGGTGAAGACGGTCTCGGTCATGGTGTGCGTCGTCCTTCCGGGAGGGCGAGGGCGTGGGTGACCACCTCGAGCACGGGCACGGCACCCGAGGCCACTTCGGCGACCGGCACCCAGGCGACCGCGTCGGTGGTACCGCCGGTCTCGGTGACCTGCGGCTCGGCGCACTCGTCGACGCGGGCGGCGAAGACCAGGTGGACACCGTGGAAGTCCTCCCACCGGCCGCTGGGGGCGGTGCCGGAGAAGTGCGAGTCGTGCACGTCGAGCAGGTCGCCGACCTCGCACGGGATCCCGCACTCCTCGGCGACCTCGCGCTGCAGCGCCGCCGCCGGCCGCTCGCCATGGGCAATGCCGCCGCCGGGCAGGGTCCACCGCCCGGGGTGCGCGGCAGTCTCCGAGAGCCGGGTGAGCAGGACCTCCCCCGCGTCGTCCGACCCGCTGCGGCGGACCAGGGCGTACGCCGCGACGCGCTGCAGCCGGAACGGCACGTGGTCGGCCAGCGCCTCGACCACGAGCGGCGTGATCGGCACCGCCCCGGAGACGACGTCGGCCAGCGGCTGCCAGGCCGCCTCGATCGTCGACCCGTTGACCTCCACGACCCGTGGCTCCGGCGAGCCGGGCGCCACCCAGCCGTCGTACACGATGCGGACGGCGTGCGCGTTGACCCGCTGGCCACCGCGCCACGCCTGCGGCATGTGCGCCGAGTAGACCCGCGCGGTGTCGCTGACGTCGGCGTGGAGCCCCGTCTCCTCGTGGATCTCCCTGATGACGGCGTCGCGGGGGTCCTCGCCGTGGTCGAGCCCGCCGCCCGGCAGCGTCCACAGCTCCTCGCGCGTGACGAGCGGCGAGAGCTTGCTGAGCAGGATCGCGTCGTCGCGCAGGATGACGGCGTACGCCGCCACGCGCTGTCGCTTCGGTGTGCTGGCCATGACGCCCACCAACTTAGGGCACGTCCCGGCCGACACAGTCGTGCGAGGATGCTCGCGCCACACGGCTGCGACCGGGAGGAGAAGACGTGGACGACGCCGAGCGGGCTCCGCTGCTGGGACGGCTGGCGGCCCAGCGGCGGCACGTGCTCAGTGCCCTGGACGGTCTCGGCGACGACGACCTGCGACGGCGGGTGCTGCCCTCGGGCTGGACCCCGCTCGGGCTGGTGCGCCACCTGACCCTGGGCGACGAGCGCTACTGGTTCCACACGGTCGTCGGCGGTGTCCCCTTGGACTACTGGCCCTCCCGCGCCGACGAGCCGGGCCGTCCGGCGGACTGGTACGTCGGCGACGACGAGCCGGCGGCGGGGGTCCTCGACGACTACCACGCGGCGATCGAGACCTCCGACCGGGTGATCGCCGGGCTGCCGCTGTCGGCGCCGCCACGGCTGCCGGAGCCGTGGTGGGAGGAGGCGGGGATGTCCTTCCCGGACCTGCGCTCGGTCGTGCTCCACGTCCTCGTCGACACCGCGGTCCACGCCGGCCACCTCGACGCCGCTCGCGAGCTCATCGACGGTCGCCAGCACATCGTCCTCTGACCTCGACCGCCGTGGATCACGGCCCCCACGTCGGCGGCAGCGCCGCCCGCGGCACCACGTCGAGGGCCAATGCCTCCTGCCGGTCGGGGGCGTGCCCGCCCAGGTGAGCGGGGTACCACGGAGCGTGCTCCCCGGGGGCCGGCCGCAGGTGCGGCCGCGCCTGCAGCCCCTCCAGCAGGTCGGTCAGGACCTCCCCGAGCCGCGCGGTCCACACGCCGAGGTCGGCGTCGCGTGGGACGTGGAACGGTTCGCCGACCACCAGGTCGTTGGGGCGGCCGCGGCGCAGGCTGGGTGGCGGCTTCCGGCCGGCCACCGCGCGGCCGACGCTCCAGACCCGCTGGATGCCCCACTGGCTGGCGGGCACGATCGGCGCCCCGGTCTCGCGGGCGAGGGCCACCGCGCCCGGCATCAGTGCTCGCACCGTGTAGGAGAAGGAGATCCCCGCCTCGGGGAAGATCCCCACCACCTCTCCCTCCCGGAGCAGCCGACGGGCGTGGAGGTAGGCCGCGGCCGGCGCTGCCCGGTCGACCGGGACGTGGCGCATGCCGGTCATCGCGCGCCGGACCCCCGGGACGTTCCACACGTCGTGCCGGGTGAGGAACCGGACGCAGCGGTCGCGCTCCCACCCGGCCGCCGCGAGGGTCATGAAGTCGGGGTAGGCCACGTGGGTCGAGGCGAGGATCGCGGGCCCCGCGTCCGGGAGGTGCTCCAGCCCCTCCATCAGGCTGCGCAGTCCCAGCGCGCGGAGCAGCAGTCCACCCGCCCCCACCGTCGCGCGGTACCACCCGTCCTGGGACACCCGCGCATTGTCGCCGACCATCGCCGGCGGGCGATGATCGAGGGACCCCATCTGCCCAGAACCGTACACTCGAAGTGGCCCGGCAGCGGGCTGCTGACAGAGGCCGACAGGCAGTGCGGACCCTCTGCTGGTGAAGGGGGTGCGGCGTGTCGATGGTCGCCGTCGTGGTGGTGGTGCTGCTGCATGCGGCCTACCTGGTCTTCCAGATGTTGGGGGCGCTCCTGGCCTTGCGGCACCCCCGCTGGCTGTGGGTGCACCCGCTGGCTGTGGTCTGGGGGGTGGGCATCGTTGCCTTCCAGGGTGGCTGCCCGCTGACCCGGTTGGAGAAGCTGCTCATGGCGCGCTCGGGCGGGACGCCGTACCAGGGGTCTTTTCTCGACCACTACTTCTTCGGCGTCCTGGTGCCCGACGGCGGTCAGGCCCTGGTGTACGGCCTGCACCTCCTGGTCATCCTCGCGACCTACGCCTTCGTCCTGTCCCGGCTGCCTTCGAGAGCCGTCGCGCCGGCCGCAGCTCCACCGCGAGCGGACGTGTGACGGGCCGACGGGGCTCGCGGGAGCAGACCGTGCACCTGAAACGGCACGACCGCGACGCCGTGGCGGGGGGACCGCAGGTGGGCATCGCCCCACTCCCACGGTCCGGCGACCGCGCGTTGGGACGCACGCGCCGCGTCGTGGGACTCACGTGCGTGGCCGTGGTACTGGCGCGACTCGTGCACGCGGGATTTCCCCTGCGCTCCGACGAGGGCGGATACCTCCTCGTCGCGCGGCACTGGGCCCCGGGGCCGGGTGAGTTCCTGTACGGCGACTACCACGTCGACCGCCCGCCCCTGCTCCTGGCGTTCTTCAGGGGGGCCGCCGCGTGGGAGACCGACGCCGCCATCCGTCTCATCGTTGTCCCCGTCGTCGTGGTGACTGTGCTGGCCGTGGCGGGCTCCGGGCGGTTGATCGGGGGCCACCTCGCGGCTCGCTGGAGCGCGGTGGTCGCCGGGGCGCTGCTCTGCTCGCCGGCGCTGGCGAGCGACCAGGCTGACGGAGAGCTGTTCGCCGTGGCGTTCGTCGCCACGAGCGTCCTCATGGCGCTGCGCGCCTGTCAGGCGGCCACGCCGCCGACGGCACTCCCCTTCGCGTTCGCCGCCGGACTTCTGGCGGCATCCGCGACCCTGGTCAAGCAGAGCTTCCTGGACGGCTTGGTGTTCCTGGGCGTCGTGCTGCTGGCCCGGACCGGCCGCGACGGTCACTCCTCTCGCGCCCTGCATGCCTACGGCGCCGCGCTGGCCGGCCTGGCTTCGGCGTACGCACTGGCAGGGGCGTGGCTGGCCTCCTGGGGTGTCGACCTGTCACACGCGTGGTCCGAGATGGTCGTCTTCCGTGGCGATGCACTGCACGCGATCTTCGGATCGAGCCTGCGAGCTCCGGTGCAGCGAGCTGCCCTGCTGGTCGTCCTTGCGGTCGTCAGCGCCATGATCCCGATCGTGTGGCTGTGGGCCCGTTGGTTGCGGCGCCGCCCGGGGCGCCTCAGCACAGTCCAGTGGGCCTTGGCCGCGATGCTGGGCTGGGGCGTGCTCGGCGTCGTCCTCGGCGGGAGCTACTGGCCGCACTACCTGCTGCAGATCGTGCCCTGCGTCGCCCTGGCCGCGGGTGCCGTGATCGCCGACCGCGACCGCGCTGCGCGTCCGATGCAGTGGCTGGCCCGGGCCTCGGTCGCCTCCGCGACCATCGCGACGACCGGCATGGTGGCGTTCTACGCGCTGGTGCCCTCCGGCTCGGCTCCGCAGCACGTGGGTGGGTGGCTGGCGGACTCCGCGCAGAGCAGCGATACCGCGGTCGTCGCCTACGGCAACCCCCACGTGCTCGAGCACGCCGACCTCGCCTCGCCGTACCCCTACCTGTGGAGTCTGCAGATGCGCACCCTGGATCCGCGTCAACATCGCCTGCGCCAGACGCTCCGGGGACCCGACGCCCCGACGTGGGTCGTGCGGCTCACGCCCCTCGACTCGTGGGACATCGACCGCGGCGCCGCCCTCCGCCAGCTGCTGGCTCGCCGCTACCGCGAGGTCGCGAAGGTGTGCGACGTTCCGGTTCTCCTGCGCGTCGGCGTCGAGCGTGACCTTGCCGAGGTCCCGGACTGCGGCACCGGCCGCCCGTGGTCGTGGTAGCCGGCACGCGGAGGAGGCAGCGGGACGCCGCACCCCCTTGGGCGCTCGGTCAGGAGAACGGCGCTCGCGCGTCGCGGGCGATCGAGCGTCGTCCGGCCCAGCGCCACACGCGGGCCGCCCGGTCGCGGTCGTCGTCGGTGACGAGGTTGCCCATCCAGCGCAGCGCCAGGGTCATCAGCCAGTCCGAGCGCATCCCGGCCGGACCGAGGGCCCGGAGCACGCCGGGCACGGTCACCAGCCCGGCCAGTCGCCGGGCGATCGAGAACGCCTCGCCGTAGTGGTCGCGCAGCAGCGCGGGCCACACGACCGACAGGTCGTCGTACGACGACAGGGTGTCGACCACCAGCCGTCCGCTCTCGAGGCCGTAGTCGATGCCCTCGCCGTTGAGCGGGTTGACCAGGGCCGCCGCGTCGCCGACCAGGGCCCAGTTGCGTCCGGCGACGTGGGACACCGCCCCGCCCATCGGCAGCAGCGCGGAGGTGGGCATCCGCAGCTCGTCGGCGAGCCCGAAGTCGTCGCGGATGGTGTCGGCGTACACCTGCATCAGCGGCTTGATCGCGACCTCGGCGGGACGCTTCGCCGTGGCGAGGGTGCCGGCGCCGAGGTTGACCGAGCCGTTGCCGAGCGGGAACACCCAGCCGTAGCCGGACAGGATGTCGCCCTGCTCGTCACGCAGCTCGAGGTGACTGCTGATCCACGGGTCGTCGGCCTCCGTGGAGTCGACGTAGGACCGGCCGGCGACGGCGTAGACGGTGTCGCGGTGCCACTCCCGGCCCAGTCGCTTGCCGAGCGGCGAGCGCACGCCGTCGGCGACGACCAGCCGCTCGCAGCCGACCTCGAAGTCGCCGTCGGCGTCACGGAGGACCACGGCGGTCACCCGGTCGCCCTCCCGGCGTACGTCGACCGCCCGGGCACCGTCGAGGGCGGCGGCACCGGTCTTGATCGCGGTGGTGCGCAGGTGGTCGTCCAGCTCGGTGCGCGCGACCGCGGACCCCCAGCTGGGCAGTGTGCCGCCCGGCCAGGGCAGCAGCAGGGTCTGCCCGAACCCGTGGGCGCGCAGCCCAAGGCTCGTCGTGTGGGCCCGCAGCCAGTCGCCGAGGCCGAGCAGCTCCAGCTCGCCGACGGCACGCGGGGTGAGGCCGTCGCCGCAGGTCTTGTCGCGCGGGAAGACGGCCGCGTCCACCAGCAGCGTGTCCAGGCCCGCCCTCGCCGCCCAGGCCGCGGCGGCCGACCCGGCGGGGCCGGCGCCGACGACGAGCACGTCGGTGCGGGTGGGGCGGCTCACCCGACGATTCTCGCAGGCGGACCGAGCCCACCCGAATCCGCAGCCGCTCAGACGTGGATGGCGGCGCCCAGCCCGTCGGAGAACCGCTCGGGGGGCTCGGGCAGCCGGCGGGCCTCGCCGCGGGCGTACCGTCGCGCGGTCCAGGCGACCGCACACGCGTCCAAGGCGTCATCGGTGCCGACGCCGGGACGCCGGAGCCGCTCCGGTACGTCGACCCCGGCGCGGCGCAGCGCCGCGACCCGGGTCGCTGCTCCCTCCGGCGTCCGCTTGGACAGCATCGTGTCGGCCCCGAGCTCGGTGAACGACACCTCGGGGTGCACCTCCAGCACCTCGACCTCCGCTCCGGCCCGCACCCAGGCGTCGACCTCGGCGATCCGCCGGCAGAGGTGGAAGCCCTGCACGCTCAGGCCGCGGCCGGTGGCCGCCCGGTGGGCGGCGTTCGCCTCGGGGTGCGAGCCCATCGACACGGCCTCGCGCACCGGTGTCGGGAAGACCGACGACTTCCGCCCGACCGGCAGCTCCCTCCGGGCGAGCAGGTCCGCCTGCCTCGGACCGCCGTCGGGCAGCCCGATCGGGATGTCGACGCCGACCACGGCGGGGCGGACGGCGGCCACCAGCTCGGCCACGGTGGCGGCAGTGACCAGCGCGCACCGGTCGTCGACCAGGAGCGCCCCCACCCAGCCGCCCGGGCAGCCGTCGACGCCCAGCACCGCCGGGGCCGGCGTCATCCGGGCAGCGCCGCCTCGACCAGGTCCCAGGCGGGGTCCAGCATGCCTTCCCCGTTGCACAGCACGACCATCGACAGGTCCCGGTCCACGAAGTGCCGGGCACCCGTCTCGACCCCGGGGTCACCGCCGCCGTGGCTGAAGAAGCCGTCGGACAGGAACAGCCCGTAGCCCATGGCCCACCCGTCGTCGACCGGCACGTGCGGCGTGCGCATCAGGCCGGTGAGCTCCTCCCCGAGCAGCGAGCCCGAAGCGATCGCCCGGAGGAACCGGTCGATGTCCGCGGCCGTCGAGTGCGCGCCGCCGTCGCCACCACCGATGACCGGGATCCGGAAGAGGTTGCCGCGCCACGGCTCGTCGCCCTGGCGGGGCAGGTAGCCGACCGCGACGTCCGGGTGGGCCTCGTCGGACCGGAGGTACGCCGACGCGGCCATCCCGGCCGGACCGAACACGCGCTCGGCCACGATGTCCGCGAGCTCGCCCCCTGCCGCCTGCTCGAGGAGCGCGCCCAGCAGGACGTACCCGCCGTTGCTGTAGTGGAACTCGGCACCGGGCACGAAGATCGGGCTGAGGTCGGTGTACAGCGGCAGCACGTCGTCGGGCCGCTCCATCCGGTACATCGGTCGCTCGTCCCACAGCGAGCCGTAGTCGGCGACGTAGTGGGGTGTGTCCTCGTCCTCCTCGGCGTAGTCGCCGATCCCGGAGCTGTGCGACAACAGGTGGTGGACGGTCACGGCCGGGTCCAGGGTCCGCGGTCGACGTTCGAGCGGCAGGACGTCGACCACCCGGTCGGTCACGGCCAGGAGGCCGTCGCGGACGCAGGACAGCACCGCGGCCGCGGTGAAGGGCTTCGACAGGGACGCCAGCCCGAACCGGGTCCGCGGGGTGATCGGTGTGCCGGCCGCCCGGTCGGCCGGCCCGGCCGCGCACTCCAGCAGCGTCTGGTCGCCCCGGGTCACGAGCACGCTCCCCGAGAACCGGTCGTCGTCGGCCAGGGCCCGCAGCGCCCGGTCGACGTCGCCCCACGGGTCGCTCATCCTGCCGGCCGGGGCCGGAACCCGGAGCAGACGATCCGCAGGTGGACGATCCCCTCGGGCCCGGTGCGGTAGTAGGCCTGCTGCTCCACGACGAACGGACCGTCGGGGCACTCGAGGTCGAGCCGGTAGCCGATCCGCGCCGTGTCGCCCACCTGGTCCTCGGTGACGCCGACGACCGCCGTCACCCGGTCGTGCTCCTCGAACCAGTGGCCGAGCACCACGTCCAGGACGCCGTCGGGCGAACCGGCCTCCCAGAACCGCCCGGGCGTGAGCCCCTTGAAGTCGACGTCGGCAGCGAGGGTTCCCGCGAGGGCGTCCGCGTCGCGGGCGACGATCGCGTCCACGAAGTTGCGTGCTGGGCTGGCCATGGGACGAGGAAAGCACACGGCCCCGACCCGCGGAAGCGGGTCAGGGGCCGGATGTCGGGCTCCAGGGGTTTCGAGACGCGTCAGCCCCTCCCGTGCACGCACGGGAGGGGCTCGACGCTCCTCAACCTGGCTCTTCCACCAGAACGTCGCGCTGCGCGCTCAGTTCTGGTACGAGCCGAAGTCGAAGTCGTCCAGGGCGACGGCCTGGCCGTTGCCGGCGTTGCCGAACTCGTAGTCGTAGGAGTCGTAGCCGGTGACGCTGTACGCCGCGGCGCGGGCCTCCTCGGTCGGCTCCACCCGGATGTTGCGGTAGCGCTCCAGGCCGGTACCGGCCGGGATCAGCTTGCCGATGATCACGTTCTCCTTCAGGCCACGCAGCGAGTCGCTGCGCCCGTTGATCGCCGCGTCGGTGAGGACGCGGGTCGTCTCCTGGAAGGAGGCGGCCGACAGCCACGACTCGGTGGCCAACGACGCCTTCGTGATGCCCATCAGCTCCGCGCGACCCGAGGCGGGCTTGCCGCCCTCGGTGACGACCCGACGGTTCTCCTCCTCGAAGCGGATCCGGTCGACCAGGTCCGACGGCAGCAGGTTGGTGTCACCCGACTCGATGACCGTCACGCGGCGCAGCATCTGCCGCACGATGATCTCGATGTGCTTGTCGTGGATCGACACACCCTGCGACCGGTAGACGGCCTGGACCTCGTCGACGAGGTGCTGCTGGGCCCGACGGATGCCGAGGACGCGGAGCACCTCCTTCGGGTCCGGCGTACCGACGGTCAGCTGGTGGCCCACCTCGATGTGGTCGCCGTCGGCGACCAGCAGACGGGACCGCTTGCTGACGGGGTACTCGTGGACGTCGGAGCCGTCGTCGGGGGTGACCAGGACCTTGCGGGCCTTGTCGGTCTCCTCGATCTCGACCCGGCCGGTGACCTCCGAGATCGGCGAGAGGCCCTTCGGCGAGCGCGCCTCGAACAGCTCGACGACGCGGGGCAGACCCTGCGTGATGTCGTCGGCCGACGCCACACCACCGGTGTGGAAGGTACGCATCGTCAGCTGGGTACCGGGCTCACCGATCGACTGCGCCGCGATGATGCCGACGGCCTCGCCGATGTCGACGAGCTTGCCGGTGGCCAAGGAGCGGCCGTAGCACTTCGCGCAGGTACCGGTCTTGGCGTCGCAGGTCAGCACGGAGCGGACCTTGACCTCCTCGATGCCGGCCGCCACGAGCTCGCCGATCTTGACGTCGCCGAGGTCCTCGCCCGCGCCGGCGAGAGCCTCGCCGGTCTCGGGGTGGGTGATCTCGACAGCCGCCGAGCGGGCGTACGCCGCGGTCTCGGCGTTGTCGTCCTTGTGGACCACGCCGTCCTCGCCCCGGACACCGATCCGCTTCGGCAGCCCGCGCTCGGTGCCGCAGTCGTCCTCACGGATGATGACGTCCTGCGACACGTCGACCAGGCGACGGGTCAGGTAGCCCGAGTCGGCGGTCCGCAGCGCGGTGTCGGCGAGACCCTTGCGGGCACCGTGGGTGGAGATGAAGTACTCCAGCACCGTGAGGCCCTCGCGGAAGTTCGCCTTGATCGGCCGCGGGATGATGTCACCCCGCGGGTTGGCCACCAGGCCACGCATGGCGGCCACCTGGCGGATCTGCATCATGTTTCCGGACGCGCCCGAGTCGACCATCATGTAGATCGGGTTCGACTTGTCGAAGGTCCCCTCCATCGCCTTGGCGACGTCGTTGGAGGCCTGGGTCCAGATCTCGATGAGCTCCTGACGGCGCTCCTCGTCGGTGACCAAGCCCCGCTCGAACTGCTTCTGGACCTTCTCGGCCTGCTTCTCGTAGTCGGCCAGGATGGCGGCCTTCTCGGTCGGCGTGGTCACGTCGTCGATCGACACCGTGACGCCCGAGCGGGTCGCCCAGTGGAAACCGGCGTCCTTGAGGGCGTCCAGCGACGCGGCGACCTCGACCTTGGTGTAGCGCTCGGCGAGGTCGTTGACGATCGCACCCAGAGCCTTCTTGCCCACCTCGTAGTTGACGAAGGGGTAGTCGGCCGGCAGGGCCTCGTTGAACAGCGCCCGGCCCAGCGTCGTCTCGAGGGTGAGGGACGTGCCCTCCTCCCACTCCGCGCCGAGGTCGAGCTCGAGCGGCGGGACGATGTCGTCGAACCGGATCTTGATCGTGCTCTGCAGGCTGATCTCGCCGTGGTCGAAGGCCATGATCGCCTCGGCCACGCCGGAGAAGGCACGGCCCTCGCCGGGCTC
>CAVUDQ010000006.1:0-444587 GCA_963740325.1 uncultured Actinomycetota bacterium
TCGGCCTCGGCCGTCGCGGGCTCCTCGACAGTGGGCGCCACCGTCTCGTCGGATACCGACTCCTCGGACACCGTCTCGTCGGACGGGGCGACCTCGGCCTCGTCGGCGACCGGCTCCGGGGCGACCTCGGCCTCGTCGGCGTCCGCGGGGGACTCCGCGACCTCGTCGGCCTCGACGAGGGTCTCGTCGGCGACCGGCTCCGGGGCGACCTCGGCCTCGGTGGGCTCGGTGGCCCCGTCGACGGCCTCGTCGACCTCGGGGTGCTGCTGCTCCGACACGCTCTGCTCCGTCATCCGCTCATCTCTTCGTCCGGTGGTCCGGACCTTGGGTTGGGCACTCCGCCCCGGCCGGTCCTGGCGTCAGGCTCAGGACTCGCCCTGGGTGAAGAGGTCGAACACGAGCTCTCCGAACGCCAGGTCGAGTGCGGACACCAGGACCATGAAGAAGGCCACGAACACCAGGGTCACGATGAAGTAGGTGACCAGCTGCTCCTGGGTCGGCCAGACGACCTTGCGCAGCTCGGCGACGACCTGCCGGTAGAACGTGACCGGGCTGGTCCGTTGCCGGGTGTCGTCGCGGCGATCCGCTCGACTGTCCGTCATTCCTCTTCCTCGTCCGCCTCGCGGCTTCTCGTTCTTCGTCGTACTCCGTCAGGACCTTCCGGGTCCCCGCAGGGCACGAGGGACTTGAACCCCCAACCTTCGGTTTTGGAGACCGATGCTCTGCCAGTTGAGCTAGTGCCCTTCACGTGGCATCCCCAGGAACGGACCACCTGTTCCAGAACCTCTGGGGCAGGCCGAAAGAGTGGGGGGAGTCCACCAACGCCGAAGTCTACGGGGTGCACCTCGCCCCCGTCCAAACGCCTCCCGCGCCTACGATGGGCCCATGACCAGCCCCGCGACCTCTCCTCGTGCCCGACGCGTCTCCGAGCGGCTCGGCGGCATCGCCGAGTCGGCCACGCTCAAGGTCGATGCGAAGGCCAAGGCGCTCAAGGCCGAGGGCCGGCCGGTCATCGGATTCGGTGCGGGTGAACCCGACTTCCCGACGCCCGCGTACGTCGTCGAGGCGGCCGTCGAGGCCTGCCGCGACCCCCGCAACCACCGCTACACGCCGGCCGGCGGGCTGCCCGAGCTCAAGCAGGCGATCGCCGACAAGACCCGGCGCGACAGCGGCCTCGAGGTGGAGCCGGCCCAGGTGCTGGTGACCAACGGCGGTAAGCAGGCCATCTACGACGCGTTCGCCGCGATGCTCGACCCGGGCGACGAGGTGATCGTGCCGGCGCCGTACTGGACGACCTACCCGGAAGCGATCCGGCTCGCCGGCGGCGTACCCGTCGAGGTGCTGGCCGACGAGACCCAGGACTACAAGGTCACCGTCGAGCAGCTGGAGGCGGCCCGGACGCCGCAGACCAAGGTGCTGCTGTTCGTCTCGCCCTCCAACCCGACCGGCGCCGTCTACACCGCCGACGAGATCCGGGAGATCGGCCGGTGGGTCGAGGACCACGAGCTGTGGGTGCTGACCGACGAGATCTACGAGCACCTCGTCTACGACGGGGTCGACACCGGCTCGATGCCGGTGCTGTGCCCCGATCTCGTCGACAACTGTGTCGTGGTCAACGGCGTCGCCAAGACCTACGCGATGACGGGCTGGCGGGTCGGCTGGATGATCGGGCCGAAGGACCTTGTCAAGGCGGCGACCAACCTGCAGTCTCACGCGACCTCCAACGTCGCCAACGTCTCCCAGCGCGCCGCCCTCGCCGCGGTGTCGGGCGACCTGACGGCCGTGGCGGAGATGAAGGCCGCCTTCGACCGGCGCCGCAGGACCATCGTGTCGATGCTCAACGAGATCCACGGGGTCGAGTGCCCGACCCCGCACGGCGCCTTCTACGCCTACCCCTCGGTGAAGGGACTGCTGGGGCGCGATCACGACGGCACCCGCCTCGACACCTCGGCCGACCTGGCCGAGTACGTCCTCGAGAAGGCCGAGGTCGCCGTCGTCCCCGGCGAGGCGTTCGGCTCCCCCGGCTACCTCCGGCTCTCCTACGCGCTCGGCGACGACGACCTCGTCGAGGGGATCACGCGCCTCCAGAAGCTCTTCGCCTGAGGCCCTGCGTGGGTCCCGGGGTTTCGAGGCTCGCTGCGCTCACACCTCAACCTCCACAGCCCTGCGTGGGTCCCGGGGTTTCGAGGCTCGCTGCGCTCGCACCTCAACCTCCGGAGCCCCGGCCATGACGAGCGCGGAGCGCGAGGGACGTCAGGTGCGCACGAGGCAGAGGCAGCTTGCTGCCTTGCCGAAGGCGCACCTACATCTTCACTTCACCGGCTCGATGCGGCACGAGACGCTGCTGGAGCTGGCCGAGCGCGACGGGATCCACCTGCCCGACCCGCTGGTGAGCGAGTGGCCGCCGGAGCTGTCGGCGGCCGACGAGAAGGGCTGGTTCCGGTTCCAGCGGCTCTACGACGTCGCGCGGTCGGTACTGCGCACCGAGGGCGACGTACGCCGGCTGGTGCGCGAGGCCGCCGAGGACGACGTGCGCGACGGCGGCCGGTGGCTGGAGATCCAGGTCGACCCGTCGGGGTACGCCACACGGTTCGGCGGGATCACCGCCTTCACCGACCTGGTGCTCGACGCGGTGGCCGAGGCCTCCCGCGACACCGGCCTCGGGATGGCGTTGGTGGTGGCCGCCAACCGCACCCGCCACCCGCTCGACGCGCGGACCCTGGCCCGGCTGGCCGCCCAGTACGCCGGCCGCGGGGTGAGCGGCTTCGGGCTCTCCAACGACGAGCGGCGTGGGTCAACCGCCGAGTTCGGGCCGGCGTTCGCCATCGCCGAGCGGGCCGGCCTGCTGCTGGTGCCCCACGGCGGCGAGCTGCGCGGGCCGGACCACGTCCGGGCCTGCCTCGACACGCTGCACCCGGGCCGGCTCGGCCACGGCGTCCGCTCCGCGGAGGACCCCCGCCTTCTCGCCGAGATCGTCGAGGCGGGGATCGCGCTGGAGGTGTGCCCGGTGTCCAACGTCGCGCTCGGGGTCTACTCCGACCTGACGTCCGTGCCGCTCCCCGAGCTGCTGGCCGCGGGCGCGACCGTGGCGCTGGGCGCCGACGACCCGCTGCTGTTCGGGTCGCGGCTGGCAGGTCAGTACGCCACCATGCGGGCCGCCCACGAGCTCACCGACGACCAGCTCGCGGAGCTCGCCCGGATGTCGTTCCATGCCTCGCAGGCGCCGTCCGACCTGGTCGCCACGGCCCTCGCCGACATCGACGTCTGGCTCGCCTCCCCTGCCTGAGGTTGCCGGAACGGCAACAGCGTTTGCGTCCGCTGGTGGGTGGCCGCGAGGCTGACGACATGACCGAGCACCCGCACGTCCACGACCACGACCCAGCGACCGACCCGACTGCGTTCTGGGAGGAGAAGTACGCCGGCAGCTCGGGGATCTGGTCGGGCGAGCCCAACCGGGCACTGGTCGACGAGGCGGCCGGGCTGGCGCCCGGGCGGGCGCTGGACCTCGGGTGCGGCGAGGGCGCGGACGCGCTGTGGCTTGCCGGACGGGGCTGGACCGTGACAGGCCTCGACCTGTCCCCCACCGCGCTCGGCCGCGCCGAAGCGGCCGCGCGGGCGGGCGGCCTCGACGACCGGGTGCGCTGGCGGGTCGCCGACCTGGCCGACCCGGCGACCTGGCCGGACGACGCGCCGTACGACCTGGTGACGGCCTGCTTCCTTCAGACGCCGCTCGACTTTCCGCGGGCCGAGGTGCTGCGCGGGGCCGCGGCGCACATCACCCCCGGCGGTCGGCTGCTGGTGGTCGCCCACGCCGCCCCGCCGCCGTGGTCCGACATGCCGACGGAGCGCCACGACGAGTTCCCGACCGTCGAGCGTGAGGTCGCCGATCTGGCCCTCGACGAAACCTGGGAGGTCGAGGTCGCCGAGGTCCGCGAGCGCGAGGCGACTGGTCCCGACGGGCAGCGGGGCCACCTGCTCGACACCGTCGTCCGGGCCCGCCGCCGCTGAGCCCTCCGGGGTGCGGCTACTGCGCCTCTGCGCTCCGCCGGCGGCGCAGCCCGAGCATGTACGGCAGGCCGGTGCCGGCGACCACGGCCGTCCTCCCGAGGCGTTGCCGCCAGGTCGGCTCCGGCTGCGACGGGAACGGGACGTCGAGGTCGTCGACGTCCACGACGTAGGTCATGACCTCGCCGATCCCCTCGAGCTCCTGGGCCACCTCGTCGACGGAGTCGGGCAGCGCGGTGCCGCCGGTCCGGTAGAGGTCCTCGGACAGCAGCACGTACTCGGGCAGCTCCACCGGGTTCTTCAGCAGCCGGTGGACCAGGATGACGTCGATCCCCACCAGCTTGTGCCGCTGCCGGATGGTCTGCGTGGCGACCTCGCCCACGTGGGCCACGAACTTCAGCGTCAGCCGGTCCGCCTGGGCACAGCCGTTGCAGGGGCACAGGTTGGTCGCGACGTAGCGACGCTCGACGTGGAACGCCCGGTGCATGGCGGCGGCCGCCCGGACGACCTCGGCGACGGCCTCGTCGGGCGCCATCCGCTCGGCCGGCCGAGCGAGGAACGCCGCGTCACCCTCGATCTCGACCAGCTCGAAGCCGGCGGCGGCGTCGACCACCCGGTCGAGCATCCGCGCCGTGTTGACCTCGACGTGCGCGAGGCTCATCCGGTGGGTGCTCATGTACTCGGTGTATCCCCCGATGTCGGCGATGAGGAGGAGCGCTCGCCCAGACGTCATGGCACACGGTCCCACCTGGGCCGTCGTCCCTCAAGGTGTGGCCGGGGGCGGCCCGTCCGGCTCGCGTGGTGAGTAGCGGTCGAGCAACCGGTCGACCACCACACCGGCCTCGCGGGCGCTCGGGGTGTAGCCGGTGACGACGGGCAGGAAGCGCTCCGAGCGCAGCGACTGCATCCGGAGGTCGGTCCGGGCCCGCACGGTGGCCGTCCGGCGGGTACGCCGGAGCAGCGCGATCTCACCGAAACCGTCCCCCGGCCCGAGCGTCGCCACGACGACCCCGTCCCCCACCACGTCGGCGTCGCCCACCTCGATCACGTAGTAGCGGTCGCCCACCTCACCCTGGAGGAACACCGTCTCACCCGCAGCGACGCCGGCGGGCTCCAGTCCCCGAGCGAGCTGCTCGACGCAAGGCAGGGGAAGGGTCCGCAACATCGGCACGTGCTGCAGCAGCGCGATCTCCGCGTCCAGGGCACCCACGGAATCGTCGAGTCGCCGCAGCCGCCGCCACGACGCCACGGCGAGGACCGGGCACACCAGCCCGATGCCGATCAGTGCCGACCGGACACCGAAGAGTTCCGTCACGGACGAGGCGACGACCGCGCCCACGCCGATGGAAACGGTGACGAGGCTCTCCAGCAGCCCGAAGACCCGCGCCAACACCTCGTCGGGCGCCATCCGGCCGAGCAGGGTGAAGCCGCTGACATCGACCAGGGCGTTGCCGACGCCGACGCACGCCAGCAGGACCAGGGCGGGCAGCGGCTCGGGGACGACGCCGATCAGGGCGATCGGCAGCCCCCAGAGAGCCACGCCGGCGGCGAACCAGGCGCCCAGCCGGCCGGACCCGACGAGCAACGACGCGACCAGGGAGCCCGCCACGGCGCCCACCCCGACGGCGGCCATCAGGGCACCCACCCCGGGCTCGCCGGTGCCGAGCAGCTCGATGGCGACGACCACCGAGAGCACGGTCAGCGCTCCCCGGGTCAGCGACTGGGCCGCTGCCAGGCCGAGGACCAGGACCAGGCCGGGGTTGCCGGTGACGGCCCTGACCCCGTCGACCGCCTCCCTGACCAGCGTCGGACGCCTCGGGGCGGCCGGCCGGGGCGGGGCGTCGTACCTCAGGCGGAGCAGCAGCGCCGCCGCCCACAGCGACGCGCCTGCAGCGACGGCGAACACGACCGCGACGCTGGTGAACCGGAGCAGCACCGCGGCCAGCAGCGGTCCCACCAGGGTGGCCGCGGAGTCCAGCAGCCCGCGGACCATGTTGGCGCTGGCCAGCTCGTGCCCGGTCCGGCACAGGGACGGCAGGAGTGCGGAGTGCGCCGGACGGAACAGGGTGGCGGCGATCGTCGAGAGCACCGCCAGCGCGTAGACGACCCCGGCAGGACCCGCCACCGCCGCGACCACCGCGGCAGCGGCGGTGGCCACGCCGCGGACGGTCGACACGAGGACGAGCACCCGTTCGCGGCGCCCCCGGTCGGCGAGTGGTGAGAGCAGCGGCGCACAGACCGCCGCGGGCACCATGCGGAGGAGACCGACCAGCCCGACGGCGGTCGCGCCGCCGTCGCGGTAGGCGACGATCCCCAGCGCCACCGTGAACGCCCACTCGGCGGTCCAGGCGCCGAGGAAGCTGAGCTGCGCGCGACGCAGGTCAGGGTTGCGGGCGTTGCTGGTGAACGCCGCGGCTGCGACGCCGAGCCTGCCTCCGCCCCCCGCCCCCATCCGGGGATGGTAGCCCTCGCCGGGCGCGCCGGGGGTCAGAGCTCGCAGCCGACGAGGACGGGCTCGTTGACCAGCCGTACGCCGTAGGCCGTCTCGACGCCGTCACGGATCTCGCGGGCGAGCCCGAGCAGCTCGGCGGTGGTGGCGCCACCCCGGTTGGTGAGGGCCAACGTGTGCTTGGTGGAGAGCCGGACCGATCCGTCGCCGTAGCCCTTGCCGAAGCCGGCGTGCTCGATCAGCCAGGCCGCGCTGGTCTTGACCCGGCCGTCGGGCTGCGGCCACGCGGGCGCGCCCTCGGGCAGCACCGCGGCGTCGACCACCGGGTTGGTGAAGAACGAGCCGGCGCTCCAGGTGTCGTGGTCGTCGGGGTCGAGCACCATCCCCTTGCCGCGACGCAGCCCCAGGACGGCGTCCCGGACCTCGCCGAGCGGCGCACGCTCCCCGGACTCGATGCCGAGCCGGCGCGACAGCTCGGCGTAGGTCACCGAGGTGCCGAGCGTCCCCTGGGCGAGCTGGAAGGTGACGTCGAGGACGACGTGCCGGCCGGGATCGGCCTTGAAGCGGGAGTGGCGGTAGCCGAAGCCGCAGTCGGCGTTGGCGAAGGTCCGGACACCGTGCAGCCGCCGGTCCCACACCCGGACGGTGGCCACGGTCTGGGAGACCTCCTGGCCGTAGGCGCCGACGTTCTGGATCGGGGTGGCGCCGACCGAGCCGGGAATGCCGGAGAGCGCCTCGACGCCGACCCAGCCGCGCTCGACCGCGGTGCCGACGAGCTCGTCCCAGCTCTCGCCCGCGGCCACCGTCACCATCACGCCGCCGCACGAAGCGCCGTCGTCCTCGACGTCGGGGCGTACGCCGCGGGTGGCCACCTCGACGACCACGCCGTCGAACCCCTCGTCGGCCACCACCAGGTTGCTGCCACCGGCGAGCACCAGCACCTGCTCGCCGGCGCGGTCGGCGGTGTCGACCGCGTCGACCAGCTCGGCCTCGGTGGTGGCGGTGACCCAGCGGCGCGCGGGACCGCCCAGCCGGAGCGTCGTATGGTCGCCCAGCAGGTGAGTCGGCTCAGGCACGGACGACGGCCTTGGGCATGCCGAGGACCTTCTGCCCGTCGCACGTGACCTCGAGCGCCAGCGTCGCCAGCCCGTCATCGACCGACTTCACCGTGCCGCCGACCCGGACCTTGACCGTGCCCTCGGCGGGGACGACCACCGGGCTGGTGAACTTGCAGCCCAGCTCGACGACGTCGGCCACGCCGGTCCAGTCCGAGACGGCGCGCGCCGCCAGGGCCATCGTGTACATGCCGTGGGCGATGACGCCCGGCAGCCCGACCGATCTCGCGACCTCGTCGTCCTGGTGGATCGGGTTGTGGTCGCCGCTCGCGTCGGCGTAGGCGACCAGGTCGGCGCGGGTCACGTCGTACTCGCGCGGCTCGAGGGTGTCGCCGGGGTTCACTGCTCACCTCCGGTGTGGACGAGGGTGGCCGAGGTCGTGCAGACCACGGCTCCGTCGGCGTCGGTGATCTCGCTCCGGGTGCCGATGATGTCGGCAGCTCCGATCTGCCGCAGGCTCGCGACGGTCAGCGTGGCCGTCAGCACGTCGCCGGGCACGATCGGTCGGGCGTAGGAGAACCGCTGGTCGCCGTGGACGATCCGGAACAGGTCGACCTGCTCGGCGTCGAGGAACGCGTTCATGGCGTCGAACGCCAGCACGATGGGGTAGGTCGCCGGGGCCGGGCCGCCTGCGTACTCACCCCCGGAGGCGCGGGCGAAGGCCCGGACGTGCTCCTCGGTCACCGGGTGCGGCGCGGTCGGCGGGAAGCTCCGCCCGACGAGCGACTGGTCGATGGGCATGTGTCGACCCTAGTCGGGCGCGACGAAGAGCAAGCCCGCGACCGAGCCTGCGAGGTCGCGACGACGCGTCGAAACCCCTGGAGAGACACGTCGACCCGCCCGGGGGCCGGGCGGGTCGATGGTGGGCGACGCAAGCAGCCTTCAGCGGGTCTCGCGGTGAGGCGTGTGCTTGCGGCAGCGCGGGCAGAACTTCGCCAGCTCGATCCGGTCGGGGTTGTTGCGCCGGTTCTTCTTGGTGATGTAGTTGCGCTCCTTGCACTCCTGGCACGCCAGGGTGATCTTGGGGCGAACGTCGGAGCTCTTGCTGGCCACGGGTAGTCCTTCGGTCGGGTGCTGCTGTGCTGCGGTCGGTCAAGCTTTCGTAGCGGGGGCGGGACTCGAACCCGCGACACCACGATTATGAGCCGTGTGCTCTAACCACCTGAGCTACCCCGCCACCGGGACGGGGCCGACGGCCCCATCCAGAGCCCCTTTACGGAATCGAACCGTAGACCTTCTCCTTACCATGGAGACGCTCTGCCGACTGAGCTAAAGGGGCAACGACGGAGAACACTACACACTCCCCCGAGGGTTCGAGAAATCGGCTGAACACCCGGATTCAGGCGTCGATCCGGGCCCACGGACGGGCTTCCTCGAGCTCCAGCGCCAGCTCCAGCAGGGTCGCCTCGCGGCCCGTTCCCGCCCCCAGCATCATGCCCTGCGGCAGCCCGTCCGCGGTGGTCGCGAGCGGCAGGCTGATCGCCGGGTCACCGGTCACGTTGTGCAGCGGCGTGAACGCCACCCAGTCGACCAGCCGGTCGATGATCGTGTCGTAGTCCTGGGTCGGCGCGAGGTGCCCGATCTCCGGTGTCGGCCCGGCCAGGGTCGGGGTCAGCACCACGTCGTACTGGTCGAAGAACGCGCGGGTGCGCCGCGGCAGCGCCCGCAGCCGCGCGATCGCCAGCGGCAGCCGGTGGGCGTGCCGCCGGGAGTGCTCGGCGAGGCCCTGGGTCAGGTTGTCGAGCTGACCGGCGTCCCAGGTCCGGCCGAAGGTACGGCCCCCGGTCCGGACCGTGAACAGGGCCAGCATCGACCAGTAGAGGAGGAAGTCGTCGCGCAGCGACTCCGGCAGCGGGAGGTCGACCGGTGTGACCGTGTGGCCGAGCTCCTCGAGCAACGCCGCGGTCTTCCACGTGAGGTCGGCGACCTCCGGCGTGGCGGAGGTGCCGATCCCCTCGGTGACGACGGCGACCCGCAGTCGCGCGCGGCCCGGCCGGCGGACGTCTCCGACCGGCGGCAGCCGCAGGTCGCGGTAGACCTGCTCGACCTCGCGGTAGAACGCGGCAGTGTCGCGGACGCTGCGGGTGAGCACCCCGTCGGACACGATCCGCACCGGCATCTGCCGCATCATGGCGTCCTGCGCCAGCCGTCCGCGGCTGGGCTTGAGGCCGACCAGCCCGTTGACCGAGGCCGGGATCCGGATCGAGCCGCCGCCGTCGTTGGCGTGGGCGATCGGGACGGCGCCGGCGGCGACCAGAGCGGCGGAGCCCGCCGACGAGGCCCCGGCCGTCCGGTCGGGGTCCCACGGGCACCGCACCGGCCCCAGCCGCGGGTGCTCGGCGCTGGCGCTGAACCCGAACTCGGACAGCTGGCTCTTGCCGAGCGGCAGCAGCCCGGTCGCGAGGTACATCCGGGCGAAGTCGCCGTCGGCCGGACGGGGCCGGGGCCGCCACGCGTCGGCGCCCTGCTGGGTCGGCATCCCGGCGACGTCGACGTTGTCCTTGACGTACGTCGGCACCCCGGCGAAGTACCCGCCGTGGGGGTCGGCGGCGCGCAGCCGGGCCCCCGCGGCGTCGTCGTACGCGACGGCGTTGAGGCGGCCGTTGACCGCCGCGGCGCGGGCGAGCGCGGCGTCGACCACCTCGGGGATGCTCACCCGGCGAGCCTGGATCTCCGCCACCAGCCCGACCGCGTCGTGGTGACCGAGGGCGTCGTCGGCGAAGGCGTGCACGCGCGTCATGCCCGACGAGGTTACCGGCCGGTCACCCCGCTGCGGTGACAGCCCACGAGGTGGTCGTCGACGAGGCCGATCGCCTCCATGAGGGCGTACATCGTGGTGGGCCCGACGAAGACGAAGCCCTGCTTCTTCAGCGCCTTCGACAGGGCGACCGACTCGGGCGAGGTGGTGGCCAGGTCCGCGGTCGACGCCGGTGCGTGGTGTCGGTCGGGCCGGAAGCCCGCGACGAACGCCGGGAGGCCGCCCGCGTCCCGCATCGCCACGGTCGCCCGCGCGTTGGTGATCGCGGCGTCGACCTTGAGCCGGTTGCGCACGATGCCGGCGTCGGCCAGCAGCCGGGCCCGGTCATCGTCGCCGTACGCCGCCACCGCGTCGGCGTCAAAGCCGGCGAACGCAGCGCGGAAGCTCTCCCGCTTGGCCAGGATCGTGCGCCACGAGAGCCCGGACTGGAACGCCTCCAGGGTCAGCCGCTCGAGGTGGGCGGCCTCGCCCCGGATCGGGACCCCCCACTCGGTGTCGTGGTAGTCGCGCAGCAGCGGGTCGGCCGACCCCCAGGGGCAACGGGCGACGCCGTCGTCGCCGGTGACGGGTCCGGGCACGTCAGCGGCGCTCGCGCAGCCGGACGTGGGGCATCTCGGGAGCCGGGATCGGCGGCAACGGGTCGTCGACGATCCCGAAGCGGCCGTCGGAGACGGTGCGGCTGTCGCCGACGACGTCCCCCTCGCGGGTGATCTGCCGCTGCCACTCCTCGCGGTAGCCGACGACCTCGTCGTGGGTGCGGCCGACGAAGTTCCACCACATCACGATCGACTCGCCGAACGGCGGCCCGCCGAGCACCAGCAGCCTCACCCTTCGAGACGCCTCGTCCCTCGGCTCCTCAGGAACCACCCGCTCGGCGCCGCTGGCCAGCGTCAGCGTCGTACGCCCGGGGGCGGTGTAGGCGAGGTCGCCCTGCTTGGCCTCGGTGCCGTCGACCGTGACGACACCGGTGTCGACCAGCACGCCGTGCTCGAACTCGGCGTCGACGTCGACGTCGAGCGTGGTGCCGGCGTCGAGCAGCAGCTCGGCGCCCAGCAACGGGGTGTGGGTGGGCACCGGCGACGTCGCGCCGAGCAGGGAGCCGAGGAAGACCCGGGCCTCCCAGCCCTCACCGGTCACCGGCGAGGGGGCGTGGTGGTCGAACCGCGGCTCGGCATGGCGGGACGCGTCGGGGAGCGCCACCCAGAGCTGGGCGCCGTGCAGCGTGCTGGTCGCGTCGGTCGAGACCTCGGAGTGGCTGATCCCGCGTCCGGCGGTCATCAGGTTGACCTCGCCGGGCCGCACCATCGCCTGGTTCCCCGCGGAGTCGCGGTGCTCGACCTCACCGGTGAACAGCCAGCTGACGGTCTGCAGCCCGGTGTGCGGGTGGGACGCGACCTTCATCCCGCCGGTGGCGGCGACCTCGTCGGGCCCGTAGTGGTCGACGAAGCACCACGCCCCGATCAGCGAGCGGTGCCGCTGGGGCAGGGTGCGGCGTACCCGCATGGCGCGCGGGCCGCCGAGCGGCACCTCACGCGCCCCGAGCACCTCGACGCCCTCCACCGCCGCGCACGGGTCGAGCACCAGCTCGTCGGGATCGCGCTCGGGGTTGGTCACCCCGCCAGCCTAGGCCCGGGATCGGGCCAGGGTCAGGCGTGGTGCTCGGGTTCGACCCGCCGCTTGTTGCCCGACTGGTGCTCCCCGCCGATGCGGCCCACCGCCGCCTGCGACGCACCGCGACGACCGCCGTCCGCGGCGACGAGCGCCACGACGACCGACTTCGAGGCCGGGCACTGGCTGCCCTCGGCGGTGTGGTCGAGCGGCACCAGCACGTTGGTCTCCGGGTAGTACGCCGCCGCGCAGCCGCGCGGCTGGTCGTAGGCGACGACGCGGAAGCTGGGCGCGGTCCGGGTGGAGCCGTCGGTCCACTCGCTGACCAGGTCGACGTACGCGCCCTCCTCGACGCCCAGGGCCTCGATGTCGTCGGGGTGGACGAACACCACCCGCCGGCCGCCCTTGATGCCGCGGTAGCGGTCGTCGAGGCCGTAGATCGTCGTGTTGAACTGGTCGTGCGAGCGCAGCGTCTGCAGCAGCAGCCGCCCCTCGGGCACCTGCAGCACGTCGGTGGGGCTGACGGTGAACACCGCCTTGCCCACCTCGGTCGGGAAGCTGCGGGAGTCGCCCGGCGGGTTGGGCAGCACGAAGCCGCCCGGCCGGTCGACCTTCTCCTCGTAGGCCTCGCAGCCCGGGACGACCCGGGCGATCCGGCGCCGGATCTCGGTGTAGTCGTCGCGCATCGCCGCCCAGGGGACGACGTGGTCCTCACCGAGCGTGGCCAGGGCCAGGCTGCAGACGATGTCGACCTCGGACCGCAGGTGCGGCGAGGCCGGCTCGAGCGGGCCGTGCGAGGCGTGGACCGCCGACATCGAGTCCTCGACGGTGACCCGCTGGGGGCGTCCGCCGGTGTAGTCCTTCTCGCTGCGCCCGAGGACGGGAAGGATCAGCGCCTCGTCGCCATGGACGACGTGCGAGCGGTTGAGCTTGGTCGAGACGTGGACGGTCAGCTCGGCGTTGCGCATCGCCACCTCGGTGACCTCGGTGTCGGAGACCGCGGACACGAAGTTGCCGCCCATCGCCATGAAGACGCGGGCCCGCTCGTCTCGCAGCGCGCGGACCGAGTCGACGGTGTCGTAGCCGTTCTCACGCGGCGGCTCGAAGCCGAACTCGTCGCGCAACGCGTCGAGGAAGTGCTGCGGCACCCGCTCCCAGACCCCCATGGTGCGGTCGCCCTGCACGTTGGAGTGACCGCGCACGGGGCACAGCCCGGCGCCCGGCTTGCCGATGTTGCCCTGCAGCAGGGCGACGTTGGTGACCTCCTTGATCGTGGCAACGGCGTTGCGGTGCTGGGTGATGCCCATCGCCCAGCAGATGACCGTGGCCGAGGACTCGCGGAACATCTCGGCGGCCTTCCGGATCAGGTCGCGGTCGAGCCCGGTAGCGGCGTCGACGGCGTCCCAGTCGAGGTCCTTGACGTGGGTGGCCCACTCCTCGAAGCCCTGGGTGTGCCGTTCGACGAAGTCGCGGTCGACGGCGCCCCACTCGAGCAGGTGGTGGGCGATCGCCTGGAACAGCGCGAGGTCGCCGTTGACCCGCACCGGGAGGTGGAGGTCGGCGAGCCCGGTGCCGTTGCCGGCCCAGCCGCGGACCTTCTGCGGGTTCTTGAACCGCACCAGCCCGGCCTCGCGCAGCGGGTTGATGGCGAGGATCCTCGCCCCGCGCTGCTTGGCCTTCTCGAGCGCCGACAGCATCCGCGGGTGGTTGGTCCCGGGGTTCTGGCCCATCACCACGAGCAGCTCGGCGGTCTCGACGTCCTGCAGGCTCACGGTGCCCTTGCCGATGCCGATCGCCTCCGCGAGCGCGACGCTCGTCGACTCGTGGCACATGTTGGAGCAGTCGGGGAGGTTGTTGGTGCCGAAGGCGCGCACGAACAGCTGGTAGACGAACGCCGCCTCGTTGGAGGTCTTGCCGGAGGTGTAGAAGATCGCCTCGTCCGGGCTGGCCAGGCCGCGCAGCCGCTCGGCGATCATGCCGAACGCGTCGTCCCACCCGATCGGCTCGTAGTGGGTGGCGCCGCGGCGCAGCACCATGGGCTGGGTGATCCGGCCCTGGTGGCCGAGCCAGTACTCGGTGCGGTCCTCGAGCTCCTCGACCGAGTGGCGGGCGAAGAACTCCGGGCCCACCCGGTCCCGGGTGGCCTCCTCGGCGACCGCCTTGGCGCCGTTCTCGCAGAACTCGGCGTGGTGCCGATGCCCGGGCGCGGGATCGGGCCAGGCACAGCCCTGGCAGTCGAAACCGTCGACCTGGTTGAGCCGCAGCAGGGTCTTCGCGGTGCGGGCCACACCCATGCGCTCGATGCTCCGCTTCATCGAGACCGCCACCGCGGTGGGACCCGCGGCGGCCGACTCGGCGTGGTCGACCTCGAGCTGCGACTCGTCGATGTCCTGGTCAGGCACGTGACGACTCATGCGTTCCATCCTCCAAGGGACTTCAAGCCGGTCACACCTCCCTGAGGGGGAATCACCACCGGCTCGACGTCGTTGTGCCGCCCGTGCCCTCCCTCTTCGACGACCTGACCCTCGGCGCCGTCCACGCCCCCCACCGGGTGCTGATGGCCCCGCTGACCCGGATGCGCGCCACGCAGCCGGGCCACCTCCCCCACGACTTGATGCGCCACTACTACGTGCAGCGGGCCTCGGCCGGGCTGCTGGTCAGCGAGGGCACCCAGATCTCCCCCGAGGGGCAGGGGTACGCCGACACACCGGGCATCCACTCCGCCGAGCAGGTCGCCGCGTGGCGCGAGATCACCGACGCCGTCCACGAGGCCGGCGGCCGGATCGCCGCCCAGCTCTGGCACACCGGCCGGGTCAACCACCCGTCGCTCCACGGCGGCGCGCCGTCGGTCTCGGCCAGCGCGATCGCCTCCGGCGGCCGGACCTCGCTCAAGGCACCCGACGGCAGCCTCACCCGCGCGGAGAGCCCGGTCCCTCGCGCCCTGGCGACCGACGAGGTCCCCCGGCTGGTCGACGACTACCGCAGGGCCACCGCCCACGCCCGCGAGGCGGGCTTCGACCTGGTCGAGATCCACGCGGCCCACGGCTACCTGCTCCACCAGTTCCTCTCGCCGACGAGCAACCATCGCGACGACGCCTACGGCGGCACCCTCGAGAGGCGGGTGCGCCTGCTCTCCGACGTGGTCGACGCGGCCGCCGACGAGTGGGCGGCCGACCGGGTCGGCGTCAGGATCTCGCCGGTCGGCTCGTTCAACGGGGTCGCCGACCCCGACGGCGAGGCGACCGGGCTCCACGTCGCCCGGCTGCTCGCCGAGCGGGAGATCGCCTTCCTCCACCTCTCCGAGCCGGACTGGGTCGGAGAGGAGGAGCTGACCGAGGACTTCCGTGACCGGCTCCGGACGGCGTTCCCGGGCGTCATCGTCGGCGCCGGCAGCTACGACCTCGACAAGGCCGAGCGGGTGATGCGGGCCGGGCACGTCGACGCGGTCGCCTTCGGGCGGCTCTTCATCGCCAACCCCGACCTGCCGACCCGGCTGCGCGACGGGCTGCCGCTCAACGGCTCCGACAAGGCGACCTTCTACGGCGGCGACGCGGCCGGCTACACCGACTACCCGGTCTACGAGGCCAGCTGAGCCAAGGAGTCGGTCAGTAGCCGCTGCCCGACTTGACCTGCTTCCGCTCGGTCTGGTGCACGCCGCCCTTCGCGTCCAGGGTCGCGCACGCGTCCGCGAGGTCCAGGACCAGCTGGTCGACCTGGGCGCGGCTCATCGTCTGCTTGACGAGCGCCCGCAGGATCTTCACGTGCTCCGCGTTCGGCGGGAGCGTGTACGCCGGCACCATCCAGCCCCGCTCGGCGGACAGCTGCCACGCGACGTCGGACTCGTCGTACGCCCTGTCGTCGCCGGTCAGCCGGAACGCGACCAGCGGGAGTTGCTCCTCGCCCTCGCCGATCACCTCGAACCGTCCGATGCTGCGCAAACCCTCGGCGAGCGCCCGGGCGTTCGTCTGCATCTGCTTCATCACGTAGGTGTATCCCTGCCTGCCGAGCCGGACGAAGTTGTAGTACTGGGCCAGCACCATGGCAGAGCCCGTGGAGAAGTTGAGGGTGAACGTGGCGTCGGTCTTGCCCAGGTAGTTCTCGTAGAAGACCAGGTCCTGGGCGAGGTCTGCCTCCTCACGGAAGACCAGCCAGCCGATCCCGGGGTAGACCAGGCCGTACTTGTGGCCCGAGACGTTGATCGAGCGCACCTGCTCGAGCCGGAAGTCCCACGGCGACTCGGGGTACAGGAACGGCCACACGAATCCGCCGCTCGCGGCGTCGACGTGCAGCGGGATGTCGAGGTCGCGCTTCTCCCGGACGTCCAGCAGCAGCGCGTTGATGCCGACGATGTCGTCCATGTGGCCGGTGAACGTGGTGCCGAGGACGCCCACCACCCCGATCGTGTTCGCGTCCAGGTGGGGCTCCACGTCCGCGGGGCCGATCGTGTACTTGTCCTCGGCCAACGGCACGATCCGCGGCTCGACGTCGAAGTACCGGCAGAACTTCTCCCAGACGACGTGCACGTCGCCCCCGAAGACGAGGTTGGGCCGGTCCACCGGGAGGTGCGCGGCCTGCTGGCGCTCCCGCCACCTCCACTTCAGCGACAGCGCGCCCAGCATGATCGCCTCGGAGGAGCCCTGGGTCCGGCACCCGGTGGTCGGCCCGGGGGCGTGGAACAGGTCCGCGAGCATCCGGACGCAGCGCTGCTCGATCTCGGCGGATATCGGGTACTCCGCGTGGTCGATGAAGTTGCGGTGCAGGTTCCCGGCGATCAGCCGTTGCGCCTCCGGCTCCATCCAGGTCGTGACGAACGTGGCGAGGTTGCGCGCAGGGAGCCCGTCCATCGCGAGGTCCTCGGCCACCAGGCGCAGGGCGTCGATCGGCGGCATGCCCCCCTCCGGGAACGCCTCCGACGGGGCCGACTCGGTCAGGAAGCGGTTGCCGAAGAGTGCTGTGGCCAATGCGTCGGCGGGTTCGGTGTCGGTCATCAGCCGAGCGCAGCACGCCGCAGGGCGACCACGCCTCCCCCGGTCTGGATGATCCCCGCGACCGCGAAGCAGGCGGCGCCGGCGAACGTTCCCCAGTTCACCAGGCCGGCGTCGACCGACTCCGAGGTCGCCGGGCGCACGAAGGCGGCCAGCCCGGCGAGGAAGAACAGGACCGACCCGACCTGGTTGGTCGCGACGACCCACCAGTCCACGTCCCCCACCAGGAGTCGGACCCGACCCTGTCCGACCGCCAGCATCGCGAGGTGGCCGGAGAGGAGGAAGCAGACGCAGCCGAGGATGTCCGGGAGCCAGATCCAGCCGTCGGACTGCCGCGGGGTGAGGTCCGACGCGAAGGCCGCCACCAGGCTGACCGCGAACAGCAGCGTGCCCACGAACAGCACGACGGCGCCCCGCCGCTCCCGCGACGGCGCCGTCGCGGCCACGACCGACGCCCAGCCGCCGGTGCTGAAGAACCCGCCGCCCACTAGGTAGGTGACGTTCACCGCGGTGAGGTCGGCCCCGGTCTGGGCCAGGTACGCGCCGAGCGCGAACAACGAGCCACCGACGGTGAACGCGGCGCCGGCGACGGCGTTGTCGCGGTCCACCCGGCGGCTCGGTGGGGTCACGAGTTCGAGTAGACCGCCGGCCCTCCGTCGCCGTCACCGCCCGTTTCAGGCCCCCGTCCGGCCCACGTCCAGGCGTACGCCGGGTCCTCGGCGGCCACCCCTCCTTCGCCGAGCTCGAGCGGCTTGAAGGTGTCGACCATGACGGCCGACTCCTCGAAGTAGTCGACGCCCAGCGAGGCCTCGATCGCGCTCGGCTGCGGGCCGTGGGCGTGGCCGCCCGGGTGGAGGCTGATCGAGCCGATGTTGATGCCCGACCCCTTGCGCGCCTCGTAGTCGCCGCCGACGTAGAACATGACCTCGTCGGAGTCGACGTTGGAGTGGTAGTAGGGCACCGGGATCGCCAGCGGGTGGTAGTCGACCTTGCGGGGCAGGAAGTTGCAGACCACGAAGTTCCAGCCCTCGAAGACCTGGTGCACCGGAGGTGGCTGGTGCACCTTGCCGGTGATCGGCATGTAGTCGTCGATGTTGAACGTGTAGGGGTACAGGCAGCCGTCCCAGCCGACGACGTCGAACGGGTGCGTCGCGTAGGTCAGCCGGCTCCCGACGACGCCGGCCGAGGTGCGGTGCTTGACCAGCACCTCGACGTCGGTGCCGTCGGCGAGGTGCGGCTGGGTGGGGCCGTGCAGGTCGCGCTCGCAGTACGGCGCGTGCTCGAGCAGCTGCCCGAACCGGCTCAGGTAGCGCTTGGGCGGGTGGAGGTGGCTGTTGGCCTCGATGGCGTAGAGCCGGCTCGGCTCCGCCGGCACCCACCTGTGGTCGGTCGCCCGCGGGACCACGACGTAGTCGCCGGCCCGGTAGGGCACCACCCCGAAGACGGTCTCGACGGTGCCGCTTCCCTCCTGGACGAAGACGCACTCGTCGCCGATCGCGTTGCGGTAGAGCGGGGAGGCGTCGGTCCCGGTCACGACGTACGCGATCCGGACGTCGGCGTTGCCGAGCACCAGCCGCCGGCCCTCGACCGGGCACGCGCCGGTGCCCTCGTCGAACAGCGAGTGGAGTCTGAGATGGCGGGGCTTGAGCGGGTGGTTGGGGGTGAGCCGCTGGTCGCCGAGCTCCCACACCTGGCTGTCGACGATCGCCGACGGCACGCCGCGGTGGTAGAGCAGCGAGGAGTCGGAGGAGAACCCCTCCTCGCCCATCAGCTCCTCGCGGTAGAGCTTCCCCTCGGGGTCGCGGTGCTGGGTGTGCCGCTTCGGGGGCACCTCGCCCACCTGGCGGTAGTAGGTCATGTCCGATATCCGATCGTGGGCGTCCGTATGTCAGGAACCATCGTGCCACGGGTTCCACGTCGACGACGACCCCGACGGCGCCTCAAGCGCCGGCTCACGTGATTCACGCGGACACGTTGTAGACAATATTCGAAGAACCGTGTGGACTGGGGCCAGCGAGACACGGGTCACCGAAGTGGAGGCACCTTGACCACCGAGTCCATCAGCACTCACACGCAGCGCGTGCGCACGATCAGCGAGCAGCACCTCGACGAACGCGGGCCACTGATGCCGGTCCTGCACGACCTGATGGAGGAGTTCGGGCACATCACCCGTGACGACGTCGCCGTTGTCGCCGACGTCCTGAACCTCTCGGTCGCGGAGGTGCACGGCGTGGTCAGCTTCTACCACGACTTCCGCACCGCGCCACCGCCCACGCACACGATCGCGCTGTGCCGCGCGGAGGCCTGCCAGGCCGTGGGTGGCGAGCAGCTCTTCGTCGAGACGGTCGCCGCCCACGAGGGCAGCGACGAGGTGGAGGTACGCGAGGTGTTCTGCCTCGGCAACTGCGCGCTGGGCCCCAGCGGGATGCTCGACGGCCGGCTCCACGGCCGACTCGACGGCGACCGCATCGCCGCCCTCACCGGGGAGTGGCGATGAGCACGGTATGGGTGCCGGCCGACGCGGCCGCCGTCGCCGTGGGTGCCGACGAGGTCGCAGAGGCCCTCACGGCCGCCGGCGCCACCGTGCGCCGCAACGGCTCCCGCGGGATGCTCTGGGCCGAGCCGCTGGTGGAGGTCGAGACCGATGACGGTCGGGTCGGCTACGCGAACGTCACGCCGGAGAACGCCGCCGGCGTTCTCGACGGCGAGGGCGAGTGCGTCGGGGTCGTGGACGACCACGAGTGGCTGGCCGGCCAGCGCCGGGTCTCCTTCGCACGGGTCGGGGTCATCGACCCCCAGGACGTCGAGGGCTTCGAGGCACACGGCGGCTGGGCCGGTCTGCGCCGGGCGCTGACGCTGGAGCCTGCGGCCGTGGTGGAGGAGGTCACCGACTCCGGGCTGCGCGGGCGCGGCGGCGCCGGCTTCCCCGCCGGTGTCAAGTGGAAGACGGTGCTGGGGGCCGAGGCGGACATCAAGTTCGTCGCCTGCAACTTCGACGAGGGCGACTCCGGCACCTTCGCCGACCGGATGGTGGTGGAGGGTGACCCGTTCACCCTCATCGAGGGCATGACCATTGCGGCGTACGCAGTGGGCGCCAGCGAGGGCTACGTCTACGTCCGCTCCGAGTACCCGCACGCCATCACCGCCCTCCGGCGCGCCATCGAGACCGCCTACACCCACGGCTTCCTCGGCAACGACATCCTCGGCAGCGGGCACAGCTTCGACCTCCACGTGCGCGTGGGCGCAGGGGCCTACATCTGCGGCGAGGAGTCCTCGATGCTGGAGAGCCTCGAGGGCCGGCGCGGAGAGGTGCGGGCCAAGCCGCCGATCCCGGCGCTCAAGGGCCTCTTCGGCCGACCGACCGCCGTCAACAACGTGCTGACCCTCTGCGCGGTGCCGATGATCCTCGCCGACGGCGGCCAGGCGTACGCCGAGCTCGGCGTCGGCAGGTCCCGCGGCACCCAGGTCTTCCAGCTGGCGGGCAACGTGGCACGCGGTGGGATCGTCGAGCTGCCCCTGGGCGTCCCCCTGGGCGAGCTGGTCGAGGGGTACGGCGGCGGCACGCGTACCGGCAGGCCGGTGCGGGCGGTGCAGGTCGGCGGCCCCCTCGGCGCCTACGTGCCACCGGAGCAGTTCGACGTCCAGATGGGCTACGAGGAGCTGGCCGAGATCGACGCCATGCTCGGCCACGGCGGCATCGTGGTCTTCGACGACACGGTCGACATGGCCCGGATGGCGCGCTTCGCGTTCGAGTTCTGTGCCGTGGAGTCGTGCGGCAAGTGCACGCCCTGCCGCATCGGCGCGGTGCGCGGCAAGGAGACCCTCGACCACGTGCTCGCCGGCCGAGACGTCGAGCGCAACCTCGCGCTCGTCGACGACCTGTGCACCACCATGACCAAGGGGTCGCTGTGCGCCATGGGCGGCCTCACCCCGATGCCCGTGCAGAGCGCGATCCGGCACTGGCCCGAGGACTTTGACCGCAGCCAACAGGAGGGAGTCCCCTCATGACCACCATGGACTACTCGATCAGCTGGGCACCCGAGCACGACCTCGGCACGCCCCCTGTCGAGGGCGAGACCGTGAGCCTCACCATCGACGGACGGTCGGTCGACGTGGCCGAGGGCACGTCGGTGATGCGCGCGGCCGCGCTGGCCGGGATCGAGGTCCCGAAGCTGTGCGCCACCGACTCCATGAAGGCCTTCGGCTCCTGCCGGATGTGCCTGGTCGAGGTGGAGGGCGGCAAGGGCGTGCCGGCGTCGTGCACCACGCCGTGCTCCGACGGCATGGTCGTGCGCACCGACACCGAGCAGGTGCAAGAGCTGCGGCGCGGGGTGATGGAGCTCTACCTCTCCGACCACCCCACCGACTGCGACGGCTGCGCCCGCGGCAACTGTGAGATGCAGGCGCTGGCCACCCGCGTGGGCGCCGCCGAGGTGCGCTACGGCCTCGGCCGGCAGCACGTCGAGGAGACCACCGACACCTCCAACCCCTACTTCGACTACGACCCCGCCGCCTGCATCGTCTGCTCCCGGTGCGTGCGGGCGTGCGACGACATCCAGGGGACGTTCGCGCTGACCGTGGAGGGGCGCGGCTTCGACTCCCGCATCACCCCGGGCGGCACCGACTTCCTCTCCTCCGACTGCGTCTCCTGCGGCGCGTGCGTGCAGGCGTGCCCCACCGACGCGCTCGCCGAGAAGTCGCTGGTGGACCTCGGGATGCCCACCCGCAGCGTCGACACCACCTGCGCCTACTGCGGCGTGGGCTGCTCCTTCCGCGCCGAGGTGTCCGGTGAGGGCGACGACACCCGCGTGGTGCGGATGATCCCGAACAAGGACGGCGGCGCCAACGAGGGCCACTCGTGCGTGAAGGGGCGCTTCGCCTACGGCTACGCCAGCCACGACGACCGGCAGATGCACCCGATGGTGCGCGACTCGATCGACGAGGAGTGGCGGGTCGTCTCCTGGGAGGAGGCCATCGCCCGCGTGGCCGAGGGCTTCAAGGCCATCCAGGCCGAGCACGGTGTCGGCGCTATCGGCGGCATCTCCTCCTCGCGCTGCACCAACGAGGAGGTGTACGTCGTCCAGAAGATGGTCCGGGCGGCGTTCGGCAACAACAACATCGACACCTGCGCACGCGTGTGCCACTCGCCCACGGGCTACGGGTTGAACCAGACCTTCGGCACCTCTGCCGGCACCCAGGACTTCAAGTCGGTGGAGGAGACCGACGTGATCCTGCTCATCGGCGCCAACCCCACCGACGCCCACCCGGTCTTCGCCTCCCGCATGAAGCGGCGGCTGCGCGAGGGTGCCCAGATCATCGTGGCCGACCCCCGGCGCATCGACATCGTGCGTACGCCGCACGTCGAGGCCGCCCACCACCTCCCGGTGCTGCCCGGCTCCAACGTCGCCTTCGTCAACGCCATGGCCCACACCATCGTGACCGAGGGCCTGCACGACGAGGAGTTCTTGCGCAGCCGCTGCGAGGACGTCGACGAGTACCTCGCGTTCATCGCCCGTGAGGAGAACTCCCCGGAGGCGACGGCGGCTGCCACCGGCGTCCCGCCCGAGCAGCTGCGCGCGGCTTCTCGGCTCTACGCCGCCGGGCCCAACTCCGCCATCTACTACGGTCTCGGGGTCACCGAGCACAGTCAGGGCTCGACGATGGTCATGGGCATGGCCAACCTCGCCATGGTCACCGGCAACATCGGCCGGGAGGGTGTCGGGGTCAACCCGTTGCGCGGGCAGAACAACGTGCAGGGCTCCTGCGACATGGGGTCCTTCCCCCACGAGTTCCCGGGCTACCGCCACGTCTCCCGTGACGAGGTGCGCAGCATCTACGAGTCCCTGTGGGGGCTCGAGCTGGACCCGCTGCCGGGACTGCGCATCCCCAACATGTTCGACGAGGCCGTCGGCGGGACGTTCCGCGGGCTCTTCGTCCAGGGCGAGGACATCGCCCAGTCCGACCCCAACACCCAGCACGTCGAGGCGGCGCTGGCGGCGATGGACCTGGTCGTCGTCCAGGACCTGTTCCTCAACGAGACCGCGCGGTTCGCCCACGTCTTCCTGCCCGGTTCCAGCTTCCTGGAGAAGGACGGGACCTTCACCAACGCCGAGCGCCGCATCAACCGGGTGCGTCCGGTCTTCCCCAGCAGGGTCGGCAAGGACGAGTGGCAGGTGGTGTGCGAGATCGCGCAGGCCATGGGCTACGACATGCACTACGCCTCGGCGGCGGAGATCATGGACGAGATCGCCCAGACCACGCCGACCTTCGCCGGTGTCTCCTTCGCCACGCTCGACGCAGAGGGCTCGATGCAGTGGCCCGTCAACGACGCTGCGCCGCACGGCACCCCCACGATGCACATCGGGGAGTTCGTACGCGGCAAGGGCAGGCTGGTGGAGACCGTCTACGTGCCCACCACGGAGCGCACCACCCGCCGGTACCCGCTGGTGCTCACCACGGGCCGCATCCTCAGCCAGTACAACGTCGGGGCGCAGACCCGGCGTACCGCCAACCAGACCTGGCACCCCGAGGACGTGCTGGAGATCCACCCCGCCGATGCCGACCTCCGCGGGATCTCCACCGGCGACCGGGTGGAGCTGTCCTCCCGCGTGGGGACGACCACGCTCACCGCCGTCGTGTCCGAGCGGATGCCGGCCGGGGTCGTCTACACCACCTTCCACCACCCCGTCACCGGCGCCAACGTGGTCACGACGGAGAACTCCGACTGGGCCACCAACTGCCCGGAGTACAAGGTCACGGCCGTGCAGGTCGGCGTCGCCAACGCGGGACATCGCGCTGAGGCCGCGGCCGCGCAGCGCGAGATGGCGGGCCGTCAATGAGCGGGGGGCTGCCTCCTGAGATCCGCATGGGCAACGACATCGCCCGCCAGTTCGGTCACCTCGGGGCCGACGAGGCCGCAGTGCAGATAGGAACCCACCTGGAGAAGTTCTGGGAACCTCGCATGCGACGTCATCTGCGCGACCTCCTCGCCCCGGGCGGCGGCCACACCGACGAGGCGGACCCGCTGCTCGTCGCCGGGCTCAAGCGCCTGGAGCGTGACGACACCGACGACGCCGAGCTGCGCAAGGCCACCGGCGGCTGACCCGGGAACGGTCACGACCCACGCTTCCCGTCGACCTCATCGCTGTCGACCAGGGAGGGTTGCGGACTCGATGAGAGGCAACGGGAGGGCCGAAAACCGGTCGCCGGGGTGGGGGTCCGCTCCGTAGGCTTTTACGTGCCATGCGTGACTTCCCGCCCCTCGTGACGACGTTCTGGTCCCCCGAGGGGGACCGGGTCGGCGACCCTCCCGACACCCGCAGCCCCGGCCGGTTCCTGCTGTGGGTGCTGCGGCAGCAGACCTGGCTGGTGGCGGTCGGCGTGGCGTTCGGCGTGCTCTGGCAGCTGCCGCTCATCGTCGGCCCGTGGGTGTTCGGCCGGGCGATCGACGCCGGCATCGTCGGCGACGACCCGTCCGCCGTGGCCGTGGGCGCCGCGGCGCTGCTCCTGGTCACCGTGATCGGCGCCGTGTTCGGCATCGCGCTGCACACCTTGGTGGTCCGCAGCTGGCTGATCAGCCTCTACGGCACCACGAAGATGGTCACCCGCAAGGCCGCTCAGATGGGGCACGTGCTGCCCCGCCGCTCCCCCACCGGCGAGATCCTGAGCGTCGCGTCCAGCGACTCCGACGAGTTCGGTGCGATGACCGAGATCATCGCCCGGGCCGGCTCACAGCTGGTCTCCTTCTTCGCGGTGGCCGCGATCGTGATGGCGACCTCGCCGCTGCTCGGCGTCACGGTGCTGCTCGCGGCCCCCGTCCTGGTGGGCGTCGCGCTTCCCTTCCTGCGGCCGCTCCACGGCCGGCAGGAGCTGGAGCGCACCCGCAACTCCGAGCTGACCTCGATGGCCACCGACATCGTGGCCGGACTCCGGATCCTGCGGGGCATCGGTGGCGAGCGGACCTTCGGCCGCAACTACGCCGCTCAGTCCCAGAGCTCGCGGGCGGCAGGCGTCTCGGCCGGGATCTGGCAGGCCGTCATCGAGGCGCTCGGCGTCCTGTTCTCGGGCGTCTTCCTGGTCCTGCTGCTCTGGCTCGGCACCCACGAGGTGCTCGCCGGCCGGCTCACCATCGGGCAGCTCGTCAGCTTCCTCGGCTACGGGCTCTACCTGATCGGCCCGATCCGGACGTTCTTCGAGTTCGCCCAGAAGATCACCCGCGCGATGGTCAGCGCCCGCAAGGCGATCGCCATCTTCGAGCCCGCGCCGCCGTGGCGCGACCCACGGCAGCCGCTTCTCCTCGACCCGACCGCCGGTCTCGCCGACTCGCTCAGCGGGTTCACCGCGCGTCCGGGGGAGCTGACGGTCGTGGTGAGCGCGGTCCCCGACCAGTCCGCGAGGCTCGCCGACCGGTTGGGCCGCTACCTGCCCGCCGACACCGAGCCGGTGAGCGAGGAGCTCGAGGAGGGCGTGAAGGGCCGCGCGGCCCGGCGCGCGCGCTCCGAGCGGGCACGCCGGCGCGCCGAGATCGCCGCCCGCGACGCCGAGTCGACCCGGGGCCCGTGGGGCGCCAGCCTCGGCGACGTCGATCTGGCCGACGCGATCCTCGACGACGTACGCCGCACGATCCTGGTCAGCGACACCGGCAGCCAGCTGTTCGCGGGCTCCCTCCAGGACGCCGTCGACCCGCACCGGCGACTCACCCGTGCCCAGGCCGAGGAGGCGCTGCTCGCCGCCAACGCAGAGGACGTCTACGACGCCCTTCCGGGCGGCTGGCAGGGCGAGCTCGACGAGCGCGGCCGCGGGCTCTCCGGCGGCCAGCGGCAGCGGGTCGTGCTCGCCCGCGCCCTCGCCGCAGACGCCCCGGTGCTGGTGCTCGTGGAGCCCACGTCCGCCGTCGACGCCCACACCGAGGCCCGGATCGCCGAGCGGGTCGCCAGGCTCCGCCACGGGCGTACGACGGTCGTGTGCACCGTGTCGCCGCTCTGGCTGCACCACGCCGACCGGGTCGTGCTGCTCGAGGGCGACCGGGTGCTCGTCGACGGCCGGCACGACGACCTGCTGGCCGGCGACCCGGCCTACCGCGCCGTGGTCGCCCGCGCGATCGACGAGGAGGTGCGCGCATGACCACCGACCTGCTCGCAACCTCCGCGACCACCTGGTCCGACCACACCGACGACCCGCCCGCCGTCGACCCGCGGCTGCGACCACCCACCGGCGCCACCACGGGGGAGCGGCTGGCGGCGTGGCGGCTGCGCCACCACCTGCGTCGCGAGGAGGCCGACCGGGTCTACCTCGCCTCCCACAGCCCCGAGCGCGGGTGGCCGGTGGCCGGCGACCGGGCGGTGCTGACGTTCTTCCAGGAGCTGATCCGGGAGCGGCGCCGGATGTTCGTCGCCCTCGTGGTGCTCAACGCCCTCGCCGCCGCCGCCGGACTCGTGGTGCCGCGGCTGCTCGGCGACCTCGTCGACCTCACTGTCGACCACGACGGAGTCGGCCTCGACCGGGTGGCCTGGCTGGTCGTCGGCGTCGTGTGCGCCCAGGCCGTGCTGACCTACTTCGCGCAGTGGATCTCGACACTCTTCGGGCAGGACCTGCTGGCCTCGGCCCGCGAGTACATCGTGCGGGTGATCCTGCGACTCCCGCTGGGGCAGGTCGAGGGCGCCAGCACCGGCGACCTGGTCACCCGCGTGACCCGCGACGTCGGCACCATGAGCCGCTCGGTGCAGTTCGGCGTCCCGATGGCCATCATCTCGCTGCTGACCGTGTCCCTGTCGGTCGTCGCGATGTTGCTCAACTCGGTGCTGCTCGCGGTGCCGTCGCTGCTCGTCATCGGCACCAGCTACTACGCGGTGCGCAGCTACCTGCGGCGGGCGCCGCGCGGATACATCACCGAGGGGGCGACGTACTCCCGGATCAACACGACGCTCACCGAGACCGTCGAGGGTGCCCGCACCGTCGAGTCGCTCGGCCTCTCCGGGCGTCGGGTCGACCAGGGCGACGACGACATCGAGGTGTCCGCGCAGGCGGAGCGCTACACGATGTCGCTGCGCAACCTGCTGTTCGCGGTCATCGACATCGCCTTCAACACACCGCGCGTGGTCACGCTCGTGGTCGGCGCGTGGGGATACGCACAGGGATGGCTCTCGCTGGGCCAGATCACCACCGCGGTGCTCTACGTCGAGGCGCTGAGCGGGCCCCTCGACCGACTGGTCGGCGAGCTCGACCGGCTGCAGGTGGGGGCCACGTCCACCGCCCGGCTGCTCGGGATCGCGGAGGTGCCGCCGGACCGCGAGCCCGGCGACACGCGGCCGCACGGATCGCAGCTGGTCGGCCGCGACCTGCGGTTCGCCTACCGCCACGACCACGACGTGCTGCACGGCATCGACCTCGACCTGCGCACCGGCGAGCGACTGGCGATCGTGGGCCCGTCCGGGTCGGGCAAGTCGACGCTGGGCCGACTGCTGTCGGGCATCAACCGCCCGCGCACCGGCAGCGCCACGGTCGGCGGCATCGAGCTGGTCGAGCTGCCGCTCGAGGTGCTGCGCACCGAGGTGGCGCTGGTGACCCAGGAGCACCACGTCTTCATCGGCTCGGTCCGCGACAACATCGTGCTGGCTCGCGAGGACTCCTCCGACGAGGCGGTGCGGGCCGCACTCTCGGCCGTCGGCTCGCGCGACTGGGTCGAGCGGCTGCCGCAGGGCCTCGACACCCGGATCGGGTCCGGCCAGTACTCCCTGACGCCGGCCCAGGCGCAGCAGATCGCGCTCGCCCGGCTGATCATCGCCGACCCGCACACGCTGGTGCTCGACGAGGCCACCTCGCTGATCGACCCGCGGACCGCCCGCACCCTCGAGGGCTCGATGAACGCCCTGCTCGAGGGCCGAACCGTCGTCGCGATCGCCCACCGTCTCCACACCGCCCACGACGCCGACCGGATCGCCGTGGTCATCGACGGCCGGATCGCCGAGCTCGGCAGCCACGACGAGCTGGTCGACCTCGAGGACGGCGAGTACGCCGCCCTCTGGCGCGCCTGGACGAGCTAGGCCATCGGCGGGACCGCTGCCGCCGGGACGGCGCGCGTCCTGCGGGCGTGGCGCCGGCCCAGCCACACGGCCAGCGCCATGACCGCCAGCACGTCGAGGAACCCCGCGATGGACGCCCACGGCAGCTCGATGTCGCCGGAGTCCACCGCGTTGAAGAACGACCCCAGTGGTGTCAGCAGGGGCCACAGGACCAGCGCGCTCCGGGTCTGGGCGAAGGCGACGGCATAGACGATGCCGAGCCCGATCAGGAACAGCAGTTCGCTGCCACCCATCCCGTAGCCCACGTGGTACAGCCCGTAGAGGACCGCGGCCAGGCCGATGCCCGGGACCGGACCGTAGGCGGCTTCGAGCCTGGTCTGGACGAAGCCCCGGAAGAAGATCGTCTCGAAGACCCCCACCACCAGCGCCATCACGAGCAGCGGCACCCAGTCCACCGGGGCAGGCAGGTCGTAGCCCCACAGCGTGAGCGCGACCTGGACACCCGCGAAGAGGACCGCGAGCAGCCCGGTGGTCCGCCAGTCGCCGATCCGCAGGCCGAGCTCGGACAGGTCGGCGCGACGACGCCACACGGTGTAGTAGACGGGGCCCACGACGCCGAGCAGCAGGGCGGCCGCGAACGACAGGAACAGGCCCGCGACGTGATCGGTGGTGAACCCGACGAAGGCCAGGCGCATCAGGGCGACCACCCCGACGTACATCACCGCGATCGCGACGAGATCCGACCCGGGTCGGGACCTCGCGACGGTCGGCAGGGCGTGCGGCACCAGGCACAGCAGTAGGGCGCTGGCGGCCACCGCGAGCAGGTACCAGGCGCCGGGCGCGACGTCCAGCATCAGCAGTGCGGCGACCACCCAGCCCGACCACAGCACGATCCGGAGGGTGCTTCCCGCCGAGCGCGACGTCATCATCATCATCACCTCGGGCCCAGTGCATCGCGCGACGGCGGGTGCGGGGCAGAGGCGTCGGGGCCACTCCGGCCGGGCCCTTGTGCCCTACGTCGGCGCCGAGAGGCAGACCGGGTCACGCGTCGTGACGTGGCCGGGCACGGTGACCTCGGCATCCACGGCGAATCCGACGTCACTCTGGCCGGGACGACCCGCGAGCGCCTTGAGCAGGCCCAGGTCCCGGACACCGGAGACAGGGTGGTGGTCGATCACCGCGCACCGGGGGACGACGCTCAGCACCCGGACCTCGGCCGTTCCGAGCCGGAGCCGACGGCCGACCCAGTCCTCCTCCGCGTACGGGCGCACGTCACCGCCGTCCACCTGGAACGTGGCCCGGAAGCGGGCGCCGTCGACCGGCTCGCCGACCACCCGGGCCAACGAGGCCAGCGAGGCGCTCGTCACCAGCGTGACGGCTCCGGCGTACACCACGTCGCCGGGGGCGGTGGCGGCCAGCACGACCTCGCGGCCGAGATGGGTGGAGTACGCCGCGGCCCACGGCCCGGCCACGATCTCGACCGCGGCGGTCCTGCCCCAGTAGTCGATCCTCCGGATCTCGCCGGTCGCCACCGGCTCGCCGGCCACGGTGCCCCACGGCAGCTCCACGGACAGCACCTCGCCGTCCCAGGAGGCGCGGGCCTGCAGCAACGTGGGGTTCTCCACCGTCCGGACGACGCGGTCGACCGCCGGGTCGACCAGGCAGAACGCCCGGTCCCCGACCGGGCCCGACCTGGACAGCTCCACCGACTCGAAGGTCGCATGTCGACCGCCCTTGACGGGCGTGAACCCGATCCGCGCAACGTGCATGCCGCCCACCCTCCCGCGGTTCGCCCGTCGTGGGTACGTCACGGTGCTCCGGGCGGCAGCGCATCAGCGCTGTCGTCGTCGCGCGTGTGGCCGTCCAGACGCGCCACCATCCGCAAGGCGCCGGCCCCGGCCAGGGCACCGAGGAAGCCGCCGCACGTGTTGAGGAGCACGTCGTCGATGTCCACCCAGCGGTCGCCCAGCGCCAGCTGGGTCACCTCGATGCACGTCGACAACGCAGCAGCGGCCAGAGTCACCCGTGGGACGCGCCACCTGGTCACGATGGCGGCGAAGAAGCCGAGGGGAAGGAAGAGGAGCACGTTCCCCACGACGTTCTCCGCGGCGTTGCGGTAGTCCTTGCCGAAGATCTCCAGGATGCTCGCGCCCGGGACGATGTTGACGCGCAGCGTCGGCGCGCTCGAGCCACGCAGCGTCGTGGACAGCACGGCGAGGGTCCCCCCGACCAGCAGCACGGCGCTGGCCACGCGCACCGCCCGACCCCATCGGCGCCGTCGGAGTGACGGCAGCGCGGCGACCAGGGCAGCCGCGCACGCGGCGTACACGATCAGCGCATGGTCCGAGGCGAGCAGGCGGCTCAGGTACACGGATCGATGGTGCCACCCGCGGAGCCTGTGCGCTCGACAGCGACGGGCGTGGCCCGCGGACGCCCAGCTCGCTCGAGCGCACGTGGCCAGGGTGACCTGATCGCTCAGGTGCCCTGGTAGGCCCGCGCCATGTGGGTCACGAAGTGGTAGACGCCGTCCTCGTCCGGCGCCAGCGGACCCGCCTCGAAGTGCGGCGTCACCATGCCACGCTGCACCGACTCGCACGCCGACCAGTCCTGCCGGTTGGTGAGGTCCCAGAAGTCGACGGCGTACGCCGGGTCGAAGCCCTCGCGGGCCGCCACGTCGGGCGGGAACGCCCACGAGCAGGTGATCCGGGTCCGGTCCGGCGAGAGCGGCACCAGCTGGTGGCTCATGACGTAGTCGGGGTGCAGCGAGATCAGCAGGTTGGGCAGCACGGCGACGTACATCACCGTGGTGCGCTCCTGCTCGTCGAGCCGCGCCATCGCGACTCCGCCGCTGCGGCCGTCGAACGACATCGTCTCGACCCCGTCGCGCAGCGACATCCAGCCACCGACCCAGTTGCCGTCGAGCTCGAGGTTCTCACCGCTGTCGGGCGGGGTCACCTTGCACAGCTCGGGGTGGATCATCGAGCAGTGGTAGCACTCCTGGTAGTTCTCGACGATGACCTTCCAGTTGGCCGCCACGTCGTAGACGTGGCTCTCGCAGGTCACCAGCGACGCCGCGTCGTACGCCGCCACGATCCCCTCGAGCTCACCGACGTGCTCCGCGAGGTCTGCCGCCTCGCCCGACCGGTCGACGAACACCCAGCCGTGCCACTGCTGCACCCGGACCGGCTTCAGCCCGAGCGAACCGGGGTCGAACGACTCGACCTCCCGGAAGTGCGGCGCCCCGATCAGGCTGCCGTCGTGGCGGTAGGACCAGGCGTGGTACGGGCACACGATCGCCTTCGCCTCGGCCGAGCCGCCGCACGGCAGCAGCTCGTGGCCACGGTGCCGGCACGCGTTCTCGAACCCGCGCAGCACACCGTCCTGGTCGCGGGTGAGAAGCACCCCGTAGTCGCCGACCGACTCCGCGCGCAGCCCGCCCCTGGGGATGTCGGTGTCACGCCCCAGGCACATCCACCCCTCGAACAGGTGGCGGCGTTCCCACGCCAGCACCTCCGGTGAGAGGTAGGCGTCGCGTGGCAGCATCCGGCTCTCGCCGAAGGGCGCCAGTGCCAGTGCGAGCTGGTCCGCGGCGAGGGGTGCGGGTGGGATCGGGCGCATCGGGCCCCCTTCGTTCCGTGCCATGTTGAACGGTCGTTCAGGGGGCCAGTCTAGGCTTCGCCGGTGAACACGTCGAGGCCGCGACCACTCTTCTCACCGCGGGTCAGCCAGCGGTGGACGAGGTAGCCGAGGAGCACCGCGAGCACCGACGCGACGAGCAGCAGCGTCGTCAGCGCGTTGAGCGCAGGAGTGGGTGCGGCCCGGGCCGTGTTGTAGACCTTCACCGACACCGGCTCGGTCGCGGCGTCGCCCGAGAGGTAGCGGACGATGATGAAGTCGTCGATGACGTCGGCGAACACCAGGACCGCGCTGGCGAAGATCGCCGGCACCAGCATCTTCAGCAGCACCCGCCGGGTCGCGGTCATCGGCGAGGCCCCCAGGTCGATCGCCGCCTCCTCGTAGTCGCGGCCGATCGTGAGCAGCCGGGCGCGCACGATGACCACCGGGTAGGAGAGCTGGTAGGTGACCAGCCCGATCACCTGGCCGGTCGTGCCGAGCTGCAGCGGTGTGGTCAGCACCGTGGCCACGAACAGCAGCGCCACCGCGATCAGGATCTCCGGCAGCACGAACGACACCAGGACGGCGAGGTTGGCGCCGGCCGGGATCCGGCCCCGCCAGCGGTCCAGGCCCAGCGCCAGAGCGACGCCCAGCGGGATCGTGACCGCGGTCGCGAGCACCCCCAGGACCAGCGTGTGGGTGAGCGCGTTGAACAGGCTGGGGTCGTGCCAGACCGAGCGCAGCGGGTCGCCGTAGTACCACCGCATCGAGAAGCCCTGCCAGGTCACCCGCGACCGACCGGCGTTGAAGGAGAACAGCACCGCGATCAGCACCGGCACCAGCGACCACATGAGGTAGCCGGCGGTCACCGCCGCCAGCGCCCACGGCTTCCGCCAGGGGTCGCGCCACCACCGCAGCGGGCCGGTCACGTCGCGATCTCCACGCCGGACCGGGTACTGCGCACGTAGATCAGCATCGGCACCACCGAGACCAGCAGGATCAGCAGCACGAACGCGCCCGCCTGGCCGGTCTGTCCCGGGGTCAGCACGGTGTTGTTGATCAGGTTGCCCACCATCGACGTCGACGGCGACCCCGACAGCAGGTCGGAGGTGAAGTAGTCGCCCAGCATCGGCAGCGTGGTCAGCAGCAGGCTCGCGACCACCGCGGTCCGGCTGAGCGGCCAGGTGACCCGGCGGAACGTCTCCCACCGGCTGGCCCCGAGGTCACGGGCGGCCTCGAGCATCGAGGTCGGCGCCCGGTCGAGGGCGGCGTACAGCGGCAGGATCATGTAGGGCACGTAGCCGTAGACCAGCCCCAGCACCACGGTGGTCGAACGCCCGTTGAGCCAGGCCACGTGCACGTCGATCAGGCCGACGCCGCTGAGCGCCTGGTTGACCAGCCCGTCGGTCTGCAGCAGGTTCACCCACGCCAGCATCCGCATCATGTAGCTGATCCAGAAGGGCGCGATCAGGGCCGCCAGCAGCACGCCCTTCCACCGGCCCGCGAACCGCGCCGTGAAGTAGGCGACCGGGTAGGCGACCAGGAGGCAGAGGAAGCTCGCGACCCCGACGTAGACCGCGGTGCGCACCAGTGCGGGCAGGAAGAACGGGTCCTCGCCGACGATGTGCTCCCACACGTAGCCGAGCTCGGCGAAGTTCCAGTCCAGCGGGTTCCAGACCGGCACCGGCTGCCGCAGGATCGGGTCGACGCCGCCGAACAGGATGGCGAGCACGACGTAGAGCGGCGCGACGAACAGCAGCGCCATCCAGACCGTGCCGGGCAGGGCCAGAAGAGGCCAGAGGTAGCGGGTGCCGGCTGGACCCGAGCGGGTGTCCCGCTCAGCCACCGGCCTTGAACTCCTGCCAGATCCGGTGGTACTCGACATCGGCCTCCGCCGGCACCTGCAGCAGCGGGAAGCCCACCTGGAAGTCGCTCTCCTTGACGATCGCCGTGGACAGGTTCTCCGGCAGGTAGCCCTGGGCGACGAGGTTGTCCGGCGTGAACTGCTTCAGCGGCGGCTGGTAGCCGGTGTAGCCGAAGTTCTGGCCGGCCGAGACCTTGTCGAGGATCGCGTTCATGAAGAAGTGCGCGGCCACCGGGTTGTCGCCCTGGGCCAGGCACACGCACGAGGTCGTTGTCGACCTCGCCCCTGCCGTCCGGGGGGAACCAGAAGTGCAGGACGTCGGTGGACACCGAGTTGGGCAGGTAGTAGGGCAGGTTGATCGCGTCGCCCGACCACATCTGGGCCAGCCCGTACTGCCCGGCCGGCAGCTCGGTGTACATCGAGATCGTCACCCGCGGCTTCATCGTGTCGCGGATCTCGAGCAGCTGGGTCCGGACCAGGGCCATGTCGTCGGGGTCGGTGGTGTTGATGTCCTCGATCCCGTTGCGCAGCATCACCATCGCCATCGCGGTGTGCCAGTCGTCGAGGATCGCCATGTTGCCGGCGTACTGCGTGTCCCAGAAGACGTCGTAGGGGTTGTCACGGCCGGGGATGTCCTCGGAGACCATGTCGTCGCGCCAGCCGATCCCTGTGCTGTAGGTCGTGTACGGGATCGTGTAGCGGTTGCCCTGGTCGTACCAGGGGTCCTCGAAGCTCGCCCACAGGTTGGGCCGGTTGGTGAGGTAGTCGTTGTTGAGCGGCCGCAGCAGGTCGGCGCCGACCAGCTTGCCGAGCGAGTCGTAGCTCGGGAAGTAGAGGTCGAAGCCGAGCTTCTTCGACGCGATCTTGGTGAGCGCCTCGTCGGCGTCGTTGAAGGTCGTGAGCTGGATCTTCACGTCGTGCTCGGCCTCGAACTCCTTCATCATCCGCGGGGAGAGGTAGTCGGCGTAGTTGTAGATCCGCAGCGTGCTGCCGGCCTCGGGCGTGAGCCCGGACTCGATCGCCTGGTTGGCCTGGCTCAGCGGCCAGGTCACCGGGTTGTCGGGCGCCGGGATCTCCAGGGCCTTGCTCGTGGACGTCGCCTGCTCGCCGTTGCAGGCCGCGAGCAGCGGGATGCCGACGCCGGCGGCCGCAGCTCCCCTGAGCAGGGCGCGGCGAGCGAGCAGCGGGCTGCGTCGTGCCGCAGGTCCGGACCGTGCCCCCATGGGTGCCTCCCGGGGTCCCTTGTCTTCACTGAAGAGACTCACATAGACTGAACAATCAGTCAACGCCCGGCCACACCCGCACGCGGGCGAGGAGCCCCATGACCGCGACCCAGACGGCAGCAGCGCTCTCGGTCCGCCTCGACAGCGTCATCGAGGCCGAGACCGCGCGGTTCCTCGAGCGCCAGCCGCGGAGCCGTCAGCTCTCCCTGGAGGCCACCAGCCTCGCGGGGGGCGCGACGTCGAGCTGGCAGGTCGCCGAGCCCCACGCGGTGTGGATCAGCCACGGCAGCGGGTCCCGGATCCACGACGTCGACGGCAACGAGTACTCCGACTTCCACGGCGGGTACGGCGTCTCGCTCGCCGGCCACGGGCACCCCGCGATCGTCGCGGCGGTCCGCGACCGGGTCGGGCGCGGCACCCACTTCGCCCAACCGACCGAGGACTCGATCGTGGTCGCCAACGCCCTCGCCGAGCGGTTCGACCAGCCGCTCTGGCGGTTCGGCAACTCCGGCACCGAGGTGACCATGGACGCGGTCCACCTGATGCGGGCCGCCACCGGGCGCGACCGGATCCTCAAGGTGGAGGGGGGCTACCACGGCCACCACGACTCGGTGATGGTGTCGGTGCTGCCCGAACCCGGAGACCGGATCGGCCCGGCCCACGCGCCGTTCGGCTACGCCAGCAACAGCGGCATCCCGGCCGGCATCACCGACCTGGTGACCGTGGTGCCGTTCAACGACCTCGAGGCCGTCGACGCGGCGCTGCGCCGCCAGCCGGGAGAGGTCGCGGGCATGATCGTCGAGCCGATCATGATGAACGCCGGCATCATCCTGCCCGACGACGGCTACCTCGCCGGCCTGAAGGAGCTGCTGCACCAGCACGGCGCGCTGCTCACGTTCGACGAGGTGAAGACGGGGCTGACGACCGGGCCCGGCGGCGTGACCCGGCTGTCCGGTGTCACGCCCGACCTGGTCTGCGTGGCCAAGGCGCTCGGCGGCGGCGTCTCCGCGGCTGCAATCGGCGGCACCACCGACGTGATGGGTCTGATCGAGACCGGTGCCTACGAGCAGGTCGGCACCTTCAACGGCAACCCGCTGGCGATGGCGGCAGCCCGGGCGATGCTGACCGAGGTGCTCGACGACGACGCCTACCGCCACCTCGACCACCTCCGCGACCGGCTGCACGACGGCCTCCAGGGAGTCATCGACCGGCACGGCGCGCCCTGGCGGGTGGTGACCGCGGGCGCCAAGGGCTGCGTGTCGTTCCTGCCCCACCCGATCCGCAACTTCCGCGACTTCCGCGAGCTCGACGACCGCTACGGTCACGCCCACTGGCTGGTCCAGCACAACCGCGGCGGCCTTCCTGCCACCCTGGGGCAAGGTCGAGCAGTGGCTCGTCTCGGTGCAGCACACCGACGACGACGTCGACCGGTTCGTCGCCAGCTTCGACCACCTCGCAGACCAGCTGCTCGGCGACGCCCGCTGATGGCCGGCGCCCTCAGCCTGACCGGCCTGACGAAGCGGTTCGGCGACACCGTCGCGGTCGGCGGCCTCGACCTCGACATCGGAGCCGGCGAGTTCTTCTCGTTGCTCGGCTCCTCGGGCTGCGGCAAGACCACGACGCTGCGGATGATCGCCGGGTTCGAGCAGCCCGACGAGGGCCGCATCGTGCTCGACGGTCGCGACCTGTCCCAGGTGCCGCCCCACAAGCGGCCGGTCAACACCGTCTTCCAGTCCTACGCCCTCTTCCCGTTCCTCGACGTCTCCGACAACGTCGCCTTCGGCCTCCGCTACCAGTCCGCGACCAAGGCCGACGTACGCCGGCGCGTGGGCGCGGCGCTCGAGCTGGTGCAGATGGACGGCCTCGCCGGACGCAAGCCGCACCAGCTGTCGGGCGGCCAGCAGCAGCGGGTCGCCCTGGCGCGGGCCCTGGTGCTGGAGCCCACCGTGCTGCTGCTCGACGAGCCGATGGGTGCGCTCGACGCCAAGCTCCGCAAGCAGCTCCAGGTGGAGCTGCGGTCGCTCCAGAAGACGGTCGGCACGACGTTCGTCTACGTGACCCACGACCAGGAGGAGGCGCTGACCATGAGCGACCGACTCGCCGTGCTCGACGGCGGCCGACTGCTCCAGGTCGGCACGCCCAGCGAGGTCTACAGCGTCCCCAGCAGCGCCCGGGTCGCGACGTTCCTCGGCACCACCAACCTCTGGGACGCCGAGGTCGTCTCGGGTGACGTCGACGGGCTGTGCTGCCGGGTCGGGGACGTCGACCTGCACGTCGCCGCGGCGCCCGCGGCCACGGGCGGCACGATCGCGCTCATGGTGCGCCCGGAGCGGGTCGAGGTGTCGCGCCCGACCGGTCACCCCGGGGGTGCGAACGTGCTCCGCGGCCGGGTCGTCACCCTGACCTTCCGCGGCGCCCACACCACGGTCCTGCTCGACTGCACGGGGCTGCGCCTCGAGGCCGAGGTCGGCAACGTGGCGGGGTCTCCGCCGGAGTGGCTGCACGAGGGCGGCGAGGTCGTGGCGCAGGTGTCACCCCACGCGCTGCACGTGCTCGATCACGGCTAGCGTCGACGCTTCCTGCGGGGGGCCGGCAGGCCCAGCTCCTGGTGGGCGATACCGAGGGCGATCGACCGGGCGCGGGCCACGTCGACGACCGGGTCGTCGAGCGCCACCTGGACCACGAGCCCGTCGAGCAGCGAGGCCCACATGATGGCGAAGGACTCGGCGTCGACCTGCCCGATCTCCCCGGCCTCGATCCCCTCCCGGACGACCCTCGCGATCAGGGTGCGCCACTGGGCGTCGAGGTCGGCGCGGTCCTTCTTCACCTCGGGGTGGCGGAACGCCTGGGCCCACAGGTCGAACCACAGCCCCCAGTCACCGGTGAGCCCCACCTGCTTGTCGGCCACCAGCGTCCACTCGACGAGGATCTCCAGCCGCTCCCGGATCTTGGTGGTGGAGAGCAGCATCTCCTCGGTCGCCGAGTAGAACGACGCCTCCGACCAGCGCAGCGCCTCGATGAGCAGGCTCTCGCGGGTGCCGAAGTAGTAGATGACCAACGCCGGGCTGGCCCCGACCCGCTTGGCGACGTCGGCGATCCGGGTGTCTCCGAAGCCGCGCTCGGCGATCTGCTCGGCCGCGGCCGCGAGCATCTGGTCGCGGCGTACGTCGGCCACGGTCGCGGGCTTCTCGCCGGCCGCCAAGGCGCCTCCTCGTGGTCGTCCCAGCCTTGTGGGGCACGCTAGCACGGGCCTAGACTGAACAGTCAGTCAGGATTCCCACGCGGACGGTGCACATGACGAACACCTACGACGCCCTCGTCGTCGGCGGCGGTCACAACGGGCTGGTGTCCGCGGCCTACCTGGCCCGGGCCGGGCTGCGCACGGTGGTCCTGGAGCGACGCGCGACCACCGGCGGCGCGGCCACGACCGAGCAGCCGTGGCCCGACCTCCCGGGGGTCTCGGTCACCCGGTTGTCCTACGTGATGAGCCTGATGCCGCCCACGATCCTGCGCGACCTGCAGCTGGAGCGGCACGGCTACCGGGTGCACCCGATGGGCCCCTACTATCAGGCCTTCCCCGAGGGCGGCTCGCTCACGATCTTCGAGGACGACCCCGGGCGCACGAAGGACCAGATCCGCAAGTGGTCCAGCAAGGACGCCCGCGCCTGGGACGGGTGGAACGAGTGGCTGGAGCGACTGGCCGACGTGATGGCCCCGCTGCTGCTCACGGTGCCCCCGGACATCGGGTCGCACTCGCCGGCAGACATGGCCGCGCTCGCCCGGCTGGTGTGGCGGAACCGCGGGGTCGGCACCCGCACCGTCGCCGAGCTCACCCGCCTGATGACGATGAGCATCGCCGACCTGCTCGACGACTGGTTCGAGTCGCCGCAGGTCAAGGGTGCGCTCGCGGTCAACGGGGTGATCGGCACCTGGGCCGGTCCCTACGAGCCGGGCACCGCCTACGTGATGGCCCACCACTCGATCGGCGACGTGGGCGACGGACAGCTCGGCAGCTGGGGCTTCCCGGAGGGCGGGATGGGTGCAGTCTCCGACGCCGTGCGCCGCAGCGCGGAGTCGTTCGGGGCCGAGGTGCGGGTCTCGGCCCCGGTGGAGTCGTTGCTGGTGACCGACGGCCGGGTCGAGGGCGCCGTGCTGGCGGGCGGGGAGGAGCTGCGGGCGCCGGTCGTGGTGACCAGCCTGCACCCGCGGACCGCCTTCCTGGAGCAGGTCGGCCCCGCCCACCTGCCCGACGACTTCGTGCGCGACATCGAGCGCTGGCGCTCCCGCAGCGGCGTGGTGAAGGTCAACCTGGCGATCGACCGGCTGCCGTCGTTCACCGCCGACCCCACCGACGGCCAGGCCGAGCTGCACACGGGCTCGGTGGAGATGGCGCCCACGATGGAGTTCATCGAGCGGGCGTTCGTCGACGCCCGCGAGGGGCGACCGGCCGCCGCGCCGTTCTGCGACGGGGTCATCCCGACCACGCTCGACCGGACGCTGAACCCCGACGGGCCGCACATCTTCTCGCTGTTCACCCAGTGGGTGCCCGCCGAGTGGTCCGCCGAGCCGCACACCGACGAGCTGGCGGCCTACACCGACCGGATCATCGACCTCTACGACGAGGTCGCGCCCGGGTTCCGCGACTCGGTCATCGCCCGCGACGTCGTCGGGCCCCACGAGATGGAGACCGAGTACGGCCTGGTCGGCGGCAACATCTTCCACGGCGAGCTCTCGCTGGAGCAGCTGTTCCACCTGCGGCCCGCTCCGGGGTACGCCGACTACCGGACCCCGGTCGCCGGCCTCTACTACGCCTCGTCCGCCACTCACGCCGGCGGCGGCGTCTGCGGGATCCCCGGCATGCAGGCGGCCCGGGCGGCCCTGCACGACGCCCGCGCCCACCGCTGGTCGCCGCGGCGACTGCTCGGCGCCGGCAACCGGTGAGCCCGGCGCCCGCCGTACGGCCCCGGCTGCGGCGGATGCTCGCGGCCCGGTCGGTGGCGGTCGTCGGGGCCAGCGAGCGACCCGACTCCCTCGGGTGGCGGATGGCCACCGAGGTGCTGCGCAGCCCCGGCTTCTCGCACGTGCACCTGGTCCACCCGTCGCGGTCGACCGTGCTCGGCCACCCCTGCGTCCCGTCGCTCGCCGACGTCCCCGATCCCGTCGACCTGGTGCTCCTCGGCGTGCCCGACGCCGCCCTGGTGGAGCAGGTCTCGCTCGCCGCCGCGCGCGGCGACGCCGGCGCCGTGGTGTTCGGTTCCGCGCTCGGCCTCGACCGCGAGCTGGCGGCTGCGGCCGACGGACTGGAGGTCGTCGGCAGCGGCTGCATGGGCTTCGTCAACGTCACCGCCGGAGTCCGTGCCATCGGCTACCTCGAGCGGTCGCCCCTGCCGTCCGGGCCGATCGCCCTGGTCACCCACAGCGGGTCGGTCTTCTCCACGCTGCTACGGACCCACCGCGCGCTCGGCTTCACCACGGTGGTCTCCTCGGGGCGGGAGGTCGTGACGACGACCGCCGACTACCTCGCTCACGCCCTCGCCACGCCGGAGACCCGCGTCGTCGGGCTGGTCCTGGAGACGGTGCGCGACCTGCCGGCCCTGACCGCTGGGCTCGCCGAGGCGGCCGCCCGGGAAATCCCGGTGGTGGCGTTGACCGTCGGGTCGTCGCCGCTCGGCGGCGCGATGGTCGACGCACACTCGGGGGCGCTGGCGGGGTCCGACGGAGGGTGGCAGGCGCTGTTCGCGGCGTACGGCGTGCACCGGGTCGGCGACCTGACCGAGATGGTCGACACGCTCGAGCTGTTCGCGATCGGCCGGCGGCGCGTCGGGAAGGGCTCCGGCATCGCCACGGTGCACGACTCCGGAGCCGAGCGGGTGCTGCTGGCCGACGTCGCGCAGCGCGTCGGCGTGCCCTTCGCGCCGCTGGGCGAGACCACGACCACCCGGCTGGCCGCCGCGCTCGACCCCGGGCTCACCCCGGCCAACCCGCTCGACGTGTGGGGCGGCGGCCGTCGTACCGAGGACCTGTTCACCGAGTGCCTCGCGGCACTGGCCGACGACCCGGAGGTCGACGTGGTCGCGCTGGCCGTCGACCTGGTCCCGGAGTACGACGGCGACGTGGCGTTCCCGAACGCCATGGTCCGGCTGGCCGGGCTGACCCCCAAGCCCGTCGTCGTCCTGGCCAACCTCGGCTCGGCCGTGGACCAGGAGGCGGCCGCCCGGCTGCGGGGGCTCGGCATCCCCGTGCTCGAGGGCACCGGGTCGGGGCTGGTGGCGCTGCACCACCTGCTGGCCCCGGAGGCGCCCCCGCGCTGGGACCCACCCGTCGACGCGGCGAGGCGGGCGCGCTGGGTCGACCGGCTCGCTGCGGCGCCCCCGTCCCCCGACCTGGCCGACGAGCTGCTGGCCGACTTCGGCGTCCCGATGGCCGCCTCGCGCTTCGTCTCCGACCGGGAGGCCGCCGTCGCCGCCGCCGCCGAGCTGGGCGGGACCGTGGTCCTCAAGACCGGGTCCGGGGTGGCCCACAAGGTCGACGTCGACGGGGTCCGGCTGGGGTTGAGCGACCCCGACAGCGTCGGCGCGGCGTACGACGACCTGGCCGGCCGGCTGGGACCCGAGGTGCAGGTGCAGCAGCAGGTGGCGGCCGACGTCGAGCTGTCCGTGGGGCTGGTGCGGGACCCGCTGTTCGGCTGGCTGGTCGTGCTCGGCGTGGGCGGCACCCTCGTGGAGCTGGTCGACGAGAGCACGGTCGCGCTGGCGCCGGTCGACCCGTCCACCGCAGCCGCGCTGCTGGCCGGCACCCGGGCCGGCGCGCTGCTCGCCGGGTGGCGCGGCCGCCCGGCGGTCGGGGCGGCGGCGGAGGCCGCGACCGCCGCCGCGGTCTCGGCGCTGTCGGTCGTCGCGCACGAGCTCGGGGACCAGCTGGAGGTCCTCGAGGTGAACCCGCTCCTCGTCACTTCCGCCGGCGTCGTCGGCGTCGACGCGCTGCTCCGCTGACGCGGTCAGGAGGTCGGCGAGTCGGCGAGCTCCGGGAACGGGAGCGCGATCGGGTCGGCCGCCAGCCGGCTGTGTCCGTACTCGTCGAAGCGGTCCAGGCCCAGGTCGGAGACATCGACGACGTCGGTCCGCCCCGTGGTGGCCAGATCGGCGGCGACCCGGGCGACGCCGGGGCCCCACATCATCCCGTGGCCACCGGCCGCGGCGACGACGGTGCCGTCGATCGGGCCGTTGTCGGCGAGCAGCGGCCCCAGGATCGGCAGGTGGTCGGGCGTGAAGTCGATCGTCGCCGCCCACGTCTTGCGTACGCCGACCTCGGCCGTCGCGGGCAGCAGCTTCGCCATCCGCTCGGCCATCAGCCGGTGGTAGTCGTGGTCGAACGCGACGGCCTCGCCGGGCGGCTCCTCGGGGTTGCTCATCCCCCACAGCACGCCGCCCTCGCAGGGCCGCCAGTAGATCCCGGACGCGACGTCGAAGACCATCGGCAGCCGGTCGGGGGCGAAGTCGGCGTGCGGGCCGGTCACCACGACCTGGTGCCGGGCCCCACCCGCGGGGATCCGGGCGCCGGCCGCCCGCCCCACCGCGGCGAGCGTCGGACCGCCGGTCAGCACCACCCGGTCGGTGGCGATCGGACCGGCGCTGGTCTCCACGCCGGTCACGGTGTCGCCGGAGTGGATCAGCCCGGTGAACGCCGTCCTCTCGCAGACCCGGACACCGGCGGTCACCAGCGCCGCGGTGTAGGCGAGCACGTTGCGCGGCGGGTCCAGGTAGCCGTCGTCCGCGGCGTACGAAGCCCCGAGTGTCTGGCCCGGGCGCATCGACGGGTTGAGCTCGTCGAACTCCTCGGGGCCGACCCACCGGACGTCGAGGCCGAGCCCCTGCTGCATCGTGATCCGGGCGTGCGCCTGCTCGACCTCCGGCTCCGAGAAGCACGGCATGGAGTAGCCCTGCGGGACGAACCCGGAGTCGAGGCCGAGGTCGTCGCGCTGGCCCAGGTAGAACGCCCGGCTGAAGAGGCCGAGCCGGACCGCGACCTCGGTTCCGCCCTGCGCCCGCACCATGCCGGCAGCCCGCGAGCTCGCGCCCTGGCCCAGGGTGCCGGCCTCGAGGAGCACCACCTCGGCGAGTCCGGCCCGGCGCAGGAACCACGCCGTCCAGGCGCCGATGGTGCCACCCCCGACGACCACGGCGTCGGCCGCGCGCGGCACGCTGGTCATGCGCTCGAGCGTCGCATAGACTGAACAGTCAGTCAACGGGTGGAGGCCGGATGTACGGACTGAGCGAGGCCGACCTCGACCTCCAGGCCCGGGCCCGGGAGCTCACCGACCGACTGATCCCCCACGAGGAGCACGCCGAGGCCCATGAGGGCGAGCTGCCCGACGGAGTCGAGGCGGAGCTCACGGAGCAGGCTCGCGAGCTCGGGCTGACCGCCACCAACATGCCGACGGCGGTCGGCGGCCGCGGCTGCACCACGCTGCAGGTCGTGCTGGTGCAGGAGCAGGGCGGACGGGTGACCAACGCGCTGGCCTGGCTGCTGACCACGCCGCCGGCGTGGTGGCCGGCGGTCGCCAACGACCACCAGCGCGCGACCTACCTGCTGCCGACCGTGCGAGGCGAGCGCGAGGAGTGCTACGCGATCACCGAGGAGCACGCCGGCTCCGACCTGGCCGACCTGCGGGCCACGGCGGTCCGCGACGGCGACGACTACGTCCTCAACGGCGTCAAGTGGCACGTGACGTCCTACAACGTCGCCGACTACGTGTTCTTCCAGGCCGTGCTGGCGGGCGGCGACCACGCCGGCCAGCAGGCCCTCTTCGTGGTCGACAAGGACGCGCCGGGGATCAGCGTGGTCCGCACCCCGGCCTACACGCACACCATCGCCCACCACCACCCGGTCGTCGCCTTCGACGACGTACGGGTCCTGGCGTCGCAGCTGGTGGGCTCGGAGGGCGACGGGATGTCCTTCGCCTACGAGTGGTTCCGATTCGAGCGGCTGATGGTCGCGGCCCGGTGCCTGGGGGCCGCGGAGCGGCTGGTCGACGAGATGACCGGCTTCGCGGCCACCCGCGAGGTCGGCGGCGAGCGGCTCGCCGACAAGCAGCTGGTGCAGGCGATGCTCGCCGACAGCCTGACCGAGCTGTTCGCCGCCCGCACGCTGGTCTACGAGGTGGCCCGCGGGCTCGACGCGGGTGTCGACGCCAAGGTCGCCCACGCGCAGTGCTCGATGGCCAAGCTGTTCAGCAGCGAGATGGCCGGCCGGGTGGCCGACCGGGCGGTGCAGGTCTTCGGGGGCCGCGGCTACATGCGCGAGAACGTCGCCGAGCGGTTCTTCCGCGAGCTGCGCGTGGAGCGGATCTGGGAGGGCGCCAGCGAGGTGCAGCGCTCGATCATCGCCGACCAGCTCGGCAAGCGGGGCCGGGCCCGACTCGTGTGATCCCGGCTGTGGTTGGCTGGGTTCGTGAGCCTCCGTGAACCGGCCTGGAGCGGCCTCGTCGACGACGCGGCGGTGTTCCCGCCCGGCGACGCCCCGCTCCCCGACGCGGTGACCGCCCACGTCGCGCTGCGTGAGGAGTGGTGGGGCGACCTCGTCGGGTCGTTCGTGGTCACCGACACCGCCGTCCCCGACGTCTCCACACCCCTGTCGCTGGCGGTGGTGGTCACCGGCGGCGCCGGGGCGATCCCCGGTGCCCTCCGGCTGGCCGAGCGGGGCGGGCACGAGGTCGCCGGCGTCGAGATCGCCCTGCGAGACCTCGACGACCTCGCCGGCAACGCCCGCCGGGTCGCCGCGTCCGCGGCAGGCTGCGACCTGGACCCCGAGCGGGTGTACGTCGAGCTCCCCCACGTGCCGGACACGGGAAGCTGGCTGCGGGCCGCCGACGCGGTCGCCGAGGCCGGGCTCCGGCTGAAGTTCCGGACCGGCGGGCTGGAGGCCCACCTGTTCCCGCCCACCCACGCACTCGCGCGCTGGATCGACGCGGCGCTCGACCGCGAGACGCCGTTCAAGTGCACCGCCGGGCTGCACAACGCGGTCCGCCACGACAACGCCGACGGGTTCACCCACCACGGCTTCCTCAACGTGCTGCTGGCGACGCTGCACGCGTTCGACGGCAGCCCGCTCGACGACGTGGTCGCGCTGCTGGAGCAGCGGGACCCCGACGCGCTCGTGACCGCGGTCGGCGAGGTCGACCTGACCCGCGCCCGGCGCTGGTTCACCTCCTTCGGCTCGTGCTCGGTCTCCGAGCCGCTCGACGACCTGCTCGCCCTCGGACTCCTGGAGAAGCCGTGACCGACACCTGGGTGGACGGAGCCGCCGGCTCCCTCTTCGACGTCGACAACCTGCCCTACGGCGTGTTCTCGCGCGGCGGCGAGGAGCCCCGGGTCGGGGTGCGGATCGGCGACCTGGTGCTCGACGTGGCGCCCGTCGCGGCCGCCGAGATGCTCGACGTGCACCACGTGTTCGAGGAGCGCTCGCTCAACCCGCTGATGGCCGAGGGCCGGGCGGTGCGGAGCTCCTTGCGGACCTGGCTGACGGGCCTGCTCACCGACGAGACCGAGCGCGACCTGGTCGAGCCGCACCTGGCCCCGGTCTCCGACGTCATGCTCCACCTCCCGGTCGAGGTCGCCGACTACGTCGACTTCTACGCCTCGCTCGAGCACGCCACCAACGTCGGTCGGATCTTCCGACCCGACGCCGAGCCGCTGCTGCCCAACTGGCGGCACCTGCCGGTCGGCTACCACGGCCGCGCAGGCACCGTCGTCGCCAGCGGCACCGACGTCGTCCGGCCCGCCGGGCAGCGGAAGGCGCCCGGTGACGAGGCGCCGACGTACGGGCCGTCGCAGCGGCTCGACATCGAGGCCGAGCTCGGCTTCGTCGTCGGCACTCCGTCGACGCTCGGCTCGCGGGTCGGGGTCGCCGACTTCGCGGACCACGTGTTCGGGCTGGTCGGGCTCAACGACTGGTCGGCCCGTGACATCCAGGCCTGGGAGTACGTCCCCCTCGGCCCGTTCCTCGGCAAGTCGTTCGCGACGTCGGTCTCCCACTGGGTGACGCCGCTCGAGGCGCTCGACGCCGCGTGGGTCGACCTCCCCGGCCAGGACCCGACTCCGCTCCCCTACCTCGCCGACGGCTCGCCGCGCGGGCTCGACATCGACGTCGAGGTCGAGATCGGCGGCGAGGTCGTGAGCCGGCCGCCGTACTCCTCGATGTACTGGTCGCCCGCGCAGATGCTCGCCCACCTGACTGTCAACGGTGCCTCGCTGCGCACCGGCGACCTGTTCGCGTCCGGCACGATCTCGGGCGCCGAGCGCGACCAGCGCGGCTCGCTGCTGGAGCTGAGCTGGGGCGGGCAGGAGCCGCTCCCCGGTGGCCGCACCTTCCTCGAGGACGGCGACACCGTCACCCTGCGCTACACCGCCCCCGGCACCGGCGGTGGCCGGATCGCCCTCGGCGAGGTGACCGGCACGGTGGTTCCCGCCCGCTGACCTTCAGACGCCCTCGCGGTCGCTGAAGCCGGGGTGGACGAAGGGCTCGCCGCGCCTCATCGACTCCACGGCGCCGGGGTGCTCACGACGCAGGTGGGCCAGGCCGCGGCGGCGGTAGCGGAGCACCTGGGTGATGCCGAAGGCCCAGAAGAGGTACTGGACCGACAGCGCGGCCCGGTAGTCGTCGAGGTCGTACGCCGCCATCCCGCCGGGCTGCCGCAGGTCGAGCACCACACCTACCAGCGCGATCGTGAGCAGCGAGGCCGAGAACCCGCCGACGTTGACCAGACCGTTGGCGCGGCCCATCGTCTCCTGCGGGGTGAACGACCGCGCGAGGTCGAAGCCGACCATCGAGGCCGGACCGCCGGTCGCGGTGAAGCACACGAGCACCACCAGCAGCCAGAGCGGCGATGGGGTGTCGCGCAGCAGGACGGCGGTCCACGGGATCATCATCAGGCCCACCACGCCGATCACGATCCACGAGCGGTAGTAGGGGAACCGGCCGACCAGCCAGCTCAGCGTGAGCCCGGAGAGGATCACCCACCCGGTCATCAGCATCAGCAGCGTGCTGGCGACGGCCGGCGAGAGCCCCTGGCCCTGGACCAGGAACGGGAACCCCCAGATCATCGCGAACACGGTCATCGCGAACTGGGAGGTGAAGTGGGTCCACATCCCGAGCCGGGTCCCGGGATTGCCCCACACGGTCTGCAGCTGCCGGGTCAGCGTGCGCAGCTTGATCCGGGTGGCCCCGTCCTTCGCGTACGGCGAGTCCTTGACCAGCAGCGCGACTGCGACCATCAGCACCACCCCCGCCGACGAGGCCAGCGCGAACGCCCCCGTCCAGCCGAGGTGGACCAGCGCCCACGAGAGCGGTGCGGCCGCGATGATCGCGCCGACCTGGCCGACCTGACCGGTCAGCTGGGTCACCAGCGGCGCCTGCCGCACCAGGAACCACGCGGCCACCAGCCGGATCACGCTGACGAAGACCATCGCGTCGCCGGCCCCGATCACGACCCGGGCGAGCACCGCGATCGGGTAGGACTCCACGAACGCGAACAGAAGCTGCCCGCCGGTCATCAGCACCAGCCCGGAGAGCAGGAGGGCGCGGGAGCCGTAGCGGTCCAGCATCACCCCCACCGGCACCTGCATGGCGGCGTACACCGCGAGCTGCAGCACGGTGAACGTCGCCAACGACGTCGCGTCGATCTGGAAGCGTTGGGCCGCGAGCAGTCCCGCCACCCCGAGCGAGCTGCGGTGGAACACCGCGAGGACGTAGACCGAGAGCCCGACCAGCCAGATCACCCACGCCCGGCGCTTGCCGATGTCGTGGACCTGCTCGCGCACCGCCTGATCATCCCAGCCGTGCCTCTACAGTCGTCGCGTGGTCCAGTTCGGTCAGTCCCCACCGCCCCGGCACACCGTCGCCCACCTGAGCGACCCGCACCTGCTGGCGGGCGGGGCCAGGCAGTACGGCGTCGTCGACCCCGAGCCGGGGCTGGTGCGCGCGCTGGAGCGGCTGGGCCGGCTCGACCCGGCGCCCGACGTGCTGGTGTTCACCGGCGATCTCGCCGACAAGGCCGAGCCGGCGGCGTACGCCCGGCTGCGGGAGCTGGTCGAGCCGGTCGCGGGGGCCCTGGATGCGCAGGTGGTCTGGACGATGGGCAACCACGACGAGCGGGCGCCCTACGCCGAAGGCCTGTTCGGCACCGGCGGCGACGGCCCCCAGGACCGGGCCTACGACGTGGGCGGGCTGCGCGTGCTGGCGCTCGACACCAGCGTGCCCGGCTACCACCACGGAGACCTCACCGCCGACCAGCTCGACTGGTTGGCCGACCAGCTCGCCACGCCGGCCGAGCACGGCACCCTGCTCGCGATGCACCATCCGCCGATCCCGGTGCCGATGGTGCCCGCGGCCGAGATCATCGAGCTGCTCGACCAGCAGTCGCTGGCCGAGGTGATCGCCGGCAGCGACGTGCGCGGCGTGCTGGGCGGCCACTTCCACTACACCTCGTGGTCGACCTTCGCCGGCGTCCCGGTCTCGGTCGCCGCCGCGAGCTGCTACTCCCTCGACCCGGCTCCCCTGGATCGGCTGATCTCGGCGGTCGACGGCCACCAGGCGATCACGATGCTGCACCTCTACGACGACCGCATCGTCCACACCGTCGTGCCGCTCGCCGCGGCGCCGGAGGTCGACGGCTACCCGGCCGACCTGCTCGACGCGCTCGTGGCGCTCAGCCCCGACGAGCGGCGCGAGATGATCTCCCGCAAGGACTCGGCCTTCAACCGCGGGGAGCTGTCACCCGGATGACCACCTTCACCACCCGCCCGGAGCTCACGGGCGACCACGGCATGGTCGCGTCCACGCACTGGCTGGCCTCCCAGACCGGCATGGCGGCCCTCGAGGCCGGCGGCAACGCGTTCGACGCCGCCGTCGCGGCCGGGTTCGTGCTGCACGTCGTCGAGCCCCATCTCAACGGGCCGGGCGGCGACATGCCACTGGTCGCCTGGAGCGCGGCCCGGCAGGCGCCGTTCGTCGTGTGCGGCCAGGGGGTGTCGCCGGCAGCGGCGACCCCGGAGGCGTTCGCCGACCTCGGCCTCGACCGGGTGCCCGGCACCGGGCTGCTGCCGGCCTGCGTCCCGGGCAGCTTCGGCGCCTGGATGCTGCTGCTGCGCGACCACGGGACGATGCGGCTGCGCGACGTCCTGCAGTACGCCGTCGGCTACGCCCGGCACGGCTTCCCCGTGCTCGGCAACATCGCCGCCACGATCGGCCGCGTCGAGCAGCTGCTCACCGACCACTGGCCCAGCTCCCGCGCGGTGTGGCTGCCCGACGGCACCGTGCCCGCGGTCGGGACCCGGATGACCAACCCCGACCTCGCGCGCACCCTGGAGCGGATCGTGGAGCACGCCGAGGCCACCGCCTCGGGACGCGAGGAGCAGGTCGAGGCGGCCCGACGGTGCTTCTACGAGGGGTTCGTCGCGGAGGCCATCGCCGAGCTGTACGCCGACGAGGCGATGGACGTCACCGGCACCCCGCACCACGGACTGCTGACTTTCGACGACCTCGCCTCGTGGCGGGCGACGGAGGAGGAGCCGGCCGGCCTCGACCACCACGGCTTCCGGGTGCTCAAGGCCGGTCCGTGGAGCCAGGGTCCGGCGCTGCTCCAGCAGCTCGCCCTGCTCGACGGCCACGACCTCGCCGCTCTCGAGCCGACGTCACCCCACCTCGTCCACCTCACCGTCGAGGCCGCCAAGCTGGCCCTCGCCGACCGGGAGGCGTGGTACGGCGACCCCGACCATGCCGACGTGCCGCTCACCGAGCTGCTCTCCCCGACGTACGCCGACGAGCGGCGAGCACTCATCGACCCCGAGCGCGCAGTGACCGAGGGGCTCCACCCCGGCTCCCCGGGCGGTCGGACCCCCCGCCTGCCCGACGTCCTGAAGGCCGCCACCCCCGTACCGGCCGGGGCCGGCACCGGCGAGCCCACCGTGACCCTCGACGGCGAGACCCGCGGCGACACCTGCCACCTCGACGTCGCCGACCGGTTCGGCAACCTGGTGTCCGCGACGCCGAGCGGCGGCTGGCTGCAGAGCTCGCCGGTCGTCCCGGGGCTGGGCTTCCCCATCTCGACCCGCGCCCAGATGTTCTGGGTCGAGCCCGGCCTCCCCAACTCCGTCGGCCCACGCAAGCGGCCGCGGACGACCCTCTCGCCGTCGCTGGCGCTGCGCGACGACGGCTCGCCGTACCTCGCCTTCGGCACACCCGGCGGCGACATGCAGGACCAGTGGCAGCTGGTGTTCCTCGTGCGCCACCTGCACCAGGGGATGAACCTGCAGGAGGCGATCGACGCCCCCGCCTGGCACTCCACGCACGTGCCGTCGTCGTTCTGGCCGCGCGACAGCGAGCCCGGGCGGATCCACGTCGAGGCGCGGCTCGGCAAGCGCACCATCGCCGAGCTGCGCCGCCGCGGCCACGACGTGGCCGTGCAGGACCCGTGGTCGCTCGGCCGGCTCAGCGGCGTCGGCCGCGACCGTGACGGCACGCTCCGCGCCGGGGCCAACCCCCGCGGCATGCAGGGGTACGCCGTCGGCCGCTGAGCGCGTCAGCCGACCGCGATCAGCACACCCACCGCGAACCCGACGGCGAGCAGCCACAGCAGGGTGGGCAGGACCGCCCCTGCGCCGCGTCGTGTCGTCATCAGCTCTCTCCACCTCCGGCCAGGACGGTCCCGTCCTCGACCGTCACGTCGACGGCCGGCAGCGGGGACGGCGCCGGCCCCGCGACGACTTCCCCGGTCGTGGCGTCGAACTCACTGCCGTGGCACGGGCAGATGATCCGGCCGCCGGTGACCTCGGAGACAGGGCAGCCCTGGTGGGTGCAGGTCGAGGAGAAGGCGTGGACGTCCTCGCCCTCGTCCCGGACCAGCACCACGCCCTCGTCGGCGAGCACGAGGCCGCCGCCCGCGGGTATCTCGTCCACCGAGGCCAGGGCACGCCCGCCGGAGGGCGCGGTGCCGTAGGCGTTGGCCGCGGCGGTGCCCGCCTCGCTGCTGCCGGCCCCGGAGGCACGCGCGGCCACGAACCCGACAGCCGCGGCGGCGAGCGTGAGCAGCCCGCCGCGGAGGGCCGAGGCACGGGTGAGCGGAGGCAGGGCCACGTCAGCTCCTCACGTCAGCGGAAGGCCGCTGCGGCTGAAGAACCACAGCGCCGAGGTCAGCCAGACCAGGGTCAGCAGGGTCAGTACCAGGCCGCCGAGCACCGGCAGCGCCCAGCCGGGGAGACCCCGCAGCCGGAGGCCGAGCATCTTGGCGGCGTACGCCCCGTAGAAGAGGCATCCGGCGAGCGAGTGGACGACGACCCTCGGGCTGTCACCGGCCAGCCCGAGGGACCACAGGCAGTGCACCGCCGGTGGCAGGGTCAGCACGAACGCCACCGCACCGCTCCAGCGGTGGAGGGGGCCGACCCAGGCCGGCGCCGCGCCCCCACCTCCCAGCCGTCCCCACATCCGGAGCGCCGTCACCAGCTGGACGAGGAGCAGCACCACCGCCGCGGTGGCCAGCCACGCCTTCATCTGCAGCATCCCCGAGAAGCCGAACGTCGAGAGCGGCCGACCGGCCGGCTCGTGCAGGCCGGCGTAGGCGCCCAGGACGACGGCGACGCCCGCCCCCGTCAGGAGCGCGGCCCCCAGCCCCGCCCGGGCGGTCGCCCGGCTCGCGGTGACGCTCACCCGACCATTGTGCTCCCGCAGACCGGTGACAGCCACCGGTCGCGGGTCTAGGTTGCCGACAGGGGACGGAGCGGGAGGGGGACGCCGGCCATGGCGACGTACCGGGCGATCGAGGCGGCGTGCACGGCACTGGCCCGTGCCCTGGCCGACGCGCCCCGTCCGGTGGACCTCGCCGGCGACCGGTGGGACTTCCGCCTGGTCGATGCGGGCGAGGTCACCCGAGGCGTGCGGCACGGCGCGGGCATCCTGCCCTATCGGGTCCGCCAGGTCAGCGGCTCCCTGCCGCCGCGAGGTCCGGGCGAGCCCGTGCCACCGTCGCTGGCGGTGGAGGTCCAGCTCCTCGTGGTCGTCGTCGCCGATGACCCGGCGGCGCGGCTGGCGCTGACCGGGTGGGTCCTGCGCACCATCCACGACCACCCCGTCGTCGCGGACGGGGTCCGGGTCACCGCGGACGACGTGCCTCGCCCGGAGCTGCTCCAGATGTGGCACGTGCTCGGGCTGTCCGACCGCGATGCGCTCGCACTGCCCTTCGTGCTGACGGGGCTGGTGCTCGACTCGACGGTGGGCGACCCGCCTCGCGAGCCCTGACAATGACCGACGCCCCCCACCGGAACCGGTGCGGGGCGTCAGTGGCAGGTCCAGGATTCGAACCTGGGTAGGCGTAAGCCGACGGATTTACAGTCCGCTCCCATTGGCCGCTCGGGCAACCTGCCGGGTCGTCGCCCCGGCTGCCACCGGGTCACGACGGGACGCAACAATAGCGGCAGAAGCACGCAGACCTGAAACCGGAGGCAACCGTGGCCGACTCCTCGTTCGACATCGTGAGCAAGATCGACCGGCAGGAGGTCGACAACGCCCTCGGCCAGACCGCGCGAGAGGTCGCCACCCGGTTCGACTTCAAGGGCACCGGCGCCGGGATCGAGTGGAAGGGCGAGCAGGCAATCGAGATCTCGGCCTCCGCCGACGACCGCGCCAGCGCGGTCCTCGACGTCTTCAAGCAGAAGCTGGTCAAGCGCAACGTGTCGCTCAAGGTGCTCGACGCCTCCGAGCCCCGGCAGTCCGGCCAGGAGTCGAAGATCGGGATCACCCTCAAGGAGGGCATCTCCTCGGAGGACGCGAAGAAGATCAGCAAGCTGATCCGCGACGAGGGCCCCAAGGGCGTCAAGAGCCAGATCCAGGGCGACGAGCTGCGGGTCTCGAGCAAGAAGCGCGACGACCTGCAGGCGGTCATCGCCCTCGTGAAGGCCCAGGACTACGACTTCGCGGTGCAGTTCACCAACTACAGGTGAACACCCTCGACTCTGAGCGTGAATCGAGGCTTCGGAGGCGGTTTCTCGAACCTCTATCTAACGAGCCGGACCCGGCTCACTCTGAGCCTTGCGCGCTGTCCAGTCGTGCCACGCCGGGTCAGCTGGGACCCAATAGGGCCAAGGCCTCCGTGCAGCACCATGGCCTCGAGGAACTCGCGTGGCCGGCGTATGCGGCTCAACTCGCACAAACGGCCCGACGGTCCGGCTTCACCTGCCATGGCCCGAGGAACTCGGCCGGTGGCCGAACCTCCCCGATGAGCAGCGAGGGCACGAGTACTACACGGTTGCGCCGCCGCGGGTTGAGATGTGGCTCAAGCGGCTCAACGACCACCAAGACACGCTTGCTGGCCTGCTGGCAGGAAGGTCCGAGGTCACGGTTTCGGTTGAGTACGCGCTGGAGTCCACACCAAGTGGGAAGTACAAGGGCGACAATCTGATCCGCGCGTCGGTCGATGGAGCCACGATCGGACTCGTGCCTGCCCAGTATCGAGCGGACAACGAGCACTTCTTTGCCGCGGTCGAGTCCGGTCAGCAGCAAGGCCATGAGTTCGTTTCGAAGTTTGAGGAACGCATCGGCGTCAAGGTGATGGTCGAGAGATCGACCTAGGCGTGGAGCGGGGATGCACCCGCGCGTGGTCTGCCGAACCTCCGAGCGGATCGCGGCATGTTCGGATGGCCGGCAGATCAGGGCGTTGACGAGCGGTTGATCCTTCCATCGAGAGGTCTCGTTCGGCAGCATCTGTGTCATGCGCGTGAGGAGACTGATTCATGTTCTCGATGCTCCCGACCTGCATGCAGAGAGTGCCTTCTGGGCCGGGATGCTCGACGGCATCGTTGACGCCGAGGACGAATGGCACAGCGTCATCGTGGACGGTGAGTGGCGTCTGGGAATCCAACTCGCGCCCAATCACGTCGCTCCGGCGTGGCCGCAAGGTCAACAGCAGCAGCAGATCCATCTGGACGTGTGGATTGACGACTTGGCGGAAGCGCACGTCAAGGCGATGTCCCTCGGCGCGACGCTGCTCCAGACCGCCAACGACCCGGCGACGGACGGCGAAGTGTTCCAGGTGTACGCAGATCCTGCTGGGCATCCGTTCTGCTTGTGCCGGGGTCCATTGCCTGAGTAGGCACCAAGCAACCGGACCCCGGCGACGGCTCGACCGCTCATCGGCATGAGCGGATGGAGGGGTGAGCGTTCTCGCCCTCCCAGAGACGCCGAATCATCGAACAACCTTCGAACACGCAGCAGAACGCGGCAGCGTGCAGGTTACGCAGCAGAACGCGGGTGTTGAGCGTGGGAGCGTGGGTTCAACTGTTCACCAACTACCGCTGAGACCGCCGGCGGTGAGCGTGGAATGACCGGCTCGGAGCGGGTTCCGCTACCTGTTGTCCAACGGTGACCGCCGAGCCCACCCTGGGAAACCCGCCACTCGCCGGCTGCGGGGCGTACGGATCGCGGGCATGACCCGGCGGTGGCTGAGCCACCGAATCACCGCACGCTTCGGCTGCTCAGCCACCGCTGGTTCGCCGCCATCTCCGGCGCGGTGCGGGAGCAACCGTTTCGGCCAGGGAAACGGTTGCTGGTCCACCGTCGGTTGGCCCAGGACCTCGGCAGCACCTCAGGATCCGGGGTCGCCGTCACGGACCAGCGGCTCACGCGCTGACGGTCGCCAGCGACGGCACGGAAGTCGCGCCGGTGGCCGGCGTCAGCCACACGGTGCTGCCCTCGTCGAGGCGCAGCGACCGGGCATGGGTCCGGGTCATGACGACCGACACCTCCTGGCCGCTGACCGTGAGCACGGTGAGCCGGACCTCGAAGCCGATCCGCAGCAGCCGGTGCACCTCGCCCTCGACCCCGCCGGCGGTGGTCGGCGACGTCGAGACCTCGATGTCGTGCGGCCGCAGCTGGACGTCGCCGAGCTGGGTCACCTCGCCGAGGAACGACATCACGAAGTCGTTGGCCGGCTCGTCGTAGAGCTGGTCGGGCGTCCCGACCTGCTCGATCCGACCGTCGTTGATCACGACGATCTCGTCGGCGACCTCGAGCGCCTCCTCCTGGTCGTGGGTCACGAAGACGGTGGTGACCGCGACCTCGTCGTGGAGCCGGCGCAGCCAGTCCCGCAGCTCCTTGCGGACCTTGGCGTCCAGCGCGCCGAAGGGCTCGTCGAGGAGCAGCACGGTGGGTTCCACGGCCAGGGCCCGGGCCAGTGCCATCCGTTGCCGCTGCCCTCCCGAGAGCTGGGACGGCAGCCGGTGGGCGAACTGCTTGAGGTGGACCAGGTCCAGCAGCTCGTCGACCCGGCGCGCGACCTGGTCCCTGGGCCGCTTGCGGATCTCGAGGCCGAACGCCACGTTGCGGGCGACGGTGAGGTGCTTGAACACCGCATAGTGCTGGAAGACGAAGCCCACGTTCCGCTTCTGGGCGGGCAGGCGGGTGGCGTCGGTGCCCTCGATGGAGACGGTGCCGATGTCGGCGCTGTCGAGCCCCGCGATGATCCGCAGCAGCGTGGACTTGCCGCCGCCGCTCGGCCCGAGCAGGGCGGTGAGCTGGCCGGTGGGCAACGAGACGGACACGTCGTCGAGGGCGACGAAGTCGCCGAACCGCTTGCTGACGCCGGTGACGTCGATACTCATGATGACCCCTTCATTCGGTGCTGGGGGCGGAGGATCGCGACGACGACCAGGCTCACGATGCTGGCGAAGATCAGCATGAACGAGGTCGCGTACGCCGTCTCCTGGGCGAAGTTCTGGTACTTCGCCTCGACGACGAGGGTCGCGGTCTGGGTCCGCCCGGTGATGTTGCCCGAGACGATCTTGACGGCGCCGAACTCCCCGAGGGAGCGCGCCAGGCTGAGCACCACGCCGTACACGACGGCCCACTTGATGCTCGGGAGGGTGATCCGCAGGAACGTCTGGCGGGCGTTGGCACCGAGGCTGCGGGCCGCCTGCTCCTGGTCGTCGCCGATCTCGTGGAGCACCGGCACCACCTCGCGGATGACCAGCGGCAGCGCCACGAAGCAGGTCGCCATGACCATGGCGGGGGTGTCGAAGACGATCTGCCACCCCGCCTCCTCGACCGGCTTGCCGAGCCAGCCGTCACGGCCGTTGTAGACCAGCAGCAGCGCCAGGCCGACGACGACCGGCGACACCGAGAGCGGGACGTCGATCAGCGCCGACAGCACCCGCTTGCCGGGGAACTCGTAGCGCACCAGCAGCAGCGAGATCCCCACACCGAACACGAGGTTGATCAGCACCGCCCAGGTGGCGACCATCGCCGTGAGCCGCAGCGCGTAGGTCACCTGCGGGTCGGAGAGCGCCTCGCTCAGGGTGACCAGTCCGTCGGCGAACGTCTGCTGGACCACCAGCGCGACCGGCCAGGCGACCAGGAAGAAGACGTAGCCCAGTGCGAGCAGCCGCAGCGCCCACCGGATGGGCGTGGAGACCTTCACCATCGCTTCGCCACCCGCCTCTGGACGATGTCGAGCGCGACGATGACGACCAGCGCGACGGCCAGCATCACCGAGGCGAGGGCGGCCGCCGAGGCGGTGCTGCCGTTCTCGATGAACGAGAGCACCCGGACCGAGACCACCTCGGTCTCGTAGGGCCGGTTGCCCGACAGCAGGACCAATGAGCCGTACTCGGAGATCGCCCGCGCGAACGACAGTGCCGCACCGGCAGTGATCGCCGGCGCCAGCGCCGGCAGGATGATCCGCCGGACGATGGTGCCGCGGTGGGCGCCCAGGGATGCGGCGGCCTCCTCGACCTCCGACTCGAGCTCCTCGAGGACCGGCTGCACGGTCCGGACCACGAACGGCAGCGTCACGAAGGCCAGGGCCAGCGCGACCGCCGTCGGCGTGAACGCCCAGTGCAGCCCCAGCGGGCTGTTCGGCCCGTAGAGCGAGAGCAGCACCAGCCCGGCGACGATCGTCGGCAGCGCGAACGGCACGTCGATGATGACGTTCAGCACGCCCTTGCCCGGGAACCGGTCCCGGACCAGCACCCAGGCGATGAGGGTGCCCATGACCACGTTGACGCCGGTGACCAGCAGCGACTGCACCACGGTCAGCTCGACCGCTGCCCAGGTCTGCGGGTTGGTCAGGACCGAGAAGTACTGGTCCCAGCCGCCGGCGGCCGCAGCAGCCACCACGGCGGTGAGCGGGATCAGCACCAGCAGGCTGAACCAGAGCATCGCGATGCCCAGCCCCAGCCCTGCGCTCGGGGTGAGCGTGTTGCGCGGGGTGGTACGCCGGGCCCGGCCGGGCCGGCGTCGCCCCTGCGTGGGGGTCGCCGGCCCGGCCGGGTCGGAGCTGCTGGGGCCCACGAGCTGGGCGGAGGTCATTACTCCTCGCCGACCTTCCCGGTCTCCTGCTGGAGGCGGGTGATGATCCCGAGCGGGTTGCCCTCCTCGCCGTCGCCGAAGTACTTGTCGGCGGCCTCGCCCCAGCCGTTGAAGTCACCGTCGATGGTGAACAGCTTGTCGGGGGTCGGGAACGGGTCGGACGGGTCGTTGGCGCCCTCGACCTCGGGGATCTCCACGCCGTCGACGACCGGGCGGAAGCCGGTGCTCGCGTAGTCGGCCTGCGCCTCGGGCGACGTCATGAACTCGAGGAACGCCTCGGCCTCGGGGCCGGCGTCTGTGGTGACGGTGGCGGGGTTCTCGATGAGCAGCGTGTCGGGCGGGACGATGTAGTCGACGTCGGCACCGCTCTGCTTGGCGAGGATCGCCTCGTTCTCGTAGGAGAGCAGCACGTCGCCGCTCCCGTCGGTGAACGCGGTGGTGGCCTCGCGGCCGCTGCCGGGCAGGGCGATGGTGTTGTCGAGGATCGTGGTCAGGAACTCCTCGGCCTCCTGCGGCGTGCCGCCGTTGCCGGTGATGTGCGCCCAGGCCGCGAGGATGTTCCAGCGGGCCGAGCCCGAGGAGCCCGGGTTGGGCGTGATGATCTCGACGCCGTCCTCGGCCAGGTCGTCCCAGGTCTCGATGCCCTCGGGGTTGCCGCTGCGGACCACGAAGACGACCACCGAGGAGGTGGCGATGCCCTTGGTCTCGTTGTCCTTCCAGTCCTCGGCCACCAGCCCCTCGTCGACGAGGCGGGTGACGTCGCCCTCGAGCGAGTAGTGCACGAGGTCGGCGTCGGCGCCGGCCACGACGGCCCGGCTCTGGTCACCCGAGGCGCCGTACGACGTCTCGAACGCGACACCCTCGCCCTCGGAGGTGGCGTTGAAGTCCTCGAAGACGGGCTCGTTGGCGGCTTCCATCACGGAGAACCCGTTGATGCTGACAGTGGTGCCCTCGGCGTCAGCGGACGCGCCGCCGGCCGTGGAGCAGGCGCTCAGCGCGAGCGCGGTAGCGGCTCCGGCTGCCGCAGCCTTGTGGTGGAGCTTCATGGTGGGTCTCTTTTCCTCCGTGGTGGGTGCCCGCCCGAGCCGCGGTGCAACTTTCTCGATAAGATTACGTGACTTACTGGTCGGAAGCATGCCATGACCAGACCGGAGTGTCGGCATCGGGGTCCGGTGGGGGAGATCACGCCGGGTTTGTGCACGGCGCGACTATCGTGGGCACGGTGCCCGTCAACCCCTGGACAACCGCGAGAAACCCCCGCGACTGGGCACGAGGAGGAGACGACCGAGGTGACCAAACAGGTCAAGCAGCTCGACCGTGTCATCATCCGCTTCGCCGGCGACTCCGGCGACGGCATGCAGCTGACCGGTGACCGCTTCACCCAGGAGTCGGCGTCCTTCGGCAACGACCTGTCGACGCTGCCGAACTTCCCTGCCGAGATCCGGGCGCCGCAGGGGACGCTGCCGGGAGTGTCGTCGTTCCAGGTCCACTTCGCCGACCACGACATCCTGACGCCGGGCGACGCACCCGACGTGCTGGTGGCGATGAACCCCGCGGCCCTGCGGGCCAACCTCGGCGACCTGCCCAAGGGCGCCACGCATCATCGTCGACACCGCCGACTTCACCGCCCGCAACCTGAGCAAGGCGGGCTACGCCGACAGCCCCCTCGACGACGACTCGCTCGCCGAGTACGCCGTCCACCCGGTCGACCTCACCGGGATGACGATCGAGGCCGTCAAGGAGTTCGGCCTCTCGCGCAAGGACGCTTCACGCGCCAAGAACATGTTCGCCCTCGGGCTGCTGTCCTGGCTCTACGGCCGGCCGACGGAGTCCACGATCGCGTTCCTCGAGAAGCGGTTCGCGCGGGTGCCCGACATCCGCGACGCCAACGTCACGGCGTTCCGGGCCGGGTGGAACTTCGGCGAGACGACCGAGACCTTCGCGGTGACCTACGAGGTCAAGCCCGCCCGGCTGGCCACCGGCACCTACCGCAACATCACCGGCAACCTGGCGCTGTCCTACGGCCTGATCGCCGCCAGCGTGCAGTCGGGGCTCCCGCTGTTCCTGGGCTCCTACCCGATCACGCCGGCCTCCGACATCCTCCACGAGCTGAGCAAGCACAAGTCCTTCGGCGTCACCACGTTCCAGGCCGAGGACGAGATCGCGGGCATCGGCGCGGCGATCGGCGCTTCCTTCGCCGGGAGCTTCGGCGTGACGACCACCTCCGGCCCCGGCATCGCGCTGAAGTCGGAGTCGATCGGCCTGGCCGTGATGACCGAGCTGCCGCTGCTCGTGATCGACGTGCAGCGCGGTGGCCCCTCGACCGGCCTGCCCACCAAGACCGAGCAGGCCGACCTTCTCCAGGCGATGTTCGGCCGCAACGGCGAGTCGCCCGTGCCGATCGTCGCGCCGCAGTCGCCCGGCGACTGCTTCGACGCCGCGCTCGAGGCCGCCCGGATCGCCGTCACCTACCGGACGCCGGTGATGCTGCTCAGCGACGGCATGCTGGCCAACGGCTCCGAGCCGTGGCGGATCCCCGAGGTCGCCGACCTGCCCGCCATCGACCCGGGCTTCGCGACGACCACCAACCACGACGACGACTTCTGGCCCTACCAGCGCGACGAGGCCACCCTGGCCCGGCCGTGGGCGATCCCGGGCACCCCGGGGCTGGAGCACCGGATCGGCGGGCTGGAGAAGGGCGACGGCCACGGCAACATCTCCTACGACCCCGTCAACCACGACTTCATGGTCCGCACCCGCCAGGCCAAGGTCGACCGGGTCGCCGACTCGATCCCGCCGCTGGAGGTCGACGACCCCGACGGCCGGGCCAAGGTGCTGGTGCTGGGCTGGGGGTCGACGTACGGGCCCATCGGCGCGGCCGTCCGGCGAGTACGCCGGGCCGGCCACCACGTGGCCCAGACCCACCTGCGCCACCTCAACCCGTTCCCCAGCGACCTCGGCGAGGTGCTGAAGCGCTACGACCACGTCCTGGTGCCCGAGATGAACCTCGGGCAGCTCTCGATGCTGCTGCGGGCGCGCTACCTCGTCGACGTGGTGGGCTACAACCACGTCCGCGGCCTGCCGCTCAAGGCGGCCGAGCTCGCCGAGGCGATCGGTGAGCTCGTCGGCCATGCCGAGGGGGTCCCCCTCGACTCATCCGTCGACCTGGCGACAGATCCTGAGGAGGCGAACTCATGACGTCGACCGACCACAGCGTGGGCCTGCCGTTCCCCGGGCTGCGCAGCGGCACCGAGGGCGTACCGACGCTCGCCGAGGGTAACCAGCCCCAGACCGGCAAGGACTTCACCTCCGACCAGGAGGTCCGCTGGTGCCCGGGCTGCGGCGACTACGCCGTCCTGAAGGCGGTCCAGGGCTTCCTGCCCGACCTCGGGCTGCGCCGCGAGAACATCGTGTTCGTGTCAGGCATCGGCTGCTCCAGCCGGTTCCCGTACTACCTCGACACCTACGGCATGCACTCCATCCACGGCCGGGCGCCGGCGATCGCCACGGGCATCGCCACCTCGCGCGAGGACCTCTCGGTGTGGGTCGTGACCGGCGACGGTGACGCGCTTTCGATCGGGGGCAACCACCTGATCCACGCGATGCGTCGCAACGTCAACATGACGATCCTGCTGTTCAACAACCGGATCTACGGGCTGACCAAGGGCCAGTACTCCCCCACGTCGGAGCCGGGAAAGGTCACCAAGTCGACGCCGATGGGGTCGGTCGACCACCCGTTCAACCCGATCTCGCTCGCGCTGGGGGCGGAGGGCTCGTTCGTGGCGCGCACCATCGACTCCGACCGCAAGCACCTCACCTCGGTGCTGGCGGCGGCCGCCGCCCACCGCGGCACCTCGCTGGTGGAGATCTACCAGAACTGCCCGATCTTCAACGACGGCGCCTTCGACTCGATCAAGGACCGCGACACCAAGGAGGACGCGATCATCCCGCTGGTGCACGGCGAGCCGATCCGGTTCGGCGTCGGCGGCGGCAAGGGGCTGATCCGTGACAGCGCCACCGGTGGCGTCAAGGTCGTCGAGACGGCCGACGTCGGCGAGGGCGCGCTGCTGGTCCACGACGCCCACGCCGCCGACCCCACGACCGCGTTCGCGGTGTCCCGGCTCACCGATGCCGGCTACCTCCACCAGGCGCCGGTCGGGATCTTCCGTCAGGTCGAGCGGCCGACGTACGACGACCAGGCGCGCGACCAGGTCCGGACCGCGCGCGGCGACGCCGCCGACGACGCGTCCGCACGGCTGGACGCACTGGTCCACGGCGGCGACACCTGGACCATCGCCTGACGCCACGGAGCGTCGGTCAGGAGTAGAAGGTCTCCCACGTCGCGGAGAAGGACCGCGCGTAGCCGTCGGCGGCGCGGACCTTGGCGCGCCAGTACGTCGACCCCTGCTGGGGGGCGTTGATCGCGCTCCTGAACCAGCCACGGCGGCCGGTGCTGACGACGTCGTGGCGGCGCCACTTGCAGGCGTCGCATCCCCGGCGCTGGACGGTCACGTCGCGCCGGAACCAGCTCTCGACGTCGCCCCGCAGGTAGAGCCGGCCGTCGCGCGTGACGACCTCGGAGTAGATGGGGCGCCGCGAGGGACCTGCCAGCGACGGCGGCGGCTCGTCGCCGGTGGGCTCGACCATGCGGAAGTCGGGCGTGGGATCGGTCCGGGTGTCCAGCATGCGGTGCTGCTGCGTGGCACTCGCGGTCCCGGCCGTCGCGAGTGACGCCGCGAGCGCGGCGGCACCCAGGACTCGCGACAGGGTGTGGGCCATCCTCATGTCTCCCCTTCATGAGTGACGTGGATGGCGGAATCATGCCAGATGACGTCGCAGCCCGGGCGCGGACACGGAAGTGCGTCGCGCCTATGCTGACCGGGTGCCGGAGTCGCGTCGTGGGTTCGCGTACGGCGTCGCCGCCTACGGCCTCTGGGGGATCTTCCCTCTCTACTGGCCGCTGCTGGAACCGGCCGGCGCGCTCGAGATCCTCGCCCACCGGGTGCTGTGGTCGCTGGTCACGGTCGGCATCGTCGTCCTGGTGCTGCGGCGCACCGACGCGGTGCGCGCGGTGCTCGCCGACCGCCGCAGCCGGTTGCTGCTGCTCGGGGCGGCAGCGGTGATCACCCTCAACTGGTTCGGCTACATCTGGGGGGTCAACAACGGCCGGGTCGTCGAGACCTCGCTCGGCTACTTCATCAACCCGCTCGTCACGGTGCTCATGGGCGTGCTGATCCTCGGCGAGCGGCTGCGCCGACGGCAGTGGCTGGCCGTGGGCCTGGCCACCGTCGCGGTGATCGTGCTGACCGTCGACTACGGCCGGCCGCCGTGGGTGGCCCTGCTGCTCGCGTTCTCGTTCGCGACGTACGGCCTGGCCAAGAAGCAGGCGGGGGTCGACGCCGTCGAGAGCCTCGCCGTCGAGACGCTGTTCATCGGGCCGTTCGCGGCCGCCTACATCGCGTGGCTCGCCTGGCAGGGCACCGGCGAGTTCGGGCACCACGGCGCCGCCCACGCGTGGCTGCTGACCACGGCGGGCATCGTCACGGTCATCCCGCTGCTGTGCTTCGGCGCCGCCGCGATCCGGGTCACGATGGTGACCATCGGGCTGCTGCAGTACATCGCGCCGATCCTGCAGTTCCTGCTCGGCGTCTGGTGGTACGGCGAGGCGATGCCGGCCAGCCGCTGGATCGGCTTCGTGCTGGTCTGGATCGCCCTCGTGATGTTCACCGTCGACGCCGTCCACCACCGGCGTCGCCAGCTGCGGCTCTCCGCCGAGGCGGTCGCACTGTGACGGTAGTCCAGTGACGAGTGGCCCCTGATCGGCCCGCAGTGGGGCCATTTCTCACTGGAGTACCGACGTGGGCGACCTCAGGCAGTGCGGGTGGCGACGACCTCGGCGAACGCCTCGAGGGCCTCCCGGACCGGGCCGGGCGGCAGCACGGCGAGCAGTCCCTTGGCCTCGTGGGCCCGGGTGACGACGTAGCGGCGGGCCTCGTCGAGGGCGGGGTGGGCGCGCAACAGCGCCAGTGCCTCGGCGTGGCGGGCGTCTTCGGTGAGGTCGGAGTCGAGCAGCTCGAGCAGCCGGGCGTCGCCCGGGTCGGCCGCCGCCCGCGCCATCAGCACGGGCAGCGTCGGCACGCCCTCGCGCAGGTCGGTGCCGGGCGTCTTCCCGGACTCGCCGCTCTCGGACGCGATGTCGAGGATGTCGTCGCTGAGCTGGAAGGCGCAGCCGACGATCTCGCCGTAGCGGGTCAGTGCCTCCTCGACCTCACGGGAGGCGCCGCCGAACCGGGCGCCGTACCGCGCGGCCGTGGCGATCAGCGAGCCGGTCTTGCCGGCGACCACGTCGAGGTAGTGGGCGAGCGGGTCCTCCCCCTCGGGCGGCGGGACGGTCTCGAGGATCTGCCCCTCGACCAGCCGGGCGAACGTCTCGGCCTGGATCCGGACCGCGTCGGGGCCGAGGCCGGCGGTCAGCTGGGAGGACTTGGCGAACAGGAAGTCGCCGGTGAGGATCGCGACGTGGTTGTCCCAGCGGGCGTTGGCCGAGTCTGCCCCCCGCCGCAGTGCCGCCTCGTCCATGACGTCGTCGTGGTAGAGCGACCCGACATGGGTGAGCTCGACGACGCACGCCGCGTCGACCACCTCCGGGGCATCGGGGGTGTCCCCGGCCTCGGCGGCCAGCAGCACCAGGAGCGGCCGGAACCGCTTGCCACCCGCGGCGAGCAGGTGCGAGGCCGCCTGGGTGACGTACGGCGTCCGGCTGACCACGTGCCCGGCGAGCGCCTCCTCCACGACGACCATGCGCCGCTGGAGCCGGTCGGCGAGGGCGCCGTCGGCGACCGGGAGCGCCAGCCCCGCGGAGGACGGACTCGTGGTCACCTGATGAACTCTCCCGCCATCCCGGCGAGGTCGAGCACCGGGCCGGGCAGCACACCCAGGCCGAGAGTCACGACGACGCCGGCACCGATGGTGAGGGCGGTGAGCAGGGACGGCGAGACCACGCTCGGTCCCTCGCCCGCGGGCTCGGTGAAGTACATCAGCCGGATCACCCGGACGTAGAAGAACGCGGCCACCACGCTGGTCAGGACCGCCACGATCACCACCGGCCAGGCACCGGCCGACAACGCGGCCTCGAAGACCGCCCACTTGCCGATGAACCCGGACGTCAGCGGGATCCCGGCCATCGCCAGGAGGAAGAACGCAAAGACCCCCGCGACGAGCGGGGACTCCTTGCCGAGGCCCGCCCACCGCGCCAGATGGGTCTGCTCCCCACCGGCGTCGCGCACCAGGGTGACGATCGCGAACGCGCCCATCGTGGCGAACCCGTAGGTGACGAGGTAGAAGAGCACGGCCTGCGTCGAGCTGATCTGTGCGTCCGGCAGCGAGCCGATGCTCTGGGCGCCGAGCACGCCGGTCAGCAGGAACCCGGTGTGGGCGATCGAGGAGTAGGCCAGCATCCGCTTCACGTCGGTCTGCGCAATCGCGAGCACCGCGCCGACCACCATGGTGAGGATCGCGACGATCCACATCATCGGCTGCCAGCTCCAGCGGTCGGACCCGAAGGCGACGTAGAACAGGCGCAGCAGCGCGCCGAAGGCGGCCACCTTGGTCCCGGCCGCCATGAACGCCGTCACCGCGGTCGGGGCGCCCTGGTAGACGTCGGGCGTCCAGGCCTGGAACGGCGCGGCGCCGACCTTGAAGAACAGCCCGACCGCGAGCATGCCCATGCCGACCAGCAGCAGGGTGCGGTTGCCGAGATCGTTGCGGACCGCCTCGTTGATCCCACCGAACTCCATGGTGCCGGCGAAGCCGTAGACCAGCGCGGCGCCGTAGAGGAAGAACCCGGAGGAGAAGGCGCCCAGCAGGAAGTACTTGAGCGCCGCCTCCTGGCTCAGCAGCCGGCGCCGGCGGGCCAGGCCGCACAGCAGGTAGAGCGGGAGCGAGAGGACCTCGAGCGCCACGAACATCGTGAGCAGGTCGTTGGACGCCGGGAACAGCATCATGCCGCCGACGGCGAACATCATCAGCGGGAAGACCTCGGTGTGGTCGAGGCCGGACGTCGAGGCCTGCCGCTCGGCCTCGGTGCCGGGCAGCGCCGCCGCCTGGCCCGCGAACGCCGACACCCCGCCCTCGAGCCGGCGCTCGGCGAACAGCAGCACGCCGCCGAGGGCGAAGACGAGGATGACGCCCCACAGGAACACGGTCGGGCCGTCGAGCGCGAGGGTGCCCTCCATGGCCAGGTTGCCACGGGCCACACCGTCGCCGAGCGAGGTCAGGTCGCGACCGACCATCACGGTGCCGGCGAGGGCGGCGACGATCGAGACCACGGCCAGCACGGTCTGGGCGAGGTAACGGCTGGCGCGCGGGAGGAAGGCCTCCAGCACGATGCCGACACAGGCGGCACCGAAGACGACGAACAGCGGCCAGAGCTGGGCGTACTCGACAGCAGGCTTGGTGAACTCCATCAGTGGCCCTCCTCCCCGGTGGTCGGGACGGTGGGTCCGTCGGGCCTCACGCCCACCTCCGCGAGGGTCGAGTCGACGGTCGGGTTGATCACGTCGAGCAGCGGCATCGGGTAGAAGCCGAAGGCCAGCAGCGCCGCCAGCAGCGGGGCGACCACGCCGACCTCGCGCCGGTCGAGGTCGGCCGCGACCAGGGGCTCCACGTCGGGCAGCTCCGGTCCGGTCATGGTGCGCTGGTACATCCACAGGATGTAGACCGCCGCCAGCACGATCGCCGTCACCGAGACGGCGCCGGCCCACCACGCGTAGTCGAAGGCCGAGATGATGACCAGCATCTCCGACACGAACGGCGAGAGGCCGGGCAGGCCGCACGCCGCGAGGCCGGCGACCAGGAACGTCCCGGCGAGGACCGGCTGGGCCTTCTCGACGCCGCCCATCTGGCTGATCAGCGTGGTGCCGCGCCGCCGGACCAGGAAGCCGGCGAGCAGGAACAGCGCGGCGGTCGCGAGGCCGTGGTTGACCATGTAGAGGATCGCGCCGGTGCCGCCCTGGTCGGTGAGCACGAAGATGCCGAGCACGATCAGGCCGAAGTGGCTGAGCGAGGTCAGGCCGATCAGCCGCAGGATGTCGTCCTGGCCGATGGCCACGAGCGCGCCGTACACGATCGAGATCAGGGCGAGCACGACGACGACCGGTGTCGCCCACCTCGACGCGTCGGGCAGCAGCTCGAGGCAGAAGCGGAGCATGCCGTAGGTGCCGATCTTGTCCAGGATGCAGACCAGCAGCACCGAGGTGCCGGTCGTGGCCTTCTCGGTCGTGTCGGCCAGCCAGGTGTGCACCGGGAACATCGGTGCCTTGATCGCGAACGCGATGAAGAACCCGAGGAACAGGTAGCGCTGCGTGATCGGGTCGATCTCGAGCGCCGCCAGGTCGGCCACCAGGTAGGTGGGCCCACCGGCGCGGGCCGAGACGACGTAGAACCCGATCACCGAGGCCAGCATGATCAGGCCGCCGGCGAGCTGGTAGATCAGGAACTTCACCGCGGCGCGGCTGCGACCCTCACGGCCGAAGCCGCCGATCAGGAAGTACGCCGGGATCAGCGTGGCCTCGAAGACGATGTAGAAGAGGAACACGTCGGTGGCGGCGAACACCGCGACCGAGAACGCCTCGAGCAGCAGCGTCCAGGCGACGAAGCGGCCCCCGCCGTCGCCGACCTCGCGCCACGAGGCCACGACCACGATCGGCACCAGCACCACGGTGAGCAGCACCATCAGCAGGCCGAGGCCGTCGACGCCGAGGGCGTAGTGGACGCCGAACGCGGCGATCCAGTCGTGCTCCTCGGTGAACTGCACGCCACCGTCGGCGTCGTAGCCGGCCGCCATCACGGCCGCGGCGAGCAGCGTGACCACGGCGAAGCCGAGACCGACCTGCTGCGGCAGCGCGCCACGACGCGGCACGAACGGCACCACCAGGGCACCGACGAGGGGCACCACGATCAGGAGGGTGAGCCAGGGGAAGGTGCTCATGCCAGGTTCACCGCCATCAGGGTCGCGACGACCAGCAGCACGCCGGCCAGGAGGGAGAGCGCGTAGGAGCGGACGAAGCCGTTCTGCACCTTGCGCAGGGCGCCGGCGAGCCCGCCCACGGCAGCCGAGCCGCCCATGACGGCGCCGTCGACGCCGACCCGGTCCATCGTGGTGAGGCCGGACACCAGGTGCCGGCCGGGGGTCACCACGAGCCCGTCGTTGATCGCGTCGCCGTAGACGTCGGCCCGGGCCGCGCGGGTCACGAACGAGACGTCGGTCGGCGCCTCACGCGGCACCTCCCGCTTGCCGATCAGGAACCACGCCGTCGCCACGCCGACGGCGACGACCGCGACGATCAGCAGCGTGATCACGATCGGGGGTACGGCGACGTGGTGCTCCGGCGGCGTACCGACGATGGGCGCGAGGAAGTCGACGATCCAGTCGTTGAGCAGCAGCACGCCACCGACGACGGACAGCGCGGCGAGGACGATCAGCGGAACCGTCATCACCTTCGGCGACTCGTGCGGCTCGACGTCCGGCTCCCACCGCTTCTCGGTGAAGAACGTCATCAGCATCAGCCGGGTCATGTAGAAGCCGGTGATCCCGGCGCCCAGCAGCGCGCAGCCGCCGACGACGAGGTTGTCGGCGAGCGCGGTCTCGATGATCTTGTCCTTGGACCAGAAGCCCGAGAAGCCGGGGAACCCGATGATCGCGAGGTAGCCCATCGCGAAGGTCAGGTAGGTGACCGGCATCGCCTTCGACAGCGCGCCGTAGTGGCGCATGTCGACGTCGTCGTCCATGCCGTGCATGACCGAGCCGGCGCCGAGGAACATGTTGGCCTTGAAGAAGCCGTGGGTCAGCAGGTGGAAGATCGCGAAGGCGTAGCCCGCGGGGCCGAGCCCGGCGCCGAGCATCATGTAGCCGATCTGGCTCATGGTCGACCCGGCGAGCGCCTTCTTGATGTCGTCCTTGGCGCACCCGATGACGGCACCCCAGAGCAGCGTGACCGTCGCGACGACGACGACGGCGGTCTGGGCCGTGGGGGCGAGGTCGAAGATGAAGTTGGAGCGGGTGATCAGGTAGACACCGGCGGTCACCATCGTCGCCGCGTGGATCAGCGCCGAGACCGGCGTCGGGCCCTCCATCGCGTCGAGCAGCCAGGCCTGGAGCGGCACCTGGGCCGACTTGCCGCAGGCGGCGAGCAGGAGCAGCAGGCCGAGCGCAGTCAGCGTCGCCTCGGAGGTCTCGGGGGTGACCGCACTGATCGCGGCGAAGTCGGTGGTGCCGAACGTCGCGAACATCAGCGCGACGGCCAGCGACAGTCCGACGTCGCCGACCCGGTTGATGACGAACGCCTTCTTGGCGGCCGCGGCGGCCGAGGGCTTGTGCTGCCAGAAGCCGATGAGCAGGTACGACGCGAGGCCCACGCCCTCCCAGCCGAGGAACAGGCCGAGGAAGTTGGCCGAAAGCACCAGCATCAGCATCGCCGCGACGAACAGGTTGAGGTAGCCGAAGAACCGGCGCCGCCGCGGGTCGTGCTCCATGTAGCCGACGGAGTAGACGTGGATCAGCGAGCCGACACCGGTGATCAGCAGCAGGAACAGTGCCGCCAGCGGGTCGTAGAGCAGGTCCATGCCGACGGTGAAGTCGCCGGCCTGGAACCACGTGAACAGGTGCTGGCCGACCTGACGCTCGCTCTCCTCACGGCCGAGCAGCGTCACGAACATCGCGACGCTCAGCAGGAACGAGCCGATCGGCAGCGCGCAGCCGAGGAGGTGGCCCCACCGGTCGGTGGCCCTGCCCCCCACCAGCAGGATCGCGGCACCGAGCAGGGGCAGGGCGATCACCAGCCACAGCAGCGCGAACACGCCGTCGGCGGGCCCCGGATCGACCACCGGCACCTGGTGGCCGCCCTCGGCGGTCTGGATGAGCGTGTGGATCACGTGGGAGTCCTCAGTACTTCAGCAGGCTCGCGTCGTCGACCGAGGCCGAGCGACGGGTACGGAAGATGGTCATGATGATGGCCAGCCCGACCACGACCTCGGCCGCAGCCACCACCATCACGAAGAAGGCGGCGATCTGGCCGTCGAGGTTGCCGTGCTGCCGGGAGAACGCGACCAGGGTCAGGTTGCAGGCGTTGAGCATCAGCTCGACGCACATGAAGACCACGATGGCGTTGCGCCGGACCAGGACCCCGACACACCCGATGGTGAACAGGATCGCGCCCGAGGACGACGTACTCGGTCACTGCGGCTCACCGTCCTTCGGGGCGTCGGAGCGGTCGGCGTGGCGGGTGGCGTGCGCCGGCCCCTCGACCTGGCGTACGACGTCGTCGACCGCGTCGGCCCGGGCCGACCGGACGGTTCCGCGCGCCGCCAGCACCCGCGACACCGACGACTCGGCCGGGGTGCCGTCGGGCAGCAGCGCGGCGGTGTCGACCGCGTTGCTGCGGGCGAACACGCCGGGCGGCGGCAGCGGGCCGGGGTGGAGACCCCGCTCGCCGAAGTCGCGGATCCGGCGGGCCGCCAGGGCGCCCTGCGTCTCCCTGGGGGTCAACCGCTCGCGGTGGGCCAGCACCATCGCGCCGACGGCGGCGGTGATCAGCAGCGCGCTGGTGACCTCGAACGCGAGCACCCACTTGGAGAACAGGATGTTGGCGATGCCCTGGATGTTGCCCTCGGCGTTCGCCTCGGCCAGCCCCACGGTCGCGCCGAGGGCGGTCTGGGTGATGCCGGTGACGAGCAGCACGCCGAGCAGCAGGCCGAGGACCGCGGCCATCGACCGCTGGCCCTTGATCGTCTCGACCACCGAGTCGGACGCGTCGACACCGACCAGCATCAGCACGAAGAGGAACAGCATCAGGATCGCGCCTGTGTAGACGATGATCTGGACCGCGAACAGGAACGGCGCCTCGAGGACGGCGTAGAGCACCGCCAGCGAGATCATCACCACGGCCAGCAGCAGCGCGGCGTGCACCGCCTTGCGCACGAACAGGAGTCCGAGCGCAGCAGCCACCATGACGGGAGCGAGGATCCAGAAGGTCATGAGGCCTCACCCTCTCCGCGGCCCGGGGTCCCCGCGTCGACGGGAGCGGAGCCAGCGTCGTCGTGGGGTGAGGTGTAGGTGCCCCGGTAGTAGTCGCCCTCGTCGTCGCCGAGCAGCATCGGGTGCGGCGGCTGCTCCATGCCGGGCAGCAGCGGGGCCAGCAGGTCGGACTTCTCGTAGATCAGGTCGGCGCGGTTGTCGTCGGCCAGCTCGTACTCGTTGGTCATCGTGAGCGCCCGCGTCGGGCACGCCTCGATGCAGAGCCCGCACAGGATGCAGCGCAGGTAGTTGATCTGGTAGACGCGGCCGTACCGCTCACCCGGCGAGAACCGCCCCTCGCCGCCCTCGGAGTCGTCGTTCGGCGCGCCCTCGACGTAGATCGCGTCGGCCGGGCAGGCCCAGGCGCACAGCTCGCACCCGATGCACTTCTCCAGTCCGTCGGGCCAGCGGTTGAGCTGGTGCCGTCCGTGGAACCGGGGGGCGGTGGGGTTCTTCTCGAACGGGTACTGCTCGGTGACGACCTTCCTGAACATCGTGCGGAAGGTGACGCCGAACCCCGCGACGGGGTCCCAGAACTGCTCCTTGAGGGAGCGGGATCCCGAGCTCTGGTCAGCCATCGGTGCCCCTTTCGTGCGTGGACCGGTGGACGGAGGACCCGGAGTCGAAGCGGAGCGGCGCGGCGTTGCCGCGCACCGCGCCGCCGGACGGCATCGGCGGCACCGGGTAGCCGCCGGCGAACGGGTCGGGCGCGCCCTCGTCGGCCTCGGCGCCCTTCTCCACGTCGCTGCCGAAGAACATCAGGACCAGGAACAGGGCGGCGAGGACGCCCACGCCGATCAGGAAGTACTGGCGGTCGACTCCACCCTCGAGCAGCACCGACCGCACCGTCGCCACGGCGACGATCCAGGCCAGCGAGATCGGGATGAGGTACTTCCAGCCGAACGCCATGAACTGGTCGTAACGCATCCGGGGCAGCGTCCCGCGCAGCCAGATGAAGACGAAGATGAACAGCAGCACCTTGCCGAAGAACCAGAGCACCGGCCAGTAGCCCTCGTTGGCGCCGGGCCAGATGTGGACCAGGCCCCACGGCGCCTGCCAGCCCCCGAGGAACAGCGTCGTGGCCACCGCCGCGACCGTCGCCATGTTGATGTATTCGGCGAGGAAGAACAACGCGAACTTGAGGCTGGAGTACTCGGTGTGGAAGCCGCCGACCAGCTCGCCCTCGGCCTCGGGGAGGTCGAACGGCGCCCGGTTGGTCTCGCCGACCATCGAGATCGTGTAGATCACGAACGACGGCATCAGGATCAGTCCGTACCAGAGGTTCTCCTGCGCGGTGACGATCGCGGAGGTCGACATCGACCCGGCGTAGAGGAACACCGCGACCAGCGCGAGCCCCATCGCGACCTCGTAGGAGATCATCTGCGCGCTCGAGCGCAGCCCACCCAGCAGGGAGTACGTCGACCCGCTGGACCAGCCGCCGAGAACGATGCCGTAGATGCCGATGGAGGCGATGGCCATCACGAACAGCACCGCCACCGGCATGTCGGTCAGCTGGAGCGGGGTCTGGAGGTCGGAGAAGGGGACGTCGACGACGGGACCGAAGGGGATCACCGAGAAGGTGATGAACGCCGGGATCACGGCCAGCACCGGGGCCAGCACGTAGACCACCTTGTCGGCGGCCTTGGGGACGATGTCCTCCTTGAGCGCCAGCTTGACGCCGTCGGCGAGCGACTGGAGCAGGCCGAACGGGCCGTGCACGTTGGGACCGATGCGGTGCTGCATCCGGGCCACGACGCGCCGTTCCCACCAGATGTTGAACAGTGTGAGCAACACCAGGACCACGAAGATCAGGACGGCCTTGATCAGCACCAGCCACCACGGGTCCTGCCCGAACGCGGACAGGTCGTCGGCGGCCATGGGGGCCAGCGCGGCTACGGACGTGGTCACTGGGTGCCTCCCGTCAGTGTGACCGGACTTCCGGGCGAGGCCAGGCCGGCGAGGACCCCGCGCCCGACCGAGTTGGCGGGCAGCCACACGGTGTCGTCGGCCATGTCGGCGACGACCTCGACCGGCAGCGTCACCGAGCCACGGTCGCCGGTGACGGTCACGGTGGTGCCGTGCTGCTCGGCGTGCGCGGGCGAGAGCCGGACCACGGCAGCGCGGGCCGTGGCTCGCAGGTGCTGCTCGCCGTCCTGCATCCGGCCGTTGTCGAGCATCTGCTTCCATGTCGCGAGCGCGATGCCCTCGGGTGCCGGTCGCGACGGGACGGTGGCCATGGCGGGACGGTCACCGTCCCAGGGACCCATCTCGGTCATCTCGGCGCGGACGTCGGCGACGGTGCGGAACCCGAGCGGCCGGCCGAGCTCCTCGGCGATCCCGGCCAGGACCCGCAGGTCAGGCAGCGCGTTGGTGCCGGTGAGCACCGCCTCGAACGGGCGGGGGCGCCCCTCCCAGGTGACGTAGGTGCCGGCCTTCTCCACCGCCGCGGCGACCGGGAACACGACGTCGGCGGCCCGGGTCACCTCGGTCTCGCGCAGGTCGAGCGCGACGACGAAGCGGGCTGCGACGACCGCCCTGCGGGTCGCGCCGGGGTCGGCCGTGTCGTCGGGGTCGACCCCGCCGATCACGAGCCCGCCGAGCTCGCCGCGGCCCAGCGCCCGGACGATCGCGTCGGCGTCGCGGCCGGGGGACTCGGGGAGGGCGTCGACGCCCCACGTGGTCGCGGCGTCGACCCGTGCGCCGGCGTCGGCGAGCGGGCGGCCGCCGGGCAGCAGGCCGGGGAGGCAGCCCGCCTCGACGGCACCCCGGTCGCCGGCCCTGCGCGGCACCCAGGCCAGCCGGGCGCCGCTCTTGCGGGCGAGGTCGACGGCGGCCGACAGCGCGCCCGGGACGGTCGCGAGTCGCTCGCCCACCAGGACCACGGCGTGCTTGTCGATGCCGTGGTCGGCGTGGCCGAGCAGGTCGCCGAGGGCAGCGGCCTCGTCGCCGGGCCGGGTGGGCACCACCGTCGCGCCCATCTTGCGCAGGCCGCGGGAGGTGAACGGAGCGAGCGCGACGACGCGGGTACGGCGTGGGCCGCGCGAGGCCTTGCGGAGCCGGAGGAAGATCGTGCCGGCCTCGTCCTCGGGGTCGAGACCCGCGAGCACCACGGTCGGCGCCGCCTCGAGGTCGGTGTAGGTGACCGACCCGCTCAGCGCCACCTCGGCGGCCAGGAAGTCGGCCTCCTCGGCCGAGAGCGGCCGGGCCCGGAAGTCGACGTCGTTGGTGTGCAGCGCGACCCGGGCGAACTTGGCGTAGGCGTAGGCGTCCTCGGCCGTGAGCCGGCCGCCGGGCAGCACGCCGACGTCACCCGCCTGCTGGAGGCCCCGTGCCGCGACGGCGAACGCCTCGGTCCAGGACGCGGGTCGCAGCTCGCCGTCCTCCCGGATCATCGGGTAGGTGATCCGGTCACCGGACTGGGCGTAGCGGAACGCGAAGCGGTCCTTGTCGGTGATCCACTCCTCGTTGACCTCGGGGTCGTTGCCGGCCAGCCGGCGCATCACCTTGCCGCGCCGGTGGTCGACGCGGATCGCCGCGCCGCAGGCGTCGTGCTCGGCGACCGACGGGCTCGACACCAGGTCGAACGGACGAGAGCGGAACCGGTAGTCGGCGCTGGTCAGCGCCCCCACCGGGCAGATCTGGATGGTGTTGCCCGAGAAGTAGGACTCGAAGGGCTCCTTCTCGTAGATGCCTACCTGCTGCAGCGCGCCGCGCTCGACCAGCGCGATGAACGGGTCGCCCGCGATCTGCTCGGAGAACCGGGTGCAGCGCGCACACAGCACGCAGCGCTCGCGGTCGAGCAGCACCTGCGCGGAGATGTTGATCGGCTTGGGGAAGGTGCGCTTGACGCCTTCGAACCGGCTCTCGCCGCGGCCGTTGCTCATCGCCTGGTTCTGCAGCGGGCACTCGCCGCCCTTGTCGCACACCGGGCAGTCGAGCGGGTGGTTGACCAGCAGGAACTCCATGATCCCCTGCTGGGCCTTGTCGGCGACCTCGCTGGTGACCTGGGTGCTGACCACCATGCCCTCGGCCACCGGCAGCGTGCAGGAGGCCTGCGGCTTGGGGAAGCCACGGCCGTTGCCGGCGTCGGGGACCTCGACCAGGCACTGGCGGCAAGCGCCGACGGGCGCCAGGAGCGGGTGGTCGCAGAAGCGCGGGATCTGGGTGCCGACCTGCTCGGCAGCGCGGATCACCAGGGTGTCCTGGGGGACGCTGACCTGGACGCCGTCGATGGTGAGGCTGACCAGGTCGGCGGTGTCCTGCTTCTCCGGGGTGGTCGTCATGCCATCGCTCCCTCGGACGCGAAGACCGTCGAGGCTGCCGGGTCGAACGGGCAGCCGCCGTGGGTCAGGTGGGCGAGGTACTCGTCGCGGAAGTACTGGATCGAGCTGGAGATCGGCGACACGGCACCGTCGGCGAGCGCGCAGAACGACCGGCCGAGGATGTTGTCGCACTGGTCGAGCAGCAGGTCGAGGTCCTCCTCGCTGCCCTGCCCCTTCTCGAGCCGGGCGAGGACCTGCACCAGCCACCAGGTGCCCTCGCGGCACGGCGTGCACTTGCCGCACGACTCGTGCTTGTAGAACTCGGTCCAGCGCAGCACGGCCCGGACCACGCACGTGGTCTCGTCGAAGATCTGCAGGGCGCGGGTGCCGAGCATCGAGCCGGCGGCGCCCACCGCCTCGAAGTCGAGCGGCACGTCGAGGTGTTCGGCGGTGAGCAGCGGCGTGCTCGAGCCCCCGGGCGTCCAGAACTTCAGCTGGTGGCCCTCGCGGATGCCGCCGGCGAGGTCGATCAGCTCGCGCAAGGTGATGCCGAGGGGCGCCTCGAACTGGCCCGGGCTCGTGACGTGGCCGGAGAGCGAGAAGATCCCGTAGCCCTTGGACTTCTCGGTGCCCATCGAGGCGAACCAGTCGGCGCCGTGCTCGACGATCGAGGGGACCGAGGCGATCGACTCGACGTTGTTGATGACGGTCGGGCTGGAGTACAGGCCCGCGACTGCGGGGAACGGCGGGCGCAGCCGTGGCTGGCCGCGGCGACCCTCGAGCCCCTCGAGCAGGGCGGTCTCCTCGCCGCAGATGTAGGCACCGGCGCCGGCGTGGACGACGACGTCGAGGTCGTAGCCGGAGCCGTGGATGTTCTTGCCCAGGTGGCCGGCGCGGTAGGCCTCCTGCACCGCACGCTGCACCCGGCGGATCACGTGGAGCACCTCGCCGCGGACGTAGATGAACGCGGTGTGGGCACGGATGGCGTACGACGAGATGGCGACGCCCTCGACCAGCACGTGGGGGTTGGCCATCATCAGCGGGATGTCCTTGCACGTGCCCGGCTCCGACTCGTCGGCGTTGACGACGAGGTACTTCGGGTTGGGGTTGTCCTGCGGGATGAAGCCCCACTTCATACCGGTCGGGAACCCGGCGCCGCCGCGTCCGCGGAGGCCGGAGTCCTTGACCTGCTCGACGATGGCGGCGGGCTCCTGGCCGAGCGCCTTCTTCAGCGCGCCGTAGCCGCCGCGCTTCTCGTAGGCCCGCAGGGTCCAGCTGCGCTCGTCGCCCCAGTTGTCGGTGAGGACGGGGGTCAACGTGTCGACCATTACTTGTCCTCCTGCTTGGTCTCGGTCTCCGCGCGCGAGGTGTCGGCCTGCTCGGCCGCGCCCTCCTTGGTCCGGGCGACGCCGCCCGTCCGGCCACTGGCGCGCCCGGACGGCGCGGTCCAGCCACGCTCCCGCGCGATCCCCAGGCCGACCAGGCTGGCCGGGCCGGCCGCCGGGCCCTCGTCGGCGAGGTCGTCCGGGAAGCCGGCCAGCACCCGCTCGGCCTCCCGCCAGGTGCACAGCCTCGGTCCACGGGTGGAGTGGACCTCCTGGCCGGCCCGCAGGTCGTCGACCAGCTGGACGGCGGACTCGGGGGTCATGTTGTCCATGAACTCCCAGTTGACCATCATCACCGGCGCGTAGTCGCAGGCGGCGTTGCACTCGACGTGCTCGAGGCTCACGGTCGCGGCGTCGCCGGCGCGCTGCTCGGCCGTCTCGTCATTGCCGACGCCGAGGTGGTCCTGCAGCCGCGCGAGGATCGCGTCGCCGCCCATCACCGCGCACAGGGTGTTGGTGCAGACGCCGACGTGGTAGTCGCCGACCGGACGCCGCTTGTACATCGTGTAGAACGTGGCGACGCCGCTCACATCGGCCGCGGAGATCCCGAGGATGTCGGCGCAGGCCTCGATCCCGTCGGGCGTCACCCTGCCCTCGACGGACTGCACCAGGTGGAGCATCGGCAGCAGGCCGGAGCGCTTCTCGGGGTAGCGGGCCGCGATCTCCTCGAGCTCGGCCCAGGTCTTCTCGTCGATCCCAGCCGTCACCGGTCGACTCCTCCCATCACGGGGTCGATCGAGGCGATCGCGACGATCACGTCGGCCACCTGGCCCCCTTCACTCATCACGCTCGTCGCCTGCAGGTTGGTGAACGACGGGTCGCGGAAGTGCGCCCGGAACGGCCGGGTCCCGCCGTCGGACACCACATGGGCGCCGAGCTCGCCACGCGGCGACTCCACCGGGACGTACGCCTGCCCGGCGGGCACCCGGAAGCCCTCGGTCACCAGCTTGAAGTGGTGGATCAGCGCCTCCATCGACTCGCCCATGATGTGGCGGATGTGGTCGAGGCTGTTGCCCATGCCGTCGCTGCCGATGGCCAGCTGGCTCGGCCACGCGATCTTCTTGTCGGCAACCATCACGGGCGCACCCTCGAGGCCGGCCAGCCGCTCGGCTGCCTGCTCGACGATCCGCAGCGACTCCCACATCTCGGCGAGCCGCACCCGGAACCGGCCGTAGGAGTCGGCGGTGTCCCAGGTCTGGACCTCGAAGTCGTAGTCCTCGTAGCCGCTGTAGGGCTGGGTCTTGCGGAGGTCCCACGGGTAGCCGGTCGAGCGCAGCACCGGGCCGGACATGCCGAGCGCCAGGCAGCCGGCGAGGTCGAGGTGGCCGACGTTCTCGAGCCGGGCCTTGAAGATCGGGTTCGCGTTGCAGAGCGAGGCGTACTCGGGGAGCCGCTTCTTCATCAGCTTGACGAAGTCACGGATCTCGTCCAGGGCCCCCGGCGGCAGGTCCTGGGCGACCCCGCCGGGCCGGATGAAGGCGTGGTTCATCCGCAGCCCCGTGATCAGCTCGAACAGGTCGAGGACCAGCTCCCGCTCGCGGAAGCCGATCGTCATCACGGTCAGCGCGCCGATCTCCATGCCGCCGGTCGCGATGCAGACCAGGTGGGACGAGATCCGGTTGAGCTCCATGAGCAGGACCCGCATGACCTGGGCCTTCTCCGGGATGTCGTCCTCGATGTCGAGCAGCCGCTCCACGCCCAGGGCGTAGGTCATCTCGTTGTAGAACGGCGAGAGGTAGTCCATCCGGGTGCAGAACGTGGTGCCCTGCACCCAGGAGCGGTACTCCATGTTCTTCTCGATGCCGGTGTGGAGGTAGCCGATGCCGCACCGGGCCTCGGTGACGGTCTCGCCCTCCAGCTCGAGGATCAGCCGCAGCACCCCGTGGGTCGAGGGGTGCTGGGGGCCCATGTTGACGACCACCCGTTCCTCGGGGGTGTCGCCGATCGACTCGGAGAGGGTGTCCCAGTCCTGGCCGGTGACGGTGAAGACCCGGCCCTGGCTGGTGTCGCTGGGCTGGGCGTACATGTCCTGTTCGGTCGCCATGTCAGTTGTAGGCCCTCCGCTCGTCGGGTGGCGGGATGGTGCCGCCCTTGTACTCGACGGGGATGCCACCCAGGGGGTAGTCCTTGCGCTGCGGGTGGTCCGGCCAGTCGTCGGGCATCAGGATCCGGGTGAGCGCAGGGTGCCCGTCGAACACGATGCCGAACATGTCGTAGGTCTCGCGCTCGTGCCAGTCGTTGGTCGGGTAGATGCCGACCAGGCTCGGGACGTGGGGATCGCCGTCGGGCGCTGCCACCTCGAGCCGGATCCGGCGGTTGTGGGTCATCGACAGCAGGTGGTAGACGGCGTGCAGCTCGCGACCGCGGTCGGCCGGGTAGTGGACGCCGCTCACGCCGGAGCAGAACTCGAAGCGCAGCCGCTCGTCGTCGCGCAGCAGCCGGGCCACCTCGAGGAGGTCCTCGCGCCGGACGTGGAAGGTGATCTCGCCGCGGTGGACGACGACCTGGTCGACGGCGCGGTCGAGGCCGGCGTCGCCGAGCCTCGCCTCGAGGGCGTCGGCCACCTCGTCGAACCACCCGCCGTAGGGGCGCTGCGCGGCACCGGGGTAGACGATGGGCTGCACCAGGCCGCCGTAGCCGCTGGTGTCGCCGCTGCCGGAGACTCCGAACATGCCGCGCCGCTCGCCGGTGGCGCGGACCTCGCCCTCCTGCGCGGGGACGTTGGTGCGCTGGTTCTGCTCCTCGGTCACCGGAGGAGTCCCTTCATCTCCGAGGTCGGGAGCGCGCTCAGCGCCTCGGTCTCGAGCTCCTCGATCTGGGCCTTGCGGTTGGCGCCGAGCTTGGAGTGCTGGACCTGGTCGTGCAGCTTGAGGATCGCGTCGATGAGCATCTCGGGTCGCGGCGGGCAGCCGGGGAGGTACATGTCGACGGGGACGACGTGGTCGACGCCCTGGACGATCGCGTAGTTGTTGAACATGCCGCCGCTGCTGGCGCACACGCCCATCGCGAGCACCCACTTGGGCTCGGCCATCTGGTCGTAGATCTGCCGCAGCACCGGCGCCATCTTCTGGCTGACCCGGCCTGCCACGATCATCAGGTCGGCCTGCCGGGGGCTGGCACGGAAGACCTCCATGCCGAACCGGGCGAGGTCGTACTTCGGCCCGCCCGAGGTCATCATCTCGATGGCGCAGCAGGCCAGGCCGAAGGTGGCGGGCCAGAAGCTGGCCTTGCGCATGTAGCCGGCGACACCCTCCACGGTGGTGAGCAGGACGCCGCTCGGGAGCTTTTCCTCTAGACCCATGAGTCGGTACCTCCGGTTGAGAGTCGGGAGGCGCGTGCTCCGCCGAGGCGGAGGAGCGATGGCGACCTTGAGAGCGAAGCGGTCGTCGAGTGACGACAACGCAGGCGGAGTGCGTGCATCTCGGCTCTCAATCCCAATCCAATCCGCCGCGACGCCATACGTAGGCGTAGGCGACGAACACGGTGACGATGAAGAGCACCATCTCCACCAGCCCGAAGAGCCGCATCGCGTCGAAGTGGACGGCCCAGGGGTAGAGGAAGATGATCTCGATGTCGAAGACGATGAAGAGCATCGCCGTGATGAAGTACTTGATCGGGAAGCGACCGCCGCCGAGCGGCTGGGGCGTCGGCTCGATGCCGCACTCGTAGGAGTCGAGCTTGGCCCGGTTGTAGCGCTTGGGGCCCACGACGGCGCTGATGACCACGGAGAAGACCGCGAATCCCGCCGCGAGGAGTCCCAACGCCAGGACCGGCGTGTAGAGCTCCATCCTTGCGTTCCTTCCCTCGCCGGCATCTGGATTGTGACCTTGTGAACCACTTCACAACCCGTGGCGGACGTCAGTCTAGGACTCGCCCGCGTCGAGTGCACCCCGGGGTGCACCCGGCCCCGAGGCCCACCCGGAGACGTCACAGGGGCCGGGCTCGCGGACGGACCCAACCCCCGTGACGAGGACTACCGGAGGGGCTACTTCACCTTCTTCACGCGGTAGTCGTAGGCGACGTCGAGGGGGCGAGGTCGCTCTCGGTGGCGACCGTCGGCATGTTCGACACGACCAGGACGAAGTCGGCCTGGTTGCCGTTGGCGCACTTGGTCTGCAGCGTGCCGCTGGTGACCTCGGATCCCCGGTAGCGGTAGACCCGGTTTGCCGGCGTCGTCGACGATCTCGCCCGGCGACGTCGTCCCCGGGGTCAGGTGGCAGCTGGACAGCACGGAATGGTCACGAAACCAGCCTCACCCGGAAGGGTGTGCTTGTCGGCCCCAGCGGGCGGGGGCTGCCCTAGATCGCCTCGGCCCGGTGGAGGGCCACGACGCCCCCGGACAGGTCACGCCACTCGGGCCGGTGCCACCCGGCCGCGGCGAGGAGGTCGGCGAGGCCGCGCTGGTCGGGCCAGGCCCGGATCGACTCGGCGAGGTAGACGTAGGCGTCCGGCGACGACGAGACCGCGCGCGCGATCGCGGGCAGGGCCCGCATCAGGTACTCCAGGTAGACCGTGCGGAACGCCGCGTTGGTCGGGTGGCTGAACTCGCAGACCACCAGCCGGCCGCCCGGACGGGTGACCCGGAGCAGCTCGGCGAGCCCGGCCGCGGGGTCGACGATGTTGCGCAGCCCGAAGGAGATCGTCACCGCGTCGAAGGTGTCGTCGGCGAAGGGCAGCCGGGTGCCGTCGCCGGCGGTGAAGGGCAGGTCGGGCCGCGCCTGCTTGCCGACCCGGAGCATCCCGAGGGAGAAATCGCAGGGCACGACCGTGGCGCCGCGGTCGGCGAACGGCTGGCTGGAGGTGCCGGTGCCGGCGGCCAGGTCGAGGACGACGTCGCCGGGCCGGGGGTCGACGGCGACGACGACCTCGCCCCGCCAGCGGCGGTCCTGCCCCATCGACAGCACGTCGTTGGTGAGGTCGTAGCGACGCGCGACCGCGTCGAACATGCGCCGCACGTCGGCGGGCTGCTTGTCGAGGGCTGCGCGGACCACGGGGCGAGCCTAGACACCCCCGTGGAGTGCGCGACGCGCCGGTGGCGACGCGGGGGTGCAACCAAATCCCGCGTGGGGGCGTCCTCCTCGCAGACACTGGACGAACCTCACCTTCCCCGGAGGACACGATGCGCGTGCTCAGGACGCTGCTGGTCACCCTGTTCGTCGTCGGCCTGGCCGGCGCCGCGGCGTACGGCACCGGCGTGCTCACATCCCAGCCCACCTGGCGTGCCGCCGAGGAGCCCGACATCGCGGACGCCCGGCAGCAGGACCGCGGCACGACCCCCGTCGACGCCATCGCCGACCGCGACGAGCCGCTCCCGGAGCGCGACGCGACGCCGGAGCCGCCGGGTCCGGTGCTCGCGCCCGGTGACCGGGGCGTGAAGGTGCGCGAGCTGCAGTCGCGGCTCTTCCAGCTCGCCTGGTTCCCCGAGCTGACCACCGCCGTCTACGGACCCGGCACCCGCACCGCCGTCAGCGGCTTCCAGGACAGGCGGGGGCTCGAGGCCAGCGGGGTGGTCGACCAGCAGACCTGGAACCGGCTGGAGCGGATGACGAAGGAGCCGACGCACGACCAGCTGTTCAACGTCCTGCACCCCGGCCCGGCGATCCTCCGTCGCGGCGACTCCGGCGAGTCCGTCCGCGACCTGCAGGCCCGGCTGGTGTCGATCCAGTGGCTGTTCGGCGACGTCACCGGCAGCTACGACGCCGCCACCGTCGAGGCGGTCCGGGGGTTCCAGGCCAAGCGGGAGATCCCGGTGACCGGCGAGGTCGACCAGCGCACCCTCGACCGGCTCCACGGCATGACCTACGAGCCGACGTACGAAGCCATGCACAACATCGAGCCCAGGCTCGGGGCGCTGGACCCGCGGTGCAAGGACGGCAGCGTGCTGTGCATCGACAAGTCGTCGAACTCGCTGCGCTGGGTGGTCGACGGCAAGGTGCAGGCGACCTACGACGTGCGGTTCGGCTCCGAGGAGCTGCCGACGCGTGAGGGAGTGTTCTCGATCTACTCCAAGTCCCGCGACCACGTGTCGAGCCTCTACGACACCTCGATGCCGTTCGCGATGTTCTTCTCGGGCGGGCAGGCCGTGCACTACTCGCCGGACTTCGCCGCCACCGGCTACGACGGAGCCAGCCACGGGTGCGTCAACGTGCGGGACTACGACGGCATGGCATGGCTGTTCGACCAGATCGACGTCGGGACGCCGGTGGTCGTCTACTGGAGCTGACCAGCGCTCAGAGCTGACGGCGGATGTCGACCAGCCGGCGGATCTCGGCCTGCTGACCGGCCGCGACGTCGGCGGCGAGCTCCATCGCGACGGTGTCGGAGCCGGCCTCCATCTCGTCGCGCGCCATGGCGACGGCGCCCTCGTGGTGCTGGATCATGCCGGCGACGAAGAGCCGGTCGAACTCGGCTCCCCGCGCGGCGGCGAGCGCCGACATCTGCCGCTCGGTGAGCATGCCGTGCCTCGACATCGCACCGGTGTCGTCCCCGCCGTGGGAGTGGCCCCCGTGGCCGGAGTGCCCCCCGGACCCGCCCATCCCCAGGGCGTCGCCCATCGTCTCGGGAACCTCGAGGCCGCGGGACTGCAGCCAGGAGGTCATGCCGAGGATCTCGGGGCCCTGCGCCCCCTTGATCCGTCGCGCCATCGCGACCACCTGGTCGTCGCTGGCCCGGGTCTGGGCCAGCTGGCTCATCTCCAGCGCCTGGGCGTGGTGGGGAACCATCTGCTGCATGAAGGCGACGTCGGCGCCGTCGGTGCCGGGCTGGGCGACGACGTCGTCGGGGTCGACCGTCTCGTTGTCCTCGCCCGGCCGACCCGGCTGGATGACCAGGCTCCGGGGCTCGGTGTCGTCGCGCTCGGCGGGCTCGTCGTCGCTGCCGCTGCACGCGGCGAGACCGAGGACGCAGACCAGCGCCAGATGCGACAGACGCACGGGGGACCTCCCGGGAAGGGGCCGGATGTAGGGGGTGGTGTGGCCCGGGCCACTGTACGTAGGATCCGGTGCACCCCCCAAGCGGAAGGTCGAGAACATGACTCGGGCATCTCGAATCCGCGGCGCCGTCGCCGCCGTCAGCCTGGCCATCGTCGGGCTCACCATCCAGGTCTCCCCCACGAGCGCCCACGAGGGCCACGGGGAGCAGGCCGTGACCGAACGGGCCGACCCGCGCTGCGACGCCGGCCAGAAGGACCTGGCTCGTGCGGGCGACCGCTTCGCCCAGGGCTGCCTCTCCGAGCAGCAGCTCTCGCAGCTCGGCGAGAGCGAGGCCGACCTCGCCCCCGGCGAGACGGCGAGCGAGAACATGACGCTGCTCGCCAACATCCCCAAGAACGGCGCGTTCGCCGCCGAGAGCTCCTTCAGCAGCGACCTGGCCTTCCAGGGCGACTACGCGTACGCCGGCAACTACAACGGCTTCACGGTCTACGACATCAGCAACCCGTCCGCCCCGGCGCAGGTCGCCCAGGTGCTCTGCCCCGGGTCGCAGAACGACGTCTCGGTCTACCGGGACCTGCTGATCCTCAGCACCGACTCCAGCCGCAGCAACAACACGTGTGACAACACCACGCAGACGGCGACGGAGAAGAACTCGTGGGAGGGCATCAAGGTCTTCGACATCTCCGACCCGACCGCCCCGGCCTACGTGTCGGCGGTGGAGACCGACTGCGGCTCCCACACCCACACGCTGGCCCCGAGCCGCGGCGGCAAGGCCCTGTTCGTCTACGTGTCGTCGTACTCGCCCAACAGCACCTTCCCCGACTGCCAGCCGCCGCACGACAAGATCAGCGTCGTGCAGATCCCGGTCAACAACCCCTCGGCCGCCAAGCTCGCTTCCGAGCCCGTGCTGTTCCCCGAGGGCGGCAACCCCGGTGGCAACGGGTCCGCCACCACCAGCGGCTGCCACGACATCACCGCCTACCCGGAAAAGGACATCGCCGCCGGCGCTTGCATGGGTGACGGCGTCCTGATCGACATCTCCGACCGCAGCCAGCCTGTCGTGACCGAGACGGTGCGCGACACGGAGAACTTCGCGTTCTGGCACTCCGCGACGTTCAACAACACCGGCACCAAGGTGGTCTTCACCGACGAGCTCGGTGGTGGCGGTGCGCCGACCTGCAACGCCGAGACCGGGTCCACCCGGGGCGCCAACGGCATCTACGACATCAGGGGCGGCAACCTCGAGTTCGCCAGCTACTACAAGATGCCGCGCGAGCAGTCCAACACCGAGAACTGCGTGGCCCACAACGGCTCGCTGATCCCGATCCAGGGCCGCGACGTCATGGTGCAGGCCTGGTACCAGGGCGGCATCTCGGTGTTCGACTTCACCAACTCCGCCGAGCCGCGCGAGCTCGCGTGGTTCGACCGCGGTCCGCTCTCCACCGAGCGGCTGGTCCTGGGCGGCTCGTGGTCGGCGTACTACTACAACGGCCACGTCTTCTCCAACGACATCCAGAAGGGACTCGACGTCCTCTCGATCGACGACGAGTCGCTGGCCGACGCGGAGGACTACCAGTACGGCGAGTTCAACCCGCAGAGCCAGCCGAGCTTCAACGGCTGACCGCACGACACCGGCAGGCTCCGGTCCCGTAGCTGCGGGACCGGAGCCTGCGTCGTGAGGGGGGCCGGCCACCCGCGTAGGCTCCCCCCGTGACGACCAGCGCGCCCCCGGCCGAGCAGTCCGCTCCCCTGGTCGTCCGGACCGTCCGGCTGGACCTCGATCCGGCGGTCCCCCTGCTCGACCTGCTCCCCGGTCACGACCACCCCGGCAACGAGCCGGTGACCTGGCTGCGGCGCGGCGAGGGACTGGTGGGCTGGGGCGCCGCCGCCCGGCTGCGCACCCGCGGCCCCGACCGGTTCGACGAGGCCGACCGCTGGTGGCGGGAGACCGCAGCCCGGGCCGTGGTGCGCGACGACGTCGCAGAGCCGGGCGCCGGCCTGGTCGGCTTCGGCAGCTTCGGCTTCGCCGCCGACCCGGGCGAGTCGGTGCTCACCGTGCCCGAGGTCGTCGTCGGCCGTCGCGGTGGCCAGACCTGGCTCACGACCGCCTCTCGCGGCGGGCTCGACCTGCTCGACCGGCGCGGGACGATCGCGGTGGCCGACCCGCCGCGTTCCCCGGGCCAGGTACTGTTCGCCGACGGAGCGCTCAACGGCGAGCAGTGGATGGCGGTGGTCGCCGACGCCGTCGCCCGGATCAACGCCGGCGAGCTGGAGAAGGTCGTGCTGGCGCGCGACCTGGTCGCCACCGCCGACGAGCCGCTCGACGTCCGCTGGCCGCTGCACCGGCTGTCCCGGGGCTACCCGACCTGCTGGACCTTCCACGTCGACGGCCTCTTCGGAGCCACTCCCGAGCTCCTGGTCCGGCGCGAGCGCGGCCTGGTCACCTCCCGGGTGCTGGCGGGCACGATCCGGCGCACCGGCGATGACGACCGCGACCTCACCCTGGCCGCCACGCTCGCCCGGTCGTCGAAGGATCTCGAGGAGCACGAGTACGCCGTCCGCTCGGTCGCCGACTCGCTGGACCCGCACTGCTCGTCGATGAACGTGCCGGAGGCGCCGTTCGTCCTGCACCTCCCCAACGTGATGCACCTGGCCACCGATGTCGCCGGCGTGGTGCACGACGCGGCCACCGTGTCGTCGCTGCAGCTGGCCGCGGCGCTGCACCCCTCCGCGGCCGTCGGCGGCACCCCGACCGACCGGGCGCGCGACCTGATCACGGAGGTCGAGGGCATGGATCGCGGCCGCTACGCCGGGCCGGTCGGCTGGATCGACGCCGCCGGTGACGGCGAGTGGGGCATCGCGCTCCGCTCGGCGGAGCTGCGGGGCGACACGGTGCGCCTGTTCGCCGGCTGCGGGATCGTCGCCGAGTCCGACCCGGAGGCCGAGCTCGCCGAGTCGCAGGCCAAGTTCGTCCCCGTCCGGGACGCCCTCGCAGGCCCCTGAGCCGGCCCACTCCGGTGGTGCCGGCCCTGCGTACGGTCCCCGGCACCCACGCAGGCGACGACCACGGAGGAGCCGGTCAGGTCAGGTCGGCGCCGTCGGCGAGCCGGACGTAGTCCTGGTCGTCGGCGAGCAGCAGCCCGAAGTGGCCGTCGACGATCGTCAGGCCGGCCTCGGAGTAGATCTTGTCGTGGATCGCGAGGTTGCGCGGAGCGCCGACCTCGCGGGCGAAGTCGACGGCCTCCGAGGCCTTCAGCCACGGCGCGCAGACCGGCGCGCACAGCACGTCGACGGGGACGCCCGGCCCGGTGAGCGCGTCACCAGGGTGGAAGACCCGGGTGTCCCCTGCGGTCACCAGGTAGCCCGAGTTGTCGAACCGCGGCAGGTCGGGATGGATGATCGCGTGCCGCTCACCCACGACCGTCACCGGCAGCCCGGCGTCGACCTCCTCCCCCGGTGCGACGACCTGCAGCCGCTCGGCGAGGGCGGGCGCATCCTCGCGGATCCGGGCCGCGACCGCCTCGATCGTCAGCACCGGGGCGTCGGCCGCCAGCAGGTGGTCGGGGTGGTAGTGGTCGGGGTGCTCGTGGGTGATCAGCACCGCCGTGGCGCCGGAAACCGCCTCGCGGTCGGTCCACATCCCCGGGTCGATGACGAGCGTCGCGCCGTCGTGCTCGAGGCGCACGCAGGAGTGTCCGAACTTGGTGAGCCGCATGCCACCAAGGTAGTCCCGTGACCGTCGGGTCACGGCCGTGTAACGGCTTGGTGCAGCGAGGGCGATGCCTGTTCCACCCCGAGCGGTCGGGGGGCTAGGGTGCGCGGGACGCCCGGCGAGACGTGGGTCACGCCGCATGGGGCGAGGGGGTCCGCCCACAGGGGCGGGCCGACGACCGACGAAGAGGTTGCACTGATGAGAACCATCCGCAAGATGGCGTCGGTGGCCGTGGTGGGCGCGCTCGCCCTGGCCGCGACTTCCTGCGCCGAGTCCGATCGCGGCGAGGGTGAGGGATCCGGCGACGGGTCGACGTTCACCTTCGGCGCCGCGGGCGCGCCCGAGATGTTCGACCCGCTCTACGCCACCGACGGCGAGACCTTCCGGGTCACGCGTCAGATGTTCCAGGGCCTGCTCGGCATCGAGCCCGGCAGCGCCGAGGTCGTGCCCGAGCTGGCCACCGACTGGTCCTCCAACGAGGACGGCACCGAGTGGACCTTCCAGCTCCGCGACGACGTGACCTTCCACGACGGCACCGAGTTCAACGCCGAGGCGGTCTGCGCCAACTTCGAGCGGATGTTCGACCAGAACAAGGCCGGCCAGGTCGCCGCCGAGTACTGGGGCTACGTCATGGGCGGCTTCTCCAACGACCCCAAGAGCTCGCTCTACAAGAGCTGCGAGGCGACCGGCGACTACGAAGCGGTCGTCACCATCACCCGCGCCACCTCCGGGTTCCCGACCATGCTGACCCTGTCGTCGCTGGCGATGCAGTCGCCGACCGCGATGGAGGAGGGCAGCGCCAACGACATCGCCACCGAGGGTGAGGGCTTCGCCTTCCCGGAGTACGCCGACAACCCGGTCGGCACCGGCCCCTACAAGTTCGTCGAGTACGACGAGGCCAACGGCTCCATCACGCTCGAGGCCAACGAGGACTACTGGGGCGACGCGCCCAAGTCCAGCGAGCTGGTCTTCCGGGTGATCCCCGACGAGAGCACCCGCCGGCAGGAGCTCGAGGCCGGCAGCATCGACGGCTACGACCTCCCGAGCCCGTCCGACTGGCCGGGCCTCGAGGACGCCGGCAACCAGGTCGAGGTGCGCGACCCGTTCAACATCTTCTACTTCGGCCTGAACGGCGAGGCCAACCCGGCGCTGAAGAAGGACGAGGTGCGTGAGGCGCTCCAGTACGCCATCGACCGGGAGCAGCTGGTCAAGACCCAGCTGCCCGAGGGTGCCGAGGTCGCGACGCAGTTCATGCCCTCCACCGTGAGCGGCTACAACTCCGAGCTGCAGGCCACCGAGTACGACCCCGAGAAGGCCAAGCAGCTGCTGGCCGACGCCGGTGAGGAGAACCTCACGCTGAAGTTCGCCTACCCGACCGAGGTCAGCCGGCCCTACATGCCGGACCCGCAGCAGCTCTACGAGGCCATTCGCACCAACCTCGAGGACGTGGGCATCACGGTCGAGGTCGAGACCGCCTCCTGGAACGGTGGCTACCTCGACAACGTGACGGCCGGCAAGTACGACGCCTACCTGCTCGGCTGGACCGGTGACTACGACGCCGCGTTCAACTTCATCGGCACGTTCTTCGGCAACCTGAAGGAGAACGACTTCGGCACCTCCGAGTACCCCTGGGGCAAGCAGCTGGCCGACGACCTCATGAAGGCCGACGCGATCGTCGACGAGGGCGAGCGCTCTGCCGCCTTCGAGGAGATCAACGCCCAGATCATGGAGGAGTACATGCCGGGCGTCCCGATCAGCCACTCCCCGCCGGCCCTCGTGGTCGGTCCCGACGTCGAGGGCGTCATCCCGAGCCCGCTGACGGCGGAGGAGTTCGACACCGTGAGTGTCGGCGGACAGTAGTCCGTTACTCTCACTGACCGACCACAGAGCGGCTGAGGGGGGTCACCCGCTGCGGGTGACCCCCCTCACCACTGTCCCCAGGAGTTCGTTCGTATGGTCCGCTTCGTCGTGCGCCGCATGATCCAGATGTTCGGCGTGGTCTTGGTCCTCTCTGTTCTGCTGTTCGTCTGGCTCCGCGCGCTCCCCGGTGGCACGGTCTCGGCGATCCTCGGCGAGCGCGCGACCCCGTCCCGCACGGCGGCGCTCGAGGCGGCGCTCGGCCTCGACCAGCCGATCTACGTCCAGTACTGGCGCTTCGTCTCCCGCGCCGCCCAGGGCGAGTTCGGCGCCTCGACGCAGGTGCTGCCGGGCGAGGACGCCTTCCAGGTCTTCCTGATGCGGCTGCCGGCGACCATGGAGCTGGCGTTCCTGGCCATCCTCATCGCCGTCAGCCTCGCCATCCCGCTGGGCTACTTCGCCGCCCGCCGTCGGGGCTCGGCCCTCGACTCCGGCGCGGTGGTCTTCTCGCTGGTCGGCGTGGCCGTGCCCGTCTTCTTCACCGCGTTCCTCCTCAAGTACTTCTTCGCCGTGCAGTGGCAGTTGCTCCCCGTCTCCGGCCGCCAGGACGTCTCCGTCGACGCGACCCGCGTGACCGGGTTCTTCGTGCTCGACGGCATCCTGACGCGGGAGTGGGACGCCGCCTGGGACGCCTTCCTCCACCTGTTGCTGCCCGCGCTCGCCCTGGCCACGATCCCGTTCGCGGTGATCTTCCGGATCACCCGCGCCTCGGTGCTCGAGACGCTCGACGCGGACTACGTCAGGACGGCGGAGTCCAAGGGATTGACCGCCAAGGTGATCCGGGGCCGGCACGTGCTGCGAAACGCGATGCTTCCGGTCGTCACGACGATCGGCCTCCAGGTCGGCGGCCTGCTCGCGGGAGCCATCCTCACCGAGACGGTGTTCTCGTTCCCCGGCATCGGCGACGCGCTCGCCATCTCGTTCAGGGAGAAGGACTATGCCGTGCTCCAGGTGCTGATCCTGGCGGCGGCGGCGATCTTCGTGGTCGTCAACCTGGTCGTCGATATCTCCTACGCCATCATCGACCCACGCATCAGGACGAGGTGACCCATGAGTGACGAGCCCGGTGCCGCCTCCTACGCGGAACGCCGCAAGGCCCGCATCGACGAGCTCGCCGCCGCCTCGGTGGACGAGAAGCCGGGCGTCTCCCTCATCGCGAGCGCCTGGCGCCGGCTGCGCCGCGACCCGATCTTCCTGATCGGGCTCGGCATCACCGTCACCTTCGTGGTGCTCGCCCTCATCTCCCCGTGGATCGCGCCCCACGACCCAGCGGCGGCGCCACTGCTCGACAAGGTCCGCCCCCAGACCAACCCGGTCCCGGGCCCCGAGTCCGGGTTCCCGCTGGGCGCCGACGACCGCGGTCGCGACCTGCTCTCGCGGCTGCTCGTCGGGAGCCGGCAGACCCTGATCGTGGGGGTCATGGCCACGCTGATCGGACTGTTCGGCGGCCTGGTCCTCGGCATCCTCGCCGGTGCGTTCGGCGGCTGGGTCGACTCGTTCGTCATGCGGATGGTCGACGTCATGCTGTCGATCCCGTCGCTGCTGCTCGCCTTCACCATCGCCGCCCTGGCGCCGCGGCCGAACCAGACCACCCTGATCATCGCGGTCGCGGTGATCCAGGTGCCGATCTTCGCGCGACTGCTCCGCGGGTCGATGCTCGCCCAGAGATCCGCCGACCACGTGCTCGCCGCCCGGGCGCTCGGGGTCAAGAAGAGCGCGATCGTGTTCCGTCACATGGTGCCCAACGCGCTCGGGCCGGTCATCGTGCAGGCGACCCTGGTGCTGGCGATCGCGATCATCGACGCGGCAGCGCTGTCGTTCCTGGGTCTCGGCAACCCCGACGACCGCAACCCGGAGTGGGGTCAGATGCTCGCTGGAGCGGATGAGTTCATCTACGACAACCCGCACCTCGCCTTCTACCCGGCGGCGTGCATCATCGTGGTCGCGCTCGGCTTCACGCTCATGGGCGAGTCGCTGCGCGAGGCCCTCGACCCGAAGACCCGGAGGTGACCCGGATGTCCACCACGACCACGGCTCTCCAGCCGTCCCGCGCACAGGGACACGGACCGCTGCTGTCCGTCGAGGACCTGCGGGTGACCTTCACCCGCCACGGCGAGGAGCCGTTCACGGCCGTCGACGGCGTCTCGTTCGAGGTCCGCGCCGGGCAGACCGTCGGGCTGGTCGGCGAGTCCGGGTGCGGCAAGTCGGTCACGTCGCTGGCGCTCATGGGGCTGCTGCCCGAGCGGGGCAACACGGTCGAGGGCTCGGCCGTCTACGAGGGCGTCGACCTGCTCGGCCTGTCCCCCCAGGACATGCGCGACCGGCGCGGCCGCGACATCGCGATGATCTTCCAGGACCCGCTGTCGTCGCTGAACCCGGTCGTCTCGATCGGCGTCCAGGTCACCGAGGTGATGGAGCGGCACCGCGGCATGAGGCGCAAGGAGGCCATGCCGAAGGCCGAGGAGTTGCTCGACCGGGTCGGCATCCCCGACCCGCGGGCCCGGTTGAAGAACTACCCCCACCAGCTCAGCGGCGGCATGCGGCAGCGGGCGCTCATCGCGATGGCCCTGGCCTGTGAACCGCGGTTGCTGATCGCCGACGAGCCGACCACCGCGCTCGACGTGACGATCCAGGCCCAGATCCTCGCGCTGCTCAAGGAGCTCGTGCAGGAGACCGGCACCGCGCTGATCATGATCACCCACGACCTCGGGGTGGTGGCCGGGCTGTGCGACGAGGTCAACGTCATGTACGCGGGCCGCATCGTCGAGCGCGGTGACCGGCACTCGCTGTTCGCCCAGCCTCGTCACCCCTACACCGCCGGCCTGCTCCACTCCATCCCACGGCTCGACGCACCGCGCGGTGAGCAGCTCAACCCGATCCCGGGCTCGGTGTCGGACAACCTGCCGTGGGGGTCGTCGTGCGCGTTCGCGCCGCGCTGCCCCCACCGGCTCGACGTGTGCACCGAGAAGACGCCGCGGTGGGAGATCGAGCACGGCGGCCGCGGCCTGCGCTGCTTCAACCCGGTGGAGGTGACCCCGTGACCGAGCAGGAGACCGCGAGGCACGAGGCCCCGACCGCCGACGACGTGCTCGTCGACGTCCGCGGCCTCAAGATGCACTTCCCGATCAAGAGCGGCGTCGTCTTCGACCGGACGGTGGGTTACGTCTACGCCGTCGACGGCGTCGACCTGCAGATCCGTCGCCGGGAGACCTACGGCCTGGTCGGAGAGTCCGGCTGCGGGAAGTCCACGCTCGGCCGCGCGATCCTCAACCTCGAGACGCCGACCGAGGGCACCGTGCTCTTCGACGGCGAGGACATCGCGAGCCTCAAGGGCGAGACCCTGCGGCGCAAGCGGCAGCACATGCAGATGGTCTTCCAGGACCCGATGTCCAGCCTCGACCCGCGTCAGTCGGTGGAGTCGTTGCTCGTCGAGGGAATGCGCGCACACGACCTCGACCAGGACAAGGCGCAGACGAAGGCCCGGCTCAAGGAGCTGCTCGGCGCCGTCGGCCTGCCCCCGGCTGCGCTGACCAAGTATCCGCATGAGTTCTCCGGCGGCCAGCGGCAGCGCATCGGCATCGCCCGGGCACTGGCGGTCGACCCGCAGCTGATCGTGGCCGACGAGCCGGTCAGCGCGCTCGACGTCTCGGTGCAGGCCCAGGTGCTCAACCTGCTCGAGGAGCTGCAGGACGAGTTCGGCCTGACGTTCCTCGTGGTGGCCCACGACCTGGCTGTCGTGCGCCACATCAGCGACCGGATCGGCGTGATGTACCTCGGTGGGCTGGTCGAGGAGTCGGAGGCCGGCGAGCTCTACGACACGCCGCTGCACCCTTACACCCGGGCGCTGATGTCGGCCGTGCCGGTGCCCGACCCCGTCGTCGAGGACCGTCGCGAGCAGATCCTGCTCACCGGCGACCTGCCCTCACCCTCCAACCCGCCCAGGGGCTGCCGCTTCCACACCCGCTGCCCGTGGCGGCAGCCGACCCGGTGCGACGAGGAGCGGCCGCAGCTGCGGGTCGTGGAGATCGACGGCGTCACGCCCGGGCACCGGGTGGCCTGCCACTGGGCCGAGCAGATCGCCGCGGGCGAGGTCGAGGCCCACGAGGTCGAGGCGCAGCTCATCGAGGAGCACGCCGACGGCGCCGATCCGGACTCGCCGTACGCGGCGCTCTACGACCCGAGCTGACCGACCACCTCAGCCGGTGAGGTGGTGGAGGAAGCACCACCGCCACGACTCGTCGACCTCGGCGGACTGCACGACAGGGTGACGGGTCTCCCGGAAGTGGTGCCACGAGTGTCGGCCCGGTGAGGAGTCGCAGCACCCGATCCGGCCGCACGACAGGCACTGCCTCAGGTGGACCCACCGCAGGCCCTGCGCGATGCAGTCGAGACACTCGCTGCCCTCGGGGACGACCACCCGGGGGTGCGCCTCCAGGTCGGGGCAGTCGTCGGCCCGCCGGCTCAGCTCCCCGACGACCCCGGCCTTGAGCTCCTCGCGGGAGCGCGACGCTGCGTCCAGCATCGACTCCTCGACGTCGAGCATCAGCAGCACCTCGGCGACCACGTCGGAGGCGACCACGCCCTCGCTGCGGACCTGCAGGACCCGGGCCCGCTCGGCGTCGATCATCAGCCGCCGCAGCCGGGTGTACTGCTCGCTCGGCGTCTCGTCGTCCCGGTTGGGGCCGAGCTGCTCCCACGCGGCGAAGTTGCGCTGCTCGACCCGGCGCTTGACCGTCTCGATCACGCCGTGGCGGTCGTCGTACTCCGCCTCCTTGAGCGCGGCGAAGCCGGCCTTCGAGGCCTGCTGGAGCAGGGTCGCGCGCGCCAGGGCGTCCTCGGCCGGGTCCGGGGAGGGAACGGCGAGCCGGCGCGCCAGCCACGGCAGGGTCAGTCCCTGGAGCAGCAGCGTGCCGGCCACGACGGTGAACGCGACCAGCAGCAGGATCTCGCGGTAGTCCACGCTCTCCGGGATGACGAAGGCCGCTGCGAGGGTCACCACCCCGCGCATGCCGGCCCAGCCCACGAGCACCGTCCACGACATCGGCGGCCGGTCCTGGGCGCGGCGCCGGAGCAGCTGGCCGGTGACGAGCACCCACACCATCCGCAGCACGATGACCGCGACCAGCGTCGCCACGCACAGCAGGGTCACGACCCCCGGCGCGACCTCGCTGTCCGCGACCCCTTGCAGGATCCACTCGGCCTGGAGCCCGATCAGCAGGAAGACCGTGTTCTCCAGGACGAAGGCGACGGTGCGCCAGTTGGTGCGCTCGGCGAGACGTGACTGGGCGGTCTGCAGGATCGGTGCCTTGTGCCCGAGCAGCAGCCCGGCCACCACGACGCCGATGACCCCGGAGGCATGGATCAGCTCCGCGACGACGTACGACGCGAAGGGGACGACCAGCGAGATGCCGGTGTCGAGGACCGGGTCGGTGACCCGGCGCCGGACCTTGGCGACGACGAGGAACGCGAGCACGCCGACCGCCGCCCCGCCGACGGCGGCCAGCGCGAACTCGCCGGCGACCTCCAGGGCGCCGACCGTCCCGGCCGTGGCGGCGATCGCGGTGCGGAGCGACACCAGCGCGGTGGCGTCGTTGAGCAGCGACTCGCCCTCGAGGATGGTGACGATGCGGCGGGGCAGCCCGATGCGCCGGCTGATCGCGGTCGCCGCAACGGCGTCGGGGGGCGCGACGACCGCGCCGATGGCGAACGCGATCGGCCACCCCAGGAGGGGAAGCAGCGCGTGCACCACGGCCGCGACACCCACCGTGGTGAAGACCACCAGGCCCACCGAGAGCAACAGGATCGGTCGGCGGTTGGCCGTGAAGTCGACGAGCGACGTCTGCAGTGCGGCGGCGTAGAGCAGCGGGGGCAGCAGGCCGAACAGCGCCACCTCCGGGCTGAGCTCGATGGTGGGGACGAACGGCAGCATCGACGCCACCACGCCGACCGCGACCAGCAGCAGGGGTGGCGGGAACCCGATCCGCCCCGCCACCGCGGTCCCGGCGAGGACCACCGCGGCGAGCGCCACCAGGAGGATCGCGATCTCCACGGGCTCATTCTGCCGGGGTGGGGAAGGCGGACTCCTACACTCCACGGATGGTGGACGGTGAGCAGGTGGAACGCCACGTCGCCGCGTTCGGCGACGCCGTCGCCGCGGGAGGCTGGGAGGCGTTCTCGCAGCGGTTCGCCGAGGACGCCGAGATGGTGTTCGTCGGGGTGCCCGCCGGACCGTTCGTGGGCCGGGCGGCCATCGCGGCGGCGTACGCCGCGGACCCGCCGGGCGAGCCGCTGGCGCTCACCGGCGCGGTGACCCTGGACGGCGACGAGGCGGTCGCGCCGTTCCGCTGGGTCGAGAGCGGCGGCACGGGGACGATGCGGTTGCGGTTCGACGCCGCGGGGCTGGTGGGAAGACTGGTCGTCGCCTTCGACGTGGGCCCCGCGGCGCCGGATCGGCCAGGTCCCGGCGACCACCGGCGCGCGAGGTCCGGCTAGGCGCTCCGGGGCGTGGCCTCCCGCCCGCGGACGGCGTGGGTGAGGGCCAGGACGGCCAGGGCGACGGCCCACAGGTTGACCTCGGTCCACACCCAGTGGCGCAGCGGGCTCGCGGGTTGCAGGGCACCGACCAGGGCGTCGATGGCCATCGTGAAGCCGATGCCGACGACGGGCGCGACGACCACCCCGGTCACGACCCGGACCCACCCGGGGCGGCCCCGGGTGAGCGCCACGCCGACCGCGACCGAGGCGACGACGAAGGAGATCAGGCCGGCGAAGAAGAGCGGCCCCTCGAAGGGGCTCCGGCCCAGGCCCCCGGCGGTGCCGATGGCCACGGCCTTGAGGGTCCAGCTGACGACCGCGGTGACCGCGGCGATGAAGGCGATGCGTGAAGAGTTCATGGCGAGGACCCTGTCCGACCGGCGGGCCCGGAGGCGTCACTCCGCGGAGTGATGTGCGGCGACGTGCCCGGTCCCTAGGCTCTGCCCCGTGTCCCGCACGTCCGCCGCTGCCGCGCTGATCGCCCTGGCGACGGTCGCGCCCGTGCTCGCCCTGGTCGTGGGCTGGGACTGGTACCTGGACGGACCGTTGCTCCTGCTGCTGGCGGTGGTCGGAGGCTACGCCGCCGGCGCGTGGCTGCCGAGGGTCCCGGCGGCGGTGTCGGTGCTGCTCGCGATGACCTCCCTGGTGGTGGTGAACCAGCTGTACGAGCGGACCTACCACTGGCTCGACGACACGGTCTTCTTCGCGGTGGTCGTGGGCGGGGCGGCCGGAGCCGGTGCCGCGGTCACCCTGCGCGCCGCCCAGGTGCAACGCCTGCAGCGACTGGCGGCCGAGCTCGACGAGCAGCTACGCGTCGACGTGGCCGCGGCCCGGCTGGAGGAGCAGAACCGGATCCACCAGCAGGTGCACGCCGAGCTCGCCGAGCGGATCGCCGGGATCGCGCTCCGGGCGGAGGGCGCGGAGCGCTCCACGGACCCCGACGCGTTCGCCGTCCTCGAGTCGGAGGCCCGCGGCGTCCTCGACGAGCTCCGCACCGCCCTCGGGTCGCTCGCGACGCCGGAGCCACCCCCAGCCGGTCCCGAGCGGGAGACCCGAGTACCGCCGCGCCCGTCGCGGCTCGACGTGGCTCTCGCGTGCGCGCTCGGCGCGGCCGTCGCGGTCGAGACCACGGTGCACCCCCTGGCCCGCGGACCGCTCTGGGCCAACGTCCTGGCGGCCCTCCTGGTCGCGGCACCCCTGGTCCTCCGACGCTCGCGGCCGATCCTCGCGGTCGCCGCGTCGCTCCTGGCGGGCATCGCCATGAGCACCTGGCTCACCCCCCTGCCTGCCACCGTCACGGGGGTGGCGGTCCTGGTGATCGTCTTCTACAGCGTCGGCGCCTGGTGTCGGTCGTGGTGGTGGATCCCAGGCTGGCTGCTCGCGGCCACCGGCACGGTGGTGATGGAGCGGGTGTCGGGGCTCGCGGACGACGACGTCGCCGGCGACCCGGGGTGGATCGTGCTCGTGTGGACGGTCGCGGCGGTCCTGGTGGGACGCCTCGGCGCCGGGTGGCAGGACCGGGTTCGGCGGACCGAGGAGGTCGTGGCCGAGCTGGAGCGCCGCCACGGCGCGGCCACCCGGCTGGCCACGGCCCGGGAACGGCAGGCGCTGGCGAGCGAGCTGCACGACACCGTCGCCCACGCGATGACGATCGTCTGCCTGCAGGCGGGCGCGCAGCGACGTACGGGTGATGACGCGGGCGCCGTGCTGCGCACCATCGCCACCACTGCGGCGAGCAGCGTGGCCGAGCTCCGGGACGGACTGGACGCGATCGAGACCAGCCCACGACCGCTGGAGCCCTCACGGCTGGCGGCGGTCGGCCGCCGGGTCGGCATCGACGTCGGGGTCACCGAGCCGGTCCCTGCCCCGACCGGCCCCGCGGCGTCGCTCGCGTTCCGGGTCGTGAGGGAGGCGATCGTGAACGTCGCCCGGCACGCCCCCGGGGCGTCGGCAGAGGTCAGCGTGACCCGGGCCGGCAGCGCCCTGCGGGTGGAAGTCACCGACCGCGGCAGCCCCACAGCTCCGGTCGTGGCGGGGAGTGGCACCGGCCTCGCCGGGCTCGCGCAAGCCGTCGCCGAGGCAGGTGGCACCCTCGGCTGGGGCGCGCTCACCGGGGGCGGGTTCGTCGTCGTCGCCGAGATCCCTGAGGAGGGCACGTGACCACGGTCCTGCTGGCGGACGACCAGGAGCTGGTGCGGGCCGGGCTACGCATGATCCTGGCGGCGGAGCCGGACCTCGAGGTCGTCGGCGAGGCGAGCGACGGGGCGGGGGCTGTGGATCTCGCCCACCGACTCCGTCCCGACGTCGTGCTCATGGACATCCGGATGCCTGGCCTCGACGGCATCGAGGCGACTCGCCGGATCACCGGGTCGGTCCCCGAGGTTCGGGTGGTGATGCTCACGACCTTCGACCGCTCGCAGCTCGTCTACGACTCGCTGCTGGCGGGCGCGAGCGGCTTCCTGCTGAAAGACGCCCCCAGCGAGCAGCTGGTCAACGGCGTCCGCGCCGTCACCCGCGGCGAGGAGCTGCTGGCGCCCCGGATCACCCGCCGGCTGATCGAGGAGTTCACCCGGGCCGGGCGACAGGGACCCCCGGAGGGCTACGACCTGCTCACCGAGCGCGAGGCCGAGGTGCTCGACCTCGTGGCTCGGGGGAAGTCCAACGCGGAGATCGCGGGCGAGCTCTACGTGAGCATCCAGACCGTGAAGACCCACGTCGCACGCGTGCTCGCCAAGCTCGGGTTGCGCGACCGGGTGCAGGCCGTCGTCCTCGCCTACGAGCGTGGGCTGGTGCGCCCCGGGGAGTGAGACCGGCTCACCGGAACTCCGGGATCCGGGCGAGGCCCTCCTCGCCGCCGTGGCCCCAGCCGAACCTGGCGAGGTGGCCCCAAGCAGTCGGGCCGGCTGCCGTCGACGTCGGTGACCCCGTAGGCGTCGGCGAGCTGCCGGGCGCTGCCACCTCACCGGACCAGTGCGCCGCGTCGCCGGCGGCCGCGAGCGCGGACACACCACGCGCGACGTAGGTCGGTGACTCGGAGATCGCGAACTCGGGGACTCGCTCGAGCGCTCGCGCCAGCGTCAGGGGGTCAGCGCGCGGATCCGCTGGTCGAGCTCGCGGCGGTTGTCGCGCCGGACCCGGACCTCGACCACCTCGATGCCACCGTTGGGCGCCGCCAGCGCCTGCTCAAGCTCGGGCAGGCTCCCGACCCGCCAGTGGGGTGTGCGGGTCGCGGCACAGAGGGCCGCGAGGTCGACGCCGTGGGGGGTGCCGAAGAGGGTGTCGTAGCGGTCGGCGTACGCCTCGGCGCCCTGCTCGAGGGTGGCGAAGATCGAGCCGCCGTCGTCGTTGACCACGACGATCGTGAGGTCGGGTCGCTCCTCGCGCGGCCCGAGCACCAGGCCGTTGGCGTCGTGGAGGAACGTCACGTCGCCCACCAGCGCGAAGGCCCGGCTGCTGCGCGGCCGGCCGAGGGCGGCCCCGATCGCGGTCGAGACGGTGCCGTCGATGCCGGACAGGCCGCGGTTGGCCAGCACCTTGCGGCGGTCGCCGACAGCGTACGGCGCCACCATCAGGTCGAGGTCGCGGATCGGGTTGGAGGCCCCCACGACCAGCAGCCCCTCGGGCGGCAGCGCGCGGCTGACCGCGCCCGCCACCTCGTGCGGGGTCAGGTCCGGCTCCGACGCCAGGAGCCGGTCGAGCTGTCGTGACACCGACGCGTCGGCGGCCCGCCACTCCTCGAGCCATGCGGGGTCGTCGGCCTCCTCGACGGCCGGCCGGCCGGACAGGAACCGGTCGGCGACCGGGAACGGCCGGTCGTGCCACACGCCCTTGGTGCCGGCGTCGAGGACGCTCACGTCGTCGCGGGCGAGCAGCCTGGTCACCGGCCGGGAGAGGGTCGGGTGGCCGAAGACGACGACCCGCTCCACCCGTCGGCCCAGGTCGCCGTCGAGCAGCAGCCGGTAGGTGCGGATCGGGTGCGTGCCGGTGCGCGAGCCGCTGCTGGGTTCGGCGAGCAACGGCCAATCTGCCTGCTCGGCGAGGACCCGCGCGGGCGGTCCGGCGTCGTCGCCGGCGACCACCACCGTCCGCGGGCCCAGCGCGACCGTCTCGTGGATCATCGGCCGGATCGGCTGCGGCGGCTCGCCGGGGACCACGTCGGGGTCCCAGCGGTCGGCCGGGACCAGCGGCTCGTCGAGCTGCACGTTGAGGTGGGTCGGGCCGAGGTCGAGCAGCAGCGGCACGGGTACGTCGGCGAGGTCGGTGGTCGGCACCAGCGGCCCGAACACGCCGACCTGGTCGGTCGTCTGGTTGGCGCCGGTGCCGCGCAGCCGGGCGGGGCGGTCGGCGGTGACGGCCACCAGCGCGACACCGGCGTGGGCGGCCTCGAGGACGGCGGGGTGCAGGTTGGCGACGGCGGTGCCGGAGGTGCAGACGACGGCCGCCGCGCCCCGGTTGCGGGCGAGGCCGAGCGCGAGGAACCCGGCCGTGCGCTCGTCGACCCGGGTGTGCAGCCGGAGCAGCCCGGCCTCGGCGGCATCGTGGGCCGCGAAGGCCAGCGGGGCGTTGCGGGAGCCCGGGGCCAGCACCACCTCGCGCACCCCCGCCTCGAGGAGGGCGGCGACGACGGCCCGGGCCAGCGTGGTCGCGTCGGTCGTCACGAGCGGTGATCCTGCCGCAGCGCCCGTACGTCGGCCAGCCGGGCCTCCCACGCGGCCACCCGGTCTGGCGGGGCCGCGAGCCGGTCGAGGGCCGCGGGGTCGACGGTCGGCGTACGGACCGGGAGTGCGCCGTCGACCGGGAGCAGCGGCTCGGTCACCAGGTCGTCGACGAGCAGCCGGACCGTGGCGAGCCCGCAGGCGTGGGGCAGGTCGGGCAGGGCGGCGGCCAGGGCGACGCCGGCCGCGATGCCGACGCTGCTCTCCAGCGCCGAGCTCACCACCACCGGGAGCCCGATGTCGTCGGCGATGCGCAGGCAGGCCCGGACCCCGCCGAGCGGCTGCACCTTCAGGACGGCGACGTCGGCGGCCGCGAGGTCGCGGACCCGGTAGGGGTCGGCGGCCCGGCGGATCGACTCGTCGGCCGCGATCCGGACGTCGACCCGCCTCCGCACGGCCGCGAGGTCCTCGACCGTCGGGCACGGCTGCTCGACGTATTCCAGGCCCCCCGCCGCCCGGTCGAGCGCGGCGATCGACCGGGCAGCGGTGTCGACGTCCCAGGCGCCGTTGGCGTCGACCCGGATCACGCCCTCGGGACCGAGTGCGTCGCGCACCGCCTCGAGCCGGGCCTCGTCGTCGGCGAGCGCCTGCCCGGGCTCGGCGACCTTGACCTTGGCGGTCCGGCAGCCGCCCTCGCGGGTGATCCGGTGGGCGCTCTGCGGGTCGACGGCGGGGACGGTGACGTTGACCGGGACCCGGTCGCGGACGGGCGCGGGCCAGTCACCCGCCGCCGCCTCCTCGGCGCCGCGCAGCCACGGCTCGGCGACCTCGGGCGGGTACTCGACGAAGGGGCTCCACTCGCCCCAGCCGGCCTCGCCCTCGACCAGCACCCCCTCGCGCACCGTGATGCCGCGGAACCGCGTGGTCATCGGGACCGACCAGACCCTCATCGGGCGGCCGCCCTGCTCTGCAGCGACAGCCGGTCGACCTTGCCGTTGGGCAGCAGCGGCAGCGCGTCGACTCCCACGACCTCGCGGGGCGCCCAGGAGCGCGGATGTACGTCGGCCACCCAGTCGCGGGCCGTCGCGACGTCCAGGGCCCCCACGACGAACGCGACGACCCGGTGTCCCCACTCGTCGTCGGGCACCCCGACGACCGCGGCGTCGGTCACCGCGGGGTGCTCGCGCAGCCGGGCGGCCACCGCCGGCGTCGGCACGTTGACACCACCGCTGACCACGACGTCGTCGATCCGCCCGAGCACGTGCAGCCGGCCGTCCTCGTCGAGCCGACCGGCGTCGGAGGTGAGGAACCAGCCGTCGAGCAGCACCTCGTCGGTCGCGGCCGGGTCACCGTCGTACCCGTCGAAGAGGGTGGGGCCCGCGATCCGGATCCGGCCGCGGTCGCCCAGGGCCAGGCCGACCCCGTCGAGCGCGTAGCCGTCGTAGACGCAGCCGCCGGCGGTCTCCGCCGAGCCGTAGGTCGCGACCACCCGGATGCCCGCGGCCTCGGCCCGGGCCCGCAGGGCGGGGCCGACCGGGCCACCACCGAGCAGCACCGCCTCCATGCCGGCGAGGGCCGCCACGTCGTCGGCGTCGTCGAGGAGCCGGTGGAGCTGGGTCGGGACCAGGGAGGTGTACGCCGCGTCGGCCCACCCGTCGAGGGCCGGCTCGTGGCCGGCGACCAGCGAGCGCACCACGACCTGGATCCCCGCGACGTACGTCGGCGGCAGCACCAGCGCCCAGCGACCCCGGCCGCCGAGCCGGCGCTCGGTCGCGGCCACGCTCGCCAGCACCGCCCGGCGCGACAGCAGCACCCGCTTCGGCGTCCCTGTCGAGCCCGACGTCTCCACCAGGAGCGGCGGCGGCTCGTCGGCGTCGAGCCAGCCCCGCAGGGCCGTCACCACCTCCGCCGGCGGACCGGCGACGCGCAGGGGCTCCATGGAGGGGACGCTATCCGGCGCCCCCTGGCGGTGGCAGGGCGGCGCCTCGGTGGCCGGGGAAGCCACGCACCACCACGCGCGAGCGTCGCGTCGGTGGTTGAGGAGGGCGCGCAGCGCCTGTCTCGAAACCACGTGTGGACGACTGGCCAGGCCCCCGCGGCTGTCAGTGGTCACGCCCGGCATCGAACGGACGGAGACCGGCCCCCAGGAGGGCATCCGCTGCCTGCGCGACCATGCCGGCTGTCTCGAAGGAGGCGTGGGGTGACCGTCACGGGGCCCGCGGCGCTGCCGCGGGACCTCCGCTGACGGGTGGGTGCGTCCGGGCCGCGACCCCGCGCAGCGCGAACGCCGCGCTCACCGCCAGCAACCCGAGGCCCAGGACGGCCAGCAGGGTCGAGACGAGACCCGGGTCCAGCGGGGCGCGGCCGGAGTAGGCCTGCACCGCGGTGGACGCGATCAGGGCGGCGTAGCCGACGGCTCCGACGGCGACGATCTCGACCCGACGCCGCTCGAGGAAGTCCGAGGTCAGCAGCAGGAGCGCCAGCGCCGGAAGCACCTGGACGGCGTGCAGCGTCACGGCGTGCGGGACCTTCAACGCCCCTTCGGCTCCGAAGGTGTTGCCTCCCTCGGCGATCATCTGCACGCCGACCATCTGGCTGACGAGCATCAGGACCAGCCCGGCCCGGATCGCCAGCGCCAGGCTGGCGGGCGCATCGATGCGGAACAGGGCCCACACGGTGACGGCCACGGTCAGCGCCGCCACCAGCGTGACCAGCATGCCCATGAGCGAGAAGACCATTCCGTCGAAGGGGGTGTCCTCGTTGAAGTGCGAGGGGACACCCCGCCACTTCTGCATCGAGATGAGCAGTACCTCGCCGACCGCGGCGAAGGCATAGAGCCCCAGGACCAGCCAGCCCGCCCAGCGCCGGGGTCGCAGGAACCCCAGCACCCAGGACACGGTCGCGAGCGCGATCCCGAAGGACAGTCCGAAGACGATCGGCTTGCGCCACGACACCGGCCCCTCCCACGACCCGCCGTCCACCAGGAAGACAACACCGTGGAAGAGGCCACTGGCCACGAGGAGCGCCGCGCACACGTAGGCGAGGCGTTGGTACGGCGCCACCGGCGTGAACCGTCCGAGGCGCACCAGGTCTGCCACGAGCTGTCGCATCGCGAGTCCCTCCCCCTTGCCGGCCACGCGGCACGCCGTACGGGCGGCGAAGCATCCACCGCACCGGGGCGTGAGACATGCCGGCCCGAGCGACACCTCACGGCCGGGTGATGCGACACCCCGATGTGGCGGCCGGCGTCGAGCCGGGGGCGACAGGGCCCTGATGGCGGTGCACGGGAACCCCCGACCGCTCGACGGTACGCCTGGGTCGTCGGGGCAACAAGGCATCCGAGAGCCGTCGCCGTGAAGAGGCGGCACGGCCACCTTCGCGGGCGGCGTCGACACCATCCGGACGCACACGTCACGCGACCCATCCCGGCGGGAGACGGTCAGTGTCGGTGGTCACTCCTAGAATCGAACACATGATCGAAACGTCGGCCACCGTCGAGCAGGGCGTCACGCCCGCCTCGGTGCTGGCGACGGTGCGGGCAGGGCGGCCGCCGACGCAGCCGAGGCCCGGCTGCTGCTGGCGGCGGCCGAGTGGGCCGACCTCCACCCGCCGGAGTCGATCCACGACGCGGCGACGTTCTGGGTGCGCGGCCGCGAGGCCGAGGAGCAGATCGCGGGCGAGGGCTGCCCGTTTGGTCGCGGAGTTCTGCGCCGCCGAGCTCGGCGCCGCCCTCGGCGCGTCGACGACCTCAGCCAAGCGGCTGATCGGCCACGCCCTCGAGCTGCGCCACCGGCTGCCGCGGCTGTGGCGCCGGGTCCACGCCGGTGACCTGCCGGCCTGGCGGGCTCGGCGGGTGGCGGAGACCACCATCCACGCCGACCTGGCTCCCGAGGCCGCGGCGTACGTCGACCGGATGGTCGCGCCGTTCGCCCACCGGACCGGTCCCGCCGCTGTCGACCGGCTGGTCGCCGAGGCGATCGCCCGCACCGGTCTGCCGACCCCCGCCGAGCATCCCGACGACCCTGCGCCCGCGGTGCCGGACGCCCGCCACGTGACGGTCCACGACCAGGACGTCGCCTACGCGGGCACCGTCCGGGTCGAGGCCGAGCTCGACCTGGCCGACGCCCTCGACCTCGACCACGCCGTGCGCCTGGGCGCGCAGTCGCTCCGGGCACTGGGCTCCGAGGCATCGCTGGACGCTCGCCGCGCCGAGGCACTCGGTCAGCTGGTCCGCCGCCAGCTCGCGCTCGACCTCCACGGCACGTCCGAGGGTCCCTCGCCCGTGGCCCGCCGGCTCGACCTCCACGTCCACCTCGCGGCGACCGCCGCCGACGACACCGGCACGCTCACCCTCGACCCGCTGGCCCGGCTCGAGGAGGGCCAACGCCAGGTGCTGCTCGACCAAGTCATGCGGTGGTGCGCCGACAGCCACACCCGGGTCGTCGTCCGCCCCGTCCTCGACCTCGCCGCCCACCTGCGTGGTGACGGCTACGAGCCCGGGGCCGAGCTGCGCGAGCAGGTGGTCCAGCGCGACCTGAGCTGCGCCTTCCCGTGGTGTTCCCGCCCCGCCCGCCGCTGCCAGGTCGACCATGTCGTCCCCTACGACCACGACGAACCCGACGCCGGTGGCCAGACCGAGTCCACCAACCTCGCCGCCCTCTGCCCGCACCACCATCGGCTCAAGACCCACGGTGGCTGGAGCTACGTCATGCCCGAGCCCGGGGTCGTCGTCTGGCGCTCGCCCCTGGGCCACCGCTACCTGCGCGACCACTCCGGGACCGAGGCACTCCCCGACCCCGACCCGCCCGGTCGACCATGACCCCGCCCCACACCCCGCCGGCCTCCTGACGGCGGGGCTGCAGGCACGCTCAGGGGCGGGGCGCGGGTGCCGAGGCGCCCCGCGGCAGCTCGTCCTCGACGTACCAGCCGATCCAGGCCACGGGGAAGCAGCAGCCAGACAGGACGGCGAGCACCCAGGAGCCGCCACGTCGTCGCTGCCCGACGATGGTGAGCACCACGAACGCCAGCACCAGCGCCACGGCCAACGCGACCACCACGACGGGAACCATGCCCCAGTGTCGCCCGCAGCGCCCGATCGCGCACCTGCTTGAATCCCACCCGTGCCCACCACCTCCGACTGGATCGCCGGCGCGCGTCCGCGCACCCTGCCGGCGGCGGTGGCGCCGGTGCTCGCAGGGACCGGCGTCGCGGCGTACGTCGACAGCGCGGTGTGGTGGAAGGCGCTGCTCGCGCTGGTGGTGAGCCTCGCGCTCCAGGTGGGCGTCAACTACGCCAACGACTACTCCGACGGCGTCCGCGGCACCGACGACGACCGGGTCGGCCCGATGCGGCTCGTCGGGTCGGGGACCGCGGAGCCGGCGGCGGTGAAGCGTGCGGCGTTCGCGGCCTTCGGCGTGGCGGCAGTCGCCGGGCTGGTGCTGGCCGCGACCACGGCGTGGTGGCTGGTCGCGGTCGGTGCGGCATGCGTCCTGGCGGCGTGGTTCTACACCGGCGGCGACCGCCCCTACGGCTACCTCGGCCTGGGCGAGGTGATGGTCTTCGTCTTCTTCGGCCTGGTGGCGGTCGTCGGCACCACCTACGTCCAGACCGGCACCCTGGAGGAAGCTGCCGGCTACGCGGCCGTCGGGATCGGCGCGCTCGCCTGCGCGATCCTGGTCGTCAACAACCTGCGCGACGTCCCGACCGACACCGAGGCCGGCAAGCGCACGCTCGCCGTGAGGCTGGGTCAGGAGCGCACCCGCGGCCTCTACCTGCTGCTCGTCGTCGCGGCAGCGGCGGCGGTGGTGGCCGTCGCCGCCACCACGACGTGGTGGGCGGTGCTCGGTCTCGGCTTCCTCGTCCCGGCCCTGCCCGCGGTGCGGACGGTGATGTCCGGAGCCACCGGCCCGGCCCTGGTGCCACCGCTGCAGCAGACCGGGATGGCGGAGCTGGTCTGGGCGGTGCTGGTCGCGGCCCCGCTGCTCGTCGCCTGACCGCCGTAATCGGGGAGCGCCCGGGAGGCCGTCCGACTACGGTGGCTCGACGTGGACTACCGGTTCGACACCCTCGACTTCACCGACGACTCCGACGCCGCGCGCGAGCAGCGCAAGGGCTGGCTGCAGGCAGTACGCCGCGGCTTCCACCAACCGGTGGTCGACGACGAGCTCGAGGCGCTGTGGCGCGACCACGTCGCCGCCGACGGTGTCGTCTGCCGAGGAGCCTGGCTCCCCGAGGAGGCGTACGGCGCCGGCCCCGTCGCCGTGGCCACCACGTCGTGGTTCGACAAGACCCTGAACGTCGGGCGTGAGCTGTTGCCGCTGCGGATGATCACCGACGTCACCACCAGCCCGGCCCACCGCCGGCGCGGGCTGGTCCGCCGGCTGATGCAGGACTGCCTCGCCGACGCGGTCGACCACGACCTGCCGCTGGCCGCGCTCACGGCCTCGGAGGCGACGATCTACGGCCGCTTCGGGTTCGGTGTGGCGACGTTCGGCCAGGAGGTGGAGCTCGCCACCGGGCCCCGCTTCGGGCTGCGTGACTTCGCCGATCCCGGACGGGTCGAGCTGCTCGACGCCGGCGAGGCCTGGCCGGTGGTGCGCGAGCTCCACGACCGGTTCCACCGTCGCAGCCGCGGCTCGGTGGCTTCACCGCAGTTCTACGAGCCCCTGTTCACCGGTCGGTTCAGCATGATGGAGGGCGGGCCGGACAAGAAGCTGCGCGCCGCCGTCCACCTCACCGCCGGCGAGGCCGTCGACGGCATCGTCCTCTGGCGGCACGAGGGCCGCGAGGGCGACAAGCGCAAGGTCAAGCTCCTGCTGCACCTCGCCGACGACGCGCCCGCCCGGCTCGCGCTGTGGGAGTTCCTCGGGAACATGGACCTGGTCACCCACGTCGGCTACGTCGACTTCCCGCCGGGCGACCCGCTGCCCTGGGCGTTGCGCGACTTCAACGCGCTCAGGTTCACCGAACGCTTCGAGTTCCTGTGGGTCCGGGTGCTCGACGTGCCCCGCACCCTGGCGGCCCGACCCTGGACCGACGACGGCGAGGTGGTGCTCGCGGTCGACGACGCCCAGGGCCACGCCGCCGGCCGCTACGCGGTCGTCGTCCGGGACGGGGCGGCCGCGGTCACCCGCACCGAGGTGGCCGCGGACGTCACGGTCGACGCCGAGACCCTCGGTTCGCTCTCGGTCGGTTGCGTGGACGTCACGACCCTCCACGCGGCCGGCCGGGTCGTGGGCGACGCGTCCGCGGTCGCCCGGTTCGCGGCGATGGCCGACCTCCCCGACGAGCCGTACAACATCCTGGGTTTCTGAGCCCGGCGTACGCTGGCGCCATGGGTTGGCTGATCCTGCTCGTCCTCGTCGTCGGGGGCTATCTCGCCTGGAAGAACCGCGTCGTCCTGATCGCCAAGATCACCGGGCAGGACGAGGCACGCATCCAGCGCCAGATCGGCCGCCGCGGCAAGGACTAGTCCGCGTCCTCCTTCGAGCGGCGCGCGTCGAACGCCGCCGACGCCTTCTCGGCGCGCCCCTGCACCTTGCGGGCGAACGCCTCGCGCGAGCGGTGCAGCACGAAGTACGACGCCAGGCCGGAGACCACGAACGCGATCACGATCGGCCAGAGCAGCGGCACCTCGTCGGCGACCAGCAGCCACACCCCGATCACCAGGGCGAGGGTGGCGAGGAACAGCACGGCCCTCAGGCCGGTGTAGACCCAGAACTCCTTCACCCGACCAGCGTAGAGACCGCCTGCGAGGTCACCACCGGCGACCTATCCTGAGGGGATGAAGCTGCTCCTGCTCGTGGTACTCATCGGGGTGGCGATCTACCTCACCGTGCGCGTCATCGAACGACGCGGCCTCACCTCGCCGGGCTCACCGCCCAAGCGTCGCCCCCGCGGTCCCGACGACGACCCCGACTTCCTGCGCGGGCTCGGGAACGACAAGCGCTGACGGCGTCGCCTCCGCCGACATCGGCGAGGCGTAGGAGTGCTGGCTCGTCGAGGAGAAGAAGTTGATCCCGATGAAGTTGAACCACAGCGTCGCCAGCCCGACCAGTGCCAGCATCGCCGCGTTGCGGCCCCGCCACCCGGCGGTCGCCCGCGCGTGCAGGTAGGCCGCGTAGACCACCCACGTGATGAACGCCCAGACCTCCTTGGGGTCCCAGTTCCAGTAGGTGCTCCATGCCTGATGGGCCCAGATCGGGCCGGTGATCAGCACCGCGAAGGTCCACACCGGGAACCCGAAGGCGTGCATCCGGTAGGACAGCCGGTCCAGCTCGGCGGTGCCGGGCACCCGGGCGAGGTAGCCGGTCTCGGCGCGGTCGCCGCGGCGCTCCTTGACCAGGTAGAGGACAGACGCGATCCCACCGATGGTGAAGGCGCCCGTCGCGACGATCGCCGACACGACGTGGATCACCAGCCACGGTGAGTACAGCGCCTCGGTCAGCGGGGCGATCGGCGCGTAGAGCCAGATCACGTCCACCATCAGCAGGCTGAGGACGACCCCGACGACGATCGGCGCCATCCAGCCGAGCGCGAGACGGCGGTGGAGCACCAGGTAGAGCGCGGCGACGACGAAGGTGCCCGCCAGCGTGAACTCGTACATGTTGCCCCACGGCACCCGGTTGGGGTCGCCCGCCATCCCCCGGGCCACCAGGGCGAGCAGGTGCACGCCGGCAGCGATCAGGGTGAGCAGGTAGCCGAGCCGCCCGAACAGGTCCCTCCGGCGGCGTACGTCGGGGGCATCGTCGACCGCCACCGCCACGGCACCGCCGGGCTGCTCGTCACCGGCGGTCGCGCCGACCGGCTCGAGGACCCGGCGTGCGGCGGCGTGCTCGACGAGGTGGGAGATCATCGCCAGGAAGTAGACGACCCCGGCGACGGCGACCGCCTGGTTGCTCAGCCCTTCCCACGCGGCGTCGGTCACGTCGGCCCCTTCCGGTCGGCACGGTCGGCGGAGTCCGGTCCCTCGACGGGGCCGGCCCGGAGGGCGGTCACGAGCTCGTCGAGCACGGCACCCACGTCGGCGCCGGCAGACCGGTCGAGGACCGCCACCTCGACCAGTGTGCCCTCCGCCCCGCGACGGGCACGAACCCACACCCGCCGCGGCCGGATGAACAGCGACCCCAGCAGCCCGAGCAGCGCCAGCACGACCCCGGTCAGCGCGACCCACTTGCCGGGCGTCTGGCTGATCTGGATCTTGTTCCAGCGCTCCACCCCGTCGAAGCTCACGGTGCCGAGCCCGTCGGGGAGCTTCACCTGCTTCCCCACCGGCAGGTCGACGCGGAACGGCTGCCCGTCGGGCTTGGTCACCGGCTCGACCCGCGACTTGTCGAGGGCGTAGACCGACTGCGGCGACCCGTCGTCCATCCCGAGGTTGCCGGCGTAGACCAGCATCGAGATGGCGGGGTTGTCGGCCCGGCCGAACACCGAGAGCGGACCGGTCTCCTGGGTGAAGGCGTACGTCGGGTAGAACCAGCCCTCCAGCCCGATCTGCGTCGGCCGGGCGTCGGGCGCCTTCACCACGCCGATCGACCGGAACGTCTGGTCCTCGGGCAGGAAGATCGTGGGGCCGCTGTAGGCGACGTCGCCGTTGCCGTCGCGAATGGTGATGACCGGGGCGTACCCGTGGCCGATCAGGAACACGTCGGTGTCGCCGATGCCGAGCGGGTGGTTGACCCGCAGGTCGTAGTCCTCGGGCTGCCCCGACCCCTCCTGGTAGGTCACGTGCGAGACGAACGAGCGCGCCTGCCCGCGCGCGGGACCCTCGGTGAGCCACTCGACGTCGAAGTCGTCGACGTCGAGGTAGAAGTCGTCGAGGTCGTCGGGCGTGAACAGGCTGCCGGGGTCGAAGTCGTCGTACTGGGTGAGGTTGTTGGACATCCCGTTGCCGACGACCAGGATCACGCCGCCGCGGTAGCCGAACAGGCTGCCGACCGCGAAGCCGACGAGCACCACGAGCACCGACACGTGGAACAGCAGGTTGCCGGCCTCGCGGAGATAGCCGCGCTCCGCGGCGACGGAGTCGTCGTGGGCGACCACGCGGTGGCGGCGCAGCACGGTCCGCGCCCGCGCCAGCACGGCCCCGGGCTCCTCGTCGGTGGTGTACGACGCGTGGTCGGGCAGCCGGTCGAGGCGCTGCGGGGTGGCCGGTGGCTTCGCCCGGAGCGCCCGGACGTAGACCGCGATCCGCGGGATGAAGCAGCCGACCAGCGACACCATCAGCAGCAGGTAGATGGCGGCGAACCACGGCGAGGAGTAGACGTCGAACAGCCCGAGCTTCTCGTAGACCGGCGTCAGCTTCGGGTGGTCGTCCTGCCACCGCGCGGTCTTGATCGAGTCGACGCCCTGTTGCGGGATCACCGACCCCGGGACCGCGGCCAGCGCCAGCAGGAGCAGCAGCACCAGCGCCGTGCGCATCGAAGTCAGCTGCCGCCACGACCAGCGCAGCAGCTCGCGGAAGGTGAGCTCGCCGGAACGGCGGCCCACGGGCTCAGCGGCCATCAGACGCTCGTCTCGAAGCTGCTGACCAGATGCAGCTGGATCCAGGTGACCAGCTCGGCCCACCAGCCCGTGACGAGCAGTACGCCGACGGCGACCAGCATCAGGCCGCCGGCCCGGGTCACCCACTGCTGGTGGCGGCGTACCCACCCGAAGGCGCCGAGCGCGCGGCGGTAGGCGAGCCCGGCGATGACGAAGGGCAGGCCCAGCCCGAGCGCGTAGCACGCCGAGAGCAGCGCGCCGCGACCGGCGGTGGCCTCGTTGATGGAGAGCGTGGTGATCACGCCGAGGGTCGGCCCGATGCACGGCGTCCAGCCCAGCCCGAAGAGCAGGCCGAGCAGCGGGGCGGCGGCCAGCCCGACCGACGGCACCGAGTGGACCCGCCAGTCGCGCTGCAGCCACGGCACCAGCCCGGCGAACGCCAGCCCGAGCACGATCGTCAGCACGCCGAGCACCAGCGTGATCTCGCGCTGCCAGGTCACCAGCCAGGCGCCGAGCGCGCCGGAGAGCGTGCCGAGCGCGACGAAGACCACCGAGAAGCCGAGCACGAACAGCAGCGACCCGGCCAGCATCCGGCCCCTCCGCGCCTGCTCGAGGTCGGCGCCGGACAGCCCCGTGGCGTAGGACAGGTAGCCCGGCAGCAGCGGGATCACGCACGGGGAGAAGAAGGACACCAGCCCGGCGACCAGCGCGACCGGGATCGCGAGCGCGAGCGAGCCCGAGGCCGCGGTCGAGGAGAACCACTCACCCATCGGCGGTCCCGCCCGCGACGTCGCGGGTGAGCTCGACCAGGGTGTCGCGGGACGGCAGCTGGCCGATGATGCTGGCGGCGACGCGGCCCTCCTCGTCGAGGATCACGAAGCTCGGGATCGAGTTGGGCGTCAGGACGCCGCCGAAGGGCAGCATCGCCTTGCCGTCGGGTGAGTAGAACGACCGGTAGGGCACGTCGAAGGTGCGGACGAACGCCTGGGCCTGGGCGGTCGAGGGGTCGCGGATGTCGAGGCCGACCATCTCGGCCTCACCCTCGAGGTCCTCGGCCGCGGCCACGACGTCGGGTGCCTCGGCGCGGCAGGGCCCGCACCACGAGCCCCAGACCACGACGACCACCGGCTTCCCGCGGTAGTCCGAGAGCGACAGCGGTCGGCCCTCGAGGTCCTCGCCCTCGTAGTCGATCGGGTCGTCACGCTCGGAGACCGCGAGCCGGGTCACCTGGCCGTCACCGGTGACGAAGCCCTTGTCGCCGGCGTTGTCGAGCGCCGTGGTGCAGCCCGACAGCGCGAGCAGGCAGGCGGACAGGAGCAGCAGCAGGATCCGGTGTCGCACGTCAGGAGGACAGCTCCTCGGCGGGGCCCCCGCCGGCGGAGAACGGGTCACGCCGCGCGCGGGTCGGGATCAGGTCGCCGGCCGGCTCGGAGTAGGTCACCCGGCGGAGGGTGTCGTCCTCGAAGTGGAGGCTGGTGAGCGAGCACAGCGTGCACTGCCGGCGACGCGGGTGGTGGAGGAACGACCGCTGCTCGGCGTACAGCCGGGTGACCCAGATCGGCAGCTGGTGGGAGACGACCACGGCCTCGTGGCCGCGGGCGGCGTCCCGCGCGTCGTGGACCGCGGCCATCATCCGCTCGACGATCACGGTGTAGGGCTCCCCCCACGAGGGGCGGAACGGGTTCCAGAGGTGTCGCCACGAGCTGGGCCTGCGCAGCGTCCGGGCACCCGGACCGAAGCCGGAGCCCTGGAAGACGTTCTCGGACTCGATCACCCGGTCGTCGATCGCGACGTCGAGGCCGCGGGCGACCGCCAGTGGCTGCGCTGTCTCCTGCGCCCGCTCCAGCGGCGAGGCGACGAGGTGGGTGATGTCGCGGTTGCCCACGGTGTCGGCGACCTTCTGCGCCATCTTCACGCCCAGCGGGGACAGGTGGAACCCGGCCATCCGGCCGTAGAGCACGCCGTCGGGGTTGTGCACCTCGCCGTGACGCATCAGGTGGACGACCGTCTCGTCGCTCATGCACGTCCCGCCTCGGCGGCCGCCCGGGCCGCGTCGGGGAGCGCGTCGACGACCGCGGCGACGGCGCGGTCGTCGTGGGCAGCGGACAGGAACCAGGCCTCGTACGCCGACGGCGGCAGGTGGACGCCCCGGTCGAGCATCGCGTGGAAGAACGCGGCGAACGCCGCCGTGTCCTGACGGGAGGCGCCCGCGAAGTCGCGGACCGGCTGGTCGGTGAAGAACACGGAGAACATGGTGCCGGTCGACTGGACGACGTGGGGCACCCCGGCCGCCGACAGCGCCTCGTGAGCGGCCGTCTTGACCGTCTCGCCGGCCTTGGTGAGGTGCTCGTAGACGCCGTCGTCCGCGAGCCGCAGCGTGGTCAGCCCGGCGGTGGCCGCGACCGGGTTCCCGGAGAGGGTGCCGGCCTGGTAGACGGGCCCCTCCGGCGCGAGCCGCGCCATCACGTCGGCGCGGCCCCCGAAGGCTGCCGCGGGGAAGCCGCCGCCCATCACCTTGCCGAAGGTCATCAGGTCGGGGCGCCACCCCTCGACCGCGCCGTCGAGGCCCCACTGACCGGCCCGACTCGCCCGGAAACCGGTCATCACCTCGTCGGAGACGAAGAGCGCGCCGTGCTCGGCACAGGTGCGGGCGAGGAACTCGTTGAAGCCGGGCTCGGGCGCGACCACGCCCATGTTGCCGGGGGCCGCCTCTGTGACCAGGCAGGCGATGCGGTCGCCGTGCTCAGCGAACGCCGCCGTCACCGCCTCGCGGTCGTGGTAGGGCAGCACGATCGTCAGCGCGGTCGCCGGCTCGGGCACCCCCGGGGTGCCGGGCACCGCCAAGGCGGTCCCTGAGGAGCCGAGGGACGAGGCGTCTCGAAGGGTGGCCAGCCCGGAGCCCGCCTGGGCCAGCAGCGCGTCGACGTGCCCGTGGTAGCAGCCGGCGAACTTCACGACCAGGTCACGGCCGGTGAAGCCGCGGGCCAGCCGGATCGCCGACATGGTCGCCTCGGTGCCCGAGGACACCAGCCGGACCGTGTCGACGGGGGTGCGGGCCACGATCTCCTCCGCCAGCCCGACCTCCTGCTCGGTCGGGGCGCCGTACGACGTCCCGCGGGCCGCCGCCGCCGCCACGGCCGCCTGCACCTCGGGGTGGGCGTGGCCGAGCAGCATCGGGCCCCACGAGCAGATCAGGTCGACGTAGTCGTTGCCGTCGACGTCGGTGAGCCACGCGCCCTGCGCCGAACGGATGAAGCGCGGGGTGCCTCCCACGGCGTTGAAGGCGCGTACCGGGGAGTTGACGCCTCCCGGCGTCACCGCGCGGGCACGCCGGAACAGGTCCTCGGATCGATCGGTGGAGCCTTGCACGCCGCCATTGTCCCCGAGCGCACCAGAACCACCCCGTCGGGGCGGGGGTGTGCGACCTTGGTCACAGCGACTACCACCGCGTAACCTCGGCTCGGAGAACTCGTTGGTCAGCGTGTCCGCGTGCTGGAGGGTGCACGGGCCGGATGACCCGAGGGGGAGAAAGATCCAGATGTCTGCATCTCGATTCCAGAGGGCCACAGCCCTCGTGCCGCTGGCGCTGCTCTCCACGGCCGTGACGGCGTCGTTGGTCGGCGTCGGGCCCACGAGCGCGGTCGCCGACCAGGTGCGGCCCTCCTCCCTGCCCGACGGCAGCACCGTCCCCACCGACGCGATCGAGGCGCCGGCCAGCCTGTCCCGCCCCGGCGTGGTCGCCCCCGGCGCCGACAAGGGCCTCGACGACGACGCCGTGGCCTCCGCCTCCGCCTCCGGCATCCCCGACGCCGCCCTCTCGGCCTACCAGCGCGCCGAGACCGTCATCAACGCCGCCGACAAGACCTGCCACATCTCCTGGCAGCTCATCGCCGCCATCGGCCGCGTCGAGTCCGACCACGGCCGCGTCAACGGCAACACCCTCGACGACGACGGCCTGGCCACCCCCGGCATCTACGGCATCGCCCTCGACGGCACCCACAACACCACCGTCATCCGCGACACCGACGCCGGCCAGTACGACGCCGACGCCCGCTGGGACCGCGCCGTCGGCCCCATGCAGTTCATCCCCTCCACCTGGTCCGTCGTCGGCGTCGACGGCGACAACGACGGCAAGCGCAACCCCCAGGACATCGACGACGCCGCCCTCGCCACCGCCGTCTACCTCTGCTCCGGCAACGACGACCTCTCCACCGACCCCGGCCGCCGCGCCGCGGTCTACCGCTACAACCACTCCCACGACTACGTCGACCTCGTCCTCTCCTTCATGGACGCCTACCTCGACGGCGACTTCACCAGCGTCCCCAACGGCACCAGCTCCTCCGGCTACTTCGCTCCGTCCCCCGAGCCGGTCCGCCCCGAGCCCGCCCAGGGCAACGGACCCGGGAACACCCCGCCGGCCGGCAGCGGCGGCTCCGACACCGGCGCCACCACCGGTGGTGGTGGTGGCGACGGCGACACCACGACCGGCGGCGGCACCGTCACGCCCCCGAGCGACGACGGCGGTGACGGCGGCGACGGGGGCGATGGCGGCCTCGACGTGCCCGACCTTCCCGGCACCGGTGGTGGCGGCGGTGGCGGCGGCGCCGTCGACGACGTGCTGACCGAGGCCGAGGCTCTCGAGAAGTGCCTGGCCAAGGGCGTGGTCGACGACCCGCTGACCTCGGTCAACGAGCTCACGCAGTGCGTCAACGACCTGCTGGGCGGCTGACACCCGGTCTCGGCGTGTCGCTCGCCCCGGGGGTTTCGCGCTGGTTCAGACATTCCGTGGCGGGCGCCCGATCTGTTATGTACTCTCGCGACGGTAGGGCTCGGAGTGTCGGTGAGGACGGCACCTGAGGAGGCAACGGGGGAGCAACACCAACACATGTCTGCACAACTGTCCGGTCGGCACCCGATCGTCATGTTCCCGGCCACCATGCTGTTGCTGGCCGCGAGTGCACCGTGGGAAGGCGCCTCGGCGCCCACCTCCGAGGCCCGACCGGACTCGACCTCCGGACCCGCGGTCCCCACTGACGCGATCGAGGCGCCGGCCAGCCTGTCCCGCCCCGGCGTGGTCGCCCCCGGCGCCGACAAGGGCCTCGACGACGACGCCGTGGCCTCCGCCTCCGCCTCCGGCATCCCCGACGCCGCCCTCTCGGCCTACCAGCGCGCCGAGACCGTCATCAACGCCGCCGACAAGACCTGCCACATCTCCTGGCAGCTCATCGCCGCCATCGGCCGCGTCGAGTCCGACCACGGCCGCGTCAACGGCAACACCCTCGACGACGACGGCCTGGCCACCCCCGGCATCTACGGCATCGCCCTCGACGGCACCCACAACACCACCGTCATCCGCGACACCGACGCCGGCCAGTACGACGCCGACGCCCGCTGGGACCGCGCCGTCGGCCCCATGCAGTTCATCCCCTCCACCTGGTCCGTCGTCGGCGTCGACGGCGACAACGACGGCAAGCGCAACCCCCAGGACATCGACGACGCCGCCCTCGCCACCGCCGTCTACCTCTGCTCCGGCAACGACGACCTCTCCACCGACCCCGGCCGCCGCGCCGCGGTCTACCGCTACAACCACTCCCACGACTACGTCGACCTCGTCCTCTCCTTCATGGACGCCTACCTCGACGGCGACTTCACCAGCGTCCCCAACGGCACCAGCTTCCCCACCGGCACCAGCTTCCCCACCGGCACCACTACCCCTCGGCCTGGCCGATGAGCCCGGAGGCCGAGAAGGCCGCCCTCCTCGACCACGATCGGTCGGCTCGGGCCCGACCTCGAGGCCGAGGTCGCCGGCGAAGACCCCCGAGGCGCCGAGGTCGGGCAGGACCCCGGCCGGCGAGCAGCCCGCGCCGGCACCGGGGGCGACGACGGCGGCGCCGGCGACGACGGCTCCGGTGACACGGGCGGTGCGACCGCTGCGCCCTCCGACCCCGGCGGCGAGACCACCCCGCCGGCCGACAGCGGCGAGACCGAGGCACCGCGCCGGAGACCGGCCGGCGAGACCGACGCGCCCAGCCGAGGCACCGACCGAGGCACCGAGCCGAGACGCCGGCCCCGCCCGCCGACTCCCCGGAAGCGCCGGCCGACAGCCCGGAAACGCCGGCCGACAGCCGGACTAGCCGGAGGCCACCCCGCCGACCCAGGACGAAGCCACGGCGCAGTGCCTCACCGAGGTCGGGGCCACGGCGGCCGAGCTGCCCGACCTGGGGACGCTGGGACTGCTCGCCGGCTTCAACACCTGCATGGCGGGCCTGGGCTACCCCCAGTAGCCACGACGCGCGAGTCAGCGCAGCAGCCGGGCGGCCTCGGTGGCCCAGTAGGTGAGGATCACGTCGGCGCCTGCGCGGCGGATCGACGTGAGCGTCTCGACGATGGCCGGCTCGCGGGCGATCCAGCCGTGCGCAGCGGCCGCCTCGACCATGGCGTACTCCCCCGAGATGTTGTAGGCCGCCACCGGGACGTCGACCGCCGCGCGGACGGCACTCAGCACGTCGAGGTAGGCCAGGGCCGGCTTCACCATGACCACGTCGGCACCCTCGGCCACGTCGAGCAGCGCCTCCCGGACGCCCTCGCGGGCGTTGGCGGGGTCCTGCTGGTAGGTCCGCCGGTCGCCCTCCAGGCTGGAGTCGACGGCCTCGCGGAACGGGCCGAAGAACGCCGAGGCGTACTTCGCAGAGTAGGCCAGGATCGACACGTCGGTGTGCTCGGAGGCGTCGAGCGCCTCGCGGACCACCCGCACCTGGCCGTCCATCATCCCGCTGGGGCCGACCATGTCGACGCCGGCATGGGCCTGCGCGCGCGCCATCTCGGCGTACACCGCGAGGGTCTTGTCGTTGTCGACCCGCCCGTCGGCGTCGAGCAGGCCGCAGTGGCCGTGGTCGGTGAACTCGTCGAGGCAGAGGTCGCTCATCACCGTCAGCGCGTCGCCCACCTCGCCCACCACGTCGGTGATCGCCAGGTTGAGCACCCCGGCGGGGTCGACGGCGCCGGAACCGACGGCGTCCTTGGTCGCGGGGATCCCGAACAGCATCACCCCGCCGAGCCCGAGCTCGGCGGCCTCGGCGACCGCCTTCAGCAGCGAGTCGCGTGTGTGCTGGACGACCCCCGGCATGGAGCCGATCGGCCGCGGCTCGTCGAGCCCTTCGCGCACGAACAGGGGCAGCACCAGCTGGTCGGGCCGGACCACGGTCTCGGCGACCATCCGGCGCATCGCCGGCGTGGTCCGCAGCCGCCGGGGCCGCACCAGCGGCCGGCTGACGGGCTCGAGCGGACCCTCGGTCATGACCGAGTCACTTCGCCCGGGCGCGACGGCCGGAGGGCTTGCGCTCCGACGGCTTGGTGACCGGCTGACCGGCCTCGACCATGGCGGCCCGCCGGGCGGCGCCGAAGTCGGCCAGCGCGTCGACCAACAGCTCGACGTCGGGCTTCGGGGCCAGTACGTCGACCCGCAGGCCGTGCTCCTCGGCGGTCTTCGCGGTCGCGGGCCCGATCACCGCGATCACCGTCGACGGGTGCGGCTTGCCGGCGATGCCGACCAGGTTGCGCACCGTGGACGACGACGTGAACACCACGGCGTCGAACTTGCCGGTCTTGATGGCGTCGCGGGTCGGCGCCGGCGGCGGGGTGGCCCGCACCGTGCGGTACGCCGTCACGTCGTCGCACTCCCAGCCGAGGTCGATCAGGCCGGCCACGAGGTTCTCGGTGGCGATGTCGGCGCGCGGCAGGAAGACCCGGTTGATGGGGTCGAGCACGTCGTCGTAGGGCGGCCAGTCCGCGAGCAGCCCGGCGGCGGACTGCTCGCCCGACGGCACCAGGTCGGCCCGCAGGCCCCAGGCGGCGATCGCCTGCGCGGTCTTGTCGCCGACCGCGGCGATCTTGAGGCCGGAGAAGGCCCGGGCGTCGAGGCCGTACTCCTCGAACTTCTCGCGCACCGCCTTCACGGCGTTGACCGAGGTGAAGGCGATCCACTCGTAGCGCCCCTCGACCAGGCCGCGGACCGCCTTGTCCATCTGCTGCGGGTTGCGGGGCGGCTCGACCGAGATGGTCGGCACCTCCTCGGGCACCGCGCCGTGGCCACGCAGCCGCGTGGTCAGCGAGCCGGCCTGCTCCTTGGTGCGGGGCACCAGCACCCGCCAGCCGAACAGCGGCTTGGTCTCGAACCACGACAGGGTCTCGCGCAGGTCGACCACGTCGCCGACGACGGTCACCGCCGGCGGCTCCATCCGCGCGGCCCGCGCGTCGGCAGCGATGTCGGCGAGGGTCGAGCAGACCGTGGACTGCTCGGTGGTCGTGCCGACCCGGGTCATCGACACCGGGGTGTCGGCGGGACGGCCGGCGGCGACCAGCGCGTCGGCGACGTCGCCGATCGAGCCGACGGCCGACAGCAGCACCAGCGTCCGGTCATCGGCGTAGCGGCTCCAGTCGACGTTGCCGCCGCAGGTGACGACGGTGACGTCGCGGTTCTGCTTGGTGGTCAGCGGGATGCCGGCGTACGCCGGGACCGCACCGATGCTGGAGACGCCCGGGACGATCTCGAAGCCGACGCCCGCCTTGACGCAGGCCTGCGCCTCCTCGGGGCCGGAGGCGTAGAGGAACGGGTCGCCGACCATCAGCCGCACCACCCGGTGCTTCTTGGCGTGCCGGACCACGACCTTGGCGCGGGCGGCGTGGGTCAGTGGCTGCCCGTCCTCGCCGAACCCGCCGTCGACGAACAGCGGGGTCGCCTCGGGGTCGGCGGGGTCGGCGGCCGGCAGGCCCAGGAGCGAGCGCACCATCGGCTCGTGCTCGGGCACCTCGGTCACGACCACCTCGGCCTGCCGGAGCAGGTCGACGGCGCGGACCGTGAGCAGGTCGGGGTCTCCGGGTCCGCTCCCCACGAACGACACCCACCCGGTGGTGGTGGTTGCGGCCTGGGACGTGGACGTGGTCTTGCCTCGCGTCATGCGTGTCGCCTCTTCATCGGTGCTGCGGTGAGTTCAGCCGCGCCGTCGGCGAGCATCTCGCCGGCGAGGCGGGCACCGACGCCGGTGGCGTCGGCAGGGGCCCCTGACGCGGACATCCGCACCGAGAGGGTCCCGTCGTGGGACAGGGCGACCGCCCTGAGCCACAGCTCGTCCCCGTCGTCGCCCTCGACCACCTCGGCGAGGGCCCCGATCGGGGCCGAGCAACCACCCTCGAGGGTGGCGAGCACGGCGCGCTCGGCGTCGACCGCCGAGCGCGAGGAGGAGTCCTCGAGGGCGGCCAGGTCGGCCGCCAGCCCGAGGTCGTCGGAGCGGCACTCGACCGCGAGCGCGCCCTGGCCCGGGGCCGGGAGCATCTGCAGCGGGTCGAGCACCTCGGTGGCGTCGTCGAGCCGACCCAGCCGGGCCAGGCCGGCCCGGGCGAGCACGACGGCGTCGTACTCGCCGGTGCGGACCTTGCCGATCCGGGTGTCGACGTTGCCGCGTACGTCGGCCACGTCGAGGCCCAACCCGAGCGCGTGGAGCTGGGAGACCCTGCGCGGCGAGCCGGTGCCGACCCGGGACCCAGCCGGCAGCTCGCCGAGGGTGAGGCCGTCGCGGGCGACGACGACGTCGCGCGGGTCCTCGCGGGTCGGGACGGCGGCCAGCGTGATCCCGGCCGGCGGCGCCGTCGGGAGGTCCTTGAGCGAGTGGACGGCCAGGTCGATCCGGCCGTCGAGGAGCGCCTCGCGCAGCGCGCTCACGAAGACGCCGGTGCCGCCGATCTGGGCCAGCGGGGCGCTGCTGGTGTCGCCCTCGGTGGTGATCTCGACCAGCTCGACGTCGCGGCCGAGCCGCTCGCGCAGCAGGACGGCGACCGTGCCCGACTGGGCGGTCGCGAGGGCCGAGGCGCGGGTGCCGAGACGCAGCGGGGTGGTCGTGGTCACTGCAGCGCCTCCCCGGCGGGGCGGGTCACCGCGTCGACGGCGTCGGGGTCGAGCGCGAACAGCTCGGCGAGGGCGGCGGCGTAGGAGACGGCGCCGGCCTCGTTGGCGAGCTCCTTGACCCGGACGGTCGGCTGGTGGAGCAGCTTGTCGGCCACCCGGCGGAGCGTGTGCAGGACCTGCTCGCGGGCCTCGTCGTCGAGGTCGGGGCGGCGGGCCACCAGCCGCGCCATCTCGGCCTCGACCACGTCGGTCGCCATGGACCGCAGCGCCACCACGGTGGGGGTCACGCTGGCCCGGCGCCGGGCCCCGAGGAACGCGGTGATCTCCTCGCCCACGATCCGCCGGACGTCGTCGACCTCACGGCCGGCCTCGGTCTCCCGGAGCTCCTCGGCCAGGTCGGCCAGCCCGATCAGGTGGACGCCGGGCAGCTCGGCCGCAGCCGGTTCGACGTCGTGGGGCAGGGCGAGATCGGCCACGGCGAGCGGCCGGTTGTCGGGCCGGGCCGCGTGCAGCTGGGCCGCGGCCACCAGGACGCCGGCGGCGCCGGTGCAGGTCACCAGCAGGTCGGCGCTCGCGAGCTCGGCGTCGAGCCGCTCCATCGGCGCGGAGCGGGCGCCGTGCTCGGCGGCCACGCGTGCGGCGTTGTCGGGCGTCCGGTTGACGACCACCACGTCGTCGGCCCCGGCGCGCGCCACGGTCGCCGTGGCGAGCGCGGCCATGGCGCCCGCGCCGAGCACCACGACGGTGCGGCCGGCCACGCCCTCGGGCAGCACCCGCTCGACGGCAGCGGACACCAGGGTCGGGGCGGCCCGATCGATGCCGGTCTCGGCCCGCGCCCGCTTGCCGACGCGCAGCGCCTGCTGGAACAGCACGTTGAGGGCGGGCCCCACGCTGCCCTGCTCCTGGCCGCTGCGGAGGGCGTCGCGGGTCTGGCCCAGGATCTGCCCCTCGCCGACGGCCATCGAGTCCAGCCCGGCCGCCACGTGGAAGAGGTGGGAGACCGCGCCGTCCTCGTAGTGGACGTAGAGGTGAGGAAGCATGGCCTCGGTCGTCTCGCCCGCCCGCTCGACCAGCAGCCGGCTGAGCTCCTCGACGCTGCCGTGGAACCGGTCGACCTCGGCGTACACCTCGAGCCGGTTGCACGTGGCGATGACGGCGGTCTCGGAGACCGTCGCGCACGCCTGCGCGTCCGCGATCAGCTTGGCCACACCGTCGCCGTCGAGCGCGACCCGCTCCAGGAGCGGGACCGGTGCGGAGTTGTGGGAGATGCCCACCACGAGGACGCTCACGACGCGTGCTCCCTCGCACCGTCGGGGGTCACGTTGACGCCGGACTTGCGCTGCTCGTGGTAGGCGAGGATCTGCAGCTCGATCGACAGGTCGACCTTGCGGACGTCCACCCCGTCGGGGACCTCCAGCACCGTCGGTGCGAAGTTGAGGATGCTGGTGATGCCGGTGGCCACCATCCGGTCGGCGACGGCCTGGGCGGCGACCGCCGGCGTGGCGATGACGCCGATGGCCACGCCCTGCTCGCCGACGATCTCCTCGAGGTCGTCGAACGGGCGTACGTCGACGCCGGCCACGAGCTCGCCCTGCCGCTCCGGGTCGGCGTCGAGCAGCGCCACGACGCGGAAGCCGCGGCTGCGGAACCCGGAGAAGTTGGCGAGCGCGTGGCCGAGGTTTCCGATGCCGACGATGACCACGGGCCAGTCCTGGGTCACCCCGATCTCGCGGGCGATCTGGTAGCGCAGGTAGTCGACGTCGTAGCCCACGCCGCGGGTCCCGTAGCTGCCGAGGTAGGAGAGGTCCTTGCGGAGCTTGGCGCTGTTGACGCCTGCGGCGCGGGCGAGCTCCTCGCTGGAGCAGGTGGTGGTGCCGGAGTCGGCGAGGGTGACCAGCGCCCGCAGGTAGACGGGAAGACGTGCGACGGTGGCCTCGGGGATGTCCCGGGCGCTCTCGGTGGACGTCCTGGCGGTCACGCGCTCCGCTTTCCAGCCGCTCGGATTCGGGCCTCGGGAACCCGGGAAGGACCTGGCGGCGTCGTTCACAGTAAGAGTTTGTGAACGAGGGAACAAATCGAGCGGAGCCCCCGGCTAGCACAGGTGAGGTTCGGCACACCCACCGGGGCCGGTCAACCGCGCAGGGCCGTCCTCAACCGCTGCTCGTCGACCCGCCAGAAGTCGTGCTGCAGGCCGTCGACGAACGTCACCGGCACCTCGTCGCTGAACCGCTCGCGGAGCTGCTCGTCGCCGTCGACGTCGACCTCGTCGAAGGTCTCCCCCAGCTCGGCGCAGACCCGCGCGACCGTCTCCCGGGCCACGTCGCAGAGGTGGCAGCCCTGCCGGGTGTAGAAGGTGACCCGCGCGCTCACTCCAGCAGTCCCCGCACCCGTCGCCGTTCCAGGCCGCGCAGCCTGCCCTTCTGCACCTTGCCGGTGACCGTCAGGGGCAGCTCGTCGACGACCTCGATCCGGCTCGGCTGCTTGAACCGTGCCAGCCGCTCCTCGCACCGCCGCCGTACGGCGTCGGCGACCGCGCCGGGATCGGCGCCGGGCGCGCGGACGTAGGCCACGACGGCCTCCCCGGTCTGCTCGTCGGGCACGCCGATCACCGCGACGTCGGTGACGCCGTCGACCTCGGCGACGACGTCCTCGACCTCGACGGGGTAGACGTTGAAGCCGGACACGATCACGAGCTCCTTGACCCGGTCGACGAGGAACAGGTCGCCGGAGTCGTCGAGGAACCCGACGTCGCCGGTCGCCCACCAGCCGTCGGCATCGGGGCCGCCACTGCCGTCGGGCCAGTAGCCGCTGAACAGGTTGGGGCCGCGGACCTCGATCTCGCCGGCGTCCCCGACCTCGGGCGCGACTCCGTCCGTGTCGGCGAGCCGGAGCTCGATCCCGGGGAGCGCCGCACCGACCGAGCCCGACTGCCACCGCTCCGAGCACAGCGTGCTGGTCACCACGGGGGCCGCCTCGGTGAGGCCGTAGCCCTGGTGGAGCGGGATGCCGGTGCGGTCGGTGAAGTCGGTGACCACCTCGGGGGACAGCGGCGCGGAGCCCGACAGGACCAGGCGCACCGACGCCAGCCGTTCGCGCAGCCGGGGCTCATCACGCCAGTGCGGGAAGACGGCGGGGGCTAGCGGGAGCACGGTGCAGCCCTCGGACTCGACGAGGTCGAGGGTGACCTGCGGGTCGAAGCGCTCGGCCAGCACCAGCGTGCACCCGTGGCGCAGCACGCCCCCGAGCACGGCGTTGAGCCCGTAGACGTGGAACAGCGGCAGCACGCCGAGGACCACGTCGTCGGCGCGCATCATGGGCGGCTCGACCGCCGCCACCTGCTCGAGGTTGGAGGCCAGCGCCCGGTGGGTCAGCATCGCGGCCCGGGGGCGGCCGGAGGTGCCGCTGGTGTAGAGCAGGGCCGCCAGCTTGTCCGGGTCGGGCAGCGCGGGCACCGGCTGCGGATCCGGCACACGCAGGTCTGCGAGACCGAGCTCGCCGACTCCCGGCTCACCGTCGACGACGACCACGCGGGTCGGCACGGACCGGCCGACCAGGTCGTCGTCGAGCTCGGTCGGCTCACCGGCCCGCGCTCGGGCCACGGTGTCGACGGCGGCGCGGACGCCCGGCAGGGTCGCGGCGTCGGCGACCGCCAGCCGGGACCCGCTGTCGGCCAGCATCCGGGCCAGCTCACCGGGCGTGGACGCCGGGTTGACCGGCACCGCCACCGCCTGGGCCCGCAACACCCCGAGGTACGTCGTGACCAGCTCGGGCCGGTTGCCGAGCGCGATCAGCACGCGGTGGCCGGCCACCACCCCCGCCCGGCCGAGCCCGGTCGCGATCCGCGCCACCTCGTCCTCCAGCGCGGCCCAGGTGAGTCGCTCGCCCGCGGCCACGAGCGCCGGGTCGTCCGGCCGCTCCGAGGCCGCACCCGACACCAGCCGCGCGACGTCGTGCAGCTCAGGCATGGCGGCGATCCTCGCACACGCGCCGGGACCCGGAGCAGGGAACGGGCGGGCTGTGGGAGTCGTCTCCTAGGATCCCTCCCATGACGCCCGAGCGGCCGCGGCGCACGCCGGACCTGCAGCAGCGCTCCGTGCTGGCGGGCGAGGCCGCTGCCGCGGCCGCCGAGGTCGAGACCGCCCTCTCCACGCCTGCCGACCCGTCGGCAGCGGCGTTCTTCGACGTCGACAACACCGTCATGCAGGGCGCCAGCATCTTCCACCTGGCGCGCGGCCTGCACCGCCGGCACTTCTTCACCACCCGCGAGATCCTCGGCGCAGCCTGGAAGCAGGCCTACTTCCGCGTGGTCGGCGTCGAGGACCCCGAGCACGTCGCCGACGCCCGCCACTCGGCGCTCGGGTTCATCGCCGGACACACGGTCGCCGAGCTGGAGGAGCTCGGCGAGGCGATCTTCGACGAGGCGATGGCCCACCGGATCTGGCCCGGCACCCGGGCGCTCGCCCAGCTCCACCTCGACCAGGGGCATCGGGTCTGGCTGGTGACGGCGGCCCCGGTCGAGATCGCCCAGATCATCGCCCGGCGACTCGGCCTGACCGGGGCGATGGGGACGGTCGCCGAGCACGTCGACGGTGTCTACACCGGCCGCCTGGTGGGCGACCTGCTGCACGGCCCCGGCAAGGGGGAGGCGATCAAGGCGCTGGCCGCCCGCGAGGGCCTCGACCTGGCGCGCTCCTCGGCCTACTCGGACTCCTTCAACGACCTGCCGATGCTCTCCCTCGTCGGCGACCCCTGCGCGATCAACCCCGACGGCAGGCTGCGGGCCCACGCCAGGGAGCAGGGCTGGCGGATCCGCGACTACCGGACCGGACGCAAGGCGGCCCGCACCGGCCTGGTCGTCGGCGCCGCCGCCGGAGCGGTCTCGGGTGCGGTGGCCGCCGGGGTTGCCCTGCGCCGGAGGCGCTGACCAGATGCTGCGCCGGAGGGCTGAATCGGGCCCGGTGTGGCCCGTTTGTGGTCTGGGCCACCTTTTGTTACCGAGGGGTTCCCCGGACGTTCCTGCTTCCCTAGCATGAGGATGGTTTCGGGGGCCGACCGGGAGGGTCATCATCGACACGCAGTGGGGACGCACGGACGTCGTGCGCGGGCTCGACGCCCTGCGCAGGGCAGTCGCGTCCGCCCTCCTCGAGCAGGGTCGGCCCGCTCTGGTCTGGGCGGGCGCATCGCCGTCCGACAGGCCCACGGCCCCGGCCGGCTGGCTGCTCAGCGAGGCCGCGGTCTCCTCCGGCCCCGGCGGCGGGAGCTACGGCGACTCCGACCTGGCCACCTCCTCCGAGGTGGACGAGGCCGAGCGCTCCCGGCTGATCGCGCTGGTCGACCTCGCCCGCACGGGCGACAAGGAGGCCTTCGGGCTGCTCTACGACCACTACCAGGGGTCGGTCTACCGGTTCCTCTTCTACCGGACCCGCTCGACCCAGCTCGCCGAGGACCTCACGTCCGAGACCTTCTTCAGGGCGCTGCGCTCCATGAACAACTTCCGGTGGCAGGGCAAGGACTTCGGGGCGTGGCTGATGACCATCGCGCGCAACCTCTGCACCGACCACTTCAAGGCCGGCCGCACGCGACTCGAGGTCACCACCGAGGACATGGGTGCCCACGACGACAGCACCGAGGGGCCCGAGAGCGCCGTGCTGGCATCGCTCACCAACGAGCTCCTGATGGAGGCCCTCACCCGGCTCCCCGACGAGCAGCGTGACTGCCTGGTGATGCGGTTCCTGCAGGGCATGAGCATCGCCGAGACCGCTGCCGTGCTCGACCGGTCCGACGGCGCCGTCAAGCAGCTCCAGCTCCGCGGCGTACGCAACCTCGCGAAGCTCCTCCCCGAGGGGGTGCGAGGGTGACGCGGCTCTCCTCGGACTTCCCCGGCCCCACGCTGATCCAGACCGTAACCTCCCCTGCCGACGGGTCGTTGGGTCGGATGTCGCAGGGTGAACCGCCTGCGACGTCCCTGCAGCCGAGCGAAGAGACAGGATCCCGCCGATGACGTCGGTGTTCGCGTCGCGACGACGCGCCGAGGAGTTCGACTCCCTGGTCGAGGCCCCCGCCGCCGGGGCGCCTCGTGATGCCCACCTGGAGGAGTTCCTCGCGATCGTCGAGTCGCTGCGCGCGGTCCCGGACGCCGAGCCGCGGCCGGAGTTCGTGTCGTCGCTGCGCGACGAGCTGATGTCCGCCGCCGACACCCTGCTGGTGCCGGCGAGCGACGACCGGCTCGCCCTGCCGGCCCGCAACCCGCGCCGTGACCGGCGGATCGCCGTCGCGATCGGCAGCCTCGCCCTCGTCGGCGCCGGGACCTCGATGGCCGTGGCCGCCCAGAGCGCGCTGCCCGGCGAGATGCTCTACCCGCTCAAGCGGGCGATCGAGGACGCCGAGACCGGCGTCGCCTCGACCCCCGACGCCAAGGCGCTCACCCTGCTCGACAGCGCGACCAGCCGGCTGAGCGAGGTCCAGGAGCTCGGGCGCGAGGGCGACCTCGGCGCCGAGGGCTCGGCCGTCTCGACCAACTTCGTCGACTTCGGCACGCAGGCGACGCAGGCGGCCGACTACATCCTCGACGACTACGCCGAGACCGGCGACCGCGACCTGATCCGCGAGCTGCGCGACTTCACCGGTGCCAGCATGGCGACGCTGGAGACCCTCGAGGGCCAGGTCCCGGCCTCGGCGCGCGACGAGCTGATCGCCGCCGTCGACGTCGTCAGCGACATCGACGCCCGCGCCCGACAGGCCTGCCCGACCTGCGGCGGCGCCGGGGTCGAGCAGATCCCGCCGGTGCTGCTGTCGTCCGCGGCCACCGACGCACCGGTCGTCGTGATCCCCGGCGCGACCGTCAAGACGTGGAAGTCCGGCGACAGCGGGCGGTCCGACGACGGCGGGAGCGAGGACCCCACCGGGTCGCTCACCGGTTCGCTCGTGGGTGCCACCGACGACGACGGTGGCTCCGGCGACTCGGGGTCCGGCACGACCGACCCGATCGACGACCTCACCGACGGCCTGACCGACGGCGACCCCACCGCCTCCAACGAGGGCGGGGTCGACGTGGGCGGCACCGCCAAGGACACGCTCGACGACACCAAGCAGGCCGTCGACGACACCAAGCAGGCGATCGACGACACCGCCGACCAGCTCGGCGACACGCTGCTCGGCGACTGACGCCGGCCCGGTCTACTCCTCCCGGGACGGACCCCGGAACACGGACTCGCGCTGCATCAGCAGCCGGTAGAGGGTCTGCTGGATCGTCTCGCGCACCTGGTCGGTCACGTTGAACACCAGCATCGGGTCGTCGGCCGCGCCGGCCTCGTAGTCGTCGGTGCGGATCGGCTCGCCGAGCTCGAGCAGCCACTTCGAGGGCAGCGGTACCAGGCCCAGCGGACCCAGCCACGGGAAGAACGGCGTGATCGGGATGTACGGCGCCCCCAGCAGCCGGGCGAGCGCGGGGATGTTGCCGACCAGCGGGTAGATCTCCTCGGCCCCGACCACGGCCAGCGGGACGATCGGCACGCCGGTGCGGATGGCCGCGGAGACGAAGCCACCGCGCCCGAACCGCTGCAGCTTGTAGCGCTCGGAGTAGGGCTTGCCGATGCCCTTGAAGCCCTCGGGCCACACCCCGACCAGCTCGCCGCCGGCCAGCATCCGCTCGGCGTCCTCCTGGCAGGCCAGGGTAGCCCCGCTGCGCCGGGCCAGCGACCCGATGATCGGCAGCTCGAAGACCAGGTCGGCGCCCAGGGGTCGCAGGTGGCGGCCGGTGGCGTCGTGGACGGTGAGCATGGTCATCAGCCCGTCCATGGGGATCGTGCCCGAGTGGTTGGACACCACGAGGGCGCCGCCCTCGTCGGGGATGTTGTCGGCGCCCCGCAGCTCGATCCGGAACCACTTCTCCGCGATCGGCCGCAGCGCAGTCATGAGGAACCGCTCGGTCACCTCGGGGTCGAAGCCGTAGTCGTCGACCACGTAGTCGCCGCTGACCCGGCGGCGCAGGAAGGCCAGGAAGCGCGCCAGCTGCGGCTCCCAGTCGTCGCCGAACAGCTCGCGGGCGGCGTGCTGGAAGGCGGCCAGCCACTCGGTGGTGGAGACGCCGCCGAGCGGCGACCGCTCGCGGGTGGTCGTGGGCGCAGCTGGGGCTGCGGCGACGGGCTCCTGCTCGCGCGTCGGCGTCGACCCCTCGTCGCTGCCGGGCGAACGTTCGTCGGCGGGCTGCGGGGGTTCGGGCCGGGCCCCGGGGGCAAGCCCGCGGGCGGCCGACGAGGGTCGGTCGGTGCCGGTGCCGCGACCGGGTCGGCCCCGGGTCCCGATCGGGATGATCTCGGCGTCACCCATGGTCGGCTCCCGTCGGCTCCAGCGGGGAGGGTCCGCCCTCCACGAGGCGGGTGGCGCGATCGACCAGCCGCGTGGTGTAGCCCCCGGTGGGGGTCAGCGGAGCGGCGAAGTCGGCGAAGGCCTCGGCGCTGGTGTAGCGCGGGTGGAAGTCGAGCACCTCGCGCATCCGGGTCGTGTCGACGCCGCGGCCGAAGGTCAGCAGGTCGAGCTGCTCGGGCGAGAACTCCGCCACCCGGACCTGGCGCAGCACCGAGCCGAGGTTGCCGACGGCCGCGGCGGGCAGGGGCACGCGCGGCCGCTGCAGCCGGCGTACGGCCTGGGAGAGCATCACGATCCCGTCGCCCGCGACGTTGAAGGTGCCGTGGGGGCCGCGGAGCGTGGCGTGGCGCACCACCCCCAGGAGGTCGTCCTCGTGGAGGAACTGCAGCCGCGGGTCGTGGCCGATGACGGTCGGCAGCACCGGGAGCCGGAAGTAGGAGGTGATCGGGCTCTGCACCCGGGGCCCGATCACGTTGGCACAGCGGAGCTGGGTCACGGTGACGTCGGGGCGGCGGCGGGCGAAGCCGCGGACGTAGCCCTCGATCTCGGCGACGTCCTTGGCGTAGCCGGAGCGGGGCTGCCTCCGGGGCTCCATGTCCTCGGTGAACATGGCGGGGTCGCGGCTGCTGGCGCCGTAGACCGTCGTGGTGGACTTGACCACGAGCCGCTCCAGCCGCGGCGCGCTCTGGGCCGCCGCGAGGAGCTGCATCGTCCCGATGACGTTGAGCTCCTTCATCGTGGCGCGACTGCCGGCCGACCCCGGAGTGGAGATCACGCTCATGTGGACGACGGTGTCGACGTCCTCCTTGGCGATCACCTTGGCGATGACCGGGTTGCGGATGTCGGCGCGGACGAAGGAGACATCGCCCAGGTCGCCCCGGGGCGGGACCACGTCGACCCCGATCACGCGCGCCACTCCCGGGGCCCCGGCGAGGCTCCGGGCGCAGCGCTGACCCAGGTCGCGGGAAACCCCCGTGACCAACACGGTCCTGCCCGGATCGGGGTGGCCCATGGATGTGCCGGCGGCTGGCGCCGGGCCTACTTGCCGAGCTTGCGGCGCTGGACGCGCGTCTTCTTGAGCAGCTTGCGGTGCTTCTTCTTCGCCATGCGCTTGCGCCGCTTCTTGATGACAGAACCCACAGGTAGACCTTTCACGTGCCGACGTCCCGCCGATGGGCGGGGAGACTGCCAGCCTAACGGCCCCACCCGAGGCGACAGAAACCGCGCCCGCGCCCGGAACCTTCCGGGGAGCGAGCGTGGGGTCAGCCGGTGTCAGCCTGCGCTGTAGAAGCTCTTGCGAAGGTATTCGTCGACGTCGTCCTCGGTCACCCGGAACGAACGGCCCACCCGGACCGCCGGCAGCTCGCCACTGTGGACGAGCCGGTAGACGGTCATCTTCGAGACGCGCATCATTGCCGCGACCTCAGCCACGGTCAGGAACTTGGGGTCCGCGTGGTCCCCGGGCGTGTTCATCATCGTGCACCGGCTTTCTTGGGCGGCACGCCATCGGCTTCCCCGCCGATGCGCACAACGTGCTCGCTGCTTGGGAAGAATAGGGCCTGTGTGATGGATGGGGAAGCAAATCACCAATGAAACTGAAGTGATCCGGCGTGTCGACTTGCTCGTGAGCGCTCCCCCTGCCTCCCCTGGCCTCTCCGCAGTCAGGGCAGGGGGTCCAGCCCGTGATACGGGAACACCTCGGTCCGGGTCGCGTTGATCGCCCGATCCAGCCACGACTCGGGGTCGAAGCCCTCCGACCAGTCGCGGTACGCCGGCGTGCGGCCGTCGGTGAGCCGGGTCGGCGGCGTCGCGCCCAGGGTGTTCCGGACGTACTCGCGCCACACCTCCGGCGTCGGGGTGAGGGGGTCCAGCGGCTCGCCCGCCACGATCGCCAGCAGGTGGGTCCAGGCGCGTGGGACCACGTCGACGACGGAGTAGCCGCCGCCACCGGTGGCCACCCAGCGGCCGTCGCACACCTCGTGGGCCAGGTCGTGCAGGGCGAGGTAAGCAGCCCGCTGCCCGTCGACGGTCAGCATCAGGTGGGCCAGCGGGTCCTCGATGTGGGAGTCGCAGCCGTGCTGGGTGACCAGGATCTCGGGACGCCACTCGCGCACCAGCGGCGGCACCACGGCATGGAAGGCACGCAGCCAGCCGGCGTCGGACGTGGCGGGCGGAAGGGCGACGTTGACGACCGACCCCTTGGCGCCGGGTCCGCCGGAGTCCTGGGGGAAGCCGGTCCCGGGGAACAGCATCTGGCCGGTCTCGTGGAGTGACACGGTCAGCACCCGCGGGTCGTCCCAGAACACCCGCTCGACGCCGTCGCCGTGGTGGACGTCGACGTCGACGTACGCGACCCGTTCGGCGCCCAGGTCGAGCAGGTGGCGGATCCCGACCGCGACGTCGTTGTAGACGCAGAAGCCGCTGACGCGGGTCGGCATGCCGTGGTGCAGGCCCCCCGCGATGTTGGCGCTGTGGAGGCTCTCCCCGCGCCACACCCGGTCGCACGCGGCGATCGTCGCGCCCACGACCCGGGCCGTGGCGTTGTGCATGTCGCGGAACACCGGGTTGTCGTCACTGCCGAGCCCGTGTCGCTCGTCGTGATCGCCGTCGGTGCCGGCCCGGACGACCGCGTCGACCAGCTCCTGCTCGTGGACGGTCAGCAGCTGCTCGACGGTGGCCGGGGGCGCACCGACCCTCTCCAGCCGGCCGTCGAAGACCCCGAGCGCCTCGGCGAGCCGGAAGGTCAGGTCGACCCGGACCGGTGACATCGGGTGGCCCGGGCCGAAGTCGTAGGCGGTGAGCGCGGGGTCGAAGACCGCCGTCGCCGGCCCGGGACAGTCCACCATGCCCGTCACGTTACCGGTACGCTCTCCTCGTGCTCGTCGGTCCTCTCACCGCCTGGTGGCCCGCCTGACGGCGGACCCCTGCTCGAGCACACCCTCTTCGACCACGGCCGCCTCCGGGCGGCCGTTTCTGTGCGCCCGTGGGCTGCTCCCCACCCACCAGGAGCACATCGATGACCACCCTCTCGCTGCTGACCCCCTCGGGCCGGCTCACCCTCGGCAACCTGCTGGGCGCGCTGCGCCCGATGGCCGAGCGCCAGCAGGACGCCTACTACGGCATCTCGGACCTCCACGCGATGACCACGCCCCACGACCCGGCGCTGTTGCGCGAGCGCAGCCGTGAGATGGCGACCCTGCTGCTGGCCGCGGGGCTCGACCGCAGCACCCTGTTCCGGCAGAGCGACGTGCCGACCCACACCGGGCTCGCCCAACTGCTGGAGTGCACCGCCCACACCGGCGAGCTCAACCGGATGGTCCAGTTCAAGGAGAAGGGTCGGGGCAGCGAGTCGACGCGGGTCTCGCTGTTCACCTACCCGGTGCTGATGGCCGCCGACATCCTGCTCTACCGCCCCACCGAGGTGCCGGTCGGCGACGACCAGCGACAGCACGTCGAGCTCACCCGCGACCTGGCGCTCCGCTTCAACCGGGCCTACGGCGAGGTGTTCACGGTGCCCCGGATCGCCACGCCCGCGGCCGGGGCTCGGGTCATGGACCTGGCCGAGCCCACCCGCAAGATGAGCAAGTCGGTCGAGGGAGCGGGGTCGGTGCTGCTGCTCGACCCGCCCGACGTCGTACGTCGCAAGGTGGCGCGTGCGGTGACCGACTCCGACACGGGGCCGGAGGCGGTCCGGTCCGACCGGGAGGCCAAGCCCGGCGTGACCAACCTGCTCGACGTCCTCGTCGCCTGCGGTGGTTCCCCGGCCGGGCTCACCACCTACGGCGCCCTCAAGGCCGCGGTCACCGACGCGGTCGTGGCGGTGGTCGAGCCGCTGCAGGCGCGCTACGCCGAGCTGGCCGCCGACCCGGCGTACGTCTCGTCGGTCTACGAAACCGGCGCCGAGCGCTGTCGCGAGGTGACCGTCCCGGTCTTTGCCGCTGCCCGCTCCGCCGTCGGGCTCGCCTGACCGGCTGGCCCGACCAGATAGTCCGGGACGTTTGCGGGGTCAATCGCGCCCGGAGACCCCTCGAACGTCCCGGACTATCTGCCCCGACGGCGTCAGGAGCCCTCGGCGAGGGCGCGCGAGCGGTCGCGGGCGGCCTCGATGGCGGCGAGGAAGGCCGCGCGCACCTTGTGGATCTCGAGCTCGCGCAGCGCCGCGGCGGTGGTGCCGCCGGGTGAGGTGACCTGCTCGCGGAGCACGACGGGATGGGTCCCGGTCTCACGGATCATCGCGGCCGACCCGACGACGGTCTGCAGCACCAGGTCGTGCGCGGTCGCCCGGGGCAGGCCGAGGTGGACTCCCGCCTCGATCATCGACTCGACGACGAAGTAGATGTAGGCGGGGCCCGACCCGGAGATCGCGGTGACGGCGTCCTGCTGCCGCTCGGGCACCCGGACGACCTTGCCGACCGAGCGCATCAGCGCCTCGGCCTCGGCGAGGTGCTCGTCGTCGCAGAATCGGCCCGGCGAGATCGCGGCCATCCCCTCGTCGACGAGGGCCGGCGTGTTCGGCATGACCCGGACCACGGCGACGCCCTCGGGGACGTGCGACTCGATGAAGGACGTCGTGATGCCGGCCGCCAGCGAGACCACCAGCTGGCCGGCCCGCAGCTCGGGGCCGATCTCGGCGAGCAGGTCGCCCATGTCCTGGGGCTTGACGACCACGGCCACGGTGTCGGCCTTGCGGGCGGCGTCGACGTTGGACACCACCGCCACGCCGTACCGCTCCTCGAGCTCGCGCGCCCGGTCGGGCCGCTTCTCGCCCACCAGGAGGTCGTCGACACGACGACCGGCCCGGACCAGCCCCGAGAGCAGGGTCTCGCCCATCACGCCGGCGCCGAGGATGGCGGTCTGGCGGACGTCGGACATGGGTTCGCCTCCCAGCTAGCTCTTCGAGATCAGCGACTTGAGGAAGAATGACAGGTTGGCCGGACGCTCCGCGAGACGTCTCATGAGGTAGCCGTACCACTCGGTGCCGTAGGGCAGGTAGACCCGCATCGTCTCGCCCGACTCGGCCAGCCGCTGCTGCTCCAGCGGCCGGATGCCGTAGAGCATCTGGAACTCGTAGGTGCCGCGCTGCCGGCCGTACCTGCTCGCCAGCGTCCCCGCGATCTGGATCATCCGGGGGTCGTGGGTGGCGATCATCGGATAGCCCTGCCCCGCCAGCAGCACCTTGAGGCAGCGGACGTAGGACCGGTCGATGTCGGCGCGGTCCTGGAACGCGACCTCCTCGGGCTCGAGGTAGGCGCCCTTGCACAGCCGCACCCGCGACCCCTCGTGGGACAGCGCGCGACAGTCGGCCTCGGTGCGGTGGAGGGCCGCCTGCAGCACGGCGCCGGTCTCGGGGAAGTCCTGCCGCAGCTCGCGCAGGATCGCCAGCGTCGAGTCGGTCGTGGTGTGGTCCTCCATGTCGAGGGTGACCGTGGTGCCGGCGTTGCGGGCGGCGCGGCAGATGGTGCGGGCGTTCTCGAGGGCGATCTTGTGCCCGTTGTGCGGGAGAGCCTGGCCGACCGCGGACAGCTTCACCGACGCCTCTGCCCGCCGGGCCAGACCGCGCCTCGCCAGCTCGCCGAGCAGCTCGACGTACGCCGCCACCGTCGCCTCGGCCTGCTCGGTGTCGAGGGTGTCCTCGCCGAGGAAGTCGAGCGTGACGTGCCTGCCGTCGCCCACCAGCTCGCCGCTGACGTCGACCGCGGACTCCGTGGTCTCACCCGGGACGTAGCTGTGCACGATCCCGGCCGAGATCGGCATCGTGCTGACGAGGTCCTTGACGCGCGTGCTGCGCGCGAGCATGAGGAGCGGCTGGCGGAGCAGTGGCATGCACCAAGGCTACGACGACCGCCGGCCGCGCCGTCAGTTGCCGGCGAGCAGGCCCAGCAGGTCGAGGTGGGTGGCGGCGTCGGCCGCCGCCAGCAGTCCCCGGCCCGAGGTGACGTCGCCGCCGTCGAGGTCGGTGACGACGCAGCCGGCGCCCCGGCACAGCGCGAGCCCGGCGGCGTAGTGGACGCTGTCGGACACGTCACTCTCCGCGACGTAGCCGGCGAACCGACCGGCCGCCACCCACGCCAGGCCCAGGGACGACGAGACCACGCGGGGGGCGTACCGCTCCTGGAAGCCCGGCCGGCCGATCAGCGCCCAGGACCGGGACGCGCCGGCGCCCACGTCGACCTCGACCAGCCGGTTGCCGGAGTCGGGTCCGAGCGGCTCGTCGGGGCTCCCGTCGCGCCAGGCACGGTCGCCGTCGGTCACGAACACCTCGCCGGAAGCCGGGTCGGCGACGGCCGCGACCTGCACCCGCTCGCCCTCGCGCAGCGCCACGTTGACCGCGAACAGCGGGGTGCCGGCGGCGTAGTTGAGGGTGCCGCAGATCGGGTCGACCAGCCAGGTGCGCTCCCCGGAACCGTCGGTGCCGTACTCCTCCCCCGTGACCGCGTCGTCGGGGCGGCGCTCCCGCAGCACCTCACGCACCGCGCGTTCGGAGGCGAGGTCCGCGTCGGTGGCGAAGTCGATGCCGCCCTTGCCGTGGCGCGCCACGGGGGTGCGCCACGACTCGAGCGCGACGGCGGCCCCGGCGCGGGCCGCCGTCACGGCGACGGAGGTGTCGGGGGTGGTCATGCCCCCGACGCTAGCGGCCGGCCCGGTCAGGCCGTACGCCGCCGCAGCGTGGCCGCGCCGAGCACGAGGGCGGCGAGCACGAACGCGGTGACGATCCCGAGGTCGCCCCACACCGCGGGGTCGGTGGTGCGGGTGAGCTCCTGCATCGCGTCGACGGCGTACGACAGCGGCAGCACGTCGCTGATCGCCTCGAGCGCGTCGGGCAGCGCCTCGCGCGGCACGAACAGCCCGCACAGCAGGATCTGCGGCAGCACGATCGCCGGCATGAACTGCACCGCCTGGAACTCGGTCTGCGCGAAGGCACTCACGAACAGTCCCAGCGTCGAGCCGAGCAGCGCGTCGACGACCGCGACCACGGTGAGCAGCCACACCGGGCCCTGGACGTCGAGGCCCAGCAGGCCGACGCTGACGCCCACCGCGACCGCGCTCTGGACGGCGGCGACGAGCCCGAAGGCCAGGGCGTAGCCGAGCAGGAAGTCGAGCTTCCCCATCGGCATGCTGAGCAGTCGCTCGAGGGTACCGCTGCTGCGCTCGCGCAGCGTCGTGACGCTGGTGACGAGGAACATGATGATGAACGGGAACATCGCGAGCAGGGCGGGCCCGAACGCATCGAAGAAGTTGCCCGGCAGCTCCTCGAACATCCACCACAGCAGGGTGAGCAGCACGGCCGGCACCACCAGCAGCATCGCCATCGTGCGGTGGTCGCGCCGCAGCTGGTGGAGGACGCGGGCGGTGACGGCGAGCGTGACCCGGGGGCTCATTTCGGGGTCCCTGTTCGAAGCGGAGCGAAGCGAGCATTCGAATGGGGTGATTTCATGGCGCACCCCTCACGATGGCCAGGAACGCCTGCTCGATGTCGTCGACACCGGCCTTCTCGCAGATCTCCTGCGGCGTCCCGTCGGCGATGATCCGGCCCTCCCGCATCAGCAGCAGCCGGTCGCAGCGCTCGGCCTCGTCCATCACGTGGCTGCTCACCAGGACCGCGGCGCCGGCGTCGGCGATCTGGTGGAACAGGGTCCACAGCTCTTCGCGCAGCACCGGATCGAGCCCGACGGTGGGCTCGTCGAGCACCAGCACCTCGGCCCGGCCGAGCAGGGCGACCGCGAGGTTGGCCCGGCTGCGCTGCCCACCGGACAAGTTGCCCACGATCTGGTCACGGTGGTCACCGAGGGCGACCGCGTCGATCGCCCGCTCGACCGCGGTCCGCTCGACGCCGAGCACGCTGGCGAAGAAGCGCAGGTTCTCGGTCACGGTGAGGTCGTCGTAGACGCTGGCCGCCTGGGTCTGGTAGGCGACCCGGTCGCGCAGCACCTGGCTGCCGGCGGGGTCGCCGAGCACTGTCACGCCGCCCGAGCGGGTGCGCTGGACGCCCACGATCGCCCGCATGAGCGTGGACTTGCCACAGCCGCTCGGACCGAGCAGCCCGGTCACCTGGCCCGGCGGGATCGCCACGTCGAGGCCGTGGAGCACCTCGCGGCCCGAGCGCACGACGACCAGGCCGGACACCTCGATCGCGTTTTTCATCATGTGTTGAATTGTGCACCCGGATGCGCCGTCAGGGCAAGGGGTCGGCGAGGTACCGCTGGATGGTCGGGGCGTACGTCGCCACCACCCACTCGGCCGGCATCGACGCCAGCGGCTCGATCCGCAGCACGTAGCGGACCAGGATCAGCCCCATCATCTGGCTCGCGACCAGTGGCATCCGGTCCTCCGGCCGGTCGACGCCGAGCGCCTCGGCGATCGGGCGCACCACGACCGGCAGGAAGCCCTCGGACAGCAGCCGGGCGCCGCCGGGCTCCATCACCCCGCGCGCCACCGCCAGCAGCGCCGGCTGCAGCTCCGGGTCGTCCCAGACGGAGAGGAAGACCCCGAGGAACCGCTCGGCAGCACCCTCCACGCCGCCGCCGAGCACCGGTGCCAGCAGCTGCCGGGGGTCGACCGGCAGCTGCATCGCCGCCAGGAACAGGTCGTCCTTGGTCCCGAAGTAGTGGTGGACCAGTGCCGCGTCGACCCCCGCGTCACCCGCCACCGCGCGGATCGTCGTGGCCCGGAAGCCGCCCTGCGCGAACCGGGCCCGGGCGGCCTCGAGGATCGCGGCCCGGGTGTCCGGCGACCCGGGCCGCCGGCCGCGCGGAGTGCTGGCCCGCGCGGTCACGAGCGGGACCCGACGGTGAAGTGGGCGCGAGCGAAGTCCAGCGACTCGCGCAGGTCGGCCTCGCGCTGCTCCCGCGAGGTCGCCTTGCGGGTGTTGATCTCCAGCACCACGTCGCCGCCGAAACCGGAGTCGGCGACGTGCCGCAGGAACTCCGCGGCCCCCATCACGCCGTGGCCGGGCACGAGGTGCTCGTCCTTGGCCGAGCCGCTGCCGTCGGTGAGGTGGATGTGACGGAGCCGGGACCCCATCCGCACGGCCATCTCGACCACGTCGGAGCGGGCGATCGCGGCGTGGGAGAGGTCGATGGTGGTGTGGGCGTAGGGCTCCGCGGAGGGATCCCAGCCGGGGACGTACATCTCCATGCCGCGGCGCGACGACGCCCGCCACGGGTACATGTTCTCGACGGCGAAGGCGATGCCAGTCGACGCCTCGAGGGCCGCGATGCCGTCGACGAAGCCGGCGGCGTACTCCCTCTGCCAACGGAACGGCGGGTGGACGACGACCACCTCGGCGCCGACGGCCACCGCCATCTCGGCCGAGCGCTCCAGCTTGCCCCACGGCTCGGTGCCCCACACCCGCTGCGTGAACAGCAGGCAGGGGGCGTGGACGGCGCACACGGGGATCTCGTGGTGGTCGGCGAGCTGGGCGACCGCCGCGACCTGCTGGGACAGCGCGTCGATCCCGACCATCACCTCGACGGCGTCGTAGCCCAGGGCGGCGGCGTACGCGAACCCGTGGGCGGTCGACTCGGGGTAGACCGAGGCGGTCGAGAGCCCGATCCGGCGTCCGGGCGGACGACGGGTGTCAGCCACCGCTCGCCGACCGGCGGATCGTGTCGATGCGTTCGAGGATGACGCCCTCACGCAGGGCCCAGGGACAGATCTCGAGCGCCGGGAGGTCGAAGATGTCCATGACGGCCAGCGCCACCAGGGCGCCCGGGAGGATCTGGTGGGTCCGGCTCGGCGAGACGCCCGGCAGCTCGCCCAGCTCGTCGTCGGACATCAGCGCCAGCTTGGGGAGTCGGTCGGCCAGGACGTCGGCCGGCAGGCTCCGCTCCACCAGCGGGCCGTCGCCGGAGGGGGCCGCCCCGCAGATCCGGGCGAGCGAGCGGAACGTCTTCGACGTCGCCACCGGGTGGTCCGGCGCACCCGATCGCAGCAGGTCGCCGGCGTCGCGGGCGATGTCGGCACGAATCTTCTTGCGCAGCCGCCGGATGGTCTCCTCGCTGCGGTCGTCGGCGAGGTGCTCGCGCGCCAGCCGGGCGGCGCCCAGCGGCATCGACCACGCCACGTCGGGCCACTCGTTGGCGCCCGCCGCGATCTCGAGGGACCCGCCGCCGATGTCGAAGACCGCCAGCCGGCCGGAGGACCACCCGAACCACCGGCGGACGGCGAGGAAGGTCAGCCGCGCCTCGTCCTCGCCCGGGAGCACCCCGATGGCCACGCCGGTGCGCTCCTCGACCGCACGGAGCACGTCGTCGGAGTTGCTGGCGTCGCGCACCGCCGAGGTGGCGAACGGCAGCATGTCCTCGCACCCCTTGTCTTCCGCCACCTCCAGCGCCGAGGCGACGAAGTCGGCCAGCGCGTCGATCCCGGCCGGGGTGACCGCCCCGGCGTCGTCGAGGTGCTCGGCGAGCCGCAACAGCTGCTTGTGCGAGGAGGCGGGCAACGGCGCGGCACCCACGGAGGCGTCCACCACCAGCAGGTGACCGGTGTTGGAGCCGATGTCGAGCACACCCAGGCGCATGCACCGAAATCTACTAGGGACGTAGGGTTGTCCGGTGCCTGAAGTGGACCTGGACTTTCCCCGCGCCTGGGTCGAGCTCGCCGACCCCGCCGACGACGACCAGGTGTTCCGGTGCGACCTGACCTGGCTGACGTCGAGCTACACGTGCATCTTCGGGCAGGGGTGCCCGGGGATCTTCGCGTCGTCGCCCGACACCGGCTGCTGCACCCTCGGTGCGCACTTCTCCGACGCCGACGACCAGAAGCGGGTGGCCTCCCACGTCCGGGAGCTGACCCCCGAGCAGTGGCAGTTCCACCCCGGTCGCCGCGTGAAGCGCGCCGACTGGGTCGACCACGACGACGAGGGCGAGGCCAAGACCCGGGTGGTCGAGCACGACGGGCAGTCGGCGTGCGTCTTCCACAACCGGAACGACTTCCCCACCGGTGCCGGCTGCGCGCTCCACGGGCTCGCGCTCGACCAGGGCCGGGAGCCGCTGGAGACCAAGCCCGACGTGTGCTGGCAGCTGCCGATCCGGCGGACCTTCCGGACCGTCGAGCGGCCGGACGAGACGTCGTACACCGAGGTCACGATCACCGAGTACGACCGCCGCGGCTGGGGCCCCGGCGGCCACGACCTCGACTGGTACTGCTCGGGCAACACCGAGGCCCACGTGGCCGTCGAGCCGCTCTACGTCACCAGCGCGGCCGAGCTGGTGGAGCTGATGGGGCAGCCGGCGTACGACGCGCTCGTCGAGCACTGCGAGGCGCACCTGCGGTCCCGCTCGGCGCTCGCGCTGCACCCCGCCGACCCGCGCTGACGCGGGCCGCGACGAGCAGGCCGGGCCGCTCGACGTAAAGAGAAATCGACCCCGCTGTCCGGCCCCGTTCCCGGGAAGCCGACAATGATGCGCATGCGCTTGGACCATCTCTCTTTTGCAGCCGGACCGGATGGCCTTGCCAGCACTGCCCAGCGCATCGGGGGACTGCTCGGCACGGACTTCCTGGACGGTGGAGTACACCCGCGTTTCGGGACGCGCAACATGATCCTGCCGCTCAGCGGCGGGACCTACCTGGAGGTCGTCGAGGTGCTCGACCACCCGGCCTCCGACAAGGCACCCTTCGGCCAGGCCGTCCGGGCCCGCTCGCTGCTCGGGGGCGGCTGGCTGGGCTGGGTCGTCGCAGTCGACGACATCGCCGAGGTCGAGCAGCGGCTGGGCCGCGAGTCCGCCAACGGCAACCGCAAGCTGCCCGACGGCACCGAGCTGCGGTGGAGGCAGATCGGCGTCAACGGCCTCATCTCCGACCCGCAGCTGCCGTTCTTCGTGCAGTGGGAGAGCCCGCAGACCCTGCACCCGAGCACCGGCGCCTCCGGTGACTTCTCGCTGGTGTCGCTGGAGATCGCCGGTGACCCCCAGCGGGTCTCGCAGTGGCTCGGCGAGACGGTCGAGGCGCCGCTGGAGGACGTGAAGGTCGACTGGGTGGCTCCCAACGGCACCCCCGGCATCGTGGCCGCGGCGGTCCAGACGCCGTCCGGCCTGGTCCGGATCTGACCGTCCCGTCAGGGGCGCGGCCGAGCCCCAACATCTGGCACCACACCGCGACGTACGAGATCGAGAACCGGGCGGTCGACCCGGACGGCGTCATCGAGGCCGCGATGGCCGGGCTCGCGTCGTGGGCCGGCCGCATCGTGCTCGACGTCGGGTGCGGCACCGGCTTCCACCTCCCCCGCTTCGCGGCGAGCGCCGCCTCGGTGATCGGCGTCGAGCCGCACCCCTCGCTGGCCGCCCTGGCCCGCCGGCGGACCGGGCGGCTGTCGAACGTCGACGTCCGGGACGGGATGGCCCAGTCGCTCCCGGTCGCCGACGCCTCGGTCGACGTGGTGCACGCGCGGTGGGCCTACTACTTCGGCCCCGGCTGCGAGCCCGGCCTGGCCGAGCTCGACCGCGTCGTACGACGGGGCGGGACGGCGTTCGTCGTCGACAACGACCCGACCCGTTCGACGTTCGGGTCGTGGTTCGCGCGCGGCTTCCCCGAGGTCGACCCGGTCGCGGTCGAGATGTTCTGGTCGTTCCGCGGCTGGACCCGCCAGCCGCTCGAGGTCCGCTGGGAGTTCGCGTCCCGTGACGACCTCGAGGCCGTCGTCCGCATCGAGCTGCCCGTCGCCGTCGCCGAGGACGCCCTCGCCTCCCACGCCGGCACCACCGTCGACTACGCCGTCAACGTCTGGTGGCGCCGCTTCTGACTGCTGGAGGGGCCGATCAGCTGGAGCCGCGGACGATCAGCTCGGGCGCGAGGAGTACGCCGCCGGACCGCTCGGGCGGGTGGCCGAGCAGGCCCTCGAGGGCCCGGACGATCTCGACGGCGACCTCCTCGAGCGGCTGCCGGACCGAGGTGAGGCCGGGCGGGACCACCTGGGCGACCTGCGAGTCGTCGAAGCCGACGACGGCGACCTCGCGGCCCGCGACCAGACCGCGGTCGGCGAGGGTGTGCATGACGCCGAGCGCGAGGGTGTCGGACGCGCAGACGAAGCCCGTGGGTCGGGCCTCGTCGAGGAGCACCGCGGAGGCCTCGCGGCCGCTGCCGACGGTGTCGTCGGACCGCGCGGCCAGCCCGGTGGTCGACAGCCCGCGCGAGCGCATCGCCCGGGTCCAGCCGCTGCGCCGGTCCTCGCCGATCACCTGGTCCTTGCGCCAGCCGATCCAGGCGATCCGCTCGTGCCCGCGGTCGAGGAGGTGCTCGGTCGCCAGCTCGGCACCCGCGGCCCCGTCGACGTCGACCCACGGGTGGCCGGTGCCGTCGTTGTCCCAGGGCCGGCCGAAGGCGACGAACGGCGCCCGCCGGGACTGCAGCCACGCGGCCTGCGGGTTGCCGAGGTAGGTGTCGGTGGCGACGAACGCGTCGACGGCGGTCGACCGCAGCAGCGCGTCGTAGCCTGCGGTCGGGTCCTGGGTGTCGCCCGGGAACAGCAGCACGTGGTAGCCGGCGGCGCTGGACGTCTCGACCAGCGAGTGGACGAACCGGTCCATCGTGGCGTTGGCGGTGCCCTCCTGGACCGGCGTGAAGCGCAGCCCGATGAGGTGGCTGGTGCGGGTGCGCAGGTTGCGCGCCGCGCGGTTGGGCGAGTAGCCCAGCCGGTCGATGGCGTCCTGCACCCGGTGCAGCGTGTCGGGCCGGAGCAGGTCGGGGTTGTTGACGGCGTTCGACACCGTCTGCCGGGAGACCCTCGCCAGCTCTGCCACGTCGGCGAGGGTCGGCGGCAGCGTCGGCGCCTGGCCCGAGATCCGCGACATCGGTTCCCCCCTCTTGATCGTTCCAATGGGCAGCATACCCGCGGCTGTCGGCGCCGTGACCTAGCGTCTGCCGCATGCCGAGGAGCACCACCCGCCCGCCCCGTCCCGCCTACCGCTGCAGCGAGTGCGGCTGGGAGACCGCCAAGTGGGTCGGCCGCTGCGGGGAGTGCCAGGCGTGGGGCTCGGTCGCCGAGGCCGCGACCGCCCCGTCGGGACGCACCGTCGCCGCGCCCGTGACCCGGCCCGCCGTGCCGATCGGCGAGGTTTCGGTCGAGGAGTCGGCGTTCCGCTCCAGCGGCGTCCCCGAGCTCGACCGGGTGCTGGGCGGCGGGCTGGTGCCGGGAGCGGCGATCCTGCTGGCCGGCGAGCCGGGCGTCGGCAAGAGCACGCTGCTGCTCGAGGTCGCGGCGCAGACCGCGCGCTACCAGCGCCGCACCCTCTACGTGACCGGCGAGGAGTCCGCCTCCCAGGTCCGGCTGCGCGCCGACCGCACCGGTGGGGTCCACGACCAGCTGCTGCTGGCCGCCGAGACCGACCTGGGCGCCGTCCTCACCCACATCGAGGAGGTCCGGCCCGAGCTGCTGGTCGTCGACTCGATCCAGACCGTGGCCGCGTCCGGCACCGACGGCGTGCCCGGTGGGGTGACCCAGGTCAAGGAGGTCGCGGCTGCCCTGATCCGGGTCGCCAAGACCCGCAACATCACCACGGTCATCGTCGGTCACGTCACCAAGGACGGCTCGATCGCCGGTCCGCGCGTCCTCGAGCACGTCGTCGACGTGGTGCTCCACTTCGAGGGCGACCGCAACTCCCGGTTCCGCATGGTGCGGGCCATGAAGAACCGCTTCGGCCCGGTCGACGAGGTCGGTTGCTTCGACCTCTCCGCCGACGGGATCACCGCCGTCACCGACCCCACCGGCCTGTTCGTCGAGCAGCACCACCAGCAGGTCCCCGGCACCTGCGTCGCGGTCACCATGGAGGGCCGTCGCCCGCTGCTCGCCGAGGTGCAGGCGCTGGTCACCCACACCGCCGCCGAGCGCCCCCGCCGTACGACGAGCGGGCTCGACTCCTCGCGCACCGCCATGGTGCTGGCGGTGCTCCACCAGCACTGCGGGATCCACCTCCAGCAGAAGGACGTCTTCGCCTCGACCGTCGGCGGCGCGCGGTTGATGGAGCCGGCCACCGACCTCGCGCTGGCCGTCGCGCTCGCGTCGGCCTCCACCGGCCAGCCTGCGCCCCGCGGGGTGGTCGCGATGGGCGAGCTCGGCCTCGCGGGCGAGCTGCGCCGGGTCCGTGACCTGCCGCAGCGGGTCGCCGAGGCCGCCCGGCTCGGGTTCTCCGTGGCCGTGGTGCCCGGCGGGCACGGCGACACCGGCCCCACCGACCGGCAGGTCGACGGGATGCGCGTGATGGAGGTCCGCGACGTGGCCTCGGCGCTGCGGATGCTGTCGCTGACCCGGGGCTGAGGAGCGTCATCGCCCGCGCCGCGGCCCGCGAGGTCCTACACTGACGGCGCGCCCGACACGGGCGGGGTCACAGTCGACGGGAGACGCGCGTGGTCGCCACGGACCGCACGGACGAGCAGCTGCGGCTGCGCGCCGCCCTCGCGACGATCGCGCCCGGCACCTCGCTCCGCGACGGCCTCGAGCGCATCCTGCGCGGCCGGACGGGCGGGCTGATCGTGCTGGGCCACGACAAGACCGTCGAGTCGATCTGCACCGGCGGCTTCAGCCTCGACGTGCCGTTCACCGCGACCGGCCTGCGTGAGCTCGCCAAGATGGACGGCGCGATCATCATCGACCGCGACGTCACCCGCATCATCCGCGCCGCGGTCCACCTGATGCCCGACTACACCATCCCGTCCGAGGAGACCGGCACCCGCCACCGCACCGCAGACCGGGTGGCCCGGCAGACCGGGTTCCCCGTCATCTCGGTCTCGCAGTCGATGCAGATCATCGCGGCGTACGTCGGCGAGACCCGCCACGTCCTCGAGGACTCCGGCCAGATCCTGTCCCGCGCCAACCAGGCGCTGGCCACCCTGGAGCGCTACAAGCTGCGGCTCGACGAGGTCTCCAGCACGCTCTCCGCGCTCGAGATCGAGGACCTGGTCACCGTCCGCGACGTCGCCGTGGTCGCGCAGCGGCTCGAGATGGTCACCCGGATCGCCCGCGAGATCGAGGACTACGTGCTCGAGCTCGGCACCGACGGCCGACTGCTGTCGCTGCAGCTCGAAGAGCTCGTCACCGGCGTCGACGCCGAGCGCGAGCTGGTGATCCGCGACTACCTGCCGACCGGCCGGCGCGCCCGTACCCCCGAGGAGTGCCTGGCCCGGCTCGAGGCGCTCTCCCCCACCGAGCTCGTCGACCCCGGCGCCGCAGCCCGGGCGCTCGGGCTCGGTAGTGGCGAGCACCTCGACGGTGCGGTCGCCCCGCGCGGCTACCGGCTGCTGGCGAAGGTGCCCCGGCTGCCGTCGAGCGTCGTCGACCGGCTGGTCGACCACTTCGGCACCCTGCAGAAGCTGCTCTCCGCCGGCATCGAGGACCTGCAGGCGGTCGACGGGGTCGGCGAGCTGCGGGCCCGCAGCGTCCGCGAGGGCCTGTCGCGGCTGGCGGAGTCGACGATCCTCGAGCGGTACGTCTGAGGCCAGCGCGGGCCGAGCCTGCTCGGCAGGCGCGTCGGCCGAAGAGGTTGAGGAGGGTCGACTCAGATCGCGCGCCAGCGCGGGCTGAGTGAGCCGTCTCGAAACCTGCTAATGGTCGCCTTGCTGCTCGTCGGCGCCGCCGTCTCGGTCGCCGTCGCGCTTCTTCTGGTCGTCCGACTTCCTGTCGTCGTCCGACTTCCTGTCGTCGGAACTCGGCTTCGGCTTCACCGTCTCGGTGACCACGCCGGGCTCGGGCTTCTCCAGCTGGAAGTGCAGGTCGGACGGCTCGCCCGCGAGAGCCGCGGCGTCGACGTAGTACCAGCCCGGCATCGCCCAGTCGGTCAGCCTGGAGCACTCGTCGTCGGAGCGGCGGCCCGACCAGGTCACCTCGATCTCGGTGCCGACGTTGCTGCGGAGCACGACGTTCTCGGTCGGGACCGCCCGGGGGCAGTCCTGGGTGCTCCAGATGTCGTCGTCGCCCGAGGTGAGCTTCACGGTCACCGTCGACGGCGACACCTGCCAGGTGCAGGCGGGGGTGGTGATCGTGCGGAGCTCGAGGTCGAAGGTGACGGGGCTTCCCGCGACCGGCTTGCGGGCCGTCGGCGTGACGGCGACGTCGCGGTCGGCGCACTCCCCCTCGGGCTCGGCGAGCACGGGCTCGGCGTCACGCTGCTGCCTGTTGCCCCGCTGTGCCGGCTCTCCGGTCCGCAGCTCGCTGGGGGTGTCGCCGGCCGCCACCGCGGGCTCGCCCGGGTCGCTGGTCGGCTCGGCAGCGGCCTGGGTGGCCTGCGGCTGCTCCTCGCCGGAGGCGTCGGAGCCCAGGCCCAGCAGTCGTGCGGTGCCCACGACCAGGCCGAGCACGACGAGGAGGAGCACCAGGCGGCGGCGCCAGTAGACGCGGGCGGATAGCGGTCCGCGGGTCAGCGCGGTCATGGGGCCAACCTAGAGAGCGCGGGGGCCCGGACGGTGGTGCCACGCCCGGCCGCGGACGACCCTCCTACGATCGACGGCGATGGACGACCTCCACGCGCCGCTCCTGCGGTGGTACGACGAGCACGCGCGCGACCTGCCGTGGCGCTCGCCGTCGGCGACCCCGTGGTCGGTGATGGTCTCCGAGCTCATGCTGCAGCAGACCCCGGTGGCGCGGGTGCTGCCGGTCCACGAGCAGTGGCTCGAGCGGTGGCCGCGACCGGCCGACCTCGCCGCCGAGCCCGCCGGGGAGGCGGTGCGGATGTGGGGGCGGCTCGGCTACCCGCGCCGGGCGCTGCGGCTGCACGCCGCCGCCACCGCAATCGTGCAGCGGCACGGCGGTGAGGTGCCCGCCGACCACGCGGACCTCCTGGCGCTGCCCGGCGTCGGCGACTACACCGCCGCCGCGATCGCCGTGTTCGCCCACCGACGGCGGCACCCCGTCCTCGACACCAACGTCCGCCGGGTGCACGCGCGGGTCCTCGACGGCGTGGAGCACCCGCACGCGTCGATCACCCGCCCCGAGCGCGAGCGGGCGGCCGCGCTGCTTCCCGCCGACGACGCGGATGCCGCGACCTGGTCGGCCGCCGTGATGGAGCTCGGCGCTCTCGTCTGCACGGCTCAGCGACCGCGCTGCGGCGCCTGCCCGGTCGCGGCGCAGTGCGCGTGGCGGGCCGCCGGCCACCCGGCGTACGACGGACCGCCGCGGCGGGCGCAGGCCTGGGCCGGCACCGACCGGCAGTGCCGCGGCCGGCTGCTCGGCGCCGTGCGCGACGCAGAGGGCGCGGTCCCCCACCGCCGGCTCGAGCAGGTGTGGAGCGAGCCGACCCAGCGCGAGCGCTGTCTGGAGAGCCTGGTGGCCGACGGCCTCCTGGTCGCCACGGCCGAGGGCTACATGCTCCCCTGACCCCCGGACGCGCCCGGGGCGGGGCCGCTGGCGCGGCCCCGCCCCGGTGCGGTCGTCGGTGGTCGGTCAGTCGTCGGACCCGCCGCCCTTGGGCACGTCGGACCCGCTGTCGGAGTCGTCGGGACCCTCGCCGGACGCGTCTCCGGTCGACGAGGCGTCGACGTCGACCGTCTCGAAGGGCGGCAGGTCGGGCAGGTCGCCCATCCGCTGACCCTGGAACGTGAAGGTCGCGCTCGGGCCCTCGCCCTCGACGTCGACCAGCACGATCTGCCCGGGACCGACCTCGCCGTAGAGCATCTTCTCGGCGAGGACGTCCTCGATCTCGCGCTGCACCGTCCGCCGCAGCGGCCGCGCGCCGAGCACCGGGTCGAAGCCTCGCTCCGCCAGCAGCGCCTTGGCCGCGTGGGTGAGCTCGATCTTCATGTCGCGGTCGCGCATCCGCAGCTCCACGGAGGCGATCATGTTGTCGACCATGGCGACGATCTGGTCCTGCGACAGCGGCGGGAACACGACGATCTCGTCGACGCGGTTGAGGAACTCGGGCCGGAAGTGCTGCTTGAGCTCCTCGGACACCTTGTTCTTCATCCGCTCGTAGGATCCGGCGGCGTCGCCCGCCTGCTGGAAGCCCAGGTTGAGCCCCTTGGAGATGTCGCGGGTGCCGAGGTTGGTGGTCATGATGATGACGGTGTTCTTGAAGTCCACGACCCGGCCCTGGGAGTCGGTCATCCGACCCTCCTCCAGGATCTGCAGCAGGGTGTTGAAGATGTCGGGGTGGGCCTTCTCGACCTCGTCGAAGAGCACGACCGAGAACGGCTTGCGCCGCACCTTCTCGGTGAGCTGTCCGCCCTCCTCGTAGCCGACGTAGCCCGGGGGCGAGCCGAACAGCCGCGAGACGGTGTGCTTCTCGCCGTACTCGCTCATGTCGAGCTGGATGAGCGCGTCCTCGTCGCCGAAGAGGAACTCCGCGAGGGTCTTGGACAGCCAGGTCTTCCCGACCCCGGACGGGCCCGCGAAGATGAACGAGCCGCCCGGACGCTTCGGGTCCTTCAGGCCGGCGCGGGTGCGCCGGATGGCACGGGAGAGCGCCTTGACGGCCTCCTCCTGGCCGATGACCCGCTTGTGGAGCTCGTCCTCCATCTTGAGCAGCCGCGTGGACTCCTCCTCGGAGAGCTTCACGATCGGGATGCCGGTCGCCACGGCGAGCACCTCGGCGATCAGCTCCTCGTCGACCTCGGCGACCTCGTCCATGTCGCCGGCGCGCCACTGCTTCTCGCGCTCGGCCTTGCGGGCGATGAGCTGCTTCTCCTCGTCGCGGAGACGGGCGGCGGCCTCGAAGTCCTGGCCGTCGATCGCGCCCTCCTTGCGCTGGCGCACGTCGGCGATCTTGTCGTCGTACTCGCGCAGGTCGGCGGGCGCGGTCATCCGGCGGATCCGCAGCCGCGAGCCGGCCTCGTCGATCAGGTCGATGGCCTTGTCGGGGAGGAACCGGTCGGAGATGTAGCGGTCGGCCAGGGTCGCGGCCGAGACCAGCGCCTCGTCGGTGATCGTCACCCGGTGGTGGGCCTCGTAGCGGTCGCGCAGGCCCTTGAGCATCTCGATGGTGTGGGCGATCGACGGCTCGGACACCTGGATCGGCTGGAACCGGCGCTCGAGGGCGGCGTCCTTCTCGAGGTACTTGCGGTACTCGTCGAGGGTGGTGGCACCGATGGTCTGCAGCTCGCCGCGGGCCAGCATCGGCTTGAGGATGCTCGCCGCGTCGATCGCGCCCTCGGCCGCGCCGGCGCCGACGAGGGTGTGGATCTCGTCGATGAACAGCACGATGTCGCCCCGGGTGCGGATCTCCTTCAGCACCTTCTTGAGGCGCTCCTCGAAGTCACCGCGGTAGCGCGACCCGGCGACCAGGGCCCCCAGGTCGAGGGTGTAGATCTGCTTGTCCTTCAGGGTCTCCGGCACGTTGCCGCGCACGATGTCCTGGGCCAGGCCCTCGACGATCGTGGTCTTGCCGACGCCCGGCTCACCGATGAGCACCGGGTTGTTCTTGGTACGGCGGGACAGGATCTGCATGACCCGCTCGATCTCCTGCTCGCGCCCGATGACCGGGTCGAGCTTGCCCTCACGGGCGTCCTGGGTCAGGTTGCGCCCGAACTGGTCGAGGACCAGGGAGGACGACTGCTGCTCGGAGGGGGCGCCGGAGGCGGACGCCGTGGCCGCGGACTCCTTGCCCTGGAAGCCGGAGAGCAGCTGGATGACCTGCTGGCGGACCCGGTTGAGGTCGGCGCCGAGCTTCTGCAGCACCTGGGCGGCGACGCCCTCGCCCTCCCGGATCAGGCCGAGCAGGATGTGCTCGGTGCCGATGTAGGAGTGGCCGAGCTGCAGCGCCTCGCGCAGGGACAGCTCGAGCACCTTCTTGGCGCGCGGCGTGAAGGGGATGTGGCCGCTCGGGGCCTGCTGGCCCTGGCCGATGGTCTCCTCGACCTGGGCGCGGACGGCCTCGAGGGAGATGTCCAGGCTCTCCAGCGCCTTGGCCGCCACACCCTCGCCCTCGTGGATCAGGCCGAGCAGGATGTGCTCGGTCCCGATGTAGTTGTGGGAGAGCATGCGGGCCTCTTCCTGCGCCAGCACGACCACCCGACGGGCTCGGTCGGTGAACCGTTCGAACATGCGTATCGCTCCTGTTGCCTCGGGGGCGACCCGCCGGGGCAGGCGAGCCGCAACGAGAAGTTCAACCCCGCAGACAGCCTACGCGTTCCCTCCAGAGGCCCACGGGTGTACGCCCAGAGCGAAACTGCCCCGCGAAGGAGCGCTCCCGCACCCGCGAGAGCGCGGTACCGCACGCCTGTGCGGGCGACAGCGCGCTCTCGAAGGTGCGGGAGTGCGCTTTCGCGGGTGCGCGGGTGCGCTCTCGTGGATCAGTGGGCCGCGTCGAAGGCCTCGCGCACCTCGGCGGGTACCCGGCCCCGGTCGGAGACCTCGAAGCCGTTGGAGCGGGCCCAGTCGCGCAGCTCGCGGGCGCTCGGCCCGGAGCTGGCGGCGGCCGCGGCGCGGGTACGCCGGGCGCGGGTGCTGACCTTGCGGGCGTGGCCGACGTAGGCCGAGAGGGCGTCACGCAGCGCAGCGGCGTTCTTGTCGTTCAGGTCGATCTCGTAGGAGGTGCCGTCGAGACCGAAGGCCACGGTCTCCGAGGCGTCGCTGCCGTCGATGTCGTCGACCAGGACGATGTTCACCTTCTGCGCCATTTGTTTTCCCTCTCCCTGAAACGTCCCCGCTGCTGGAAACGCACGAATTGTCGAATGCAATTGGAAGCATGACAGAAAAGGGAGAACAAAGGGAAATCATCCGAATTCGCCCCGGCGGCAGCCGGGGCGAATCAGCGATTCCGTCGAAAGGCGATCTCGAGACCCCTCAGCGTCAGGTGGGGAACGTGGTCGGTGAAGCAGCGGCATTCGTCGACCACCAGCGGCGCGAACGGCCCCGTGGCGACGACGCGCACCTCACGTGGCACCGCCAGCTCCTCCACCATGCGGGCGACCAGCCCGTCGACCTGGCTGGCCGTCCCGAGCACCATTCCCGACCGGAGCGCCTCCCCGGTGTTGCGCGCAATCGCCCGGACGGGTTTCGCCAATTCGACCTGGCGCAATTGCGCACCCCGGTGTCCGAGCGCGTCGAGCGACAATTCGAGCCCCGGTGCGATGGCGCCTCCGACGTAGTGCCCGGAGTCGTCGACCACGTCGAACGTCGTGGCGGTTCCGCCGAAGTCGACGACCACGACCGGGGCGCCGACGTCGGTGGCGGCGGCCAGCGCGTTGAGGACCCGGTCGGTGCCGACCTCGCGCGGCTGGTCGGTGCGTACGGGGATGCCGGTCCGGACGCCGGGCTCCACCACCAGGTGGGGCACGTCGGCGACGTGTCGGACCAACATGTCTCTCCACTCGTGCAGCACGGACGGGACCGCCGCGCAGACCGCGACACCGGTGACCTCCGACCACCGCTCGGCCACCAGCCCCCGCACCAGCACCGCCCACTCGTCGGCGGTCCTGCCCTCGACGGTGGCGACCCGCCACGCCTCCACCACCGTGCCGTCGTCGACCACGCCCAGGGCGGTGTGGTCGTTGCGGATGTCGACGGCGAGGACCGGGCCGGTCACGCTCATTGCTCCGTCAGGTCGAGGCCGAGGTCGAACACGACGACCGAGTGGGTCAGCGCTCCGACCGAGATGTAGTCGACGCCGGTCTCGGCGACCGCCCGGGCACGATCGAGGGTGAGCCCCCCGGACGCCTCCAGGGAGGCCCGGCCCGCCGTGAGCGTGACCGCGTCGCGCATCAGCGACGGTGACATGTTGTCGAGCAGGATCCGGTCGCAGCCGACGTCGAGCAGCGCGCGCAGCTGGTCGAGGTCGGTCACCTCGACCTCGACCGGCAGCTCGGGGTACCGCTCGCGCACCGCCCGGTACGCCGGCACCACCCCGCCGGCCGCGACGACGTGGTTGTCCTTGACCATCGCCATGTCCGCGAGACCGAACCGGTGGTTGACCCCGCCGCCGCACCGGACGGCGTACTTCTGCAGGGCGCGCAGGCCCGGCAGCGTCTTGCGGGTGTCGAGGACCTGCGCACCGGTCCCGGCCAGTGCGTCGACCCACCGGGCCGTGGCCGTGGCCACCCCGGAGAGGTGGCTGGCGAGGTTGAGGGCGGTGCGCTCGGCGGTCAGCAGCGCCCGGGTCGGTCCGGTGACGGTCATCACGGTGGTGCCGGCCTCGACCCGGGTGCCGTCGGCCACCCGCCCGGAGACCTCGAGGTCGGCGCCGCAGGACATGTGGAACGCGAGAACGGCGATGCCGAGGCCGGCGACCACACCGGGCTCGCGGGCGTTGAGCTCACCGACGGCCCGGGCGTCGGGCGGGATGGTCGCCGCGCTGGTCACGTCGGCGCCGCCGTCGGGCACGTCCTCGGCGAACGCACGACGGAGCAGGTCCCACAGCCCGTCGCTGTCGAGACCGGCCGCGCCCAGCTCGTCGAGCAGGGCCGGCGGGACGTCGCCCAGGCTGGTCAAGCGATACCTCCGTCGGTGGCGGGAGCGGGGTGGAAGGTCGTGACCGGGACGCCACCGTCCAGGGCGACGTCGACGTGGCCCGACCAGCGCTGGTCGTCGCGTTCCGGGTGGTCGTCGCGCCAGTGGGAGCCGCGGGTCTCCTCGCGCAGCGCGGCGGCGGCCGCCAGCGCCCGGCTGACCGTGACCAGGTTGGTGGCCTCCCAGGCGTCCGGGCCCGGCTCGTGACCGGCCTCGCCCGCGAGCACGTCGAGGTCGGCGAGAGCCGAGTCGAGGCCCTTCTCCGAGCGCAGCACGCCGACCCGGTCGGTCATCACCCCCTGCAGCCGCCGGCGTACGTCGCCCGGAACCAGGCCGGGAGCCCGCTGGTCGACCACCGGGTCGGACCACGCCCGCAGCTCGTCGGGCAGCACCTCGGCGATCCGCCGGGAGAAGACCAACCCCTCGAGCAACGAGTTGGAGGCCAGCCGGTTGGCTCCGTGGACACCGGAGCAGGCGACCTCGCCGGTGGCGTAGAGGCCCGGTACCCCGGCCCGTCCCCACAGGTCGGTCGCAACGCCGCCGGACGCGTAGTGCTGTGCCGGCGCCACGGGCACCAGCTCGGTGACCGGGTCGACGCCGTGGGAGCGGGCGGTCGCGAGGATGGTCGGGAACCTCCGCTCCCAGAACTCTCCGCCCAGGTGGCGGGCGTCGAGCCACACGTGCGGCATCCCGGTCTCGTGCATCCGGCGGGTGATCGCCTTGGCGACGACGTCGCGGGGTGCCAGGTCCTCGAGCGGGTGCACGCCGGCCATGATCCGGCGACCCTCCCCGTCGACCAGGAACCCGCCCTCCCCACGCACCGCCTCGGAGATCAGGGGCTGCTGCCCCTGCGACCGCTCGCCGAGCCACATCACCGTCGGGTGGAACTGCACGAACTCCAGGTCCCGCAGGGTCGCCCCGGCCCGGAGCGCCAGCGCCATGCCGTCGCCGGTGGCGACCGCGGGGTTGGTGGTCTGGGAGAACACCTGGCCGAGCCCGCCGCTGGCCAGCACCACGGCGCGGCAGAGCACCTGGCCGACACCGTCGACCTGGCCCTCGCCGAGCACGTGCAGGGTCACCCCGGCGACCCCGCCGTCGGCGGCGCGCAGCAGGTCGATGGCGAGGGCGTGCTGGATGACCTCGATCTCCGGGGCCTGCTCCACCGCGGCGATCAGGGCGCGCTGGATCTCGGCACCGGTCGCGTCGCCGCCGGCGTGCGCGATCCGGTCGCGGTGGTGGCCACCCTCGCGGGTCAGCGACAGCGCGCCGTCGTGGTGGTCGAACACCGCACCCCAGCTGATCAGCTCGCGCACCGCCTCGGGGCCCTCGTGGACCAGCACCCGGACCGCCTCCCGGTCGCAGGCCCCGGCGCCGGCGACCAGCGTGTCCTGCTCGTGCTGGGCGGGGGTGTCACCCGGGCCGAGGGCCGCAGCGATGCCGCCCTGCGCCCACTGGGTGGAGCCGGCGTGGAGGACGTCCTTGGTCACCACCAGGATCCGCCCCACGTGGCCGTAGAGCCGCAGCGCGGCGGTCAGGCCGGCGATGCCGGACCCGATGACGACGACGTCGGCTCTGGTCGTCCAGCCGGGCTCGGGCGCGGCCAGGCGCGAAGGGATCACCCGAGGATGATGTCACCGCGGGTCAGCAGCTCCGCGCCGAAGGTGTCGGCGGGGTCGGAGCCGGTGCCCACGATGCGGTTGTCAGCGTCGACGAAGACCACCCGCGGCCGCAGCTCGCGGGCCTCGGCGGTGTCCATCTGGCCGTAGCCGATCAGGATCACCACGTCGCCGGGGTGCACCAGGCGGGCGGCGGCGCCGTTGATGCCGATCACCCCGGACCCCCGCTCGCCCGCGATCGTGTAGGTCTCCAGCCGCGCCCCGGTGGTGACGTCGACGATGTGCACGAGCTCGCCGGGCAGCAGGTCGGCGGCGTCGAGCAGGTCCTCGTCGACGGTCACCGAGCCGACGTAGTGCAGGTCGGCCTGGGTGACCGTGGCCCGGTGGATCTTGCTCGTCATCATGGTCCGCAGCATCAGGCGTCTCCTCCGGTGGGAGTGGGGATCCCGCCGAGGGTCAGCGGCAGGTTGTCGATCAGCCGGGTACTGCCGACACGCACCGCGGCCAGCAGCCGTCCCGGCGTACCGGGGGGAGGAGCGGCGGGAAGCTCACCGAGGTCGGGGTCGGTGACGGCCAGGTAGTCGAGGTCGAGCCCGTGGGCGCGCCGGAGCTCGGCGCGGGCGGTGGCCAGCACGGCCTCGGGGCCACGGTCCTGGGCCGTCCGGCCGGCCTCGAGCACGCGGATCAGGGCAGCGGCCCGCTTGCGCTGCTCGGGATCGAGGTAGCGGTTGCGGGACGACAGCGCGAGCCCGTCGGGCTCCCGCCTCGTCTCGGCGCCGACGACCTCGACACCCACGCACAGGTCCGCGACCATCCGGCGGACCAGCACCAGCTGCTGGTAGTCCTTCTCCCCGAACACCGCGACGTCCGGCCGCACCAGTCCGAACAGCTTGGCCACGACAGTGAGCACGCCGCGGAAGTGACCGGGGCGGACCGCGCCCTCCAGCAGGTCGCCGAGCGGGCCGGGTGAGACGGTCACCGCCGGCTCGCCGCCCGGGTAGACGTCGCCGACCGGGGGCGCGTAGACGACGTCGGCACCCTCGCGGGCGCAGACCTCGAGGTCGGCGTCGAAGCTGCGCGGGTAGCGGTCGAGATCCTCCCCCGGGCCGAACTGCAGCGGGTTGACGAAGATCGACACCACCACCCGGCCCTCCGCTCCGACCCGCTCGCGCGCGAGGCGGACCAGGCTGGCGTGCCCCTCGTGCAGCGCCCCCATCGTGGGAACGAGACCGACCGGCGCGCCGGACCGGCGGGCGTCCGCGAGCAGCGCGCCGAGCTCGTGGCGGTCGCGCGCCACGACGAGGGCCCGCCTCATCCCTGCGGATGCGGTACGTCGTGCGCGGACCCGGCGGCGTCGAGCACCCGGCGCAGCGCGGCTGCCCGGATCGGCAGCACCCGGCCGTCGGTGACGACCCGGTCGAGCGTGGCGCGGGCCATAGCGACGTAGGTCGGCAGCGTGTCGGGTGCGTGGGCCGCGAGCTCGGCCAGGTGGGCGCGCACGGTCTCGACGTCGCCGCGGACCACGGGGCCGGTGAGCGCCGCGTCGCCCTGGGCGAGGCTGTTGTCGAGGGCCGCCTCCAGCAGTGGCCGCAGCGTCGCCGCCGGGTCGTCGACCCCGGCGGCGGACAGCAGCTCCAGCGCCTCGCTGACCAGGGTGACCAGGTGGTTGGCGCCGTGCGCCAGCCCCGCGTGGTAGAGCGCCCGGCGCTCCTCGGGCACGAGGACGGCGCGACCGCCGAGGTCGGCCACCAGCCGCTCGGCCAGGACCCGCTCGTCGTCGGCCACGGTGACGCCGAACGTGCAGCCCTCCAGCCGCGGCAGGTCCACCTCGGTGCCGGTGAAGGTCATCGCCGGGTGGAGCGCGACCGGCCGGCAGCCCTGCGCGGTCGCGGGGTCGAGCACCGCCAGCCCGTGGCGCCCCGAGGTGTGGGCCACGGCCTGCCCCTCGCGCAGCGCGCCGCTGGCGGCCAGCATCGAGACCACGTTGCCGAGCATGTCGTCGGGGACGGTGAGCAGCAGCAGGTCGCAGGCGCGGGCCACCGCCGTGGGCTTGCACACCGGTACCCCCGGCAGCAGTGCCGCGATCCGACCCCGGGAGGCGTCGGACTCGCCCGCGGCGGCGACGACCTCGTGCCCGGCGGAGCGCAGCCCGGCGGCCAGCACGGCGCCGACGCGGCCGGCGCCGACGACGCCGACCCGCAGCCGGGCGGGCAGGGTGGAACTGCTCATCTCGCGAACCTCGTTTCGGTCCCGCCGACATCCGCGGTCGCGGCCGGTGCGGGTACCAGACGATGGGTGTCCGGTGGATCGGTGAAAATCTACGCGGCGCGGCGTACGGCTGGGAACGGTCGCGTGGTGTGACGTTGCTGACCCCGCCCGCGGCGGTGCTGCGAGGATGCCGCCATGGACGCGACGCCGGCCCCGCTCCGCCGCGTGGCCGTGCTGCTCGCCGGCGGCACCGGGACCCGCACCGGGCTGGACCGTCCCAAACAGCTGGTCGAGGTCGGCGGCCGCACCCTCCTGGAGCACTCGCTGCGAGCCCTCCACGACCATCCGGAGGTCGACGAGGTGCTGGTCGTGATGGCCCCCGGGCACCTCGACGCCGCCCGCGCGGTGGCCGCAGGCTACGACAAGGTGACGGCGGTGCTGGAGGGTGGCGCGACCCGGACCGCGAGCACCCTGGTCGCCCTGGCCCACGTCGGCGACGCCGACTGCCTGCTGCTGCTCCACGACGCGGCGCGCCCACTGCTTTCCGCGCGGGTGGTGACCGACTGCCTGACCGCGCTGGCCGACCACGGAGCGGTCGCCACCGCGATCCCCTCGGCCGACACCGTCTTCGAGGTCGGACCCGACGGGAACCTCGGCGGCGTGCCACCGCGCGACCTGCTCCGCCGCGCCCAGACACCGCAGGGGTTCCACGCCGACGTGCTGCGCCGGGCGTACGCCGCGGCCGCCGACGACCCGGCGTTCGTCGCCACCGACGACTGCTCCGTCGTCCACCGCTACCTGCCCGACGTGCCCGTCGCCGTCGTCGAGGGCGACGAGGCCACGCTCAAGGTCACCAGCCGGCTGGACCTCGTGCTGGTCGAGGAGCTGCTCCGGCAGCGTGGCGACGGCTGAGCGTCCGGCTCAGGTGACCGGCACGTCCCGGTGCCACGACTCGGTGACGTAGGACGTCTCCCAGCCGAGCGACTCGTAGAGACCGCGGGCGCCGGTCGGGGAGTCGGCGTCGACCTCGAGCCCGACGCGGTCCCGACCGCGCACGGCGGCGTCGGCGATGATCGTGTGGAGCAGCGCCTTGGCGACGCCGCGACCGCGGGCATCGTCGAGGACCCCGATGTAGGACACGTAGCACCCGTCGCGGCCCCGGCTGGACTCCAGGTGGGTGCCGACCAGCGCGCCGACCGGGATCGGGCCGATCCCGTCGAGGTCCTCGTGGGCCAGCTCGGCCAGCCACCAGTGGTCCCACCGGTGACCGGGGTCCTCACGGACCCGGTGGACGAACTCGCCGAAGGTCTCCTCCCAGGAGTTGAAGTGGTCGCGGAACGCCTGCTCGAGCACCTGGTGGACGGCGTGCAGGTCGACGGCGTCGGGCAGCCCGTCGTCCTCCCGGCGGCGGACCCGGCGGATCGTGACGTCGCCGCGCTGCCAGCTCGCCGGGTCCGGGACCATGCCGGCCTCGTCGGCGGTCACGGGGCGGGTCATCTGGAACCACGTCCGGACCCGCGAGAAGCCGGCCTGCTCCAGCCAGTCGTGCTGCCGGGCGTCCTCGGCGAAGGCGCCGGTGTCGATCTGCTGGACGTCGAGCTCCCGCGCGGCACCCACCGAGCGGGCCTGCTCGTCGGCCCACGAGAACAGCAGCCCCGCGCACGCGTCGGCCAGATCGTCGGCCAGGTCGCGCTCGACCACGTGCACGAACAGCATCCGCCCCTCGGCCCGGTCGTGGACACTGCCCCACGCCCGGATCTCGCCGTCGGGGTCGCGCACCACGACGTTCTCGCGCATGCGCAGCCCACGCTCGGAGACCTCCACGAGCACGTCGTCGACCGAGGCCCCGGCCCAGCCACGGCCCGCTCGCTCGTGCTCGCGGAGCAGCGCGGTCAGCCGCGCGATGGTGAAGCGGTCGGCCGGGTCGGGCGACTCCACCTGCCACCCGTCGAGGAGGTGGTCGGAATCCGCGAGGATCCCGTCGGGATCGCTCTGGAACCGGTTGGCCTCGGGGATCACGACGCGACATTCTGCCGCACGACGTACGACGCCCCGCCGACCGGTCGGCGGGGCGTCGTGACGCGTGGGCGGGTCAGTGGGCGTGAGTCAGGCGTGCATGCGCTGCGGCGTGGACTCCCAGGCCGCGAGCTCGGCACGCACGACGTCGAGCTCCTGCTCGAGCTCGGAGACGCGCAGCGCCGCCTCGGACGCACGCTCCTCGGCCTCCTCGAGCCGGACGCCGGCCTCGCGACCCTCCTGCTCGGCCAGCTCGGCCCGGCGGGCCTCGGCGTTGAACTTGCGGGTGGCCTCGGCCGCCCGCTTCTGGGCCTCGCCGAGCGCCGACTCGAGCTCGGTCAGCGCGAGCTCCTGCTGGTCGGTCCGGGCCTTCATGGCGCGCGAGAACTCGAGGTGCTCGGCGGTGCGCTGCTGGGTGAGCTCGCGGTAGGCCTGCGCCTGCTCGGCCCGGTCGCGGGCGGCCTCGCGGCGCGACTGGGCCAGCTCGGTGTGCGTGATCCGGGTGGCCGCGGCGCCGAGCACCACGGAGGAAGCGGCAGCGAAGGCCTGGAACCAGGCCACGTCACCGAGGAACGCCGCGGTCACGAGGACCGCGGCGCACGTCAGCAGGAAAACGGCGACAGTCAGGCGCGTGCTGCGCTGCCGCCGACGTGCGGTCGGGGAAGACATAGCACGAGACTAGGACTCCTCGTCGTCTTTTCGGACCCGACACGCTCGTTCGAGGAGCAGCGCTCCGACGACGATCACGATGCCCGCGGCGGCCGCGACGAGCGACCGGAGGATCCGGTCGTCGGCCAGCTCGCCCGGGACGCCGAGCCAGCTCACCGCGTAGCCGGCGTACGCGCCGGCCACCAGCGCTCCCACGACGGCGCACGCCCGTGCGAGCACCAGCCGGTTGACCGCCCGGTGCGGCTCGAGGTACTCCCGGCGTACGTGGAGGGCCCGGTGGGTCACCCGCGCGGTCGCCAGCAGCACCGCTCCCACGAAGAACAGCGCGATGGGTTGCAGCCACGAGACGACGGGCGGGTTCGCGACGCGGTCGGCGAGCGGGTGCAGCAGCCAGCCCGCGACCAGGCCGACCATGGCCGACCCGCCCACCGTGGCCGGCGACGTGGGCTGCAACCTCCGCTCGGGCGGTGGCCCGTCCGGCTCCTCGTCGGACGGACCCTCGGTCACTGGAGGTCGAGCGCCAGGTCCTCCCGGCGCGTGATCCCGGAGCCGTCGAGGCCGTCGAGCAGCTCCTTGATCGACCCGACGCCAGGGATCTCGGCGTCCGGCTCGAGGTCGTGCCACGGCCGCAGCACGAAGGCGCGCTCGTGGGCCCGCGGGTGCGGCAGCGTGAGCTGGTCGTCGTCGGCGCGGCGGTCGCCCACCACGATGATGTCGACGTCGAGGGTGCGGGGCGCGTTGCGGACCTCGCTCCGTTCGCGGTCGTAGGCGTCCTCGACGGCCAGCGCCCGGTCGAGGAGCCGGTGGGCCGCCAGCGTGGTGTCGGCCAGCACGACGGCGTTGAGGAACTGCGGGGAGTCGTCGGGGGCGTCGACGGGATCGGTCTCGTAGACCGGGGACACCGAGGTGATCCACACGTCGGGGGTGTCGGCGATGGTGTCGACCGCACCCTGGAGGGCACCCATCCGGTCACCGAGGTTGGACCCCAGGGCCAGGACCACGCGCCGGATCGGCCGCATCTCGCCCGTCAGGGTGTCGGCGTCGATGATGTGCGGGTTGGGCGTCTCGGTCACAGGGTGTCCTCGCGTCTCTGAAAGATCGTCAGTGCCACGTCGTCGAACGTCGCCTCGATCGGGGCATCCGGCTTGTGCACCGTCACCCGTACCCATTGAACACGATGCGCCGAAAGCGCGACGTCCGAGATCCGCCGGGCCAGGGTCTCGATCAGGTCGACCGGATCCGACTCGACGGCCGTCTTCACTCGTCCCACGAGACTTCCGTAGTCGACCGTGTCCTGCAAGTCGTCGGTCTCCGCAGCCGTCCGGGTGTCGAGACCGAGAGTCAGGTCGACGAGGAAGACCTGCCCGTCGCGGCGCTCGTGGTCGAGGACGCCGTGATGGCCGAAGCATTCGATGCCGGTGATGGCGAGCTCGTCGGTCACGCGGTGCCTCCTGGTTCGCGCTGGAAGCGGTCGAGCACGGCCAGCGCGTCGGCGCTGGCCCGGACGTCGTGGACCCGGATCCCCCACACGCCCAGCTGCGCCAGCAGCAGCGTCAGCGCGGTGCTGGCGGCCTCACGGTCGTCGACGGGCCGCGGCGACCCATCGGGCTGCGGCAGCAGGCTGCCCAGGAACGACTTGCGGCTCCCGCCCACCAGCAGCGGGAAGCCGAGGGCCTGCAGCTGCGGTGTCCCGGCGACCAGCGCCCAGTTGTGGTCGGCGGTCTTGGCGAACCCCAGCCCGGGGTCGAGCACCAGCCGGTCGTCGGTGATGCCGGCGGCCCGGGCGGCCTCGACCCGTTCGCCCAGCTCGCGCGCCACGGCGGCCACGACGCCGCCGGGCTCGTCGTAGTTCGCCAGCGCCTGCATGCGGTCGGAGTGGCCGCGCCAGTGCATCGCGACGTACGTCGCCGCGGAATCGGCGACCACGTCGAGGACCGTGGGGTCGGCCAGCCCCCCGGAGACGTCGTTGACGATGCCGGCCCCGGCCTCGATCGCGGCCTGTGCCACCTCGGACCGCATGGTGTCGACAGAGACCACGGCGCCCTCGGCGGCGAGCGTCGTGATCACCGGGATCACCCGCGACAGCTCCTCCTCCACCAGCGGCCGGGTGGCGCCCGGGCGGGTGGACTCGCCGCCGACGTCGACGATGTCGGCGCCCTCGGCCAGCAGCCGGCGGCCGTGGGCGATCGCGGCGTCGGCCTCGACGAAGCGGCCCCCGTCGCTGAACGAGTCGGGGGTGACGTTGACGACGCCCATCAGCAGCGGCGCCACCGGCTAGGGCCTCCGATGGATGAGGGCCATGGCCTCGCTGCGGGTGGCGGCGTTGTGCATGATGCCGCGGACCGCGGAGGTGATGGTGCGCGCGCCGGCCTTGCGGACCCCGCGCATCGTCATGCAGAGGTGCTCGGCCTCGATCACCACGATGACGCCGCGTGCCTCGAGGATCTGCATCAGCGCGTCGGCGACCTGGGTGGTCAGCCGCTCCTGGACCTGCGGCCGCTTGGCGTAGACGTCGACCAGCCGGGCCAGCTTGGAGAGCCCGGTGATCTTGCCGCTCTCGGAGGGGATGTAGCCGACGTGGGCGACGCCCGTGAACGGCACCAGGTGGTGCTCGCACATCGACCACAGCTCGATGTCGCGCACCATGACCATCTCGTCGTGGCCGATGTCGAAGGTCGTCGTCAGCACGTCCTCGGGGCGCATCCGGAGCCCGCTGGTGAGCTCGGCGTACGCCCGGGCGACGCGCGCCGGCGTGTCGTGGAGCCCCTCACGCGAGGGGTCCTCGCCGATCGCGATCAGGAGCTCGCGCACGGCGGCCTCGGCACGCTCGTGGTCGTAGTCAGGCACGTCACGCGGGTCACGCTCCGGCAGCGAGACGGGATCGGTCATCGAGGCGGCTCGGGAGGCGTCGGCCCGCCGAGACCCGGGTCGCCGTGGACGTCACCGCCCGCGCCCGGGGGCGTGATCACGACCCCGGCGTCGCCCTCCTCGGGCACCGGCTGACCGTTGGTCTTCGCCCGCTCGCGGACCTCGTCGGGGACCTCGATCGGCGGGATCTCCGAGGGGCTGCGGTCGGGCGAGCCGGTCCAGGCCGGACGACGAGGCCGGCGGCGCAGCGGCTCGAACACCGCAGCTGTCTCCGCCTTGTCGAGGGTCTCCTTGTCGAGCAGCGCGAGGACCAGCGCGTCGAGCACGTCGCGGTTGTCCTCGAGGATGTCGAAGGCCTCCTGGTGAGCGGTGGCCAGCAGGAGCTTGGTCTCCTGGTCGACCTTGGCGGCGACGTCCTCGGAGTAGTTGCGGCTGTGGCCGAGGTCGCGCCCGAGGAACGGCTCGGAGTTGGACTCGCCGAGCCGGATCGCGCCCAGCTTCTCGGTCATGCCGTATTGCGTCACCATCGCGCGCGCCAGATTGGTGGCCTTCTCGATGTCGTCGCCCGCGCCGGTGGTGACGTCGTGGAAGACCATCTCCTCGGCGGCCCGGCCACCCATCATGTAGGCCAGCTTGTCGAGCAGCTCGCTGCGGGTCTGGGAGTACTTGTCCTCGTCGGGCAGCACCATGGTGTAGCCGAGGGCCCGGCCGCGCGGCAGGATCGTCACCTTGTGCACCGGGTCGCTGCCGGGCAGCGCCGCGGCGACCAGCGCGTGGCCGCCCTCGTGGTAGGCGGTGACGAGCTTCTCCTTCTCGCTCATCAGGCGGGTACGCCGCTGCGGACCGGCGATGACGCGGTCGATCGCCTCGTCGAGCGCGGGGTTGTCGATCAGCTTGTTGTTCTGCCGGGCGGTGAGCAGGGCCGCCTCGTTGAGCACGTTGGCCAGGTCGGCACCGGTGAAGCCCGGCGTACGGCGGGCGACGCTCACCAGGTCGATGTCCTGCGACATCGGCTTGCCCCGGGAGTGGACCTTGAGGATCTGGTGGCGACCGGCGAGGTCGGGGGCGTCGACCTGGATCTGGCGGTCGAACCGGCCCGGCCGCAGCAGCGCCGGGTCGAGGACGTCGGGTCGGTTGGTCGCGGCGATCAGGATGACGCCGCCGCGGACGTCGAAGCCGTCCATCTCGACCAGCAGCTGGTTGAGAGTCTGCTCGCGCTCGTCGTGCCCGCCGCCCATGCCGGCACCGCGGTGGCGGCCGACGGCGTCGATCTCGTCGATGAAGACGATCGCGGGGGCGTTCTCCTTGGCCTGCTCGAACAGGTCGCGGACCCGGCTGGCGCCGACGCCCACGAACATCTCGACGAAGTCGGAGCCGGAGATGGAGTAGAACGGCACGCCCGCCTCACCGGCGACCGCGCGGGCGAGCAGCGTCTTGCCGGTTCCGGGCGGGCCGTAGAGCAGCACGCCCTTGGGGATCTTGGCGCCCACGGCCTGGAACTTGGCCGGCTCCTGGAGGAACTCCTTGATCTCCCCGAGCTCCTCGATGGCCTCCTCACAGCCGGCCACGTCGGTGAACGTCGACTTCGGCATGTCCTTGGAGATCAGCTTCGCCTTGGACTTGGCGAACTGCATGACGCCCCGGCCGCCGCCGCCCTGCATGTTGTTCATCAGCCACAGGAACACCACCACGATCAGCACGATCGGCAGGAACGTCGCCAGGATCGAGCCGATCACGCTGGGCCGGGCGATCTCGGTGGTGTAGGTCTCGATCTCGCCGGCCTTGACCTGCTCGTCGACGGAGGCCTCGATCTCGGCCTGGGTCCCGTCGAGCCAGTAGGCCATGACGTCGTTGCCGCCCTCGCGCTCGACGTCGTCGTCGAGCGTGGCCTCGATGACCTGGTCGCCGTCGATGAACTTGATCTCGCTGACCTGGCCGGACTCGATGTACTCGATCATCCGGGAGGTGGAGATCTCCTCGTGCTCGCCGGTGGGGACGAGGTACTGGAGGGCGAGCAGGACACCGGTCACGGCGAGGATGCCGATGACCCAGCGGTTCAGCAGGATGCGCTTCACGTGCTTCTCTCGGGCTCGGGGCGAGGATGACCGACGACGCTACCCCTCGTCGGTACCACCCATTCTCGCAGGCCACCCCAACGGCTGCCCAATGAACGCGGGCACCCCACCCTGGGCCGACGTACGTCGCGCCTCAGGAGTAGACGTGCGGAGCGAGGGTGCCGATGTCGCGCAGGTTGCGGTACCGCTCGCGATAGTCGAGGCCGTAGCCGACGACGAACTCGTTGGGGATGTCCCAGCCGACGTACTTCACCTCGACGGGCATCTGCAGCGCCTCGGGCTTGCGGAGCAGGGTGCAGATCTCGACGCTGGCCGGCGCGCGCGACTCCAGGTTGGAGGTCAGCCAGGACAGGGTCAGCCCGGTGTCGATGATCTCGTCGACGATGAGCACGTGCCGGCCGGTGATGTCGGTGTCGAGGTCCTTGAGGATCCGGACGACGCCGCTGGACTTGGTGCCGGAGCCGTAGGAGGAGATCGCCATCCAGTCCATCTCGAGGTGGCGGGTGAAGCTGCGGGCGAGGTCGGCCATCACCATGACCGCGCCGCGGAGGATGCCGACGATGAGCAGGTCGTGGCCGTCGTAGTCGACCTCGATCTGCTCGGCCAGCTGGCCGAGCCGCTCCCGGATCTGGGCCTCGGTGAAGAGGACGTTGACCAGGTCGTCTTCCACGTGCGAGGCATCCATGTCGTCAGGATTCCACAGCCGTGCGCCGGAACCGCAGGTGACCGGCCTCACGTACGGCGGTGACGTGCCCCGGGAGCTGCACCTGGCCGGTCACCTCGCCGGCCGCGAGGTCGACCAGCGCGCGGACGTGGACGTGGAACAGCTCGGAGGGGCGGGCCCCCGCGGCGACCGCCGCCAGCCGCAGCACCCGGGACGCGACGGCCTCGTCGAGGTCGTGCAGGCGGGCGAGCGGGAGGCCCCGGTCGGTGCCGAGCAGCGCGTGCTGCTCCTCGGCCATCCGGTCCAGCGCCTCCATGTCGGGCCGCAGCTGGGCGGCGGTCCGGGCCAGCGTCTCGGCGACCCCGGGGCCGAGCTCGCGCTCGAGCACGGGCAGCACCTCGTGGCGCACCCGGTTGCGGGTGAAGCGCGGGTCGGCGTTCTGGGGGTCGTCCCACCACGCGATCCGTTCGGCACGACAGGCCGCCTCGGTCTCGGAGCGGCGGACGTCGAGCAGCGGCCGCACGAACACGTCGTATGCCGGGCGCATGCCGGCGATCGAGCGGCCGCCGCTGCCGCGGGCGAGACCGAGCAGGACGGTCTCCGCCTGGTCGTCGAGGGTGTGCCCCAGCAGCACCCGGCGGGCGCCGACCCGCTCGGCGACCTCCTCGAGGACGGCGTAGCGGGCCTCGCGGGCTGCCGCCTCCGGCCCCTGGCCGCCGCCCTCGACCCGCACCCGGGCCGACAGCGTCTCGTCGGCGCCGAGCGAGGCCATCGCGGCGACGACCTGGTGCGCCCGGTCGGCCGAGTCGGGCTGGAGGCCGTGGTCGACGGTGGCGCCGACGACCTGCACCGCGAGGTCACGGGCCTCGTGGACGGTGGCCGCGAGCAGGGCGAGCGAGTCGGCGCCGCCGGAGCAGGCCACCACGACCCGGTCGCCGGGCTCGAGGCCGGCCATCGCCCGGCGTACGCCGCGGCGGCAGGCTGCGACCGGGGCGGGAAGCGTCACGGCGTCAGAGGACGCGGTCGACCCACGACTCGGGGGCGCCGATCTCGGCCTTGGACGGCAGGTTCTCGGGACGCTCCCAGACGGCGTTGAAGTCGCTCATGCCGACCTTGTCGACGACGTCGCGGACGAACGTCGCGCCGTCGCGGTACTGCGCCATCTTGGCGTCGAGCCCCAGCAGCCGCCGCAGGAACCGGTCGAGCACCCCGACGCCCTTCCGCCGCTGGTCGAACTTCTTCCGGATCTCGGCGACGGAGCCGATGACCTGGGGGCCGACGCCGTCCATCACCACGTCGGCATGACCCTCGAGCAGCGACATCACGCCGGTGACCCGGTCGAGGATCTCCTTCTGCTCCGGCGTGCTGAGCGCGTCGAGGACGCTGCCGGTGCCGCCACCGCGGAGCGCCTCGGACACCCGCTTGACGCCGTCCTCGAGCATCCCGCCAGGGTCGACGGTGTCGGCGAGCGCCGAGATCTGGGAGAACAGGTGGTCGCGCAGCCACGGGACCGCGGTGAACTGGACCCGGTGCGTCTCCTCGTGGAGGCACACCCAGAGCCGGAAGTCGGCGGGGTCGGCCCGCAGCTCCCGCTCGACGTGGACGACGTTGGGCGCGACGAGCAGCAGCCGGCCGGCGGGCTCGTGGAACGGGTCGAACTGGCCCAGCACCTTGGAGGCGAGGAAGCCCAGCAGCAGGCCCACCTCGGTGCCGGTGACGCGGGACCCGACGGCGCGGGCCACGCCGGTCGGCTCGCCCTTCTTCTCCGTCAGCTTCGCGACGACCGGGCCGAGCATCGCCGAGAAGGCATCGGCGTTGGCCTGCACCCAGCCGGCCCGGTCGACGACCAGCACCGGCGCGGTGCGCTCCGCGGCCACCAGGCCGGTGTAGTCGCGGACCAGCCCGGTGGAGCGGTCGGCAGCGGCGCGGAGCTCGCCGACCACCGCCGTGGCCTCGTCGGGGGTCACCACCGGGCCCTGCCCGGCGAGACGGGAACCGAGCGAGGCCGCGAGGTCCCAGTCGACCATCGAGTTCATAGGCCGACCCTAGCCGGGCACCTCGAAACCGGGCCCGCGGTCAGCGGGTGCAGCGGCAGGCGCCGAGGGCCTCCGCGAGCTCGTCGAGGTGCTGCTCCGCGTCGACGGTCCTGGCGTAGCGGATCTTGTCGGCCGACAGCACGAAGACCATCGGGGTGCCGGCCTGGTCGTTCGCGACGCCGGCCAGCGCCCGGACGCCGGTCAGCGTCCCCGTCTTCGCGCGGACCCGGCCGAGCCCGGCCCGGGGACCGGTGTCGAAGCGGGTGGCCAGCGACCCGGTGTAGCCGCCGACGGGCAGCCCGGTCAGCAGCGGCCGCAGCTCGGGCCGCCCGGGATCGGCGGCCGCCTGCAGCACCGCCACCAGGGCCGGCCCGGTGAGCAGGTTGCCGCGGGCGAGCCCGCTGCCGTCGTACAGCCGGACCCCTGCCAGCGGCACGCCCAGGTCGCCGAGGGTGTCGGTGACGGCTCGGGCGGCGCCGGCGAAGGACGGCTCCTCCTGGCGGGCCACGGCCACGTGACGCGCCAGCACCTCGGCGCCCTCGTTGTCGCTGATCTCGAGCACGCGCTCCGCGACCTGGGACAGCGGGGCGCTCGACACCGAGCCCAGCTCGTTGGCGCCGCGGGGTGCCGGGGCACGGCGCACCGGCCCGGCGACCCGCACTCCCTCGGCCCGGAGCGCCTCGGCGAAGGCGGCCCCCGCGCCCGCGGCCGGGTCGGCAAGCCGCCCGTAGCCGACCGGGTCGAGCCCCTCGTCGACCCAGAGGGCGCTGATCGGCGTGACGATGTCGTCGGGCACGTAGTCGGGTTGCCACGCGGGGTTGTCGGAGGGGCCGGTGAACAGCGAGTCGTCGTAGGCCAGCCGGACCGGCTTGCGCCACTTCTCCTCGCGCAGCGACTGCGCGGTCTGCCGGGCGAGGTCGACCAGGTCGGCGCGGGCGGGCCACTCGTCGGCGGGTGCGGGCCGAGCCACGAGGAACGGGTCGCCGCCGCCGACCAGGGTCAGCGCACCGCGACGGCCGACGACGGTGGTGGTGAAGCGGTGGTCGGGCCCCAGCTCGGCCAGCGCCGCGGTCGCGGTGACGACCTTGGTCGACGAGGCGGGGGTGAACCCGCCCTGGCCGGACTCGAACACCAGCCCACCGCCCTCGAGCGGAGCGACCGCAGCGTGGACGGACTTCCCGAGGTCGCGGTCGCGCAGGCCGGGCGCGAGCGCGCGTCGTACGGCGGCGCCGGAGAGCGTGTCCTGCTCCGCGGCCCCGGCCACGGGCGCGGGCCGGCCGAGGGCCGGCACCTCGAGTCCCTCCGGCGGGGCGACGGCGGCCGGTTCCTCGACCGGGTCGGGCTGCTCGGTGCCGAACCAGCGCTCACCCAGGTCGAACCGGTAGCCGGCGACCGCCGCGCCGAGCAGCACCAGCACGAGGAGCACGGGCAGCCAGCGCGTGAGCGCGCGGGAGCGGCCCGAGGCCCGCTTCCCCTCGTGGCGTCGGTCACGTCTGGTCACTCACGACCCCTTCCGGCTGCGCTTTCGGGGCCATTGTGCGCGACACTGGACCTCGGCCCGGACGCGGCCGGGCGACAACCAATCGGAGGAGCGAGAAGCGTGCTCGAGTTCGACGTGGTGGTGGAGATCCCCAAGGGGGAGCGCAACAAGTACGAGGTCGACCACGTGACCGGCCGGATCCGGCTCGACCGGATGCTGTTCACGTCGACCGCGTATCCCGCCGACTACGGCTTCATCGAGGACACGCTCGGCCAGGACGGCGACCCGCTCGACGCGATGGTGATCCTCCAGCAGCCGACGTTCCCGGGCTGCCTCATCGCCTGCCGCGCGATCGGCATGTTCCGGATGACCGACGAGGCCGGCGGCGACGACAAGGTGCTCTGCGTCCCCACCCACGACCCGCGGCTGGAGCACCTGCGCGACATCAACCACGTCTCCAAGTTCGACCGGCTCGAGATCCAGCACTTCTTCGAGGTCTACAAGGACCTCGAGCCCGGCAAGTCCGTCGAGGGCGCCGACTGGGTCGGCCGCACCGAGGCCGAGGCCGAGGTCCAGGCCTCCTTCAAGCGGTTCCAGGAGAACGGCGGCCACTGACCCCTCAACCGAGCAGCTCGGGAGAGCGGAGCATCTCGCGAGGTACGCCGAAGGCGTCGACGAGGTCACCGGCCAGCGGGCGGACCTTGCGGCACAGGCCGTTGACCTCGCGACTGATCGCCTTGGAGCGCTGGCTGGAGAGCCGGCCGTGCTCCATGAACCACGCGCGGTCGGCCTCGATGGTCGACAACGCGAACAGGTCGCACAGGAGGTTGAGGGCGACCGTGGTGTCGCCTTCGTCGAGCGTGGCGACCTTGTCGACGAACGCGTCGAGCACCCGCCGCTCGACGTGCGCGCGGGCGGCGGCGATCACGTGGTCCTGGACGCGGGAGAAGACCTCGCCGGGGTTCATCCCGCCGTCGATGCCGCGCTTGAGCCGGCGCGCGACGCCGGACAGCATGTGCTCCTCGCGGAACCGCAGCATCATCCGGTGGTAGTTGGGGTCGAGCAGCCCTGCCTGCTGGTCCCACTCGTCGCCGCCTGGGAGCACGTCGCGGATCCGCTCGATCATCTTGTGGACGGCGGTCCGCTCGATGACCGTCTCGACCGCCAGCCCCGCGACGAACCGGACCATGCCGAACTGGTCCATGTCCTCGAACTCGCCGGCGTAGTCGGTCAGCAGCCCCTTCGCGACCAGCTGCAGCAGCACGTGGTTGTCGCCCTCGAACGTCGTGAACACGTCGGTGTCGGCCTTGAGCGCGGCGAACCGGTTGAGCGCCCGGTAGCCCTGCCCGCCGCACGCCTCCCGGCACTCCTGAATCGTCCGGGTGGCGTGCCAGGTGCCGAGCGCCTTCACCCCGGCGGCGAGCGACTCCAGCTCGCGCCGGCGGTGGTCACCCCGGGGCTCGTCGGGTGCGTCGGTCTGCGAGAACACCTCGTGCAGCTCCCGGGCGACGACCTCCTGCGCGAAGTGCAGCGCATAGGTGCGGGCGAGCAGCGGCAGCAGCCGCCGCTGGTGCATGCCGTAGTCGAGCAGCAGCTCCTCCTGCTCCTCGGAGGAGGCGTTGAACTGCCGGCGCCGGTCGGCGTACCCCACCGCGATCGCGAGCGCCACCTTGGCGGCGTTGATGCCCGCGCCGCCGACGCACACCCGGCCCTGCACGAGCGTGCCGAGCATGGTGAAGAAGCGCCGGTCGGGGTTGTCGATGGGGCTCTCGTAGCGGCCGTCGGGCGTGACGTCGGCGAACTGGTCGAGCAGGTTCGCGCGCGGCACCCGCACCCCGTCGAAGGTGATCCGTCCGTTGTCGACGCCGTTGAGCCCCATCTTGAGCCCGTCGTCCTCGATCGTGATCCCGTCGAGCACTCGCCCGTCGCGCCGCAGCGGTACGACGACGGCGTGGACGCCGTGCCGCTCGCCGGCGACCTCGAGCTGCGCGAAGACCACCGCGATCTCGGCGTGCCGGGCGGCGTTGCCGATCCAGTCCTTGCGTGCCGACGGATCGGACGTCGTGACGACGAGCTCCTCGGTCTGCGGGTCGTAGGTGGCGACCGTTCCGAGCGCCTGCACGTTGGAACCGTGGCCGACCTCGGTCATCGCGAAGCAGCCCATCACCCTCCCGGTGATGAGGTCGCGGAGGTAGGCGTCGTGGTGCCGCTTCGTCCCGAGCTGGAGGATGGCGCCGCCGAACAGCCCGAACTGGACACCGACCTTCACCAGCACCGACAGGTCGCCGTAGGCGAGGGTCTCGAACGCCGCCACCGAGGCCCCGATGTCACCGCCCCCGCCGTACTCCTCCGGGAACCCCATGCCGGTCTGCCCGGTGCCCGCCATGGTGACCACCAGGTCGCGCACCCGGTCGCGGAACTCGTCGGTCGCCAGCGTCTCGGCCTCGTCGAGCACCGACGCGTGCTCGGCGAGGTTGCTCCGGACCAGGTCGCGTACGTCGGCGTAGGGGCCGTCGAGCACCCGCTGCAGCGCCACGACGTCGATGGTCGGCCGGGTGTAGCCGGGTGAGGCGTCGGACGTGTCGGATGACGCCGCCGTGTCTGTGGCCATGGCCCGACCGTACTGCCGGGTAGCCACCCCGCGTCAGGGGCTGCGTCAGGGCCGGGCGTAGAAGTTCGGCGGGATCCAGTAGTACATCGACTCCTGGGTCACCGGCCGCCCCGTGCGCGGGGCGTGGATGATCTGGCCGTTCCCGGCGTAGAGCGCCACGTGGTAGATCGACGAGGGGCTGCTCGAGGAGCCCCAGAAGACCAGGTCGCCCGGCTGCAGGCTGCTCGACGAGATCGGCGTCGCCTGCTCGTACTGCGCCACCGAGTAGTGCGGGAGGTACTTTCCGCCGGCGTTCCAGGCACCCATGGTCAGGCCCGAGCAGTCCCAGGCGCTCGGTCCGGCCGCGCCCCACTGGTAGGGCTCGCCGAGCTGGGCCCGGGCGAAGGCGATCGCCGCGCCGGCCCCGCCGCCGGGCGCGGGGGGCGCCGGCGGGGTGGGGGCGGGCGCAGGCGAGGGGGTCGGCACCGGGTCGGGCGCGGGGGCGGGCTGGGGGTCGGGCTGCGGGGCGGGCTGGGGGTCGGGCTGGGGGTCGGGGGTCTGGTCCTGCTCCTCGGTCGCCTGCTCAGCAGCCGCGGCGGCCTCGGCAGCCTCCTGCCGGGCCTGCCGCTCGGCGGCGGCCTCGGCGAGCGCCTGCGCCTCGAGCGCCGACTGGCGCTCCTCGGCCATCTCGACACTGACGTCCTGCAGTCGCGCGAGCTCCTCGATCAGCTCGGTCTTCTGCTGCGCAATGGCGTCGGCCTCCTGGGCGGCGGCGTCGGCCGCCGCGGCCGCGGCGTCACGCGCCTCGCGCGCCTCCACCTGGAGCCGGGCGGCCTCGGCCTCGGCGTCGTCGGCCTGCTGGTGGGCGACGTCGGCCAGCGTCGACGCCGCGCGGAACCCGTCGTAGCGGGTGTCCATCGCGGACTCGGTCTGCGAGAGCGTGGTCGCCTGCTCCACCACGGACTGGACGCCGTCGGCCTGCACGATCGACACCACCGCGGACAGCTCCGGCGCCCGCTGGTAGGAGTCGACGACGGCGTCGGTGTAGGCCCGGCGCTGCGTGTCCATGCTGTGGCGCGCGATACCGGCCCGTTCACCTGCAGCGGCCGCGTCGCGGCGCGCCTGCTCGAGCCGGTACCGCGCACCGTTCCACGCCTCGCTCGCCTGGGCTGCCGCGACGGCAGACTCCTGGAGCCGCGTGTTGGCGGCGAGCAGGTCCGACTGGATGGCTTCCACACTGCGTGCCTGGTCCCGGACCGCGTCGCGGGAGTCCCGCACGTCGGCCCGGCTCGGGGGGGTGTCGGGGTCGTCCGCCCACGCGACGCTCATACCTCCCGCGGCGGGGGGCACCGCGAGGATCAGCGTGAGGGCCCAGGCGACTCCGCTCGCACGCACTGCTGCCTACCTTCTGTCGGACTTCTGTCGTGGACACGGCCCGGGTGACGGTCGTCCGCACCTTCCGCCCCCCGGGCCACGCAGGACGCTAGCCCTCATTCGTCACAGAAGAAACACTTTTCACAATTTTTTCTTCAGCCCCACGCGTGTCGCCTTGACAAACTACAAGGTTGTCATTCAGGCACACGTCGTCTCTGCCCCCACACCGGCGCGAGGAGGCGGCGCGGGACGTCAGTCGGTGACGTCGGCGGGAACCGCGGAGGTGGTGGTCGTCGGGTGCGATGCCAACCCGTGCCGTTCGAACACCTGCCCGCTCGCGATCCCCCCGATGTAGAAGGACAGCAGCGCGATCAGGACGCCCGCAACGTCGTCGGCGATGTAGTGCCAGCCGAAGTAGACGGTGGCCACGATGGTCAGGGCGAAGTTGGCCCAGGCGAGCCAGTGCAACGCCCGCGAATTCAGCGTGTACTGGATCATCAGCGCGACCAGCAGCGTGATCGCCACGTGCAGGCTGGCGAAGCCGGCGGTGGACTGCACCGCCCCCTCGATACCCTCGTGGAGGACCCGCTCCCGGGCGTCCGACAGCGACTCCATGAGGTTCGAGGTCGGCGTCCCGGCGTCCACCACGTCCTTGTAGACCCAGGCGGTGTAGAACCCGGGGCCCAGCGTGGGCAGCAGGTAGTACGAGAGCGTCCCCAGGCTCCAGGCCAGCACCTGGCTGGTCACGAACCAGTAGCCGTAGGACAGGTTGCGCGACCAGACCAGCCAGGCGGTCACGGCCAGCGGCACCAGCGGCAGGAACCAGAGGTAGATGTAGGAGAGCACGTGCGCCGACACCCCGGTGCCGAGCAGCACGTGCATCACGTCGCCCGGCTCGTGGCCGAACATCAGTGCCCGGTCCATCAGGTGCAGCTCGTAGTCGAACTTCCGCTCGCGGATGAAGGGCAGGAACGACTTCAGGTTCCGGTAGCTCACGTAGGTGACGTAGAAGCAGACGATGCCCAGCACCACCAGGGTCCACCGCTCACGCCCCCAGTGGTCGCGGAGCCGCTGCCGGACGATCCCGCGCCACTCGCGCGGTCGGCCCCGGGAGATCCACAGCGTCCGGGGGACCAGGTCGGCGAGGAAGGCCCCCGAGATCAGCAGCGGGAGCCGCAGCCACGACGGCCCGAGGAAGCCGTCGGGGTCGGCCAGCCTCTTGTCGAGGACGACGGCCGCGATGATCGCGAGCAGGCCCATGACGACAGCCACCCCGACGAGGAGTGCGTAGGCCCGGCGATACACGGTCGCAAGTCTAGGTGTGGGGCAACAGTGCGATCCGGGTGCGGTCGATCCGCAACGGCACCCGCTCGCCGGTCCCGGGATGGCGGTCCAGGGGGGCGACGGCGTCGAGCCGTCCGGCACCCTCGACCTCGACCTCCAGCCGCACCTGCTCGGGGGTGAGCCGGGAGGAGAGGACGCTGCCGACGAGCGGTCCGTCGTCGACCCGCAGCGCGGACCGCCGCAGCGCGACCGCGGGCCCCGGGTCGAGTCCGAGGGCGGCCAGCAGCGGCCCCGCCTGCTCCCCCGCGACCACGCGCGCGTAGCCGAGGAACAGCGCTATCGCCGGGTCGGCGGGCGCTCGCCAGACCTCGGCGATCCCGCCCTGCTGCACGATCCGGCCCGCGCGCATCACGGCCAGCCGGTCGGCCACCGCGAACGCCTCCTCGTGGTCGTGGGTGACCAGCAGCGCCGTGGTCCCCGCCTCCCGCAGGATCCGGCCGAGGTCACCCGCCAGCCGCTCCCGCAGTCCGGCGTCGAGCGCCGAGAGCGGCTCGTCGAGGAGCAGCAGCCGTGGTCGTACGGCGAGCGAGCGGGCCAGCGCGACCCGCTGCCGCTCGCCCCCGGACAGGGTGCCGGGCATCCGGTCGGCGTACGACGGCAGGCCGACCAGCTCGAGCAGCTCGGCCACCCGCTGCGCGGTGTCGGGTGCCCGGCGCAACCGCAGTGCGTAGCCGACGTTGCGGGCGACCGTGAGGTGGTCGAAGAGCTGGCCGTCCTGGAACATCAGCGCGAACCCGCGCCGGTGGGTCGGGACCCCCGCCTGGTCGTCGCCGTCCCAGGCGACCGAGCCCGAGGCGAGCGGCTCGAGGCCGGCCACCGCCCGCAGCAGCGTGGACTTGCCGCACCCCGACGGGCCGAGGACCGCCAGCACCTCCCCGTCGGGGAGCGCCAGGTCGACCCGGACGACCGCCGGGTGGCCGTCGAGGGTGACCGAGAGGTCGCGCAGCGTCAGCACGTCAGAAGGCTCCCAGGCTCGGGACGCGGAGCCGCTCGACCAGCAGCATCACCAGCGCGGTGGTCGCGGCGAGGACGCAGGACGCCGCCAGCGCCATGCCGTAGTTCATCTCCCCCGGGTGCCCGAGCAGCCGGAAGATCACGACCGGCATCGTGGGGGCGTCGTCGCGGGCCAGGAACGAGGTCGCGCCGAACTCGCCGAGCGACGCCGCGAAGGCGAACCCGGCGCCGGCGAGCAGCGGCCGCCACAGCAGCGGCACGTCGACCGTCGCCAGGGTGCGCACGGGTCCGGCGCCCAGGGAGGCCGCGGCCTGCCGCTGCCGGTCGTCGATACCGGCCAGCACCGGCACCAGGATCCGGACCACCAGCGGCAGCGCGACCAGCGCCTGCGCCACCGGCACCAGCAGCGGGCTGTCGCGCAGGTCCAGCGGCGGCTGGTCGAGGGCGACCAGGAACCCGAAGCCGAGGGTCACCGCCGAGACGCCGAGCGGCAGCATGAAGAAGCCGTCGAGGACGCCGCGCACCCGCCGCTCGGTCGCCGACCGGGAGCGCCGGGTGACGACCAGCGCCACCATCAGCCCGACCAGGAGCGACATCCACGTCGCGTCGACGGCGGTGCGCAACGAGTTGAGCAGCGCCTCGGTCACCGGCACCAGCAGCGCCTGCTGGTCACCCGTGGTGGTCAGCGCGGCGTAGTTGCCGAGGCTCCAGCGGCCGTCGACCCGCAGCGACCCGGCGACCAGTGCGGCGACCGGCAGCGCGACGTAAAGCAGGAGGAGCAGCGTGGCCCCCAGCGGTACGGCGTCTGCGCGACCCGGCGGCCGGAGCGGCACCGGGCGCCGCGCGGTCGGGGCGACGGTCCGGGCCCGGCGGGCAGCCAGCAGCAGTCCGGCGACCACGACCAGCTGCAGCAGCGAGAGCGCCGCGGCGGCCTGCAGGTCGAACAGCTGCACGGTCAGCAGGTAGATCTCGGTCTCGACGGTCGCGTAGCGCGCACCGCCGAGCGTCAGCACGATCCCGAAGGCAGTGGCGCAGAACAGGAAGACCACCGTCGCGGCGGAGACGATCGCCGGCCGCAGCGCCGGCAACGTGATCGTGCGGAAGACCGTCGCGGGGGCTGCGCCCAGCGTCGCTGCCGCCTGCGCGGGCCGCGGGTCGAGCGACTCCCAGGCGCTGCCGACGACCCGGACGACGACGGCGACGTTGAAGAACACCAGGCCGAGCACGATCGCCACCGGCGTCCCGTCGAGGCCGAGGAACCCCAGCGGCCCGCCCTCGCCCAGCAGCTGCCGGAAGGCCACGCCGACCACCACGGTCGGCAGCACGAACGGCACCAGCAACGCCGCCCGCACCGGCCGCCGCAGCGGCAGCGCGGTGCGGTGCAGCACGTGGGCGGCCGGCAGCCCCAGCACGACCGAGAACAGGGTGCCGGCGGCCGCCGTGGCGATCGTGAACAGCAGCACCCGGTGGGTGCGCTCGCGGGTCAGCACCTCGAGCGCGCCGGACAGGCCGCCGTCGCCCTCCAGCCCGAGCGACACCATGGCCGCGACCGGGACGACGAAGAACGCGACCAGCGCCAGCACCGGGAGCGCGGCGAGGGCGGCGAGCCCCAGCAGTCGTCGGGTCACGGTCGGCCGCGGCTCAGCCGGTGGTCAGGTCGCGCCACTCCGCGAGCCAGTCGTCGCGCCGGGAGGCGACCTCGGCAGGGTCGAGGGCGTAGGGGTCGGCGGGCTGCTCGGCATGGCGGGCCCAGTCGTCGGGCAGCCCCACGCCGTCGCGGACCGGGAAGACGTACATCGAGTCCGGCAGCGCCGCCTGGACGTCCTCGGACAGCAGGAACTCGACCAGCGCACGGCCGCCCTCGGGGTTGGCCGCACCGGCGAGCACGCCGGCGTACTCGACCTGGCGGTAGCAGGTGTCGAGCAGCGCCTTCGTGCTCGACACGTCCGAGCCCTTCGGGACCGTGAAGGCGGGCGAGGAGTCGTAGGAGAGAACGATCGGCCGGTCGCCGCCCTCGCCGCCCTGGGTGAAGTCGCCGAAGTAGGCCTCGGTCCAGCCGTCCACGATCGCGGTGTCGTTGGCCATCAGGTCCTGCCAGTACGCCGGCCAGTCGTCGCCGTACGCCGCCACGGTGGTCAGCAGGAAGGCCAGGCCCGGCGAGCTCGACAGCGCCGACGGGGTGACGAACAGCCCGTCGTAGGCCGGGTCGGTGAGGTCGTCGAGGCTCTGCGGCGGCGCCAGGTCGCGCTCGTCGAACCACGTGGTGTCGACGTTGACGCACACGTTGCCGTTGTCGACGGGCGCCAGCCGCTCCCCGTCGTCACCGGGCAGCACGTAGTCGTCGGCCCCGGCGGGCAGGTCGACGTCGAGGGTGTCGAACACCCCCTCGTCGAGCGCCCGCGACGCAAAGGTGTTGTCGACACCGAACGCGACGTCGCCGGTGGGGTCGTCGGCGGTCACCGCCAGCTTGGTGGTGAGGGCGCCGGCGTCCCCGCTGCTGCGCACCTCGAGGTCGTAGCCGGACTCCTCCTCGAACTGCCGGAGCAGCGGCTTGGGCAGGCTGAACGACTCGTGGGTCACCAGCACGACCTTGTCTGAGGTGGTGCCGGACCCACTGTCGGTCGCCTGCTGGTCCGGCTCGCCGCCCATCAGGCTGCAGCCCGACAACGGGGCACATGCCAGCAGGGCACACGTGAGCAGGACGGAAGGTACGGGCTTCATCGAGCGACTCCCTACGCCGGTGTGAGCCGGATCAGGTTCGGAGGGTCTGCGGGTCTCCCGCACTCTCAGCCCGCGTCGCGGGCTCCCCTGTCTGTACGCCGTCCACTCTACGCCTTCAGCGCTCCAGCACCGTGACCTCCCCCAGTCGGCGCAGCTTCTCGGGGTTGCGCAGCGCGTAGAGCTCGGTCACCAGGCCGTCCTCGACGTGGAAGCTGATCACGGTGTCGAGCTCGCCGTCGATGGTGAAGGTGAGGGCGGGAGCCCCGTTGACGGTCACGACGTCGCCGGCGAGCGGCCCCACGCTGACCGCGGTCAGGAAACGGAGCGTCTTCTCGCGGCCGAGGATCGGGCGCAGCGCGGCCTTCTTGTGGCCGCCGCCGTCGGTGACCAGCACGACGTCCGGCGAGAGGACGTCGAGCAGCGACTGCAGGTCGCCCGTCGCCGCCGCCGCGAGGAACCGCTCGATGACCCGGTCCTGCTCGGCCCGGCTCACCTCCTGGCGCGGCCGCCGGGCCAGCACGTGGGACCGGGCCCGATGGGCGATCTGCCGCACCGCGTCCTGGCTCTTGTCGACCGCGGCAGCGATCTCGTCGTAGGGCAGGTCGAAGACCTCGCGCAGCACGAACACCGCCCGCTCGGTCGGCGACAGCGTCTCCAGGACCAGCAGCATCGCGGTCGACACGCTGTCGGCCAGCGCGACGTCGTCGGCGACGTCGGGCCGGGTGAGCAGCGGCTCGGGCAGCCACGGGCCGACGTAGGACTCGCGCCGTCGCGACAGCGTGCGGAGCCGGTTGAGGGCGAGCCGCGTCGTGACCCGCACCAGGTAGGCCCGCGGGTCGCGCACCTCGGCGTGGTCGACGGAGTCCCAGCGCAGCCACGCCTCCTGGACCACGTCGTCGGCGTCGGCGGCGGAGCCGAGCATCTCGTAGGCGACGGTGAACAGCAGCGCCCGGTGGCCGACGAAGTCCTCGGTCGCACTCACGGCGCAGATTGTGCCGTGGCCGGCGAGGCGAGCGGCAGCGCGCACACCTCGGAGTAGCCCTGGCTGGCCAGCCCCATGGCGGAGTTGAAGCGCGACCGCTCGTTCTCGATCGCGACCAGTGCCGTCAGCTCGACGACGGCCGCGTCGCCGAGCCGGTCGCGCAGCCCGGAGACCATCTGGTCGGTGACCGTCGGCGGCGTGACGGTCATCGCCTCGGCGTACTCCATGACGTCGCGCTCGAGGGTGGTGAAGACGTCGGACTCCCGCCACCGCGGCACCTCGCGCACCTTGCGCTCGTCGAGCCCGTCCCGGTGGGCGAGGAAGTAGCCGAAGTCGAGGCACCACGAGCAGCCGATCGCGCCCGCGCTGGCGAGCTGCGCGTAGGTCTGCAGGTGTGGGTCGAGCGCGTCGAGCTTCGCGACCTTCTGCTCGAAACCGAAGATCGCCTTGAGGACCTTCCGGTTGTGCCACAGGACGTAGGCATTGTCGGGGACCTCGCCGTAGGTGCGGCGGGCGTACCACTGGAGCGCGCTCCCGTAGAGGCCGCGGATGGTGGCCGGGGGGACGCGGAACGTGCTGGTGCTGGGCATGTCTCCTCCTGGGAGTCGGTGTCGCTCGTGTCGGTCTCTCCCCATGGAGACCCCGGCCGGCCGCTCCGTGTGACACTCTGCGGTTTCCCAGTGCGCCAGGAGGGTCACCCCATGCCGAGCCGTCGCCACCAGCTGCTGGCGTACGCAGTGCCGCGCGTACGCCGGTCGCGCGACCTCGTGGACGAGCCGACCGAGCGGGCGCGGGTCGAGCGGCTGCACGGTGTGCTCGACCGCAGCCTGCCGACGCGACTGGTGCCGGGCTTCGACCGCCGCTGGTCGGTGGTGACCGAGGAGGTCGCCGGCTTCCCGGTCCACGTGCTGACGCCGCGGCACGGCGCGCCCCGACGGACGCTTCTGCACCTGCACGGCGGCGGCTACATGGCGCCGATCGACCCCTTGCACGTCCGCTACGCGGTGCGGCTGGCCGCCGCGCTCGACGCCCGGGTCGTGCTGCCGGACTACCCGCTCGCGCCGGAGCACACCTGGCGCGACTCCTTCAAGCCGATCACCGGCCTGGCCGAGCGGTGGTGCGGCGAGGGCCGGACCACGGTGCTGGGCGACTCGTCCGGGGGCGGCTACGCGCTGGCCCTCGCCGTGGCCCTGCGCGACCGGGGCGGGCCGCAGCCGAGCGAGCTGCTGCTGCTCTCGCCGTGGGTCGACCTGACGACCTCGACGCCGGAGACCTCGGCGTACGCGGCCCGCGACCCGTGGCTGTTCCTCGGCAAGCTCCACGCCTACGCCCTCTGGTGGGCGGGCTCGGAGGCCGACCTCGGCCGCCCCGAGGTGAGCCCGGCGCTCGCCGACCTCACCGGGCTGCCCCGGACGTTGATGTTCTGCGGGACCCGCGACATCCTGCTGCCGGGCTGCCGGTTGCTCGCCGAGCGGGCACGCACGGCCGGGTGGGACCTCGACTACGTCGAGCAGCCCGACCTGATCCACTCCTACCCGATGCTGCCGATCGCCCCGGAGGCCCGGGCCGCGCGGCGCCAGACCCTGGAGTTCCTCCGATGATCACCGTCGACGCCCTGCCCTTCGCCGCCCTCGACCCCGGCACGGCGTACGCCGTGTGGCGGCTGCGGCAGGACGTGTTCGTCGTCGAGCAGGACTGCCCCTACCCCGACCTCGACGGCCGCGACGCCGAGCCCGGCACCCGCCACGTGGTGCTCCGGGAGGACGACGCGGTCGTGGGCTACGCGCGGGTGCTCGACGAGGGGGCGCAGTGGCGGATCGGACGGGTGGCGCTGGCCCGCGCAGCCCGGGGCCGCGGGCTGGCCGACGTGGTGATGGAGACCGCGCTGCAGGTGTGTCCCGACCGCGACGTGCTGCTGGACGCCCAGGCGCCCCTCGTCGGCTGGTACGAGTCGCTCGGCTTCGCCGTCACCGGCCCGGAGTTCCTCGACGACGGCATCCCCCACGTGCCGATGAAGCTCCCCGCCGAGGGCTGACGAACAGCGCTGGGTCACCCCAACAGCCGGCGGGCCGCACCCAGCAGGTCGGCCAGCGGAGCGGGTACGTCGTCCGGTCCGAGCCGGGCGGCGAGAGCGCGGGCCAGGGTGGCCTTGCGTCCCGACCGGGTCCCGGCGAACCGGTGCAGCTGGTCGTCGACCCCGCGCTCCCGCCACTCCGGCTGGCCCTGGAAGATGCGGAACCGGTCGAGCTCGCCCAGCTCGGCCAGGACCTCCAGCACCCCATGGGCCCCGACCGCGCGGATCAGCTCGGTCTCCAGGTCGCGGTCGCACACGAAGATCCCGTCGAGGGGTGGCCGGACCCGCTCGAGGAACCGGCGCTCCCCGCGGTCGCAGAGGCCGAGGACCGACGGCGTGGGCCGACGGTCGGCGAGCCGGCGTACGTGACGGGCGGTGTTGGTGACGCCGCCCATCGCGACCACCTGGAGTCCGGGACCGACCCCGTCGACCAGCAGCTCGACGACGGCGGCGTCGCTCGCGCCCTCCACGAGGACGACGACGTCGCGGGCGCGCACGGAGGTCAGCCTGCCACGGAGTCGTCCCGGCCGCGGCGTGCGACGAAGTCGTGGAAGCGCTCGGCGGGCGGGGTCAGCGGCCGGTCCTCGCGCCACATCAGCCCGACGACCCGCCGGGCGGACCGGGCCCGGAGGGTGATGCCGGTGGTGTCCGACTGACCGGCGAGCTGCTCGGGGAGCAGGGCCACCCCGAGACCGGCCGAGACCAGCCCCTCGATGGTGGCGAGGTCCCCGCTCTCGAAGGCGACCCGCGGGGCGACCCCGGCCGACCGGAACAGGTCGTCGACCATGGCCCGGAAGCCGAAGCCCACCGGGGTGGTGATCAGGTCCTCCCGGGCCACCTCGGCGAGTGTCACGCCCTGCCGGCCGCGGAGCGGGTGGGCCGGCCCGACGACCAGCACGATCCTCTCCTCCTGCAGCGGCAGCCACCCCCACGGCCCGGCGGGCGGCGAGGACGTGACGGCCAGCTCGGAGACCCCGGAGGCGAGGTCCTCGACGATCACGTGCGCGGGCTCCTGCCGCAGCGAGAGTCGGACCGCCGGGGCCTCCCGGTGGAAGTCGCGCAGCAGGCGCGGCACGACGGAGGTGGCCATCGAGTCGAGGAACGCCAGCCGCACCAGGCCGCCTTCGGGGTCGTGGCGGCCGGCCAGCTCGGCGAGCAGGGCGCGGTAGCGCGCCGTGAGGTCGCGCGCCACCTCGACGACCAGCTCCCCGTCGGGATTGGCCCGGACCCCCGTCGGCATCCGCTCCAGCAGCCGGGCCCCGAGCTCGGCCTCCACCCGGGCCAGGGCCCGGGAGAGCGTCGGCTGCGGCACGCCCAGGCCGGCGGCGGCCTCGGTGACGTGCTGGTGGTCGGCCACGGCCACCAGCCATGCGAGGTCCCGGAGCTGCACGACGCGCATCATACGCTTCACGCATCGAAGAGCGCCGCTCTGATCATTGGACGTATCGAGCACCCGCCGCGCACAGTGGGGGCCCGTGACCACGCTCGCCCGCGTCCCCGCTCCGACCCGCGACGTCGACGTACGTCGGGTGCTGGTGGCGCTGTTCGCCGCGGGCCTGGCCACCTTCGCGCTGATCTACAGCCCGCAGGCGCTGCTGCCCGAGCTCAGCCGCTCCTTCGGCATCAGCGCCGCCGAGAGCTCGCTCGCCGTCTCGGCCACCACCTTTGCGCTGGCCGCCGCCCTCCTGGTGGCGGGGACCGTGTCGGAGGTGGTGGGGCGGACCCCGCTGATCCACCTGTCGCTGGTGGCGTCCGCGGTGCTCGCCGTGCTGTGTGCCCTGGCCCCGAGCTGGCCGGTCCTCCTCGGGCTCCGCGTGGTGGAGGGGCTGCTGCTCGCGGGGCTGCCGGCGGTCGCGACGGCGTACCTCCGCGAGGAGCTGCCGGCCGCGATCCACGGTCGCGCGGCCGGCCTCTACATCGGCGGGACCGCGCTCGGCGGGATGGTGGGCCGGCTGCTCCCGGGATGGGTGGGCGACGCGTTCGGGTGGCGCTGGGCGCTCGGGGCCGTCGCGCTGCTGGCGCTCGGCTGTGCCGTCGCGGTCCGGCTGCTGCTGCCTCCCTCGCGGAACTTCCGTCCGCCCGCACCCGGACTGCGGTCCCTCGGCCGGATGACCCGGAGCGCGGTGTCGGACCGCAGCCTGCTGGCGCTGTACGCCGTCGGCGGCTGCGGCGTCGGCGCGTTCATGGCGGTCTCGACCGCGCTCGGATTCCGGCTCACCAGCGAGCCGTTCGGTCTCGGCGTGGGCGCGGCGAGCCTGGTGTTCGTGGCCTACCCGCTGGGGTCGCTCGCGGCGACGTCGGCCGGGCGCCTGGCCGACCGGTGGGGCCGGGCGCGGGTGCTGCCGGTCGGACTGGTCCTCGCGCTCGGCGGCCTGCTGCTGACGCTCGCGCCGCGGCTGCCGGTGCTGGCGGCCGGTTTCGCCCTGCTGATCGCCGGCTTCTTCGTCGTGCACAGCGTGGCCAGCGGCTGGGTGCCCGCGCGCGCCCACGCCCGGGGCGTCGGTCCGGGGCAGGCCGCCTCGCTCTACCTGTTCACGTTCTACGTCTCCTCGTCGCTCGCGGCCACCCTCGCTGCGGCCGCGTGGACGACGGTCGGCTGGGGCGGAGTCGTGGCGCTGGCCGTCGCGCTGCTGCTTGCCTCGGCCGGCCTGGCCGTCGCGCTCCGGACACGTACGGCGTGACTCTGGGCCCACGGTCGAGCGTGGTCCCGGGCCGGGTCGCCGGGAGGGACCTGACCCAGGCCGAGTGGGACAGGTACCTCCCGGACCAGCCCTACCGACCGGTGTGCCCCGGCAGCCGGGACCAGCAGTCCGGCCCGCTCCCCTGAAGCCGCTTCGGGACGTTCTCGCCGATGTGGCAGGGGTTCCACGAGTCGTGGATGTGCTGGGTCTTCCAGAACTGCGCGCGGTAGCGCTTCTCCCAGGGGTCACCGACGTACTGCTCGGCCTCCTCCTGCAGCTGCGTGACCTCGTGGCCGGTCCCGCCGCCGTCGTCCGAGGCGGCGGGGGCGCAGCCGACCAGCGCGGCGCTCAGCGCAGCGGCGGCGGCCAGGGTGGCGATGGTGTGCGGTGCTGACGTGGTGCGCATGACCTGCTCCTCATCCCGCCGGGTGGGTCCCGGCACTGGGAGCAGCAGAGCGCCGAGCGGTTGCGACGTACGCCGTGCACGGTTGTGGTCCGGTTGCGGTCTGCCCGCCCGAGCGGGGCCGTAAGCCTGGGGAGCTCGTGACCTTCGGCAGATGAACGCGCGCCGGCGGAGCGGGACACTCGGAGTGAGGGAGGAGGACCTGATGATGCGTCTCCATGCCGAATCGCACCGTTCCGACCACCCCGGCACACCGGGCGTCCCCGGCGCGGCATCGCTTCCCGCCCTGCTCGACGACTGGGTGACCGCCGGGATCATCACTCCTGAGCAGGCGGCCCTGATCCGGGAGCGCAACCAGGCACTGGTGCCCTCCGGGCCCGCGCCCGGACCGGTACCGACGCTCCCACGTGCCACCGAGGCACTCGGCTACCTCGGCGGCGTGGTGGTCGTGGTCGGCGCTGTCTTCATCGGGGACCGCTACTGGGCGGACTGGTCACTGGTGGCCCGCCTGGCTGTCCTGGGCGGCGTGGCCGCCGCGCTGCTCGGCGCGGGCTTCGCGGTGCCCGAGCGGCTGGGTGCGCCCGGCCACCGGCTGCGGTCCGTGCTCTGGCTGGCGACCCTGGCCGCGTGGGCGGGCTTCCTGGCTGTCCTGGGGAACCAGGCCCTGGACCTCACGGCCGCCCGCACCGCCGACCTGACCGCCGCGGGCACCGCGGTGGCGGCGGCCTGCCTCTGGTGGGTGCACCGGAGCTTCGTCCAGCAGGCGGCGACCATGGTGGCCCTGATGGCCACGGCCGCGGCGCTGGTCGCCGACCTCGCAGATCCCGACCAGCTCCCCGGTCTCGGGGTCTGGCTGGTGGCGGCCGGCTGGCTCGTCCTCGCGTTGACCGGTCGGCTCGAACCCACTCGGGCCGCACGGGCGGCGTCCGCTGCGGCCATGGTGGTCGGGGCGCTCATGACCCTCCCCACCGACGCCGGGTTCCTGCTGGCGATCGCCACCGTGGCGGCCGTGGTCGCGCTCGCCATCCGCACCGGCGACCTGCTCGTCCTCGGGGTCGGCGCGCTCGGCACCCTCGGGGTGCTGCCGGCAGCGATCGCCGAGTGGTTCCCCGACAGCGACGCCGTCCCCTTCGTGGTGCTCGCCACGGGGCTGCTCCTCGTGGGCGTCTCCGTCTGGACCGCACGCCGGAGTCGGGTGGCGCCCCACCGGCCGGCGCGGTCCTGAGGACCCTGCCCCGGGACGGCGGGCGCTCAGGAGCCTTGGCGCCGTGGTGCCGAACGCACGCGCCCCACATGTGTGGGGCGCTGGTTCCGCTGGGGATCACGGGCGGCCGAGCTCACCATCCGGGCTGCTTGCACGGCGGTGCGATAGCGCCACCGGATGATCCGGTTGACGGGGAGTACGGCGGTCTGGGGCTGTTCCACGATCTGCTCCTGGTCTCCTTCAGGCGCGCCGTCGCGGTCGACGGGGCGGCGGTCGGTCCAGCGCCGACGAGGCTAGGAGGATCCCTGCCGCCGTCGTAGGGCCGAAGGTCCCGTCATGCCAGGCGCCGCCAGGCCGGCCAGGCGGGTGGACCGGTCGACGTGAGCGCGTCGAGGACGACGTGCTCCATCTGCGAGGGGGTGAGTCCCCGCGCGCCCGGCGCGTCGGGCGGCTCGGCGGTCCACGACGCCTCACCGTCGGACATCACGACCTCGACGGGGTGTCGCCCGTCGGCCACGGCGGCGACGGTCCCCCAGCTGCGGTGGACCATCACCTGCTGGTCGGCGCGCCCGAGCCCGTGCAGCCAGCGCTCCACGGTCGCCCGGTCGTCGAGCGTCGTCCGCTCCGCGTCGGGGCCACCGAGCGCCCTGCCCGACAGCAGCTCGGCCACGTCCCTCGGCCTGCGGTCACGCCTGTACCACCACGCCACGTTGCCCCCCTGACCTCGCGCGTCCCGCCACGATGGCACACCGATCCCGCATTCGTCCCCGGAACGGTGTTCTGGGGCGGGGCTGCAGTTCGTGCCGGCCCAGACCGGAATCAGCCCGGTGATCCACTCGACCTCCGTCCCGGGAAACAACTGCCACACGGACCTTGAATATTACCCCCTGGGGGTATAGGAAGAACACATGAGCGATCGTGAGGCGACGCGTGGCAGCATGACGACCGACCCGGTGTGCGGGATGACCGTCGACACCGACGGGTTCCAGCTCGAGCACGACGGGGAGACCTACCACTTCTGCTCCGAACGGTGCCGGGACCAGTTCGCGACCGATCCCGACGCCTTCCTCCCTCCCCATGGCACCGAGCACGAGCACGACCCTCAGCACGGGCACGGGACAGTGCCCACTGCCGGAGCACCGGCGCCTGGTGACGCGGTGGAGTACACGTGCCCGATGCACCCGGAGATCCGGCAGCCCGGCCCGGGCGCCTGCCCGATCTGCGGGATGGCGCTGGAACCTGTGACCGTGGCCGCCGAGGAAGGCCCGAGCGCGGAGCTGGTCGACATGACCCGCCGGTTCTGGACCGCGGTGCTGCTGACCATTCCGGTGGTGGTGCTGGAGATGGGCTCCGAGCTCTTCAGCGTCATTGACGAGGCGGTCCCGGACCGGCTGTCGACCTGGCTGCAGCTGGCGTTCGCGACGCCGGTGGTGCTGTGGGCGGGCTGGCCGTTCTTCACCCGCGGCTGGACGTCGGTGCGGACGATGAAGCTGAACATGTTCACGCTCATCGCGATGGGCACCGGGGTGGCGTGGCTGTTCAGCCTCATCGCCACCGTCGCGCCCGGCCTGTTCCCGGACTCGTTCCGGACCATGGAGGGCACGGTCGCGGTGTACTTCGAGGCCGCCGCGGTCATCACCACCCTGGTGCTGCTCGGGCAGGTGCTCGAGCTGCGGGCCCGGGAGCAGACCTCGGGTGCCATCCGGGCACTTCTGGACCTGGCTCCGAAGACCGCCCACCGTCTCGAGGGCGACGGTCAGGAAGCCGACGTCCCGCTGGAGGAGGTGCAGATCGGTGACCGGCTCCGGGTCCGGCCCGGCGAGCAGGTCCCGGTCGACGGCGTCGTCGACCAGGGCCGCACCACGGTCGATGAGTCGATGGTGACCGGGGAGTCGATGCCGGTCACCAAGGACCCCGGTGACGCCGTCATCGGCGGCACCCTGAACCAGTCCGGCGCCCTGGTGATGCGCGCGGAGGCGGTGGGTCGGGACACGATGCTGGCCAGGATCGTGCAGATGGTCGCCGAGGCCCAGCGCTCCCGCGCCCCCATCCAGCGGCTCGCCGACCAGGTGTCCGCCTGGTTCGTGCCCACTGTGATCGGCATTGCCGTCGTCGCGTTCGGGATCTGGGCGCTCGTCGGCCCGGACCCGAAGCTGGCGCACGCCCTGGTCGTCGCTGTCTCGGTGCTCATCATCGCCTGCCCGTGTGCGCTCGGGCTGGCCACGCCGATGTCGATCATGGTCGGTGTCGGCCGCGGCGCCGGGCTCGGCGTGCTGATCAAGAACGCCGAGGCACTGGAGCGGATGGAGAAGGTCGACACCGTCGTGGTCGACAAGACCGGCACCCTCACCGAGGGCAAGCCGTCGGTCACCACCGTGCAGCCTGCCGCCGGTGTGGATGCCGACACGCTGGTGCGGCTGGCCGCCTCGGTCGAGGCCGCTTCTGAGCATCCGCTGGGGCGTGCCGTGGTCGCCGCCGCCCTCGTCCGACTCCCCCACGGGAAGCAGCTACCAGCGGTCGAGCAGTTCGACGCGCCGGCCGGCAAGGGCGTGCTCGGGGTCGCCGAGGGCCACCACGTTGCCATCGGCACCGCCGGGTTCCTCACCTCCCAGTCCGTCGACCCCGACACGCTGGCCGGGCCGGCCGACGAGGTGCGCCTCGGCGGCGCCACCGCGGTCCTGGTCGCCATCGACGGCCGCCCGGCCGGGGTGTTGGGCATCGCGGACCAGGTCAAGGACAGCACCCCGGCGGCGTTGGCCGCGCTGCGCGAGGAGGGAATCGAGGTCATCATGCTCACCGGCGACAACCGGGTGACCGCCGAGGCCGTCGCCAGGAAGCTGGGCATCAGCCGGGTCGAGGCCGAGGTGCTGCCCGACCACAAGAGCGAGGTCGTCCACCGACTCCGTGCCGAGGGCCGGGTGGTGGCGTTCGCCGGCGACGGTGTCAATGACGCCCCCGCGCTGGCGGCGGCCGACGTGGGGCTGGCGATGAGCTCGGGCACGGACGTGGCGATCGAGTCGGCCGGGGTGACGCTGCTGCGCGGCGACCTGAACGGCATCGCTCATGCCCGCCGGCTCTCCCGAGCCACCATGAAGAACATCCGCGGAAACCTGTTCCTCGCGTTTGCCTACAACTCCGCCGGGATCCCGATCGCGGCCGGTGTGCTGTACCCGGCGTTCGGGTGGCTGCTGTCGCCGATGATTGCCGCCGCGGCGATGGCACTGTCCTCGGTCAGCGTCATCGGCAACGCGCTGCGGCTGCGGACCGTGCGCATCTGACGGTGCGGGCGTGGGCTCACGGTGGTGTCACGCGCGGCCGCGAGAGCCAGGACGCACCAGCCGCTGCCCCCGCCGCCGGCACGATGACCGAGACTCCCCCTCGCTCCGAAAGCTGCTCCGCAAGGGACCCCGAGGTCTCGCCCGGCTCGCCTGCGCCGACGAGGAACTCATCGAGGACGGCCATGTCGGAGGCGCCGAGACCGCCCGTGGTCCACACGATCTCGTCGCCCTCCGAGTGGACCTCGTAGGAGAGGAACGGACAGCAGGCGGCCTCGCGGCGGACCAGGTCGAGCACCCAGTCCCGGATACCGGGCCGGCCAGCGAGGCGGAACGTCGTCGAAGAGTCCGTGGCGTCGCGACCCACCAGGGCGTGGTCGAACAGGCGCCGGTACTCGGCCATGCGTTCGGCGAGGGTGTCTTCGGCAGCGGTCATGTCGCAGGCGACCGGGGCGCCGGGTTGGGCGGTGATGGACAGCAGTGTGGTCATGACCTGACGGTAGAGTCTGGACCATGGTCCAGAGTCAAGGCCGAGTTGAGGTGGCGTGATGGGTGAGGGACGCATGCGGATCGGGGCGTTCGCGGACGCGGCCGGGGTGTCGGTGGACGCGGTTCGGTTCTACGAGCGTCGCGGTGTGCTGTTGCCGGCGCCGCGGACCGCCGGCGGGTACCGGACCTTCGACCAGCGCGACCTGGACCGGGTGCTCCTGGCCCGCCAGCTCCAATCCCTCGGCCTGCGGGTCGAGGAGATCGTCGACGCGCTCTCCGTGCACGACGAGGGTGGCGCGACCTGCGCCTCGCAGCGGTGGCGACTGGAGCAGGTCGCGGCACGCATCGAGTCGCAGATGGCGGAGCTGCGACGCACCCGCCGGCTCATCCGGGACGCGCTGGCCGGCTGCGAGGCCGGACACTGTCAGCTTGTGGCCAGCTCCCCGCAGGCGTAACCCGGGTCAGGCGGTGCGTTGGGGCGTCCTTGATGACCGCGACCCGACCAGGCAGATGAGAGCGCCGGCGATGTCGTACCGGCCGGGACGGAACCCATCCATCGCCATTCCCCACAGCAGCTGTTCGTCGTCGCCGCCGTCGCCGAGATCGGCGGCGCCTGGCTGGTCGGGCAGGGCGTCCGTGAATCATGCCGATGCTGCTGCTCACGTCACCGGGCCGCGTACCCGCTCCCGGACCGCGATCGTGGCGGTCGCGACCACGATGATGACCGCACCGAGCCACTGCCGCGGTTCGAGCCGCTCCCCGACCAGGAACCCGGCCGCCAGGCCGAAGACCGGGATGAGCGGCAGGAACGACCCGGCCACCGAGGCCGGCACCTGGCGCAGACCGCCGAGGAAGAACACGAAGCCGGCGGCATAGTAGAGAACGCCGGACGCCGCAGCGGCCAGCCAGGCGGCGGCACCGTGACCGGCCAGGTCCCACCCCGGGCCGCCGACCAGTGCGACGACCGTCGCCAGTCCGACAGCGAACAGCAGGGCGGTCGCCTGCTGGGCAAGCACCACGGTCAGCGCGGAGTCGTCGAGGAGCAGACGCCGGGCCAGCACCGAGTACAGGGCACAGAACCCGACGGACACCACGGTCAGAGTGATGCCGACCGCGTCGCCGGTGACGCCAGGCTGGTAGACCACCAGCAGCACCCCGAAGATGGCCACGGCAACTGCCGCCGACAGCCGCGCCGGGATGTGCTCGCGAAGCACGAGTGCCGCGAGCAGCATGATGGCCACCGGTTCGAGCGCCCACAGCAGGACCGACAGGCTGGCAGTGATGGTGGTCAGCCCGACCAGGCCGAGCGCGTAGGCGATGCCGGGGTTCAGGACGCCGAGGGCGGCGAGCCGGCGGAACGGCGGCGACCAGGAGAACGGCTCGCGACGGACCAAGGTGAGGACGAGCAGCAGGACGCAGCTGGCGGCCAGCTGCATCGGGAGCAGGGTCAGGGGTGCGATGTCGCCCACGACCTGCTTGGAGGCGACGGTCCCGGTGCCCCAGCAGGCGGCCGCGGCGACCAGGGCCGCGACCGCGGACGGTGCCGTGGGCGCGCGACCGGGAAAGGTGTGCGTGTGCATGGTGATGCTCCGATGGATGAGGAGGATGAGGGCAGCACTGAGCGTCGGCGCCGCCGGGGCGGCGCCAGGAGCGCTAGTTCGCCGCGTCTTCTCCATCGCAGCAGTCGTAGGCAGGGACCCGGCACGGCTTCGCGGGCCGCCGGGTGCACACCTGCCCATCCATGCCGGTCACGCTACTCCTGGTCGAGCACCGAGGGGGCAGCTCGACGCCGGGCACGCGCTCGACCGGCCGGGCCCCGCGGCGGCCCCGTGCCGCCTAACCCGCGGGCCGCGGGCGACGACTTCCGTGGTCACCTGTGGGAAGGGGTGACCGGTGACCACAGAAGGGTCTGACCTGCGGTGATGCCTGCGCTGGGGAACGTCCGTCCCGGTAGCCCCACCCCCGTCCCGTTTACCTCGACGTCGAGAGGCCCCGGGGCACGGTGTACGGCCATCTCGCCAACCCGGAGCGGTCGACGGACCCTGCCAGTGGCCACACCTAATGGACAGCGCGGCGCTGGCGGCCCTGCGAGAGATGTATCCCGACAACCCAGGGCGACGACACCTTGGGCGAGTTCCGGCCGCAGCTACCCTGACGGCTCGGTTCAGGAAGGCCCCCGGCGGCTCCAGGCGTGCTCCCTCGTCGCCGCCGCCCGCAGAGCGGCGGCGCCCGCCAAGGCGCCGACGAGCGCGCCCGTGGTGTTGAGGAAGACGTCGTCGATGTCGACCCAGCGGTTGCCGAGGCCGAGCTGGGTCAGCTCGATGCCGATCGACAACGCGCACGACGCCGTGGTCACCAGCGCCACCCGGCGCCCGACCAGGATCACCGCGAGGAAGCCGATGGGGAAGAACAGCATGATGTTTCCCAGGACGTTCTCCAGCGCGTTGCGGTAGTCGGCGCTGAAGACGTCCATGATGCTGGCGCCCGGGACCAGGTTGACCTGCCCGGTGGGTGTGCTCGAGCCGAGCAGGGTCGTGGACATCACCACCAGGACGACGCCTGCCAGCAGCACCGCACAGACCGCCCTCACTGCCGGCTCCCGGACGCCCCTCCTCCAGCAAAGGTAGCCGACCATCGCCGCCACGAGGCACGCGACGTAGAGGATCAGCGCGTAGTCCGTGAAGAGCAGACGGAGGTACGCCACCCAGACGTGGCTCGTCGTCATCGTGCCCCCCGTTCCGCCGCACGTCGCGCCATTGAAACACGTCCGGGCAGCGGCTCCCGGAACTCCGCGTGGCCGCGCGGTCGCCGTACCCGACGTTCCTGCCGTCCGTGGACCTTCACAACAAGGACGCCGGGCGCGCAGGGATCGAGGGGTGGAACCTACGGGAAGGGTGACCCGGAAGGTGTGCTCCGCAGGTTGCCAGGGCTGGGAGCGGACCGTCCCGCGCTCACTCGTGCACCGTCCCGTTCCACTGTGCGTCCAGAGAGCCTCGGGGTTGATCCGGGGCGCCTGCCGCGCCGAGCGCAGCGGCCGTGGCGCGCGCTGAGGGGCCCCGCACCGGCCAGCGTCGCTGAGGCCGGTCCCGACAAGTCGCCGTACCCGACGAGGTGCAGCCGAGGCTCCGCGAGCGCCTGGTGCCGGAGGCTTCCCCGACGGCGACGCGGCCGTTCTCGGTGCGCAGTCCCAGGCCGTGGCGGTGAGCCGAGTGAACATCCGCTGGGCCTTCAGCAGCCCGCAGTCGCGGGCGCCCTTGATGCCCGTGACCATCACGATGTCACCGAGGCCGGCGTGGTCGCGGCCCTCCTGCGCGCCTCGATGCGGGGGGGACGGGCCACCAGAGCAGCCCGGCGGCCGGATGGCCGGGGGGTCAGTCGGTGCAGAGCGCGCGATTGGCCACCTCGAACGCCAAACTGAAGGTCATGCTGCGGCTGGTGGTGTTCACGGCCAGCGTCACCTGCCGCTCGCCGTCATCGCGGGTCCAGGCGTGGCTGGTGTAGCCCGGGATCTCGCCCCAGTCGCCCCAAGCGACCCCGCAACTGACCTGCAGCAGCGCAAGGCCGTAGCCGTAGGCGAGTTCCGGGTTCTCCTTCGTCTGGGTGGTGGTCATGCGTTCCAGCCACGGAGTGGGAAGCAGCTCGCCGCCGAACAGCGCGTCGTGGAACCGGGCCACGTCCCGACTCGTGGACACAACACCTGCCGAGGCCCACACCCAATCCACTGTCGGCGAGCCGGTCACGTCCCGCCCCTCGGCGTACCCGTGGGCCACCGGCGCGCCGGACCGGCTGCCCCATCCCAGGGAGGAGTCACTCATGCCGGCCGGCGCGAAGACCCACCGTTCGAGCGAAACCCCCAGCGGCTGGCCGGTCACCTCCTCCACGACCATGCCCAGCACCATCGCATTCGTAGAGGAGTACTCCGCGTCCGCGCCAGGCGCGAACGCCGGCCGGAGCGCGTCGGCACGCTGGACCAACAGCTCGGGACGAGCCGGGGTCGTGTGCAACAGCCGCCTCGTGCCCGGCACGTCGTAGTAGTCCGGCAGGCCGCTGCTGTGGGTCAGCAGCTGCTCGAGGGTGATCCGGTCGCCGTTGCGCAGCAGTCCCGGCAGGAACGTCGCGACCCGGTCCTGTGGGTCCAGCCTCCCGTCGGACATCAGCCGCAGCACCGTGACCGCTACCGCGACCAGGGTGATGCTGAACGCGACGTACCGGTGCCGGGCGGTGAACTCTTCGTCGGTCCGCCGGTTCGCCACACCGGACGTGGTGGCGAAGGCGTCCTCTCCGGCCCGGACCAGCGCGTACGTGCCCGTGGCGATGTTGCCGCGCACTGGGGCCCGCGCGGCGTCGGCGACCAGCATCTCCACGTCCGACCGCTCGGATGCCGTGGCCGACGGGGAGGTCGGATCTGCCTGCGGGTCGGACCTGGAGGGCTCGGCCTCGTTGGAGCAGGCCACGAGCGCGCCGAGCACGCATGCCGCCACCACCGTCCGACGGCGCGTCGATGACGGGGACACGGGACTTCGCCTCGCCCGAGCCGGCGCCGTCCCGGTTCTGGCCCTGCTGCTCAAGCCGAACACCGGCGGACGCACGCCTACCGGCTTCCGCCGGACGTGCTGCTGCTGGATCAAGCCCACCGGCCCGAGCACGGCGAGCAGTCTGACCGCCATGGACCGCATGGCCCCTCCCCCGAAGCGGCGGCCACGAAACTCACCGCCGCCACCGTTCCACGCTACGCCTGGTCCGTCGCCGGGTCGAGTTCCGCCCGCCCGGGAGAAGGTGCGGTCTCCGGGCGTGCCCGACACCCCCCGGGCGGAGGACGGCGGTGTCAGTTGTTGCTCGGGCGTGGGACCGGTCAGGCCGCCACGCCCCTCGAAGAGCGGGCCACATGGTCACCGTCTCGACCGCGGGCGATGCCGTGCTCCAGCGACCTTTGTGGCCCAACCGCACGGCGCCCCGAGCTGTACTCGGCTGGCACGTTCATGACAGTCGGCTGATCGGGGGTCGTCCTCCGATGGCTGAGTTGCGTCGTCGAGTGTTGTAGAACTCCAGCCAGGGCGCCAGCGCTGCGGTGCGCTCGGCGTTGCTGAGGAAGACCTGTCGGTAGGCCCACTCGACCTGCAGGGTGCGGTTGTAGCGCTCTACCCCTTGCCGTTCTGCCAGGGCAGTGCGGTCGGATGAACACGTGGCGTGGGTCAAGGCCGGCGAGGGCGGCGGCGAGGTCGCGGGATCGGCGGTAGGAGAGGTGGTTGTCGATCATGACCCGCTCGATGCGAGGGATGCCGTGGCCGGCGAAGTGGGCCGCGGCGCGCAGCAGGAACGCGGCGCAGGTGGTGCCCTTCTCGTCGGGAAGGATCTCGGAGTAGGCCAGCCGGGAGTGGTCATCGACCAGGGAGTGGACGTAGTCGTAGCCGATCCCGCGGCCGCGGACCTCTTCGCTGCGTCCGTGTGCTCGCCAGCCGCCGCCGTCGGGGATGCGGCCGACCTTCTTGACGTCCATGGTGACCAGCGAGCCGGGGTGGTCGTGCTCGTAGCGGACCGTGGTGGTCTTCGATGCCCGGATCACCTCCACGGTCAGCGGGTCGCACTCCCGCAGGTACGGCACGCGGTGGCGGCGCAGGATCGCCGAGACCGTCCGGGCCGGTAGGCCCAGTTCGGGGCCGATCCAGTCCTGGCCGCGCCGCTCGAGGTGACGCAGCTGGAGCACCCGTGCCTCGACCTCGACAGCCGTGCGGCGCGGGCAGCGGCGCGGCCGGGAGGAGCGGTCGAGCAGACCGCCTCGCCTTCGGTGCGGAACCGAGCCACCCACCGGTGCGCGCACTGGCGCGAGATTCCAGCTCCTTGGCGACATGTGCCACAGGTCTGCGGTCCTCGATGACGCGAGCGACGAGCAGACGACGGCCATGCAGATTCAATCGGGCGTTAGCGTGGGCCACGAGGACCTCCTGGTTGGTGAAGACGTCAGACATCTCCACTAAGCCGGGAGGTTCTCCTCGTTCACATGACCCCACCCGTCACCAACGTCCCTGCCGGGTACAGCTAGCGGTGGACCAGACAGGGTGTAGTGAAGAGGGTTGCGGCGCATCTAGCATCGATCGAAAGCTTCAGCGGCATTACGGGGGGACGCAATGTCCAGGCGTACTTGGGCTGGCCTTGGGGCAACCGTCGTCATTGTCCTGGCCGTCGTCGGTCTCCCGGCTCTCAGTTCGGGCGCGCCTGCGCACACGTGCATGGGGCGATCCGCGACGATCGTGGGGACGCCGCGCCATGACGTTCTCCGTGGTACGCGGGGACCGGACATCATCGTGGGACTCGATGGCAACGACATGATCAAGGGCGGTCGTGGGCGGGACCTCATCTGTGGTGGCGACGGCGCGGACAAGCTGATCGGCGGCCGGGGTGTCGACCGTCTCTCGGGAAGCCCTGGAGCTGACCGGCTGGTCGGAGGCCGTGCTCGCGACGTCCTCTGGGGCGGCACGGACAACGACGTGGTCGCGGGGGGGCGGCGTCCGGACCGGATGTCGGGTGGTGCGGGGAACGACACGCTCAAGGGATCGTTCGGTGCGGACAAGCTGTCCGGCGGAGTCGACGACGACAGGCTCATGGGCGGCACGGGCAGAGACCGCTTCTTCGGCAGCGCCGGCATCGACACGATCGTTTCCGGCCCCGGCGCCGATCGGCTCGTCGGAGGACCGGGTGATGACCACCTGGACGCCCGAGACGGAGTCGGCAACGACGATCTGAGCGGTGGCGAGGGGACCGACACCTGCGACAGCGACCCCGGCGACACCCTCACGAGCTGCCCATAGACCTCACCGTGGCGTCCGCACAGTCACTGCTGAGCCGCTGCGCTCCGTGGCAGCCACCCAGTCGTGTCAACGACCTACCGGGTCATTACAGATAGCCGGCGCCGCCATCACGCACGTGCTCATCTCGGCACGACCGCGCACATCGCGGCATGACCGGATGGCCGCGGCGCCGGCTATCTGCAGCATGAGCGATCGATTCCGCTGCTTGGGGTGAGACGATGAGCGCATGTCGATTGAGACCTAGAGGGCACCTGGCACCGCGTGGTCCGCAGGTGCGCACCCGCTCGGGCTCGCCCTTGTCGGTCACTTGGTTGGCGCGGCCCTGCTCTGGTGGGTCGTCTCAGCTCCCGATCGCACGGTGGTCTATAACGACGACTTCGTGCGGTGGGCTTGGCTCGCCGGGATCCTCGGAGCGGCCCTCGCTGCGGCGGTCGGGGGCTGGCGACGTAATTGGAGATCGACGGCGCTCACCAGCCTCGGGGTGGGTGCTGCCCTCGTGCTCGAGCTAGCCATATTCGTCGCCTGATCATCAGCCACTCGCAGTAGCGGATTGTCGGGCCGCTGAGGGGTGTGGCGGCGGATCAGCGGCAGATGCGTGTGGGCCGCGGGTTCCACGCACCCGACGGCACGTGGGAGCGCAGGACCCAGAGTGACATCCGACCAGGGGCAGGGCGGAAGGGAGCCCGTCGATGGAGGACTGGCAGAAGATCAAGCGGGCGGTGTTCGCGCGGCACAGCAATCCGTGGAGCGCATGGACGAGGTGGGCGAGCGCACCTCTGATGCTGGTCCCGGTGTGGCGGCGCAGCTGGCGCGACGCCGCGCTGGTCGGCGTATGGATGGCGGTCAACCCGGTGGTGTTCGGCAAGCCCGCGCACGAGCGGGCATGGGCGACCCGGGCGGTGCTTGGTGAAGAGCAGTGGATCGCCGAGCGGCCCGTGGACACCGCGTTGGCGGTCGACATCGCCGCGTCCGCTGCGGGGCTTGTCGCGATGGTCGCCGCCCACCGGCGCCGCGCGCTGCCGGCCGCGGCAGCCACAGGGTTGGAGATGGGGCTGCTGCTGGCGTACTGGGAGCTGATGGCTGACTACTACGACCGCCACGGTGGTGTGCGTTGAAAGTCCCGATCATTCGCTGGGCGCCGCAGGGGCGTCCAGCCTGGCTGCCGTGAGCTATCACTCACGCGGGACGTGACCCTTACTGACGGAATCGGCTGCGCTTCAGACGGGAACAGCCCCCCGACAGGGCTCCTCGCTACTTGACGCACGGCCGGAGGGCCTCGCAGCGCCGCCCTGTCATCGGCACGAGCGCGCTCACCGCGGCATGAGTGGACACGCTATGCCCGCCTGAGCCCCGCAGGCGACGACCCAACCTGGCCGGGGATCAGGCCTTTCCGCGCTCGGCGACTGTCGCCGCTCCGAAGCATGCGGCCAGGAGCAGCGGGGCGCCGTAGAAGAAGGAAAGCGTTACCGCCTCGCCGATTCGTTCAGGACCGGCCGGGCTGCCGGGTGCCGACAATGTCGATGCGAGCCCGAGGCTGGCACCGACCACAATCGCGGTCGCGACCCACCGGGTGATCACCCGGGCGGTTGGGGCCCGGCGCGCGTCGATGGCAGACCAGATCGCAACCGCCAGCAGGGAGAGCGCCATCGCTCCTAGGAACGTCCCGAAGTCGCCCTCCGGGATGCCTCCACGCAACTGGACGATCCCCAGGACACCTACCCCGGGGAGCACCACACCGACAGCGCGGAGCGCAACATGCAGCAGTTCGATCACCCGTTCAGTCTGGACCGTGGTCTGCGTGTGTGGCATGAGGCGCCGTACTCAGGCCGACGGCCCACACAACGGCGACGCGCGGGCCCCCAGAGTCGCTCGGCCGGGCCATCGCCGGGCACAGACTCGCAAGTGCGGTGGACTGCAACGAAAGCTCGTCGTTGCACTCATGGGCGGTGCTCGAGACGCGGACATCATGCGACAGAATCAACGCTCTGCCATCGTCGCGACCGAGCGCGCTGACAGCGGCGTGAGCGGTCAGGCGTGGATCCGTGGAACATGATCCGGGCAAGGCCCGATGACCGCGCGCGGCAAGTCCGGCCAGGCAGCGGTCAGCCGACCGGTCGATAGAGGCGCTGCGTGCGGCGTCCCTCGTGCCCGGTCGAGTGCGGGTTGTCGGTGAGCTCTTGAAATTCCTCCTCAGTCTCTCCCCGGAACATGAAGTTGGCGATGCCGACGCGGACCCATCGGGGTCGGCCGAGGCAGCTGCGGGGAACCCTTACCGTGACCTGCTCGGTGACGTAGTCGATGCTGTGGTCGAGGTTGGGGCACCTCACGCTGCCGAAGCTGCCGTCGACCAGCTGGTGGCGACCCTTCCACCGTCCCGGGCCGGCTGACACGAAGACCGCCCCGTACTCCCGGCGGCTGAAGATCGTGGCCGAGTAGGACTGCGGGTCGACCCGACGCAGGTTGGTAAAGGTCATCCTGACCACGACCTTGTGCCGGCCGTGACGCACCACGGCACCGAGAACATCGGCCGTGGGCGCCTCCCCAGCCGACTCCCACTGTTCGTCCTCGCCCTCTCCGATCGCCCACACATCCCCGGTGGGATCACCCAGCAGGACACGTGAGATTCGCTCCTCAGCGGGGCCGGCACTGGCTGGAACGGCTAGTCCGGCAAGGGGCAGCGTGATCGCTGCGGCGACCAAGACGAGTGATCGGCGTGACATGGCTTCCTCCTGGCGGTCAGGGAGCACCCGTCCTCGAGGGTGACGTCCTCCTGGCTCCACCGTGATCGCCAGACGGGCAATGGGTCATGAGCACCGGTGCTCAAACACGCCGGACCGCTCGGTCCTGGGCACCTGCCAGGCGGGGCGACTGGTTGAGCAGGCGTGCGTACCTGCCGACGCCGGAGCCTAGGCCCGCGGGCTCAGCGGAACCGTGGCCGGCCTGAGCCGTCAGCCAGATGTAGAGCCACGCGCTGTTCGCGGCCTCCGTTGCTGGTGCTGGCCGCATAGCGGCATGCGCAGGGGAACGGTCACGGTCCGTCCCGACCGCCTCGCCCACCAAGGAGCAGGAATGGCCTGACTCGTCGGTTTGAGTAGCCATACCCACGACAGGCACCGAGCCGCGCACGATGATCGACTCACCAGTTCCTGCGAAGGTTGAGGACAGGATGTCGAGATCGCTGGCAGCGGCCCTCGGTGCCGCGCTTCCGCCGGCCGCGTGCGTCGTTGTCGCGCGTGCCTATCGTCGGCGGTCCCAGTTGCGTTTCGTCGGCGCTGGACAGTGCATCGTGGTCGCGGTTTGTGGGCTAGCGCTAGCCGCATGCAACCGGGACGGTACGGGAGACCTTGCTGACTCGTGCGACAACGCCATGTCGATCTTGCACACCGGCTTGGAGAATCCGGGGAGACTTGCGGACCAGTTCGAGCAGATAGCCGAAGCAGGAAGCGCCGAGACGCGTGAGGTCTTCGGTCCCACCATCAGGCGATTACGAGGTCTCGCCGACAAGGGCGACGACTCGCGCGACGCAGTCACCCCGGTCCTTGACACGTTTGTTGCCGCGTGTGGTCGGCCGGTCGAGTGAACTGACATCGGTTGCGCACGTGGGCGGCTTGCCCCTCGCGCGCCGTCCGTCGCTGTTGGCGCGACAGGTGTCCGGGAGGCATCGGCCGGGAAGCCGTCACGCCCGCTCAGCGGTGTGGTCTCAATAGGTCATCGCAACACTTCCTGAGTTCGTGCAGCGAAGGGAGTGGTTGTGGTGGGAAGGGCGTTGAGGCTCGCGCCGGCGGAGGTCGATGAGGTCTGGGCTCGGTGGCGTTCGGGTCAGGCGGCGAAGGTGTTAGCTCGTCAGATGCGGGTGAGCCCGTCGACGGTGCGGGATCTGTTGCATCGCACCGGCGGGATCCGGCCGGCGCCGAAGCGGCGGTGGGAACTGCGGTTGTCGCTGGCCGAGCGGGAGGAGATCTGACGTGGGTTGGCGGCCGGGTCCTCGCTGCGGGTGATCGCCGCCGGCTTGGGTCGGGCGACGTCGACGGTGAGCCGCGAAGTCCTCGGCAATGGCGGTCGTCAGAGGTATCGAGCCGCGGCCGCGGACCGGGCAGCGTGGTCGCGGGCGGCCAGGCCGAAGGTGACCAAGCTCGCCACGACACCGGCCTTGGCGGCGCTGGTGGCCGCGAAGCTGGAGCAGGACTGGTCACCGCAGCAGATCGCGGGTTGGCTCAAGCTCGAGTACCCGGATGATGGGCAGATGCAGGTCTCGCACGAGTCGATCTACCGGTCGTTGTTCGTGCAGACCCGCGGCAGTCTCCGCAAGGAGCTGACCGCGCATCTGCGCACCAAGCGGGCCACCCGTCGTCCGGCCGGAGCTCGGCAACCCGACGGACGCGGCGGTCGCCCGGGGATCCTGAACATCTCCCAGCGGCCGGCTGAGGTAGCCGACCGGGCGGTGCCCGGGCACTGGGAGGGCGACCTGGTGTTCGGCAAACACATGACCCCGGTCGCCGCGCTGGTCGAGCGGTCCACCCGGTTCGTGATGCTGGTGGCTTTGCCCGAGGGCCACCACGCGGACCTGGTCGCTGACGCTCTGGCGGCGAAGATCACGACTTGCCCGCGGCGTTGAACAGGACGCTGACCTGGGACCAGGGCCACGAGATGGCAGCCCACGCAGGTTCACCAGCACCACCGGGATCGAGGTCTACTTCTGCGACCCCAAGAGCCCGTGGCAGCGCGGCAGCAACGAGAACACCAACGGACTGCTGCGCCAGTACCTGCCCAGGCGCCTCGACTTCCGTACCCTCACCCAGGCCGACTTCGACGCCATCGCCGACCGGCTCAACGGACGCCCTCGACACACCCTCGGGTTCAAGACACCATCACAAGCACTGGCCGAGGTGTTGCGTTGACCGCCTGAGCCCGCAGGCATGACCGGACAGCGGCAGATGAGTGCATCCAACGCGACTGATCATCTGCCGGTGGCCGGTGGATGGATCTGGCGGAGTGCCTTTGCATGTGCGCATGTGTGCATGCGTGCGCGTGCCCGCCAATGGTTCGGGTTCAGGGGCCGAGCCGGTGGTCGAGCATCTCGACGATTGGCCAGGCACCGTCAGACGAGTTGGAGATCACGGTGCAGGTCATCGATGCCGAGGGCCGATGCAGGCTGAACATCGACACACCTGCGTCGTGTCCGTCGAGCCAGACCGCATCGTGGTTCGCGTTGAGGTAGAGGCCCAGCCCATATCGCCTGGACTCCTCGGGCAACTCGCTGCGCGGTCGCAGCATTTCGGCGAGCCACTTCGGCGAGAGGATTCGTCCAGAGAAGAGGGCGTCCCAAAAAGCGCTGAGGTCTGGTGCGGTCGAGTAGATGCCACCGTCACCGTTCCCACGCACGGGAAGATGGAACACGTTCGTTCTCAGCCCGTCCCCGGACAGGTAGCCGAGGGCGGCGTGGCCGGGCAGTTCATCAGAGCGGAGGAACGCGGTGGAGCCCATCCCCGCAGGCTCACAAACACTTGTGCGAATCAACTCGTGAAAACTCACGGCGCTAGCGCGCTCGGCCAGAAGCGCCAGCACGACGTATCCGCCGTTGTTGTAAGCGAACCGCTCCCCTGCGGGGAACACGGTTGCGTGGCCGTCGAGAATTGGGAGGAACCGCTCGGTTGTTGCCAACTCGTGCACCGGTATCGGCATCACGTAGTCGCGGATGTCGTCCAGGATGTCTTCGTCTAGGTAGTCGCCGATCCCGGACCGATGCGCCAACAAGTGCTCGATCGTCACGTCATCCGCGATCAGGGGGAGGTCTCGGCCGAGCAGGGAGCGCGCGGTGGTGCCCAGCTCGAAAATCCCTTGCTCGACCAGGCTCATGACAGCCAGGGCCGTCATGGCTTTGGACCCGCTCGCAATCGCGAACATGGTCTCGACGGTGTTGGGGACCCCGTGTGCGCGGTTCGCAAGGCCGTAGGCGTTGGACAACTCAGTCACACCCGAGCGATCAAGGCGAATTGCGCCCGAGAACCCGGTGCGCTCCACCTCTTCATCGACCGCGTCTCGGAGAGATTTCATAGTGTGGAACCTACCGAACAAGGCCCGGCCAGAAGTCGCTTCATAGCGCGCCCGCTCATCGGCACGACCGCGCTCACAGCGGCAGATCCGGATGTCAAGGTCGCCGGCGCCTGGTCGAGAGAGGACGGGTCGTTGCCTGGCGGTCCGGCCCTTGTCAGTTGGCGAGCTGCTTCAGGACGCGGGCGGTGAGCCGATGCCCGCGCTGGTTCATATGCGTGTAATCGGGCGCGAGGTAAACGCGGGCCTCACGGGTCGCCTTCGGCCCGTTGATCGCGTGCAGCACGTCCGCGCATCGGCCCCCGTATGCCTCGGCGAGGCGACACTGGACTTCTGCGAAGGCGGCGTTCGCCTTCACCGATGGCGCGATCGCCTCCGGCGAGTCCCAGCCGGGATCGACGTGATCGCCGAGGACGGAGTTGTACACGGTGGTCACTCGAAGCAGCATGGGCTCCCCGCCGCGGAGTGCGGTCACCGTGGCAAGGATCTCGTCGAGCCATGCCTCGTAGTCTTCGGTGACGCTGAAAATGCAGTCATCGGTGATCTCGTCCCACATGATGACGGGGAAGTCCGGTGCCACGTGACAGGGGTCGTCGCCGCGCCCCCAGGGCGTGTCATTGAAACCGATGGTGACTGTGAGAATGTCAGCCTGAGCCACCGCCGCTCGGGTCGCTGAATCCGCCTGCACCTGGCTTAGCAGATCAGCGGAGCTGGCACCGGGAACGGACAGGTTCTGAACCTGCACCGCCGAACCCGTCTTCCGGGCAATCGCCTGACCGTACAGATCGACAAACGTCTCGCAGCCGGGGCACCCGTTGGCGGTCGAGATGGAGTCGCCTAGCGCAACGAGCTGCAACGAGCTCTCTGTTGTTCTCGACGACCCAGGCGAGCTTGCGGCGGCTGGTCCAGTCGCCGCCTCACCTGACGCTGATATGGCTGTCCCGAAAACAGCGGCGGCGGCGACCAGAGACGTGGCGGCCAGGAGCCTTGCCCGTTGCATCCGTCAATCCCCCCCAATTGATCCCACATGACGTTCCTCTTGCCGCAGGAGACCTGTCAATAGCCCGTGTGGGGTTATCCGCATGTAGAGCCGCACTAACAACCCCCGCTGTGAGCATCGTTCCGAGACGTACGGATCTCGGCACGAGAGTACGGTCGGCTGAGTGCAACAGAGCCCAACGACGTAGAGCGGATCGGGTGTTCAGTGGGCCCTGGTTCCGCCCAACGAGACCGATCCAAACGGGTGGGCCCGACTGCACCACGTCTCCGGATCAGAAGCCCCCAGACGAGCCCGTGTGACCGCGGCATGCCCGCGCGTCAGAAGGTCCGGCCCGATGCATGTGCCTCGGCCACGCGTACGCTGCGAGGCGCGAGCACTTCTATCCGTCGGTCGTGGGCTGCGGCCGCAGGAACTCCTCCACCAGTCTCTCTTGCTGTTGTGTTGTCGCTTGCGACAACTCGAGTGTCCGGTCACCGATGGTGAGCTTGACGGACGTACCGGAGGGCTTGCCGCGTTGTAGCCACGTACGGACGGCGGACACGACCGTGCTCAGGGCTGCGACCGAGCCCTGGACCTGGACGAGGAGTGCGGCCGCAGCGGCCATGTCGAGGCCCTTGCTTCCCGGTGGGGCCGGCCCGGACGGAACGGTGGAGACCGAGTCGACGTCGACCTGGAGGAGCTCCTGCCGAAGGTCGAGCATCAGCTCGTCCAGGATTTCACGGTCGCCGTCGGGCTCGACCAGCTCTATCTTGACGTCTGCGTCCACGTCGTCACCCCCGGCCGTCATCGGATGCCTGTCTCGACTGGACCACGACGTCGCGCGACGGTCAATGCCTCTTCGTTGGACCGCTGGTGACCGGGCCGCCGCTGCCGTATAACGGAACGAGGGGCGCTATGGAAGGCTCGACGGAACCGCTCGGTGACCGGCGCTATGCCCTGATCCTCGCGGTCAGCCAGTACGTTGACCCGACGTTGAGCCGGTTGCGTGCGCCGGCGGCCGACGCGGTCGCCCTTCGGGACCTGCTGGTCGACCCCGAGGTCGGGGGGTTCGACGTCACATCGGTGTTCGACGAGAAGGCGCACGCCATGCGGCTGGCAGTCGAGGAGTTCCTGACCGACCGGCGTCCAGATGACGTTGTCCTGGTCTACCTCTCCTGTCACGGACTCGTCGACGTGCGCCGACGGCTGTACTTCGCGGCGCGCGACACGCTCAAGAACCGCCTCGCCGCCTCCGGGGTCGAGGCGCACTGGCTGCTGGGGCAGCTTGAGGACTGTCGGGCGCGCCGCCAGGTTGTGCTCCTCGACTGCTGCTTCAGCGGGGCCTTCGCCCAAGGGGCGAAGGGCGACACGGACCTCGATCTGGGCGAGCGCTTGGTCGGCCAGGGTCGCGGACGAGTAGTGCTGACCGCGTCACGCGGCACCGAGTACTCCTTCGAGGGCGAGCCCATCGAGGGCCAACCACCGCAGGGGTCGGTCTTCACCAGCGCCCTGGTCAGCGGGATCACCAGCGGTGAGGCGGATGCCGACGACGACGGGTACGTCTCGGTCGACGAGGCCTACTCCTACGCCTTCGAGAAGATCCGGGAAGCCGGAGGTCAACAGACACCGCAACGGTGGTTGTACGGCGCGGAGGGCTCGATCGTGCTCGCGCGGAAACCGGTCGAGATCGGCTCGACCACCCGGACGACGCCACCACCACCATCCCCACCCTCCGACGAGGACGTCGACCCGGCTCCCGCTCCGGTGCAGGACGCCACCCGCCGGCCGCCATCCTCACGGCGATGGCGACCCTGGCTGCTGGGAGCGGCGGCCGCGGCGCTCCTGCTGGCCGGCGCACTCGGGGCCAGTCTGCTCAACGGCGGGGACGGCGGAGGCGGCGGAGGCAGTCCCGACGCGGGGGGTTCTGGCACGCTCGGGCCGCATCAGCTCGCCGTGGAGGCGCCCTGGCGGCTGGTCGTGCGGGGCGAGGACGTCGGGGGAGACGGCTGCACGGTCACGGTGACCGACGAAGCGGGCCAGATTCAGCCCGCCGGCGAGAGCGTCTACGCGACCGAGTCCTTCCAGATGCATCTCAGCGGTACGGTCGAGTGGGAGGCCAACCACCCCGCCTGCCGGGTGTTCCCGCAGCCGACCGCGGACGAGCGGGAGCTCCCGATCCCATGGAGAATCAGCCAAGGAGACAGTCCCGCCTTCAGTGCGGACAGCGCCGTCACGGTGGATGTCCTCAATTTCCACGGAAGCCAGGGCTGCGACTTCGACCTGCACGCCGTCGAGGACGGCGACGAGGTCGATTTCGCGACCGTCGCGACCAAGGACAGGCCAGAGGTCCTCGAGACCTACGGGAAGTCGCCCGTCTACATCGCCGACACCACCTGCTCGTACATAGTCGCCGAAGACGGCTGATTTCAGGCGCACGACTGGTCACGCCATCTACTACGGTCCGGGCGGGCGGGAACGGTCGCGGTCGTTCAGGCTGCGTCGGGACGCTGAGGCGTACGCCGCGAAGGCCAGGACCGAGCGGCATCGCGGTGACTGGATCGATCCGCGGCGCGGCAAGGTGACGCTCGCCGAGGTCTGGGCAGACTACGAACGGTCGGGCATGGGTCATCTGCGTGAGACGACCAAGGCCAACTACCGCAACGGCTGGCGGCACGTGAACGCGCAGTTCGGCCGGTGGCCGGTGGCGAAGATCGAGCATGCCGACGTGGCGGACTGGGTCACGGCGATGGGCCGTGCGTCGGGGCCCGACCAGGTGCGCTACTCCCACCGGGTGCTGTGCCTGGTGCTCGACCACGCGATGAAGTCGCGACGGGTGCCGATCAACGTGGCCCGCGGAATCAGGCTTCCCCGCAGACCGCCGGCCCGCGAACAGGTCCTGAGCGCTCCGCAGGTCCAGGCGCTGGCCGACCGGATGGGCACTGAAGGCGATGTCGTGATGGCCATGGCGTACCTCGGGCTGCGGTGGTCAGAGCTGGCGGCGCTCAAGGTCGCGGACGTCGACCTCACCCGGCGACGCGTCCACGTGGTGGAGCGTGCTCTGGAGGTCGGCGGTCGCGTCGACGTGGCCGCTCCCGAAAAGTCGGGCGTCCAACCGTCACATCGTGATCCCGGGCCTCCTTGTGCCGATGCTGGAGCGCCGGGTTGAGGAGAGGCCGGCTACCGGGCTGGTCTTCCCGGCACCTGGTGGGGGCTACCTGCGCAACGGGAACTGGCGCACGCGCTCGGGCTTCAACGAGGCGACGGAGGCGCTAGGGCTCGACGTCACGCCGCACGACCTGCGACGGACCTTCGGCAGCCTCGCCCGGACCGCCGGCGCCGACTTGAGGTGGATCCAGAAAGCGATGGGACACGAGTCGATCACGACCACGGCCCGGATCTAGGCCCACCTGTATGACGATGAGCTCGACAGCGTGGCGGCCGCCCTGGACCGGATCGGCAGGTGCGGATGAATGGCGTCGAGGGCGTGGCCGGGAGCGCATACGGCCAAAATGCGGCCACAAAGCCGGGTCAGACCATGAGGAAAGCCCAGGCCATCGCCGCGATGGTGGCTCTGACCTGGGCTTTCATGGTGAGCCGCCTGTCGGAATCGAACCGACGACCTATTCATTACGAGTGAATCGCTCTACCGACTGAGCTAAGGCGGCGCGCTGCCCGGGACGGCGCCCGGGCAACCCGGGTGAGTATACGGAGCAGCGCGCCGGACGACGAAACCGTCGGACGTGCCTCAGGCGGCGTGCGTCAGCCGGCCGCGTTCGTTGCGGCTGCCGGTCACGTGCGTCTGCTCGGAGCCGCACCAGCAGCCGAAGGCGACCACGATGCCGTGGTCGGTGTTGTCGATGCGGGTGACCTGGCTCGGGAAGATCAGCTGGCGGCGGTCGCACGCGGTGCAGTGATGGTCGAACACGGGTCCTCCCCGGGTGTCTCGTTCGGTCGGTACACCACCATTCTCACCGAGACGCCCTCATAGGGGTAGCCTGAGTTGTCTCGAGAACCTCAAGGAGAATCCTTTGTTTTCGCTGCACCAGCTGCGCTGCTTCCTCACGACGTACGAGCACGGCTCGCTGACGGCCGCTGCGGCCGAGCTGGGTTACGCCCAGCCGTCGGTCTCCGAGCAGATCCGGTCCATGGAGAAGTCCGTCGGCGCGCCGTTGTTCCGGCGGGTCGGTCGGGGGGTGGTGCCGACCACCGTCGCCGACACCCTGCGCCCGCACGCCGAACGGACGCTCGCCGCCGCCGACGAGAGCTGGCGGGCGGTGCGCAGCGCGACCGCACTCGAGACCGGCACCATCCGGTTCGGCATGTTCGGCACAGCCCGGTTGTACGCGGGCGCCGGACTGGTCGCCGACGTGCTGCGGCAGCACCCCGGGGTCCGGGTCGAGCTGATCGGGCAGAACTCCAAGGAGGTCCAGGACGACCTGCGCCGGGGCCGCCTCGAGGCGGCGATGATCGCCGTACCGACGGTGACGAGCGAGGGGATGTCGGTGACCCCGGTGGCGCGCGACGAGCTGGTCTTCGTCAGCGCCGACCCCGACCGGCTCTCGGGGCAGATCACGCCGCACCGGCTGGCGCACGCCGCCCTCGTGATGCCCGAGACCACGTGGCGGGCCGACGACTCCACCCGGATCATCCTCCGCCAGATGCTGCACGAGGCCGGACACAACCCGCAGACCCGGATCGAGGTGGAGGACGTCGAGACGGCCGTCGAGCTGGTCGGCATGGGGTTCGCCGACACGATCATCCCACGCGGAGCGGCCGAGCAGCTGCTCCCCCGGCTCGCGCCGGATGCCGGGCTCGCGTCGCTGCGTCCCCGGCAGTTCGACACCTTCGCGGTCGTGCACCGGGCCGACGCCATCCTCTCGCCGGCCGCCCAGCTGATGATCGAGCTCGCGACCAGGCGGATCCAGTCGATCGCGGAGCCGGTCAGTCAGCGCTAAACCTGCACAAGTGACGGGTCAGCAGGACAGGCCGTCGTCGGGCACGGTGCCGTCGAGGTAGAAGCGTTCGACGGCTTCGTCGACGCAGGCGTTGCCGGAGTGGTAGCCGGTGTGGCCGTCGCCGTCGCGCGAGACCAGCACCCCCGAGTCGAGCTGGTCGGCCAGCGCCTCGGACCAGGCGTAGGGCGTGGCCGGGTCGCGGGTGGTGCCGACGACCACGATCGGCGCGGCTCCTGCGCCGTCGATCTCGAGCGGTTCCTCGGTCGACTCGGCGACCTGGTCGAGGCACCCGGTGAGGCTCCAGGCGAAGACGTCGCCGAACGTCGGGGACGCCTTCCGGAACGCGGGGACCTGGGCGGGGATCTGCTGCGGCGGCAGCGCCGAGGGGTCGTCGAGGCAGTTGATCGCGACGAACGCCTCGCCGCTGTTGTCGGTGTAGCCGCCGGGGCCACGCGAGGCGTAGGCGTCGCTGAGCTTCAGCAGCGGGGCCCCGTCACCGTCGAAGCCGGCCCGCAGGGCGCCGCTGAGGATCGTCCAGTAGGCCCGGTCGTAGAGCGGGAGTGCGATGCCATAGAAGGCGTTGCCGACCGCGAGCTCGCGGCCGTCGTCGGTCGGCAGCGGCTGCGCGTCGACGTCGGCGATGAAGTCGCTGATCCGGGCGAGCCCCTGGTCGACCGAGCCGCCGAGGAAGCAGGAGTCGGTGGTCTCGACGCAGTTGGTGACGTAGGCGCGCAGCGCCGTCTCGAACCCCTCGGCCTGCCCCAGGTTGACCTGTCGCGTCGACAGCGTCGGGTCGAGGGCGCCGTCGAGCACGAACCGGCCGACCTGGTCGGGGAACAGCTCGGCATAGGTGGCGCCGAGCTCGGTGCCGTAGGACTTGCCGAGGTAGTCGAGCTGCCGGTGCCCCAGGGCCGAGCGCAGGACGTCCATGTCTCGGGCGGACTCGATGGTCGAGACGTGGGCCGCGAGCTCCGCGTCGTCCGCCGCGCAGCCGCGGGTGATCGCCCCGACCAGCTCGACGTAGCGGTCGGCCTCCGCCGAGTCGTCGGGCGACGGGTCGGAGGCGAGGTAGGCGTCGAGCTCGGCGTCGGAGACGCAGTCGACCGGGGCGCTGGTGCCGGTGCCGCGCGGGTCGAAGCCGACGATGTCGTAGCTGCTGACGAGGGTGTCGCCGAGGGCCTGCGAGGCCGCGGCGGCGTACGCCGTGCCGGGTGCGCCCGGGCCACCGGGGTTGACGACCAGCGAACCGTGTCGCCGGCCGGACGCCGGTACCCGCAGCACCGCGAGGTCGATCGTGCGGCCCTCGGGCCGGTCGTAGTCGAGCGGCACCGTGAGCCGGGCGCACTCGGCGTCGTCGCAGGCCGACCAGTCGAGCCGCTGGCCGTAGAAGCGCTCGAGCGCCGGGTCGGGAGCCTCCCCGGACCCGGGCTCGGGGGCCGCGCTGCTCGTCGGGACGGGAGGTGGCGGCGAGGACGAGTCGCCGGAGTCGCTCAGCAGCACGCCGACCGTGACCCCGAGCCCGGAGGCGGCCAGGATGACGACGAGCACCCAGACCACCACCCGCTTCACCGGCGTGCCCCCTCGGGGAGTCGCAGCGCCACCATCATCGACTCCAGGGCGAGCTGCACCGGGACGTTGAACTCGAGCATCTGCTCGCGGGCCTCGAACACCCAGCCGATGCGTCGCAGGTTGAGCTCGGCGCTGGACGTCTCGGCCAGCCGCGTGATCTCGTTGCGGCGCTCCTCGTTGACCAGCTCGCCGGGCGCCCCGGCGGCGATCGCCACGGCGTCGCGGTAGACCGACACCAGGTCCATCAGGCTGCGGTCGACCACGTCGAGGTGGCGGCGCTTGGCGCGGGTCTTCTGGTTGCGCTCCAGGGCGGCGAGGGCCGGGCCGTACTCGCGCGGACGCCGGCCGCGCTCGACGACGCCGTGGGCCTCGGCCAGCTGCTGCCGTTCGCGGGCGTCGAGCGCGTCGGTGATCGCCTCGGCCTCGACCTTGGCCGTCTCGGTCAGCTCCGTGGCCGCGGTCAGGCAGGCACCGAGCGAGGTCAGCCGCGCGGGGATGGACACCACGCGGGTGCGGCGGTCGCGGACGTCGTCGTCGCGGGCCAGCGCCCGTGCCCGCCCGATGTGGCCCTGGCTCGCCCGCGCGGCGTACGCCGCCAGCCCGGCGTCGACGCCGTCGACCCGGACCAGGAACTCGGCCACGTCGCTCGGGGTCGGGGTCGTCAGTGACACCAGCCGGGACCGGGAGCGGATGGTCGGCAGCACGTCTTCCACGGTCGGCGCGCACAGCATCCAGACGGTGCGGTCGGTGGGCTCCTCGATCGCCTTGAGCAGGGCGTTGCAGGCCTGCTCGGTGAGCCGGTCGGCGTCCTCGACGACGAGGATCTGCCAGCGGCGACCGACCGGCGCGAGTGCCGACCGGCGCACCAGGTCGCGCACCTCGTCGACGCCGATCGACAGCTTCTCGGTGCGGACCAAGGTGACGTCGGCGTGGGAGCCCTTGAGGACGGTGTGGCATTCGTGGCAGTCGCCACAGCCGCCCTGTTCGCACTGCAGCGCCGCGGCGAACGCCACCGCGGCGTTGGAGCGGCCGGAGCCCGGCGGGCCGGTGAACAGCCAGGCGTGAGACATGCCGTGGCCGCCGGCGGCGCGGCGCAGCGCGTCGACCACGCGGTGCTGCCCGACCAGGTCGTCCCACACGGTGCGGGCGGGCACGGTCGCGGCCGTCACCGGGCGGCCTGGCCGAGCAGCGGGGTCACCCGGTCGCGCACCAGCGCGGCGATGTCGTCGACCGGCAGGTGGGCGTCGACGACGAGGTAGTGGTCGGGGTCGGCGGCGGCGAGGGCGAGGAACGCCTGCCGGGCACGCTCGTGGAACTCGTGGCCCTCGGCCTCGATCCGGTCGCGGCCGTCGAACCGGCCCAGGCCGTGCTCGGGGGCGACGTCGAGCACCACGGTCAGGTGGGGCCGCAGCTCCCCGGTCGCCCAGCGCTGGAGCCGGGTCACGTCGTCGAGCTCGAGCACCCGCCCGGCCCCCTGGTAGGCGATCGAGGAGTCGACGTAGCGATCGGTGATCACGACCTCCCCGCGGCGCAACGCGGGCAGCACCAGGGTGTCGACGTGCTCGGCCTTGTCGGCGGCGTAGAGCAGCGCCTCGGTGCGGGGCGACAGGTCGCCGGTCGCGGGGTCGAGGACGATGTCGCGCAGCTGCTTGCCCACGGGGGTGTCGCCCGGCTCGAAGGTGAGGCGTACGGCGAAGCCGGCCTCGGTCAGCCAGCGGGCCAGCGCGTCGGCCTGGGTCGACTTGCCGGCCCCCTCGCCGCCCTCGAAGCAGACGAAGACCCCGGAGTCGGTGAAGGTCCCCCGACCGTCTGCTGGGCTCACGCGCTCACCCTACGTGGGTGCGGGGACGCAGCGACGCGGGAGGGAAGGGTCAGGACTTCCTGGGGGACTTCTTGGCCGTCTTCTTGGCAGGGGCCTTCTTCGCGGTCTTCTTCGCCCCGCGCTTCGCGGTCTTCTTCGCCGGCCCGCGGGCCCGTCGCTCCGCGAGCAGCTCGGCTGCGCGCTCGAGGGTGACGCCGTCGACCGAGTCGTCCTTGCGGAGGGTGGCGTTGTACTCGCCGTCGGTGACGTACTCGCCGAACCGGCCCGACTTGACCACCACCGGCTGCCCGGAGACCGGATCGTTGCCCAGCTCCTTCAGCGGCGGGGCGGCGGCCGCCCGGCCCCGCTGCTTGGGCTGGGCGTAGATCGTCAGCGCCTCGTCGAGGTCGATCGTGAGCAGCTTCTCCTCGCTGTCGATCGAGCGCGAGTCGGACCCCTTCTTGAGGTAGGGGCCGTAGCGGCCGTTCTGGGCGGTGATCTCCTCGCCCGACTCGGGGTCGGCGCCGACGACCCTCGGCAGCGACAGCAGCTTCACCGCATCGGCCAGGGTGATCGTGTCGAGGGTCATCGACTTGAACAGCGACCCGGTGCGCGGCCTGGCCGCCTTGGGCGCGTCGTCGGGCAGCTGCTCGGTGACGAAGGGGCCGTAGCGGCCGTTCTTGGCGACCACGCGCAACCCGGTGTCCGGGTGCTCGCCGAGCTCGATCTCCTCACCGGCCGGGTTGGCGAACAGCTCGCGGGCCTTGGCGGCGTTCAGCTCGTCGGGCGGCAGGTCGTCGGGCACGTTGGCCCGCTTGCCGGCGTACGGGCCGTCGTCGTCGCCCTCGAGGTAGGGACCGTAGCGGCCCACCCGCAGGTTGACGCCGTCGTCGGGCTCCCCGATCGGGAACGTCGCCAGCTCGCGGGCGTCGATCTCGCCGAGCTCGTTGACCAGCGTCTTGAGCCCCTCGACGTCGCCGGAGCCGAAGTAGAACTCGGCGAGCTCGGTGTTGCGGTCGCGCCGGCCCCCGGCGATGTCGTCGAGCACGTCCTCCATGCGGGCGGTGAACTCGTAGGAGATCTGCCGCGGGAAGTGCTCGACCAGCAGCCGGGTCACCGAGAACGCCAACCAGGCGGGGACCAGCGCGGTGCCCTTCTTGTAGACGTAGCCGCGGTTGAGGATGGTGCCGATGATGGAGGCGTACGTCGACGGGCGCCCGATCTCGCGCTCCTCGAGCTCGCGGATCAGCGTCGCCTCGGTGTAGCGGGCGGGCGGCTTCGTCTCGTGCCCCTCGGGCGTGACCGACGCGGCGGTGACCGGTGCCCCCTCGGTCAGTGCCGGCAGCCGGGTCTCGGCGTCGTCGCGCCGCTTGGAGGTGTCGTCGATGTCCTCGACGTAGGCCTTGAGGAAGCCGTGGAAGGTGATCGTCCGCCCGCTCGCGGTGAAGACCGCGTCGCGGCCGTCGGCGGCCTGCCCCCCGAGCCGGATCGTCACCGACTCACCCCGCGCGTCCTTCATCTGGGAGGCGACGGTGCGCATCCAGATCAGCTCGTAGAGCCGGAACTGCTCGCCGGTCAGCCCGGTCTGCGCCGGGGTGCGGAAGGAGTCGCCGGCGGGCCGGATCGCCTCGTGCGCCTCCTGGGCGTTCTTGACCTTGCTCGCGTAGGTCCGGGGGCTGTCGGGCAGGTAGTCGCCGCCGTAGAGCTCGCTGACCTGCGACCGTGCCGCCGCCACCGCCCCGCCCGACAGCGTGGTCGAGTCGGTGCGCATGTAGGTGATGAAGCCGTTCTCGTAGAGCCGCTGTGCGACCGACATGGTCACCGAGGCGCTCATACCGAGCTTGCGGGAGGCCTCCTGCTGCAACGTCGTGGTGCGGAACGGCGGGTACGGCTTGCGGGTGTAGGGCTTGGACTCCACCGAGCGGACGGCGTACGTCGTGTCGGCGAGCGAGGCCGCCAGCGCCTCGGCGTCGGCACGGGTCAGGTGGACCCGGTCCTGCTTGGTGAGGGTCGCGTCGTTGGCGAAGTCGGAGCCGCGGGCGACCCGGACGTCGTCGAGGCTGTGCAGCCGTGCCGGGAACATCCGCGGCTCGAGGTCGGCCCCGGCGTCGAAGGTGCCCTCGAGGTCCCAGTAGGAGGCGACCCGGAACGCCATCCGCTCCTTCTCGCGGTCGACGACCAGCCGGGTCGCGACCGACTGCACCCGGCCGGCGGAGAGGCCGGACATGACCTTCTTCCACAGCACCGGGCTGACCTCGTAGCCGTAGAGCCGGTCGAGGATCCGGCGCGCCTCCTGCGCCTCGACGAGGTCCATGTCGAGCTCACGCGGGTTGTCGGCGGCGGCCTGGATCGCGGCCTTGGTGATCTCGTGGAAGACCATCCGCTTGACCGGGATGCCCTTCGGCTTCAGCTCGTCGAGCAGGTGCCAGGCGATCGCCTCGCCCTCGCGGTCCTCGTCGGTGGCGAGGTAGAGCTCGTCGGCCTCCTTGAGCAGCTTCTTCAGCTTGCTGATGTGGGACTTCTTGTCCCGGGGGACGACGTAGTAGGGCTCGAAGCCGTGGTCGACGTCGACGGCGAGCCGACCCCACGGCTGGTCCTTGATCTTCGCCGGGGTGTCGGCGGCGCTGGTCGGAAGGTCGCGGATGTGGCCGATCGACGACTCGACGACGTAGTCGCGGCCGAGGTACCCGCCGATGGTGCGGGCCTTCGCCGGCGACTCGACGATGACGAGCTTGTGTGGCACGGGCCTGTGTCTCCTGCAGGTTGCTCCGGTCGGTAGCGGGATGGCGGCCACCGGCGGCTCACGGTAGCGCGACCTGTCAACGAGACCCGGAACGGCCCGTCCGGGGTCTCGGAGACACGCGGGGCCGAGGACCCTACGATGTCGCGGTGCCAGAGCGCTTCCAGGTCGACCTCCGCGGCGTCGTCGAGCTGCTCAGCCACCACCTCTACTCGTCGCCGCGGGTCTACCTGCGCGAGCTGGCGCAGAACGGCGTCGACGCCGTGGCCGCCCGGCGCCAGCAGGAGCCGGACGCCACCGACCCGCGCCCCGACGTGCTGTTCGTCGTCCGGCCCGACGGCGTCCTCGACTGCTGGGACTCCGGGCTCGGCCTGACGCCGGCCCAGCTGGAGCAGTTCCTCTCGACGATCGGCTCGTCCTCCAAGCGCGACGAGCTCGGCTTCCAGCGCGAGGACCTGCTGGGCCAGTTCGGCATCGGCCTGCTCTCGGCGTTCATGGTCACCGACCGGATCGAGGTCCACTCGCGCAGCGTCGAACGCCGGTCCCCGGCGGTCCGCTGGGTGGGTTCCTCAGACGGCACCTACACCACCGAGACCGTGGGCCGCGTACGCCGGCTCGACCCCGAGCGGCGGGCTTGGCTGGAGCCGGGACCCGGCACCTGCGTCCGGCTGGTCGGGAGCCCCGGTGGCAGCTGGACCAGCGAGCGCCAGGTCCTCGACCTGGCGCGGGAGTACCTCTCCTACCTCCGTCACCGGATCGTGGTGCGCACCCTCGACGGCACCGACCACCTGATCGCGCCGACCGACCCGCCGTGGCGGGCCTCCGGCGCGGACCAGCGGCAACGGGCCGGGGACGCGGTGGGCGTGCGCCCGTTCGCGCTGGTCCCGCTCACCGTCGCCGAGGCCGGGCTGGAGGGCGTGGCGGTGGTCAGCGACCGGCCGCTCGAGGGCCGGGCCGGCCACCACGTCTACCTGAGAGGCATGCTGGTCGGCACCGACGTCGCCGGCGTCGCCCCCGACTGGGCTGTGTTCTGCCGCTGCGTGGTCAACGCTTCCCAGCTCCGGCCCACGGCCTCCCGGGAGGCGCTCTACGACGACGACCTGACCGAGACCGTCCGCAGCGCCGTCGGCCACCAGCTCATGCGCTGGTTGCGGCGATTGGCGGAGGTCGACCCCGACCGGATGGCGGCTTTCCTGCGGGTCCACCACCTCGGGCTCAAGGCCGCCGCCGTCCACGACCCCGAGGTCCGGGACCTGCTGCTCCCCCTCCTGCCCTTCGAGAGCACGCACGGCCACCTCCCGCTGGCCGAGCTCACCTCGCTGGCCCGCGACGGCGGGTCTGTGCGCTTCGTCGCGAGTGTCGACGACTTCCGCCAGGTCTCGCCTGTCGCCCGGGCCAAGGGGCTGCCGGTCGTCAACGCCGGCTACGTCTACGAGGCCGACCTCCTGCGCGCGTGGGCCGCCGAGCGCGACGAGCCGTTGACCGAGATGTCGCCCGGCGACCTCGAGCTGACCCTCGACCACGTCGACGAGGCGACCGCGCTCGCGGCCCGGCCCTTCGTGCAGGCCGCCGAGGAGTCCCTCGCGGTCGCCGACGTCGCGGTGCAGCTGCGCCGCTTCGTCCCCGAGACGATCCCGGCGCTGCTGCTCGACGACGCGGCCGCCCGCCGCGGCCGCGACCTGCGACGGGTGCAGGACGGTGCCGACGACGCCATCGCCCGGCTCCTGGAGTCGGTCGCCCCGACCGGTGATCTGCGGCCGCGGCTCGCGCTCAACCACGGCCACCCCCAGGTACGCCGGCTGCTCGACCTGGCCGACCCGCACCAGGTGGCCCTGGCGACCCGGGCGCTCTATGTCCGCGCGCTGCTGGCCGGCAACCGTCCGATGCGGCCGGTCGACGCCGCCATCGTCGAGTCGGCGTTCGACGAGCTCCTGGGGCTCGTGGCCGGCTCCACCCCGGGAGAGACAGAGGAGACACCGTGACCGCATCCATCGCCGACATCCGGGCGGAGGTCGACGACCTCGAACGCAGGCTCGAGCCGGCCCTGCGCACCGACCGGCTCGAGGAGCTGCTGGCGCACGCCGAGCAGACCGCCGACGACCACCTCGTGGCCGACGTGAGGCTCGCCCTGCTCAGCGCCCTGGAGTACAGCGGCCGACCGTCCTCCCAGCTGCTCCCCCACTTCGGCTGGCTGGTCCAGGCGTTCGACGACCGGCCACCGTGGTGGTCGGCCCAGCACGACCACGGCGTGCTGTGGACCTACAAGTGGATGGTCACCACCTGCCGCGACGACCACCGGGTGCCGCTCCACGTCATCGACGACCTGCTCGCCGGGATGGAGGAGCGGTACCGCCGGCAGGGGCACGGGCTGGCTCCTGTGCTCAGCGGGCGGTACCAGATCGAGTCCTTCGTCCACGGTGCCGAGGCGGCGCAGCCGGCCTACGAGGCGTGGCGACAGGCGCCGCGCACCGACCTCAGCGACTGCGCCGCCTGCGAGCCCGCCCAGAGCACCCGACACCTCGCCGAGCTCGGCCGGCACTCCGACGCGGTGTCGGAGGCCCACCCGGTCCTGGTCGGCGACCTGCGGTGCATGAGCGAGCCGCAGTCGATCGCGGCCGACGTCCTCGCCTCGCTGCTGCTGACCGGCGCTGCGGCGGACGCGGCGTTCTGGCACGTCCGGGCGGCCCGGGTCAGCCGGAGCCAGCCCTTCGAGACCGGCTCGATCGCGGCCCACGTCGAGGTCACCGCCCGCGCCGGACAGCTCGGCCGCAGCCTGGAGCTGCTGGAGGAGCGGGTGACCGACCTCGCCGCCCCGCGCAACCCCCGCGACGCCCTCGAGCTGGCTGTCGCGGGCGTGGTCTGTCTCGACCGGCTGCTGGCCGCGGGACACGACGACCTCCAGGTCCGGGCGCCCGACGGCAGCCGCCGGCCGATCCGGGAGGTGCGCGAGACGCTCGGCGCCACGGTGGAGGAGCACGCCGCCGCGTTCGACGCCCGCAACGGCACCGACCGGGTCGGTGAGTCGGTACGCTCCCGGCTGGCCGCCCCGGACCTGCCCCACCTGCCGCTCGCCCCCGCGGCCGCCCCCAGCGTCGAGACCGTGTCGGCGACCGCCGCCGACGCTCCGCTCCCCGAGCCCGCCCCGCTGTCGTGCGGGGGCGGGGAGGCCGACCTCCCGCTCATGGACCTGTGGCAGCGCCACGAGACCGCACAGCACCGCGGCGACACCGACACCAGCGAACGGATCGGCGAGGCCTGGCTGGCCCGCGCCGGCACCGACGAGGCGTGGGACGCGCTGCTCGCCCACCACGCCGATGCGGCCGAGCAGGCCCTTGCCGTCCTCGACCTGACCCGCTCGGCCCTCCGGGCCGCGCAGGAGCCGGACCAGCAGTTCGACGTCCTGGTGCGGCGCGGCCGCGAGTTCGCGCGTCGGGTGTCCGGCGAGCTGGAGGAGCTGATGCTCGGGCTGCTCAGCGACGTCGCGCGCCCCACCGTGATGGCCGCCCACCGCGCTGACGAGGAGGCGGGGGAGGTCCCGCCCGACGCCCCCGGCCCGCGGGTGGGAGCGGTCGTCGAGCGGGTGCTCGGCGCCGTGGCACGGGTGGACGCCCTGGTCGCCGCCGGCGAGCGGCAGCTCGACCCGACCGTGTCGCCCCGCGCCCTGGCCCGCGGCCGAGCCACCAGCCTGCCGCTGGACCGCCACCGGCGCGAGGAGCTGCTGGGCGAGGCGCTCCAGCTGACCGCGCACGTCACGACCGAGTCGTCGTTCACGGACCGCTGGCAGCGCGCCGCCGCGCTCGTGGGCCACAGCTTCCACCAGCAGTTCGGCGACGGCGACGCCTGCCGCGAGGTGCTACGGCTGCTGCGGGCCGACGAGCTGGCCCAGCTGCGGGCCGCGGCCCACTGCCAGCTGGCGCTGGTGGCGTTGCGCGCCGACGACCCGGACGAGGTGGCCGCGCAGCTGGAGCGGGCCTGGGACGTGGTGGCCGGCCTCGGCGGCCCGGGGACGTTCGTCGCCGTCATCGACCACACCGGCCGGTTCGCGCCCCACCTCGATCCGGGCCGCGCCCGGTCGCTGCTCGAGCGCCAGCTGGAAGCGGCCGCCAGGGTCTCGCGGCTGCTCGCCGCGGCCGCGTCGCCGCGGCTGTGCGAGGTCCACCTCACCACCGGGTCGGCCCTCGACGCCGCCGAGCTCGCCGAGCGCTGGCTGGAGGTGGTGCGCCACACTCCCGACGAGCCCCGCTCCCCGGTCAACCGCGAGGGCGTGCTCGTCGACCTGCTCGAGCAGGCCGCCCGGGCGTCCCTGGCCCTCGGGGAGACCGGGCGAGCCGCCCGCGCGGCCGCCGAGGCGCGTGACATGTGGGCCGATCGCGAGACCTGGCTGCGCGCGGCCGAGCTGGGCCACTTGGTCGGCCAGGCCCACGAGCACGCCGACGACGCCGTCGAAGCGCTTGACGCCTACCGCCGGGCCGTCGCGCTGGCCGACCGGATGCTGGAGGACGGGTCGTTCGCGGGCGTGTGCGCCTCGGCCCAGAGCCGCCGGTCGGCCGCGGGCGTCGCGCTCGACGCCGACGGGCTGCCGGCCGCGCTGGCGGCGTACGACGAGGCGGAGCGGGTGCTGACAGACCACCGGTCGCGCATCGAGCAGACCGGTCCCGACGACCCGGCGTTCGCGGACCTCGACCGCGAGGCGATGCGACGCGGCCTGACCTGGGAGGGGCACTACCTCAGGCTGGCCCGCGGCAACACCCTGCTGCGGGGCGGCGACGCGGCGGCCGGCCTCCGGCTGGTCGACGGCCTGGAGCGGGAGTTCGCAGCACTCGACGCGTACGACGACGCGGTCACGGCGCTGCACCTGCGGGCGGGCTGCCTCGCTGAGATGGGCGAGCGGCGCGCGGCGGGCAAGGCCTTCGAGCGCGCCGTGAAGGAGGCCGACGGCCACGGGCTGCGCGACCAGCGGGTGAGAGTGGCCTCGGGGTGGGCCCGCTGGCTGGACGGGCAGGGCAAGGCCAAGGACGCCGAGAAGGTGTGGGAGCGCTGGGGCCCCTCGGCCACGGGCGCGTGAGCGAGGTCAGCCGGGCAGGGTGAGGTAGCCCTCCGCCACGAGCTCGCGGACCACGGGAAGCTGCTCGGAGCGCAGCTCGCCGGGATCGCGCACCAGCAGCGTGGCGAGCGCGCCCAGGATCTGGCCGGTGGTGAGCTCGCCGTCGGCCGCCCCGACGAGGGCCGCGGTCACCGTGTCGGCGGAGCGGGCCCGGCGCAGCCCGCGCTGCTGCCGCAGCACGATGGTCTCGGGGTCCTCCGCCCCAGGCTCACCGTCGGTCTCCTGCCGGACGTCGTCGCGGCGCACCGGCCGGGTCGCGAGCAGCGCGTCGTCGTCGAGGTCGGCCAGCCGGTCGACGGCCCTGCCCCACGCCCCTACCGCGGGCGCGACGGGCTGCTCCACGGCATACGGGTGGTCGAGGAACGTGTGGGGACCGGGCGCGCGGCGCAGGTTCAGCCAGCCGAAGCCCACCCCCTCCACGTCTTGGGCGTCCAGCCACGCGAGCCAGCGGTCGTAGCGGTCGGGGTAGTCGGGGGCGCCGTGGTGTCCGGCGTCCTTGAGCCACAGCTCGACGTACTCGGCCGGGTCGAGCACCTCCCGCTGCACCACGAGCGCCGCGCAGTCGTCGGCGACCCAGCCGGACAGCCGCTCGTCCCACGGCACGTCGCGGAGCACCACCCAGCTGGCGAGCACCTGGCACCAGCCGCCCGGGTTGAGGTGGCCGGGGGCGCCGCGGACGATCCGCTCGACGACCTGGTCACCGGGGAGCCCGCTGTCGCGGTAGACCAGCACGTCAGCCCCGGGTGGCGAGACCACGAACGGCGGGTTGGTGGTCACCAGGTCGAACCGTTCGCCGGCGACCGCGTCCCACAGCGAGCCCTCGCGCAGGTCGACCTCCACCTCGTTGAGCCCGCAGGTGAGCGCGGCCAGCCGCAGTGCCCGCTGGTTGACGTCGGTGGCGACCACCCGGTCGGCGTGTCCGGTGAGGTGCAGCGCCTGCACGCCGCAGCCGGTGCCGAGGTCGAGCGCGCTCTCGACCGGGTCGCGGACCGTCAGCCGGGCCAGTGAGATCGACGCCGGGCTGACGCCGAGCACGTGGTCGGCCTCGACGGCGTTGGGTGCCCCGTCGAGGCCGGGCGTGAGGTCGTTGAGCACCCACAGGTCACGGTCGTCGTCGGCGTACGGACGGCAGTCGAGAAGCGCCCGGACCTCACCGCCACTCGCCTCCAGCACGCCCTCGGCGGCCAGTCCGTCGACCAGCCCCGGCAGCGCCCGGTCGGCCGCCTCCCGCACCACGGGAGCCTGGAGCAGGAAAAGCCGGGTCAGTGTCTCCAACGGTGACCCACCGGCGGTACGCCGCAGCGCCGGCGTGGTCTCGTTGCGACCGAGCGCCGCGTGGGCCCGCGGACCGAGCCGGTCGACGACCACGTCGTGGGTGAACTCGGCCGCGACGAGGGCTGCGCGCAGGGCGGGGACGTCCACGGGCAAATCCTCGCACCGGCCCCGGGCGCACCTCGACCCCGCCCGGACGGACCGGACGGGGTCGAGGAAGGAGGCGGCGGCGACTACTGGCGCCGCTGAGGTGCCTCGAACTGCTGGGTCGGCGCCACGTCCTCGTCCGCGGCCGGCGCGGGGTCGTGGTCGGCAGCCGGCGGCGCGGCCGGCGGCTCCGCCGGGGTGCCCGGGTCCTCCTCGCCGATGACCGCCGAGCGGCGCTTGGACACGATGACCGCACCGGCGATGATCGCCGCCGCGAGCACCGCTATCACGATCCGCAGCGGGTCGTTCTGGTCCTCCCCCACGCTCATCGAGACGACGGCGCCGGCGACCAGCAACGACACCAGGTTCATCACCTTGATCAACGGGTTGATGGCCGGGCCGGCGGTGTCCTTGAACGGGTCGCCGACCGTGTCGCCGATGATGGTGGCCTCGTGGGCCAGCGAGCCCTTGCCGCCGTGGTGGCCGTCCTCGACCAGCTTCTTGGCGTTGTCCCAGGCGCCGCCTGCGTTGGCGAGGAAGACCGCCATCAGGGTGCCGGTACCGATCGCGCCCGCCAGGAAGCCCGCCAGGGCGGTCACGCCGAGGCCGAAGCCGACGGCGACCGGGGCGAGCACCGCCAGGAGGCCGGGGGTGACCAGCTCGCGGAGGGAGTCGCGGGTCACGATGTCGACCACGCGGCCGTACTCCGGGCGCCCGGTGCCCTCCATGATCCCGGGGATCTCCCTGAACTGGCGTCGCACCTCGAACACCACGGCGCCCGCGGCCCGGCCCACGGCGTTGATCGCCAGGCCGGCGAAGAGGAACACCGCGGATCCGCCGAGCAGCACGCCGACGAGGACCGAGGGGTCGAACACGAAGAAGGACTCGAAGCTGAACTCGCCGCGCGCCGGGTTGGCCTCGGCCAGGGCCTCTGCGACCGAGGTGGCGTAGGAGCCGAACAGCGCGGTCGCGGCCAGCACCGCCGTCGCGATCGCGATGCCCTTGGTGATCGCCTTGGTGGTGTTGCCGACGGCGTCGAGCTCGGTGAGGATCTGCGCGCCCTCGGGGCTGACGTCGCCGGACATCTCGGCGATGCCCTGGGCGTTGTCGGAGACCGGGCCGAAGGTGTCCATGGCGACGATCACGCCGACGGTGGTCAGCAGGCCGCAGCCGGCCAGCGCCACCGCGAACAACGACACCGTCAGCGAGACGCCGCCCAGCAGGAACGCGCCGAAGACAGCGGCCCCGATGACCAGAGTCGTGTAGACGGCCGACTCGAAGCCGACCGCGAGACCGGACAGGATCACGGTGGCGGGGCCGGTGAGCGAGGTCCGTCCGACGTCCTTGACGGGGCGGAACTCGGTGCCGGTGAAGTAGCCGGTGAGGAACAGGATCCCGGCGGCCATCACGATGCCGATGACCACGGCGAGCGAGGCGATGATCCGCGGGTCGCCGTCGATGTCGCCGACCGTGCTGTTGGTCAGGTCGGCGAAGCTCGACGGGAGGTAGACGAACGCGGCGATGACCGAGACGACAGCCCCCACAGCGGCCGAGATGTAGAACGCACGCTGGATCGTGGTGAGGCCGTTCTCGCCTGCGCGCGGCCGGGTGATGTAGACGCCGAGCACCGCGGACAGGGCACCGATGGTCGGCACCAGCAGCGGGAAGACCAGGCCGTCGTCGCCGAAGGCCTGCGAGCCGAGGATCAGCGCGGCGACCAGGGTCACGGCGTAGGACTCGAACAGGTCGGCGGCCATGCCGGCGCAGTCGCCGACGTTGTCGCCCACGTTGTCGGCGATGGTCGCGGCGTTGCGCGGGTCGTCCTCGGGGATGTTCTGCTCGACCTTGCCGACGAGGTCGGCGCCGACGTCGGCGGCCTTGGTGAAGATGCCGCCGCCGACACGCATGAACATCGCGAGCAGCGCCGCACCGAAGCCGAAGCCCTCGAGCACCAGCGGGGCGCCGTCCTTGTACAGCAGCACCACCACGCTGGCGCCGAGCAGGCCGAGGCCCACGGTCGCCATGCCGACGAAGGCACCTGTGCGGAAGCCGACGGTCATCGCGGGGTCGCGGCCCTCGCTCTCGGCGGCCGCGGCGACGCGCAGGTTGGCGCGCACCGCGAGGTTCATGCCGAGGTAGCCGATCGCGGCGGAGAAGCCCGCACCGACGAGGAAGAAGACGGAGCGTCCGATGCGGATCCCCATGTCCTCGGCGGGCAGCGCCAGCAGCACGAAGAACGCGACGGCAGCGAAGATGCCGAGCGTCCTGAACTGCCGCTGCAGGTAGGCCTGGGCGCCCTCCTGCACCGCGAGCGCGATGTTCTTCATGTTGTCGGTGCCTTCACCGGCGGCAAGGACTTCCTGGCGGAACATGTAGGCCATCCCCAGAGCGCCGAGGGCGATCAGGAGAACCACGAGGACCAGGACGAAGTTGCCACCGGAGAGATCCACGACGGCGGGATTGATCCCCGTCATGCGATTCCTCCTGGGAGTGACTCAACTCACGGGCGTGCGAACGAGCGGAGTCTACGCAGACGGGACCGGACCATCGCACCCCGGTGTGAGCGGCACCACACACTTCGGCGCCCGGGCGGGAAGGTCACCCGTCGGCGAGCGCCTCGTCGGCCGTCTCGTGGATGACGAACACCTTGGCCAGCCCGGTGATCCGGAAGATCTTCAGCAGCCGGTCCTGGTTGCAGACCAGGCGCAGCGAGCCGTCGTGGGCGCGCACCTTCTTCAGGCCGCCCACCAGGACGCCGAGGCCGGTGGAGTCGAGGAACTCCACCTCGTGCATGTCGACCACGATGTCGTAGGAACCCGTCGCGACGAGCTCGCTGATCTTGTCGCGCAGCTTGGGCGCGGTGTAGACGTCGATCTCCCCGCCGACGGCGACGATCGTCTTGCCATCGGCCTCGCGCGTGGTCAGCGTCAGGTCCACGTGTGTGCTTTCTCCCTCGGCGTGCCGGGCCCCCATTTACCGCGGCGCAGGTGTCTCGATTCGTGTGTCCATCAAACCACGGCCACCCGTGTCATGCCGGTTTGCCACACTGCGCGAGTGCAGCCCGCTCCGCCCGGACGTCCGCCACCGGTCGCCGACCTGGTGTCGCGGCTCACGGCACCCCCGGGACGCGCCGAGCGGCTCACCCACCTCGAGCAGCTGCCGTCCCGCGAGGCCCGCACCGCGCCGTGGCCGGCGTGGGTCCCCGACGAGGTCCGCGCGGCGTACGTCGCCCGCGGGGTGGGGCTCCCGTGGCGCCACCAGGTCGAGGCTGCCGACCACGCCCGGGCCGGCCGGCACGTGGTGGTCTCGACGGGCACCGCCTCCGGCAAGTCGCTGGCCTTCCAGCTGCCGGCGCTCGCCGGGGTGCACCGGCTGCGCGGAGGGGGCGGCGAACGCGGCTCGACCGTCCTCTACCTCGCCCCGACCAAGGCCCTGGCGCAGGACCAGTGGGCCGGGCTGCGTGCGCTGGGCCTCGACACGAGGGTCACCACGCATGACGGCGACAGCAGCCGCGAGCTGCGTGACTGGGCACGCGACCACGGCGAGTACGTCCTGACCAACCCCGACATGCTCCACCGCTCGCTGCTGCCCGGCCACGAGCGGTGGGCGCGGTTCCTGTCGCTGCTCGACGTGGTCGTCATCGACGAGGCCCACCACTACCGCGGCGTCTTCGGTGCCCACGTGGCGCAGGTGCTGCGGCGGCTGCGGCGGGTCTGCGCCCGCTACGGCGCGCAGCCGACGTTCGTGCTGGCCTCGGCGACCATGGCCGACCCCGCCGGGACCGCGAGCCGGCTCACCGGCCTCCCGGTGGTCGCGGTCACCGACGACGCCTCGCCGCGGGGGGACGTCTCGCTCGCCTTCTGGGAGCCCTCGTTCACCTCGTTGAGGGGCGAGAACGACGCTCCGGTCCGGCGCTCGGCCGCGGCCGAGACCGCCGACCTGCTGACCGACCTGGTCGTCGACGGGGTCCGGACCCTGGCGTTCGTGCGGTCCCGGCGCAGCGCCGAGCAGGTCGCGCTCACGGCCGCCGGCTCGCTCGCGGAGGTCGATCCCTCACTTGCGAACCGGGTCGCTGCCTACCGGGGCGGCTACCTCCCCGAGGAGCGGCGCGACCTCGAGCAACGCCTCCGCACCGGGCAGCTGCTCGGCCTGGCGGCGACCAGCGCGCTCGAGCTCGGCATCGACGTCAGCGGCCTCGACGCCGTGGTGATGGCGGGCTACCCCGGGACCCGGTCGGCACTGTGGCAGCAGCTCGGCCGCGCCGGCCGGGGTGCGGGCGACGCGCTCGGCGTCCTGGTCGCGCGCGACGACCCGCTCGACACCTACCTGGTCCACCACCCCGAGGCGCTGGTCGGGCAGCCGGTGGAGGCGACGGTGTTCGACACCGACAACCGGTTCGTGCTCGCCCCCCACCTGTGCGCCGCGGCGCAGGAGCTGCCGCTCGTCGACGACGACCTGCCCCTGTTCGGTCCGACCAGCCGGGCCGTGGTCGACGAGCTCGTCGGCGCGGGGCTGCTGCGGCGGCGGAGCCGGGGCTGGTTCTGGACCGACGCCCGGCGCGCCGCCGACCTCGCCGACATCCGCTCGACCGGCGGCGCCCCGGTCCAGCTGCTCGAGGCCGGCACCGGCCGGGTCGTCGGGACCGTCGACTCCTCCCGCGCCCACTCGACCGCCCATGCGGGGGCGGTCTACGTCCACGCGGGAGAGACCTGGGTGGTGCAGGACCTCGACCTCGACGACCGGGTCGCGGTGATGGAGCGGAGCGACCCCGACCACACCACCTCGGCACGCGAGGTCACGTCGATCACGATCGCCTCCGAGCGCCGCCACCGCACCTGGGGCGAGTGCCGGCTCGCCACCGGCGAGGTCGACGTGACCCACCAGGTGGTGTCGTTCCTCAAGCGCCGGCCCTCGGGCGAGGTGATCGGCGAGGAACCCCTCGACCTGCCGGAGCGGACCCTGCGCACCACCGCCGTGTGGTGGAGCGTGCCGGACGACGCGCTGGAGGAGTCGGGCATCCTTCCGGTCGACCTGCCCGGCGCGGCCCACGCCGCCGAGCACTGCTCGATCGGGCTGCTCCCGCTGTTCGCGACCTGCGACCGGTGGGACATCGGCGGCGTGTCGACCGCCCTGCACCCCGACACCGGTCGGCTCACCGTCTTCGTCTACGACGGCCATCCCGGCGGTGCCGGCTTCGCGGAGCGAGGGTGGGACGAGGCGGCGGCCTGGCTGCGGGCCACGCGCGACGCCATTCGCGACTGCGGGTGCCCGGAGGGCTGCCCGTCGTGCGTGCAGTCACCGAAGTGCGGCAACCAGAACCACCCGCTCGACAAGGCGGGCGCCGTCGCGCTGCTCGACGTCCTGCTCGAGCACGCCCCGCCCGCCGGCTGAAGGTCGGGCCGGCGCGGGCCCGGGCCTCGAGGTCGCCCCGCTGCCCGAGCCAGCGCGGCCCGCCCACCACCACCCGTACGACGACGTCGGCTGCGTCGGCGCTGCACTCGGTGAGCCGGGCACCGTTGGCCGCCGCCACCGGGCCGGCGGCGGAACACGGGTCGTCCCCACGCTGCAGCGCGGTCGCTCCCGCCAGCGCCGCGAGGTCGGCTGCGGACTCGGCGACCCGCTGGTCGCGCACCATCGCCGCCACGACGCCCAAGGCCGCGCCCACCAGGAGCAGCAGCGACAGACATCCGACCACCATCGGGGTCGCCGCCCCGCGCTCGGGCCTCACCCGAGCTCCTCGGTCACGGCGACCGCCTCAGCCTCGAGCTCGACCGACGGCAGCACCTCGAGCGCTCCCCCGGGACCGTCGAAGGCCCGGGTCACGGTCACCGCGACCTCGTCGCCCCGGTGGGTCACCTGCACCCGGCTGCCCGGGCCGGCGACCCGGGCCCCCCGGGCGACGGCGGCGACCTCGGCGTCGCCGCGCGCGAGCATCCGGGCCGTCTCGCGGGCGCCGTCGACCACGCGGACCTGCGCGACCCCGGCCGCCAGCAGCCAGACCAGGCCGACGGTGAGCGCCAGCAGCAGCGGCAGCCCCAAGGCCAGCTCGGCCGTGACCGCGCCGCGCTCGCGGTCGGGGCCGCGCCCGCGAGTCATCCGATGCCCAGCAGCCCGAGCACGTGGTCGAACAGCGATCGCAGCAGCTGGTCACCGAAGCCGCCGGTGAGCAGCTGGTAGAGCAGGCCCGCCAGCCCTGCCCCCGCGGCCGTACCGACGGCGTACTCGGCGGTGGTGATGCCGTGGTCGTTCCTCGTCTTCATGGGATCTCCTCTCGCGGGCCGCTGGTGCGGCCTCGGGTGCGACTCTCGCCGCCGGGGCCGGGTCGCGCGACGGCCTCCGCCGCGGCTGTGGAAGGGCCGGTCCGGGGCGGCCCTGTGGAGGCCAGGTGGCGCGTCTGCCGAGGTCACAGACCGACGCCGGACACCAGCCCGGCCACCATCGGCACGACACCGAGCAGGAGGAAGGACGGCAGCAGGCAGACCCCGAGGGGGACCGCGGCCTTGACCCCGACTGCCCGGGCGCGGTCCTCGACCTCGGCGCGGGCCGACGCCGCCAGCTCGTCGGCGAGCCGTTCGACGGTGTCCGCGACCGGCGCGCCCGAGCGCTGGGCACGCGACATCGCGCGGCCGAGCGGTGCGAGGTCGGGATCACGCGCGACCCGGTCCCAGACGGCGACGGGGTCGCTGCCGAGGGCGAGCCGATCGGTGACCGGCGAGAGCCGGTCGGCGGCCGCACCGGGCAGGGCGAGACAGGAGCGGCGGACCGCCTCTGCGGGTGGGGCGCCGGCCCGCAACGTCGTGGCGAGCAGCAGCACGAGCACCGGGAGGTCGGCGCGCAGCTCCTCCCGGCGCCGCCGGACCTGGGCGGGCTCCGCCGAGGCGGCGAACCGCGCGACGAGGACGGCGACGACCACGCCGACGAGCAGCCCGCCCCAGCCGGGACGGAACGTCCAGCACGCGGAGCCTGCGGATGCTGCCCACAGCCATCGGCCCCGTCGGAGCCAGTCACGGTCGGCACGGTCCGCCGCGGGACGGGCAGGGTCGGGACGCGGTCGGGGTGCGCCGACGAGCGCGACCGCCAGCCCGGCGAGCACCGCCGCCGCCCACGCGGTCACCGGACCACCCCGTCGGCGATCCGCTCGATCCACCAGAGCCCGGCGAGTCCGAGCGCGACACCGGCGGCCAGGCAGGCCAGGCCCACCGGATGGCCGAGCAGGAACGCCCACGCTCCCGACCCGTGCCCGCCGCCGAGCACCAGCATCGCGAGCGGCAGTGCGGCGACCAGCCGCGCCGTCGCCCGGGCCGACGCCAGCTCGGAGGCCACGACCCGGCCGGTCGCCCGGCGGTCGCGGATCGCCCCGGCCACGCGGCCGAGCGCGTCGGCGAGACCGCTCCCGGTGCGGTGGGCAACGGTCCATGCCGCGGCGACCAGCCGCAGGTCGCCGGCTCCCGGGGTGCGGGCCAGGTCCTGGAGAGCGACCGCCGGGTCGCTGCCGAGCCCACCGGCCTCGGCCACGGGTGCCAGTGCCGGCCACTCCTCCGCAGCCCGACCCAGCGCCACGACCGGCGACTGCCCCGCGACCAGCTCCGCGGCGACGAGCTCGCACGTCTCCAGCACGCGCTCGGCAGTGAGGGCGGCCTCGGCCCGCCGGCGGCGTACGCCGACCAGGGCCCGGCCCCCTGCCGCCACCCCGGCCGCGAGCAGCAGGAGGGCCGCGGGCACGCCGGCACCCGCAGCGAGCAGCACCACCACGCCAGGCATCGGCAGCAGCAGCCACCCGCGACCCCAGGAGGGTGCGGGGGCCGCCCGGGGGGAGACGGGCAGCAACAGGACCGCCGCCGCTCCTGCGGCCACACCGGCGGCCAGGGGCAGCCAGCTCATCGCGCGAGGCGACGCTCGAGCCGGCCGGCGCCCGGGCCGCACCGGCTCGACCCGTCGTCGGCGAACTCGACGGCCGGCTCGAACGACACCCACCCGTCGGACGTGCGCACCGGCACGGCGACCTCGCGCACCACCCGTCGGCCGTCGGCCGCGCGAGCGACGTGGACCACCGCGTCGAGCGCCGAGGCGAGCTGGCTGTGGGTCGCCGCCCGCTCCCACCCCGCGGCCAGGGCGAGCGCCTCGACCCGGGCCGCGACGTCGACCGCGGAGTTGGCGTGGATGGTCCCGCAGCCACCCTCGTGGCCGGTGTTGAGGGCTGCGAGCAGGTCGGTGACGGAGGCGTCGCGGACCTCGCCCACGACCAGTCGGTCGGGACGCATCCGGAGCGCCTGGCGGACGAGGTCCTGGACCGCCACGCCACCGGCGCCCTCCAGGTTGGCCGGCCGCGCCTCGAGGCCCACCACGTGGGGGTGGTCGGGCCGCAGCTCGCTGGAGTCCTCGACGACGACCAGGCGCTCCGCGGGGTCGACCAGCGAGAGCAGGGTCGCCAGCAGCGTGGTCTTGCCGGCGCCGGTGCCGCCCGACACCAGGAACGCGAGCCGCTGACGTACGAGTGCGGCGAGCAGGCGGGCTCCCTCGTCGGACACCGTGCGGAGCTCGACGAGGTCGGCGAGCGAGAGCACGCGCGAGCTCGGCACGCGGAGCGACACGACGGTGCCTGGCCGGGCGAGGGGCGCCAGCACCGCGTGGAACCTGCTCCCGTCGGCCAGCCGGACGTCGACGTAGGGAGCGGCGTCGTCGAGCCGGCGTCCGCCGGAGGCCGCCAGCCGCTGCGCGAGGCGGCGTACGGCGTCGTCGTCGCGGAACCGCAGGTCGGTGCGCTCCAGCCCCTCACCCCGGTCGACGTAGACCTCCTCGGGACCGTTGACCAGCACGTCGGTGACGCCCGGGAGCCGCAGCAGCGGCTCGAGCGGCCCGGCACCGACGACGTCGCGGCGCAGCGTCTCGTGGACGGCCAGCACCGTGGCGTCGCCGACCGGGTGGCCGGCGCCCCGGAGCGCGTCGGCCACCCGGTGGGGGGTGAGGGTCCCGGGCTCACGGGCCAGCCGGTCGCGGACCAGGTCGACCAGGTCGGCGGGCGCGTCGGTCATGTCGGGGTCCCCGTGGAAGCGTGGGCGGAGGGAGCGAAGCGGGGGGAGCACACGGTTTCGCGGGGTGAGTTCACGCTGCGGCCTCGCGCGCGGGCGCCTCCGCCAGCACTGCCCGGGCGGCCCGGGCGAGCGGTCCGCGCCGGGAGCGGACCGGGCCCAGCCCGAGGTCGATGGCCTCGGCGAGCCCGCGTTGGTCGCCCATCGCGGCGACGAGCGGGGTCGTCAGCACCCTCCCGACCTCGTCGGCGTCGAGCCCCGCGCCCCGGAGCAGCAGCGCAGCCCGCCGCGGATCGGGCAGCCCGCCGACCACCCGCTCGGCGGAGGTCAGTCCGGCCAGCGTCGGCCGGGTCAGCACGACCACCCGGTCGCACCTCACCAGCGCCTCGTCGAGCACCTCGTCGCGCACCCGGGGGCAGTCGAGCACGACCGTGTCGTGGCCTCGCTGGGCGGCCGCGAGCACCTCGCGCACCGCGAACGCCGGCAACGGCGGTTGGCGTCCGGCGTAGAACGTCAGCACCCCCAGCGATGCCTGGCGGGGGACGCCCTCGCGCAGCGACGCCGCCCCGAGCCGGCCGGTGGTGCGGCACAGCTCGTCCCAGCGCACGCCGGTGCGGCCCTCCATGCCGAGCACCCGGTCGAGCCCCGGGCCGATCCGGTCGGCGTCGATCACGACGGTCGGCCCCGACCGGGCCGCCACCTGGCCGAGCGCGGCGGCGAACACGGTCGCGCCCGCCCCTCCCGAGCCTCCCACGACGCCGACGGTCCACGCCCTGCGCGGCCGCTCGTCTCCCAGGTCGGTGAGCAGCTCGACCACCCACTCGCCGGAGCGGGGCAGGTCGGCGACGTTCTCGGCGCCGAGCGCGAGGGCGACGGCCATCGAGTCGTCGCGGAACCCGCCGAACGAGACGACGTGGACCCCCTCGCGCCGGCGCGGCCGCAGCTCGGCGAGCTCGGGCGCCACGTCGGCCCCCACCAGCACCACTGGCGCCGCCGACCACCCGGCCAGGCCGCCGACGCCGTCGGGGGCGACGTCGGGCGTGACGCCGGCGGCCGCGGCCAGTCGCAGCAGCTCGTCGAGCAGGGTCTCGTCGCGGGTGATGACCAACGGAGCGCTCATGGGCCGCAGCGTGCCGGGCCCGGCGCCGCCGAGCGAGGGCGTCGTACGCCGGCTGTGGACAAAGGCCGGGCCCCCGCACCTGTGGACGGCAAATGGCCCGAACGTGTCGCCGCGCCCCCATACAGTGGTGGGGTGAGTCCCGGTCCGGCTGCGTCATCCGGCGGCCCGACCGCGGCCTTCTTCGACCTCGACAAGACGATCATCGCCAAGTCGAGCACGCTGGCCTTCAGCAAGCCGTTCCAGGCCGGCGGGCTGATCTCGCGCCGCGCGGTGCTGCGCTCGGCGTACGCCCAGTTCGTCTACCTGGTCGGGGGCGCCGACCACGACCAGATGGAGAAGATGCGGGCGTTCATGTCCCAGCTGTGCGCCGGGTGGGACGTCGCGACGGTGCGCGAGATCGTGGCCGACACGCTCTACAACATCGTCGAGCCGCTGGTCTACGACGAGGCGGTGAGCCTGATCGCGCTGCACCGGCTCGCGGGGCGCGACATCGTCATCGTGTCGACCAGCGGCGCCGAGGTGGTCGAGCCGATCGGCACGATGCTCGGCGCCGACCGGGTGGTCGCGACCCGGATGGAGATCGCCGACGGCCGCTACACGGGTGAGATCGAGTACTACGCGTACGCCGACGAGAAGGCCCGGGCCCTGGCCGACCTGGCCCGCAGCGAGGGCTACGACCTCGACGCGTGCTACGCCTACAGCGACTCCTCGACCGACGTCCCGATGCTCGAGGCCGTTGGCCACCCCCACGCCGTCAACCCCGACCGGGAGCTGCGCCGCGTGGCCACCTCACGGGGGTGGCCGGTGCTGGTCTTCGACAAGCCGGTCGCGCTGCGCAGCCGGGTCCCGCTGCCGCCCCGGACACCGACGCTCGCGGCCCTCGCCGTGGGTGGCGCGCTGGCCCTCGGGGGGCTGGTCTGGAACAACGCCCGGCGTCGCCGGGAGGGCGACTGACGCCACGCCGGACCCCACAACGCGGCCCGGAAATCAAGACTTGAAGTGCAACTCGTCGAGGCGTAGACCAAGGGGTAGGGGGAGAAACAACTCCACAAGCCCGCACGTGAGCTTGGTACCCACGCGGCGATCCACCCTTCCTACAGGGCGCCTGTCACCCGGGAGCTGCCCGGGGCAGCAACTACGAGATGCACGCCTGGTAGCCGGGTCTCACGTGTCAGCGGCGGCACTCGAGTCGGTCGATTCGGGTGCCGCTCGCATGTCCGGACGGTGCACCGTCACACGTCGCGCAGCGGGCTCGCCTCGGCCGCGGCGATGTAGGCGTCGGCCGCGTGGAGCACCCACGCGTGCTGCCCGGCGGGGCCGCCGTCCCGCCAGCCCCGCCAGCGCGCCTCGTACGCCGGCCGCAGCGCGAGGTGCCCGGCCTCCGGGACGACCAGCGACTTCTCGTCGAGGCCGCGGGCGACCAGCACCAGCCGCTCCGCGGCGCGGGCGACGAGGCCGTTGTGGGAGGCGAACGGCGCCGCCGCGAGCAGCTCGGCGTGGACGACCGCTGCGACCAGCAGCGCCGGGGCGTCGGCCGTGACCACCGGCCCGAGGTCGCGGAGCCGGGAGGCGGCGACGGCGTCGCGTGGGCGTCCGAGCAGCTCGTCGGGCACCGACCCGGCTCCCACCAGCGTGTGCAGCCTGGCGAACGTCTGCAGCGGCGACCGGGTCAGCACCGGCACCTGCGAGAGCAGCTGTGCCGAGAGCCGGACCGACGCCGCCGCCACGTCGTCGCCGGTCCCGGCGCGCAGGTCGTCGAGGGAGGAGGTCGAGCCCTCGAGCACCGCGCTGGCGTGGGCACCGCGCAGCAACGACTCCGCCGTCGTCTCCGGGGTGGTGCGACGCAGTCCGCGGTCGCGCAGCATCGCGTCGATGCCGTCGCGAGCCGACGCCAGCGCCGACGGCACGCCCTCGAGGGCCAGCAGGCGGGTGAGCAGCTCGGGGGTCATGGTGGCGTCAGGCTAGCCGTGGGACCAGGCCCGATCGTGGGGGGCGTCCAGGAGGTAGCCTGCCCGGGATGGACGACGACGTACGGCGCCAGGCGCGCTCCTTCGGGCCGGTGGCCGACGCCTACGACCGGGGCCGTCCCAACTTCCCCACCGAGGCGGTGCGGTGGCTGGTCGGCCCCGACCCGGCCACGGTGCTCGAGCTGGGGGCCGGCACCGGCAAGCTGACCTCGGTCCTGGTCGAGCTCGGGCACGACGTCCACGCCACCGAGCCCGACCCGGGGATGCTGGCGGTGCTGCGCCGCCGCCTCCCCGACGTGCCGACCAGCGAGTCGGGTGCCGAGGAGATCCCGCTGCCCGACCGGTCGGTCGACGTCGTGGTGGCGGCCCAGGCGTTCCACTGGTTCGACCACGAGCAGGCGCTGCCCGAGATCGCCCGAGTGCTGCGACCCGGCGGCCACGTCGCGCTCGCCTGGAACACCCGTGACGAGCGGATCCCGTGGGTACGCCGGCTCGGCACGCTGCTGGGCTCACCGGGCGCCGCCGCCGAGGCGACCGACTCCCCCGACGCACTCGTCCAGTCCGACCTGTTCGGCTTCGTCGACGACAAGCAGTTCCCGTTCTGGCACCAGATCGACCGCGAGTCGATCGTCGACCTGGCCGCCTCCCGCAGCTACGTCGCGACCCTCGACGAGGAGGCGCGCGACCAGCTGCTGGCCGACGTGCTGGCGTTCTACGACGACTACGGCCGCGGCATGGACGGCATGCAACTGCCCTACCGCTGCGAGTGCTTCCGGGCGCAGGTGATCGACCGCACCGACGCCTCGCATCCCGACGCGTCCGACGCGGCCGACGAACCGGCCGACCCCGGGCCGGCCGACGACCCGGGTGAGAGGCGCCGCGTGAGCGACGGCGGCGACACCGACATGCTGCTCATCGACTTCCGCTGAGAGGAACCAGCCCATGGCGACGATGACCGCGGTAGTGCTCCCCCGGCACGGCGCCCCCGAGGTCCTGGAGCTGCGCCGGGACTGGCCACGCCCGCAGCCGGGCCCCGGACAAGTGCTGGTCCGGGTGGCCGCCGCCGGCGTCAACAACACCGACCTGTGGACGCGCGAGGGCGCCTACGGGCTGCCGGGGCCGCCGGCGGGGTGGCGCGGGCCGATCGACTTCCCGCGCGTGCAGGGCGGCGACGTCTGCGGTGTGGTCGCCGGGGTCGGCGACACCGTCGCCCCGTCGCGGATCGGCGAGCGGGTGCTCGTCGACCCGGCGACCTACCGGGACGACACCCCGGCCGCACCGATCGTGGGCGTCCTCGGCAGCGAGGCCGACGGCGGGTTCGCCGACTACGTCGTCGTGGCCGCCGACCACGCGCACGACGTCACCGACTCCCCGTTGGGCGACGACCAGCTGGCCGCGCTCCCGATCGCCTACGGCACCGCGCTCGGCATGCTGGAGCGGGCGGAGGTCGAGAGCGGGGAGACCGTGCTGGTCACCGGGGCGTCGGGTGGCGTCGGGCTCGCCCTGGTGCAGCTGGCCGTCGCCCGCGGTGCCCGGGTGGTCGCCGTGTCGAACAGCGACAAGGCGTCGCAGGTGCTGGCCGCCGGCGCCGATCGAGTGGTCGACCGCGGCCGGGGCGACCTCGCCGACCAGGTCGCGGCCGCCGTTCCGGAGGGAGTCGACGTCGTGGCCGACGTTGTCGGTGGCCCGATGCTCGCCACGCTGTTGCCGCACGTCCGTGACGACGGCCGCTGGGTGATCGCCGGCGCCATCGCGGGCCCAGTGGTCGAGTTCGACCTGCGCCGGCTCTACCTGCGCAACCTCCGCCTGATCGGCTCGACCATGCACACCCGCGCCCACTTCGCCCGGCTCGTCGCCGAGGCGCGCTCCGGCACGATCTCCCCCGTGGTCGCGTCGCGGCGGCCGCTCGCCGAGATCGTCGAGGCACAGCACGAGTTCCGCCGGGCCGAGCACGTCGGCAAGGTCGTCCTCACCGTCGGCTGACCCGGCGTCGCCCCGGCACGATCACGTCGGTGCTGTCGACGACGTTGAAGGCCGTGAAGACGCCGCCCGGGCGTGAAGAACGCCTCCACCATCTCGCCCTCGAAGTCCAGCACCCGGCCGTTCTGCCAGGAGGGTGGTGGAGCCTGGGCGCCCGCCGCGGCGGGCGTGAGGAGCAGGACGACGACGGCCGGGGCCGCGCCGAGCGGCAGCTTCCGGATGACACGCAGCATGACTCATGCGGGGGCACCATGACGGAGACGAGGACGGAGACCGAGCCGGTAGGCGCCTGGGTGTTCTTCTTCGGGCTCGGCCTGGTGTTCGTCGCCTCGGCATCTACCACGCGGTGCTGCCGTCGGTCGACCCCGACCACTGGCGCTACTACACCGACGACCCCGACGTGATCGCCTACCTGGCCGACGACTTCCGGGGCATCGGCGGGATGACCGTCGCCTTCGGCGTGCTGACCGCCGTGGCCGCAGCCGCCTGGTTCCGGACCGCTGACCGCCGGGCGTGGTACGCCTTCTGGATCTTCCCGGCGCTGTTCGCGTGGGGCATGGCGACCACGTGGGCGGTGGCCGTGTTCCTCGTGCTCATGCTGGCGTCGACAGCCGCACTTGCCCTGTCGTACCGCCGGTTCTTCCCGGCGAGCACCAGCCCGCACCCCTGAGCTCAGACCTTCTTGGCCTCGAAGTGCTGGTAGTCCTTGAGCGAGTGCCAGCTGCCGCCCCAGTCGAAGCCGCGGTTCTTGAACGCCTTCACGACGATGTCGTTCTTCACGATCATGCCGGGCCGAACGTCCTCGCGGTCGAGGTACGCCGCCCCGGCCGCCGGCAGCACGATGTCGCCCTTGACGTAGGGGTTCTCGACGGTGTTGATGTCGATGGCCTTGCCGTAGGAGTGGATGGAGAACCGGCCGGGGCTGCCGGTGATCGGCCGGCAGTTGAACGCCGAGGTGTTGTCGGCCTCCATCGAGGCGTCGTCGGACCCGCCGTACTGCTCGATCAGCTCCATCCGGCGGATCGGGAAGCGGGCGTCGAAGACCTCGCCGAACGCCGCCACCACCTCGTCGGCCACGTCCTCGTGCACCATCAGCTGCCCACCCTCGTGGACGGTGCCGTCGAAGCCCCAGTGGTTCATCTCGATGATCCGCAGGTCGTCGATGGGCACGGGGCAGCCCGGCTGCCACGAGACACCGATCATCTGCGCCCGGTAGTCCTCGGGGACGGTGGTGACGGTCGCCCGGAACTCGGGTGCGTCGGCGGCGACGGCCGGCGGGGACGCCGGGACCAGCATGGCGGCGGTCAGCGAGACGGCGGCGAGCAGTGGCTTGAGCATGGTGACCCTCCCGAGATGGCATGTGTGCTCCGGGTGCTGAACCTGCCACTCCGCGCCGCCGGGTTCAACCACTCACACCGCCACGACCAGCTCGCGGGAGAACGGCGGTCCGGCTGGCGGCGCCTGTGGAGAACCGTGCCGGTCAGCCGTAGTCCGCGGAGAGCCGCTGGGTCGTGCCGTCGACCGTCATGACGCCGCCGTACGGCACGATCCACTGCGGCCGCGTGTGGCCGAACGGCGGACCGACGACGACCACGGCGTCGGCGTTGTAGGTGTGCACGACCTCGATCGCCGCGTCGCGCTGCTCCTCACGCTTCTTCCGTCTCTCATCAGGGGAGGGCTGCGTCGAGAAGTCCGAGGTCGGGGGCCGGGCGACCACGACGGCAGCCACGGCCTCCAGGATGCCGCGCTCCCCGAGCGACCTGGTGATCCAGCCGAACTCGCGGGCGGGGATCAGGTCCTCGGACGACTCGAGGAGCAGCACGGCGCCGGCGAGGACGGAGGGGTCGGCCGGGAAGCGGCCGGCGGTCAGGATCCATTGGACGACCTCGATGCAGCCGCCCCACGTCCGGCCGCTCACCGAGCGGGCCGGCCCGGCCCAGGTCCAGGACTCGGTGGGCTCCCGCTCCCCGAACTCGGTCAGGGCCCGGGGGTCCGTCCACTCGCGTCCGATGTCCTCGGACTCTCCCGGCTCGACGATCTCCAGGCGCCCGCCGGTCAGCAGGGCCGCGCGGAGGGAGAGCTCGTGAACGGGGTCGACGCGCGGACCCGGTCCGAGGTGGACCTGGGTCGACCCGCCGTAGTAGGCCGCGACGCCGTGGGTCCAGAGCCAGTTCAGCACGTTGGTGTTGTCGCTGTATCCCAGGAACGGCTTCGGGTCGGCGGCCACGAGCCCCGCATCGAGGTGGGGGACGACCGTGATCTGGTCGTCCCCGCCGATGGTGGCCAGCACGGCACGGATCTCGGGATCGGCGAACGCCGCGTTCAGGTCGTCAGCACGCTCGCGGGGAGACGCACCGAGCGTGCGGGTCGTCGGATACTCCACCGGCACCAGACCGGTGACTGCCCGGAGCCGCTCCATCGCCTGCTCGTGGACGGCAGGAGCCACGCCGGGCGCCGCGAACGAGGGAGACAACACGGCGACCTTGTCGCCAGGGTCCGCCTTCCGTGGCGACCTCCACTCCATGCGCAGACCCTACGTTTTCCTCAGTGGCGACCCGACACCCGGACCGCGGCGTACCCTCCGGCCATGACGCGCGACCGGTGGCGGCCGTGGCGGCGCAACCACCTCGGCAGCGAGGCAGACCGCGCGACCTTCCGCACCCTCCACAACGCCTCGCTCGCCTCGCCCGCGCTGCGCGAGGGGCTGACGGTGGGGAGCGCCGAGCGCAGCACCCGGCACCTGCGGGCGCTCCTGGGCAGCCCGGCCGTCGCGCTCACCGACACCCGGGAGGTGCTGCACTGGGACGGCCTCGGGGGACACCACCGCCACCAGGTCGCGTCCGGGCTCGGGCCGGTGGTCGACAGCGGCCGCACCCGGGTGGTGCCCCGCGGCGACCTGACGTGCGAGGACGCGGGGTGCCCGGTCCGGCAGGTCATCCTCAGCCCGCTGGTGGTCGACGAGGCGCTGGTCGGGACGCTCGCCGTCGGGGCGACCGGGGCGACCGGCGGCCTGGTGCGGGCGGCGGACGAGGTGGCGCAGTGGGTGTCGGGCCAGCTCGAGCTCGCCGCGCTGAGCGACTCGCGCACCCAGCTGATGGAGGCCGAGGTGCGCGCGCTGCGCGCCCAGATCAGCCCCCACTTCATCTACAACTCGTTGAGCGCGATCGCCAGCTTCGTCCGCACCGACCCCGACCGGGCCCGCAACCTGCTGCTGGAGTTCGCCGACTTCACCCGCTACTCCTTCCGCAGCCACGGCGAGTTCACGACGCTGGCCGAGGAGCTCCGGTCGATCGAGCGCTACCTGCTGCTCGAGCAGGCGCGGTTCGGCGACCGGCTCCAGGTGACGTTGCAGGTCGCGCCCGAGGTGCTGCCGGTCGTGGTGCCGTTCCTCTGCATCCAGCCGCTGGTCGAGAACGCCGTACGCCACGGACTGCAGGGCCAGCAGACCGGCCACCTGCGGATCGTGGCGCGCGACCTCGACCAGGAGTGCGTCATCGAGGTCGAGGACGACGGCGTGGGCGAGGACCCCGAGAAGGTACGGCGCGCACTCGCCGGCGACGTCGAGGTCGACTCCGTCGGACTCGGAAACGTCGACGCAAGGCTGCGCGAAGCGTTCAGCGACGAGTACGGTCTGGTGGTGGAGACCGCGCCCGGCGCGGGCACCAAGGTGACCGTGCGGGTGCCCAAGTTCGCGCCCGGAGTGCACGCATGAACCACCCCCCGCCCCTCACGGCGCTGGTCATCGACGACGAACGGCCGGCGCTGGACGAGCTCGGCTTCCTGCTCGGCCACGACGAGCGGGTCGGCGAGGTGCTGGCCTGCGACTCCGCGACCGGGGCGCTGCGGCTGCTCCACGACCGCGAGGTCGACGTGGTGTTCCTCGACATCCAGATGCCCGGCCTCTCCGGGCTCGACCTGGCCCAGGTGCTGGCCCGGTTCCGGGTGCCGCCGCCGATCGTCTTCGTCACCGCCCACGAGCAGCACGCCCTGGAGGCGTTCGACCTCAACGCGGTCGACTACGTCCTCAAGCCGGTGCGCGAGGAGCGGCTCGCCGAGGCCGTACGGCGTGCGCTCGACGCGTCCGGCCGGGTGCCGGCCGCGGGCGACGAGCAGATCCCGGTCGAGCGGGGCGGGGTGACCCGGTTCGTGCCCCGCTCGGAGATCCGCTACGTGGAGGCGCACGGCGACTACGCCCGGCTGCACACCGACGTCGACAGCCACCTGCTCCGCACACCGCTGTCGGCGCTGGAGGAGCAGTGGGCCGACGCGGGCTTCGTCCGGATCCACCGCTCGCTGCTGGTGTCGCTGGCCCACGTCGACGAGCTGCACGTCGACAGCGGCAAGTGCTCGGTCGTGGTCGGCGACGCCGTGCTCCAGGTGAGCCGTCGCCACACGCCCCACCTGCGCGAGCTGCTGGCCGCGCCCCGGGTCCGCTCGTGAGCGAGCCCACGCCGCGGGTGCGCGTGCGGGTGACCGGACCGCCACGCAGTCAGACCCGGCGGGTCCGCCCCTCGGGCCGGGCCGAGATCGACGCAGCGTCCCCGCTCGGCGAGCTCTACCTCACCTCGCTGATGCGCGACCAGCTCCGACTGGCGCTGCGCACGGTGGTGCTGCTCGGCGTCACGGTCGGGTCGCTGCCGCTGTTGTTCTTCGTGGCGCCGTCGCTGGCCGACGTACGCCTCGCGGGAGTGCCGCTCGCGTGGCTGCTGCTCGGCGCGGGCGTCTACCCCTGGCTGGTGTGGCTGGCGTGGCGGTTCCTGCGCCGCGCCGAGGCCAACGAGCACTCCTTCGCCGCCCTGGTCGAGGAGGTCGAGAGGTGAGCGTCCCTGGTCTCGTGGCGGTGGCGCTGGTGGTGACGGCGACGCTGGCGATCGGCACCTGGGGGCTGCGGTTCTCGCGCACGACCAGCGACTTCATGGTCGCCTCGCGCACCGTCCACCCGCGGCTCAACGCCTCCGCGATCGGCGGCGAGTACCTCTCGGCCGCCTCCTTCCTCGGCGTCGCGGGGCTGGTGCTGACCTTCGGCGCGGACATGCTCTGGTACCCGGTCGGCTGGACCGCCGGCTACCTGATGCTCCTGGTGTTCGTGGCCGCGCCGCTGCGCCGGTCCGGCGCCTACACGCTGCCCGACTTCGCCGAGGCCAGGCTGGGCTCCCGCCGGGTGCGGGCGGTGTGCTCGGTGCTCGTGGTCGCGGTCTGCTGGCTCTACCTGCTGCCGCAGTTCCAGGGGGCCGGCCTCACCCTGCAGGCCGCCGTCGGGGCGCCGCCGTGGCTCGGCTCGGTCGTGGTCGCGGCGGTGGTGCTCGCCGGCGTCACCTCCGGTGGCATGCGCTCGATCACCTTCGTGCAGGCGTTCCAGTACTGGCTCAAGCTCACCGCGCTGCTCGTCCCCGCGGCGCTGCTGCTGCTCGTGTGGGCGGGCGACGGCGCCACCAACCCGGCCGACGTGGTGGTGCCCGCCGGCGACGGCGACCCGTGGTCGCTCCCGCTCGGGTCGGGGGGCGCGCAGGGCCTCTACGTGACGTACTCGCTGATCGTGGCCACCTTCCTCGGCACCATGGGGCTGCCCCACGTCGCGGTGCGCTTCTACACCAACCCCGACGGCCGCGCCGCCCGTCGTACGACGGTCGCGGTGCTCGGCCTGCTCGGCCTCTTCTACCTGCTGCCGCCGGTGTACGCCGCCCTCGGCCGGGTCTACGCACCCGACCTCGTCGGGTCCGGACGCGCCGACGTGCTGGTGCTCGAGCTCCCGCAGGTGATGGTGCCGGGCTTCGGCGGCCAGCTGCTCGCCGCCGTGGTGACCGCCGGTGCGTTCGCGGCGTTCCTGTCGACGTCGTCGGGACTGTCGATCGCGGTGGCGGGCGTGCTGAGCCAGGACGTGACCAGTCGTCGGCCCGGCCGCGACGGGGTCGCCGCGTTCCGGGTCGCGGCCGTGGTGGCGGTGCTGGTGCCGTGCGTCGTCGCGATCGCGGCCGCCGACATCGGGGTGGCCCGCGCCGTCGGGCTGGCGTTCGCGGTGGCGGCGTCGACGTTCTGCCCGCTGCTGCTGCTCGGGATCTGGTGGCGCGGGCTCACCGCGGTAGGCGCGGTCGCCGGGCTGCTCGTCGGCGGGCTCGGGTCCGGCCTCGCGATCGTGTGGACGCTGCTGACGAGCTCGACCGGTGGCTGGGCGGCCGTGCTGCTGGGCCAGCCCGCGGCCTGGAGCGTGCCGCTGGCCCTCGGCACGATGGTGGCGGTCAGCCTGGCCACCCGCGACCGGCGGCCGGCCCACGCCCACCGGTTCATGGTGCGGCTGCACGCCCCCGAGGCGGTCGCCCTCGACCGCGGCTGACGACCGGCGGCCCTGTGGGCCCCCCAGTCAGAACACCGCTCGGAGCCCCGGCGCGCGGGTCATGCCGTGCCCCACGAGGAAGCAGACCGGCACCGCGACAGTGGCGACCACCACGAACTTGAGCGCCGGGCCGAGGGGGACCGGCGCCCAGGCCAGCATCACCAGCGTGAGCGCGAGCGGGTGGATGAAGTACGTGGCGTAGGAAGCACGACCGGCAGCCCGCACCAGCCTGCCGGGACGCGACCAGTGGCGAGCGGCCCAGCTCACGCACCACAGTGACCAGCTGACCGAGACCGCGCCGTACAGGACGGCGAAGAGGACGCTCGCCACCCCGACGCCCGAGAGCGCCTCGTCGACCCGGTCGCGCGCGCCTTCGACGAACATCAGCACCGCCACGCCGAGGAGGCCGGCCGCGGCCGTCCATCCCAGCCGGCGCACCTGACGGTCCGGGAGCCGCAGCCACCATCCCGCCTCGCCGGCGTGGACCCCTAGGGCGAAGAGCACGATGGCCTGCGGCCACTCACCGAGCTTGAGGTTCAGCAGGTGCGCGTCGGTGATCGACGAGACCTGCCACACCGCCAGGCCGACGAGCGCGATCAGCCCGGAGGCCAGCGCCAGCGGCCGCGCGCCCGGCGGCCCCGCGGCCGGCCGCGACGCGGGTACGACGATCCGGAGTGCGGCGTACCCGAGCGAGCACGCCAGCAGCGCCGCCACGAACCACATCACCGACAGCTCCGTGCTCGCGAGGTAGTCCCAGAAGCTGTCGTCCTCCTGCCACACGTTGCCGACGAGGTCGGCGACGGGGTTGACGAGGAGCACGTACAGCAGGAGGGGGACGCCGAGGCGGAGCATCCTGCGGCGTACGAACGCGCCAGGTCCCCGTCGTGACAGCGAGCCGACGGAGAAGAAGCCCGCCACCACGAACAGCGGCCCGAGGCCGAAGAGGCCGCCGAGCAGGGCAGGCAAGGTAAACCCGATCGACCAGGGTCCCGACGGGTCGAGCTCGTCGTCGTAGTACCAGCCGGCGAAGTCCGCGACGTAGCCGGTGGCCGTGTGCACGACGATCACGCCCGCGATCAGCGTGACGCGGAGCGGGTCCACCCAGTCCTCGTGCGAGCCAGCCCCACGGGTGACGTCCTCCTTCACGCTCACGCCCCGAGCCTGCGTCTCCGGCCGTGGGGCGGGCCAGAGGACTCCGGTCCGGGCGACCGGGACCTTGGGCCACGGGGACCGGCGAGCCCGCGCACCGTTCGTCGTGGGAAACCGACCGCTGACAGATCCGCAGGCTCCGCTCAGCGCGCCGGGCCGCGCCACCACTCCCGGGCCGGTGCCCGGCGGTGCCACCGTGACAGCGATCACCCCTGTCGACAGGAGGCAGCCCGTGCCCACACCCCCTCCCGAGAACGAGCGCCGGGTACACCAGCGCTCCGCGCATCCCGTCTACGTCGAGCTCCACGAGTCCGCGGAGTTCCAGGAGCTCCGGAAGCGGTTCCGGGGCTTCGTCTTCCCCGCGACCGTCGCGTTCATGTCCTGGTACCTGCTCTACGTCGTGATGTCGAACTGGGCGCACGACTTCATGAGCATCCAGGTCGTGGGCAACGTCAACGTCGCCCTGGTCTTCGGCCTGCTGCAGTTCGTCTCGACCTTCCTCATCGCCTGGCTCTACGGCCGGTACATGGACAGGAACGTCGACCCGCTCGCGCGCGAGCTGGAGCAGCGCTACAACGACGCGACCGGCGGGGAGGTCGTCCGATGAGCTCCGAGACCCTCTCCACCATCCTGTTCCTCGCGGTCGTCGCGGTCACGATCGGCATCACCTTCTGGGCGAGCCGCCAGACCCAGGGCGCGGCCGACTACTACGCCGGCGGCCGCAGCTTCAGCGGCTTCCAGAACGGCCTCGCCATCTCGGGCGACTACATGTCGGCGGCGTCGTTCCTCGGCATCTCGGGCGCGATCGCGCTGTCCGGGTACGACGGCTTCCTGTACTCGATCGGCTTCCTCGTCGCGTGGCTGGTGGCGCTGCTGCTCGTCGCCGAGCTGCTGCGCAACTCCGGCCGCTACACGATGGCCGACCAGCTCGCCTACCGGATGAAGCAGCGCCCGGTCCGCACGGCCGCGGCCACCTCGACGGTGGTCGTCTCGATCTTCTACCTGCTGGCGCAGATGGTCGGCGCGGGCGCCCTGGTCACGCTGCTCCTGGGCGTCGAGGGCGAGTGGGCGATCCGCGGCACCATCGTGGTCGTCGGCCTGCTGATGATCTTCTACGTCGTCGTCGGCGGCATGAAGGGCACCACCTGGGTCCAGATCGTCAAGGCGGTGCTGCTGATGAGCGGAACCATCCTGATCACCGTCCTGGTGCTGGCGCAGTTCAGCTTCAACCTCTCCGAGCTGCTCGGCGCGGCTGCCGACAACTCCGGCAAGGGCGCGGCCTTCCTCGAACCGGGGCTGACCTACAACACGACCGCCCTGCGGATCGACTTCGTCAGCCTCGCGCTCGCGCTGGTGCTGGGCACCGCGGGCCTGCCGCACATCCTGATCCGCTTCTACACGGTGCCGACGTCCCGCGACGCCCGGACCTCCGTCAACTGGGCGATCACGTTCATCGGCGCCTTCTACCTGATGTCGCTGGTGCTCGGCTTCGGTGCCGCGGCGCTGCTCGACACCGCCGAGGGTTCCCCGGTGTTCGACTCGGCCGGCAACCTGGCCTCGCCGCTCCTGGCCGAGGAGGTCGGCGGCGGCGCCGGAACCGCCGGCGGCGCCATCCTGCTGGCGTTCATCGCCGCGGTGGCGTTCGCGACCATCCTCGCGGTGGTCGCGGGACTGACCCTCACCTCGGCGTCGTCGGTCGCCCACGACCTCTACGCCAACGTGATGAAGAAGGGCCAGGCCAGCGAGAAGGACGAGGTCAGGGTGGCGCGGATCGCGGCGTTCGCGATCGGCGGCGTGGCGATCGTGCTCTCGATCTTCGCGCAGTCGCTCAACATCGCGTTCCTGGTGGCGCTCGCCTTCGCCGTGGCGGCGTCGGCCAACGTGCCGTCGCTGGTCTACAACCTGTTCTGGTCCCGCTTCAACACCCGTGGTGCGACGTGGGCGATCTACGGGGGCCTCATCGTCTGCGTGGTGCTGGTGGTCTCCTCGCCCGCGGTCTCCGGGGATCCCAAGGCGATGTTCCCGGAGAGTGACTGGGCCTGGTTCCCGCTGAAGAACCCCGGCATCATCTCGATCCCGGCGGGCTTCCTGCTCGGCTGGCTCGGCACGGTCACGTCGACCGAGCCGGAGGCCGTGGAGGCCTACCCCGAGCTCGAGGTGCGGGCGCTGACGGGCGCCGGCGCCGAGACGGCAGCCCACCACTGAGTCGCCCGCTCGCGGGGCACCGGAGTCCCCGGTGCCCCGCGACGCGGGGTCAGCGCGAGCTCATGGCGCCACCGCCAGCCGGTAGCCCCGCTTGACGACCGTCTGCACGGTCCGGGTGCCGACGGCCGAGCGAAGCCGCGCGACCGCCATCTCGACGGCGTGCTCCGAACCGGCCTGGCCGCTGGGGAGGCTCGCCAGCAGCGCGGGCCGCGACACCACGTTGCCGGGGTTGGTGAGCAGCGCCTGCAGCACCGCCGCGGGCGCGGGCGTCAACCGGACCTCGCGGCCGTCGAGCAGGACGTCGTCACCGTGCAGGAGCAGCTGGTGGCCACCGGCGAGGTCCACGGCGAGGCCGCTGCGCCGCGACGGCAGCTCGGTCTCGAGCAGCTTCACGAGGGCCGCGAGCCGGGAGCGTTCCGGGTGCACGGTGGGCACCCCCCACAGCTCGAACGCCGCCGCCGTGACCGGTCCGACGCACGCCGCCACGGCGTCGGCCTGCAGCGCGGAGACCACCCCGTCCCGGCGCCCGGTCACCGTGGCGGCCTCCATGAAAGCGGCCACGGCCGGCGCGGACGTGAACGTGACCGCGTCCAGCCCTCCGTCGGCCACGAGGTCGGCGAGCCTGAACAGGGGGCCGGGGTCGTCGGGGCCGACGACCCGGTAGACGGTGACGGTGGTGACGTCGGCCCCCTGCCTCCGCAACGCGTGCGCCACCATCGACAGCGACTGCCCGTGCTCCTGCACGACGATCCGGCGGCCGGTCAGGTCCCGACCCCGGAGGTGGGCGAGCACGTCCTCGAAGCACTCCGACGCAGGCGTCCACAGCTCGCGCAGCCCGCGCCGACGCAGCGCGCCCACGCTCTTGGGGCCGCGGGCGATCAGCTCTGCCGCCCCGATCGTGTGCACGAGACCGTCAAGCATCCCCCAGCGCTCCGCGTGGTCGAACCACGCCTTCATGCCGATGCCCGTGGTCGCGATGAACAGGTCCACGGGCCGGGCGACGACCTGTTCGGTGGCGGCCCGCAGCGCGGGCTCGTCGACCCGGCCCGGGTCGACGGAGAGCGCGGGTGCGCACTCGACCTCGGCGCCGCGGCGCTCCAGCAGCGCCACCTGCTCCCCGACCCGGCGGGCGGCGGTCACGCCGATCCGGAACCCGGAGAGCGACCGGTCCGCACTGTCCATCCCTACCCCTCCCTGCGGTCCCCGACCCGGACCACGCCGTCGGCGACCACGACGTCGTACGTCGGGACCCGGACGTCCGCGTCGTCGAGGCACTGTCCGGTGCGCAGGTCGAAGGCCTGCTTGTGCATGGGCGAGGCCACCACCGGTGCCCCGGCCCGGGTGCCGACGATGCCGCGCGCCAGCACCGACGCACCCGAGCAAGGGTCGTAGTTGGAGATTGCGTGGACGTTGCCGTCGTGGGTCCGGAAGATTGCGACCGCCTCGCCGTGCACGAGGGCGGCGGCCCCGACCTCGACCTCCAGGTCGGCCAGGGCGCACACGGCCACCGACGTCGCCTCCGACACCCGGCTCATCGCGGCGCTCCCACCGGGATGGTGCTCCCCAGCACGACCGGCCCCCCGCTGTCGGCCGGGACCGCCTGCTCCCGCTCGGCACGGAACGAGATGTGGGGGTCCGGGGTGTCGGGCGCGTTGACGAACGACACGAAGCGGGCGAGCTTGTCGGGGTCGTCGAGGGTGTCGGCCCACTCGTCGCGGTAGCCGGTGACGTGTTGTGCCATCGCCCCCTCGAGCTCGGAGCCGAGCCCGAGGGCGTCGTCGACCACCACCTCCCGGACCCGGTCGAGGCCGCCCTCGAGGGAGTCGATCCACGGCGCGGTCCGCTGCAGCCGGTCGGCGGTCCGGACGTAGTACATGAGGAACCGGTCGAGGTAGCGGACCAGGGTGTCGGTGTCGAGGTCACCGGCCAGCAGCCGGGCGTGCGCGGGCGTCGCGCCGCCGTTCCCGCCGACGTAGAGGTTCCACCCCTGCTCGGTCGCGATGACGCCGAAGTCCTTGGCCCGGGCCTCGGCGCACTCGCGGGCACAGCCGCTGACCCCGCCCTTGAGCTTGTGCGGCGAGCGCAACCCCCGGTAGCGCAGCTCCAGCTCGATGGCCAGGCCGACGGAGTCCTGCACGCCGTACCGGCACCACGTGGAGCCGACGCACGACTTCACGGTGCGGAGCGCCTTGCCGTAGGCGTGACCGGACTCGAAGCCCGCGTCGACCAGGCGGCGCCAGATCGCCGGCAGCTCCTCCATCCGGGCCCCGAACAGGTCGATCCGCTGGCCCCCGGTGATCTTGGTGTAGAGCCCGAAGTCGCGCGCCACCTCGCCGATGACGATCAGCTTCTCCGGCGTGATCTCGCCGCCGGGGATCCGCGGCACGACCGAGTAGCTGCCGTTGCGCTGGATGTTCGCGAGGTAGGCGTCGTTGGTGTCCTGCAGGCTGCGGGTCGGCCCCGCGAGGACGTGACCTCCGACCAGGCTGGCGAGGACCGAGGCGATCGCGGGCTTGCAGACGTCGCAGCCGCGACCCGTGCCGTGGCCCTCGACCACCTGGTCGAAGCTGCGGTAGCCGTGCACGGCGACCACGTCGAACAGCTCCTGCCGGGTGAGCGCGAAGTGCTCGCACAGGCTCCGGTCGACCTCGCGGCCCTGGCTCGCGAAGAAGTCCTCGATGACCCGCTTGACCAGCGGCTTGCAGGACCCGCAGGTCGAGCCGGCGCGGGTGGTGGTGTCCTGGGCGGCGGCCTCGACGATGTCGGCCTTGTCGACGTTGTTGCACGAGCAGACGACCGCCTCGTCGGGCAGCCCGACCTCGGCACCGCCGCGCCCTGCCGGCAGGATCAGCTCCTCGGGGTTGTCCGGCAGCGCGATGCCGCTCGCGACCATCGGCCGCAGCACGCCGTACGCCGTCGCGTCGCCGACCAGGATCCCGCCCAGGAGCTGCCGCCCGTCCCCGGAGACGACGAGCTTCTTGTAGACCCCCGCCACGGCATCGGCGAAGACCAGCTCGAGGGCGCCGTCGGTGGCGGCGTGGGCGTCGCCGAAGCTCGCGACGTCGACGCCGAGCAGCTTGAGCTTGGTCGACATGTCGGCGCCCGTGAAGCCGCCCTCGCCGTCGAGCAGGGCGTCGACGACCACCTCGGCCATGGCGTAGCCGGGGGCCACCAGTCCGTACATCCGGCCCCGCGGCGCCGCGCACTCCCCGATCGCCCACACGTGCTCGTGGCTGGTCGAGCGGCACTGCTCGTCGACCAGCACGCCGCCCCGCTCGGCCAGCTCGAGCCCGGCGTCGCGGGCGAGCGCGTCCCGTGGCCGGATCCCGGCCGAGAAGACGACGACCTCGGCCTCGATCGGCTCGGCGTCGGCGAGGGCAAGCCCGGTGACCCGGGACTCGCCGAGCACCCGCTCGGTCGCAGCGCCCGTGTGGACGGTCAGCCCGAGCCCCGCCACGCGGCGGGCCAGCGTCGCGCCGCCCGCCTCGTCGACCTGCACGGGCATCAGCCGGGGCGCCATCTCGACGACGTGGGTGTCCAGGCCGAGCTGGTGGAGGGCGTTCGCCGCCTCGAGCCCGAGCAGGCCCCCGCCGACGACGGCGCCGGTGGTGGCGGCCGCCGCCGCGTCGCGGATCGCGTCGAGGTCCTCGAGGGTCCGGTAGACGAAGCAGCCGGGCAGGTCGCGGCCCGGCACCGGCGGCACGAACGGCGCGGCGCCGGTGGCCAGCACCAGCTCGTCGTAGTCCAGGACCGCGCCGTCGTCGAGCCGCACGGTGCGGGTCTCGGGGTCGATGCCGAGCACGGAAGTGCCGACGACCAGCCGGACCCGCGGGTCGTCGTACCCGCCCGACGGGAGCAGGGACAGCGCATCGGCGCCGACCTCGAAGTACGACGTCAGCGCGACCCGGTCGTAGGCCGGTCGCGGCTCCTCGCCGACGACGACGAGGTCGTGGGTCTCGGTGAGGCCGCGCTCGATCGCGGCCTGCACGAACCGGTGGCCGACCATGCCGTGGCCGACCACCACGAGCTGCTGGCGGAGGTGGGGACTCATCGGGCTTCCTCTTCTCTCGGGGTCTCGTCACTGGTTCTCGTCACTGGGGGGCAAGGGCGGGTCGGGCGGCGAGCAGCCGGCGCACGGTCGGCGCGCAGCCCCCGCAGCCGGTCGTGGCGCGAGTCGTGTCGCGCACCTGGTCGAGCGAGCCGCAGGCGCGGACCGCCCCGGCGCAGACGCCGGCGCAGGCGCAGATCTCGGCGCCGTCGGGCAGCGCCACCGGCGAGGTCGGCCCGGTCGCCGGCTCGCCGAGCAGGAGCGCGCCCGGCTCGCCGGGTGCGAGCACCCGGCCGAGGTCGTAGTGCTGGGTGATCAGCCCGATCCTGGACAGGTCGCCGACCAGGGTGGCGGCCACGACGACCCCGTCGCGCACGACCAGCTTGCGCCGGGAGCCGAGGACCGGATTGGTCATCTCGACGACCTCGCCCCGTTCGTGCTCGGGGTCGCCGAGCACCGCGACGTCGAGGTCGGTGGCGCGCAGCCGCACGACCGAGCGGCTCCCGTCGTACGACGCCTCGCGACCGGCCAGCCGCTCGGCCAGCACCGCGGCCTGCTCCCACGCCGGCGCGACGAAGCCGGTGGCCCGGCCGGCGTGCTCGGCGCAGTCGCCGATCGCGTGGATCCGGGGGTCGTCGACGGAGGTCACCCCGTCGTCGACGACGATCCCCCGCCGGACGGTCAGCCCGGCGCGGCGGGCGAGCGAGACCGAAGGCCTGCCACCTGCGGTCAGCACCACCAGGTCGACGTCGTCGAGGACGAAGCCGTTGTCGAGGCTCAGCCGACTCCTGGGCCCGGCATCGGTCAGCCGCACCGCGCGGGCACCGGTGTAGACGGTGGTGCCGAGCCGCCGCAGGTCGCGGGCGAGGACGGCGCCGGCTGCCGGGTCGACATGGCTGCGCAGGACGTGCTCGCGACCCTCGACGATCTCGGTGTCGAGGCCGCGGATGCTCAGGGCCCGGGCGACCTGGAGGCCGAGCAGGCCGCCGCCGACGACAACCGCCCGCCGGGCGCCGGGCACCGCCGCGTCGAGGCGGAGGCAGTCGTCGAGGCTGCGGAACGCGTGCACCCGGTCGTGCAGGCGGCCGTCGGAGCGGACCAGCCCCCGGATCGGCGGCAGCGTCGGGATCGACCCGGTGGCGAGGACCAGGTGGTCGTACCCGATCCGGGTGCCGTCGACGAGCTCCACCTCGTGGCGGTCGCGGTCGACCTCGTGCACCCGGGCACCGACCCGGACGTCGACGCCGTCCGGGACCCGCGTGGCGATACTCCCGACGGCGTGGGTGCCCTCCAGCACCGCGGACAGCAGGATCCGGTTGTAGGGCGGGTGCGGCTCGTCGCCGAGCAGGGTGACGTCGGCGTGGTCCACCAGCCCCTCTGCCAGCCGGGCCGCGGCCATGCCGGCACCGACGACGACGGCCCTCACGTGCGCACCGCGGCCGCGCAGACCTTGAACTCCGGCATCCGGCTCGACGGGTCGAGCGCGTCGTTGGTCAGCCGGTTGGCGCCGACCCAGTGGAACGGCACGAACACCGTGTCCGGCCGGATCGACGTCACCACCCGGACCGGAGCCGCGAGCTCGCCCCGGCGGGTGCTGACGACGACCGGGTCGCCGTCGCGGGCGCCGAGGCGTCCCGCGAGGAGCGGGTGCACCTCGACGAACGGTCCGGTGTCGGGCAGGTCGCGGACCCGCCGGGTCTGGGCGCCGGACTGGTACTGCGCGAGCACCCGCCCGGTGGTCAGGTGGAACGGGTAGTCGGCGCAGGGCGACTCCGCCGGGCCGCGGTGGTCGACCGCCACAGCCTGCGCCCGGCCGTCGGGGGTGGCGAACCGCTCGGCGAACAACCGCGGGGTCCCCGGGTGGTCCGGTGCGGGGCACGGCCAGAACACCCCGTGCTCGGCGCGGATCCGGTCGTAGTCGATGCCGGCGTAGTCGGCCGGCCCGCCCGCCGAGGACCGCCGCAGCTCGGCGAAGACCGTCTCGGGGTCGGCCGGCACGGCGTCCGGGCGACCCAGCCGCTCGGCCAGGCCGGCCAGCACGTCCAGGTCGCTGCGCACCCCCGCCGGCGGTGCGACGGCCCGCTCGCGCAGCACCACGCGACCCTCGAGGTTGGTCAGGGTGCCGGCCTCCTCCGACCACTGCGTGACCGGCAGCACGACGTCGGCCAGCGCCGCCGTCTCCGACATCACGAGGTCGCAGACGACCAGCAGGTCCAACGACGCCAGCCTGTCGCCGACGTGCCTCGACCGGGGCGCCGAGACCACGATGTTGCTGCCGTGCACCAGCAGCGCCTTCGGGCCGCCGGCGGTGCCGAGCGCGTCGAGCAGCTCGTACGCCGACCGGCCGCGGCCCGGCAGGTCGTCGGGGTCGACGCCCCACACCGCAGCGACGTGGGACCGCGCGGCCGGGTCGTCGATCAGCCGGTAGCCGGGGAGCTGGTCGGCCTTCTGGCCGTGCTCGCGGCCGCCCTGCCCGTTGCCCTGGCCGGTGAGGCAGCCGAACCCCGCGCCCCGCCGGCCGCACATCCCGAGCGCCAGCGCGAGATTGATCCAGGCGAGCACCGTGTCGGTGCCCTGGCTGTGCTGCTCGGCGCCGCGGGCGGTCAGCACCATGACCCTGCCGGCACCGGCCAGCTCGGCCGCGAGGGCCCGCAGCTCTGCGGCCGGGACGCCGCTGACCCGCTCCACCCGCTCGGGCCACCAACCGGCGGCGGAACGCCGGACCTCCGGGAACCCGGTGGTGCGGCGGGCGACGTAGTCCTCGTCGACGGCGCCGGCCCCGTCGACCAGGTGCAGCAGCCCGAGCGCCAGCGCGAGGTCGGTGCCGGGTACCGGCTGCAGGTGGACGTCGGCGCGCTCGGCGGTGGCGGTCCGGCGCGGGTCCACGACCACGACCCGACCGCCGCGCTCGCGGAGCCGGTCGAGGTGGCGCGCCGCGGGCGGCATCGTCTCCGCGAGGTTGGAACCGACCAGCACCAGCAGGTCGGTCTCCTCGACGTCGGCCAGCGGGAACGGCAGCCCGCGGTCGATCCCGAACGCCCGGGTGGCCGCCGAGGCCGCCGACGACATGCACCAGCGGCCGTTGTAGTCGACCTGGCTGGTGCCCAGCACCACCCGGGCGAACTTGCCGAGCGCGTACGCCTTCTCGTTGGTGAGCCCGCCCCCGCCGAAGACGGCGAGCGCGTCGGGGCCGTGCGCGTCCCGCAGCCTCGTGAGCCGGGTGGCGACGTGGTCGAGCGCCTCGTCCCAGGCCACGGCCCGCAGCTCACCGGTGTCGCGGTCCCGCAGCAGCGGCGTGGTGAGCCGCTCCCGGTTCCGGTGCAGCCCGGCGGCGGTCCAGCCCTTGCGGCACAGGCTGCCCTCGTTGACCGGGAACTCCGGCCAGGCGGCGACCTCCAGCACTCCACGGCGCGGCGTCTCGAGGGTCATGCCGCACTGCAGCGAGCAGTAGGGACAGTGAGTCCGGGTCATCGGCGCCGCCCGTCAGATCACCGCGCCGGCCAGGTCGGCGGCCCGCAGCGGTCGGCGCAGGTAGCCGACCCAGGTCACCCCGGCACACACGACGTAGTAGGCAGCGAACGTCCCGAACGCACCGGTGGTGGCGGCCAGCGGATCGCTGACCCACGGGGCCGAGAAGGCCAACGGGATCAGGAAGCCGCCGATCGCGCCGACGGCACCGACCACGCCGAGCGCGGCCGACGACTGCCGGGTCGCCGCCCGCAGCGCCGCGGCACGCTCGGGGGTGTGGGGCGTCGTCGCCCGCTCCGCCCCGGCCCGCCAGATGGCGGGGATCATCTTGTAGGTGGAGCCGTTGCCGATGCCGGTGGCGGCGAAGATGCAGAGGAAGAACCCGAGGAAGCACGGGAACCACGCCTGGTTGGCCCGCGCGATCGCCGGGTCCGCGGCCGGGTTCGGCGTCAGCTGCAGCAGCGTGAGGAGCACGGCCAGGGTGAACCCGATCATCGCGACGAACGCGCCGAGCGTCACCTTCGCGCCGCCCACCCGATCGGCGAGCCAGCCGCCGAGCGGCCGGGTCGCCGAGCCGACCAGGGCTCCCAGGAAGGCGTAGTAGGCGAAGTAGACCCCGGTGCCGAGCGGCGCCGGGTCGGGGACCCAGAAGGTGAGCTTGATCAGCAGCGGCATCGCGGCCGAGTAGCCGATGAACGACCCGAAGGTGCCGACGTAGAGGAACGACATCACCCACGTCTGCCGCGACCGGAGCACCCGCAGCTGCTCGCGTGGGCGCGACGTGGCGGTGCCCAGGTTGTCCATGCAGAAGTACGCCGCGAGCGTCGCCACGACCACCAGGCCGGCGTACACCCAGGCGGCCCGCTCCAGGTGGATCCCGCCCGCGCTCGCCTGCACCAGGCCGAAGAGACCCGCGCCGCCGACCAGGACGGGGAGGAGCAGCTGGATCAGCGCCACCCCGACGTTGCCACCGGCGGCGTTGACGCCGAGCGCCGTGCCCTTGCGGTCGGCCGGGAAGAAGAAGTTGATGTTGGCCATCGAGCTGGCGAAGTTCCCGCCGCCGACGCCGGCGGTGGCGGCGATCAGGCAGAACGCCCAGTACGGCGTGCCGGGGTCGGTCACCGCCCACGCGAACAGCAGCGTCGGCACCAGCAGCAGCGCGGCGCTCACGACCGTCCAGTTGCGGCCGCCGAACGCCGGCACCGCGAACGTGTAGGGCAACCGCAGCAACGAGCCGACCAGGTTGGGCAGCGCGACCAGCAGGAACAGCTGCTGCGGCGTGAAGTCGAAGCCCTGGGCCAGAAGGAACGCCGAGGAGACGCTCCAGATCAGCCAGACCGAGAATCCGAGGTGCTCGGCGTACACCGACCACAGGAGGTTGCGCCGAGCGATCCTCCGCCCGCTGGTCTCCCACTGCCCGGGGTCCTCGGGTCGCCAGTCGTCGATCCAGCGTCCGGTGCGGCGTGGCCGGGCGGCCTTCGTCGGCACGTCGGTGAGGGTCATCGCAGCTCTCCTGGAGGGTCGGGAGGTCCCCACGGTGGCGGCGAGATGTGTCGCCGACGGTCGCCACGGGTCTCCCCGAGGTCAACTTGTCCTCACGACCTCACGGCGACTGCTCGTCGCGCGGAACCGACCGCTGGGCGACGAGTGGCACCCGCTGGGCGCCGCGGACGGCGTACCCCCTCACCACCCGATGCCCACATTTCCTACGGTGAGGACCGTCACAACCGGGCAACCCGGGGCCAACCCACCAGGAGTAGGTTTCAGAACCATGAGCGAGCAGACCCTGTCCAACCTGATGAACGAGGACCGCCGCTTCGAGCCGCCTGCGGAGCTCGCGGAGCACGCGAACGTCAAGGAGGAGGCCTACGCCCGCGCCGACTCGGACCCCGAGGCCTTCTGGGCCGACGCGGCCGAGCGGCTCGACTGGGGGCAGAAGTGGGACCAGGTCCTCGACTGGTCGAACCCGCCCTTCGCGAAGTGGTTCGTCGGCGGCACCCTCAACGCCGCCGTCAACTGCGTCGACCGCCACGTCGACGCCGGCAACGGCGACAAGGTCGCGTTCCACTGGGTCGGCGAGCCCGACGACGACACCCGCGACCTCACCTACGCCGAGCTCAAGGACGAGGTCTGCAGGGCCACCAACGCGCTGGTCGAGCTCGGTGTCGAGAAGGGGGACCGAGTCGCGATCTACATGCCGATGATCCCCGAGACCGCGATCGCGATGCTGGCGTGCGCCCGGCTCGGCGCCCCCCACACGGTCGTGTTCGGCGGGTTCTCCGCCGACGCGCTGGCCAACCGGGTCGTCGACTGCGGCGCCAAGGTCGTCATCACCTCCGACGGCGGCTACCGCCGCGGCGCCCCGTCGGCGCTCAAACCGGCCGTCGACGAGGCGGTCGGCAAGGCCTCCTCACAGGGCCAGGACGTCGACAAGGTGCTCGTCGTACGGCGTACCGGGCAGGACGTCGACTGGGACGACTCGCGCGACGTGTGGTGGCACGACGCCGTCGACGGCCAGTCGGCCGACCACGAGGCCGAGATGCACGACTCCGAGCACCCGCTCTACGTCATGTACACCTCCGGCACGACCGGCAAGCCCAAGGGCATCCTTCACACCACGGGCGGCTACCTCGTCGGCACGTCGTACACGCACTGGAGCGTCTTCGACCTCAAGCCGGAGACCGACGTCTACTGGTGCACCGCCGACGTCGGCTGGGTGACCGGCCACTCCTACATGGTCTACGGGCCGCTCGCCAACGGCTGCACGCAGGTGATGTACGAGGGCACCCCGGACAGCCCCCACAAGGGCCGCTGGTGGGAGATCTGCCAGCAGTACGGCGTCACGATCTTCTACACCGCCCCCACCGCGATCCGGACGTTCATGAAGTGGGGCGACGACATCCCCGCGAAGTTCGACCTGTCCTCGATCCGGCTGCTCGGCTCGGTCGGCGAGCCGATCAACCCCGAGGCCTACGTCTGGTACCGCGAGAACATCGGTGCCAGCGCCGTGCCCGTGGTCGACACCTGGTGGCAGACCGAGACCGGCCAGATCATGATCAGCCCGCTGCCCGGCGTCACCGCCGGCAAGCCGGGGTCGGCGATGAAGGCGCTGCCCGGCGTCGCGGCCGACGTGGTCGACGACCACGGCGACTCGGTACCCAACGGCTCCGGCGGCTACCTCGTGCTCCAGAAGCCGTGGCCGGCGATGCTGCGGACGCTGTGGGGTGACGACGAGCGGTTCCAGGACACCTACTGGTCGCGCTACAGCGAGAAGGGCTTCTACTTCGCCGGTGACGGCGCCAAGAAGGACGACGACGGCGACGTCTGGCTGCTCGGCCGGGTCGACGACGTGATGAACGTGTCCGGCCACCGGTTGTCGACGACCGAGATCGAGTCGGCGCTGGTGTCGCACCCCAAGGTCGCCGAGGCCGCCGTCGTGGGTGCGGCCGACGACATGACCGGCCAGGCGGTGTGCGCGTTCGTGATCCTGCGCGAGGCAGCGACCGACTCCGAGGGTTCGGCGTCCGACGACCTGATCGAGGAGCTGCGCAAGCACGTCCAGAAGGAGATCGGCGCGATCGCCAAGCCGCGCCAGGTGATGATCGTCCCCGAGCTGCCCAAGACCCGCTCGGGCAAGATCATGCGCCGGCTGCTCAAGGACGTCGCCGAGCACCGCGAGGTCGGCGACGTCACCACCCTCGCCGACTCCACCGTCATGGACCTGATCAAGGAGAAGGAGGGCGCCGGCGCGTCCGACGAGGACTGACCGGGAGCGCCGGTCCGATCAGGCGCTCTCCGACAGCGGCTCGGTGCCCTCGCCCTCGGAGTCCCGGCTGCTGACGGTCAGCAACAGGAGGACTCCGATCAGGGCCGAGACCAGCGAGCCGACCAGGATCCCGATCTGCGCCTCCGCGGTCAGCAGCTCCTCCCCAGGGAAGGAGAGCCCGGCGATGAAGAGGCTCACGGTGAAGCCGATACCGGCCACGACGCCGAGACCGACCATCATCGTCCAGGTCGTGCGATCGGGGAGCCGGCCGAGTCCGAGCCGGACGGCCACGAAGGCGAACAGCCCGATGCCCAGCGGCTTGCCGAGCACCAGGCCGAGACCGATGCCGAGACCGATGGCGGAGGTGACCGCGTCGACGAAGACGCCGCCGCCGAGGCTGACCCCGGCGTTGGCGAGCGCGAAGACCGGCAGCACGAAGAACGCCGACAGCGGGTGGAGGCGGGTCTGGAGACGCTCCACGACCGGCACTGACTCGTCGAGCAGGAACCGCAGCCGCTGGGCCTCGTCGGCGTCGAGCTCATGGTCGGCCAGCGCCTTCTGGGCGTACTCGCGGGCCACCTTCTCCTCCAGCAACGGCACGGTCGGGGTGATCAGGGCGATCGCGACGCCGGCCAGGGTGGCGTGGATGCCCGACTCCAGCGTCGCCAACCACACGAGGACGCCGACCACGACGTAGGCCCAGATCGACCAGATCCTCAGCACCCGCATCACGACCATGACGCCGAGCAGGACGGCCGCGATCGCCAGTGCGGTGAGGTTGAGGTCGTCGGTGTAGAAGACGGCGATCACCAGGATCGCGCCGATGTCGTCGACGATCGCCAGTGTCAGCAGGAACAGCCTGGCCGGCGACGGGATCCGCCGCCCCAGCAGCCCGAGTACGCCGACCGCGAAGGCGATGTCGGTGGCCATCGGGATGCCCCAGCCCGAGCTGCCGTCACCGCCCGCCACGATCACGGCGTAGATCCCGGCCGGCACGACCATGCCGCCGATCGCGGCGACGATGGGGAGCGCCGCGGTCTTGGGGTCGTGCAGGTCGCCGTGGACCAGCTCGTACTTGATCTCCAGCCCGACGACGAAGAAGAAGATCACCATCAGTGCGTCGTTCACCCAGTGCTGCAGGCTGTCCTCCAGCCGGATCACGCCGAGGTCGACGCTGATCGGGGTGTGCCAGAAGGCCTCGTACGACTCCGCCCACGGCGAGTTCGCCCACACCAGCGCGACCACGGCGGCTGCCAGCAGCAGCACCGACCCCGCCGTCTCGATCCGCAGGAACTCGCGTACGGGGCGCGCGACCAGCCGCGCCAGGGCACGGTCGCTCTCGCTGTAGACGGGGCCGAGTCGCCACAGGCCGTCCTTCGTGGCGTCGTCGGGGGCCCGGTCGACGGGCGGCTCGTCGGTCATGGCATCGGGCCTCTCGGTCGTCGCTCCACCGTCACCGCCGGCCGCGAACGCGCCCGACGAGCCGACCAGACTTCCCGGCACACCGAGCGACATCGTAGCCGGGCGGTAGGGTCGTCACGGACCGCAGCCGACGAGGGAGGATCCACGCATGGCCCGTGAACCCGTCCGCGAGACCGACCCCACGATCGGCCGACTGGTCACCGACGCCAGCCGCGACATCTCGAGCCTGCTCCGCAAGGAGATCCAGCTCGCGAAGTCCGAGCTGAAGGTGAGCGCCAAGGCCGGGGGCGTCGGGATCGGCCTGTTCGCCGCGGCGGCGTTCGTGGTCGTGCTCGCGATCATCATGCTGTCGTTCTCCTTCGCCTACTTCATCCACCTGGCCGGCCTCGGCCTGTACTGGGCCTTCCTCATCGTGTTCGGCGTCTACCTGCTGGTGGCCGCGCTGCTGGGCTACCTCGGCGTGCGCAGCGTGAAGAAGGTGCGCGGCCCTGACAGGGCGATCGAGCAGGGCCGCGAGATTCCGCGCGCCCTCAAGGGTCAGGCCTAGCGGAGACGCGGCAGCGGATCCGCTGATGGTGGTCGAGCAATCCGCGCGACCGTGGAACGAGGTCGTGACCGGCGTGTCGAGATCCGGTCGTCGGCAACGACGGCCGAGTCACCCGGCGCAGTCGCCGGTCGAGACCGGGTCGCTGCCGGACAGGCCGCGGGCGGCGCTCTGCGCGACCTGGGCCGCCGTCAGCGCGTAGCCGGTGTCGCCGTCGGTGACCGACGCCGCGAACACCACGCCCACGGTGTCACCGCCCGACGACACGATGGGTCCGCCGGAGTTGCCCGGCCGCACCAGGCCCCGCAGCGAGAACACCTCGCGGATGACGGTGCCGTCGCCGTAGATGTCGGGCGAGCGGAGCCGCTGCTCGGCGCGGACCCGGCCGGGCTGGGCGTCGTAGGGACCGTCCTGCGGGTATCCGAGGATGGCCACGCCGTCGCCGGGGCCGGCCGCGTCGTCGAAGTCCAGGACCGGCAGCCCGGAGGTGTCGACGGCGAGCACGGCCACGTCGAGGTCGGGGTCGTAGTGGACGACCTCGGCCGAGACGGCGTCGCCCCCGATCTCGACCTCCGGGTCGGACACGCCCGCGACGACGTGGGCGTTGGTCATCACCCGACCGTCGGCGTAGACGAAGCCGGAGCCCTCGACCCCGCGACCGCAGGAGCTGGTGCCGCGGATCTTGACCACCGAGGCCTCGGCGTCCCGGACGTCGGGGTCGGTCAGGATGCGCTGCGGTCCCGGGGTACGCCGACGATCCGTTCGGGGGCGAACGGCTCGAGGTAGCGCGGGAAGAACCCGGAGCCGACGACGTCGTTGAAGGCGCCGAGCAGGTCGTCGGCGGTCGCGGGGAGGACCTCGTCGACCTCGCCCAGCACGGTGCTGTTGCGGACCTGGCCGGTGATGCCGGTGATGCCCGAGCCCGAGACGGCCACGCCCAGCGCCCACGACACCAGCAGCACCGCAACCGCGCTGAGCGCGGCGCCTCCGACGGCGTCGAGCGCCCGGACCGGCTGCCAGCGGATCCGGTCGCGGATCCGGGAGCCGCCGAACTGGAGCAGCGCCTGCCCGACCGACGCCGACACGATGACGATGAACAGCGCGCCCAGCGACACCAGCATCGAGGGGGCCGCGTCGCCCAGCGCGAACGGCGCCAGCCAGACGCCGAACAGGCCGCCCAGCAGCAGCCCGGCGGTCGCGAACGCGCCGGTGATGAAGCCCTGCCAGTAGCCCGAGAGCGCGTAGAGCAGCACCAGGGCGACGAGCACCCAGTCGAGGACGTTCACCGGCGGCCCCCGTCGCGGCCTTGCAGCATGTGGTCGGGGACGTCGTGCACGGGCGCGTCGGCGACCGCCTCGGCCCAGCCGATGTAGTCGAACAGCCGGGCGATGATGCCGGCGGTGAAGCCCCACAGGACGCGGTCCTTGTCGGCCCCGATGAAGTAGCCCGGCCCGATCCACCCGGACGGGTGGCGCACCGAGATCCGGTGGTCGGGTCCGGAGAGCTCGCTGATCGGCACCCGGTAGACCTCATGGACCTCGTCGGGCTGCGCGGCCCAGACCGGGCTCTCGCGCTCCCACCAGGCCAGCAGCGGGGTGACGGCGTAGTTGCTCGGCGGCAGCCACAGCTCGGGCAGCTCGGCGAAGACGTCGACCCCGTTCGGGTCGAGCCCGGTCTCCTCGGCCGCTTCCCGCACTGCGGCCTCGCGGGCCGTCTCGCCGGGCTCGATGCGGCCGCCGGGGAACGAGATCTGTCCGGGGTGGCTGCGCATGTGGTGGGCGCGCTCGGTCAGCAGCAGGTCGGGGCCGTGGTCGCCCTCGCCGAACAGGACCAGCACGGCGCCGCGGCGCGGGTCGGTGTCGTCGGGCGGCAGGAACCGGGTCAGGTCGTTGACCGTGATCGACCGGGCGCCTTCCTCGATCGGGCGCAGCCAGTCGGGTCTCACAGAGCCACCCCGAGGTGCTTCTCGACCAGGTCGACCAGCTCGGGCATCGACTCGACGCCGCCGGAGACCACGGTCGCCTCGCCGTCCTCGTCGACGAACGCGAAGATCGGGAGGCCCATCAGGCCCGGGAAGGGTGCGGCGCCCTGGAGCTCGGCCTGCGGGTCGGCGACGAGCGGGTAGGTCACCCCGGACGTGCGCACGAGGTCGAACGCGCCGGCGACCTGCGGGTCCTCGTAGTCGATCCCGACGATCGGCACCCGGTCGGCGTACCGCTCGTGGAACCGCTGGAGGACCGGCATCTCGGTGCGGCACGGGCCGCACCACGACGCCCACACGTTGACGACGAGCGGGCCACGCAGCCCCGAGAGCGCGACGTCCGGCCCGCCGCCGAGGCACGGGAGGGTCAGGTCGGGGAGGCCGCCCCCGACCGGCGCCGGCTCCACCTCGGGGCAGTCGGCGACGCCCAGCTCGGCCTTCTGCTGCCGCAGCTCCGGGGTGTCGACGGCGATGTCGGCCCGGCCCGGCATCAGGGCGGTGCCCTGCGGGTCGGTCGTGCACCCGGCCGCGAGCAGCGCGACGAGCAGGAGGGCGAGCGTCCTCACGCGGGCCCCTGCGTCTTGACCAGGGCGGCCGCGGCCTCGGGGTCGGTCGGCCCGGTGCCGTAGGACGGGCACCAGCGCGCCACCGGACAGGCTCCGCACGCAGGCTTCTTGGCGTGGCAGCGGCGCCGGCCGTGCCAGATCAGGTGGTGGCTGAGCATCGTCCAGTCGCGCTTGGGGAACAGCGCGCCGACCAGGTGCTCGACCTTGACCGGGTCGGTCTCGTCGGTCCACCCGAGCCGGCGCACCATCCGCCCGAAGTGGGTGTCGACGGTGATCCCGGGGACATCGAAGGCGTTGCCGAGGACGACGTTCGCCGTCTTGCGGCCCACACCTGGGAGCGTCACGAGCTCCTCGAGGGTGCGCGGGACCTCGCCGTCGAAGTGCTCGACGAGGGCGGCCGAGAGCTTGAGCAGGGTCTCGGTCTTCTGCCGGAAGAAGCCCAGCGGCCCCACCAGCTGCTCGAGGTGGTCGCGCGGGGCTGCCGCCATCGCCGCCGGGGTGGGGTAGGCGGCGAAGATGGCCGGCCGGGCGGCGTTGACCCGTCGGTCGGTCGTCTGGGCGCTCAGCACGGTCACGACGAGCAGCTGGAAGGCGTCGTCGAAGTCGAGCTCGCAGCCGGCGTCGGGGTAGGTCTCGGCGAGCACGCGGTCGATCTTGCGGGCGCGACGGACCAGCGCCGTCCGGCTCTCGACCGGGGAGGGCCCGGCCGGGGTCGCGGTCACCACCTGCGCTCCATGACGGTCACCCTATGCGGCCCCGGGGACGACGGCCGTGCTGGCCAATTGGTCCTGTGAGATGTACCACTGGATAGGATCAGCGACGACGCCGAGTCCGGACCGGCGCCCCCGAGACCGTGGCCAGACCCCTGGGAGGATCCCCGTGGACACAGACGTGCTCCGTCAGGCGCCGCTGTTCAGCGCGCTCGACGACGAGGCGGCGACGGCGCTGCGGGCGTCGATGGCCGACAGCCGGCTGCGGCGCGGCGACGTGCTCTTCCACGAGGGCGACGCCGGCGACAAGCTCTACATCGTGCTCGACGGCAAGGTGAAGCTCGGCCGCACCTCCAGCGACGGCCGCGAGAACCTGCTCGCGATCCTCGGCCCAGGGCAGATGTTCGGCGAGCTGTCGCTCTTCGACCCCGGTCCGCGCTCGGCCACGGTCACCGCCGTCACCGACGTCACCTTTGCCTCGCTGTCCCATGACGACCTGCTGCGGTGGCTCGAGGGCCGTCCCATCGTGGCGCTCGGGCTGCTGTCCCAGATCGCCGCGCGCCTGCGCAAGGCCAACGACGTCAACGCCGACCTGGTGTTCTCCGACGTCCCGGGCCGGGTGGCCAAGGCGCTGCTCGACCTCGCCGACCGGTTCGGCCGTACCGCCGACGACGGCGTCCACGTCCACCACGACCTCACCCAGGAAGAGCTCGCCCAGCTGGTCGGCGCCTCCCGCGAGACGGTCAACAAGGCGCTCGCCGACTTCGCCTCACGCGGCTGGCTGCGGCTGGAGCCCCGGTCGGTCGTGATCATGGACCTCGAGCGGCTCACCCGCCGCGCCCGCTGAGGATCCTCGTCCCCTCACCCCGCTGAGGTCGAGTCGTGCCTCGTTCCGGTTGAGTCGTGACTGATTCGGGGTGAGTCGCGTCGCGTTCGGCGAACAACCCCCGAATCAACCTGAACAAGACCCCGTCCAACTCAAGAGTCCTCGTCGGGAACGAGGGTGCTCACGTCGTCGCGCACCGACAGCTTGTGGAGCAGCGCCAGCCCCGCCGCCTTGTCGGTGTCGTGGCGGTGCAGCGCGGCCATGATGCCGCGGTGCTCCTCCTGGGAGGTGGCCAGCCGGCGCGGGACCCTGCGGAACACCCGCTGGAAGCCGGAGTGCCGCTGCCAGATGTCCATGGTCAGCTCGCGCAGCATGTCGTTGCCGCAGCAGCCGACGATGGTGCGGTGGAACTGCTGGTTGAGGTCGGAGAACGTCGGGCCGTCCTGGGCCGCGACGGCGTCGTCCATCTTGGCCATCAGCCCGTCGAGCTCGCCGAGCTCGGCCTCGGTGATCCGCTCGGCGGCGAGGCCGGTGGCGATGCTCTCGAGGTGGGAGCGGATGAAGTAGGTCTCCTCGACCTCCTGGGTGGTCAGCGTCGTCACCCGCGCCCCGGCGTAGGGCACCGTCTCGACCAGCCCGTCGCGCTCCAGCATCCGCAGCGCCTCGCGCACCGGGATGTCGCTCGCGGCGTACTGCTGCCCGATGTCGCGCATCACCAGGCGTGACCCGGGCTCGATGTCGTTGGCCAGGATGCGCTCGCGGAGCGCGCGGTAGATCGACTGTGACTTCAGGTCGGCCACGAGAGCACCCTTCCACTGGACCCGTGCTGGCGGATCTGGACAGCAGGATCATATCTGATATGGTCTTGTGATCCACACCACAGGCGGCGAGCTCCGCCGCCACTCAGACCGGGAGGCCGTGGACATGAGGGCGACGAGGTTCCGGGCGGCCGCTGCGGCCGCGGCGACACTGATGGTGGCCGCGACGGGGTGCGGTGGGGGTGGCGCCGCCGAAGGTGGCGGCGAGGGCACCCTCCGGGTCGCCCTCGGTGACATCGAGTCGGTCGAGACGCTCGCGCTGTTCGTGGCGCTCGAACGGGTCAAGGAGCAGGGCATCGACGTCGAGCTGACCGAGCTCGCCGACGAGGACCTCGCCAACCAGGCGGTCGTCGGCGGCCAGGCCGACGTCGGGCTCGGCGCGCCGTACGCCCTGATCCAGGGCTCGGCCGCCCCGCTGCGGATCTTCTGCCAGCTCGCGGCGGCACGCTTCTTCCCGGTCGTCGACCAGGCCACCTACCCCGACTGGCAGGCACTCGACGGCGAGACCTTCACCGTCCACTCCCGCGGCTCCACGACCGAGGCGCTCGCCAAGATCGTCGAGCAGGAGGAGGGCATCGAGTTCGGCAAGATCAGCTACGTCTCCGGGGCCGAGGTCCGCGCCACCGCCCTGGTGCGCGGCAACATCAAGGCCGCCGTCCTCGACATCCCCGCGACCAACTACGTGATGGAGCAGTCGCCCGGCACCTTCCACGTCCTCGACACCCCGGAGACCCAGGCGAGCGACGAGGTGCTGTTCGCCAACACCGAGTGGTTGGAGGCCAATCCCGAGACGGTGCAGATCCTGCTCGAGCAGGTGCTCACGGTGTGGCGCTCCATGAACGAGGACCCGCAGTTCATCGTCGACGAGCGCGAGCGGCTCGGACTGCTGGAGGACCTCCCCGCCGACCTCGAGGAGGAGCTGCTCCCCTACTACAAGCAGGGCGTCGAGGAGGGGCTGTTCACCCAGGACTGCGGCGGCGAGGAGGCGGCCCGCGACGACTTCGAGTTCTACGGCGCCGCCGGCCAGCTCGAGGGTGACCCCGCCAGCCTCCAGGTCGAGGACTTCTGGACCCTGGAGCCGATGCAGGACGCCATCGCCGCGGTCGAGGAGTAGCGCGTGGCAGTGATGTCGCCGCCGCGGCCGCCGCGGCCGTCGACGGGCCGCCGTACAGTTCCGGCCGCGCTCGCGCCCGCGACCCATCCGTGGGTGCTGCGGGTCGCGTCGATCGCGCTGGTGCTCGGGCTGTGGGAGTGGGCCGGGCGGGTCCCGGTCAGCATCGCCTTCCCGACCTGCTCGGACACCCTCGCCGCGTTCGCCGCCATGGTGGCCGACGGCACCTTCGCCGCAGCCTACGCCGAGACGCTGGGCCCGCTGCTGGTCGGCGTCGCGCTCACCGCCTTCGGCGGGGTGCTGGCCGGGCTGGTGATGGGACTGTCGCCCCGCGCCGAGTGGCTCGGGCTGCCGCTCTTCATCGTGCTCCAGGCCTCGCCGTCGGCGGCGATCGTCCCGCTCATCACCTTCGTCTACGGCATCGGCTTCGCCGCCAAGGTGTTCGCGGTGGTGCTGCTGAGCGCACCGGTGATCGTGCTCAACTCCTACCGCGGCATCGCCAACACCCCCACCTCGCTCGTCGAGATGGGCAACGCGTTCCTCGCGACCACCCTGCAGCGGGTGTGGAAGGTCGTGATCCCGGCCGCGAGCGGCCTGATCTTCGCCGGGCTGAGGCTGGGTCTCGCGCAGGGCTTCACCGGGGCGATCCTGGCCGAGCTGATCATCACCCCGACCGGGGTCGGCGACCTGATCACCTACTACCGCTCCGTCGCCGACTACCCCCGGATGTTCGCCGCGATCCTCTCGATCATCCTCTTCGCCAGCATCAGCATCACCCTGCTCCAGCGGCTGGAGCTGCGGCTGTTCCGACCCGAGATGAGGCCCCAGTGACGACCGAGCCCGCGACCACCGCACCCGACCGGTCTGCCCACGGTGACCCCGCCGTCCGGGTCGTCGACCTGGTCAAGGACTTCGGGAGGGGGGTGCACGCCATCGGCGGCGTCTCGTTCGACGTCCCGCGCGGCGAGCTGACCAGCATCATCGGCCCCAGCGGCTGCGGCAAGACGACCACCCTGAAGATCATCGCCGGCCTGGTCGAGCCCACAGCCGGCCACGTCGAGGTCGACGGCCGGCCGGTCACCGGGCCCGGCCCGGACCGGGCGCTGGTCTTCCAGGACTTCGCGCTGATGCCGTGGGCCACGGTGCTCCGCAACGCCGCCTTCGGCCTCGAGCTGCGCGGCGTACCGAGGGCCGAGCGCGAGGCCAGCGCGCGGGAGTACGTCGCCAAGGTGGGCCTGGCGGGCCACGAGGACGCCTACCCGCACCAGCTCTCCGGGGGCATGCGGCAGCGGGTGGGGCTGGCCCGGGCGCTGGCCGTCGACGCAGACATCCTGCTGATGGACGAGCCGTTCGCGTCGGTCGACGAGCAGATCCGCCGCAAGTTCCAGGAGGACCTGCTGACGCTGCTGAGCGACGAGGACAAGACCGTCGTGTTCGTCACCCACTCGATCGAGGAGGCGGTCTACGTCTCCGACCAGGTGGTGATCCTGACCCGCGGGCCGTCGACGGTCTCCCAGGTCGTCCGCCCCGGCATCGACCACTCCGCCGGGTCCGACTCCGTGCGCCGCAGCAGCGCCTACCTCGACTGGGTGGAGCGGATCTGGGGCGAGCTCGAGAGCTACCTGGAGGAGTGAGATGACCTTCCGTGGACACCGGGTCCCCCTGGCCTTCTCGCTCCTCGTCTGGTGCGCGCTCTGGGAGCTGATCGGGCAGCTGGGCTGGATCTCGCTGCTGCCGCCGCTCACCGAGGTCGTCGCCGCGATGCCCGAGGTGATGGGCTCACCCACCTTCGTCGACGCCGTCGCGATCACCCTGCAGGCCTTCCTGATCGGGATGGCGCTGTCGCTGACCCTCGGCATCGCCGCCGGGATCCTGATGGGGACCAACCAGGCCTTCGGCTCGCTGATGGGCATGTGGGTCAACATCTTCGAGAGCTCGCCGCTCACGGCCGTGGTGCCGGCGCTGATGGCGCTGCTCGGCTTCGGGCTCCCGACGATGGTGGTGACGGTCTTCCTGTTCTCGGTCTGGGTGATCGCGCTCGACACCCAGGTGGGCGTCGAGCGGGTCAACCCCTCGCTGGTCGAGATGGGCCGCTCGTTCGGTGCGCGACGCCGGGTGCTGTTCACCCAGATCGTCCTGCGCGCCGCGCTCCCCGAGCTGCTCGCCGGCATCCGGCTGGGCGTGATCCGCGGCCTCAAGGGCGTGGTCATCGGACAGCTGCTGATCGCGGTCGTGGGCGTCGGCTACCTGTTCGAGCTGTACTCCCGCAACTTCCTGATGCCGGAGTTCTGGTCGCTGCTCATCGTGCTGTTCGCGTTCGCCTTCGCCGCGTCCGAGGTCGTGGCGCACTTCGAGAGAAAGGTGTCCTTCTATGCTGCCAGCCGCTGACGCGAGCCAGCAGGACCGCTACGCCGTCTGCCCCGAGCCCGCCACCGTGCTGCCGGTCGAGGGCACCGACCAGGTGTTCCCCGTCGGGCGGATCTTCTGCATCGGCCGCAACTACGCCGAGCACGCCGTCGAGATGGGGCACGACCCCGACCGGGAGCCGCCGTTCTTCTTCGCCAAGCCGCCCAACGCGATCGTCCCCGACGGCAGCGAGCTCGAGTTCCCGGTGGCGACGTCGGAGCTCCACCACGAGATCGAGCTCGTCGTCGCGCTCGGCGCCGGGGGCTTCGACGTCGCCGTCGACGACGCGCTCGACCTGGTGTTCGGCTACGGCGTTGGCCTCGACATGACCCGGCGCGACCTGCAGGCCGTCGCCAAGAAGGCCGGCCGGCCCTGGGAGATGGCCAAGGGGTTCGACGAGTCCGCCCCCTGCAGCGCGCTCAGGCCGGCCGACCGGATCGGCCACCCCGAGTCCGGGGCCGTCTGGCTCGAGGTCAACGGCGAGCGCCGGCAGGAGGGCGACCTCGCCCAGCAGATCTGGGCGGTTCCCGAGGCGCTCGCCTATCTCAGCACGCTGGTGGCACTGCGCCCCGGTGACCTGCTGATGACCGGGACCCCCTCCGGCGTCGGCGCCGTGCAGCCCGGCGACCGGCTCCACGGGCACGTCGAGGGGGTCGGCGACCTGACGGTCAGCTACCGCCCCCGCTGAGGCCGAGTGGTGCCTCATTCCGTTGAGTCGTGCCTGATTTCGGGTCGAGTCGTGCCCCGTGCGACGGCCAACCCCCGAAGGAACCTCAACGAGACGCGATTCGGCTCAGGGGCGGCGCAGGTGGTCGAGCTGGGCGCGTACCGACAGCTCGGCCGCGCCCCACAGGACGGGGTCGACGTCGGCGTACACGATCTCGACGACCTGGCGCGGGAGTCCGGCGGCGTCGGCGACGCCGCCCGACTGCAGCTGGGCGACGGCGGCGCGCACCTGGTCGAGCCGCTCGTGACGGTGGGCGATGTAGTGGTCGAGGACGGCGAGCGCGTCGTCGAGCACCGGCCCGTGCCCGGGCCAGACCGTCTGGATCTGCTGGGCCTCGGCCAGGTCGCGCAATCGGTCGAGGGAGTCGAGGTAGGCACCGAGCTTGCCGTCGGGGTGGGCCACCACGGTGGTGCCGCGGCCCAGGACGGTGTCGCCGGTGAGGACCGCCCGCTCGGCCGGCAGCACGAACGACAGCGAGTCGGCGGTGTGCCCCGGCGTGGCCACGACGTGCAGCTCCAGGTCGCCCACGACGACGACGTCGCCCCCGCCGAGGCCCTCGCCGCCGAGCCGGTGCGCCGGGTCGAGGGCGCGGACGCCACAGCCGACGGACTCGGCGAACTCGCGGGCCGCCTCGGAGTGGTCGAGGTGGTGGTGGGTGAGCAGCACGACCGCCACGTCGCCGGCGGCCTCACGGACCGCGTCGAGGTGCGCGGCGTCGGGCGGGCCCGGATCGACCACCACGGAGCGGGAGCCGCCCGGCTCGCGGAGCACCCAGGTGTTGGTGCCGTCGAGCGTCATCGGGCTCGCGTTGGGCGCGAGCACGCAGGTGCCGTGGTCGCCGAACGACCCGCCGGTCCAGGTCATTGTCGGGGTCCGATCTCATCAAGCACGGGCGGAACGAAGCTCTCCCTTCGGACGGGGTGAATCACCGGTCCGCCAGCAGCGCGTCGTAGCCGGGTGGCACCGAGAGCGTCGACTCGCCGTCGACCGTCACCACCTCGGGCATGAACATCGTGACCCGCCTGTCCTCCGCCTCCGCGAGCACCGCTGCGGGGTCGCCGTGGCGGGCGACGTCGAGGCAGGTGAGGTACGTCGGCGGCATCAGCGTCACCTCGCCTGCGTCGGCCCGGCCGAGCGCCTCGGCCACCGGCAGCCACGCCACGGCCGACGACTCGCTGGACACGTCGCGGGTCACCTGGCCCTCGGGGAGGGCAGCGACGAAGAACCAGGTGCGGTAGCGGCGCGGCTGGAACTCGGGCGTGAGCCACCCGGCCCACGCGCCCAGCAGGTCGCTGCGCAGCACCAGGCCGCGCCGGTCGAGGACGTCGGTGAGCGACAGCTCGCGCGCCTCGAGCGCGACCCGGTCGGACTCCCAGTCGTCGTCGGACGTGTCGGCCACGACCGCACCGCGCTGGTCACGCGGGCCCGCGAGCAGCACGCCGGACTCCTCGAACGTCTCGCGCACGGCGGCACACAGCAGCGCCCGGGCGGTCCGCTCGTCGGTGCCGAGCCGCGCGGCCCATGCCTCGGGCTCGGGGCCCGCCCACGCCACGGCGTGGTCGAAGTCGCGCGGGTCGACACCGCCGCCGGGGAACACGCACATCCCGCCCGCGAACGCCATCGACGCCTGGCGGCGCAGCAGGTAGACCGCTGCCCCCGACGGGTCGGGCCGCAGCAGCACCACGGTCGCCGCGTCGCGGGGCTCGGCCGGCGTGGCGCGCCCGTCGGCGTACGCCCGCGCGGTCTCGACGAGGTGCCCGGGCAGCGGGAGTCGCCGCACGGAGGGTCAGACCTCCACGACGAGCTCGACCTCGACCGGGGCGTCGAGCGGCAGCACCGAGACACCGACGGCGGAGCGGGCGTGGACGCCGGCATCGCCGAAGACCTCGCCGAGCAGCTCCGAGACGCCGTTGGCGACCTGCGGCTGGGCGGTGAAGTCGACCGTCGAGGCGACGAAGCAGACCACCTTGACCACGCGCTTCACCGCGGCCAGGTCGCCGACCTCGGCCTTCACGGCCGCGATCGCGTTGAGCCCGCACTGCCGGGCGCAGGCCACGGCTTCCTCGTGGCTGACGTCGCCGCCGACCTTGCCGCTCACCATCAGCTCGCCGTCGCGCATCGGCAGCTGGCCGGAGGTGTAGACGTAGGAGCCCGACCGGACGGCGGGCACGTAGGCGGCGACGGGCTTGGCGACCGCGGGCACGGTCAGGCCGAGCTCGGCGAGGCGCTCCTCGGGGTGGGTCATCGCTCAGCCCTCCGAGGGGCGCTTGAGGAAGGCGACCAGCCCGCCCTGCGCGCTGGTCTGGATCGCCACGAGCTCCCAGCCGTCCTGGCCGAAGTTGTTGAGCATCAGCGCTTCGTTGTGGAGCGGAATCGGCGCCACCTGGTACTCCCACTTGGTCATGTGCCGACCCTAGCGGGGCACGACGAAGGAGTGCCCCGCGTGGGGAGGCAGGTTGAGCAAGCCCGCGGCCGAGCCTGCGAGCCCGCGACGGCGCGTCGAAACCAGAGACCCTGTCGGGGCACGACGAAGGAGTGCCCCGCGTGGGGAGGCAGGTTGAGCAAGCCCGTGGCCGAGCCTGCGAGGCCGCGACGGCGCGTCGAAACCAGATGTCCGAGACCTGCATCTCGGTCGCGAGCTCCATACCCTGGCGGCCCCGCTCGTGGGCTGGCTCAGTGCTTGACGGCGTACCTCGTGTGCACGGCGTACGGCGACTGGTGGACCGCGAGGATCTCGAGCTCGATGTCATGGTCGAAGCCCTCGAAGAGCCGCTTGCCGCCGCCGAGGATCAGCGGGGCGGTGGTGATGCCGAGCTCGTCGACCACACCTGCCGCGAGCGCCTGCCGGATGATGTCGGCGCCGCCCGCGACGGCGATGCCTCCGCTCCCGGCCGCCTCCCGGGCCCGCGCGAATGCCGCCTCGAACCCGTCGACCATCAGGAAGCCGCTGCTCGCGTCGGGCTGGTCCTCGGTGCGGTGGGTGAGGACCACCAAGGTGCCGCCGAACGGGTTGGTGCCACCCCAGGCGCCGGACATGTCGTACATGCCGCGGCCGCAGATCCCGCCCTCGACGCCCTCGAGGAGCTCCTCGTAGTAGGCCTTGTCGGCCTCGGTCATGCCCGCGCCGGGCTCGTGGTCGGTCTCGTAGGTCCACGGACCGCCCATCACCCAGTAGTGGAGCCGCTCCCCGCCGATGCCGAGGCCCTGCCCCGGACGGTCGTCCGGCCCCGTGACGTAGCCGTCGAGCGAGACGGTGATCGCCGCCTTGACCGTGCCGTGCGTCGTGCTGCTCATCGCTTCCTCCTCGTCGGGTCGGTAGGAGAGACTGCCGGTCGGGCCGCGACTCATCGGTCCGCCTTGATCTCAAGCCTGCTTCAACTTCTAGCGTCAGCCAGGTGACCGTGACCAGCAGCCCCGAGACCGGCGCCGCCCGCCGGCGCGACGGGATCCTGTCCCAGCCCTACACCGCGACCACGATCGGCATCTTCGCGCTGATCGCGTTCAACGCCTTCGAGGTGATGGCGGTGACCACGATCATGCCCACGGTCAGCCGCGACCTCGGCGGGTTCGCGCTCTACGCGCTGGCCTTCGCCGCACCCCTTGCGAGCGGCGTCGTGGGCATGGTGGCCGCCGGGTCGTGGAGCGACCGCCGCGGCCCCGCCGGATCCCTGGTCGCGTCACTGGCGCTGTTCACGGTGGGCGTCCTGCTGAGCGGCCTCGCTCCCTCGATGCCGGTGCTGGTGGCCGGCCGCGTGGTCCAGGGGCTCGGCACCGGCGCCCTGATCGTGAGCCTGTACGTCGTCGTCGGCGTGGTCTACCCCGCGAGGCTGCAGCCGTCGGTGTTCGCGTCGTTCGCGGCCGCGTGGGTGCTCCCGTCGCTGTTCGGTCCGTTCGTGGCCGCGCTGGTCGCCGACGCCCTCGGCTGGCGCTGGGTCTTCCTCGGGATCGTCGTCCTGGTCGCCCTGGCCGCGCTGCTGGTGGCTCCGGTGATCCCGGGTCTCCGCGAGTCGGAGGCCACCGGCCGCCGGCCCGCCCCCCGGTCCCGGCTGGTCTGGGCGGCGGTCGCCGCCACCGCCGTGCTCGGCGTCGAGCTCGCAGGCTCCCGCGGGGTCGCGCTCGCCGTACTGGCGGCCGCGGTCGTGGTCGTGGCGCTGCGGCCGCTCATGCCCCGCGGCACCCTGCGTGCCGGCCGCGGCCTGCCGTCGGTGATCGGCACCCGGGGTCTGATGAGCGCCTCGTTCTTCTGCGGGCAGGCCTACATCGTGCTGGTGCTGCAGGACCGCTGGGGCTACTCCCCGACGTACGCCGGCGTCGCGCTCACCGTCGTCGGCGTGGTCTGGGCGAGCATGAGCCAGGTGCAGGCCCGGCTCGGCGACCGGGTCACCTCCGAGACCGCGATGCGGATCGGCACCGGCGTCCTGTTCGCGGCCGTGCTGGGGCTGTGGCTGAGCGTGCGGCTCGACGCCCCGGGCGCGCTCGCCGGGGCTGCGTTCGTGGCCGCGGGTGCCGGGATGGGCTTCGGCTTCTCCCGCACCGGGGTGGCGATGCTGGCCGCGTCGACCGGCGAGGACCGTGGCTTCAACTCCTCCGCGCTCTCGATCGCCGACTCGATCGGCGCGGCGCTGGCGCTGTCGGTGTGCGGGATCGGCTACGAGGTGTCGCGCGACGTCGGCAGCGACCCGTTCCTGACGGTCTTCGGGGTCGCGATCGGGTGCGCGGTCGGCGCCATGGTGACCGCGGCGCGGACCCGGGCCGCCGTCAGCACCGCGTGACCCGGTAGCGGACGAACGCCGGGACGGCGAGCGCCGCGGCCACCGTTCCGACCACGACCAGCACGCCGCCGCCGGCCGCGGCGACGGCCGCGCCGGTCACTGCTGCCGCGGCGCCGTGGGCGACGTCCGCCACCCGCGGCCCACCGGCGACGACGACGACGAAGATGCCCTGCAGCCGACCGCGCACCGCGTCGGACGCCGCCGCCTGCAGCATCGAGGTCCGGAACGCCGCCGACGCCATGTCGGCGGCACCACCGATCGCCAGCATCAGCACGGCCACCGCGAGCATGGTGGTGGGGGCGAACGGCGCCACGAGCGCCGAGAGGCCGAAGCCGACCATCGCCAGCCCCCACACCACGATCGACACGATCACGGCCAGGCCCTGCCGCTCGACCCGCGAGACCCAGCCCGACAGGACGCCGCCGACGACCGCGCCGGCGGGGATCGCCGCGAACAGCAGCGCGAACGCGAGCCCGCCCTCGTCCGGCCCGCCGAAGGCGACGTCGGCCAGCTCGGGGAACAGCGCCCGCGGCATCCCGAAGACCATCGCGATGATGTCGACGACGAACGACATCATCAGCACCGGCTGGTGGCGCAGGTAGCGGAACCCGTCGACGACCGCGCGCAGCCCGGGTGCGGTGACCACGCCCTCGACCGGCAACCGCGGCAGCCGCACCACGGCCCCCAGCGTGGCGAACAGGGTGAGCGTGTCGAGCAGGTAGAGCCACGAGAACCCCAGGACCGGGATCAGCGCCCCGCCGACCAGCGGGCCGGCGATGCCGCCGGCCTGCATCACGGTCATGTTGAGCGAGTTGGCCGCCGGCAGCTGCTCGTCCGGCAGCAGCTTGGGCAGCACCGCCGACCGGGTCGGCTGGTTGACCGCGAAGAACGCCTGCTGCAGCGCGAACAGCCCCAGCAGCACCCACACGTCCCCGAGGCCGAGCGCCGCCTGGACCCAGAACCCGGCGCTGGTGAGGATCAGCCCGCAGGTCGTGACGACCAGCAGGGTGCGGCGGTCCATCGCGTCGGCGAGCGCCCCGCCCCAGAGCCCGAACACGACCAGCGGCACCAGGCCGAACACACCCGTCAGGCCGACGTACGCCGACGAGCCGGTGATCCCGTAGATCTGCGCCGGGACGGCGACGACCGTCAGCTGGGCGCCGATGACGGTGACGATGTTGGCGCGCCAGAGCCGTGCGAAGTGTGGATTGCCGAGCGGGCGGGTGTCGGCGAGCAACCCGTCCAGCGTCACGCCCCGACCCTAGTCAGGCCCCCGTCCGGCGCCGGAATCGGCGCGGGCGGGGGACGCACGCACGTGAGAGGGTGTGTCGATGGCTCCGGACAAGGTCCCCAGCGACGACTGGCTCATGAGCGGGACGGCCGAGGCGAGCGAGGTCGCCCAGCACTACGACGCCTGGGCCGACAGCTACGACACCGACCTCGACTCCTGGTCCTACCAGGCCCCCGCCACGGCCGCCCGGACCCTGCTCGACCTCGATCCCCGGCCGGGCTCGGTGCTCGACGTGGGATGCGGGACCGGGCTGGTCGGCAAAGCGCTGCGGTCGCTCGGATACGACGGCCGGCTCGTGGGGCTCGACATCTCCTCGGTCTCGCTCCGGCTGGCGCTCGAGTCGGGCGCCTACGACGAGACCCGGGAGGCCGACCTGGCGCGACCACTTCCCGTCGACGACGACGCGGCCGACGCGGTCGTCTGCGTGGGCGTGATGACCTACCTCCCCGACACCGAGGGGGTCTGGCGCGAGTTCGCCCGCGTCGCGCGGCGGCACGTCGTGGTGACCCAGCGCGAGGACCTGTGGGAGTCGCGCCACTGCCAGGACGTCGTCGACCGGATCGCGGCCGACGGCACCTGGACGCCGCTCGACGTCACCGGGCCGGCGCCGTACCTGCCCGACGCGACCGGCTCGCTGGGCGGGCTCGGCTGCTACTACGTCGTCGCCGGCGTCGGCTGACCGTCTTCGCTGCGGCCCCTAGCGGAGGGCCAGCGAGCCGGAGACGTCCGGCTCCCACGGCAGCGCAGCGTCCGCGGCGATCTTCGCGTCCATCGCGGCCGCGACCTCGGCGGGCCACGGCGCCGTCCGACGGGTCTCCAGGTCGACGTGCAGGAAGATCTCCTCCATCACGAAGCTGAGCCGCTGGTGGGTCTCGTCGAGCAGGTGGACCAGGGCGTGCGCCGCGCGCTCCGACCTGCCCAGCAGCCGCACCCGGGCCGAGATCCGGTCGCCGGTGCGCACCTCGGCAAGGTAGGTCAGGTGGTGCTCGGCCGAGAACACCGCGTGCCCCATGGCCGGCCACATCTGCGGGACCCCCACCCCCACCAGCGACTCGTCCAGCCCCTCACTGGCGATTCCGGTGTAGTGCCGCACGTTGAGGTGCCCGTTGGCGTCCTCGAACGCGATCGGGACCGGCTGCTGCACGTAGGCCGGGAGGTCGACGAGCTGCTGGTACGTCGGGTGCGGTGCGCTCACGTGGCGTGACCCTACCGGCGGGCGACCGACCGGCCCGGTTCACCTCAGCCGGCGTCGTACGCCGGGTGGTGGCTGCCGACCTTGCGGGCCGCGGCCAGGTGGCCGCCCAGGTAGGCCGCGCCCCCCATCAGGGCCGCCCCGGCGAGCGCGAGCCCGGCGCCGGCACCGTGCCGGCCGCGCCGTCGGGCGACCCACGACGCCGTGTAGATGCCGGCCGCTGCGCCGTTGGTGACGGCGTGCACCAGGCCGACGCGCTTCTCGCGGGGGCCGGCCTCCGACCACTCCGCCCACCCCGACCACGCCGTGGGCCCGAAGGCGAGAAGACCGGTGCCGACGAGTCGCCGGGCCGCGGTCGACGACTCGTCTCCACCGATGAGGTCCAGCACCGTGGCCGAGGTCCAGGTGCCGATCACGACGTCGGTCATCAGTGGGTGCAACGCGTGCCCGAGCCACTCACCCCGCAGCACCTCCCCGCGCGTCCCCGTCCCGAACAGCGCACGCGCCTTCGGGGCGACGGCAGCCACCGCCGGGTCGAGCGCGATGGTCTCCTCCAGCCGTCGGGTCCAGCGCACGATCGCCGGCGGTCTGTCCAACTGGTCCATGCGCGACTCCTCCCGGGCGGGCCGCACACCGGGGCCACCCCCCGGGCACGGTCGACCCACTGTGCCCCGGCGGCACCCACGGGTTCAATGGCGGACGGCGGGTTCTGCGGCGGACGGGTCAGCCGATCTGTTCGGGCCAGGGAGACGACGATCCCCTCCGGCCCGCGTACGGAGGCCATGCGCCAGCTGTCCTCGTGCCGGCCGACGTGGCCGGGCGATCTCGACCTGCCACATCGAACATCGGACGAAAGGGGGGAGCCGGTGTCGTTCCAGGCCGACGACTCTTGGCGGCATGCCTGACCTGATGGGCACCGACTTGAATGGAGATCCGTCATGTCCGAGGAGAGCACGCCTTCTGCACCCACCGCCTACCCCGCTCGCCTGGAGGTCGACTACACGGTCGAGCGCAACCGCGTGACGACGCTGTTCCGGATCGTGCTGGTCATCCCCATCGCCATCGTGTACGGCATCCTCACCGCGGGTGCCACCACGACGGCGTACGACGAGGCCGGCAGGACGGTGACCACGACGACCGGCGGCATCGTCGCCGGGCTGTTCGGGGCCACCCTCCTGATGATCCTCTTCCGGCAGCGCTACCCCCGTTGGTGGTTCGACTTCGCACGAGAGCTCACCAGGTTCTCCACCCGCATCGGCGCCTACTTCGCGCTCCTCACCGACGAGTACCCGTCGACGGCCGACGAGCAGAAGGTCCATCTCGACATCGACTACCCCGACGTCGGGCGAGACCTGAACCGCTGGCTGCCACTCGTCAAGTGGTTCCTCGCGATCCCGCACTACGTGGTGCTGTTCTTCCTGTTCGTGGCCGCCTTCTTCGTGGTCATCGTTTCGTGGTTCGCGATCCTGTTCACCGGCCACTACCCGCGCGGGCTGTTCGACTTCGTCGTCGGTGTCAGCCGCTGGGCCCTGCGCGTCAACGCCTACGCGTTCCTGCTCGTCACCGACAAGTACCCGCCGTTCTCGCTCACCTGAGGTCGCGAGCGTGTCCGGCACCGTCAAGTGACGCTTGCCGCGCGGCCGGGCCTCACTCGTGGTTGTTCCTGTCGGGCTACGGCCGGCTCCGGGTCACACCAGCGCGGGTCCGGTCTTCTCGCGCACCTCGTCCTCGGTCACGTCGGGGGCCAGCTCGACCAGCGTCAAGCCCTCGTCGGTCACGTCGAGCACGCAGAGGTCGGTGATGATCCGCTGCACCACCCGCTTGCCCGTGTAGGGCAGCGTGCACTCGTCGAGGATCTTGTGGGAGCCGTCCTTGGCGACGTGCTCCATCAGCACGATCACCCGCTTGGCGCCGTGGACCAGGTCCATCGCGCCGCCCATGCCCTTGACCATCTTGCCGGGGATCATCCAGTTGGCGATGTCGCCGTCCTTGCTGACCTGCATCGCGCCGAGGATCGCGGCGTCGATCTTGCCGCCGCGAATCATCCCGAAGGACGTGGCGGAGTCGAAGAACGACGCACCCTTGCGGAGGGTGACCGTCTCCTTGCCGGCGTTGATCAGGTCGGGGTCCTCCTCCCCCTCGTAGGGGTAGGCGCCGACGCCGAGGATGCCGTTCTCGCTCTGCAGCACCAGCTCGACGTCGTCGGCGACGTAGTTGGGCACCAGCGTCGGGAGTCCGATGCCGAGGTTGACGTAGGAGCCGTCCTCCAGCTCCGAGGCGGCACGCGCCGCCATCTCCTCACGGGACCAAGGCATCAGGCGTCTCCCTTCGGGCGGGTGGTGACCCGTTCGATCCGCTTGTCGGCGGCCTGCTCGCGCGTCAGCGCGACGACCCGCTGCACGAACACCCCGGGGGTGTGGACGTGGTTGGGGTCGATCTCGCCGGGCTCCACCAGCTCCTCGACCTCGGCGACGGTGACCCGGCCGCACATCGCGGCGAGCGGGTTGAAGTTGCGTGCGGAGTCGCGGTAGACGAGGTTGCCGTGCCGGTCGCCCTTCCAGGCGCGGACCAGGCCGAAGTCGGCGACGATCGCCTCCTCGAGGACGAACTCACGGTCTCCGAACATCCGCGTCTCCTTCGGCGGCGACGCGACGGTCACGTTGCCGTCGGCGTCGTAGCGCCAGGGCAGACCGCCCTCGGCCACCTGGGTGCCGCCGCCGGTGGCGGTGAAGAACGCCGGGATGCCCGAACCGCCGGCGCGCATCCGCTCCGCGAGGGTGCCCTGGGGCGTCAGCTCCACCTCCAGCTCGCCCGAGAGGTACTGCCGCGCGAACTCCTTGTTCTCCCCGACGTACGACGAGACCATCCGGCGCAGCCGCTTCTGCTGGAGCAGCCGGCCCAGCCCCCAGTCGTCGACGCCGCAGTTGTTGGAGACCGCCTCGAGATCGGTCACCCCCGACGTCAGCAACGCGTCGATCAGCACCGACGGGATGCCGCACAGCCCGAAGCCCCCGACCGCGAGGGTCGATCCGTCCGCGATGTCCGCGACGGCCTCCGTCGCACTCGCCACGACCTTGTCCACCTGCGTGTCCTCCCTGCTCTCCGGCCGGTCGCCCGGCCCGTCGGCCACACTAGCGGCGCGTGGCACGGATCACGTATGGCCCCCGGCCACACAACCCGGGGGCCGGCGGGTGGGCCGCCACTACGCTGGCGCCGTGCCTGTCGCCCCCTTCGACCCCCGTAAGGTCCGGCTGCACGTCGTCACCGGCAAGGGCGGCACCGGCAAGTCCACCGTCGCGGCGGCGCTGGCGCTGGCGCTGGCCAGCCACGGCCGCTCCGTGCTGCTGTGCGAGGTGGAGGGCCGCCAGGGGATCGCCCGACTCTTCGACGTCGACCCGCTGCCGTACGCCGAGCGCCGGATCGCCACCGGCCTCCCCGGCCCGCAGGGACGCGCCGGCACCCTCCATGCCCTTCACGTCGATCCCGAGTCGGCACTGCTGGAGTACCTCTCGATGTACTACCGGCTCGGCCGCGCCGGGCGCGCGCTCGACCGGTTCGGCGTCGTGGAGTTCGCGACCACCCTCGCCCCGGGCGTCCGCGACGTGCTGCTGACCGGCAAGGTCTACGAGGCGGCCAAGGTGCGTCGGCGGGCCAAGGGGGTGCCGAGCTACGACGCGGTCGTGCTCGACGCCCCGCCGACGGGACGCATCGCGCAGTTCCTCGGGGTCAACAGCGAGCTGGCCGGGCTCGCCCGGGTCGGCCCGATCAGGTCGCAGGCTGACAACGTGATGAAGCTGTTCCGCTCCCCGCGGACCGCGATCCACCTGGTCACCGTCCTGGAGGAGATGCCGGTCCAGGAGACCGTCGACGGCGTCGCCGAGCTGCACCGGGAGGGTCTGCCGGTCGGTGCCGTCGTGGTCAACATGGTGCGTCCCTCGACGTTGGGGTCCGAGCAGCTGGCCGCCGCCCGGGCGGGCACCCTCGACGACGGCCAGGTCCGTGACCACCTCGCCGCGGCCGGCCTGAACGGCACCCGGATCCGGGACGGCCTGGTCGACGGACTGCTGGCCGCGGCGCACGACCACGCCGTACGCCGCGAGCTGGAGGACGCCCAGCGAGCCGTCGTGGACGGGCTCGGTGTCCCCGTCCACGAGCTCCCGCGGCTGGCCGCCGGCGTGGACCTCGGCGGGCTCTACGAGCTGGCCGAGGACCTCAAGGACGGCGGCCTCGGATGAGCCGGTCGACGCCCCGTACCGACCCCCGCCCCCGCTACGGCCCGCTGGCCGCACCCGCGTCGACCGCGCCCGCCCTCGACGTCGACGCGCTTCTCGACGACCGCGGCACCGAGATCGTCGTGTGCTGCGGCTCCGGCGGAGTGGGCAAGACGACCACGTCGGCGGCGCTCGCGCTCCGGGCGGCCGAGCGTGGGCGGAAGGTCGTGGTGCTGACCATCGACCCCGCTCGCCGGCTCGCCCAGTCGATGGGCATCGGGCGGCTCGACAACACCCCGCGACCGGTCGCCGGGGTGGCCGGCTCCGCCGACCACGGGGGCTCGCTCGACGCGATGATGCTGGACATGAAGCGCACCTTCGACGAGGTCGTGGAGAGCCACGCCACGCCCGAGAAGGCGCAGCAGATCCTGTCCAACCCGTTCTACGTGGCGCTCTCCAGCTCGTTCGCGGGCACCCAGGAGTACATGGCCATGGAGAAGCTCGGCCAGATCCACCGGCAGGCGCAGGCCGACGGCAGCTACGACCTGATCGTCGTGGACACCCCGCCGTCCCGGTCGGCGCTGGACTTCCTCGACGCCCCCGAGCGGCTCTCGCGGTTCCTCGACGGCCGCTTCGTCCGGCTGCTGCTGGCACCGGCCAAGGGACCGGCGCGGATGATGACCGCGGGGATCGGGATGATCACCCACACGCTCACCCGGATCCTCGGGGCGCAGGTGCTCCGTGACATGCAGACGTTCGTCGCCGCGTTCGACACCCTGTTCGGCGGCTTCCGGGCCCGGGCCGAGGAGACCTTCGCACTGCTGCAGGCCGACCGGACGGCGTTCCTGGTCGTGGCCGCTCCCGAGCCGGACGCGCTGCGCGAGGCGGCGTACTTCGTGGAGCGGCTCGGGGAGGACGAGATGCCGCTGGCCGGGCTCGTCGTCAACCGGGCGAGCCCCGCTCCTCGCGGCTCGCTGTCCCCCGACGAGGCGACGGCTGCGGCCGGCCGGCTCGAGCAGGCGGAGCCGGGCTCGGTGACGGCCGGACTGCTGCGGCTGCACGCCGACCGGTCCCGGATCGTGGAGCGGGAGGCGGGCCTGCGAGCCAGGTTCGCGGCGGCCCATCCGACGGTCCCGACCGTCGTGGTGCCGGCGCTGGCGACCGACGTGCACGACCTGGAGGGTCTGCGCCACGTCGGCGGCCTGCTGTCGGGGACCTGACCTCCCCTGCAGGTCAGGTCCCGAGACAGCCGCGAGGGGTCAGACGGTGACCGGGACGGCCGGCTGCGACTGCGCGTTGCGGGCGGTCTCGAGCACGGCCCGCCAGGAGGCGTTCGGCTTGCGGCGGAGCAGGGCACGGCGCTCCCGCTCCGTCATGCCACCCCACACGCCCCACTCGATCTGGTTGTCCAGCGCCTCGGCGAGGCACTCGGTCCGTACCGGGCAGCCCTGGCAGACGAGCTTGGCCTTGTTCTGCTCAGCACCGCGCACGAACAGCGCGTCCGGCGACGCCTGACGGCACGCCGCCGACGGAGCCCAGTCCTCGATCCACATGATTTCGTTCCCCATTTCGCCTCGGGTTCGGGCCGTCCCCACCGACGGTCCGATTCCCAGCACCCGTAACGTAAAGAACCGGGGGATCCCGGGAACAGGCTCGATCTGCCCCTTTCGCGTAGTCCGAAGTGACTAGACCCCGGATGCCATGAATGGGCCGGGTCGACATCGCTCGGGTACCGTCTCTGGCATGTCCGTGCCCCCAGACGAGCGGCTCTCCCCCGGTCGTGTGCTGTCCCACCTCGGCGTCATGGGCGCCGTGGCCGTGGTCATGGGCGTCCTCGTGGCGGGCCTGGCGATCCCCTTCGCCGGCGTCGTCGGCGTGGGTGCACGCGACGTGGCCCGCAGCATGGACAACCTGCCCGCCGAGCTCACCGTGGAGCCGCTGGCCCAGAAGACCCGCATCGTCGACGGCAGCGGCAACCTGGTCGCTTCGTTGTACGACGAGAACCGCGTCAACGTCCCGCTGACCCAGATCTCGCGGACCATGGTCGAGGCCATCGTCTCCATCGAGGACTACCGCTTCTACGAGCACGGCGCGCTCGACCTGCGCGGCACCCTGCGTGCGCTCGTGACCAACCAGGCCCAGGGCGGAGTGGTGCAGGGTGGTTCGTCGATCACCCAGCAGATGGTGAAGCTGACGCTGGTCAGCCAGGCCGACACCAAGGCCGAGCGGCTCGCCGCGACCGACGACACCTTCGCCCGCAAGGTGCGCGAGCTGCGCTACGCGATCGCGTTCGAGGACAAGTACTCCAAGGACTGGATCCTGGAGCGCTACCTGAACATCGCCTACTTCGGCGACGGCGCCTTCGGCATCCAGTCCGCCGCCCGGCACTACTTCGACAAGAACGCCAAGGACCTCGACCTCCGCGAGTCGGCGCTGCTGGCCGGACTGGTCAAGAACCCGACGGGGCTCGACCCGACCAACTCGGCCGACGCCGCGCTCGAGCGCCGCAACGTCGTGCTCGACCGGATGGCCCAGCTCGACGTCATCACGTCCAAGAAGGCCGACGCGACCAAGAAGCAGGGTCTCGGGCTCGACGTACAGCCCAGCGACAACGGGTGCGTCAACTCCCGGGCACCGTTCTTCTGCGACTACGTCATCAACACGCTGATGCAGGACCCGTCGCTCGGCAAGACCAAGGACGAGCGGAAGCAGCTGCTGCGCTCGGGCGGCCTCACCATCCGGACCACCATCGACCTGCGCTTCCAGGCGGCCGCCGACCGGGCGGTCCAGGCCTACACGAACCCGACCGACCAGGCCATCGGCGGCGTGGCCATGGTCGAGCCCGGCACCGGCGAGGTGAAGGCGCTGGCCCAGTCACGCCCCATGGGCTCCGACAAGGACGCGGGCCAGACCTACCTCAACTACGTGGTGCCACAGGAGGTCGGCGACGCGGCCGGCTTCCAGGCGGGGTCGACGTTCAAGGCGTTCGTCCTGGCCCAGGCCCTGATGGACGGCGTCCAGCCCAAGACCACGCTGACCGTGCCGGCCCGCGAGTCGATCCCCGAGCGCAACTTCGCGGACTGCGACGGGCCCTACGGCGGCCCCTACAACACGGTGATCTGGGACCCCGCCAACTTCGACCTCCAGGGCGGCACGTACAACCTCTACACCGGCACCCAGAACTCGGTGAACACGTTCTTCGCCAACCTCGAGCAGCTCACGGGCCTGTGCAAGCCCTACGAGCTGGCCAAGAACATGGGCGTCGACCTCACCGACCCGGACAACGAGCGGGTCCCCTCGTTCACCCTCGGCGTGGTCGACGTCAGCCCGCTGGAGATGGCCGAGGCCTACGCGACCTTCGCCGCGCGCGGGAAGCACTGCGACTCACGCCCGGTGACGGCCATCGAGGACGCCAACGGCAACCTGCTGAAGGAGTACGGCGCGAACTGCACCCAGGTGCTGACCAACGCCGTCGCCGACACCGTCAACTCGATCCTCAAGGGAGTCCTGGAGCCCGGTGGGTTCGGTCAGTACATCACCATCAACCAGGAGGACGCCGGCAAGACCGGCACCACGCAGAGCGCTCGCGCCGTGTGGTTCAACGGCTACACCCCCAACCTGTCGACTGCGACGATGCTGGCCGGGGCCAACTCGCTCGGCCAGCCGATCGGCCTCGAGGGCCTGACCGTCGGTGGCCGCTACATCAGCTCGGCGTCCGGTTCCGGGCTCGCCGGGCCGATCTGGGGCCAGGCCATGGGCGAGGTGGAGCAGTACCTGCCCGACCTGACGTTCACCCCGCCCGACCTCAGCGCCCTGGGTGGCGCCGAAACGACCGTTCCCGGCGTCGCCGGCCTGCCCGTGCCGGAAGCCCAGCGGCGGCTCGAGGACGCCGGCTTCAACGTGCTGGTCCAGCCCGAGGCCTACTCCGAGTACCCGGAAGGCACCGTCGCCTACACCGATCCGGGCTCGGGCGGCGTCGCACCGGCCGGCACGGTCGTGTCCATCTTCCCCTCCACGGGCTTCGTCCCCGCCCCCGAGCCGACCAACCCTGGCGGCGGTGACAACGGCGGCGGTGGCGGTGGCGATACCGGCGGCGGTGGCGGTGGCGACACCGGTGGCGGTGGCGGTGGCGACACCGGTGGCGGTGGCGGTGGCGACACCGGTGGCGGAGGTGGCCCCGGCCCCGACGGCGGCGGCGGAGGCGACGGCGACTGAGCCGGAGGGCTCAGCCGCCCTTCGAGACGGCGCTGGCGCGCCTCCTCAGGAACCGCCGCCGCTCAGCTGGCGGCGTACCTCGGCAGCCACGGCGGCGCCGTCGGCCCGACCGCGGACCTGCGGCTGCACGACGCCCATGACCTTGCCCATGGCTCGCATGCCCTCGTCGCGGGCACCGACCTGGTCGACGGCGCTGGTGACGATCGCCACGACCTCCTCCTCGGACAGCTGCTCGGGCAGGTAGTCCGCGATCACCGCGGCCTCCTCCCGCTCACGCTCGGCCATCGCGGTCCGGCCACCCTCGTCGAAGGCGGTGGCCGCTTCGCGGCGCTTCTTGGCCTCGGTGGTGAGCACCCCGACGACTTCGTCGTCACTGAGCTCGCGGGCCGCCTTGCCGGCGACCTCGGCGTTGGTGACGGCTGACAGCACCATGCGCAGCGTGCCGGCCCGCAGCTCGTCGCGTGCCTTCATGGCCGCGGTGAGGTCGGTCCGGAGCCGGTCCTTCAGAGCACTCATGCCCACATTCTGGCAGCCGACCGGCTGTGAAAGTCTGGGCCCATGAACACCAGGGCCGTGACCGGGCTGCTCGCCGCCGGGACCGTGGCGGGGTTGGCGGTGACCGGCCACGCCGTGGCGGAGACCCGGCGCTTCGAGCTGCGCGAGGTGTCGGTGCCGCTGCTGCCGCCGAGCCACGCGTCGCTCCGGGTGCTGCACCTGAGCGACCTGCACCTCACCCCTCGGCAGCGCCGCAAGCAGGAGTGGGTCAGCAGCCTGGCCGGCCTGCGGCCGGACCTGGTCGTGAACACCGGCGACAACCTCGCCCACCGCGACGCGCTCCCGGCCCTGCTCGACGCCTTGGGCGGGCTGCTCGACGTCCCCGGCGTGTTCGTGCTGGGGTCCAACGACTACTACGCGCCCATCCTCAAGAACCCGATGCGCTACCTGCTTCCCGACGACGGCACGCGCAACACCACGAGCGAGCAGCTGCCGTGGCAGGAGATGAAGGCGGCCTACGACGAGGCCGGCTGGATCGACCTGAGCAACGAGCGGGCGGCGTTCAGCGTCGGGGGCACCACCTTCGCCTTCGCCGGCGTCGACGACCCGCACCTGGAGTACGACCGGCTCGACGACGTGGCCGGCCTCGCCGACCCGACGGCCGACGTCCGGCTGGGCGTCACGCACGCGCCGTACCTCCGGGTGCTCGACCAGTTCGCGCACGACGGCTACGACGCGGTGCTCGCCGGCCACACCCACGGCGGGCAGGTGTGCCTCCCCGGCGGCCGGGCGCTCACGACCAACTGCGACCTCGAGCCCGCACGGGTGTCGGGGCTGCACCGCCACCCCGCCGGCTCCCGGCACGGCGATCCGGGCTCCACATGGCTGCACGTGTCGGCCGGTCTCGGCACCTCGCCGTACGCCCCGGTCCGGCTGTGGTGCCGCCCCGAGGCCACCCTGATCACCCTCACCGCGCGGGACTGAGGCGGGCCCGGGCCGATTCGTGGGGCCTGTCGGCGCTCGGGTATGGTGGCGGCTGCTCGCGCCGGGGTCGTTCCCGGCGCGTTCGGGGTGTGGCGCAGCTTGGTAGCGCGCTTCGTTCGGGACGAAGAGGCCGCAGGTTCAAATCCTGTCACCCCGACCATTGTGATGTCTCTCGACGAACCAGCACCCCGGCGAGCCGTCACCTGTGCAGGTTCAGTCACGGCCGAGCCGGCAGTTGTGCAGGTTCAGGTGCGGCCCAGCCGTCAGGGGCCGAACTTCACGAGTGACGGCTCGACCAGGTTTCAACCCGCACGGGTGACGGCTCGGCTCGATCCGCCGAGCCCGCATGGCACACTGCCCGCATGGCTGAGAAGGACGCCCCCGAGGACGCCCCGAAGGAGCCTGACGGCCCGTCGCTGGAGCTCCCGTCGTTCGGCTTCCGCCGCAAGAAGAAGCGTGCTGCCCAGGACCGGCCCGCGCCGGTCGAGTCTCCTCACCCGGCTCCCGTTTCCCAGCCCGCTCCCGCTCCCGCTCCCGCTCCGGAGCCTGCCCCCACGCCGGTCCCGGAGCCGACCCCTGCGCCAGAGCCGGCCCGCGCGGGCACACCGCTCTTCGTCGAGGACGCGCCGCCGGAGTCGGTGCCGGTCGCCGAGCCCGCCCGCCGCGGGCGTCGCCGACCGGTGCTGCCACGGCTGGGCGCTGTCCCCGCCGCGCTGACGTCCGGCCTGGTCGTCGGCCTGCTCACGGTGGGGCTGGTCTGGGCGTCGCAGGGCGTGTGCGAGGTCGTGCGCGGCACCTCCAGCTGCGGCGACGCCGGCTTCCTGCTGCTGCTGGCGGTCCTGGTGGTCGCGGGCTGGCTGGGCGGGGCCCTCCTCAGGGCGTTCGGCCACCCCGAGGGCGGCAGCACCAGCTTCCTGGGGATGGGCCTGGTCGCCGTCGTGCTGCTGCTCTTCCTGGCCGACCAGCTGTTCGCGTGGTGGATGGTCGTCGCGGTGCCTGCCGTCGCGATGGGCGGCTACGTGGTGGCCCACCGCGTGACGACCGCCATGGTCGAGCCCGGCGGGCGCGAGATGCACCGCTGAGGAGCGGCCCCTAGCGTGCGGCGACCAGCTCGGCGATCTGCACGGTGTTGAGGGCCGCGCCCTTGCGCAGGTTGTCGTTGCTGATGAACAGGGCCAGGCCCCGCTCGTCGGGCACGCCCGGGTCGTGCCGCAACCGGCCGACGTACGACGGGTCGCGGCCTGCGGCCTGCAGCGGCGTCGGGATGTCGCTCAGCTCGACCCCCGGCGCCGAGCCCAGCAGCTCGCGGGCCCGGGCCACCGGCATCGGCCGCGCGAACTCGGCGTTGACCGCCAGCGAGTGGCCGGTGAAGACGGGGACCCGGACGCAGATGCCCGAGACCGCCAGGTCGGGGATGCCGAGGATCTTGCGCGACTCGTTGCGCAGCTTCTGCTCCTCGTCGGTCTCGTCGAGCCCGTCGTCGACGATCGAGCCGGCCATCGGCAGCACGTTGTACGCGATGGTGCGGGCGTACTTCTCCGGTGCCGGGAACGCCACGGCCTCGCCGTCGTAGGCGAGCTCCCGGGCCTTGTCGCCCGCCGCCACGACCTGGCTCGCGAGCTCCTCGACGCCGGCCACGCCCGAGCCCGACACCGCCTGGTAGGTCGAGGCGATCAGCCGGACCAGGCCGGCGTCGTCGTGGAGTGGCTTGAGCACCGGCATCGCGGCCATGGTCGTGCAGTTCGGGTTGGCGATGATGCCCTTGCGGGCGTCACGGATCGCGTCGGGGTTGACCTCGGACACGACCAGGGGCACGTCAGGGTCCATCCGGAACGCCGAGGAGTTGTCGACGACCGTCGCGCCCGCGTCGGCGAACCGCGGCGCGAGCGCCCGCGACGTGGTCGCGCCCGCCGAGAACAGGGCGATGTCGAGCCCCGAGGGGTCGGCTGTGGCGGCGTCCTCGACGACGACACTCTGCAGACCACGAGGACCGGCGTACGGGAGCACCGTCCCGGCCGAGCGGGCCGAGGCAAAGAACCGGATCTCGTCGACCGGGAAGGCCCGCTCCTCGAGGATCTGCCGCATCGCGACGCCCACCTGGCCGGTGGCGCCGACGATCCCGAGCCGGACGCCGCTCATCGTCCGGTCCCGCCGTAGACGACCGCCTCGACCTCGTCGGCGTCGAGGTCGAAGGCGGAGTGGGCGGCGGCGACGGCGGCGTCGACGAGGCCCTCGTCGACGATCACCGAGATCCGGATCTCGGAGGTGGAGATCATCTGGATGTTGACTCCGGCCGCGGCGATGGCGGAGAAGAACTTCGCGCTGACGCCCGGGTGGCTGCGCATCCCGGCGCCGATCAGCGAGATCTTGCCGATCTTGTCGTCGTAGAGCAGGGAGGCGAACCCGATCTCGTCGCGCAGGGCGGCCAGCGCCTTCATCGCGGTCTGGCCGTCGGCACGCGGCAGCGTGAAGGAGATGTCGGTGAGGCTCGTGGCGGCCGCCGAGATGTTCTGGACGATCATGTCGAGGTTGATCTGGGCGTCGGCCAGCGCCTCGAAGATCCGGGCCGCCTCACCAACCTTGTCGGGGACGCCGACGACGGTGATCTTGGCCTCGCTGCGGTCGTGGGCGACGCCGGCGATGATGGCCTGTTCCATGGCTGCTGCCTCCGGGGAGTCGAGGACGGGGTCGGGGACCACCCAGGTTCCCTCGAGCTGGCTGAACGAGGACCGGACGTGGATGGGGATGTCGTAGCGGCGGGCGTACTCGACGCACCGCAGGTGGAGGATCTTGGCGCCGCACGCGGCCAGCTCGAGCATCTCCTCGTAGGAGACCCGGTCGAGCTTGCGGGCGGCCGGCACGATCCGGGGGTCGGCGGTGAAGACGCCGTCGACGTCGGTGTAGATCTCGCAGTGGTCGGCATGCAGCGCAGCCGCGAGCGCGACCGCGGTGGTGTCGGTGCCGCCGCGGCCCAGCGTGGTGATCTCCTTGGTGTCCTGGCTGACTCCCTGGAAGCCGGCCACGATCACGACGTGGCCGTCGTCGAGCGCCGTGGAGATCCGGCCGGGGGTCACGTCGATGATCTTGGCCCGGCCGTGGACCGAGTCGGTGATCACACCGGCCTGGGACCCGGTGAACGAGCGGGCGGTGAAGCCGAGGTCGGAGATCGCCATCGCCACCAGCGCCATCGAGATCCGCTCACCCGCGGTGAGCAGCATGTCGAGCTCGCGGGCCGGGGGCAGCGGGCTCACGTCGTTGGCGAGGTCGAGCAGCTCGTCGGTCGAGTCACCCATGGCCGAGACCGCCACGACGACGTCGTGGCCCTGGCGCTTGCTCTCGACGATCCGCCGTGCCACCCGCTTGACGCTCCCAGCGTCGGCGAGGGAGGAGCCGCCGTACTTCTGCACGACAATGCCCACCGGTACATCTCCTGCGCTCGGGTGCGGGACCAGCCCCCGAGTCTAGCGGCGTGCCCCGCTAGGACGGATCGACGTCCAGCACCGCCTCGGCGGCCTCGATCTGGTCCTGCTCGGACTCGATGTCGGCGTCGAGCCGGTCGTGGGCGACCACCGAGAGCAACGCGTTGAGGGCGGCCCCGGCCAGGTTGCCCCAGTTGGAGACGTAGGAGAACTGCCACCACCACAACGCCTCGGCGACGTTGCCGCTGCGGTAGTGACGCAGGCCGTTCTCGAGGTCGGCCGCGATCGAGGTGAGGTCGTCGGACAGCTGGCTCTCGACCACCTCGGGGAGGTAGGGGTCGAAGACGAAGCTGTAGGTGTCGACGTTGCCGAGCAGCTCGGCCAGCCGCATCCGCATCTCGTCGACCTCGGCCTCGGGGCCGACGTCGGGCTGGTACTCCGTCCGGGGCGTGAAGTCCTGCTGGGCGCCGAGCCGTGCGCCTGCGAGCAGGATCTGGGAGATCTCGAGCAGCAGCAGCGAGATCGCCCGGCCGCCGTCGGCCTCCCGGGCGATCGCCCGCAGCGCGAGCAGGAACGACTCGACCTGGTCGGCGATCTGCTGGGCGAAGGAGTCCTCGACGTCGAGGGTGTCGGTCTTGTCAGTCATCGGCCCTTCAATCATCGGCACTGCGCCTCCCTGCGAATGCTCGACCGAGGGTGACCTCGTCGGCGTACTCGAGGTCTCCTCCCACGGGCAGTCCACTCGCCAACCGGGTCACGCGCAACCCGAAGTCCTTGAGCATCCGCGTGATGTAGGTCGCGGTGGCCTCGCCCTCGAGGTTGGGGTCGGTGGCGAGGATGACCTCGGTGACGGTGCCGTCTGCGAGTCGCTGCAGCAGCTCCTTGATGCGGAGCTGGTCGGGACCGATGCCGTCGATCGGCGAGATCGCGCCGCCCAGGACGTGGTAGCGGCCGCGGAACTCGCGGGTGCGCTCGATGGCGACGACGTCCTTGTACTCCTCGACGACGCACAGCACGGCACGGTCACGTCGTGGGTCGCGACAGATCCGGCACTCGTCGTCCTCGGCGACGTTGAAGCAGGTGGTGCAGAACTTCACCCGCGCCTTGACCTCGACCAGCACCTCGGCCAGCCGGCGTACGTCGCCGGGGTCGGCCTGCAGCAGGTGGAAGGCGATCCGCTGCGCGCTCTTGGGCCCGACGCCCGGGAGCCGGCCCAGCTCGTCGATGAGGTCCTGGACGATCCCTTCGTACAACCGAGGACCCCCTAGAAGCCGAGCCCTGGAATGCCGCCACCGCCGCCACCGCCCGCGAGCGGGCCGAGCGCTTCGGCGGCCGCCGCGTCGGCCTGGCCCTTGGCGTCGCGGTAGGCGGCCACGATCATGTCGCCGAGGTCGGAGAGGTCGTCGGCGTCGCTGCCGTCGAACCCGCCCGCCCTGATGTCGACACCGACCAGCTCGCCGACGCCGTTGACCCGGACCGTCACGGCGCCACCGGCGACGGTGCCGTCGACGACGGTGTCGGCCAGCCGCTGCTGGGCCAGCTCGAGCTGCTCCTGCATCTGCTGGGCCTGCTGCATCAGGGCGTTGAGGTCGAAACCTCCGCCCCCGAGCGGGTTGTCGCCCGGGGTGTCGAACGGGTTGGAGGGAGGCTGCGTCATCGTCGTCTCATCCTTCGTGGGGCTGGTTGTCGGTGGTCACTGGTGCCGGATCTCCTCGATCACCTCGGCCCCGAGCTCGCGCTGGAGCAGCTCGGCGCCGGCGAGGCCGGTGGTGTCGGCGTCGGGGTCGTCGGGGTGGGCGTCGGAGTCGGACGGCGCGCCGGTGTCGTCACCCGGCGATTCGGCCGGTCCGGCAGGACGGGTGGTGCGGATCGCCTCGCGGGCCGCGGCCGACGCGTCGGGCGCGGCTGCGGTCGGGTCGGGCGCGTCGTCGACGGGCTGCTCCGGTAGGGGCGGCGGCGACTCCCGGGACCCTGCGGCCGGGGCGCCGGCAGCCGGTGGCGCCGGTGGCGCCGGGGTCGACGATCGTCTCGACCCGCCAGTCGACACCCGCGATGTCGATGGCCGCCTGACGCAGGATCTCGTCGCAGCCGCCGTTGACGAAGGAGTCACGCGCGCCGGCGTTGGCGAACCCGAGCGTCAGGGTCGAGCCGTCGACGCCCACCACCTGGGAGTTCTGGGTGAGGTGCATCCAGGCGACCCGGCGGCGCAGCTTGGTCGCCTCGACGATGTCGGGCCACAGCCGGCGTACGTCGACCAGCGACAGCGCGCCGGCCGACGCCCCGGCGGGTACGGACTCGGGGGGCGGCTCGGGGGTCGGCTCAGGCGCCGGCTCGGACACGGGAGCTGGCTCGACCGGAGCCGCCGTCGCCTCGGTCGGTGGCTCGGGAGCGGGCGCGGGGCTCGTCTCGAAGGGCTCGACGGCCTCGGCCACCTCGGCGACCGGGTGCTGGGGGGCCGGGGGCGCAGGGTCCTCGCGGACCGGGGCCGGGCTCGGCGCACCGCCGGCGATCGCGGCCCGCTTCTCGAGCCGGTCGACCCGGGCCATCAGGCCCGTGGTCGAGGGGTCGGAGCCGGGCAGCAGCACCCGCGCACAGATCAGCTCGAGCAGCAACCGGGGCGCCGTGGCACCACGCATCTCGGTGAGGCCCGCGGCCACCAGGTCGGCCGCCCGGCTCAGCTCGGCCGGCCCGAAGTGGTTCGCCTGCTGGACCAGCCGGTCGGCCTGGTCGGCCGACACGTCGATCAGGCCGGTGGCCGGGGCGTCGGGCACGGCGGCCACGATGACCAGGTCGCGGAGCCGGCGCAGCAGGTCCTCGGTGAAGCGGCGGGGGTCCTGGCCGGTCTCGATCACCCGGTCGACGACGCCGAAGACCGCCGCCCCGTCACCCGCGGCGAATGCCTCGACCACGTCGTCGAGCAGCGAGCCCGGGGTGTAGCCGAGCAGGCCGACGGCGAGGTCGTGGGTGATGCCCTCGGGACCGGCCCCGCCGAGCAGCTGGTCGAGGACCGAGAGCGAGTCGCGGGCCGAGCCGGCGCCCGCGCGTACGACGAGCGGCAGCGCCGCGGGCTCGATCGCCACGCCCTCGCGCTCGCACAGCTCGGCGAGGTAGGTCGACAGCAGCCGCGGCGGGATCAACCGGAAGGGGTAGTGGTGGGTGCGCGACCGGATGGTCGGGATGACCTTGTCGGGCTCGGTGGTCGCGAACACGAACCTCAGGTGGGGCGGCGGCTCCTCGACGAGCTTGAGCAGGGCGTTGAAGCCCTGCGTGGTGACCATGTGGGCCTCGTCGATGATGTAGACCTTGTAGGGGCTCCTGACCGGCGCGAAGAACGCCTTCTCGCGCAGGTCGCGGGCGTCGTCGACGCCGCCGTGGGACGCCGCGTCGATCTCGATGACGTCGATCGAGCCGGGGCCGCCGCGCGCCAGGTCCTGGCAGCTGTCGCACTCACCGCACGGATCAGCGGTCGGCGCCTGCGCGCAGTTGAGGGCGCGGGCGAGGATCCGGGCGGACGTGGTCTTGCCGCAGCCGCGCGGACCGGAGAAGAGGTAGGCGTGGTTGACCCGGTTGTTGGCCAGCGCGGCCCGCAGCGGGGTCGTCACGTGGTCCTGCCCGATGACGTCGGCAAACGTCTCGGGCCGGTAGCGCCGATACAGGGCGAGCGGGGACTCCACGAGTGAACCCTAACCATGCGTGGTGACACCGGGTACCCGCCCGACCCCGGAGACGACAAGGCCCCCCGCGCACCCGGCAGAGCTCGCTTACCCTTGCTGCCTTCCGGCCCTGGGGGAGTTCGGCAAGGTGCCGCCACGCGGGGGGTTGTCCGGGAGTCTAGGTGCGGCCGGGCACCCCCACCAAGTCGGCCCCGGGCGATTTCACCGGCCGTCGGCGCTGCAGGTACTCTCCTCCGCGGAGGATTCGCCTAGTGGCCTATGGCGCTCGCTTGGAAAGCGGGTTGGGTTAACAGCCCTCGCGGGTTCGAATCCCGCATCCTCCGCCACTCCTCACGGCTCCATCGGGGCCAGCCACGACCAGCCGGCGGCGGCCGCGCAGAACAGTGCGGCCCCCAGCGCCACGGCCACCGTGTGCGGCAGGAACACATGGGGCAGCACCCAGCGCCGGTGCAGGGTCTCCCTCACCTCGGCGGGCGTGACCCGCCTCGGCGGATCCGTCCGCCAGTCGGGCTCCTGGCCGCGGTAGTACCACGACATGTTGGTCCGAGGCGCCGAGACCGGCCCGAGGTCGCCGAGCTCGACCCGGTTGAGCTCGTACGCCGCCACCTCGATGTCGCGCATCCTCGAGTAGAAGCGCGTCTGGTGGCCCTTCATCATCGCGTCGAGGAACCAGAACCCGACCGCCGTCGCTGCTCCCAGCGCGAACAGCGCGTAGTGCTGCTGCTGGAAGCCGAGCCCGAGCGCGGCCAGCGAGAGCGTGACCGACAGCCCTTCACGATCAGCAACCGCCCGTCGAAGCCCGAGACCGTGTCCGACAGGGCGTAGTACTCCGTCCGCAGGTCCTCGCGCAGGGCCTGCTCACGCGCGGTCAGCTCTCCCTCACCCATGCAGGCATGGTCCTCACGCAGGGCTCCGGCCGAACAGGGCACGCCGCACCGGGGGTCGCCGGGTTGCGTACGCCGGCTCAGGCCCGCCCGCCGTCGCGCGCATGAGCGGCGGCCTCAGCCCGGTTGCGGGCACCGAGCTTGCCCAGGATGTGGCTGACGTGGTGGCCCGCAGTCTTCTCCGAGATCACCAGTCGACGCGCGATGGCGCCGTTGGTGAGTCCCTGCGCCACGAGGTCGAGCACCTCGTGCTCCCTGGCAGTCAGCGGCCGTCCGAGCAGCCCGGCCGGCGCTGCCCCCGCCGATCGCGCCGGTGCGGCGCCGTCGAGGCGTTGCAGCACCGTCGCCGCGCGCCCGCTTGCCGTCTGCGCCCCGAGGCTGCGGAAGATCGCGAGTGCCGCCCGGGCCTCCTCGACGGCCAGGTCCGGGCTGGAGGGGGCGACCGCCCGCGCCAGCTCCAGACGGGCCAGCCCCGCGTCGAGAGGCATCGCCAGCGCCCCGAACTCCGTCAGGGCCTCGCGCGCCTGCTCGGCTGCTCCCTGCGGGTCGGGGGGACTGGCTCCGAGGGTCACACGCGCCGCCGCCAAGGCACTCCTCGCGCGCACCAAGCGGACGCCGGTGGCCCGGGCCAGCGCGGCCAGCTCGCCCGCCGCCTCCTCTGCACGTGCGAGCTCGTCGCACGCGAGCCACGCGTCGACGAGGGCCGCCAACAGCTGGGCGGACCGCATCACGTCGCCACCGACCGAGCGCAGCCCTCGCGTCAGCAGCTCGGCCGCCGTCCCCGGTCTGCCGTCGGCGATCCTCAGCAGGGCGAGGGCACGCAACGCCGCGGGATTCTCCTCGCGTCCTCCGAGGAGCCGCTCGGCCTCGTCGAGCCGCCCCTGCGACACCCGGAGCTCGGCGAGCGACGCCACCGCGGGTGCACCCAGCTCGGGGAGGTAGCGGCCCGCGGTCTCCAGGGCTTCGGCCAGCGCTGCCTCCGCCTCGGGCCAGTGCCCGCGCGCGAGCAGCACGTCCGCGTGCAGTGACCGGCACGAGCCCCACAACGGCGCCGCATGGTGGGCGGTGGCGAACTCCTCCACGCGCTCGCACCACTCCGCAGCGCGCTCCCACTCCCCGGCATGGGTGGCGGCCACGACCAGGTTGCAGTAGGCCTCGGCCAGGGTGTGGAGGTTGTGCACGACGCCCGCGGAGGCCGCCGCCATCGCCTCCTCCAGCAATCGCATGCCCTCCTCGCGCCGTCCCGCAGCAGACTCCGCTCGGCCGAGGAGGCTGAGCGCGAAGACCTCGAGGTCGGAGCGCCCCGCACGCCGCGCCACGTCGACGGCCCGGCGACAGTGCGCCGCCTGCTCCTCGACGTCGACCGCGTGTCGGGCCCGCTCGACGGCCACCCACCCGTGCCCCGCGCACTCGGGCACCTGCTCGAGGGTCCGGTCCGCTCGCGCCAGCCAGCCCCGCGCCGCCGACGTGCGGCCGACCACGTAGTGCTGGTGCGAGACCCAGACCGCCACGCGTGAGGCGTCGTCGGGAGATCCGGCGTCGGCGTAGGCCTGGAAGGCCGCCTCACGTGCTGCGACGCCCTCGGCCACCTCGCCGAGGAACCACAGCGCCTGGCCCAGGCCCTCGAGCGCTGCGCCGGCCTCGGCCGGGGCGGGGTCGGCAGCGAGGGCGCGTTCGTACGCCGCGCGCGCCTCGGACCAGTCGGCCAGGTCCATCGCCCGCGCGCCCGTCGCCAGGTCGCCGCTGAGCTCCCCCATCGGCACGAGTATCCCCCCGTAGGGAGCTCATCGGGAGTTCTCCCGATGCGCGAGGGCCCACGGCGGCGAGAGGCTCAGCGCATCGATCGCACAGGAGGAGAACCCATGACCACGATCACCGACCAGGAGCTCAAGTCCAAGCACGCCACGATGTGGGCCTCGGGTGACTACCCGCGGATGGTGGACACGTTCCTGCTACCGCTCGGCCCACGACTGGTCGAGGCGTCCGGCGTCACGGCGGGCACCAGGGTGCTCGACGTGGCCGCCGGCACGGGCAACGCGTCCGTCCCCGCCGCGCAGCGCGGAGCGCACGTGACCGCCAGTGACCTCACCCCGGAGCTGCTGGAAGCCGGGCGGCGGGGGGCCGAGGGGCTCGGCATCGAATGGGTGCCGGCCGACGCCGAGAAGCTGCCGTTCCCGGACGCGTCGTTCGACGTCGTGATGTCGTCGATCGGCGTCATGTTCGCACCGCACCACCAGGCCGCCGCCGACGAGCTCGTGCGCGTCTGCCGGCCCGGCGGCACCCTCGGCCTGCTGAGCTGGACGCCGGAGGGCATGCTCGGTGCGCTGTTCGCGCTCATGAAGCCGTACGCGCCGCCGCCGCCTCCCGGGGCGCTGCCGCCGCCGCTGTGGGGAAGCGAGGAGCACCTCCGCGGGCTGCTCGGCAACCGGGTCAGGATCGAGTCGGTGACCCGGGACCACCTCGAGATCACGGCGTTCAGCCGGGCCCAGGACTACGGGGAGCACTTCAAGGCCTACTACGGTCCGACGCGCGCGGTCCGCGCGAACGCCGAGAAGGAGGGCCGGGCTGCCGAGTTCGACGCCGAGCTGGACGCGTTCTGCGACACCTGGAACCGGGGAACGGCCGAGCAGCCGCGGTTCGAGAAGGAGTACCTGCTGACCGTGGCGACCCGGGTCTGACTGCGAGGGCGGCGGGACCGGCCGCCCCGCTCAGCCGAGCAGCGCCACCACGGCGACGACCAGCGCGACGAGGACGCCGACCACGGTCCCGCCGAGGAGCCAGCGTCCGGTGGGGACGGGTTCCGGCTCCCGACCGTCGGGAGCGCCGGCCACGAGGACGGCGAGCAGCCGGCGCCGCAGGAAGGCCTGGGCCTCCAGCAGGTCCTTGCGGCTGGTCATCCGACGAGCGCCCGCACGACGTCGAGCAACCCGGTGGCCGCGAGCAGCACCGGCGGCAGCGCCACCAGCGCGAGCGCCTCGACCAGCTCGGCGGCCCGACCGGCCCGGGGGCTGCGCGGGGTCGGCAGCGCGACCACGGCGAGGGCGAGCAGGCCCACGCACCCCGCGACCACCACGACCCCGGACCGCCACTCCGGCCAGCGTGTCCACGCCGCCACCGCCACCGGGAGGAGCGGCACCGCGGCGCCCAGCAGCCCGACGGGTCCGGAGGCGCCGACGCGCTGTCGGCGCGACCGGAGCGCCACGACCGTGCAGCAGAGCAGGACCAGCGCGAGCGACCACGCCCCCTGGGCAGCCACCACGGGGCCGAGCACGGTGAGGAGCAGCCCGGTCACGACCGAGCCCACCAGCAGCAGGTCGTGCGCGCGTCGTACGGCGGCCGCGACCGCGTCGCGGTCGGGAGCGGTCGGCGGCTCCTCGCCGAGCGGGGGCGCGACCAGGCCAGCCCACGTCGCCGCGAGCCACGGGTGGAGGTCGCCGGTCACGACCACGGCGACCAGCGCGCAGGAGAGCACCAGGGGGAGCGGCACCGGGGCCAGCTCCGCGACCGACCCTGCCGCGACGAGCACGAGGCCCGCGACCGCCGCGGCCCAGAGCGGGCTGCGGCGCCGGCGGCAGGTCGCGGCTGCCGCGCTCCCGGCGACGACCCAGCCGGCGCCGGCACCCACGACTCCCCCCAGGATCCCCGCGGCCCCCACGTGGGCGACCGCCAGCCACCCGGCCGCCCCGGCGAACGCCGACGACCCGGACCGACGTGCCACCAGCGCGGTCGTCGCCAGCAGGACGGCGCCGACCACACCCGACACGGTGGCGGCCGCGGGTGTCGCCAGCGCCAGCACGCCGAGCGCCCCGAACCCGAGGAGCGCCGTGGCGACGCCCAGCCCGCACCTCCGCACCGCGCCGGCGACGGGGCGCGGCACGGCCTCGACGACCTCCGCCACGACCGCCGTGAGGTCGTCGACCGGCGGGCGCGCCCGGTCGTGGTCGGCCGCCGCGACCACGGTGAGGACCGCGCCGTCCGGCACCCCCTGGACCGCGAGCCCGGCACCCGCGTCGAGCGGCGGGCCGCCGACGACCGCCAGCCGAGCCTCGGCCGGACCGGGGTCGCCGTCGCGGAGCCGGAGCAGCAGCTCGGGCAGCAGCTCGGCGACGCTCACCGCCGCCGGGACGACGAGGTCGACCCGGTCGTGGCCCCCGACGACGCTCACCCGGAGCGTGTCGGGGCCGATCGCCACCGCGCTCAGCCGCCGAACGCCGCGGCACCGCGGAGGTCGGCGGCGCGGTAGGCGCCGTTGGACTCGACCACGGTGCGGCCCGTCGAGTCGAGCACGTCGCGCATCTCGCGCATCGCCTGCTCCCACCGGCGACGCGCGACCTCGTAGGCCCGCTGTGCCTCGCCGGTCCAGTCGGCGCGTAGCGGGGCCAGCTCGGCCTCGAGCCCGTCGAGCCGCTCGTCGATCCGGCGTACGGCGCCGTGCAGCCCCTCGGCCGCCCGGTCGAGCCCCTCGTGGGACACCCGGATGCTGTCCATCTCCATCGTGCGGTTCCTCTCGTGTCGGTCAGCCGCCGAGGCGGCCGAGGTCGTGGTGGTAGCCCGCCGCCTGCGCGTCGTCGGTGGCGAGGACGTCACGCTGGGTGTCGCGCAGCGCGGCGGCCAGCTCGTCGAGCGCGGCGACCACCCGCCGGTGGCGGTCGTTCCAGGCGTCCTTCAGGACGAAGAACGCGCGGCCGCCCGCGCCCTGCCAGCGCGGCCGGAGCTGGTCGATCTCGTGGTCGAGCTCGGCGCTCATCCGGTCGAAGTCGTGCCGGGCGGCCCCGACCAGGTCAGCACCACGACCGAGGGTGCCCGCGCCCATCGCCATCTCGTGCGGCATCTCTGCCTCCTCCCCCGGGACGCGCGCCCGGGCTCCCCTCCGTCCTATCCGCCGCGGGAGCCCGCCGGAACGGGCTCGCGCGTTTTCCACAGGGCCCCGCCGGGCGGCCCCGGACGTCGGCGCACCGACCTAGCCTCGGTCTCCCGCCATGACCGCCACGACGCCGAGGAGGCCCGGTGACCGCGTCCGACGCCCGGATCCCCGTCGACCCGCCGCCACCCCTCGAGGCCGACGAGGGCGCGGCCGGCGTGCTCGCCGGCGCGGTGCCGATGCTCGGGAGCCTGGGTTCGGTCGCGCTGGTGGCGACCATGGCGACCCAGTCGGGCGCGACCGGCCACCGCAGCCTGCTCGCCGCGGGCGCCTTCCTGCTCGGGACGCTGGGCTTCGTGCTGGTGCAGCTCGACCGGCAACGGGCCCGCCGCGCCACCCGGCGTGCCGTCGCCCGCCGCGGCTACCTGCGCCACCTCGCCGACGTCCGCGACCGGGTCCGGTCGGCCGCAGCCGACCAGCGGGAGCTGCTGGGCCGTCACCACCCGCCGCCGGCGTCCCTGCCCCACCTCGTCGCCCGGGGCCGAGCCCAGGCCCGGGACCCCGACCACCCCGACCACCTCGTGGTGCGCTTCGGCGTCGGCGACCGCCCTGCCGCCGTACCCGCCGAGCCGACGCCGGCGGCCGGAAACGACGAGCCCGACCCGGCGGCCGCCGACGCGCTGCGGCGGCTGCTCGCCGGCCACGCGCACGTCCCGGACCTCCCGCTGACCCTCGACCTGCGCGCGGGCGACCGCATCGTCGTCGAGGGCGACCGCGACGGCACCCGCGCCCTGGTCCGGGCGCTGGTCGCGCAGGCGGCTGCCTTCCACCCGCCCGGTCGGCTGGCGGTCGCGCTCGCCGCGAGCGACCGGGCCGCGGCGTGCTGGGACTGGGTGAAGTGGCTGCCCCACCTGGTGCGCCCGGCCGCCACGGAGCCTGCGCCGGACGACCGCCACCTGCTGCTCGTCGTCGACGGCGGCGACCCGCTGCCGCCCTGGGACGGCGACCGCACCGTCCTCGACCTCTCCGGCGACGGCGACGTCCGACGTCGCGATCCGGGTCTCAGCGGACCGCGCCGTGACCCTGGTCCGCGGTCGCGACGAGCCGGTGACGGGGCGTGCCGACCTCTGCGACGTCGCCACGGCCGAGGCGCTGGCCCGGCGGCTGCTCGCCCGCCACCCGTCCTCCGACCCGGTCGGCGCGGCACCGGCCGTCGACGTCCTCTCCCTGCTGCGCCTGCCCGACCCACACACGATCGAGGCACGCGAGGTCTGGCGAGCACGCCCGCACCCGCCGCGGCTGCGGGCGGCGGTCGGCGTCACCGGGTCGGGCGACCCGCTCCACCTCGACCTCGAGGAGTCGGCCCGCGGCGGCGCCGGCCCCCACGGCCTGGTGGTGGGCGCCACCGGCTCGGGCAAGTCGGAGCTGCTCCGCACCCTCGTCCTCGGGCTCGCGCTCACCCATCCGCCCGACCGGCTCAACCTCGTGCTCGTCGACTTCAAGGGCGGCGCCACGTTCACAGGGCTGGCGCCGCTGCCCCACGTGGCCGCGAGCGTGACCAACCTCGCCGACGACCTGGCACTGGTCGACCGGATGCAGGACGCCCTCGCAGGCGAGCTCGTACGGCGTCAGGAGGTGCTGCGGTCCGCGGGAGCGGCGTCGGTCCACGACCTGGGGGCAGGACCTGACGCCGCCGCGCTCCCCCGGCTGCTGGTGGTGGTCGACGAGTTCGCCGAGATGCTCGCCGCCCGGCCGGAGCTCCTGGAGACCTTCACCGCGATCGGCCGGCTGGGCCGCTCCCTCGGCGTCCACCTGCTGCTGGCCTCGCAGCGGCTGGAGGAAGGCCGGCTGCGCGGGCTGGAGGCCCACCTGTCCTACCGGGTCGGCCTGCGGACGTTCAGCGCCGCCGAGTCCCGCGCCGTGCTCGGCGTCCCCGACGCCGTCGAGCTGCCCCCGCTGCCCGGCGTCGGCTACCTGCGCACCGGGCCGGGCGTGCCGGTCCGGTTCCGGGCGGCGCACGTCTCGGAGCCGGTCGTCCCCACCGCGGACCCCGACCCCCACCCGGTTGTGCCCTTCGCGCTGGCCGCGCTGCCACCCGCGCCCGCCCGGCTCCGGGCGCCCGCCCGCGGCGGCGGGTCGCCGCTGCTCGACGTGGTGGTCGACCGCCTCGCGGGTCACCGGCCACGAGCCCGTCAGGTCTGGGTGCCGCCGCTCGACCGCCCCGAGGCGCTGGGCCACCTGCTCGGCCCGCTGGTCGCCGACCGCTCGCTCGGGCTGCTCGCGACCGACCGGCGCGCCGCGCCGCTCCGGCTCCCGCTCGGCACCGTCGACCGGCCACGCGAGCAGCGCCGCGACCCGCTCGTCGTCGACCTCAGCGGGGCGGCCGGCCACGTCGCGGTGGTCGGCGCGCCGCGGAGCGGCCGCACCACCGTGCTGCAGACCCTCGTCGCTGCCGTCGCGCTCACCCACACGCCGCGGGAGGCGCAGCTGCTGGTGCTCGACCTCGCCGGGGGCGGCCTCGCCCCGCTCGCCCGGCTCCCCCACGTGGCCGTGGTGGCGAACCGCGGCGAGCCCGACGTCGTGCGCCGCGTGGTGGCCCACGTCGACGGGCTGCTCGACCGACGCGAGGCCTGGTGGCGCGACCACGGGGTTCCCGACATGCCGGCCTACCGCCGGCTGCTCCGTGACGGCAGCGAGGGCGACGGCCACGGCGAGGTGTTCCTGGTCGTCGACGGGTGGTCGGAGCTGCGGGCCGACCACGACGGCCTGGAGCCGCTGCTCCAGCGGCTGGCCTCGAGGGGGCTCGCCCTGGGCGTCCACCTCGTGGTCGCGACCGGCCGCTGGGGCGACCTGCGCGCCGCGACCCGCGACCTGCTCGCGACCAGGGTCGAGCTGCGGCTCGGCGACCCGCTCGACTCCGAGGTCGACCGCCGGGCCGCCCGCGCGGTCCCGCTCGGGCGCCCCGGGCGCGGCCTCGGCACGACCGGTCACCACGTGCTGACCGCGCTGCCCCGGATCGACGGCGTCGACGACCCGGCCACGGCCTCCGCCGGGCTCGACGACCTGGTCGCGCAGGTGGCCGCGGCGTGGCCAGGTCCGCCCGCGCGCCGGGTCGGGAGGCTGCCCACCCAGGCCCGCCTCTCCGACGTGAGGTCGCTCGCCGAGGGTGCCGACTGCCTGGTGCTGGGCGTCGACGACCGGCGGGTGATCGCGATCGACCCCGTCGCCGAGCCGCTGCTGCTGGTGCTCGGCGACCACGCGTCCGGCCGCACCACCACCCTGCGAACGCTCCTCGCCGAGCTGGTCCGCACCCGCGCACCGGACCGGACGCAGCTGGTCGTCGTCGACCCCCGCCGCGGCCTGCTCGACGACGTGCCGCCCGACCACCTGCTCGCCCACCACGCCTCCCGCGCCACCGCCGAGCCGGCGCTGGGCGAGCTGGCCGACCACCTCCGCGGCCGGCTGCCCGGACCGGGAGTCACCACCTCCCAGCTGCGGACCCGGTCGTGGTGGTCCGGTGCCGACGTCCACGTCGTGGTCGACGACCACGAGCTGCTCGTCGCCGACGGCCGTTCGCCGCTGGCGCCGCTGTTGCCGCTGCTTCCCCACGCCGCCGACGTCGGGTTGCGGCTCGTCGTGTCCCGACGTACGACGGGAGCGGCCCGGGCACTCCACGAGCCCGACCTGCGGGCGCTGCGCGACCTGGCGGCGCCGACGCTGCTGCTGCCCGGCAACCCCGACGAGGGGCCGCTGGTCGGTCGGCTGGCGCCGCGGCCCGGGCCACCCGGGCGGGCCCGGCTGGTGACGGCCGGGGGCGAGGTCACCGAGCTGCAGGTGGCCCGGTGACCCCGCTCGGCTGCCCGGGGGCCGGCGGGAGGGCCCTCGTTATGCTGCCCCCGTGATCTTCAAGCGCGTCGGGCAGGGCCGCCCCTACCCCGACCACGGGCTCTCCTCCCGTGGCTGGGCGGCGGTGCCTCCGCGCCAGGTGCGGCTCGACGAGCTGGTCACCACCAAGGACACCCTCCAGCTCGACGCCCTCCTCGACGAGGACTCCACGTTCTACGGCGACCTGTTCGCCCACGTCGTGGAGTGGCAGGGCGAGTACTACCTCGAGGACGGCCTCCACCGCGCGCTCCGGGCGGCCCTCCAGCAGCGTTCGGTGCTGCACGCCCGGGTCCACACGGTGGCGGGCTGATGGACTCGCGGGTGCGGTCGCTGGTGACGCTGGTCGTGCTCGGCCTCGTGCTGGTGCTGGCCGGGGTGTGGGGGTGGTCCGCGATCAGGGAGCCCTTTCCGAAGGAGTCGACCCCGCCCGTGTGCGTCGACCGGGAGTACGCCAAGGGCGACGTGGTGAAGCCGCGCGCCGTCACCGTCAGCGTGTGGAACGGCGGGACCCGCGTGGGGCTCGCCGGCCTGACCATGGACCTGCTCACCGAGGCCGGCTTCCACGAGGGCTCGGAGGGCAACACGCCCGGCAAGCGCCGGGTCCAGCAGGTGGAGATCTGGACCCAGGAGCCCGGCAGCCCGGCCGTCCGGCTGGTGGCGAGCCAGTTCCGCGAGGTCGACGTCGTGGAGCGGGAGGCGACGGCGCCGGGCGTGCTGGTCGTCGTCGGCGACGGTTTCGACGACCTGGTGCCCGGCAAGAAGTCGGTCACCGCGAAGACCGACGCCTCGGTCTGCGGCCCGCCCCGGCTCGCCTCCTGACGCCCGCCGGCCCGTCGCTCAGCGGGGCCGTTCGAGCCATTGCGCGAGCCGGCCCCCCTCGGAGACCCGGCGCAGCCGCTGCTCGGTCTCGTCGCGCAGCTTGCGCGGGGTGACGATGAGCAGGTCGTCGCCATGGCGCAGGACGGTACGCCGCTCCGGCACCAGCGTCTCGCCGGCCCGGATCACCATCGCCACCGACGACCCGGCCGGCAGCCGGAGCTCGCCGACCTCGACGCCGTGCAGCCGGGACCTCGGGCTGATGCTCACCTGGAGCAGGTCGGCGGCGATGCGGTCCAGTGGCGCCGCCTCCACCTCGAGCCCGCGAGGCTCGGACCGCCGGGCCACCCGCAGCAACCGGGCTGCGGTCGGCAGCGTCGGTCCGGTGAGCAGGGTGTAGATGACGACCATCACGAACACCAGGTCGAACAGCCGCCCGGAGCCGGCCACGCCCTCGGCGAGCGGGATGGTCGTGAGCACGATCGGGACCGCCCCGCGCAGACCGGCCCACGACAGGAACGCCCGCTCGTTCCACGACAGGGTCGAGGCGAGCGAGCTCAGCACCACCGACACCGGGCGCGCGACGAAGGTCAGGATCAGCCCGGCGAGCACGGCGAGGCCCACCGTGCCGAGGGTGATCCGTCCGGGCGAGAGCAGCAGCCCCAGCATCACGAACAGCCCGATCTGGGAGAGCCAGGCGACACCCTCCGCGAACGACCGGGTGGCCACCCGGTGGGGCAGCTCGCTGTTGCCGAGCACCAGCGCCGCGACGTACACCGCGGCGAACCCCGAGGCGTGCGCGGCGGCCGCGGCACCGTAGGCCAGCAGCGCGAGGCACAGCACGGCGATCGGGTAGAGCCCCGACGAGGGCAGCGCCGCCCGCCGCATCACCCAGGCACCGCCGAACCCGAACACCAGGCCGGACAGCACGCCGACCGCGAGCTCCCAGACCACGATCCCGGAAGCGCCGAGGAGCCCGTGGTCGGCCCAGGCGCCGCTCGAGACGAGCGTGACCAGGACGACGGTCGGGGCGTCGTTGAGCCCCGACTCGGCCTCGAGCGCGCCGCCGATCCGGCGCGGCAGCGGCACCACCCGCAGCACCGAGAACACGGCGGCCGCATCGGTCGGCGAGGTGACCGCACCGAGCAGCACCGCCAGCTCCCACGGGAGCCCGAGCAGGAAGTGGGCACCGACGGCCACCACCGCGATCGAGACCGCGACCCCGATCGTGGCGAGCGAGACCCCGAGCCCCATGGACGGCCGGACCTCGCCCCACGAGGTGGTGAGACCACCCTCCGCGAGGATGATCGCCAGGGCCGCGAAGCCGAGCGCGTGGGCGAGCTGCGCATCGTCGAAGTGGATGCCGAGCCCGGCCTCGCCGAGGACGACACCCATCAGCAGGTAGATCAGCAGGCTCGGGAGGCCGGCCCGCGAGGAGAGCCGGACCGCCAGGATCGCCAGCAGCGTGACCGCGCTGCCCACGAGCACGAACGTGTCGAGGTCGTGGACGTCGAACGACACGTGTCACCTCGCGGAGGGCTGGGGCGGCGGTACCGCAGTCTATCGGCGGCACCTCGTCGTCCCCGTCGGCCGGCCCGGTCCGCGAGCGGCCCTCCCGGGCCGTGCTAGGGGGTGGTGTCGACGGGATCCTGGACGTCGTCGGAAGGCGTGTGGTCGGGCAGTCCCGCGACGAGCGAACGGCGTACGAAGCCGTTGCGGATGCGCTGAGGGTGGTCGCCCACGCCGACCGTGTCGTCGATCCGCCCGGTGGCGTAGGAGATCCGGGAGACCTCGTCGGTGCCGCTCCAGGAGATGTAGCAGAACCGGCCGTCGGAGCTCGGGGTCACCCAGTAGGGCTTGCCGTCCTGCTTCCTCAGGAGCCGGTCGGGGGTGCCGGTGCGGACGTCGACCACGGTGGCGTAGTCGGACATCGTGCCGGCCACGCACAACCGGCCGCCGTCCGGGTCCATGGCGATGCCGTGGTGGGCGGAGTCGAGGAGGTACTGCTCGCGCGGCGTGTCCTGGACCAGGTTGGGCAGCCGGGTGAGGCCGAGCAGCTTGCCGGTGCGCAGGTTCATCGCGGCGTACCCGTGGAAGAAGCTCAGCTGGAAGTAGACGATCTTCTCGTCGGGCGACAACGTCATCGGCCGGACGGCGGTGCTGCGGCCGGTGAGGCCGCGCCGGTCGAGCTTCGCGCGGAGGTCGTAGCGGCGGAGGACCTCGAAGGTCTTGGCGTCGACGACCTGGAACACGCGCTCGCCCTTGGCCGGGTCGGCGGCGCCGCGGTCGAGCGGAGTGTAGACGTGGCCGATGCTGGCGTGGAGGATCTTGCGCCCGCCGTCGATGAACACGCTCTCGTGGGGCGAACCGCCAGAGGGGAAGCGACCGACCTCGGTGCCGTCGCTGACGCGCAGCACGTGGACCACGTTGGCGGTCGAGGCGCTCACGACGACCCGGCGGCCGTCGGGCGAGACGGCCATGTGGTCGGCGCGGTAGCCGGCGACCGGGAACCGCCACGCGATCCGGCCGGTGCGGAGGCGGATGGCGACGACGTCGGCGAAGGAGGGCCGCGACACGATGAGCAGCCGGCCGTCGTGGGAGGAGTACATGTCGTCGACGTACTGGTTGTTGCCCTCGCCGATCGCCTCGCGGATGGCCAGGAAGTAGGCCAGCCGGTCGGGGTTGGTCATGATCTCGCGCATCCGGGCCTCGCGATCCGGGATGATGTCGATCCGGCCCAGCTGCTCGAACGAGCCGGGCGCCAGCACGGTCGCGGTGCCGTCCCAGTTGTTCCCGACGAAGACGGCACGGCGCAGGTCGCCCTCGGGCTGCTGCTGCCCGGTGGCGCCCGCCGGCGCGAGCCCGGCACCGGTCAGCGCGGTCAGCGCGTCAGCGCGGTCAGCGCGGCCAGGGTCCCGGCCAGCAGGGCGGTCCACCACCTGGTCGTCAGTCGCACGCGGGACCAACGAGGCTTGTCACCGACGGGTTATGCCGCCCGGTGTCGGGTCCGTCACCCGCGCAGGAAGTCGCGCAGGAGCCCCACCGTCTCGCCGGGCGCCTCCTCGGCCGGGAAGTGCCCGCTGTCGACGGCCTGCCCCCGGACGTCGGCGGCGTAGTCGCGCCACACCTCGAGGACGTCGTACCGGCTCCCCACGAAGCCGTGGGCGCCCCAGAGCGCCAGCAGCGGACACCCGACCCGGCGCCCGCCCACGGCGTCGGCCCCGTCGTGCTCGAGGTCGACCGACGCCGCGGCCCGGTAGTCCTCGCAGCTGGCGTGGACGGTGGCCGGGTCGGCGAAGTGCCGGAGGTACTCCGCGACGGCCTGAGCGTCGAACTCGGCGCCGGGGGCCGACCACTGCGCCAGCTTGTGGCGCAGGTAGTAGTCCGGGTCGGCGCCGATCAGCCGCTCGGGCAGCCCGCCGGGCTGGGCGAGGAAGAACCAGTGGTAGTAGGCCTGGCCGAACTCCTGGTCGGCGGTGCAGAACATGTGCCGGGTCGGGACGATGTCGAGCACCGCCACCCGCTCCACCGCCTCCGGGGCATCGAGGCACATCCGGTGGGCGACCCGTCCGCCCCGGTCGTGGCCGACGACGGCGAACGACCCGAACCCGAGCTCCCGCATCAGCGCCACCTGGTCGGCCGCCATCGCCCGCTTGGAGTACGCCGCGTGCATACCGTCGGAAGCGGGCTTGCCGGAGTCGCCGTACCCGCGCAGGTCGGCGGCCACCACGGTGTGGGTCCCGGCGAGCTCCGGCGCCACCCGGTGCCACATCGCGTGGCACTGCGGGTAGCCGTGCAGGAGCAGCACCGGCGGGCCGTCACCGCCGACCCGCGCCCGGATCGTCACCTCGCCCACGTCGACGTCGTGCGTCCCGAAGCCCTCGAACACCCGCCCACCCCAGCGCAGCCGCGGCGCGCGCCGCAACCCCAGCGGCGGGTCAGACCAGGTCGTGGACGAACTCGCCGAGCTGGGTCAGGTTGCGGCACTCGACCATCGGCACGATCTCGCGGTAGGGACCGGCCGCCGAGTCGCCGGTGTCCCAGTGGCGGGGGTGCTCGGGGTTGAGCCACCACGCGTGCCGCACCGACCCGGCCAGCTCGCGCAGTGCCGGAAGCGCCAGGTCGCTGTAGTTGGAACGCGCGTCGCCGAGGATCAGCAGCGAGGACCTCGGCCCGAGCGCGTCGGCGTGGTCGGCCAGGAAGTCGGTGAAGGCCCGACCGTAGTTCGTCCTCCCGAAGCGGGCCGCGTGGGCGCTGCTCGCCGCCAGGTCGGCCAGCACCCGCTCCGGGTCGGCACCGGGGCGGAAGTGGTCGGTCACCTCGTGGACCCGGTCGACGAAGGTGAACGCCCGGACCTTGCCAAACTGCTCGCGCAGCGCGAAGACCAGCAGCAACGTGAACGACGCGAAGCTCGCCACCGACCCGCTGACGTCGCACAGCACGACCAGCTCGCTGCGGTGGGGGCGGCGTGGCCGGTGGTGGGTGGTGAGCGGGACGCCGCCGGAGGAGAGCGAGGCGCGCACGGTCCGGCGTACGTCGAGCGCACCCCGGCGGCGGGCGTGCTGCTCGCGGGTGAGCCGGGTCGCCAGCCGGCGGGCGAGCGGGTGGATCTCGCGCCGCATCCGGGCCAGGTCGGCCGCCCGGGCCGAGGTGAAGTCGAGCCGGTCGATGGTGGGCCGGACGGCCACGTCGGCGATGTGGCCGGGGCCCTTCTCCTCGGCGATCCGGCGCCGGGCGTCGCCCTCCACCAGCGCGGTGAAGCGGCCGACCCGGCCGACCGCGGCGCGGCGTGCCTCGTCGTGGGTGCGGCCCCGGGCGAGCAGGCCGGCCACCACCCGGTCGACCAGCTCCTCGGGCGAGACCCGCCGCAGTGTGGTGTACGCCGACCAGCCCGACAGCCCAGGCCCCCGGCCGGGCAGCTCGCCGAAGCGCTCGACCGCATCGACCGCGAGGTCGACGAGGTCGCGCTCGCCGCCCGACGCCAGCGCCTCGGCCAGCCGGTCGCGCAGGTCCGCGAGCTGGTCGGGTCCGTCCTTCACGACGGACGGGTCGTCCGGGTCTCCGGCCGTCGCGGACGGCGGCCGGCCGACCAGGCGCGGGAACCACAGGTCGAAGAGGGCGTCGAAGGTCGGCCGCTGGACCTGCCTCTTGACCACGGTGGCGGCGTACGCGTCGCGCACGGTCGTGCGGTCGCTCCACGGGAGCACCGACAGCGCGGCCACCGCGTCGAGGTCCTCGGCCAGCGACACCGGGATGCCCGCCCCCCGGAGCGCGTCCAGGAAGTCGACGTGGCGGGCGACCAGCCCGCTCCCACCAGTCATCGAGACAGGCCCAGCTCCTTGACGGCCCGCTCGGTGTCGGAGGCGTGCTTGAGGACGGCCCCGAGGGTGCGGGCGATGGTCTCGTCGTCGAGGGTGCCGACCTCGAGCGCGACCAGGGTGCGCGCCCAGTCGACCGACTCGGCGATCGAGGGCGCCTTGCGCAGCTCCAGCTCCCGCAGCCGGCCGACGGTGTCGACGAGCCGCTCGGCGATCCGGCGGTCGAGGTCGGGCACCTGGCCGGTGACGATCTCGCGCTCGCGCTCGGCGTCCGGGTAGTCGAGGTGCAGGTAGAGGCACCGCCGCTTCAGCGCCTCCGACAGCTCGCGGCTGGCGTTGGACGTCAGCACCACGTAGGGGCGGCGTACGGCGGCGACGGTGCCGAGCTCGGGGATCGTCACCTGGAAGTCCGACAGCACCTCCAGCAGCAGCCCCTCGACCTCCACGTCGGTCTTGTCGACCTCGTCGACGAGCAGCACCGTGGGCTCCTCGCGGCGGATCGCGGTGAGCAGGGGCCGGGTCAGCAGGAACTCCTCGGTGAAGATGTCGTCGTGGGTCTCGCTCCACGACGCCTCCCCGCCGGCCTGTATCCGCAGCAGCTGCTTCTTGTAGTTCCACTCGTAGAGCGCCCGCGCCTCGTCGAGCCCCTCGTAGCACTGCAGCCGCACCAGCCCGGCCCCGGTGGCACGGGCGACCGCCTTCGCCAGCTCGGTCTTGCCGACGCCGGCGGGCCCCTCGACGAGCAGCGGCTTCTCGATCCGCCCGGCGAGGAAGGTGGTCGTCGCGAGGGCGGGGTCGGCCAGGTAGCCGACGTCGCGCAACCGCGCCGAGGCGTCGTCGGGCGAGGCGAACCAGGTCACCCGGCCATCCTCACACGGGACCTTCGACCCGTGTTCCGTCGTCCGCGTCGGTCGAGACTGGAGCCATCCCCGGAAGGAGCCCGTCATGCCATACCCCTCCGAGTTGCCCTACGACACCTGTCTGGCCCGGCTGCGCGAGCAGGAGGTCGGCCGCGTCGCGGTCTGCACCCCCGAGGGCCCGCGCATCGTGCCCGTCAACTACTCGGTCGTCGACGACGACACCCTGGTCTTCCGCACCACGCCGTACAGCGGGCTCGGCATCCATGCCGTGGGCAGCCGGCTCGCCCTCGAGATCGACACCATCGACGTCGAGCACCGCAGCGGCTGGAGCGTGGTGGCCGCCGGGACCGGGGCCGCGGTCGACGACTCCCACGAGGTGCGTCGGATCCATGCGTTCCGCGACCCCGACCCCTGGGCCGCTGGGCAGCGGTGGCTCTACGTCGCGCTGCGCTGGACCGAGCTCACCGGGCGCGCGGTCGGGTCCCGCGGCGCCACCATGGCCGGGTGACGACCGACCCGGGTGACGGCCACCGGGCCGCCCTCGCTGCCGACGACCGCGTCCTGCTCGACGCGGTCGTCGCGCTCGGCTCCGACCTGGACCTGCACCACGTGCTCGACCGGATCGTGCGTTCGGCGTGTGCCCTCACCGACGCGGCGTACGGCGCCCTCGGCGTCCTGGGCGCGGGGCCCGAGCTGGCCGAGTTCGTCCACCACGGGATCGGCGAGGAACAGCGTCGACGGATCGGCGACCTGCCGCGCGGCCGGGGCATCCTCGGGGTGCTGGTCGACGACCCGCGCCCGCTGCGGCTGACCGACCTCCACCAGCACCCGGCCTCCGTGGGGTTCCCGCCCCACCACCCGCCCATGACGACGTTCCTCGGCGTGCCCATCCGGGTGCGGGGGACCGTGTTCGGCAACCTCTACCTCACCGAGAAGTCGGGCGGCGAGCCCTTCACGGCTCGCGACGAGCACCTGGTCCAGGCGCTGGCCAACGCGGCCGGCTTCGTCATCGACAACGCCCGCACCTTCGCGCGCAGCGAGCGGCAGCGCCGGTGGCTGGCGGCGACCGCGCGGCTGGCCGAGGTGCTGCAGCCCGGCCTCGACGCGGAGGCGGCCCAGCAGCAGGTCGTGATCGCCGGCCGCAGCGGCTTGGGCGGCGACGCCCCCGTGGCCCTCGTGACGCTCGACGACGGCCGGCCGAGCCTGCGCGCCGTCGACGGCCGCGACGCCGACCGGCTCCGGGCCGTGCTCTCCGGGGCGGAGGGGGTCGTGGGCGCGGCGCTCCGCGAGGAGCAGGTGGCGACCGTCCCGGGAGACCGACCACTGCTGGTGGTACCGCTGCCGACCCGGCTCACCCCGTCTGCCGCCCTGCTCGCGCTCCGACCAATGGACCCGCTGCTGGAGCAGTCACCCCACGAGGAGCGCGAGCTGCTGGCCACCTTCGCGACCCAGGCGGCCCTCGCGCTCGACCGGCTCCAGGCGGTGGCCGACCGGGCCGCGCTGGCGGTCGTGAGCGACCGGGACCGGATCGCCCGCGACCTGCACGACGTGGTCATCCAGCGCTTGTTCGCGACCGGCCTCCAGCTCCAGGGCGTCCGGGGCAAGCTCGACGACAGGCTGGTGGGTGAGCGGCTGGACCAGGCAGTGGTGGACCTCGACGAGACGATCCGCGACATCCGGTCGACGATCTTCGAGCTCCGGACGAGCCGGTCCGTCGGTGTCGTGGCGCGGGCCCGGGCGCTGGCGGAGGAGTACGCCGAGCCCCTCGGCTTCCCGCCCGTCGTGCGCAGCCGCGGACCCGTGGACTCCGCCACCGAGGACTGGGTGGCCGGCGAGCTGCTCGCGGTGCTGCGCGAGGCGCTGAGCAACGTGGCCCGGCACGCCCGTGCCTCGCTCGCCGTCGTCGAGCTGGTGGCCGACGAGGGAGTGCTGGAGCTCTCGGTCGTCGACGACGGGTGCGGGCTGCCCGACGTACGGGACGACAGCGGGCTCGCCAACGTCCGCCGCCGTGCCGCCGACCTCGGCGGGGCGCTGCTGCTCGGAGCCGCTGACGACGGCGGCACCCACCTCCGCTGGCGGGTGCCGCTGCACTGACGACGACGCCCCCGCCGGTGGCGAGGGCGTCGCGGTCCCGGTCGGCGCCGGGGATGCGGGGGTCAGCGGAGCCAGTGGTTCCCGCGCACCAGGCTGGTGCGGTTCCACCACTCCCCGAGTCCCCACATGGTGCCGGCGGCGGTGAGGCCGAGGACCACCATGCTGATCGCGCCGAGGATGTGGTCGTCGAGGACCGGGTTGTTGTCCGGCGGCAGGTAGACGGTCCACATCAGGACGTAGAGCAGCGCGCCGGCGGCGGTGCCGAGCCGCATCCCGATGCCGAGCGTGAGGGTGAGGCCGATGCCGAGCAGGCCGATCATGAACAGCCAGTCGGCCCAGGCGTCGCCAGCGATCGACTGGTAGAAGTCCGCGAACGGACCCTTGCTGCCGAAGGTCAGGAAGCCCTCGGTCGGGCTGCCCCCGTTGATCCATGCCGCGTCACCGAACCGGTCGACGGTCTCGGTGCCGGTGGCCGGGTCGACGGTCTTCCCCGTCGCGAAGCCGAGGGCCAGCAGCTTGTCGAAGAACGCCCACAGGAAGGTCAGCCCGAAGGCGATGCGCAGCGCGGCAAGCGCCCGGCGGGCCGGCGTGCTCACGACCGGCGCGTCGGGGCCGGACACGGCGACCTGTCCGGCGTGAGTGGTGGTGTCCATGGTTCCTCCTCGTCTGACTGCCACCCTCTGGTGGCACTCCCAGACTCCCGCCCCGGAGGGGTTCCCGGTCAGGGGCGAGGGTCGGGACCGGTCGGGACCAAGGTCCCGACCCGCATTGGCCCCCTCACCCGCCTCGGCGGTGTGTCAGGTACCGAATCCGTCGCACGATCGGTGCCTGACGCACCGCTCCCCCGGCCACGCGCTGCCGGCGGTGGCGGAGGTACCGAACTGCTCGAACGATCGGTACCGCACCCACCGCCCGGGCAGCGCCGACGGTCCCTAATCGGGGCGCAACAGGCGGGAGGCGAGCACGGCGGCCTGGGTACGCCGCTCGAGGCCCAGCTTGGCGAGGATGCTCGACACGTAGTTCTTGACGGTCTTCTCGGCGAGGAACAGCCGCTCGCCGATCTGCCGGTTGGTGAGCCCCTGCGCGACCAGGCCGAGGATCTCGCGCTCCCGGTCGGTCAGCGTCGCGAGCTCCTCGGGCGTCTGCTCGCCGTGGCGCACCCGCTCGAGGACCCGGGCGGTCAGCGCCGGGTCGATCAGCGACTGGCCGGCCGCCACCCGGCGGATGGTGTCGACGAGGTCGTGGCCGCCGACCTGCTTGAGGACGTAGCCGGCGGCGCCCGCGAGGATCGCGGCGAAGAGCGCCTCGTCGTCGTCGTACGAGGTGAGGATGAGGGCGTTGATGGCCGGGTCGACGGAGCGGACGTCACGACACACGTCGATGCCGCTGCCGTCGGGCAGCCGGGCGTCGAGGACCGCGACGTCGGGCCGCAGCGCGGGGATCCGGCTGGTCGCCTCGGCCGCCAGGCCGGACTCGCCGACGACCTCGATGTCGCCGGCGTCCTCGAGCAGCTGCCGCAGGCCGCGGCGGACGACCTCGTGGTCGTCGAGCAGGTAGACCCGGATGCTCACGGCTGCTCCCCCGGATCGGCGGCGCCGTGACGACCGGCACCGGCGGCGAACCGGGCCGCACCCGCGGCGGCCCCCGCCTCGAGGGAGGCGAGCCCCAGCCGGAGCTCGTTGCGCATCGCGTCCTCGACGCTGCGGCCCTCGCCGGCGAGCAGCGACATCCGGTCGTTGCGCAGGCACTCCTGCGGCAGCGTGGCCAGCCCGCGGGCGAGGTCGAGGGCGGCGTCCAGGGCGCAGCCGGGCTCGACCACCCGGTCGACCAGCCCGATCCGGAGTGCCTCCTCGGCGCCGACCTCACGGCCGGTGAGGACGAGGTCGAGCGCCCGGCCGGTCCCGACCAGCCGCGGCAGCCGGACCGTGCCCCCGTCGACCAGCGGAACTCCCCAGCGGCGGCAGAAGACCCCGAGGAGGGCGTCGGCGGCCGCCACCCGGAGATCGCACCAGACGGCCAGCTCCAGCCCACCCGCGACGGCGTACCCCTCGACGGCGGCGACCACGGGTTTCGACAGCCGCATCCGGGTCGGCCCCATCGGGCCGGGGCCGTCGGGCTCGACCCGGTTGTCCAGGGCGGTCAGGTCGGCGCCGGAGCAGAACGTCCCTCCGGCTCCGGTGAGCACCGCCACCCGCTGGTCGTCGTCCTCCTCGAAGGCCTCGAACGCGTCGGTGAGGTCGTCGGCCGTACGCCGGTCGACGGCGTTGCGCTTGTCCGGTCGGTCGATCGTCACGATCGTCACCGGCCCGACGCGCTCGCTGCGTACGGTCATGGAGCCATGATGCCCGTCGTCAGAGGTGCTTGAGGAAGTGGACGTCGGCCTGGCCCTCGACGGGCAGGTCGGGCGAGCGCGCGAACTCGACGTAGCCGTGGCGGGTGTAGAACTCCGGCGCCTGGAAAGTGAACGACGACACCAGGACCTGACGGCAGCCGCGGTCGCGGGCCTCCTGCTCGGCCGCCTCGAGCAGCCGGGCGCCCCACCCGTCCCGCCGGTCGGCCTCCCGCACCCACATGCCGATGCCGGCACATGTGCCCCACGTCCAGCCGCTCAGGCCGGCGACCAGGCCGCCGTCGTCGTCGACCCGGACCGTCAGCTCGCGGAGGTCGTCGCGGCCCACCGCGGCGAAGTTGAAGGTGTCGAGCTCCTGGCTGAGCCGCTCGTCGAGGGCGCTGTCGGCAGCACCGACGGTCACCTCAAGGGTCACGGACCGGCAGACTAGCCCGCCGGCTGGAAGAGCTCGACGGGGTTCCCCGAGGGGTCCTCGACGACGGCCTGGGCGCCGGCGTTCCCGTCGACGACCGACATCCGAACCGCGACGCCGGCCCGCTCGAGGTGCCCGACCTCGGCCCGGACGTCGGCCACCACCAGCTGGAAGCGGTTCCAGCCCCCCGGCGCGGGCAGGCTGCCGTCGTCGGCCGGGTGGCCGGCGCCTCCTGCCCCGGGCTTGTTGAGCAGCAGGGTGATCCCGTGGCCCCGCAGGAGGGCGAAGCCCGGCACGTCGGGCCCGGCGTTCTCGAAGCCCAGCAGCCCGTAGAACTCCACGGCCGCCGGGACGTCGTCCACGATGTAGCGCACGCTCGGCTCCACGACACGACTCCAATCTCTGCAACACTAGTGTTGCAGAGTACGCTCGCTCCATGGTGGTGCGTCAAGGGGGCCGGCTCGACCCGCGGGTGCGGCGTTCCCGCGAGCGGGTGCTCACCGCCGCGCTGGCCGAGCTCGCCGACCGGGGGTACGGCGGCTTCACCATCGACGGCGTCGCCTCCCGGGCCGGGGTCGCCCGCAGCACCATCTACCGGCTGGGCCACGACCGGCTCAGCCTGGTCGCCGAGGCGATGGAGACGCTCAACGTGCCGCCCACGGCCGACCCCGGCGACCGGCCCGCCGACCCGCGTGAGCAGGTCGTCGCGATCGTGACCCACCTTGCTGACGCGATGATGGGCTCGCCGATGTCCGACTGCCTCCCCGCGCTGGTCGACGGCGCCGAGCGCGACGCGGGACTGCGGCGGTTGCACCACACCTACACCACCCATCGCCGGGCGACACTGGTCGAGGCCCTCGCCCGCCTGCGCGACGCCGGCGGCACCCACCCGTCGGTCGACCCGGAGCGCGCCGCCGAGGCGCTCGCGGGCGCCGTCTTCTACCGGCGCCTGATGACCCCGACCCCGCTCGGCCACGACGAGGTCGAGCCGCTCGTCGCGTCGGTGCTGGGACCCCGGGCGGCCTCGACATGACGAGCTCCCGGACCCATCGACGTGGGGCCGGGAGCTCGGGATGTCGTGCGACATCGACCGGCGGTGGCGGAGGGATTTGAACCCTCGGTGGACTTGCGCCCACAAACGCTTTCGAGGCGTTCTCCTTAGGCCGCTCGGACACGCCACCGCCGGGAAGGCTACCGGAGGGCGGTCGGCCCTCCGAAATCCTGCCCCACGCCCGACCGCCGCGGTGGTGTGGGTGCTTCCGCGGGTGTCAGCAGCCGCGGGGGCCGCCACAGCACCGCGGAAGACGGGTCTCGTCAGGCGGTCCAGTCGGGGTGGCGACCGGCGGCCGCGAGCAGCCGGTCGAGCTCGGTGGCGGTGTCGGGGACGGCGACCCGGGGTCCGAACAGGCCGCCGTCGTCCGCGCCGGGCGGGGCGAACGACTCGACGAAGGCACGGCACGCGGCGACGGCCTCCGGGTCGGTGTCGTACGGCGTGCCGGTGGCGGCCGCGAGGTCCCAGCCGTGGACGACGACCTCGTTGAGGGCGACGAGAGCCGCCTCGCTCGCGGCCATCTCGATCGGCCCCGCCTGGGTCCGGCCCTCGAAGGCACCGGGAGTGGTCGCCCAAGCCTCGCCGAGCTCGTGGAGCGAGGTGACGATCCGGTCGCGCCAGGCGGGCTCGAGCCGGGAGCCGTCGACCACCGGGCCGCCCGGCATGTCGAGCGGCTGCTTGCGCGCCGACATCGTGAAGGCGACCGCGAGCCCGCCGAGGTGGTCGAGCAGGTCGGCGACCGACCACGCGGGACACGCGGTCTTCCGGTCGAGGGCGTCGTCGGGGACGGCGGCGACCACGGCGGCGGTCGCGCGCACGGCAGCGCGCAGGTCGAGGGTGCTCATGGAGGGGCCGACCGGGCGGACGCCCCGGATTCACCGGTGACCGGAGAAGAACTCCTCGAGCAGCGCGGCCGACTCCTCGGCGCGGACGCCGCTGACCACCTCGGGCCGGTGGTTGAGCCGCCGGTCGCGGACGACGTCCCAGAGCGACCCGACAGCACCCGCCTTGGGGTCGAAGGCGCCGAAGACGACCCGGTCGACCCGGGCCAGCACCGCCGCGCCCGCGCACATCGTGCACGGCTCGAGGGTGACCACGAGCGTGCAGCCGTCGAGCCGCCACTCCTCGCGGTGGGCCGCGGCGGCGCGCAGCGCGACCACCTCGGCGTGGCCGGTCGGGTCGGCCTGCGCCTCCCGCACGTTGCGACCGACGCCGACGACCGAGCCGGACGCGTCGACGACGACCGCGCCGATCGGGACGTCGCCGGTGGCCAGGGCGGCGCGTGCCTCGTCGAGGGCCGCCCCCATGGCAGCGTCGTACGCCGTCACGCTCAGGCCGAGGTCAGCCCGACGTGCTCGTCGAACAGCGCGCCGAAGCCCAGCCGCCGGGCCACGTCGGAGAGCATCTCGTCGGGGTAGAGGTCGAAGTCGTCGAGCAGCACACCCATGTCCATGGCGGGCATCCCGAGGTCGCCGAGCAGGTCGAGGTCGCCGGCAGGCACCTGGGCGTCTTCGTCCTCCGGAGGCGGGAGACCGAGGTGGTCGACCGCCGAGGCCGCGAGCTCCCACTCGTCGGCCGCCGTGATGTCGGAGAGCAGCACCCGGGTCGAGGCGCCGGCCACCCGGACGACCAGGAAGAAGTCCTCGTCGATCGCGACCATGCCCACCGCACCGCCGTCACCGGGGAACCGGCGCAGCGCATGGGACAGCGTGTCGACGTCGGAGAGCACGTCGTGGGCGAGCTCCTGGAGCTGCCAGACGCCCTCCTCACGGTAGGCGGCAAGGGCGAAGTCGACGCCGTCCAGCTGGTCGGCCATCACGGATCTCCTTCCCCCTTCCCCGTTGCGTCTGACGGTTCCAGACTGTCAGAGACGTCGGCGGACGGTCCAGTGCCTTCCCGCCGGTGCAGACAGCCACGTGCCCTAGGCTCCGGGCCATGCGCACGCACGTCGCCGACCACCCGCTCATCGCCCACAAGCTGACCTACCTGCGCGACGAGACGACCGACTCGCCGACGTTCCGCCGGCTGGCCGACGAGCTGGTGACGCTGCTCGCCTACGAGGCCACCCGCGACGTGCGCGTCTCGCCGAAGGAGATCACCACCCCGGTCGCCCCGACCACCGGCGTCAAGCTGGCCCGGCCCAAGCCGCTGGTCGTGCCGATCCTGCGGGCGGGCCTCGGGATGCTCGACGGGATGATGCGGCTGCTGCCGACGGCCGAGGTCGGGTTCCTCGGCATGGTCCGCAACGAGGAGACGCTGGAGGCGTCGACGTACGCCGAGCGGTTGCCCGACGACCTGTCGGGGCGACAGTGCTACGTGCTCGACCCGATGCTGGCGACCGGCGGCACCCTCGCCGCGGCGATCCGCTTCCTCACCGACCGCGGGGCCAACGACATCACAGCGCTGTGCCTGCTCGCCGCGCCCGAGGGCATCGCCCGGGTGGAGGAGGAGCTCGCCGACCTCGACGTCCCGGTGACCGTCGTGACCGGCGCCATGGACGAGAAGCTCAACGACAAGGGCTACATCGTGCCGGGCCTGGGCGACGCGGGCGACCGGCTCTACGGCGTCGCCGACTGACTCACCCCGGCGGTCACCCGCTTCGGGAGGCTGACCGACACCGTCGTCCCGACCTCCTCGCTGGACGACGCCGCGATCCGGCCGCCGTGGCGCTCGACGATCGCCTGCACGATCGTGAGCCCGAGGCCGGTGCCCTGGATGGCCTGCGCGGTCGCGGTCGAGGGCGCGGAAGAACCGGGTGAACAGCTGGTCCTGCTCGTCGGCCGGGATGCCCATGCCGGTGTCGAGGACCACCACCTCGACGGTGTCGCCGAGATCGCTCACCACCAGCTCGACGCGCCCACCGTCGGGAGTGAACTTCACCCCGTTGCTGACCAGGTTGAGCACCAGCCGCTCGACGTGCTCCGGATCGCCCTCGTGCAGCACCGGCACGTCGGGCAGCCGCAGCACCATGTCGAGGTGGCGGGTCGCCAGCAGCGGCCCGAGCGCGTCGTACGCCGCCCGCGCGGTGTCGCGCAGGTCGCACTCGAGCGGCTGGAACCGCATCTGCCGCGCCTCGATCTGGGAGAGCAGCAGCAGGTCCTCGACGAGGAGCAGCAGCCGGCGGCCGTTGCGCTCGAGCCGGTTCATCACCGCCCGCTGGTCGGCGGACAGCTCACCGACGGCGCCGTCCTCGAGCAGCTCGACGTAGCCGATCATGCTGGTGAGCGGGGTGCGGAGCTCGTGGCTGACCGTCGCCACGAAGTCGGCCTTGACCTGCTCGAGGTCCTGCAGCCGCTCGACGGCGGACCGCTCGTGGTCGAGGGCCGCGACCAGGGCGGAGTGGGCGGCCTCGCGCTCGGTCACGTCGTCGGCCACGCACAGGTAGCCCGAGCGGTCACCGAGCTCGTCCTGCACCTCGGTGACCACCATCGACAACGTGCGGCTCTCGCCGTCGGGCCGCCGCACGTGCCACAGGTGGCGGTCGTCGTCGGCCGCGACCGAGGCGGCGCAGAGGTCGGCGAACAGCGGGCGGCTGCCGAGCCGGGCGGCCTGCCGGCCGAGCTCGACGTCGCTGAAGAACGTGTCGGCGACCTCGCCGACCACGTCCGCGGCGGCGCGGCCGAGCATCGCCTCGGCCCCGGGTTGAAGACCACCACCCGGCCGTCGCTCGCGACGGAGAGCACCGCCGAGCCGGTGGCCGCGTCGACCAGCCGCGCCAGCGTCTGCTGGCGGGAACGGGCCCGGGCAGCGGCCATCCGCTGCTGGGTGGTCATGACGGAGAGCGGCAGCAGGATCAGCGCACAGTCGAGCAGGAACAGCTGGAGGTAGCCGACGACCAGCTCGGCGGGGACGTCGTACCGGACGCCGAGCCCGTGCACCGGTCCGAGCTGGAGGGTGGTGACGACGGTGGCGATCGTGCCGACTCCGAGGAGCAGCAGGCTGGCCTCGCGCAGCGTGCCGCGGAACGCCAGCCACGCGAACATCGGCATCACCGCGAAGACCAGCGGCGGCGCCGCCGCGAAGCCGAGGACCAGGGCGGTCACGCCGAGGGTCAGCACCAGCTGCACCAGCCGCTCACGGCGCGGGGGCGTACGGCGCGAACGCCGGTCCCCCGAGGAACAGCGGCAGCAGCATCAGCTGGGCCGCCGCATGGGTGCCGAAGACAGCGACGGCCGCGAGCACCGGGTTCGGGACGCCGGCCGCGAACAGCGTCACGCCGACGCCGGCGGCGGCCACCAGCGAGCCCAGCGTGGCCGCGCCGATCAGGCGCGAGACGTCGCCCTCCTCGACCAGGTCGACCGGGCGCGGGCCGAGCCCGCGGCGCAGCCGCCACCACGCGACCCACGACCCGACCACCGAGGAGCAGGCCGAGCCCAGGGCGACCAGCGCGGCGTCCCGACCAGCAGGTGGGCGACCACGAGCAGCGCGCCACCGAGGGCGCTCACCACGGCGCCCCGGCCGGGGTCGGCGATGACGAGCAGGCCGGTCAGCAGTCCCGCGGCCGGCCATGCGGCGGGCACCCCGCTCGCGGTGTCGGCCGCATTGAGCAGTGCCCACGGGGAGGCGAGCACGGCGGCCAGCAGGAGCGCCACCCGGTGGCGTCGGATCTCCCGTGACACTCGACCCTCCCCATGCCCGGGCCCGTCGGTGGGCCCGTCCCGGGAAGTATTGGGGCGGCGCCGCAGCCACCGCAGGAGAATCGGGGCTAGAGCGCCTTGACCGCGTTGAGCAGCTTGCCCATCGTCTCCTTGGCGTCGCCGAACAGCAGCGAGGTCTTCTCGTCGAAGAGCAGCTCGTTCTCGATGCCGGCGAACCCGGGCCGCATCGACCGCTTCATGAACACGATCTGCTTGGCCTGGTCGGCGTTGAGGATGGGCATCCCGTAGATGGGTGCACCCGGGGTGGTCTTGGCAGCCGGGTTGACCACGTCGTTGGCGCCGACGACGAGGACCACGTCGGCGTCCTTGAAGTCGTCGTTGATGTCGTCCATCTCGCGCAGCTGCTCGTAGGGAACCTGCGCCTCGGCGAGCAGCACGTTCATGTGGCCGGGCATCCGGCCGGCGACGGGGTGGATCGCGTAGTCGACCTGGATGTCGCGCTCGCCGAGGACGTCGACCAGCTCGCGCAGCGCGTGCTGCGCCTGGGCGACCGCCAGGCCGTAGCCCGGGACGATGATCACGCGGTCGGCGTACCCCAGCATGATCGCGGCGTCCTCGGGGCTGGCGGACCGCACCGGCCGGTCGGAGGCCTCGCCGCCACCCAGGGTGGACCCACCCTTGAGCGCCCCGAACAGGATGTTGGCGACCGAGCGGCCCATCGCCCGGGCCATCAGCAGGGTGAGGAAGGTTCCGGACGCACCGACGAGCGTGCCGGCCACGAGCAGCAGGGTGTTGGACAGGACGTAGCCGCCGGCGGCGACCGTGAGGCCCGTGAACGCGTTGAGCAGCGAGATCACGATCGGGACGTCGGCGCCGCCCACCGGCAGCACGAGCAGCAACCCGAAGCCGAGGCCGATCAGGCCCAGCAGGATCCCCACCCACATCACCGGCTCGGAGACCAGGTACGCCGACAGCGCGACCGCCGCCAGCAGAGATCCGCCGAACGCCACGGCGAGTCCCGGGAACACCACCGGCCGCGAGGTCATGAGCTCCTGCAGCTTGGCGAAGGTGACCACCGACCCGGCGAAGGACACCGACCCGATGACCACCGTGAAGGCGGTCGCGGCGAGCACGAACCAGCCGACCGCGTCGGCGGCGCCGGTGTCGATGACCTCCTCGAGCTCGAGCAGTGCCACCAGGGCGGCGGCGCCGCCGCCGACCCCGTTGAACAGCGCCACCATCTGCGGCATCTGGGTCATCTGGACCGTGCGGGCGCCGTAGACGCCGCCCACCGTGCCGACCGCGATCGCGGCCAGGATCAGGGGGACGTTGTCCATCTCCTTGATGTAGAAGAACGGCAGCGCGCAGGCGACCACGGCCGCCCCGGCGCCGATCAGGTTGCCGGTGCGGGCGGTGCGTGGCCCCGAGAGCCCCTTGAGGGCGAGGATGAAGGCGACCGCGCAGAGCAGGTAGGTCAGCTGGGCCCAGGTGGGGATCACGCGGCCGCCTCCTTCTTGGGCTTCTTGCGCGTGAACATCTGCAGCATCCGATCGGTCACCACGAAGCCGCCGACCATGTTGACCGCGGCCAGCACGATCGCGACCAGACCCACCACCAGCGCCACCCCGTGGGCGTGTGCGGTGACGATGATCGCGCCCAGCAGGATCACGCCGTGGATCGCGTTGGCGCCCGACATCAGCGGCGTGTGGAGGGTCGAGGAGACCTTGGAGATCACCTCGATGCCGACGAAGACGCTGAGGACGAAGATCGTCAGCCAGACGATCGGCTCACTCATGGACCGGTTCTCCTTCCACCGCGAGGCGGGTGGGCTCGTGCAGGATCGCCCCGTCGCGCGTGACGCAGGCGCCGGCGACGATCTCGTCGTCGGGGTCGGGGGCGAAGGACGTCGTCCCCTCCTCCTCGTCGCGGGCGGTCATCAGGGTGACCAGGTTGACGACGTTCTGGGCGAGCAGCCGGGACGCCGGACCCGGCATCTGGCTCGGCACGTTGCGGCCGCCCCAGACCTGGGCGTTGCCGATCCGCACCACCTCGCCGGCCTCGGAGCCCTCGACGTTGCCGCCCGACTCGGCCGCGAGGTCGACCACGACCGACCCCGGCGACATCAGCTCGACCATGTCGCGGGTGACCAGCGTCGGCGCCGACCGACCGGGCACCGCGGCGGTCGTGATGAGGGCGTCCGCCTGGGCGACGTACGGCGCCATCAGCTCGCGCTGCCGGGCCGCCCGGTCGTCGGTCATCTCCCGGGCGTAGCCGCCGGTGCCCTCGAGGGTCTCGAGGTCGAGCTCGATCGGCTTGGCGCCCATCGACGCGATCTCCTCGGCGGCGGCGGCGCGGACGTCGTAGGCCTGGACGACCGCGCCCAGGCGCCGCGCGGTGGCGATCGCCTGCAGGCCGGCGACGCCGGCGCCGAGGACGACGACCTGGGCGGGCTGCACGGTGCCGGCCGCGGTCATGCTGAGCGGGAAGAACCGGCGCAGCATCCCGGCGGCCACGATCGCGCACCGGTAGCCGGCGACCAGCGCCTGCGACGACAGCGCGTCCATCGACTGGGCCCGCGAGATCCGGGGCACCAGCTCGAGGGCATAGGAGGTGACCCCGGCGTCGCGGTAGGCGGCGACCAGCTCCTGCTCGAGCTGGGTCGGCAGGAAGGACAGGGTGGAGGTGCCGGCCGGGAGCCGGCGGGCGGTGGCGACGTCGAGCGGCTGCACCGAGATGACGAGCGTCGCGCCGTCGAAGGCCGCCTCGTCGAGCACGGCGCCAGCCTCGGCGTACTCCTCGTCGGAGAGGAGTGCGTGGCTGCCGGCACCCGGTTCGACGGCGACCTCGTAGCCGAGCTCGGTGAGCTTCCCGACGAGCTCGGGCACCATCGCCACCCGGGCCTCGCCGTCCCTGGACTCCCGTGCCACTGCGATCCTCACGCAGCCGAACCTAGGGGAGATCCCGACCTCCGGACAGGCATCTCACCGCGCGGCGGGGAGATTCATCCCACGTCGAGCTCCTCGACCACCTCGTGCCGGGGCCGGTTGCGTGGACCCTGGCCGAGGTGCGAGGCGACCAGGGACACGGTCGTCGTCGACCACTCCGGGCCCTCGTAGGCGTCGAGCAGCCGGACCCACGACGACACCTCGGCGGGCCGGCCGAGCCGGGCGACCGTCAGGTGGGGGCGGAACCGCTGGCCGTCGACCGCGATGCCGGCCTTGGTGGCCGCCGCGCGGGCACCGGTGGCCATCCGGCCCAGCTCGGTGCGGCCCGTCTCGTCGACGGCGAGACCCGCCCAGAGCACCCGGGCGCGGCCGGCGTTCGGGAACGCCCCGCCGCCGGCGATCCGGGTCGTCACCGGCGTACGCCGTCCTGCGGCCCGGCCGAGCCGCTCGACGAGGTCGTCGAGCCTGCGGTCGGGCACCTCGGCCAGGAACGCGAGCGTGAGGTGGACCTGCTCGGCCAGCGTCCACCGGAAGGGTCCGGCCTCGCGGCGTACGGCGAGGAACTCGTCGAGGTGCTCGATCGCCTCCTCCGGAGGCCGGAGCGCCACGAACATCCGCATGCGTGGGAACGGTAGTCCAGTGACGAATGGCCCCTGACACGCCGTCAAGAGGGGCCACTTCTCACTGGAGTACCCCGAAAGGCCGCGGCGGTCAGCCCACCTGGGTGCCGAGCAGCGAGCCGATCAGGTAGGTGACGCCCATGGCGAAGGCACCTCCGGCGACGTTGCGTACGACGGCGGGGGCCATCCGGCCGTAGCCGAGTCGGGCGCTGGTCCAGCCGGTGAGGGCGAGGGCGACGACGACGGCCGCGACGGTCACCCAGATCCGTGCCCCGGGCGGGGTGAGCGTGATCGTGAGCAGGGGCAGCAGCGCGCCGAGCGTGAACGCGAGCATCGACGCCCAGGCGGCGTGCCAGGGGTTGGTGAGTGCGTCGGGGTCGATCCCGAGCTCGACCTCCGCGTGGGCGCCCAGCGCGTCGTGCGCGGTGAGCTCGTGGGCGACCTGGAGCGCGAGGTCCTCGCTGAGCCCCTTCTCGACGTACAGCCCGGCGAGCTCGGCGAGCTCGTCATCGGGGTCCTCGGCCAGCTCGCGCCGCTCCTTGGCGAGCAGCCCCTCCTCCGAGTCGCGCTGGGTGCTGACCGAGACGTACTCCCCCGCACCCATGCTCAGCGCGCCCGCGGTGAGGCCGGCGACACCGGCGATGGCGATCGTCGTCGAGCTGTCGGTCGCGCCCGCGACGCCCATCACCAGTCCGGCGGTGGAGACGATGCCGTCGTTGGCGCCGAGGACGCCGGCCCGCAGCCAGTTGAGCCGGGGCGCGATGCCGCGGGCGTGCGGCTCGTCGGCGTGCGGCCCCACGTCGACGTCCGGCCACGCGTCGCTGGTCATGGCCTCATCGTCGGCGGCGAGCCGGTGCCCCGCAAGCAAGGACAGGCTGCGCTCACCGCCCTGCCCACGGTCCCCGGGTTTCGAGGCTCAGGCCCGGGGGGCCTTCGCACCTCAACCTCCGAGGCCCGCACGCCGGAGGTTGAGGCACCGGCCAGGCGTCACAGGCCGAGGTCGCGGCCGATCAGCATCTTCATGATCTCGTTGGAGCCGGCCCAGATCTTGGTGACCCGGGCGTCGCGCCAGGCACGGGCGACCCGGTACTCGTTCATGTAGCCGTAGCCCCCGTAGACCTGCACGCAGTGGTCGAGGACGTCGTTCTGGACCTGCGAGGTCCACCACTTCGCCTTGGCCGCGTCGACGGCGGTCAGCTCGCCGCGCGTGTGCGCGAGGACGCACTGGTCGACGTACGCCTGCGTCACCTCGACCCGGGTGACCAGGTCGGCCAGCAGGAACTGCGTGTTCTGGAAGGAGCCTATGGGCTGTCCGAACGCCTTGCGCTCCTGGGCGTAGCCGACGGTCTCGTCGAGGATCTGGGCGGCGTGGGCGAGGTTGGTGACCGCCGAGCCGAGCCGCTCCTGCGGCAGGAACTGCATCATCGAGATGAAGCCGGTGTCGAGCTCGCCGATCAGGTCGTCGTTGCTGACCCGCACGTCCTCGAGGGCCAGCTCCGCGGTGTCGGACTCGTCCTGGCCCACCTTGTCGAGCACCCGGCCGACCGAGAAGCCCGCGGTCGTCGTGTCGACCCCGAACAGCGAGATGCCCTTGGCCTTCTTCTCCGGCGAGGTGCGCGCGGCCACGACCACCAGGTCGGCCGAGCCGCCGTTGGTGATGAAGGTCTTGGAGCCGTTGAGGATCCAGTCGTCGCCGTCGCGCACGGCCGTCGTCCTCAGCGCGGCGAGGTCGGAGCCGCCGGACGGCTCGGTCATGCCGATCGCGGTCAGCAGCTCGCCGCTGCAGAACCGCGGCAGCCAGCGCTCCTTCTGCTCGTCGCTGGTCAGGTGGACGAGGTACGGCGCCACGATGTCGGCGTGGATGCCGACGCAGCTCGGCAGGGTCATGTTGACCTTGGCGAGCTCCTCGGTCAGCACGGCGTTGAACCGGTAGTCGCCGGCCTCCATGCCGCCGTACTGCTCGGGGACCTCGAGTCCGAGGAAGCCCTGCTTGCCAGCGGCCAACCAGAACTCCCGCGGCAGACCGTGGGCCTCGGCGTGCTCCCCGAGGTGGGGGGTGACCTCGCGGTCGAGGAACTCCCTCACCGAGCTGCGGAACGCCTCGTGGTCCTCGTCGTAGATCGTGCGCTTCATGACCCCGATGTTACTCGCGAGTCACCACGACCGGCGAGTCTGCCCAAACGGCCACGAAGAGGCGCGGGTGCGTGCCACCCTTGCCGCACGATCGCCCGAGGAGCACGCGCCATGACCGAGTCGACACCGACCGCACGCGCCCGGGACGACGGCTGGGGCTACGACGGAGCGCGCGCGGCGCTGCGGCTGATCGCCGAGGACGCCCGGCAGCGGACCGAGTTCCGGACCTGCGAGATCGAGGTGCTGCGGCCCGACGACATGCTCGAGTTCGTCGCGATCGCCGGCAACGACGACGCCGACGACGAGATGCTGCGGCGCGCCACCCCCTTCTCCGCGATGGCGCTCACCCTCGGCCTCGGCGCCGAGTACGGCGAGTGGACGTTCGTCGCCCAGGAGTGGCTGACCCGCGAGGCGGTGGAGCAGCTGCGCGCGTACTGCTGGATCCCGGACATCGAGGACACCGGGACGCCAGACCAGTGGCGGGCCCTCGACGTCCTGGTGGCGCGCATCGTCGACGACCGCGGGCAGCTGCGCGCGCTGATGTACCTCGACGAGCCCCACTCGGGCCGGCGGCCGAGCCCCGCCGAGCTCCGGCGGCTCGACATCGACCTGCGGCTGGTGGTCCGGGCGGTGCTGACCGCCATCGAGCGCGAGGAGCTCAGCCAGCAGGTCCGGCTGACGTCGACCGCCCAGGAGGTGGTCCGGGCGGCGTCCCGCCGGCTCGGCTACCGCGAGCTCCTCCCCGAGACCCGCAAGCTGCTCGCGGACGGGTTCCGGGCCGACGACCTCGCGGTGGTCGTCCACACCGATCCGACGCCGGAGCTCGACCCCGACTCCCCGGTGCGGCTGCCGGCCGGGCTGATGACCGCGGTCACCGACGCGGCCCGCCGGGCCTGGTCGGCGCAGACGGTGGTGATCGCGGAGCCCGGACAGGTATGGGGCGACGACCGGCTGCACGCCGACCACCGCACCGAGCTCGGCCACCACCTGGCCCGGCACGGCACCGGGGCGCTGGTGCTCGCCCCGATCGGGGCCGGACCGGAGCCGCTGGGGGTGATGCTGCTCGCCCGGCGGGTGGGCGAGGCGCGCTGGACCCAGAGCGAGAGCGTCGCCGCGCTCGAGGTCGGTCACGACCTCGGGCGCGCCATCCTCAACACCCGGGCGCACGACCGCGAGCGGCAGCTGATCGCCGAGCTGACCCGCCTCGACGAGCACCGCTCGCGGCTGATCTCGACCGTCGCCCACGAGCTGAAGAACCCGCTGGGCGTGATCACCGGCCACCTGGAGATGCTCGACGGGATCCCCGGCCTGCCCGAGCCGGTCGGCCGCTCGCTCACGGCCATGGAACGGAGCTCGGCGAGGCTCCGCTGCCTCGCCGACGACCTGCTGCTGCTGAGCCGGATGGAGACCGCCGCACTGCCGCCCTCCCGCGGCCGGGTGCCCCTCACGCCGATCCTCGCCGAGGTGGTCGAGGACGTCGGCCTCACCGCGCCCGCTGACGGGCCGCGGGTCCTGCTCGGTCACCACCGGTCCGACCTGGCCGTGACCGGCGACCGGGAGGAGCTGAGCCGCCTGGTCAGCAACCTGGTCGGCAACGCGGTCAAGTACTCGCGGCCCGGTGGTGAGGTGCGGCTCGGGCTCGCGCGGGCCGGCGACCACGTCGTGTTCGAGTGCGCCGACAACGGCATCGGCATCTCGGTCGACGACCAGCACCACCTCTTCAGCGACTTCTTCCGGTCGACCAACCCCGAGGCCCTCGCCCGGCCCGGCACCGGCCTCGGCCTGGCGATCGTGCAGCGGATCACCACCCGCCACGGCGGCCGGATCCGGGTGACGTCGGAGCTCGGGGTCGGCACCACCTTCACGGTCCTGCTGCCCGCGGCGTGACCCCGTAGCGTCGGACCCGTGAGGACTCCGCGCCGCGCGACCGTCGCCCTGGCCGCAGCGCTCCTGCTCGGGGCCCCCGGCTGCGCGGGACCGGCGGCGCAGGACGGCGACCCGCCGCGGCCGGAGGCCCAGGAGCGCGCCCCGGGCGCGACGGTGGCGCCCACCCCGCGCGGCACGGGACCGGAGAGCACCGACGGGACCCTGGCCACCGCGGCGTACGGCGCAGGCAGCACCCGGCCGCCGTGGCTGTTCGAGCGCGAGCTGCCCGAGCGTCCCGACGGCTACGGCGTGGTCCGGCCGACCCCACCGGAGCTGCGCCGGCGCGCTTTCACCCTCCCCGACACGGTGCCGATGCTGCCCGGGTCCGGGTACGCGTCGCGGATCGTCTCGCCGGCACCCCGGCGGGTGGTGGACCGGTCGACGTGGGAGCCCGGCTGCCCGGTCGCGCGGGACGAGCTGGCGTGGCTGCGGCTGACGTTCCGCGGCTTCGACGCCGAGCGGCACACCGGCGAGCTGCTGGTCAACGCCGCTGTCGCCGACGACCTCGACACCGTCTTCCGGCGGCTCTGGGCGGCACGGTTCCCGATGGAGCAGGTGGTCATCGTGGAGTCGCTGGACGAGGAGGCGCCGCCGACCGGCGACGGCAACGGCACCGGCGGGTTCGTGTGCCGGGCGACCACCGGCGGCACGTCGTACTCCCAGCACGCCTACGGGCTCGCGGTCGACGTCAACACCTTCCAGAACCCCTACCGGCACGACGACCTTGTGATCCCGGAGCGGGCGTCGGCCTATCTGGCCCGCGACCGGGTCCGGCCCGGCATGGTGACCGCCGATGGGCCGGTGGTCGCGGCGTTCGCCGCCATCGGCTGGGAGTGGGGCGGCGACTGGACCACCCTGAAGGACTACCAGCACTTCAGTGCCAACGGGCGCTGAGCCGACCGCTACCCTTGGATCGATCCAACCCGAACCGGCGTGTTCCCACGCGTCCAGAGACGAGGTCCACGTGCAGGTCTGGCCCGGCAACGCCTATCCCTTGGGCGCGACCTACGACGGGCGCGGCACCAACTTCGCGCTGTTCAGCGAGGTCGCCGAGCGGGTCGAGCTCTGCCTCTTCGAGGTCGGGCCGCGTGGCGGCTTCACCGAGCAGCGGATCGAGCTGACCGAGGTCGACGCCTACGTGTGGCACGGCTACCTGCCCGAGGTCGGGCCGGGACAGCGCTACGGCTACCGCGTCCACGGCCCCTACGACCCCGAGCAGGGTCTGCGCTGCAACCCGCACAAGCTGCTGCTCGACCCCTACGCCAAGGCGACGACCCGCGAGATCGACTGGGACCAGTCGCTGTTCGGCTACACCTTCGGCGACCCCGACAGCCGCAACGACGACGACTCCGCGGCCCACATGACCCTCGGCGTGGTGATCAACCCCTACTTCGACTGGGAGGGCGACCGCAGCCCCCGCACGCCGTACAACGAGACGGTGATCTACGAGGCCCACGTCAAGGGGCTCACCGAGCTGCACCCGGAGGTGCCCGAGCAGTACCGCGGGACCTATGCCGGCCTCGCCCACCCCGCGGTGATCGAGCACCTGCAGAAGATCGGCATCACGGCGATCGAGCTGATGCCGGTCCACCAGTTCATCCAGGACTCCACGCTGCTCGACAAGGGGCTGCGCAACTACTGGGGCTACAACACGCTGGCCTTCTTCGCGCCCCACGCCGACTACGCCGCCGCCGGTGAGGGCCACCAGGTCCAGGAGTTCAAGGCGATGGTCAAGGCGATGCACGCCGCGGGCATCGAGGTGATCCTCGACGTGGTCTACAACCACACCGCGGAGGGCAACCACCTCGGCCCGACGCTGAGCTTCAAGGGCATCGACAACGCGGCGTACTACCGGCTCGTCGAGGACGACCAGCGCTACTACATGGACTACACCGGCACCGGCAACAGCCTCAACGTGCGCCACCCCCACTCGGTGCAGCTGATCATGGACTCGCTGCGCTACTGGGTCACCGAGATGCACGTCGACGGGTTCCGGTTCGACCTGGCCGCGACGCTGGCGCGGGAGTTCTTCGACGTCGACAAGCTGGCGACGTTCTTCGAGCTGGTGCAGCAGGACCCGGTCGTGAGCCAGGTGAAGCTGATCGCCGAGCCGTGGGACATCGGCCCGGGCGGCTACCAGGTCGGCGGCTTCCCGCCGCTGTGGACGGAGTGGAACGGCGCCTACCGCGACACCGTGCGCGACTTCTGGCGGGGCGAGCCGTCGGTCGGCGACTTCGCGTCCCGGCTGGCCGGGTCGTCGGACTACTACGAGCACTCGGGCCGGCGCCCGTTCGCCTCCATCAACTTCGTGACCGCCCACGACGGCTTCACGCTGCGCGACCTGGTGTCCTACAACGAGAAGCACAACGACGCCAACGGCGAGGACAACAACGACGGCGAGAGCCACAACCGCTCGTGGAACCACGGCGTCGAGGGACCGACCGACGACGCCGAGGTGCTGGAGCTGCGGGCGCGGGCGCAACGCAACTTCATCACCACGCTGCTGCTCAGCCAGGGCGTCCCGATGCTGCTGCACGGCGACGAGCTCGGCCGGACCCAGCAGGGCAACAACAACACCTACGCCCAGGACTCCGAGCTGTCGTGGGTGCACTGGGACACGGTCGACCAGCCGCTGGTGGAGTTCACCGCCGCGGTCGCCCGGCTGCGCGCCGACCATCCGACGTTCCGCCGCAAGCGGTTCTTCACCGGCACCACGGTCCGCACCGGCGACGGCACCCGGCTCAACGACATCGTCTGGCTCGACACCGACGCGACGGCCATGGAGGGCGCCGACTGGGAGGCCGAGGGCGGTGACGTGCTCGGCATGTACCTCAACGGCCACGGCATCCCCGGCACCGACCCCACCGGCAACCCGGTCACCGACGACCACTTCCTGCTGTGGTTCAACGCCGGTGCCGACCCGGTGTCCGCCACGCTGCCGCCGGAGGAGTACGCCGCGGCGTGGGACGTCGTCATCGACACCGGTGACGCGCTCGGCGACGACCACCCCCACGCCGCCGGCTCGGTCGTCGAGCTGGCCGGCCGCAGCGTCGTCGTGCTCCGCCAGCACACCACCCCCGAGGTCGAGGTCGACCACTCGGTGGCCGCCTCGATCAAGGCGCAGTCCGGCAACGGCGGCTGAGCCGTCGTCACCGCCCTGCACACCTCCCGGGGTTTCGAGGCTCGCTCCGCTCGCACCTCAACCTCCGACAGCGGGGCGGCAGGCCCGCGCGGCACTCACCCGGAGGGAGGGTGTGCCCGGCTGACAGGATGAGCGGCGTGCGCATCCCCACCAGCACCTACCGGCTCCAGGTCACCGAGGACTTCGACCTGCTCGACGCCGCGCGCACCCTGACCTACCTGCACGACCTGGGCGTCGACTGGGTCTACCTGTCGCCGGTGCTGGCCAGCGAGTCCGGCAGCGACCACGGGTACGACGTCGCCGACCACTCCGCGATCGACCCGAGCCGCGGCCGGGGCGCGGGCCTGGCCGCCCTGTCGAGCGAGGCCCGGCGGCTCGGGATGGGCGTGCTCGTCGACATCGTCCCCAACCACGTCGGCATCGCCCGGCCGTGGGAGAACGCCTGGTGGTGGCACGTGCTCACCCACGGCCGCGACTCGTCGTACGCCGACGCCTTCGACATCGACTGGGAGGCCGGCGGCGACCGGGTGCTGGTGCCGGTCGTCGGCGACGACGACCTCGCCGACGACGGCACGATCCGCAACCTGCGGCTGCTGGCCGGGGAGCTGCACTACCACGACCAACGGTTCCCGCTGGCGCCCGGAACCGCGGGACCCAACGAGACGGACCCCGACGCGGTGCACGCGCGGCAGCACTACGAGCTGGTCTCGTGGCGGCGCGGGGACGCCGAGCTCAACTACCGCCGGTTCTTCTCGGTCAGCACGCTCGCCGCGATCCGGGTCGAGGACGCCGAGTGGTTCGCACGCTCCCACGAGGAGGTCGCGCGCTGGTTCGACGACGGGCTCGTCGACGGGCTCCGGATCGACCACCCCGACGGCCTGCGCGACCCCGGCAAGTACCTCGACGACCTGGCCGAGCTGACCGGCGGCGCCTACGTCCTGGTCGAGAAGATCCTTGCCCTTCGAGACGGGCGCGGAGCACCCTCCTCAGGAACCACCCTGGTCGAGCGGCTCCCCGACTCGTGGGCCACCGCCGGCACCACCGGGTACGACGCCCTCGCGCTGGTCGACCGGGTGCTGACCGACCCGGCCGGCGAGCAGCCACTCGGTGCGCTCGAGGACCGGCTGCGCGGAGCCCCGGTCGACTGGCACGCGATGACCCACGGCACCAAGCGCACCGTCGCCGACACCACGCTGCTGACCGAGACCCGCCGGATCGCGCGTGAGCTGCGACCGTTCCTCGCCGACGACGTGCCGGAGGAGCAGGTCGTCGACGCGGTCGCCGAGCTGCTCGCCTGCTTCCCGGTCTACCGCTCCTACCTCCCCGAGGGCCGCGACCACCTCGAGCAGGCCTTCACCGCGGCCCGGCGCCACCGGCCGGACCTCAGCGACACCTTCGACGCGGTCGCCCCGGTGCTCGGCGACGGCGCCGCCGGGGCCACCCAGCGGTTCCAGCAGACCAGCGGCATGGTGATGGCCAAGGGCGTCGAGGACTGCGCCTTCTACCGGTGGGCGCGGCTGACCTCGCTCAACGAGGTCGGCGGTGAGCCGTCGGTGTTCGCGGTGAGCCCGGCGGAGTTCCACGAGGCGATGGCGACCCGGCAGGCCGAGCGCCCGCACGCGATGACCGCAGCCTCGACCCACGACACCAAGCGCGCCGAGGACGTCCGGGCCCGGATCGCGGTGCTCGCCGAGGTCCCCGACGTCTGGGCCCACGCCCTCGACCGGCTGCTCACCCTCGCCCCGCTGCCCGACCCCGGTTTCGGCAACCTGCTGTGGCAGGCGGTCGTCGGTGCGTGGTCCGACGACCCCGCCCTGCGCGAGCGGCTCCACGCGTACGCCGAGAAGGCGATGCGCGAGGCCGGCGACCGGACTACCTGGACCGCACCCGACGAGGACTACGAGCAGGCTGTGCACGCCGCGGTCGACGCGGCGTTCGACGACGCGCGGGTCCGGGCGGTGCTCGACGAGGTGCTGCTGGAGGTCGGTGACGCCGGCCGCTGCAACGCGCTCTCCGCCAAGCTGCTCGGCCTCACCATGCCCGGCGTACCCGACGTCTACCAGGGCTCCGAGCTGCGCGAGGACAGCCTGGTCGACCCCGACAACCGGCGTCCGGTCGACTTCGACGTGCGCCGCCGGCTGGTCGGGCAGGACGCGACCGACCCACCCCAAGCTCCACCTGGTCCGCGAGGCGCTGCGTCTGCGTCGCGACCGGCCCGAGCTGTTCACGACGTACGACGCGCTCGCGGCGAGCGGCGAGGCGGCCGCTCACGTGCTGGCGTTCGACCGGGGCGGCACGGTCACCGTCGTGACCCGACTCCCCCACGGCCTGGCCCGACGCGGCGGCTGGGGCGACACCACCCTCCTGCTGCCCGCCGGCCGGTGGCGCGACCTGCTCACCGGCGATGTCGTGACCAGCCGCGGCAGCGTGCGCCTCGCCGACCTGCTGGCCGACCGACCCGTGGCGCTGCTGGAGGCGCTGCCGGAGCAGCCGCGACGGCGCGGGCGGTTCGACGTCTGGGCGCCGCGACCGCAGCGGCTGCGGCTGGCCGTCGGCGACGACGTGGTCGACATGGCTCGCGGGGCGGGTGACTGGTGGCGGCCGGCCGGCCCGGTCCCCGACGGGGAGGTCGACTACGGATACCTCGTCGACGACGACGAGACACCGGTCCCCGACCCGCGGTCACGCCGCCAGCCCGACGGCGTCCATGGCCGGTCGCGGACCTTCGACGCCGACGCCTTCGACTGGACCGACCAGCAGTGGCACGGCCGGCCGCTCGCCGGAGCGACGGTCTACGAGCTGCACGTCGGCACCTTCACCCCCGAGGGCACGCTCGACGCCGCGATCGAGCGACTCGACCACCTCGTCGACCTCGGCGTCGGATTCGTCGAGCTGATGCCCGTCAACGCCTTCAACGGCGACCACGGCTGGGGCTACGACGGCGTGCTGTGGTCGGCGGTCCACGAGCCCTACGGCGGCCCGGCGGCCTACCAGCGCTTCGTCGACGCCTGCCACGCCCGCGGGCTCGGCGTGGTCCAGGACGTGGTCCACAACCACCTCGGGCCGTCGGGCAACTACCTGCCGCTGCTCGGCCCCTACCTGGTCGAGGGCGACACCCCCTGGGGAGACCAGGTCAACCTCGACCGCGAGGGCAGCCACGAGGTGCGCCGGCTGATCCTCGACTCGGTGCGCGGCTGGTTCGCCGATTTCCACGTCGACGGGCTCCGGCTCGACGCCGTCCACGCCCTGGTCGACGAGGGCGAGACCCACCTGCTGGAGGAGATGGCGACCGAGGTGGCCGCGCTGGCGGCGTACGTCGGCAGGCCGCTGTTCCTGGTCGCCGAGTCCGACCTCAACGACCCGCGGGTCGTCACGCCGCGCGAGGCGGGCGGGCTGGGGATCGACGCCCAGTGGAGCGACGACTTCCACCACGCGCTCCACGTCGCGCTGACCGGGGAGACCGACGGCTACTACGCCGACTTCGAGCCACTCGGTGCGCTGGCCAAGGTGCTGCAGCACGGCTTCTTCCACGACGGCACCTGGTCGTCGTTCCGTGGCCGCGACCACGGGGCGCCGCTCGACCCACGGACCCCGGGCTGGCGGCTGGTCGTCGCGAACCAGAACCACGACCAGGTCGGCAACCGGGCCCGCGGCGACCGGCTCCCCGCCCAGCTCGACGACGACCAGCTCGCCGTCGCCGCACTCGTGACGCTCACCTCCCCGTTCACGCCGATGCTGTTCATGGGCGAGGAGTGGGGCGCGTCGACGCCGTTCGCGTTCTTCACCGACCATCCCGAGGAGGAGCTCGGCCGCGCGGTCTCGGAGGGGCGCCGGCGCGAGTTCGCGCGGATGGCGTGGGGCGACGTCGAGGTGCCCGACCCCCAGGACCCCGCGACGTTCGCGTCCTCGAAGCTCGACTGGTCCGAGCTCGACTCCTCCCGCGGCCGGACCCTGCTCGGCGTCTACCGTGCCCTGGCCGCGCTGCGCCGGACGCTGCCCGCCCTCACCGACCCCGACCTCCGGGCCACGACGACGGAGGTCGACGAGGAGGCCCGCTGGCTCGTCGTACGCCGGGGCACCGGCGCCGACGCCGTCGTGGTCGTGGCGTCGTTCGGCGACCGGCCGGTCGACGTACCGCTCGCCGACGGGGTGACGTACGCCGTCGGGTTCGCCACCCCGGGCGCCGACCAGCCGGTGGGGTCAGCGGTGGCCGACCGGCTCCGGCTCCCGGGGCACGCCGGGGTCCTCCTCCGGCCCCAGGTCGACTGAGCGCGAGCCGTCAGTTGTGCATGTTGGCAACCCGCCGAGCCGTCAGTTGCGCTGCTACTGAACCTGCACGAGCGACGGGTCGGCGTCATCTGAACCTGCAGGAGTGACGGCTCGCGCATCAGACGGTTCCTCGCGGAAGCCGTAGCGCTCCCACCAGCGGAGGAGCGGGCCGGGTGCCCACCAGTTCCAGCGACCGAGCAGCTTCATGGTCGCCGGGACCAGCAGCGCCCGGACCACGGTCGCATCGACGGCGATCGCGACCAGCATGCCGACGCCGATCATCTTCATGAACAGCACGTCGCTGAACGAGAAGGCCCCGATCACCACCATCAACAGCAGCGCGGCCGAGGTGATGATGCCGCCGGTCTTCTGGACACCGGTGGCCACCGCGAGGTCGTTGTCGTGGGTCGCGTCCCACTGCTCGCGGATCCGCGACAGCAGGAACACCTCGTAGTCCATGGACAGCCCGAACAGGATGGCCAGCATCAGGATCGGGTTGGTGAGGTCGAGGAACCCCTGCGAGGTGAAGTCGAGCGGACCCTCCAGGTTGCCGTCGCTGAAGATCCAGGTGACGACGCCGAACGACGCGGTGATCGACAGCGCGTTCATCAGCACCGCCTTGAACGGCAGCACCAGGGACCCGAAGGCGAGGAACAGCAGCACCACCATGACGACCAGCACGACCAGGCCCATCCACAGCAGGTGCTCGGCGACCGAGGCCTCGAGGTCGACGGTCTCGGCCGTCAGCCCGGCCACCAGCGCCTCGCCGCTGGCCGGCTCGACGTCGCGCAGGTCGACGAGCAGGTCCTGGGAGCGCTGGGTCTGCGAGTTGCCCTCCCACGAGGCCCGCAGCAGCGTCACGTCGCCGTCGTCTGCGACCGGCTGCACCGCGGTCACGCCGTCGACCGCCTCGACGTCGCGGGTGTAGGTGCGGACGTCGGCCGGGTCGGTGCCGTCGAGCACCACCGTCGCGGTCGAGGTCTCCGAGCCGAACTCGTCGGCGAGCTTCTCGGTGGCGACGTACGACGGCGCGTCGTGGGGCAGGATCCGGTGGTCGACCGAACCCCACTTCACGCCGAGGAACGGCGAGGCCAGGACCAGCAGCCCGGCCGTGACGGCGACGAGCACCAGGACCGGACGCCGCATCACGCCGGCCGCGATCCGGGCCCAGGCACCACTGCCGTCCTCGACCGGGCGGCGGCGCCGGAACACCCGGCCGCGGTCGATGCGCCGCCCGAGCAGCCGCAGCGTCGCGGGCAGCACGGTCAGGGCCGCGAGCATCGCCACCAGCACGGCCGCGACCCCGCCGTACCCCATGGAGCGGAGGAACGCCTGCGGGAAGACGAGCAGCGACGACATCGCCGCGGCGACCGTCAGGCCGGAGAACAGCACGGTCCGGCCGGCGGTCCGCATCGTCGTGGTCAGCGCGCCGCCGACCGCCGCCGGGTCGTCGTCGCGGTAGCGCGCGAGCTCCTCGCGGAACCGGCTCACGACGAACAGCGCGTAGTCGATCGCCAGGCCCATCCCGAGCAGGGTGATCACGTTGATCGAGAAGATCGACACGTCGGTGAACACGGTCAGCAGCCGGATCACGGCCATCGCGCCGACGACGGCCAGCGCGCCGACCAGGACCGGCATCGAGGCGGCCACGAGGCTGCCGAAGATCAGCACCGCCAGGATCGCGACCAGAGGCAGCGAGATGGTCTCGGCCCGGCGCAGGTCCTGCTCGGTGCGCTCGTTGACGTCCTGGAAGATCGCGAACCTGCCCGCGAGCTGGGTCTGCAGCCCCTCGGCCTCGAGGTCGTCGGCGATCTCGTCGTAGCTCTCGAGGTAGTCGTCCTGCGACTCCCCCTCGAGCGAGATCAGCACCTGGGTGCTGTGCCCGTCGTCGCTGACCAGGTCCGGCGACTGCGTGTCGTAGTAGGTCACCACCTGGGTGGTGGTCCCCGCCGGAAGGTCGGCCAGGGTGTCCTCGACCCGTTGCCGGAACTCCGGGTCCTGCACCCGCAGGTCGTCACTGGAGTAGATCGCGACGACGTCGACGCCGTGGTTGCCGACCGTCTCGCGCTCGCGGACCAGGGCCTGCGCCGACTCGGAGTCCGGGTCGTCGAAGCCGCCCTGGGACAGCGACCCGAAGACACCGGCGCCGTAGGCCCCCGCGGCGAGGGTCAGCGCGAAGCCGGCGAGCAGCACGGCGAGCGGACGACGGACGAGCACTCGACTCCAGCGATCCAGCATCGGACACACACCCTTCAGGAAAGTGAACGGTGTAAACCGTAAACGGTGTAAACTGCTCGCGTCAAGGACGGATCGGAGACCCGGTGACCCACACCAGCACCCAGCCCCTCACCCGACGAGAGCGGCAGCGGGAGGCGACGTACGACGAGATCGTGGCGTCGGCGCGCGACCTGCTGCGCGAGGGCGACGACCTGTCGCTGCGGGCGGTCGCGTCCCGGATGGGGATGACCGCGCCGGCGCTCTACCGCTACGTCGCGAGCTACCAGGAGCTGGTCGACCTGGTGGCGTTCGAGATCGACAAGGCGGCGACCGACGGGTTCCGCGAGGCCGCCGGGACCCAGCCGGCCGACGACCCGGTGGCCCAGCTGATCTGCGCCTCGGTCGCCTTCCGGCGCTGGGCGCTCGGCAACGTGGCGGAGTTCTCGCTGGTGTTCGCCAACCCGGTCGCCGAGTCGCACTGCCACCGCCGGCCCGAGGTGATCACGGCGTGGACGTCCGGGCTCTACTTCCACCAGCTGATGATCGAGGTCTGGCACCGGACCCACTTCGAGCACCCCGACGTCGACGAGCTCGACCCGGTCGTCGGGGAGGCGCTGCAGGAGCCGCTGTTCCCGGTCGACGTGGAGGCCATCCCCGAGGGTCACCTCGGGATGGTGTGGCTGTTCATGCAGGCGTGGGCGACGCTCTACGGCACCGTGACCCTCGAGGTCTTCGGCCACATGGACCCCCGCGTCATCGACAGCGGCACCCTGTTCGCGTCGATGCTCGGCGAATGGATTCCGCGGCTCGGCGTCGACGACACCGACGGCCGCTACCGGTCGCTGCTGCTGGCTGAGATCGCCCGCTAGTCCAGGAGCTCGTCCACCCACGCAGGCACCAGCTGGGTGGCCGGGCCGCGGCGCGACTCGGTGAAGGAGTCGCTGGTGTCGCTGGCGTCGAGGTTGAGCTCGAGGGTCGGGGTGCCCTGGGCCGCGGCGTACTGCACGAACGCGGCGGCCGGGTAGACCAGCCCCGAGGTGCCGATGGAGACGAACAGGTCGGCGGCCCAGAGCGCCCGCTCGATCTCCTCCATCCCGTGCGGCACCTCCCCGAACCACACCACGTCGGGCCGCAAGTGTGGCCGGCCGCACGCCGGACACGGTGGCCGGTCGCCCAGCGGACCGGTCCAGTGGCTCCGCTCGTCGCACGCAATGCACCAGGCCGAGCGCAGCCGGCCATGCATGTGCAGCACGTGCTGCGAACCGGCCCGCTCGTGGAGGTCGTCGATGTTCTGGGTGACGACGAGCAGGTCGTCGCCGAGGTGCTGCCCGAGCCGGGCCAGTGCCGTGTGGGCGGCGTTGGGTGCGACCCGCGTCAGCGAGGCCCGGCGCGCGTCGTAGAACCGGTGCACCAGGTCCGGGTCGGCGTCGTACGCCTCGGGCGTCGCCACGTCGATCGGGTTGTGTCCCTCCCACAGCCCGTCGGCATCACGGAACGTCGGCACCCCGCTCTCGGCGGAGATGCCGGCGCCGGTCAGGACCAGGACGCGCATCAGCGGTCAGCCCCAGAAGATTGCGGTCGGGTCGCGCTTCACCTCGTCGAGGATCGCGATGACCGGCTGGCCGGGTTCGATCAGGTCGTAGCGATGGGCCTTGGAGTTGCGATCGAACCAGTAGAGGGTCCAGCCCCGGAGCGTGGCGTCGTACTTCATCCGGGCCTGCGGATTCTCGGTCCACTCGGGCCCGAGCTCTTCCCGCCACGGGGGTCGACACTCCACGATCGTGACCGTGTTGCCGCGCCGTCGCATCTCGACCCGGACCTGGTTCTGGAGCTCCACGGGGACCGCATCGGCGCAGTAGCGGGCGATGCGTGCGAGGTCGAGCTCCGGCGGTGTCGGCATGTCTCAGTGGTACCAGAGGAACGGCGATCCGTCGGGCTCGCGCACGGTCACGCGTCCGGAAGGGATCGGCCCGGGACCTCCGCGGCGGCGCGGCGCCACGGCCACACGCCCTCCAGCTCGACCTCGAGCGAGAAGCTCAGGAAGGTCCGCACCAGCACGATCAGGCCGAGCGTGAGCGCGCTCTCCACGGTCGGGTCGACCGTGATCGTGAGCACGATGTCGGCGATGATCAGCAGCTCCAGCCCGAGCAGGATGGCCCGCCCCACGTCGCGGCGTGCGCGCTCGTAGACCCCGGCCCGCCCGTCGCGTCGCCACGACGCCCCCGCCCGGACGAACGCCGCCAGCGAGCCGACGATCAGGACGACCACGCCGCCGACCTCGAAGCCGCGCACGACCAGTTCCATGACCTCGTCGAAGCTCACCCCACGAGGGTCCCACGAGGTCGCACCCCCGCACCCGCGAAAGCGCAGCCCTGCACCCGCGAAGTCGCAGCCCCGCCCCGCCTCGGCTGACGTTCGGGCTGGCCGTGGGCGCTGCCATCCTTGTCATCAGTAGTACCAGGGAAAGGGCGACCAGTCGGGGTCGCGCTTCTCGAGAAACTGGTCGCGGCCCTCCTGGGCCTCGTCGGTCATGTAGGCCAGCCGGGTGGTCTCGCCGGCGAACAGCTGCTGGCCGACCAGTCCGTCGTCGATCAGGTTGAAGGAGTACTTCAGCATCCGTTGCGCGGTCGGGCTCTTGCCGTTGATCCGCCGCCCCCACTCGAGCGCCTCGGCCTCGAGCTCGGCGTGGGGCACCACCTTGTTGACCATGCCCATCCGGTGGGCGTCGGCGGCGTCGTACTCGTCGCCGAGGAAGAAGATCTCGCGGGCGAACTTCTGGCCCACCTGCCGGGCGAGGTACGCCGACCCGAACCCGCCGTCGAACGACCCGACATCTGCGTCGGTCTGCTTGAACCGCGCGTGCTCGGCGCTGGCGAGCGTCAGGTCGGACACGACGTGGAGGCTGTGCCCACCGCCGGCCGCCCAGCCGTTGACCAGGCAGACCACGACCTTCGGCATGAACCGGATCAGCCGCTGGCACTCCAGGATGTGCAGCCGGCCCAGCTTCGCCCTGTCCACGGTCTCGGCCGACTCGCCCGAGGCGTACTGGTAGCCCGCACGGCCCCGGATCCGCTGGTCGCCGCCGGTGCAGAACGCCCACTTGCCGTGCTTGCCGCTCGGGCCGTTGCCGGTGAGCAGCACGCAGCCCACGTCGGAGGAGGTGCGGGCGTGCTCGAGCACCCGCAGCAGCTCGTCGACCGTGTGGGGCCGGAACGCGTTGAGGACCTCGGGCCGGTCGAAGGCGATCCGCACCGTGCCGTGCGCCCGCGCGCGGTGGTAGGTGAGGTCGGTCAGGTCGTCGAAGCCGGGCACGTCGTCCCACTGGGCGGGGTCGAAGGTCTCCGACACACCGTCGATCGCGCTCATGCCGGGCACGCTACCGCCCCGCCTGTCGGCCGGAATCCGCGCCGGCCACGTGATGTTGTGAGAACCATGACCCTCCAAGGCGAGTACGAACCCAGCGCCCAGCAGTGGGTGCGCGAGCAGGTGGCGGAGTTCGAGGCGTCCGACGGCGCCCGCGCCAACGTCCTGGCGCGGACCGGCGACCCGATCGTCGTCATCACCTCGATCGGGTCGCAGAGCGGCAAGCTGCGGAAGAACCCGGTGATGCGGGTCGAGCACGACGGCCGCTACCTCGCGGTCGCGTCGTACGGCGGCGGACCCGCCGACCCGGTCTGGGCCCACAACTTCCGGGCGCACCCCGAGGTCGACCTCCAGGACGGCGCCGACAAGGCGACGTACTCGGTGCGCGAGCTGCCCGACGGCCCCGAGCGCGACGAGTGGTGGGAGCGGGCCGTCAAGACCTGGCCGACGTACGGCGACTACCAGCGGAAGACCGACCGGCTGATCCCGCTCTTCCTGCTCGAGCGCACCGGCTGACGTCACGCCGCGACGGGTCGGTCGTTGGGCAGCACATGCGCGCCCGCCTCGCCGTCCTGTCCGCGATCGCCGTCGGCGCCAGCCTGGCGACGGGCCCGGTCGTCGCGGCCGACCCGGAGCCGGGTGGCCCCGACTACCAGGCGCGCGACACGCAGAACATGGTCGACGCCTACGGCCGGATCCACGGCGAGGGCGGCCAGCTGCGCAACCCGGCGTACCTCCCGGCGCTGGTCGAGGACAGCACGACCACCGGCGTCGAGCAGCTGCTCGACCAGGTGGCCGAGCCGACTCGGCTCGCGATCAGCCCCGGCAACGTGTTCCCGGGCTGGAACGTCGGCAACCCGCTGCGCGAGGGGTGGGCCGGCACCCGTGGCCGGGTCCGCGAGGTCGCGTTCACCAACCGGTACGGCGCGCTGCTGCGCGGCCACGTCTACGCCCCGCTCCCTGGCGCCCGCGACCCCTACTCCGGGCGGCCGCTCGACGGCCCCTTCCCGGGCGTCGTGGTCACGACCGGGTCGGTGCAGGGCTCACAGGGGATGTACGAGTGGCTGGCCCAGGACCTCGCCGAGCGCGGCTACGTCGTGCTGACCTACGACGTGCAGGGGCAGGGCACCAGCGAGACGCTCCCCCACGACGGCTCGCCGGTGGACGCGCTGCCGTTCTGCAACCCGCTCGCCGAGCCCGACGACGGCGAGTCTTTCGGCTGCCCGGGCGTGCCCAGCCAGCAGCTGTCCAACTTCGTCGTCGGTACCCGCGACGCGCTGTCGTTCTTCACCTCCACGCCCGGCGACCCCTACCGCAACCCGCGGTCCGACGACGCCGACGTCTCGACGCACAACCCGTTCTGGCGGGCGTTCGACCGCTCGCCGGACCGGCGTACGGCGACACCGGGCCGGACCGACCGGATCGCGATCGTCGGCCACTCGCTCGGCGCGGCCGCGGTCTCGAAGGTGCAGGCCACCGACGACCGGGTCGCGGCAGTGGTCGCCCTCGACAAGCTGCAGGGGACGAGCACGTTCGCGGGCGAGCAGGCCTCGAACCGGCCGGTCGTCCCCGCACTTGCCCTGCAGGCGGAGTACGGCTTCACGGTCTCGCCGTGGTTCCTCGCGGGCGGCAGCTCGCTGTCGCCGCAGCCGTCACCCGCGGGGCCGGCTCCCCGTCGCGAGCGCCGGACCGGCTTCGACGACTGGCACCGCGCCGGCGTCGACTCGATGCTGGTGGTGCCCCGCGCCTCGACCCACCTCGAGTGGACCGACATCCCGCTGGCGCTCCCGGCCAGCCGCCACGGCCAGGCGCTGTCGAGCGTCTACACGCAGCTGTGGCTGGACCGCTACCTCAAGCACCGCGACAACACCGGCCGGCTGCTCGGCACCCGGTTTCGCTACTTCGAGCCCACCGGCGAGGGCGCGTGGACGCCGACCACGCTGCGGCGCGGTCCGCTGCTCAGCTTCTACCACTGCTCGGCGTACTCGCTGGGCAGGCGGTACGACGGCGACCTCAGCAACGTCGGCTGCTGAGCGCTCAGGAGGAGATGGAACGCGCCAGGTTGGCGAGGTGCTCGAGCCGGGCCAGCTCGGAGTCGAGGAACGCAGGCCCTCCCCGGCGGCCGATCAGCAGCACCTCGTCGGATCCCAGCGGGCACGCGACGCAGAGGTCCTCGTCGGGCCCCTCGACCAGGCCGGGCTCGGCGACCTCGGTCCAGGTCAGCCCGTCGGGCGCCGCCTCGGTGGTCCGCAGCACGCCCTGGTCGCGGTGGACCCGTGCGCCCCAGTCGGAGCGGAACACGACCGGCAGCAGCTCCACCAGCCGGTCGGGCGCCCGGTCGGGGTTGGCGGTCAGGTCCTCGACCGCCTCGAGGTCGAGGAACACGTTGCCGCCGGCGGCGTAGCGGTTGATCCACAGCACCTCGACCCCCGGCAGCTCGACGCACGCCGAGACCACAGAGTCGGGCATCGCGCCGTCGATCATCTCCATGAACACGTCGTCGACGGCGGTGCCGTCGTAGCGCTTCTCGACGATCTCGATGGCCTCGATGTCGCCGCCGGCCTCGCCGATCGCCGTCGCGACGCGGCCCAGCGACCCGGGGACGTCGGGGAGGCAGACGCGGAGCAGGTACGGCATGACCCGACGATATCGGCCGACCGTGGCCGCGCCGTCCCGGCGTTCAGCCGGTGAACGCGCTCAGCGGAGCCGCTGCCTCAGGCCGGTCGCGCGCTGCGCGCGGGTGGCGACGGCGGCCCGGACCGCGGCCTCGGTGCCGACCACCCGGAGCCGGTCCTGGGCCCGGGTGACCGCGGTGTAGAACAGCTCGCGGGTGAGCAGCCGGGAGCCCTCCTCCGGCAGCAGCACGGTCACCTCCTCCGCCTGGCTGCCCTGGCTCTTGTGGATGGTCAGGGCGTGCATCGTGTCGACCGCGTCGAGCCGACCGGGCGCGATGTCGGTGAGGCCGCGGCGGGAGCCGTCGATCCGGGCCCGCAACCGGCCGTCGGCGAGCACCGCGACGCCGGTCTCGCCGTTGTAGATCTCCAGGGCGTGGTCGTTGGCCGTGACCAGCAGGGGGCGACCGACGTACCAGGCCGACCAGATCGGCTCCCCCGTCGCCTCACCGATCCACTGCTCGACGGCGTGGTTCCAGGTCCGGACGCCGCGCGGTCCCTCGCGGTGGGCGCACAGCAGCCGGTGACGTCCGAGCTCGGTGACGGCCTGCTGGTCGCGGCCGGCGAACGCCAGCCGTCGTACGTCGAGTGCATGGCCGACCAGCCGGTCGCGCAGCACCTGTGCCGGGTCGTCGGTCTCGACGAACTCGACGTCGGCGGAACCGGCCCGGAGTGCCGCCAGCACGGCGTCGGCGTCGGCCTCGCCGGCCGCGTCGCGCAGCGCGTCGGCGACGGCCTGGATGCCGGCTGCGGAGCGGTAGTTGCGCGACAGCCCGCGCACCAGGCCGTCGGGAAGGCCCTCGACCAGGTCGGACAGCACGGCGCCGGCCCCGACGGACGTCAGCTGTCGCGGGTCGCCCACCAGCACCAGTCGGGTCTGCGGCCGCACCGCCTCCAGCAGCCGGGCCATCATCGTCAGGTCGACCATCGAGCACTCGTCGACCACGATCACGTCGTGCTTGAGCCGGTTGTTGCGGTCGTGCCGGAACCGGGTCTGGTTGTCGGGCCGCCACCCGAGCAGCCGGTGGAGGGTCATCGCCTCGGGCCGGCCGACCCGGTCGGCGAACCCCGCGGGCAGCTCGGCGTCCACGGCCTCGGCCAGCCGGGCGGCGGCCTTGCCGGTGGGCGCGGTCAGCGCGACCGACAGCGGCCGTGGGGACTGCGACGAGAGCAGCGCCAGCATCCGGGCCACGGTCGTGGTCTTGCCGGTTCCGGGGCCGCCGGTGACCACCGTGGTCCACTGCCGGCAAGCCGCGAGCGCGGCCTCGGCCTGCTCGTCGCTGAGGTGACCGTCGCGGACCAGGTCGAGGGCCTCGGCCAGCCGCGGCTCGTCGACGGTGGGCGGTGGCTGCGAGGTCCGGGTCAGGACGTCGTCGGCGATCTGCCGCTCGAGCCGGTGGTAGCGGTCGAGGTAGACCAGGCCGAGATCGTGCCGCACCACGCCGGCGCCGAGCAGCGCCGACGACGCCACCGCGCGGGACCACTCGTCGGCCTCGGGCCACGGCAGCTCGGGGGCGATGTCGCGCACGGTGTCGAGGTCGACCCCGACCGACCCGGTTCGGACGGCCCGGGTGGCGAGCGCGGCGGCCAGCAGCACCTGCTCGTCGCGCTCGCCGGCGAGCTCACCGGTGCGGGTGGCGACGTGGACGTCGACGGCCGAGATCACGCCCGCCCGGTTGAACCAGCCGAGCCGGCCCCCGACGCCGGCGACCAGGCGTGGGTCGGCGTCACCGGTCGGTTCGAACAGCTCGCTCACGGCAGCCTCCCGTCGAGCAGGTCGGACAGCTCCCGGACCAGCGCCACCGGCGGTCGCCACGAGAACACGCCGCAGGGCTCGCCGTCGACGAGCGGCGTCGCGGGCCCGCACAGGCCACGGAGGTAGAGGTAGAGCACGCCGCCGAGGTGGGCCTCCGGGTCGTAGCCGGGCTGCCGCCACTGCAGGTAACGATGGAGGACGGCGGCGTAGAGCAGCGCCTGGAGGGGGTAGTCGGAGCCGCCCATCGCCTCCGCGAGCGCCGAGGGCCGGTAGGCCTCGGCGGTGAGGTCGGCGTCGCGTGGGCCGAGCCAGTTGGTCTTGTAGTCGACGACGACGTAGCGCGGCCCGGGGAGTCGCAGCACCACGTCGACCGAGCCGGTGAGGTAGCCACGCAGCGCCTGCCCGCCGAGCGCGGGGTCGGCGAGGGTGTCGGCGAAGCCGCGGACGGGGTCGCCGTCCGGCAGGTGTCGGCGCAGCATCGGGGCGAGGTCGCCCAGCGTCACCTCGCCGGTGACGCCCAGGTCGCCGCCGGCGAGCGGGAGCTCGAAGTCGAGCTCGCGCAACCGGTCGGCCAGCGGCACCCGGCGCAGGGTCAGGTCGCCGGTGAGCGGGCCGAGCGGGGTGTCGTGGACGGCGACCAGCGCGTCGACGAGCTGGTCGTGGTCGAGGTCGACCGGCCAGCGGACCAGCTGCTCGGCGAGCCGCGCCGCCAGCTCGGCTCGCAGGTCGGGGGCGTCGGGGTCGGCGTGCTCGAGAACCCCGTGGACGAGGGAGCCGAACGTGGCTCCGACCGGCAGCGCGGCCATGGGCGAGGGGGTGCCGGCCGGTACTGCCGCGTCGTCGGGCAGCGGGAGCGGCGGCTCGTCGTCGCGCGGCTGCTCCTCGGGCTCGCTGCCCACCGAGGGGGCGGCGAGCCCGTCGACCTTGACCAGCGAGGAGTACGACGTACGGCGCCACGCGGTGTCGACGGTGCGGTCGAACCGACGTACGGCCAGCCCTTCGGGGACCGGCAGCGGGACCTCGCCCCCGAGCGGTGCCGGGACGGCGGGCTCGGGCACCGGGCCGCCGGCCTCGGCCCAGCGGGTGAAGACCTCGGCCGCCTCCTCGTCGGTGCGGTCGCCGAAGGTGTCGGGCACCTCGGCCATCCCGGGCCGGCGCCCCTGCAGCATCCGGTGGAGCGGGGAGGCCGGGGTGTTGCGGGTGGGCGACCACCAGGCGACCACCTGCGACTGGGCGCGGGTGAGGGCGACGTAGAGGAGCCGCAGCCACTCGCCCGACTCCTCGTGGGCCCACCGGGAGACGTGGTCGGGCCAGTCGTCCCCGGTCGTCCCGCCGACGTCGACGCACCGCCGGCGCTCGGCGTCGTGGTAGAGGGGCGTCGACGGCTTCGGTACGTTGCGGTCGGCGAGCGCGGGGAGGTAGACGACGGGGTACTGGAGTCCCTTGCTGGCGTGGATCGTCACCAGCTGGACCGCCGCGGCGTCGGAGTCGAGGCGCCGGGTGCGCTCGGTGCCGCGGCCACCTCGGCCCTCGGCCACCTGGTCGCGCAGCCACGCCAGGGTGGAGACCAGCCCCAGCCGCTCGGTGAGCGCCACCTCGTGGAGCGCCTCCCCGATGTGGCGCAGGTCGGTGAGCAGTCGTTCGCCGCCGACCCGGGACAGCACCCGGCCGGGGAGCCCGGCCGCGGTCGCGGCCTCGACCACGGCGGCCACTCCCCGCGCGGCGAACACCTCGGTCCAGGAACGGAGGGTGTCGGCGACCTCGTCGGTGAGCTCGTCGCCGCCGCGGTCGAGCTCGGTCGCCGTACGGCCCACGAAGCAGCTCAGCGCCGCCGCCCTCACCCGGGCGCTGCGGTGGGGCTGCTCGAGGCCCTCGAGCAGCAGCAACCACTCGTCGGCCGCCTCGGTCGCGAAGACGCTGCCACCCCCCGCGATCACGGCGGGTACGCCGACCTCGCGGAGCGCCGCCTGGGCCGCCGCGAGGTCGGCGTGCCGGTAGGCGATGACGGCGACGTCGCGCGGCTCCAGCGGCCGCCCGCACCACGTCGCCCCGCTCGCCAGCAGCTCGTGCACGTCACAGGCGAGGTCGCGGGCGACGTGGGGCCGCACCTGCCCGACGGTCAGCGGCTTGCTTCCCCGGCGGCCGAACTGGTCGCGCCGGACGACCCGCAGCCGGAACGGCGCGTCGTGGGGCGCTCCCTCCAGCCGCCGGCCCCGGTGGTGGGCGGAGACGTCGTGGACGACGATCCGCGGGTCGCCGAGGGCCGCGCCCCGCAGCACGGCCTGGAAGGACCGCAGCAGGTCGTGGTCGCTGCGCCAGTTGACGCCGAGCGTCTGCTGGTCGAGCGAGGTCTCGGACGCCTCGAGGTAGGTGACGACATCGCCGCCGCGGAAGGCGTAGATGGCCTGCTTGGGGTCGCCGATCAGCACCATCGTCGCGTGACCGCTGAAGGCGCGGTCGAGGACCTGCCACTGGACCGGGTCGGTGTCCTGGAACTCGTCGACCAGCACGATCCGCCAGCGTCGGCGCATCCGGGCCCGGGCCGGCGCGTCGTCGTCGCGCAGGGCGTCGGCCAGCTGGCTGAGCAGGTCGTCGTAGGACAGGATCCCGAGCTGTCGCTTGCGGCGGTCGAGCTCGGCCCGGACCGCCTCGGCGAAGGCGACCCGGCGCCCGTGGGGGGTCTCGCGGGAGCCGCCGGCCGGCTCGACCCGGGCCTGCGCGTCGGCCAGCGCCGTCTGCCGGGCGATCGACAGCGCCTCGGCATGGGAGAACGCCGGCTCACCGTCGTCGTAGGCGAACGCGCGGAGGTAGAGGTCGGAGACGACCTCGCCGAGCAGCTCGTCGAGGTCCTCGACCAGCCGGGCCCGGGCGTCGGTGTCGCCGGCCACGCCGAGCGAGCCCAGCACCATCGAGCAGAACTGGTGGGTGGTGGCGATGGTGGCCGCGTCGAACGAGGCGAGCGCCTCGACGAGGCGGCGGTGGGCGGCTCGCCGTTCGGGCTCGGGACGGCCGCAGAGCAGCCGGATCAGGTCGGAGGGGTCGGCACCCGGGCCCTCCTCCCCCAGGGCCCGCTCGGCCTCGACCAGCTGGGCGCGCACCCGCTCGCGGAGCTCCTGGCTGGCGGCGCGGCCGAACGTCACGACGAGCATCTCGTCGAGTCGGGCCACGCCCTCGGCGACGTAGCGGGTCACCAGCGCGCCGATGGTCCAGGTCTTGCCGGTGCCGGCGCTGGCCTCGAGCAGGGTGGTGCCGGTCGGGAGGTCGCCGCAGATGTCGAAGGCGCGGGGGGTGGTCACAGGGCGGCCACCCGCTCCCCGCCGGTGAGCAGCGGCTCCCAGATCGCCCACGCGTGCTCGGCCAGGCCCTCGTCGAGCAGCCGCTGGACCGGCGCGCGGCGTCCGTAGACCCGGACGTGGGAGGCGTCGGCGTCCTCGCCGCGGATGCCGTAGCGGTTGTCGGGGTCGGTCCGCCACTCCCGCTCGGCGGCGTGCGCGGGGTCGACGTCGGCACCCATCAGCTCCTTCACCCGGGCCTCGGCCCAGGCACACCCGGTGGCGATCGGCACCGGCAGCGGGCGGCGCAGCCCGAGGTCACGCAGCTCGACGAGCTCTCGCAACCGCGCGGTGGCCCGCTCGTCGAGCGGCCCCGAGAGCGCTCGCTGGGGTCCGGCACGTGCCCGCCCGATCGCGTGGCCCGTGAGGTGCTCGTCGGGGTGGGCCGCGCTCACCGCGAGCAGGTCGATCCACGTCTGGAGCCGTTGCCGCGGCTTGAGCCGGGAGTAGCCGAGGGTCATGAGCCGGGAGCCGAAGATCCCGGACACCGTGCCGGTCAGGCGCCTGCCCTCGCCGAGGTCGACGTCGACGTCGACCGTCCGGGGGTCGCCGGTGCGCAGCTCGGCGGTCCGGCCGAACAGCCGCTGCGCCTCCTCGGCGACACCGTGGAGCGCCCGCTCCCCGAGACCACCGGGCGGCAGCGTGCCGCTGAGCAGCTCGGCCGTCATCACCGCTGCCGGGTCGGCTCCGGCCAGGACCTCGCGCAGCAGCCGGTCGCCGATCGACCACTGCTCGAGCGCGTCGAGGGAGACCGGGATGGCGTCACGGACGTCGTCGGCCTCGAGCGGCCCGGTCACATCGAGCCGCCGTCGGAGGAACGCGCGCACGGGGTGGCCGAAGAACTCGCGCAGGTCGGCGAGGTTGACGTCGTCGGCTGGGCGCGCGGGCAGTGCCTCGGGGAGGAAGGGCGGGACCGGCGTCCGCTCACCCCAGGCGGCCCGTGCCCCCGCGAGCGCGACGGCGTCGAAGCTGAACGGCCTGTCGCCGACCAGCGCCCCGGGACGGAGGTTGCGCTCGTCGTAGGGCTGGAGCGGGTGGCGGACCAGGACCTGCTCCCGCACCGACGAGGCGGTGGTGCGGTCGGCGGCGTCGAGCAGCTCGCCCAGCGGCACCGCCGGAGGCCGTTCCTGCCCGGTGTGCTCGTTGGCGCCGGTGTAGGTGACGACGAGGGTCTCGCGGGCAGCGAGGACCGCGTCGAGGAACAGCTGTCGGTCCTCGCTGCGCACGTCGCGCTCACCCGTGAGCGGCCGGCGCAGCAGGACGTCGTCGCCGTCGACCGTGGTGACCCGCGGGAACGTCGCGTCGTCGAGGCCCACCAGGCAGACCACCCGGTGGGGCACCGAGCGCATCGGCACCATGGTGCAGACCGTGAGGGTGCCGGTACGGAAGTTGGCACGCGTCGGGCGGCCGCCGAGCCGGGAGTGGAGCAGCGCCCGCACGTCGGGGAGCCGCAGCGTCATGTCGCCGTCGCCGGCCGCGTCGACGACCCGCGCGAGCTCGCCCTCGAGCTGGGCCACCTGCCAGGCCAGGTCGGGCTCGACCTGGGTGAGGACCAGCACACCCTCGCGCAGCGCCGACATCCAGTCGTGGACCGACCCCGCCCGGTCGAGCGCGGCGAGGGTGCGCTGCAGCCGGTGGAGCAGCTCGGCGAGGCTCCCGAGCAGGTCGAGGTCACCGCTGCTGACATCGTCGAGCGGCAGCCCACGACCGACGTGGACGTGGTCGTCGCCGCTCACGGCGGCCCCGAGCAGCACCCGGTCGAGCCCGGCCCGCCACGTGTTGTGGCCGAACTGGTCCATCCGGAAACCCGCCCGCGACTCGGCGTCGAGGCCCCAGCGGATGCCGGCGGCCCCGACCCAGTCGGTGATCCGCTCCAGGTCGTCGTCGTCGAGCCCGAAGCGGCGGCGTACGGCGTCGGTGCCGGCGAGGTCGAGCACCTCGCTCGCCGTGACCCGGCCGCCGGCCAGCTCGACCAGCCGCGCCGCGACGGCGAGCAGCGGGTTGGTGGCGGAGAGTGCGCGGTCGGCGAGCCGCACCCGGAGCCGGTGGGCGGGATGGCCGTAGGACATGGTTCCTGAGGAGGGCGCGGAGCGCCCGTCTCGAAGGACCACGCCCTCGAGGCCGAACCCCGCGGCGATGAGCGGCGCGTAGGTCTCGATGTCGGGGCACATGACGAGGATGTCGCGCGGCTCGAGGGTCGGGTCGTCGTCGAGCAGGCCGACCAGCACCTCGCGCAGCACGTCGACCTGCCGGGCGGGGCCGTGGCAGGCGTGCACCTGAAGGCTCAGGTCGTCGGGCGCGAGGGTCCGGCCCCGGCGCACCTCGGGCCCGGGCGCGGCGTTGGCCCTCAGGTCGGCCTGCAGCCAGCCCAGCAGCGTCGGCCGTTCGGGGAGCTCGGGCGCCGTCGCCTCGGCCTCGCCGACACCGGCGAGCACGCGGGCGAGCTCGCGGGAGTCGCGGCCGAGCGAGGCCAGCAGCGGGTGGCCGACCCGGTCGGCGGAGTCGTCGTCGGCGCGCGGGACGACCCCGCCGATCCCGGCGAGGGAGTCCCAGAGCGCCGGTGACGGCTGGGGCAGCCACAGGTGGACGTCGCGGTGGCGGGCCAGCGCGTCGAGCAGCTCGACCTCGGTGACCGGGAGCCGGGTGTGGCCGAACAGGGAGAGCCGCCCGGGCAGCTCGAGGGTGGGGTCACCCTGCCGCAGCCGGGTGACCGTGTCGGCGTGCCGGAGGTCGGGCGGCGGCTCGGCCACCCGGTCGAGCAGACGCCGCCACAGCTCCGGCTGCCACGCCAGGTCGGCGTCGAGGTCACCCGCGGCGCCGTCGGTGGGCCGGCCCTCACGCCAGTCGGTGACCAGCTGCGGCCGCTGCCGGGCGTAGGACGCGAGGATGCCGGCGAGTCTTCGCGCCACCGACCAGCGGCGCGCCCGGCGCAGGTCGGCCTCGGCGCCGTCGAGCCCGTGGCCGAGGTGGCGGGCCAGCGTGGCCGCCCAGGCTTCGTCGAGGCTCGCGTCGATGACGTCGAGCACCGGCCAGACCAGCCGGTCGGGGTCCCAGGCGTCGTCGCGCTCGCGGCCCAGCAGCAGCGACACCAGCGAGTGGGGGCTCAGGAACCGGATCCCGGCGCACACCCCGTCGCCACCCGCGTCGCTCACGCCGAGCCGATGGGAGAGCCGCTGCGACAGCCACCGCTCGACCCCGCGGGCCGGGACGACGACCACCTCGGAGGCGAAGGGGTCGGGCAGCGGGTCGGAGAGCAGGTCGCCGAGGCCGTCGGCGAGCAGGTCGGCCCGCGGAGCCCGGTGCAGGAACAACGTCACCCGCAACCTCCTCGACCCCTCGGACACCAGTCGGCGACGGGCCCCAACATAGGGCCCGCCGCCGACAGTCGGTCTGTCCGTGACGTCAGGTGAAGACGCTCACGCCCCCCGGCCCGACCAGCAGCCCGACGACGATCAGCACGATCCCCATCAGCAGAGCCCCCCGAATCAGAGACACCACGCCGCTGATCACGAGGATCACGGCGAGGATCCACAGGATGAGTTCCATCGGTCACTCCCTCCCTCGGCCGCCGCTCTGGCGACCGTCCTCCAACCTCCCAGCCGGGGCCCACCGCGCCCACACCCGTACAGGTGAAGGGCGGATCCGCGAGCCACGGAGGCCACTGACGGTGGTCACCGCCTCACCCTGCTGTCCCCCGACGGTGTCGGGCTTGTACGGTGCCTCCCACATCACGAGACGAGCCGGGAACATGCCCGACCTTTCGGTGCGGGGTGACGGAGAGGTGGAGCGAGATGGCCGACGTGGAAGGCGTGCTCGACGCAGCGGGGCTGCGCAACCAGGCCGTGCGCGACTACGTGGCGCACTGGGCGGAGGTCACGGGCGCGGAGCGGATCGAGGTCGTCAGCGCAGCCGACGACCAGCGGCTGATCCGGGAGGCGCTCGACGCGGGTGAGATCGAGCCCGCCGGTGAGGGCCGCTACTACTCCCGCTCCTACTACAAGGACACCGCCCGCACCGAGGAGCGCACCGTCGTCGCCACGAGCAACCCCTCCGACAAGGGCGTCTACAACAACTGGAAGCCGTCCTCGGAGATGAAGCCGCTCCTCGAGGGCAAGATGCGCGGCCAGCTCGCCGGCAAGACGATGTACGTCATCCCCTACCTGATGTCGCCGCTGGGTTCGCCCCTGGAGAAGTGGGCCGCCGGCGTCGAGCTCACCGACAACCGCACCGTCGTGCTCCACATGATCCGGATGGCACGGGTCGGCATCGACCTGATCAACGAGCTCGACGATCCCGACACCTTCGTCCGGGCCGTCCACGTCACGGGCGACCTCGAGCACCTCGGCCAGGGAACCGACGACGACCAGCGGTGGTTCGTGACCGTCGCCGACGAGCGGACGATCCTCCACTTCGGGTCGTCGTACGGCGGCAACGCTCTGCTCGGCAAGATCGCCCACGGCCTGCGGCAGGCGGCCTACGACGGCTGGGCCTCCCGGGAGTTCCTCTCCGAGCAGTTCATGCTGATCGGGATCACCGACCGCGAGACCGGCAAGAAGTGGCACGTCTGTGGCGGCTTCCCGAGCGCGTCCGGCAAGACCAACCTGGCGATGATGCTGGCCCCTGACGGGCTCGGCGACCGCTACCACGTCGAGTTCTACGGCGACGACATCGCCTGGCTGTGGGTCGATCCCTCCGACGGGCGGCTCTACGGCATGAACCCCGAGTACGGCGTGTTCGGCGTCGCCAAGGACACCAACGAGCGCACCAACCCGACCGCGCTCGAGTCGGTCGCCGAGGGCACCCAGGTGCTGTTCACCAACGTCGCCTACAACACCGACACCCACGAGGTGTGGTGGGAGGGCAAGACGCCCCACCCGCCCTCCGACCTGGCCGGCTGGCACGACTGGAAGGGCGAGAAGATCGCCGACCGGTCGGCGCGTGACGACTCACCGTGGGCCCACCCCAACAGCCGGTTCACGACGACGCTGGCCAACGTGCCCAACATCGCGCCCGACTTCGAGGACCCGCGTGGCGTGCCGATCGACGGGATCATCTTCGGCGGCCGCACCAGCGACCGCGAGCCGCTGGTCCGCGCCATCACCGACCTCGCCGAGGGCGTCTACGACGGGCTCACCCTCGGCGCCGAGGCGACGTTCGCCACCGAAGGCATCGAGGGCCAGCTGCGCTACGACCCGATGTCGATGCGGCCCTTCATGTCGTACGGCGAGGGCGACTACGCCGCCCACTGGCTGCGCATCGTGGGTGCCGCGACGGAGCAGCCGATCTTCGCCCACGTCAACTGGTTCCAGAAGGACCCCGACGACGGCCACTTCGTCTGGCCCGGCTACCGCGAAAACCTGCGCCCGCTGCTGTGGCTGATGCGGCTGAAGGACGGCGAGGTGACCGGCCGGCAGACCCCCGTCGGCGTGCTCCCCACCGAGGACGAGCTCGACCTCACCGGCATGTCCGTCCCGCAGGCCGACCTCGACCGCGTGCTCACCATCGACACCGACCGGTGGCGCCAGGAGATGGGCTTCCGGGAGGACCACCTCCGGCAGTTCGACGGCCTCCCCGAGGAGATCTGGGAGGCGCATCGGCGGGTGGCCGCGGCGCTCGAGGAGGGGTGACGGTTTCCCCGCGTACGCGGGGAAACCGAATGTTCCTGGGGCAAATCTCCCCCCAGAAGTCCACGACTCGCCCAGGAAGTCGGCGGCCCCGTCTCACGCTCGCGCCGGCAGCAGCGGGGTCAGCCGCACCATCGCGACCGACCCGAGCAGCGGGCCGACCGACAGCATGGCCACCGCCGCCGGCCAGCCGACGGCACCCGCCACGACCGGCACCAGCTGGATGGTCACCACGGTCAGCAGGAAGCCGAGCGCGGTCTGCAGCGTGAGCGCGGTGCCGACGTACCGCTGGTCGACGACGGTGCCGAGGCAGGCCGAGAACATCGCGGAGTCGGCGATCACCGACGCTCCCCACACCATCAGCAGGGGCACCAGCACCCACAGCGGCCCGCCGAAGGCGAGCGCCGCCACCAGACAGCACGCCCCGCTCACCAGCATCGCGGCGGTCGCGGCGCGGGCCCGCCCGATCTTGTCACCCGCCCACCCGGCCACCAGGCAGCCGAGGATCCCGCAGCCGCCGAAGGCGACGAAGACGACCACGCCGACCAGCCCCCGCGACGCGGGTTCGCCCCGGGCGACCAGGCTCGCGGTGAGGTACGCCGGCGCCCAGGCCCAGACGGCGTACAGCTCCCACATGTGGCCGAGGTAGCCGAGGTTGGCCAGCCGCGGCGCGGACTCGCGCCACACGTCGACCACGGCGGCCGGCCGGAAGCCCTCCGACGGCGCCACCAGCGGCCCGACCTCGACCCACCGCTGCAGGAACGCTGCCACCAGGGCCAACCCGGCGGACACCACCAGCGCGGCGCGCCACGCCTCGTCGAGCGTGCCGGAGATCAGCTGCGGGAAGATGCTGCCGAGCGCCAGCGACCCCACCATCACGCTCACCGCCAGGCCGCGACGGTCCGCGAACCAGCTCACGACCAGCTTCATCCCCACCGGATAGACCATCGCCAGGGCCGCGCCGGTGACCAGGCGAAGCGCCACCGCGGCGACCGGCCCGTCGACCACCAGCGCGGTCGCGAGGGTCGCGGCCGCGGCGACCGCGGCCCCGATCCCCATCAACCGCGGCGGGTGCACCCGGTCGGGCAGGTTGGTGACGGCCGAGACGAGTGCGCCGGTCACGAACCCCAGCTGCACCCCGATCGTCAGCAGCGCCTCGCCGACCTGCCCGATCTCCCACTCCTCCCGGAGCGCGGGCGCGGCCGCCGAGGCCGCGAACCACGTCGCGACCGCCATCACCTGGACGGCCGACACGAGCACCAGCTGGCGCACCGCCTCACGGCTGTCGGGGACGGCGTCGACGGCCGTCACCGGCGCCGCGGCTCGAGCCGGGCCAGCTGGGTCACGTGGCCCGGCTCGAGCTCGTCGAGCCCGGCGACGCCGAGCAGCCGCATGGTCCGCTCCACCTGGCCCCGCAGGATCGCGATCGCCCGGTCGACGCCGGCGCGCCCGCCGGCCATCAGGCCGTAGAGGTAGGCCCGCCCGACCAGGGTGAACGTCGCCCCGTGGGCGATCGCCGCAACGACGTCCTGGCCCGAGGTGATGCCGGTGTCGACGTGCACCTCGACGTCGTGCCCGACCGCGGCCACGACCTCGGGCAGCAGGTGGAACGGCACCGGCGCCCGGTCGAGCTGGCGCCCGCCGTGGTTGGAGAGGAGCACGGCGTCGACGCCGAGATCGGCGCAGCGCCGTGCGTCGTCGACGGTCTGCACCCCCTTGACGACGACCTTGCCCGGCCACTGCTCGGTGACCCAGCGCAGGTCGTCGTAGGTGACCGACGGGTCGAACATCGAGTCGATCATGTCGGCGACGGTCCCCGACCAGGAGTCGAGCGAGGCGAAGGCCAGCGGCTCGGTGGTGAGGAAGTCGAACCACCACTTCCCCCGCGGGATCGCGTTCAGCACGGTCCGCGGCGTCAGCGTGGGCGGGATCGTCATGCCGTTGCGCACGTCCCGCAGCCGCGCCCCGGCGACCGGCACGTCGACGGTGACCAGGAGCGTGTCGTACCCGGCCTTCGCCGCGCGCTCGACCAGGGCCATGGACCGGTCGCGGTCCTTCCACATGTAGAGCTGGAACCAGGTGCGACCGTCGGGCGCTGCGGCCCGGACGTCCTCGATCGACGTGGTGCCCATGGTGGACAGCGCGAACGGGATGCCGGCAGCCGCCGCGGCCGTGACCCCGGCCACCTCGCCCTCCGTGTGCATCATCCGGGTGAAGCCGGTCGGCGCGATCCCGAACGGCAGCGCCACCCGAGCGCCCAGCACCTCCCGCGAGGTGTCGATGTCGGCGACGTCGCGCAGCACCGCGGGGTGGAACTCGACGTCGGCGAACGCCTGCCGGGCCCGCGCCAACGACACCTCGCCGTCGGCGGCGCCGTCGGTGTAGTCGAACGCCGCCCGCGGCGTACGACGCTTCGCGATCCGCCGCAGGTCGTCGATGGTCAGCGCGGCGGCCAGCCGCCGCTCGGTCGCCGACCACACCGGCTTCTTGAAGCGGAGCAGCGGCGCCAGGTCGTGGCGCCGCGGGAGCTGGCGCTGGACCACGTCAGCCTCTCAGCTTCGGCGGGACCGGGTCGGGCGGCGCGGGAGGCGGCAGGTCCTCGTGGGCCCGGAGCCGGACCGCCTGCTTGATCTGGGTGATGTTGTTGCGCAGCAGGTCGTTGACGAGCTCGTCCATCCGGGGATCCTGCAACATCTCGATGATCACCCGCAGGGTCGTCTCGCTGACCTCGCTCACGATCGTGTCGTAGCCGGGCAGCTTGCCGATCAACCGCACGTTGGGGTCGTGCCGCACCTTCTCGGCCACCAGCGACTTGAGCTCGTCGTGGTTCTCCTTCAGCGCGTCGGAGATGTTCTTGGTGTAGTGCCCGGTCTGGATCACCGCGGCCACCTCGTCGAGCACGACGATGGTCAGCGGCCGCTTCACCAGCTCGAGCACGCGCTCGGCGAGCCCGGACGCGCGCTCGACGACGGCGGGGCGCTTCATCCCCATCCGGACCAGCAGCGCACCGAGCAGCGCCGCGAGGATCGACCCACCGAGGAGCAAGGCGGCGACCAGCAGCAGCACCTGCAGCGTGCTCAGCCCCTCCAGCCACCGTGACAGACCGCTCATGGGGCCATCCTGCCCGAACCGACACGCGGGCGGAGTTGACCAACCCAGTTGCCTATGTTCATAATTTCGAGTTGTTCAGTAGTAAAGACACACTCGATACGAGAAACGGGTCACCAACATGCGACAGCTCATCGTGCTCGGCTTCGTGGGCCTCCTGGCCCAGCTGGTCGACGGATCCTTGGGGATGGCGTACGGCGTCACCTCGTCCACCCTGCTGCTGGCCGCCGGCATCGCCCCGGCCGCCGCCTCGGCAGCCGTCCACTTCTCCGAGATCGGCACCTCGCTGGTGTCCGGGTTCTCCCACCACAAGCTCGGCAACGTCGACTGGAAGACCGTCTCGATCCTGGCCGCGCCGGGCTTCGTGGGCGCGTTCGCGGGCGCCACCTTCCTGGCCAGCCTTTCGGCCGACACCGCCAAGCCGTGGGTCGCCGGCCTGCTGCTCGCCCTGGGCATCTACGTCATCTACCGCTTCCTGGTCCTCGGCGGCCGCCGCCCCACCTTCAAGTCGCGCCCCGGCGTCGGCTTCCTGGTCCCGATGGGCCTCGTCGGCGGCACGCTCGACTCCATCGGCGGCGGTGGTTGGGGCCCTGTCGGCACCACCACGCTGCTGTCGTCGGGCCGCCTCGAGCCCCGCAAGGTGGTCGGCTCGATCGACACCTCCGAGTTCGTCGTCGCCGTGGGTGGCTCGCTGGGCTTCCTGTTCGCGCTGGGCAGCCAGGGCATCCTCTGGTCCTACGCGCTGGCCCTGCTGGCCGGCGGCGTGATCGCCGCCCCGGTCGCCGCCTGGCTCGTCAGGCACCTGCCGGCCCGGATCCTCGGTGTCGCCGCGGGTGGCCTGATCGTCCTCACCAACGCCAAGACCATCGGCGAGGCGCTCGGGGCCTCCCTCGCCCAGGTCGGGGTCCTCTCCGCCGTCATCGCCGCCGCGTGGATCGCTGGCATCGCCTGGGCCGTCGCCCAGGAGCGCAAGTCGCGGGCGATCGAGCGCGAGGGCGCCCTCGCCGGGGTCTGACCCACCTCGGCACCCCCGGGAGGCCGGCCAGGACGTGATCCGGCCGGCCTCCCCCCATTTCCGGACGTGCGAACCCCGGCCAGACTGGCCCCGTGACCGACCCCGCTGATGCCGCCCGACGCATCCTCGCCGCCAACCGCTACGTGGTGCTCGCCACCGTCGACGCCGCGGGCGAGCCGTGGGTGACCCCGGTCTGGTTCGCCCCCGTCGGCATCGACACCCTCGTGTGGGTGTCCTCACCGGAGACCCGTCACTCGCAGGCGCTGGCGGCGACGCCCCGGGTGGCGGCGACGGTCTTCGACTCGGGCGTGGAGCCCGGCCACGGGACGGCGTTCTACGGGCGTGGGCGCGCAGGGGAGTGCCCGGAGGCGCACCTGGAGCAGCGCCTCGCGACGTTCAACGAGCGCGGCGCCTCCCAGGGCCTCCGCTCCTGGGGCGCGTCGGAGGTCACCGGCGAGGGCAGCTTCCGGCTGTACGTCGCGGAGCTCGACGAGCTGTCCCTGCTCCCCGGCGGCGGCCCGGACCGGCGGGTGCCGATCGAGCGGGGCTGAGCCCGGCTGCCTCCCGATGTGCGCGGGCGACCGGCTGCGAGGGAGGATCGGGCCGACAGCCACCGGGGAGGGAACGTTGAGCGAGCAGCACACCCCGCCGCGCCGGGCGCGGCACCTCATCGACCCGACGGCGCCGCGGAAGCCGCCGGACCCCGAGGCGGCCGCCCGGCTCGCCCGGGTCCAGCAGTGGGTGGTCTCGGCGCTGGCGGTCACGACCATCGCGCACCTGTGCGTGGGGCTGGTGATCGCAGCCCTCTTCCTGCCCGAGCGCGACACCGTCGCCCGGGTGGGTGTCTGCGTGGTCGCCGGGGCGTTCGGCGTCCTCGCCGTCGGGATCGGCCGGGCCATCCACCGCAAGCCGCCGCTCTCGCCCTGGCTGGCACTGGGCGTGCTGCCCACCGTGGTCGGGGTGTGGCTGGTGCTGCGCTGAGCCCGGCCGTCGACTGTCGGTACCTGCCTCCAGGGTGGTGACAGCGCTCGACCGCTGCGCAAGGCTGGAGGTGTGCGTTGACGTCGAGCGTCGATCCGATCGAAGGGAAGCCGACATGAGCACAACGACCGCCCCTGAGACCCATCTCGACCGGGCCGGCCACGCCCCGCCGCCCGGTCCCGGCACCACCGCGTGGGACGCCGACTCCCTGGTCCGCCGCTTCGACGAGGTCCGTAGCCACACCGAGGCGCTGGCCGCGCCGCTCTCACCGGAGGACCAGACGGTCCAGTCGATGCCCGACGTGTCCCCGACCAAGTGGCACCGGGCCCACGTGACGTGGTTCTTCGAGACGTTCCTGCTGTCCGAGCACGAGCCTCGGTTCGCGCCGTTCCAGGACCAGTACTGGTTCCTCTTCAACAGCTACTACGAGGCGATCGGCCCCCGCTACGCCCGCCCCGACCGGGGCCTGATCACGCGTCCGGGCGCCCACGACGTCGGCCTCTACCGCGGCAACGTCGACGACCGGGTCCGCGACCTGGTGACGACCCTCGACGAAGGCACGCTGCGGCAGGCGACGTCCACCATCGAGCTGGGCTTCCACCACGAGCAGCAGCACCAGGAGCTGCTGCTGATGGACGTCAAGCACGTGCTGTCCCGCAACCCGCTGCAGCCCGTCTACGCGGGCTCGCCCCTCGCGCCGTGCGAGCCCGACGAGCTGGGCTGGGTCGACGTCGACGGCGGGCTGGTCGAGATCGGCCATCGGGGCGAGGGGTTCTCCTTCGACAACGAGCTGCCGCGCCACCAGCAGTGGCTGGAGCCCTACCGGCTCGCCGACCGGCTGGTCACCAACGGCGAGTGGCTGGAGTTCATCGCCGACCGCGGCTACGAGCGTCCCGACCTGTGGCTCTCCGACGGCTGGGCGCAGGTGCAGGCCGAGGAGTGGCGGGCGCCGTTCTACTGGACCCGGCACGACGGCGTCTGGCTCGAGCACACGCTCCACGGCACCTGGCCGGTCAACCCCGGGCTGCCGGTGAGCCACGTGAGCTTCTACGAGGCCGACGCGTTCGCGACGTGGGCCGGGAGGCGGCTGCCGACCGAGGCCGAGTGGGAGCACGCGGTCGTGGCCGACGGCCAGGAGCAACCCCTGGTCGGCAACCTCGCCGACCGACAGACCTTCCACCCGCGCCCTGCCGCCGCCGCGCCCGCCGGGTCGCGGCTGCGGCAGGTCCACGGCGACTGCTGGGAGTGGACCCAGTCCGCCTACCACCCCTATCCCGGGTTCACGGCGCCCGTGGGAGCGATCGGCGAGTACAACGGCAAGTTCATGTCCAACCAGATGGTGCTGCGAGGCGGGTGCGCGCTGACGCCCCCCGGCCACGCCCGCGCCACCTACCGCAACTTCTTCCCGCACCGGTCGCGCTGGGCGCTCACCGGCGTCCGGCTCGCCGACGGCGGGGCACCCGCGGGGGTCGCCGGGTGACCACAGGTGACCCGGTGGTCTCGGTCCTGCTCGATCCCGACTGGGCCGGCGGCGCGCTCGTCGACGACGTACGCCGGGGGCTGGGTGGGCGGCCGCTCCGGCTGCCGCCCAAGTGGCTCTACGACGACCGCGGGTCGGAGCTGTTCGACCGGATCACGCGGCTCGACGACTACTACCCGTTCCGCGCCGAGCGGGCGATCTTCCAGCACCACGCCGACGAGATCGCGGCCGCGTGCGACGCCACCACGCTCGTCGAGCTCGGCAGCGGCACCAGCGAGAAGACGCGGCTGCTGATCGACGCGCTCCACGCGACCGGACGGTTGCGCCGCTTCGTGCCGCTCGACGTCTCCGAGGGCACGCTCCGGCAGGCCGTCGCCGTGCTGTCGGCGCGCTACCCCGACGTCGCCGTCGAGGCTGTCGTCGGCGACTTCACCCTCCACCTCGGTCACCTCCCGCGGGCCGCCGAGCACGATCGCGGGGGCCGGATGGTCGCCTTCCTCGGCGGCACGATCGGCAACCTCTACGTCGAGGAGCGAGCCGCCTTCCTCGGCGCCCTCGCCGACTCCCTCGACCCGGGCGAGTGGCTGCTGCTCGGCACCGACCTGGTCAAGAGCGTCGACCGGCTGGTCGCGGCCTACGACGACCCGGAAGGAGTCAGCGCCGCCTTCATCGGCAACTGCCTGACCGTCCTCAACCGCGAGCTCGGCGCCGACTTCGACCCCAGCGCCTTCCGCTACGTCCCCTTCTGGGACCCGCGCCTCGAGCGCATGGACCTCCGGCTGCGCGCCGAGGCCCCGCAGCGGGCGACGATCCCCGGCGCCGACCTCGTCGTCGACGTCGGCCTCGGCGAGGAGATCCAGGTGGAGATCTCGACCAAGTTCCGCCCCGAGGGCGTACGCCGCGAGCTCGGCGACGCGGGCTTCGAGGTCGCCGACGCCTGGACCGACCCCGACGGCGACTTCGCGCTCACCCTGGCCCGGAGGCGCTGAGGCCTCACCCCCCGGCCCGTAGCGCGCAGGCCCGGTCGAGGGCGCGGGTGGCCAGGGTGCGGACCGTGGCCGGCGGCTCGACCAGCACCCGCGCCCGCCGGGCCAGCGACCCCTCGCCGACCCCGACGGTGAGCGCGAGCGTCCACGGCGCCGTCGCCTGGCCGCGGGCGTGCTCGTCGCACCGGTTGCCGGGCAGGATCGCGGCCCGCACGTCGACCTCGGGCTCCGACGGCGGCACCCGGACGGGGGTCCGCACACCGAGGTCGTAGAGCACCGTGCCGTCCGACCCGACCACCTCGACCGGGTCGGTGCCGCCCTGCCGGGAGATCACGAGGGTCCCGACGGCCGCGGGCTCCCCGTGGCGCTCCCCCGGCACGATTCGCCAGTCGTCGGCGTAGTCGATCGCGACGTTCTCGGCCAGCAGCCGGTCGGCGCACCAGGTGTCGTACATCCGGCGTACGAACACCTGCCCGCTGTTCTCCAGGGGCTGCACCACCTCGCTGTCGGCGGTGCGGACGATCCCGCGGACCGGGTCGTCGCCGGCGTCGGTCGCCGCGCAGTCGGGGACCGGCAGCACGACCTGCAGGTCGAGGGTCTGGCCGGCAGCCAGGGTCGCGTCCTGGGGCGAGGTGAAGGCGCCGTAGCCGGCCCAGTCGAGGCCTGCGGCGGTGACGGCGAGGTCGGTGTCCCCGACGTTCGCGACCCGGAGCAGCGCCCGCCGGGTTCCCTCGTCGGGCAGCAGCTGGGTGAACCCGAGCTCCACCTGCGGCTCCGGCGCGCCGCCCGGCTCGCGCGGGGCCTCCGAGCAGGCCGCCAGCCCAAGCACGGTCACCAGCACGGCCACGGCGGCCGCACCCATGCCCCGCTTCACCTCCACGCGTCCCATCATCCCCGCCGTTTACCCCTGTCCACGACCGGCCGCACTCAGTAGCCTCCCCGGATGACCAGTTCCGGTGACCGCGTGGCGCTCGTCCTCGACGCGGGCGGCGCTCGGTCGGGCTACCAGGTGGGCGCGCTCCAGGTGCTGCTCCCGGCCATCGCCGCCCACGGGCGGCGTCCCACCCTGATGGTCGGCACCAGCGCCGGCGCACTGCTCAGCGCCGCGCTCACCGCCACCGCCCACCTCGAGCCCGAGGAGCAGGCCACCCGGCTGCTGGCGGTCCTCCAGGACACGACCAAGAAGAACGTGATGCAGCCGCTGTGGCGGCAGGGTCCGGCGGTGCTGGCGCGGTACGCCTCGGAGACGCTCGGGGCGTCGCGCTTCCGGCTACGCGGCCTGGTCGGCACCGGGCCGCTCACCCGGACGCTGGAGCGCACGATCGACTGGGACCGGCTCCACCGCAACGTCGAGGAGGGACTGATCGAGGTCTCGGCGGTGACGGCGACGTCGGTCCGCACCGGCTGGGTCACGATGTTCGCCGAGGCCCCGACGGCGTACGGCGACCTGCCGAACCCGCCACGGGAGCACCACCGGACCTACGCCGCGACCCGGCTCGCGGTCCAGCACCTGATGGCGTCGTCAGCCATCCCGGTGCTCTTCCCGTCGGTCAAGGTGACCCAGCCGGAGTCGGCCGCCGGCTGGTACGTCGACGGCGCCACCCGGCGTCGGGTGCCGCTCGCCCCCGCCCTCGAGCTCGGCGCCGACCGGATCGTGGTCGTCGGGACCGGGAGCCTCCGGGCGATCGACCCCGACCCCGAGCAGGACCAGGCCAACGTCGACCTGGGCGACGGCGGCGCCACGCTGCTGGGTGCGGTGATGGACGACCCGATGCGCCATGACCTCCGACGGCTGGCGGCGGTCAACGGGTTCGCCGACGACGACGAGGTGGCGCCCCACCTCAACCGGCACCGCGCCGCCATCGGCCGGCCCCCCTTCCGGGTGACGCCGTACGTCGCCGTGACACCACGTACCGCCGCCGACCTCGGCGACATCGCGCTGGAGGTGTTCCGCGCCAACCACGGCACCTTGCGCGGCTCGATCCTGGACCCCGACCTGCAGCTGGTCCACCGGCTGCTCGGGAGCGACAGCCCGCTCCAGGGCGAGCTGCTCTCCTACCTGCTGTTCGACCCGGACTTCTTCGGGGCGGCCGCCGACCTCGGCCGGCGCCACGCCGAGCAGTGGCTCGTCGACAACCCCGACTTCTGGCGCACCGACGGGCTCGCGGCCATGACCGACCCCGCCTGAAGCCGGCTGCGCGGGGTCCGGCCGCAACGGTCGGGCGGGGCTCCCCGCCCGGAGGGATGAGGCGGCATGGGTCCGAAATGTCATATGGTCATGGTTTGCGTCGGGCCGACCGGCCCGGCTGACCGTACGGGGGCGGCTCGGAGCACCGCCGCATCGGGCCGCTGAAGCACTCGGCAGGACCTGCCGCGCGCAAGGGGAGGAGACCCGATGAGCACCGACGAGTTCGCACCGCTGACACCCGAGGAGCTGGAGGCCGAGGGGGTGACCGCGTTGCCGGACAAGGAGGTCGTCTCGATCCTCGACCTCGCGGCGGACATCGATCTCGCCATCGACGGGGCGGCCCCCATCGACCTCGCCATCGCCCTGAACGCCAACGTGGTGGCGCCGATCGACGCCGCCGTGAGCGCCAACCTGCTGTCCAACGGGTCCACCGCAGAGTCGGTTGCCGACCAGGGCGTCCTGCTGAACCAGACCGTGGCGGCCGACGCGATCGCCACCGGGATCCAGGACAGCACGATCGACCAGTCCGACACCGTCACCGACGGCACGGGCACGACCCCGACCGACGGGACGGGTGGCGAGCAGGCGATGATGGCCGCGTCCGCCGACGCCGGGGCCACGGACGCTGCGACCGCGGCAGCCGCGAGCGAGCCGGTGGACGGCGCGATCGTCGTGGACTCCGCCGGCAACATCGTCGGCACCCTCGACGAGGCCACCGGGACCGTGGTCGACTCCGCCGGCAACATCGTCGGCACCCTCAACGAGACCACCGGGCTGGTCGTCGACTCGGCCGGCGCCATCGTGGGCACCGTGACCAACCTGGTCGACGGCGCGGCGGTGGTCGGCTCGACCGGCGACGTCATCGGCGTCCTCGACGGGGCGACCGGGACCGTCGTCGATGCCTCCGGCAACGTCGTCGGCGCGCTGGACCCGCTGACCGGACAGGTCCTCAACACCGTGGGTGACGTGCTCGGCACCGTGACCAACCTGGTCGACGGCACGACCGTGCTCGACTCGGCCGGCAACGTGGTGGGCACCCTCGATGCGGCCACCGGCAACGTCGTCAACGCCGCCGGCAACGTGATCGGCTCGCTCGACCCGCTCACCGGACAGGTGCTCGACGCGGCCGGCAACATCGTCGGCACCGTCGGAGAGATCCTCGATGACGTCACCGACACGGTCGGCGGGCTCGACACCGGCGACCTGCTGAAGGGCGACCTCCTCAACGTCGACGTCAACGTCGACCTGGACGCCGACCTCGCAGCCCCGATCAACGGCGCGGTCGCCGCCAACGCCAACGTGGCGGCGCCGATCGACGCGTCCGTGGCCGCCAACATCCTCTCCGACGACTCCTACGCCGGCGCGATGGCGACGCAGGACGCCATCATCAACCAGTCCATCACCGGCACCGCGGAGGCGACGTCCGACCAGACCTCCGCCATCGACCAGTCCTCCGTGGAGCCGCCCGACACCGACACCGCGTCCGCCGACGACTCCGCCTCGGACGACACGGCGGCGAGCACGGCCTCCACCACGGGGACCGTCACCACGTCGGAGACCGGGGCCGAAGCGCCGCCGGCCCCTGAGGCGACCACCGAGCCGAGCACGGAGACGTCCCCGCAGTGACCACGATCGTCGACGCGCCCGCGCGCGCCGATGACCTGCAGCTCCTCGGGGCCATGGTGGGGTCCGGCTACCGGACCCCGCCGGCCCTGGTCCGGCGCGGCGACGGGCAGACCCTGCAGCTCACGCCGCTGCTCTACCTGGTGCTGGACACGGTCGACGGGCGGCGCAGCTGTGCCGAGATCGCGGCCACGGTCAGCCAGAGCATGAAGCGGGGCGTCTCGGAGGAGATGGTCGCGGGCATCATCGACGAGCACCTGCGGCCCCTGGGCCTACTCAAGCTGGCCGACGGGTCCGAGCCCCCGCTGAAGAGGTCGGACCCCCTGCTGGGCCTGAAGCTCAAGTTCACCGTCACCGACCCGCGGACCACGCGCCGCCTGACCGACCCCTTCCGGTTCCTCTTCCGGCCGTTGCTCGCCATCGTTGTCGTCGCGGGCTTCCTGGCCGTGACCTGGTGGGTCTTCTTCGAGCAGGGCCTCGCCCCCGCGGCGTACGACGCGTTCCACCGTCCTCACCTCCTGCTGCTCGTCTTCGTGGTGACCGTGCTCTCCGGAGGCTTCCACGAGTTCGGGCACGCAGCTGCCGCACGCTACGGCGGGGCCGTCCCCGGGGCGATGGGGGCCGGGCTCTACCTGGTGTGGCCCGCGTTCTACACCGACGTCACCGACAGCTACCGGCTGGACCGGAGAGCACGCATCCGCACCGACCTCGGTGGCCTGTACTTCAACGCGCTGGTGGTCGTGCTCACCTTCGGCTGGTGGTACGCCACCCGGTGGGACGCCCTGCTGCTCCTCGTGGCCACCCAGACCCTGCAGATGATGCAGCAGCTCCTCCCCCTGCTCCGCTTCGACGGCTATCACCTGCTCGCCGACCTGACCGGTGTCCCGGACCTCTACCAGCGGATCCGCCCGACCCTGGTCGGGCTGCTGCCGCACCGGTGGTCCGACCCGGAGAACCGCATCCTCAGGCCGGGCGCCCGTGCGGTGATCACGCTGTGGGTGCTGGTCACGATCCCGATGATGGCGCTCATGCTGGTGGCCGTGGTGATGGCGGTGCCGCGCCTCCTCGGCACGGCTTCATCCGTCGTCCGCGAGGACAGCGCCGGCGTGCTGAGCGCGTGGCGTTCGGGGGAGCTCCTCGACATCGCCTCGCACGCCCTCCAGGCCCTGACCGTGGTGCTGGCGCTGCTGGCGTGCGTCCTGATCCTCGGGCGCGTCGGCCTGCGGTGGTCACGGGGGCTGGCCCTGTGGAGCAGGGGATCGGGCCTCAAACGGATCACCGCGGCCACCCTGAGCGCAGCGGTCATCACGGGCCTCGCCTGGGCCTGGTGGCCGCATCCGGGCGCCTACCGGCCGATCCTGCCCGGAGAGCGCGACCTGTTCACCACCCTGCTCCCGGCCGCACAGGGCAGTCCGGCCGCGCGGCCTGCGCCGGCGGCGCTGGCGCCGCGCGCCGACGACCGCGTCGCAACCGGGGCCGGCGCCTCGGCCGAGCGCCGGTTGGCCAGTGGGGCCCCGCTCCAGGCCACCTTCCCCGAGGGTCAGGCTCTCCCCACCAAGTCCGACCCCCAGCTGGCCATGGTGCTGGTCCCGAGCGAGGAGGGGGACGGAGGGGCGTCGACAGCGCCAGAGACCGCCGACGAGCCCTGGGTCTTCCCGTTCGACCAGCCGCTGCCGCCCTCGGAGGGGGACAACCAGGCCGCGGCGTACAACACCACCGACGACTCGGTGACCTATGACGTCGCGTTCGCCATGGTGTGGGCCACCGGTGACGAGGTCCTCAACGTCAACGAGGCCCATGCCTACGCCTCGTGCTCGAACTGCGTGACCGTCGCCGTCGCCTTCCAGGTCGTGCTCATCATGGACGACGCCCAGGTGGTGGTCCCCCAGAACCTCGCCGTGGCTGCGAACTACGAGTGCTACCGCTGCATCACGGCCGCCATCGCCAACCAGCTCGTGCTGTCGGTGGAGGAGGCGCCGGGGGAGGAGCAGCTGCTCGCCCTCGTCGAGGTCTGGGACCAGTTGACCCAGTTCGGGCAGAACATCATGACGTACACCCTCGACGAGATCTCGGACCAGCTGCAGACGTTCACGGAGCAGATCGTCGCCATCCTCGATGGCGCCCCACCGGTGTCAACCGACGCGGATTCCAGTACGACTCCAGCACCCACCGGGACGACGGACGACGGCAGCAGTGGTGCCCCGTCGCCGACGGACTCGCCCACGAGCGCACCCACGTCGTCGAGCGGTTCGACGACCTCCTCGCCGACCAGCTCCCCGAGTCCTGCCCAGTCCAGCTCCGAGCCGAGCCCGGAGCCGACCACCGAGTCCACCACCTCCGAGCCGTCCCCGGAGCCGACCACCACGAGCACGCCGACGTCCTCACCGTCCTCGTCGCCGTAGGCCGACCCCCCGACGACCGGCGGGGCCACGGTGCTCCGAGAGGTGCGCGACCGGCGGTTGCCGACGCACCCCGGACGCCCGGAATGCCGACGCCTCCCGGACGGTTGCCCACCTATGAGGTTCCGGTCGGCCGAGCCGCTGGTCCCCCTCTCGGACGCGCTCGAGGCGCTCGGCGACGAGGGCCACCTCGGCACGTACGGCGACGAGGTCCCGGTCGCCTCGATCATCGGGAGCGCGGCCCGGTCCCACGACTTCGACCGTGACTTCCGGCCGCGACGTACGTCCGAGCGGCTCCGCCACGTCCGCGAGGTCTTCGACCGGGGCAGCTTCCCGCCGCCGGTGGAGCTGGTGCGGCTCGGCGAGGTCTACTTCGTCCTCGACGGCCACCACCGGGTGGCGGTCGCCCGGGAGCGGAACTGGGCGAGCATCCCGGCTCGGGTGCGCCACGTCTGCACCGTCGCGTTCGCCCGCTGCTGCCTGCGGCTGAGCCACCTCGACACCCTCGCGGCGCAGCGGCGGTTCCTCGACGAGGTCCCGCTGCCCGACGACGCCCGGCGGTCGATCTGGCTCGACGAGCCCGCCGACTGGTCGCGGCTCGCCGACGCCGCCCTCGCGTGGGCCTACCGCCGGCAGGCGACCGACGGCACGCCCTTCGTGACGCCGTTCGACCTCGCGAGCGCCTGGTGGTACGACTACGTCCAGCCGCTCGTGGGCCGGCTGCGCCACCAGGACGGCGCCGACGACCTGCCCGACACCGCCGACCTGCAGCTCCTGGTCACCGCACTCGCGCAGCGCGACGGGCTGGACGACCTCGACCTCACTCTTCCCGGCTCGCCGGACCACGACCGCGGAGGACGACCGGCATGAAGGCGATCGTCCACGAGCGCTACGGACCTCCCGAGGTGCTGCGGCTCGCGGACGTGCCGACCCCCGTGCCGCGCGCCGGTCAGGTGCGGATCCGGGTGGTGGCGACGTCGGTCAACCTCAGCGACTGGGAGTCGCTGACCGGCTCCCCCGGCTACGCCCGTCTCGGCGGGCTGCGGGTGCCGCGCCGTCGGGTGCTCGGCTCGGACATCGCGGGCGTGGTCGACGAGGTCGGCGACGGCGTGACCCGGTTCCGGCCCGGCGACGAGGTCTACGGCGACAACCTGGCGCTGATGGGCGGGTTCGCCGAGTACGCCGTCGCGGCGGAGACCGCCCTGGCCGCCAAGCCGGCGGAGCTGTCGTTCGTCGAGGCGTCCACGCTCCCGCAGGCTGGGGCGATCGCGGTGCAGGGCACCCGGTGGGCGGTGCCGGGGGCGCGCGTGCTGGTCAACGGCGCCGGTGGCGGCTCGGGGTCGTTCGCCATCCAGCTCGCGGCCCGGGCCGGCGCACACGTCACCGGCGTCGACAACGCGGGCAAGCAGGACTTCATGCGCGCCGTGGGCGCCCACGAGGTGATCGACTACGGCGAGCAGGACTTCACCCGGGTCCGGCCGCCGTACGACCTCGTGCTCGACCTGGTCGCGCGCCGCTCGGCGTTCGCCTGCCGGCGCGCCCTCGCCCCCGAGGGGACCTATCGCTGCGTCGGCGGCAGGGTCCGCACCCTGCTCGGGCTCGTCACTGTCGGCGTCGCCGCCGGCGCGCTCACCGGCCGCTCGATCGGGGTGCTGCTGGTGAAGCAGGGACCGCGTCACTTCCAGCTCCTGGCCGACCTGTGTGTCGCCGGCGAGGTGACCATCCACGTCGACCGGACCTTTCCACTCGACCGGACTCCGGCCGCGCTGGCCCATGTCGGCGAGGGACGCGCCCTCGGCAAGGTGGTGGTGGAGATCGGCTGAGCGGGGACCCGACCGGGTGTAGCCCGGGCTCCGGGCATCGGAGAGGGTGGGGGGTCGGCCGATCGCCGACCGGTCCCCGGACCGACGTACGACCGGAAGGCCCGCCCGTGCCGAAGTACTCCTCCAGCCGTGACCTCCAGGACGGGCTCGACGTCCGCCCGCAGTTCAGCCGCGACGGTGCGGTGGTCGACATCCCCCGTCGCCGGATGGCCGAGAGCTCCGTCGATCCGGAGACCGCCTACCAGGTCATCAACGACGAGCTGATGCTCGACGGCCACGCCCGGCTCAACGTCGCCACGTTCGGGACGACCTGGATGGAGCCGCAGGCCGAGAAGCTGATGGCGGCGGCGGCGGACAAGAACCTCGTCGACCGCGACGAGTACCCGCAGACCGCACAGCTGGAGGACCGCTGCCTCGACATCATCGCCGACTTCTGGAACGCGCCGGAGCCCGACAACCCGGTCGGCTGCTCCACGATCGGGTCCTCCGAGGGGTGCATGCTCGCCGGGATGGCCCTGAAGCGGCGCTGGGCGGCACGCCGCCGCGAAGCCGGCAAGCCGACCGACCGGCCCAACCTGGTGGTGGGCGCCAACGTGCAGGTCTGCTGGCACAAGTTCTGCCGCTACTGGGAGGTCGAGCCCCGTGAGGTGCCGATCCGGCCGGGTGAGACCACGATGCACCCCGAGGACGTCGCCGCCGCGTGCGACGAGAACACCATCGGCGTGGTCGGCATTCTCGGCTCGACCTTCGACGGCGCCTACGAGGACATCGAGGGCATGGCGAAGGAGCTCGACAAGCTGGCACTGGAGCAGGGGATCGACGTCCCCCTGCACGTCGACGCCGCGTCCGGCGGACTCTTCGCGCCGTTCGTCGACCCGCACCTGGTGTGGGACTTCCGGATCGACCGGGTGCAGTCGATCAACGCGTCGGGCCACAAGTACGGGCTGGTCTACCCGGGCGTCGGCTGGGTGCTGTGGCGCAACGAGGAGGCGCGGCCCGAGGAGCTGGTGTTCCGCGTCGACTACCTCGGCGGCGACCACCCGACGATGTCGCTCAACTTCACCAAGCCCGGCTCCGGCGTGGTCGCGCAGTACTACCAGTTCGTGCGGCTCGGCTACGAGGGGTTCAAGCGGGTCCACCAGCACAGCCGGGACATCGCGCAGATGATGGCGCAGGCGATCGACTCGATGGAGGAGTTCGAGGTGATCGCCGACGGCAGCGACCTGCCCGTCGTCGCCTTCTGCTTCAAGGGGGCGAACACCAAGACCGGCACACCGCGCAAGGGCAGCTACGCCGAGAAGGTGTCCTACACCCTCAGCGACGTGGCCGACTGGATGAAGCAGGGCGGCTGGGCGGTGCCCGCCTACCACTTCTGCGCCGACCGCGAGGACCTCGAGATCATCCGCATCGTGGTCCGCAACGCGTTCAGCCGCGACCTCGCCCAGATGTTCCTCCAGGAGCTCGGCCGGGCCGTCGGGCGGTGCGACGGCACCGGGGAGGACCCGGGCCGCCCGTTCCGGCACTAGTGGCACCACCGTCGGCGACCGTTGACAGCACCTCGGACCCCGCTCACCCTTGAGGGGTCGGCGTGGTGGAGGGCCACAGATGGCGGACGGGGACAGCACCGGGCTCGGGGGAGGTGACCCCTTCGAGCGGCTGGTCGCGGCCATCGAGCAGGACCTGAAGGCGCAGCGGAAGCCGCCGAGCTGGTGGCAGCGCAACGGGACTGCCGCGGCCGTGTTCGTCAGCGCCGCCGCCCTGTGCGCGACGGTCGTGCTCTCCCAGCGACAGCTCAACGAATCCTCGGAGCAGTTCGAGCAGACGCTCCGGCAGAACCAGTACGCCGACATCGTCAACGGCCTGGCCAGCTCCTCGGTGGGCGTCCAGGTCAACTCCATCCGGCGGCTGAGTCAGTACGTCGCCGACCCGGACAACTACGCCGGTGACCGGCCGCGGCAGGAGGAAGCCGCGCAGAACGCTGCTCAGACCCTCGCCGCCTTCATCGAGGACGAGAGCACGATCCCCAACCACGAGGGCCTCTCCGACTATCGCGATCCATACCCCGTGGTGGTGTCGCGAGCCATGCGCCAGCTGATCGAGCTCACCACTCCGCCCGAGGACCCCCGCACGACGCACTTCCCCGAGGTCGCCATCGACCTCAGTCGCGGCAACTTCCACGGCGTTCCCGCGGCGGGCTTCGAGCCCGAGGGGCCCTTCCTGGCCGTGGGGGCGGACTTCCGGGGCGCCACCGTGACGGACTGGGACCTGTCGGCCGTCGACGGCCCCACCCTCACCAGCGCCTTCTTCACGTGCGCCAACCTGCAGAAGTCCGACCTCGGCACGGCCGACGTGGCGGCGACGGACTTCACCGGAGCCAACCTGCGCGGCGCCGACCTCTCCGGGGTGCAGAACCTGACGTCGGACCAGCTCGCCGGGGCGCTCGTGGGCGAGGAGACCCTGCTCCCCCCGGGCATCGAGGAACCGCCCCAGCCCGGCTGGGGCATCACCCAGTACGGCGAGACCTTCCGGCCGTCCTCCCGCTGCCGGCACCTGATGGACCGGATGACGAACCTGCTCGCCGGATCCGGCTACAGCAGCCGGATCCCGTGCCCGAAGGACTCCCGTTCGCGCTGGACCATCCGGCTCTCGGACGCCGAGCAGTCGGTCCTCGAGCGCGTCTGCCGGCTGCGGGCCGCGGACGGCGATGGCTGAGCCGGCGCTCCGGGGGCCGCTTCACCCTGCGGGGGGAGTGGGCAACAGTCCGGACGCGGCATGGTGGGAGGACCCTGGTCGTCCGCACCTATTCTCTCCCGCGGGCGGCCAGGGTCTGTGCGCTCCGGGTCACCCGAGATGCGCGCACCGTAGCGTCGATGCCGGGGGTCGCGAAACCCCTGTCCGGGTGTGACGCTCGAACGAGCGGATCTGTTCGGATGAAAGTTCCGCTGCGGTCCAGGGAACACGCATGCGGACTGTTCGCATGGGGAACGAACCGGGAGGCGCCATCGGCGCCAGGGAGGGAGATCCATGTCAGCAACGTCCAAGATCGCCCTAGGAGTGGCCAGCGGCTACCTCCTCGGGCGCACGAAGAAGCTCAAGCTCGCCATCACGGTGGGCGGGATGCTGGCCGGCAAGAGGCTGGCCACCAACCCCCAGGCCCTGCTCGCGCAGGGCCAGCAGCTGGTCGACCGCAGTCCCGAGCTGCAGAAGCTGCAGGACCAGGTCACCGGTCGCCTTGCGGAGGCCGCCAAGGCCGCCGTGCTCACCACCGCCACCAGCCGCCTCGAGGCGCTCACCAGCTCGCTGCGTGAAGAGGTGGAGGACCTCGACGACGAGCTGCTGGACGACGAGGAGCAGGCCGACGACGAGGGCGAGGTCGAGGGCGAGGCCGAGGAGCAGGCCGACGACGCCGTCGACGACGTCGACGAGGCCGAGTCGGAGGTCGAGGAAGAGGCCCGCCCGCGGAAGCGCGCGAGCAGCGCCGGCCGGTCGGCGACGTCAGCCGCGAAGAAGTCGGCGGCCAAGAAGGCCCCCGCCAAGAAGGCCCCCGCGAAGAAGGCGCCGGCCAAGAAGTCCACGGCGAAGCGCACGGCGAGCGGTGCGGCGAAGAAGGCGTCGTCGACCCGCAGCAGCGCGGGCTCGGCCGCGAAGAAGGCTCCGGCCAAGAAGTCCGCCGCCAAGAAGGCGCCGGCGAAGAAGTCGTCGTCCCGCAGCGGGACCAAGAAGGCGAGCTCGTCGCGCACGAGCTCGAGGGGGTGACGCCACATGGCACGCACTGAACCCATGGACCTGCTCAAGAACGCCGGCCGCGACTTCGTGGGCGCGCTCGGCGACAAGGCCCGCGACACCGTGTCCGAACGGGTCGGCAGCCTGACCGACCGGCTGGAGGGCGTCGCCGACGGGGGACCGCTCACCAAGGCCGTCGCCGAGGGCGGCAAGGCGTCCGCCCAGGGCAACTCCGCCGTCGGCGGAGCGCTGAAGGGCGCCGTCTCCGGCATCAAGGACAAGATCACCGGCGGGAGCGGCGGCAGCGGGGGTGGCAGCAAGGCCACCAAGTCGACGAACATCGTCGAGACCATCGACGTCGGCGTCCCCGTCTCGGTCGCCTACAACCAGTGGACCGAGTTCGGTGCCTTCCCGACCTTCATGAAGAAGGTCGAGAGCGTCGAGGCGGCCGACGAGACCAAGATCAACTGGAAGGCCCAGATCTTCTGGTCCCACCGCACGTGGGAGGCCACGATCCTGGAGCAGGTCCCGGACGAGCGCATCGTGTGGCGCTCCAAGGGCGAGAAGGGCCACGTGGACGGCGCGGTCACCTTCCACGAGATCGGGCCCAACCTGACCCGGATCCTCGTGGTTCTCGAGTACTACCCCCAGGGCTTCTTCGAGAAGACCGGCAACATCTGGGAGGCACAGGGCCGCCGCGCCCGTGCCGAGCTGCGGCACTTCCGCCGTCACGTGATGACCCGCACCATCCTCGAGCCCGAGGAGGTCGAGGGCTGGCGCGGTCGCATCGAGGACGGCGAGGTGGTGCAGTCCCACGAGGAGGCCCTCGAGGAGGAGCAGGCCGCCGAGGACGACGAGGGCACCGCGGAGGGCGAGCCCGAGGACGAGGCCTACGATGAGGAGGCCGAGCCCGAAGAGGAGTACGAGGAGCCCGAAGCCGAGGACGAGGCCTACGAGGAAGAGGCCGAGCCCGAAGAGGAGTACGAGGAGCCCGAAGCCGAGGACGAGGCCGACGAGGAAGAGGCCGAGCCCGAAGAGGAGTACGAGGAGCCCGAAGCCGAGGACGAGGCCTACGAGGAAGAGGCCGAGCCCGAAGAGGAGTACGAGGAGCCCGAAGCCGAGGACGAAGCCGACGAAGAAGAGCCCGACGAAGAAGAGCCCGAGGACGACAAGCCACGCAGGCGCCGTCGCCGCTAACCTAGATCGACGAAGGAGACAGACATGACAGTTCAGACACACCGTCGTGGCGGTGGCGGCTACCTCGAGCGGCCCGCTCCCAGCGGTCTCGCGGACGTCATCGAGATCATCCTGGACAAGGGCATCGTCATCGACGCCTACGTCCGGGTGTCCCTGGTGGGCATCGAGCTGCTCACGATCGACGCACGCATCGTGATCGCGAGCGTCGACACCTACCTGCGGTTCGCCGAGGCCACCAACCGGCTCGACCTGCTCGAGCAGGGCGGCGGCAAGCCCCTCGACGAGTTCATCGGCGACCTGCAGGAGTCCGGGGCAGGGCGGAAGGTCAAGGGCGCCGTCAGTGGCGCCAAGAAGGCCCTCAGCAGCGGTGATGACGACGACAGCCGTCGGCCGGCCAAGAAGTCGTCGTCGTCGCGCCGGAGGTCCTCTGCATGACCCCCGGGTCTCCCCCGACCGTCGACACCGCCACGGACGTCGAGCTCGGGTGGTTCGTCTACGCCCTGGTCGACGCCGACGCGGACCTGCCGGGCGACCTCCGCGGTCTGGACGACGAACCGGTCGAAGCGGTCGCCTGCGGCCGGGTCGCGGCCGTCGTCAGCTCGTTCCGGGTCGAGCGACCCGGCGGCCGGGCAGCCGAGCTGCTCGCCTTCCACGAGGTCGTCGACCGGCTGGCCCAGGCGCTGGAGGCGGTGGTGCCGGTCCGGTTCGGCTCGGTGCTTCCCGATCGCGAGAGCATCGTCGACGAGCTGCTGGCGCCCGACGAGCCGTGGTACGCCGAGCTCGTCGACCGCGTCCGCGGTCGCGAGCAGGTCGTGGTGCAGGCCCTCTACGACCAGGACGCCGTGCTGCGCGAGGTGGTCGAAGCGGACCGGGAGATCGCCGACCTGCGCGCCCTGACCCGCGACCTCCCCGAGGACGCGGCGCGGGGCGAGCGGGTCCGCCTGGGCGAGCTCGTCGGCGCCGCCGTCGACCACCGCCGCGCGGCGGACTCGGCGCTGCTGCTCGACGAGGTGCTCCCGCTGGCCGAGGCCTACTCCCTCCGGCCGGTGTCCGGCCTCGAGCGGGTGCTCGACGTCGCCCTGCTGGTCGAGCCGTCCCGTCGGGACGAGCTCGAGACCCGGCTGGAGGCGCTGGCCGAGGAGGTCCACGGCCGGATGCGCCTGCGGCTGATGGGGCCGACCGCGGCGTACGACTTCGCGGAGGGGTCCTGATGGGCCTGCTGAGCGGGATCCTGGGCCTGCCCCTGGCGCCGCTGCGCGGCACGGTTGCGGTCGCGGAGCAGGTGCTGAAGCAGGCCGAGGAGGAGTACTACGACCCGGCCCGGATCCGGGCCGAGCTCGACGAGGTGGCCCGGATGCGGGACGACGGGTCGCTCACCGACGACGAGGCGACGGCCTGGGAGGACGCGCTCGTCGAGCGCCTCATGACCGGACAGCAACGCGCACGGGAGGGACGCCATGGCTGAGCAGGACTCCAGCGGGACGGCGAAGAAGTCGTCCCCCAAGAAGACCACCTCGAAGAAGGCGACGACGAAGAAGTCGTCGACCACCCGGGCGAGCGCACCCCGTGCTGAACCCGGCAAGCGGATGAAGGGCGGCGACATCGCCGCCGCAGCGGCCCGGCAGTTCGCCGAGCTGTCCTCCCGGACCGTGGAGGGCGTGACCGGCCTGCAGCGCACCGACGACGGCTGGGTCGTGGAGCTCGACGTCCTCGAGCTCCGCCGGGTCCCCGAGACCACAGACGTGCTCGCCAGCTACGAGGTCACCATCGACTCGTCCGGCGAGCTCGAGGGCTACCGCCGCGCCCACCGCTACGTCCGCGGCCAGGCCGAGGACAGGACGTGACCGAGCAACGCGACGTCGCAACGTCCCGGCCGTACGCCGCCACGGTCCCGCATGCCGGCCGGCCGCAGCCGGCCAACCTCGCCGACATCCTCGAGCGGGTGCTCGACAAGGGCATCATCATCGCCGGCGACATCCGGGTGAACCTGCTCGACATCGAGCTGCTGACGGTCAAGATCCGGCTGCTCATCGTCTCGGTCGACAAGGCCCAGGAGATGGGCATCGACTGGTGGCGCAACGACCCGATGCTCAACGCGAGCCAGCAGGACCTGCACGACGAGAACAGGCGGCTCCAGGCCAGGATCGACGCGCTGGAGTCCGCGAAGGACGACGACCGTGGCTGACTCCGCCCGCTACGCCTACGCCGTGACCCGGGGGCTCGACCCCTCGGCCCTGGAGGGCGGCCACGGCCTGCGCGGGGCGCCGCTCGAGGTGGTCACCGCGGCGGGGCTCGACGCGGTGGTCGGTGACGTGCCGCTCGAGGAGTTCTCCGCGGACGCGCTCCGGCAGAACCTGGAGAACCTCGGGTGGCTCGAGGAGGTCGCGCGCGGGCACGACGACGTCGTACGACGGGTGACCGGCCTGCGACCGACCGCGCCGCTGCGGCTGGCGACGATCTTCCACGACGACGACGGCGTCCGGCAGCGCCTGGAGGAGTGGCACGACGCGATCGTCGAGGTCCTCGACCGGGTCGACGGCCGGGCGGAGTGGAGCGTCAAGGTGGTCGCCTCACCCGCGGAGCCGACCCCGGCCGACACCTCGGAGCCCGCGACCGGCGCGGAGTACCTGCGTCGCCGCAAGGCCCGCGCCGACGACCGGGGGCAGTGGGAGCTCCAGGTCGCCCGGGTGGCCGAGGAGGTCCACACCGCAGTGTCGGACGTCGCCGTCGCGACCCGGGTCCTCCCCCCGCAGGACCCGCAGCTCACCGGGCTGACCGGAGCGATGGCGCTCAACGGCGCCTACCTCGTCGACCTGGACCGCCAGGAGCAGTTCGAGCACACCGTGACGGCGGTGCGCGAGCGCTTCCCCGACGTCACCGTCGAGAGCGGCGGCCCGTGGCCGCCGTACTCCTTCGCGGTGCTGGACCAGCCATGACCTCCCAGACAGTGGAGGTCTCCGCCACGGAGCCCCGGCCTGCGTCCCAGCAGCAGATCGCCCTGGTGGACCTCCTGGACCGGCTGCTCGGGACGGGGATCGTCCTCACCGGTGACGTGGTGATCTCGCTGGCCGGCGTCGACCTCGTGCAGATCAGCCTGCGCGCCCTCATCACCTCGATCCGCTCCGAGATGGCGGGCGACCATGACTGAGCGACGGTCGCTGCCGCAACGCCTCGAGACCGACCACGAGAACGTCGAGCGCGACCTGCTCAAGCTGGTGCTCACGGTGGTCGAGCTGGTGCGGCAGCTGATGGAGAAGCAGGCACTGCGCCGCGTCGACCAGGGCGACCTGACCGACGAGCAGGTCGAGGGCCTCGGGCTCGGCCTGATGCACCTCGAACGGGCCATGGACGAGCTCAAGGCCCGCTACGACCTGACGACCGACGACCTCAACATCGACCTCGGCCCGCTCGGGCCGCTCCTCGACAGCTGACACCACCACGGACCCGGGAGGAAGCAGACATGGCGAACAACGACCTGCAGGAAGTACAGGAAGAGGTCCGCAGCAGGACACTGCGGCTGATGCTCGACAAGGTGCACGCCGACACCTACCCCTCCACGACGATGCTGGACATCGTGGAGCAGCTCCTCGGCGGCCCCGACGACGTCGCCGACTACGCCGAAGTGCTCTGGGCCAAGATCGAGGGCGACACCTACCCCAGCTACGGGCTGATCCGGCGGCTGCTCGCCTTCACCTGAACCCGGGGCCCGCCGGACGGTCGGGTCGGGATCCGCGCCAGGTCGACGTCGGGAGCCCCGGCCGTCGACCACTCGGTGCGCGCCAGCACCCGTGACGTCGCGGCGAGCACCTGCACCGTGCGGGACTCGCCGGGGCACCGGTGCCCCGAGACCTCGCCCCCGCCCTGCGGCACGATCTCGAACTCGCCCGGGTCGCGCCGCCAGAACCGGTCCGGGTCGAACCCGTGCTCGCCGGAAGTGCGCACGTCGAGACCCCAGACGTCGAGCACCAACCGGTCACCCCTCCTGACCTGGACGCGGTCGACGACCAGGCTGCGCAAGGCCCGCCCCGCGAGCACGGGGACGAACGGCGTGGTCCGTCGTACCTCGTGGGCGAACGCGACGTGCTCGGCACCCACGACGTCCGTCGCGAGCACCTGCCGCCACTCCGGGTGTTGGACCAGCCGCAGCGCGGCGAACGCACCCAGCCAGGCGACCGCGACCGTCGGTCGCACCAGGTTGCCCAGCTCGACCGCCGCGACGCTCGCGGACAGGTCCCTGCGGTGGGCCAGTACCTCCAGCGGTGACCCGGCCGGCGCCCGACGGCGACCGCGGCGCACGTCGGTGACCCGCCGCCTCAGCCAGCGCTGCGTCCGTCGGCGGGCCGCCCAGGCCCGCGCAAAGGCCGCACCCGCGCTGCCGAAGCCGTCCACGATCAGGGACAGCTCGCGCGGCACCCACCGTGCCTCGTCAGGTGACGGCTCACACCCAGCCCAGTCCAGCACCGCACCGCCGTACACACCGACGAGCTCGTCGAAGAGGTCGACCTCCCGCCCGGACCAGGCGTCGCTGGTCGTCTCCAGGCGCCGTCGGACGTCCTCCACCAGCGAGGCGTCGTCGCCGACGAGGTCGCGCATCAGGTCCTTGCGCCGCCGATGGTCCATCCCGTCCAGCCCGTGCACCGCGCCTCGGCCGAAGAGCAGGTCCTTGAGGGGGCGGGGCATCGCCCCTGCCCGCTTGACGAACGACTCGTCGTAGAAGGATCGTGCGGCCTGCTCGGTCCCGAGCACCACGGCCCGGCGCCCCATCATCCGGCTGGCGTACGTCGCAGCCCCACGTCGCTGTCGGCGGTCCAGCTCGACAGCCAGGTAGCCGTGGCGCAGCAGTTGCAGACCCAGGTCGATCGGCGGGAGATGTCGCAATCGCATGGACGGTCCGTACCCCGCGCCCCGACCGCCACACGGTCCACGTCGGCGCTATGGGTTCGTAGCGCGTGGTCTCACGGATGGGGGGCGGGCGGCGTGGGTGTCCTCACGTGCTCCGACCCTTGGGTGGGCACTCCCCTCGTCGTAGACCGGAGGGCGTGTGGCTGTAGCAATCGGTGCACATTCCGAAGGACTCAACACGACGGAGGAATGAGCACATGAGGAACCTGAAGCGCACCACCACCGCCCTCGCCCTGACCGCCGGGCTGTCGCTCAGCGCGGTCTCCCCGGCCGTCGCCCACGACCACGGTGGCGACCGGACGCGCGAGGAGCGCAACGACATCGTGCGGGACGTGCAGGGCAACAGCGGCGACACCCAGCTGTGGCTCGACCAGCTCGCCGGCGACCTCGACGCCGAGCACCTGCTCGGCACCGGCGACAACGCCCTGGGCAACCAGGTCGGGGACGTGACCGGCAACGAGACCGCCCACGGGACCGGGAACGGGAACTTCTCGGGCAACGACGTCGGCGGAATCGGCAACGACAACGACCCCGAAGTCGGCAACGGCGACGTCCACGCCGAGCCCGAGGTCGACGCCGACCCGGACGTCGACGCCGACCCGCACGTCGACGCCGACGGTGGCGACGACGGTGGCGTCGACGACGACTCGCGCGACTCGGAGAAGACCTCCGACGACGGCAGCGACGGCGACCAGGAGGACGGCGGGGAGGACCTCCTCGGCGGCGTCCTCTGACATGTCGGGGCGACGGAGGGCGTGGGCGGTGCTCCACACCCTCCGTCGTCTCCGGGGAGCCACCTCCGCCACTCCACGCGGTGACCGGGTCACGGCACCGCAAGTGGGTACGGTCGGGCGGACAGGGAGGACGGGGCCCGCGTGAGACACGGGTCGGGCACCGAAGCGGGCACCGGTGTGAGGGACGAGGAGCCAGATGTACGAACGAGACGAGACGCAGGCGGAGCAGCTCGACCGCAACTGGGACGACATGCTCCAGGAGCTGCGCGTCGTCCAGACGGGCGTCCAGCTGCTGTCCGGGTTCCTGCTGACGCTCCCCTTCAGTGACCGGTTCTCCGACCTGGACGTGTGGCAGGTGCGGCTCTACCTGGCGATCGTGCTCGTGTCGGCCCTGGCGGTCGGGGTGACGCTGGTGCCGATCAGCGTCCACCGCCGGGTGTTCCGGCAGCACGTCAAGGACCGGGTCGTCGCGACGGGCCACGCCCTCACCCAGGTGGTGATCGGCCTGCTGGCCCTGATCATCGTCGGGATCACGACGCTCATCTTCAGCGTGGCGCTGGGGTGGTCGGCCGCCCTCGTGGTCGCGATCGCAGTCGCGCTGGTGCTGGTCGTCCTGCTCGTGGTCACGCCGCTGCTCGTCGCCCGCCACAACGTCCGGCCCTGAGGCCGGACGCCCGCGTCACCCGGCCGGGTAGGGCGCGGCCGTGAGCAGGCGCGCCAGGTGCACCGCGTTCCGGGCAGCCGTCTGCGTGGTCGCGTCGGTCTCCTCCGGCGTCTCGTCGAGGTCCTGGTAGTCGGTCCCCTGCATCGCCTGACCGACCCAGTAGCTGACCGCGTTGGGCGGGAGCGAGAACCCGGTGTCGTTGAGCGCCTGGTAGACCTCGGCGCTCACGTGGTGGGCCCCATCCTCGTTGCCGACCACCGCCACGAGCGCAACCTTGTCGTACGTCGTCATCCGACCCTCGTCGTCGGTCTCGGACAGCTCGGCGTCGAGGCGCTCGAGCACCATCTTCGCCGCCGAGGCGGGCTGCCCCATCCACACGGGCGTGGCGAGCACCACGATGTCGGCGTCGAGCACCTTGCGACGGATCGCCGGCCACTCGTCGCCGTCGCCCTCGTCGGGGCTGACACCGAAGCGCACGTCGTGGTCGACGACACGGACGACCTCGCCCGCGGTGGCTCCGTTCTTCTCGAGCGCCTCGAGCAGCTGGCGCCCGAGCAGCTCGGTGCTCGAGTCGGCGGGCGAGGGCTTGAGGGTGCAGTTCAGGACCAGTGCGTTGATGTCTCTCACGACCTTCCCGTACCCCGTCGCTCCTTCGGCGATGCGGGTGAGGGGCGGCCGCGCGCTCAGCCGGCGACGACGACCTCGACCCCGCGTGCGGCCAGCGCCTCCCCCATCGGGGGCTCCGGGGCGGCGTCGGTGAGCAGCGCGTCCACCTGGTCGGCGTCGCAGATCCGGGCGAACGCGGACCTTCCGAGCTTGGAGTGGTCGGCGACGACCACGACCCTGCTGGCGCGTTCGGCCAGCTGCCGGTTGATGCTCGCCTCGCCCTCGTGCGACGCGGTGGCGCCGTGGTCGAGGTCGAAGGCGTCGACGCCCAGGAAGACGAGGTCGAGGTTGATCTGGGTGAGCGACGCGTCGGCCAGGGGACCGATCAGCTCGTAGGACTGCGGCCGGGCCACCCCGCCCAGGGCCACGATCTTGATGTGCCGGCGTACGGCGAGCTCGGTCGCGATGTTGAGCGCGTTGGTCACCACCGTCAGCGCCTGACCACCGTCACCTAGGAGCTCGACCCGCCGGGCCAGTGCCCTGGCCACCTCGGTCGTCGTCGTCCCGCCGTTGAAGCCCACGACCTGCCCGGCCTGCACCATCTCGGCACCCGCCCGCGCGATCCGCAGCTTGGCGTCCGCGAAACGGGTGGCCTTGTAGCGCAGCGGGAGGTCGTAGGACGCCGCGGTCGGGACCGCTCCCCCGTGGGTGCGCGTGAGCAGCTGCTGGTCGGCCAGCCGGTCGAGGTCGCGGCGGACGGTCGCGGCCGAGACGCCGAGGGCCTGCACCAGCTCCTCGACGTCGAGCTTGCCGTGCTGCGAGAGCAGCTCGAGGATCGTGTCGAGGCGGGAGTGGCGGGACACGGGAGCTCCTCGGGTCGGCGGGCGGGACGTCGTCTCGGGGTCCGCCCTACTTGAGGGTTCCCGCCGTGAGGCCGGCCTGGATCTGGCGGTAGAAGATCAGGTAGACGATGACCACGGGCACCATCGCGATCGCCAACGCGGCGAACAGGATCCCCCAGCTGCCCTCGTAGCGCTGCTGCGCCAGCAGCGTCGCGATCCCCTGGGCGAGCACGGGCTTCTCCGGCGAGAGGAACGAGGGCAGCACGAACTGGTTCCACTGGCCGAGCACGTTGAAGATGCCGATGCTCAGCAGCCCGGGCTTGGCCATCGGCAGCATCACCCGGAAGAAGACCTGGGTGTGGGAGCAGCCGTCCATGATCGCGGCCTCCGCGATCGTCGTCGGCAGGGTCCGGAAGAACGCGTGCATGAAGAACACGGTGAACGGCAGCGAGTAGGCGACGTACACCAGGATCAGGCCGTGGTAGGTCGACAGCATGCCGAGTCCCTGCACCACGAAGAACAGCGGCACGATCGCGAGGAAGACCGGGAACATCATCCCGGCGGCGAACAGGTAGTAGATCACCCGGTTGCCCCGGAACTCGTAGCGGGCGAGCACGTAGGCGACCATCGAGCCGAGCAGCATCGTCAGCAGGACGCCACCGGTCACCACGATGATGCTGTTGAGCAGGTAGTCGCCGACCCCTCCCTGCTCCCACGCGTCGGCGAAGTTGGACCAGCGCCAGGTCTCGGGAAGGCTCCACGGGTCTCCGAAGATCTCCCTGGAGTCCTTGACCGACGCGAGCAGCGCCCACACGAACGGCACGATCACGAGCAGCGACCACAGCAGGAGCACCGCGTGGGCCACCAGGGACGCCGCGGAGTCGCCGGACGACTGACGCAGCTGCGGGCCGCGGGAGGCGGACGGCGCGGTCTCGCCCGGCAGGTCGGGTGCGGAGGTGGTGGTCATCGTCGTCTCCTGCTCAGAACTCGACTCGCTCGCGGCGCGAGATCCGCAGCATGAACGCTGCGATCACCAGGGTCAGGAAGAACAGCACCACGCCCATCGCCGAGGCGTAGCCGGCGCGACCGAACTGGAAGCCGTTCTGGGCGATCTGCAGGGACATCACCTGCGTGGAGTTGTCGGGTCCGCCGGGGCCGGCCGTCATCACCGCCACCAGCGCGTAGACGTCGAGCGCCAGGATCGCCAGGTAGACCCAGGCGGTCTGCACGGTGTCCCAGAGCAGCGGGAGGGTGACCCGCACGAACGTCGACAGCCGGCCGGCACCGTCGATGACCGCGGCCTCGAAGATCTCCCGCGGCACCGAGCTCATCGCGGCGTTGAACAGCACCAGGTAGAAGCCGACGGAGCCCCAGATGAGCACCCACATCACGCACCACAGGGCGAGGCCGGGGTCGGACAGGAAGCCGAGCGGGTCGATCCCGACCCAGCCCAGCACCGAGTTGGCCAGGCCGTTGCCCGTCGGCTCGAGGATCACCGACCAGATGACGGCGATCACGGGGATCGACAGCACCTGGGGCATGAAGAACACGAGCTTGTAGAACCCGTTGCCACGGATGCCCTTGACCCCCGCACCGGTCGCTCCTCCGCCGACGTTGAGCAGGAAGGCGTAGACCAGCGCCAGGAACACCGTCACCAGGGGGACGACCACCAGCAGCAACGCGTTGTTGGCCAGCGCCGTGAGGAACAGCGAGTCGTCGAGGAGCCGCCGGAAGTTCTCGAGGCCGACGTAGTGGAACTCGGGGGTGACGCCGGTCCAGTCGGTCAGCGAGTAGTAGAAGGCCTGCACGAAGGGGGAGAGGACGAAGACGACGTAGACGAGCAGCCCCGGGGCCAGGAAGCCCACGATGAACCGCCCCTTGCCGTACCTCATCCTCCGCCCCTCCGCGCTTGCCGGGTCAGGCCGACCGGGTCCGCTTGACGGTGTTCGGGTCCTCGGCCGTCTCGTCGGCGGCCGCCTGGGCGCGGCTGCAGAACTCGTCGGCATCGATCCGGCCGGCCGCCAGCTCGGCGACGGCCGAGCCGATCTTCGGCTCCATCGGCGTGTACCACTTGTTGTAGTAGTAGTTCCAGTTGTCGTCACCGCCGCTCTCGATGAGCGCGATCGACGACTCCGCACCGGGCGTCAGCTCGAGCCCCTCGGTGGCTCCGTCGACCACGGTCGGCGCCGCGGTGAGCTTGGTGAACTCGGCGGCACCCTCCTTGGAGAGCATCGTGCGCAGGTACTCCAGGCCACCGGGCACGTTCTCGGCCTGGGCCGGGACGATGAACGCCTCGGCGGCCTCGACCCGGCCGCACTCGAAGGGGAGCGCGGCACCGGGCAGCAGCGGGGTGGGCGAGACCGTGGTCTCGAAGCCCTGCGGGGCCACCTCCTTCTGCTCGTTCTCCAGCCACGACCCACAGGTGATGAACGCCGCCTTGTGCTCGTTCCAGCGGGTCTGGGACTGGATGTGGTCGAGGCCCTCGGTGCCCTCGAGCATGTAGCCCCGGGACCTGATCTCGGCGATCGCGTCGGCGGCCGCCTTGACCGACTCGTTCTCCCAGGCGCCCGGCTCGAGGGAGTCGATCGCGTAGGCGACCTCGTGGCCGCCGTGCTTGACGGCGAGGTCCCAGAGCAGCTGCTCGATGTAGTAGGGGTACTTGCCCTGGTAGGCCAGCGGCGCCATCCCCGCGCCCTTGATCTCCTCGCACAGCGCCATGAAGTCGTCCCAGGTCTCGGCCGTCTCCCAGCCCTTCTCGTCGAACAGGGCGCGGTCGTACCAGAGGCCGTAGACCTGCAGCGCGTAGTTGAGCACCAGCGGCTTGTCGTCGTACATGCCGGACTCGATGGCGACCGGGTTGAGGGTCTCCTCGACCGTCATCCCTTCGAAGCCGATCGCGTCGGCGGCGAACAGCTCGGAGAGGTCGGCGAGCTGGCCGGTGTCGGCGAGCGTCGAGATGGGCATCGCCTCGGCGCCGGCGTTGTCGAGGACGTCGGGCGGGCTGCCGGCGTTGAACAGGGGCTGCATCTGCTGCCGGATGTCGGTGATCGCCTTGTGGCTGATGTCGGCCTCGGCGTACTTGTCGCTGTAGAGCGACTCGTGGAACTTGGCGTAGTCGTCGCCGTAGCCGCCGTCGAAGATGACGACGGACAGCGGCGCGGAGGCCACCACGCCGAAGGGGTTGTCCGCCGACTTCTCGCCCTGGTTCTCGGTGGAGGTGTCGCCACCGGAGGAGGCGCAGGCGGCGAGCAGCGAGCTGCCGCCGGCGACCGCGACCGCGGCGACGCCGGCGCGCTGCAGGAAGATCCGTCGGGACTGGGGGACCGGGTGGGGCATGGGACTCTCCTTGGAAAGCGATGGCCTGGGGGGCCCGTCCGCGCAGCCTAGAATGTGCGGAGTTGCAGGATCAAGAGTCAATTCGAGCAGGTTCGATCAGTCATCGGGGTCGTCCGCGACGAACATCCGGAAGTCGAGGTGGTCCGGGACCGGCTCACCCGGGTGGAGCTGCCACCACAGGTCGCTGATGACTGTCTCACCCTCCGCCAGGTCCTCCACGACCAGGTCGCGCAGCAGCGCATCGGCCCGCGCGGTGTCGCCCGTCCCCGCGTGGGCCCGGGCCTCCTGCAACCGGGTCCGCCCGTGGCGGCGTACGTCGGCGGGGAGGGTCTCGACGAGCGCGAGGCAGTCGGCGTGGCGGCCCGCGTCGAGCAGGACCTGCAGCTCCTCGGTCACCAGCTGTCGGCACCCGGGGTCGAGCTCGCGGGCCTGCCCGTAGCACGACACCGCCCGGTCGACGTCGCCGTCGTCGGTGGCGAGGACGCCGAGGCCACGCAGCGCTCCGACCGTGGGCCGCGCCGCGACGCTGCGCTCGTAGGCCGCCCGCGCCTGGTCGCGCTCGCCGCGCAGGTGCGCCTGGACGGCGCGTGCGTGGTCGAGCCACCAGTGGTCGCCCGCGCTCCCCAGCAGCCGGCGCCATCGGTCGGAGACGGGCGGGACGGGCAGCCGCTCGGCGGTCCGCTCGAAGGTCTCGCGGTCCTCCTCCACGAGCGCCCGGGCCGGGACGCTGTCGTCGTCGACCACCGGGAACGGCCGTGCCGGGGTGGCGCCCTCGCCTCCGCGGAGCAGCTCCTCGGTGCGGCCCCAGCCGTCACCGACCGCCAGCACGTCGTCGACCGGGGCGTCGGCGAGGTCCTCGCGCCACGCGCGGTGGCGTCGCTCGAGCCGGTCCGGGGGCGCGGCGTCGTGGGTGGCGTCGCGGGCGGCCCGGCACGCTGCGTCGTAGGGCCCGGCCACGACCTCGGGGTCGAGGTCGACGGCCCCGAACGCCTCGGTCCAGGACACCTCGCCGTGGCCGGGGATCACGTCGTGCTCCAGCTGGGTCGGGCAGTACCCGGCCTGGATCTCGAGGTAGCGCGCGTCCGGGCCGCACAGCCAGTCCTGCCACCGCCCGCCGCCGACTCCGTTGCCCCAGACGAAGAGCTTGCGACCCCGGAGCGCGTCGGTGGAGGACTGCGCGAACCCGCGGCCGTCGGCCTCGACGGACACCAGGTGGCGACCCACCTGCTCCCCCACGTCGTAGAAGTAGTCGGCGACCCGCGACGAGGCGAGCGCCCGGCTGGCGTCGTAGGACGGGCCGTCGGGGTGGGGCAGCGAGACCCGGGAGAGGACGCCGGCGTAGTCGGTGCGCCACGCGGAGTCGGCGCCGGCCAGCACCCTGGTGCCCTCGGTCTCCGGCACCGCGATCGTCGTCCACCAGTAGAGAGGCTTGTCCTCGGGGTCGGGATTGACGACCCGGGTCGAGGCGTAGAGCCGGTCGGACCCCGCGGGCAGGGAGAGGTCGATCTGGAGCACCAGGTCGCGGGTGCGCTCCCACTCCCACAGCCGGAGCACGTCGCCGTCGGCCCGCCGGAGCACACCGACGTGCATCGGGCGGCTGGTGGTGGTGCTGTGGCCGGTGGAGCCGAGGTTCCACTCGATGCCGCCGGCGACCCAGGCGTCGGTCAGCGCGAAGTTGGCGTACTGCACCACCGGGTTCACGAACAGCAGCTCGCGGTCGCGCACCCGGTCGAGCAGCGACCAGACCCGCCCTCCGAGGCCGGGCAGCACCACCGCGCGCAGCAGGCCGTTGTCCAGCTCGATCGCCGGGAACGGGGTCGGCACCGGCACCCGGTCGTAGCCGGACAGGACCCGATACGGCAGCGGCGAGGAGAGCCGCCCGAACCGCGCCCGCTCCTGCAGGTCGTCGGGGACGCCCTCCCCCATGTCGGTGCGGGGCAGTGCCCGCAGCGGCGTGAGCTGGGGCAGCGGGCTCGGCCCGCCGAGCGTCGCCGCCGAGAGCTCGACGGTGGTGCGGGTCGCGCGCGCGGGATGCGAGGAAGCGGTCGCCATGACGGCGAGACTTGCGCGTTTCTGATCGTGAAGTCAACCGTGTTGCCACATTCGATCACCCCTGCCTAGACTCCTCGCGTGAACTCGACTGACGTGGTCCTCGGTGCCGACAGCCACCTCGCCACCGAGCTGGCGACCCAGCCCGACGACTGGACCACCGCCCGCGACCTCGCCCGCGAGCACGCCGCGCTCCTCCCCCAGCCTGGCGAGCGGGTGGCGTTCCTGGGCTGCGGGAGCTCGCTCTACGTCGCGCACGCGATCGCCGCGACCCGCGAGGCGGCCGGCCTCGGCGAGACCGACGCCTGGCCCGCCGGCGACGCGGTGCTCGATCGGCCCTACGACCGGGTCGTCGCGATCACCCGGTCCGGCACCACCACCGAGGTCCTGCAGGCCCTCGAGCGGTACGACGGCCGCTCCCCGGTCACGGTGATCACCGCCGACCCCGACTCGCCGGCCGCACAGCTCGGCGAGGTGTGCTCGCTGGCGTTCGCCGACGAGCAGTCGGTCGTCCAGTCCCGGACCGCCACCACCGCGATCGCCCTGCTCCGCTGGCACCTCGGCCACGACCTGACCGAGGCGACCGAGCAGGCGCGGGACGTGATCGCGCTCGACGACGACTGGTTCGACCCGGTCCGCGCCGCCGAGCAGATCAGCTTCGTCGGCCAGGGACCGGCGTTCGGCACCGCCGAGGAGGCGGCGCTGAAGCTCAAGGAGTCCACCCAGTCCTGGACCGACAGCTGGCAGCAGACCGAGTACCGCCACGGTCCGATCTCGCTGGCCGCTCCCGGCCGGGCGGTCTGGGCGTTCGGGCCGCTGGTCCCCCACTTCGCGCGCGACGTCGAGGCCACCGGTGCCACGTTCGTGCACTCCGACCTCGACCCGCTCGCCGAGCTGGTGAAGGTGCACCGGCTGTGCGTGCTGCGGGCCGCCGACCGCAACATCGACCCCGACCGGCCCCGCAACCTGACGCGATCCATCATTCTGGAGCCATGACCCCCGAGCTTGAGCTGGCCCTCGCCATCGACGTGGGCGGCACGAGCCTCAAGGGCGAGCTGGTCGACGCCGACGGGACCGTGCTCGCCACCCGCACCGCACCGACGCCACGCGATCCCCACGCCCGCGACGCGATCGCCGAGGTCGGACGCACGCTGCTGGCCGACGCGGGGGGCCGGCCGGTCACCGCGGCCGGGGTCGTGGTGCCCGGAGTCGTCGACCCGGCCGCCGGCGTGGCGACGTACAGCGCGAACATCGGGTGGCGCGACCTCGAGCTGGTCTCCGCCCTCGGCGAGGCCTGGGGGCTCCCGGTCCGGATCGGCAACGACGTCGCCTCCGGCGGGGTCGCCGAGCACCGCACCGGGGCGGGCCGGGGCGTCGCCGACCAGGTGTTCGTGTCGATCGGCACCGGCATCGCCGCCGCGCTGCTCTCCGGCGGTCGGCTGCTGTCCGGCGACGGCGGTGCGACCGCGGAGCTCGGCCACGTCGTGGTGCGGCCCGGGACGACCTGCGGTTGTGGCGGCGACGGCTGCCTGGAGGCAGTGGCCTCGGCGTCGGCCATCGCACGGCGGTACGCCGACCTGTCGGGGCGACCGGTCACCGGCGCCCGCGACGTGCTCGACCGGCTGGCCGACGACGAGGTCGCTCGCCGAGTCTGGAGCGACGCCGTCGACGCGCTGGCCGACGGCCTGATCACGGTCGCGCTGCTCTTCGGCCCCGCCCTCGTGGTGATCGGCGGCGGGCTCGGCCAGGCGGGAGACCGGCTGCTCGACCCGCTCCGGGCGGCGCTGGCCGTGCGGGCCCGGGTGGCATCGCCCCCGCCGCTCGCCACCGCCCGGCACGGGTCGCGGGCCGGGGTCGTCGGGGCCGCGCTGCTCGCGCTCGACGGCTGGAAGGCGGAGACGTGACCGCGGACCCCGGCCCCGTCCTCGGCGGCACCCTGATCACCAACGGCGAGGTCATCGCCGAAGGCGTCGTCGAGGTGTTCGGCGACACGCTCGGCTACGTCGGCCCGCGCTCGGTCTGGCAGGGCGTCGATCCGGAGCCCGCCGGTGTGCTGGTGCCCGGCTTCATCGACGTCCACTGCCACGGAGGCGGTGGCCACGCGGTGACCACCACCGACCGCGCCGAGATCGAGGCGGTCTCCACGCACCACCTGGCCCGAGGCACGACGACGATGCTGGCCAGCCTGGTCAGCGCCCCCACCGACATGCTGACCGCCCAGGTCGCCGCGGTCGCGGGGGTCGTCGAGGGCGGCGCCACCACGATCGTCGGCTGCCACCTCGAGGGTCCGTGGCTGAGCCACGCCCGGTGCGGCGCCCACGACCCGGTAGCGCTGGCCGAGCCCGACCCGGGCGTGGCCCGCGCATGGCTCGACGCCGGCCGCGGCACGGTCCGGATGGTCACCCTGGCCCCTGAGCTGCCCGGCGCCGACCCGGTCGCCGCCCTGCTCGAGGACGCCGGAGTGCTGGCCGCCTTCGGCCACACCGACGCCGCAGCCCGGTCGTTCACGGGCGCGTTGCGGGCGCGGCGTACTCCCCTGGTGACCCACCTCTTCAACGGCATGGCGCCGTTCCACCACCGGGTGCCCGGCACCCCCGGTGCCGCGCTGGGCGAGCTGGCCCGCGGCGCCGCCACCGTCGAGCTGATCGCGGACGGGGTGCACGTCGCGGACGAGACGGCGGCCATGGTGTTCGACGTCGACCCCGGGGGTCATGTCGTGCTCGTGAGCGACGCGATGGCCGCGGCCGGTCTGCCCGACGGCGACTACGCGCTCGGGTCGCTCGCGGTCCGCGTCACCGGCGGCGTCGCCCGTGTCGGGTCCGGCTCGATCGCCGGCGGCACCTCCCACGTCGCCGACCTGGTCCGCCGCTGCGTGACCGTCGCGGGGGTCGACCCGCCCGCCGTGGTCGCCGCCGCCAGCTCCACGCCGGCCGCGCTGCTCGGGCTGTCGGACCGGGGCTCGCTGGCGACCGGGCTGCGCGCCGACGTGGTGTCCCTGACCGACGACTGGCAGGTCGACAGGGTGATGTGGGGCGGCGCATGGGTCGGCTGATCCTGGCCGTGACGCCCAACCCGGCGTACGACGTCAGCTACGAGACGCCGGCCGTCGACCGCGGCGGGGTGCACCGGGTGGCGAGCGCGCGGCGGCGCGCCGGCGGCAAGGGCGTCAACGTCGCGGCGGTGCTGGCGTGCCTGGGCGAGCCGGTGGTGGCGACCGGCCTGGCGACCGCGGAGTTCGGCGTCGAGGTCGAGCGGCTCGGCCTCCGCTCGGCGTTCGTCGACGCGCTCCCGGCGGTCCGCAGCACGGTGGCGGTCTTCGACGGCGAGCACACGACCTCGTTCTGGGAACCGGGCTCGGCGCCCGGCGACGTCGGCGCCGCGGAGGGGGCGCTGCACTCCCGGGTGGCCGACCTGCTGGTCGACGCCGGGTGCCTCGTGGTGTCGGGCAGCCTTCCGCCCGGCGTCAGCCCGACCCTGCCCGCCTCCCTCGCCCGGCTCGCGCACGACCACGGGGTCCGCAGTGTGCTCGACGTCTCCGGCGATGCGCTGCGCGCTGCCGCGGAGGTCCCCGGCGTCGTGCTCACCCCGAACGCCGACGAGCTCGCGGACCTGTGCGGCCCCGCGCAGACCACCGCCGAAGTCGCGGCCGCCGCCCGCTCGCTGGTCGACCGCGGCGTGGGCGCGGTCTTCGCGACCCGGGGCGCCGACGGGATCGTGGTCGTCGATCGCAACGGGTGCTGGGTCGTGCCCGGCGTACCCGACGTCGCGGGCAACCCCACCGGCGCGGGTGACGCGGCGACGGCTGCGATCGCCCGCGGGTTGGCGGCCGGCGAGCCGCCTGCGCGGATTGCCGAGGACGCCGTGGCCCTCGCCGCCACCGCGGTCAGCGCCCCCGTCGCGGGAGTGGTCGACGTCGCGCGGTTCCACGGCCACCGCGCCCACACGTCGGCCCGCCCGCTGCACCCCGAGGCGGCGTCGTGACCGGGCCCGGTCGCTCCCTGATGGCCGACCTGGTCGGCCGGGCCGGGTCCGCCGGCGCCGGCATCGGTGCGTTCAACGTGATCCAGCTCGAGCACGCCGAGGGGATCGTCGCCGGCGCCGAGCAGGCCGGCCGCCCGGTCGTCCTCCAGGTCTCCGAGAACACCGCCGCCTACCACGGAGCGCTCGCCCCGCTGGCCCGCGCCTGCCTGGCCGTGGCCGATGCGGCGTCGGTCGAGGTGGTCGTCCACCTCGACCACGCGACCCGGACCGGCCTGGTCGAGGAAGCCGTCGACCTCGGCCTCCCGTCGCTGATGTACGACGCGTCGGCGCTGTCCCACGACGACAACGTCGCCGCCACCCGGTCGGTCGTCGCCGCCGCCCACGCGGCCGGCGTGTGGGTGGAGGCCGAGCTCGGCGAGGTCGGCGGCAAGGACGGCGTGCACGCACCGGGAGTACGGACCCGGCCCGACGATGCAACGTCGTACGTCGCCGCGACGGGGGTCGACGCGCTCGCCGTCGCCGTCGGCTCCTCCCACGCGATGCTGACCCGCGACGCCGTGCTCGACGACGCCCTGATCGCCGAGATCGCCGCCGCGGTGCCGGTCCCGCTGGTGCTGCACGGATCCTCGGGAGTCCCCGACGACGGGCTGCGCAGCGCGGTGGCCCACGGGATCCGCAAGGTCAACGTCGCCACCCAGCTCAACAAGGTGATGGCCGCCGCGGTCCGCGAGGCGCTCCACGACGCGGCACTGGTGGATCCCCGTCGCTACCTCGGTCCGGGGCGCGACGCGGTTGCGGGCGAGGTCGCCCGGCTGCTGACCCTGCTCGCGCCCGAGCCGTACTGACCTCGTCGCCTCGTCGTCTGGGGAGGGTCGCCGATGAGTCCGCGGTGGACCTACGGTCTCCACGTCGGGACCACCCGACGTACCGAAGGAGACGGGCATGACCGCAACGCCGCCGATCGTCGACCGCGCGACCTGGCAGGAGCAGCTGGACACGCTCCGGGTGCGCGAGAAGGCGCACACCCGCGAGGGCGACGCGATCGCCGCGGCCCGCCGGCGGTTGCCGATGGTCGAGGTCGACCCGCAGACGCCGGTGGTCGGTGACGCCGGCGAGGTCACCCTGCTCGACACCTTCGAGGGCAGGTCACAGCTGTTCGCGTCGTACCACATGTGGCACGCCGGCCTGCCCGCCGCTGGCCAGTGCGAGGGCTGCACCTTCAACACCGGCCACGTGCTCGAGCTGTCCTACCTGCACTCGCGCGACGTCACGTTCGCGGTGTTCTGCGAGGGCCCGTACGACGTGTCCGTCCGCTACCGCGACTTCATGGGGTGGGAGATGCCCTGGTACGCCGTGCCCGCGGGGTCGACGGACCGGCTGATCGCCGGGCGCCACTTCGGGATGAGGGCCTGCTACGTGCGCGACGGCGACCGCGTGTTCGAGACCTACTGGACCACCGCCCGGGGGTGCGAGCCGATGGCGAACAGCTACGGGATGCTCGACATGACGGTCTACGGCCGTCAGGAGCCGTGGGAGGACTCACCCGACGGCTGGCCGCAGTCGTTCGGCGTCGGCCAACCGATGACGCACCAGTTCCAGGTCGACGGGCGGCCGATCTCGCAGTGGTCCCGCCTCGCGGCCGGCCGCTCCGACGACCTCGGCCCCAGCACCGTCGGCAGCGACGCCGAGCACCCCTGCCACTAGCCCGGATCTGCCCAGTCGAGCGGGTCGCAGCACGGACAGGTCATGCACCGGCCCGCCCCCGAGCAGGTTCCGGGGCACGAAGACCTCCCGACGCGGGGACCATGTGCCCTGTTCGGCGAGCCCGGGACGGCGTTGACTCGACGTCGAGGCGAGGGGAGCCCACGACCAACGATCGGGGTGGCAGCGGATTCGCTACCACCCCGACCGCACGGACCGTCTCAGGACGGGTGGGTTCTCCTCGTCATCTACGTGTCGGGCCGGATCCGCTCGCCGAGTGCGGACGAGCGAGCGCTCGGGGCCGAGGACTCCCGGGTACGAGCGGGCCGACGCTCGACGCGCCGGTCACGCCGACCGGACGTCCGAACGCTCCCGCTGCGGCTCGGCCACGTCGCCCCGGTCCGGCTCGGGCGGCACGACCTCGACCGGCACCGGCGCCAGCGCGAGCACGGCACGCGCCGTACCCCCGAGGTGGTGACCCGGGAACCACTGCGACCGGTGGCGCAGCACGAGGACCAGGTCCGCGTCGCGCGACTCCTCGACCAGCGCTGCGCGGGGCTGGGCGTGCAGGACCCGCACCTCCACCGGGACGTCGGGGTGGGCCTCGCGCCAGGGCGCCAGCAGCGCCTCGAGGTGCTCCTCACCCGACTTCCGCCAGTCCGCTGCGTGAGTGCGCTGCTCGATGCGATCGGCGTAGGGGCTGGGTAGGTCCCACGTGTGGACGATCCGGATCCCGGCGTTCCGGCTGACGGCCTCGTCGAACGCCCTGGCCAGCAGCCGCTCAGCGTCCTTGTCGGACTTCACCCCGACCACGACCAGGCCCTCGGGAGGACCGGGAACCCAGGTGGCCGGGACTCCGACGACCGGACAGCGGGTGTAGGTGGCCACGACGGCCGTGGTGGCCCCGACCAGCAGCCGGGACAGGCCATGACGTCCCTCCTGCCCCAGGACCAGCAACTCGGCATCGTCACCGGCCGCGACGAGGCCCGGGACGCGCTCGCCGGAGAGCAGCTCGGTGGTCACCGACACCCCCGGCACCGCGTCCGAGACGGCCGCGGCCGCACGTCGCAGGATTGCCTCTCCTGTGGGCGTCAGGTCGTCGGGGACGTAGGGGAGCATCGGGGTCATCGGCACGTACGACGGAAGCGCGTGGACCACGTGCAGGGCACACCTACGTGAGGCTGCCCGCCAGGCGGCGTACCGCAGCGCACCCGCGCTCCCCTCGGTGCCGTCGACGGCGACCACGATCCTCGGTGTGTGCTGCTCGTCCATGACAGAACCTCCTCGTGACGGCATCGTCCCCCGGGCCGCTGCCGGGTGGCAGGGCCTTTCGTCCCCCCTGCCGGGGGAGGTGTCGTCAGGTCGGTCCGTCGCCCGCGCCTGCGGATCCGGTGTCGCGCCACCCCGGTCGTTGGGTGAGCACGTCACGCACGGGCCGCCTCGGGGTGCGCGGGACCGGCATCCGTCCCTCGGGGGGCCAGCCGACGAGGGCCAACAGCTGCGGACGCCTCCGGTCGTCCAGCACGTCGTCCTTGAGCCGGGAGCGGATCGGCTCGACCTCGACACCCTGGGTCAGCGGGACGAGCGTCAGCCCCTCTCGCACGGCGCGGAGCCACACGGCGCTGAGGGCCTCACCGGTGCGCAACCACGACAGGACGTCGTCGGAGGCCGTGGAGAACACCAGCAGCTGGTCCCAGCGAGGGTCGACGTGGGGTGCCGGCCGCAACCCGCCGCCGTGAGCGAGGGAGGTGCCCGGGAGCGACGACTCCTCGCCGCGGTAGAACCGGTCGGCCTGCTGCGCCCCCTCGGCCGCGGCGGTGAGCTCCGCCAGTCTCGCCCGCGTGCCCTGGTCCTCGACGACGTCCGTGAGGACCCCCCACGCCCGGCCTTCGGCGGCCAGCGCCTCCATGCGAGACGGGGGGACGGACCAGGAGCTCCGGGGGCGCCGGTCCGTCCGTCGCTCCTCGATCGCACGGAGCAACGCGCGCTCCTCCACGCTCGTCGACGGCTCCGGGGTGAAGGTGACGGCCGCCAGCGGTCGACCACCGAGGGTGACGACCTCGCGACGCACCTCCGCTCGCCAACCGAGGCCCGCCGCAGCGACCTGGAGGTGGTGCAGGGCCGCACCACAGCTGATGACCATGTCACGGCCGCTCGGATCAGCCCTCCAGACGCGGCGCAGCGGATCCGCTCGCAGCAGGAGCTCGCGCCCGTCCCACCGCCAGGCCCACGGCTGCGTGTTCTGGATGCTGGGCGCACGGGTGGCCAGGGTCAGCAGCTCCTCGATGGGCACCTGGGGCGCCCCTGTCGTCTCGGACGCCTCGCGGGCGGGGGTGCGTCGCGCCACGGGCCACCTCTTCCTCGTTCGTGCTGCCGGCCGCCGGTCCACGGCCTCGTGGACCCACCCTTCCCCCGCGCCGGGTGGCCGCACAGGGACCGAGGTCAAGTCGGGCAGGGCCTTTGGACCCTCCCCGGCCGGGCCGGCCTCCGACCCAGCCCGGCGAGCACCAGGCCGACAGCGGTCGTGAAGCACAGCACGAGGAGGGCCGCAGCGCCGAGGAGCGGGGTCCAGAGCGGGTCGGCGACATCGGGGCCGACCGCGAGGGCGGCGTCCGGGTGCGGACGGCCGGACGCCGTGACGGTGTAGGTGCCCGGAACGGCGGCCGCGAACGTGCCGACCGCGGTGCCGAGGCCGCCTCCCCCGACGTCGTACTCCACGGTCAGGGTGGTCGTCTCCGGTGCCACGGCCCGTCCTGCCGGCGAGGAGACCCGGACCCGGAGATCATGGAGCGACGGGGCCGACGCGCCGGCCGGGTGCTCGTAGTACAGCCACTGGGTTCCGACGTCCGAGACCTGCACCGAGACCGTGCCCGGCAGGGTGGTCCGGGCGAAGCCCTCCGGCGCCCGCCAGGCCATGAGGACGCCGTACGCCGCCCAGACCGCGCCGACGACCAGGCCGAGCACGAGCACCGCCGCGGCAGAGAGGAACCAGCCCCGGCGACCGGGTCGGCCGGCCGGGGCGGCCTCGCTCGGCGTGTGCTGCTGCGTCGTCACCACCGTCGTCCTCCGGTGCGGTCCCTGGCCGCCTGGATCGAGTGTCCCGCCGCATGCATTCGGGTCCTAGGTCCGAAGGGCCCGGACCTCGCGGTCCGGAGTCCCTCGACCCCGGGAGACTCGACCCCGGTCGACCGGACCTCGGGACCAAGGGCCCGGGCCCTTGGGATCAGCGACCCTGCCTCGCCGGCGCAGGCGCGGGCCACGCTGTCACCACGGGGGGTGGTGGAGGTGGCTGACGGTCCGCGGAGCGATGCACCGCTGCCGACCGGGGGCGCGCCATGACGCGCGCGGCGGTGGCCGTCGCCGACCTGGCCCTCAAGGCCGTGCTGCTGGCCCTGGTGACGCTGGTCCTCCTCGACCCGGCGTGGGGGAGCCTCGAGGGGAAGGCCCCCGTCGCCCGGGCCCTCACCTATCCGCTGTGGGCCCTGGTCCTGCCACTGGTCTGGGCCGTCCGGGTCCGACCGCCGCCGTTCCCCTGGCTGGCCGACCTGCTGCTCACCGCGATGTGCTTCAGCGACATCCTGGGCAACCGTCTCGACCTGTACGACTCCGTGGAGTGGTTCGACGACTGGATGCACTTCATGAACAGCGCGCTGCTGAGCGCGGCCATGCTCCTCCTGACGCCGAGGCCGGGCGAACGACGCCTGGACATGCTCACCCGCGCCGTCGCGTTCGGGACCACGGCCTCCCTGGCCTGGGAGCTGTGGGAGTACGTCGCCTTCGTGTCCCGCTCGAGCGAGCTGCCGACCGCGTACCGGGACACCCTGGGCGACCTCAGCCAGGGCTGGCTGGGCGCCGTCACGGCGGCCGTGGTGGTCCAGATCGTGCTGGTCCTCCGGACACAGCAGCATCGCGCGGGGCTTCACTCCCGGGCACGACCGGGCCGGCCCGCGGTCATCCCCGCGGCCGAGGTGCAGCAGGTCCGTGGAGCCTGAGCGGCTCCCCGGCGGCCTGCACGAGGTGCCGGGTGAACCAGTCGGCTGCGAGGTCGGCCACCGTCTCGAGCGTGCCGGGCTCCTCGAAGAGGTGCCCGGCTCCGGGGACCACGGCCAGCTCCGCGACGCCGTGCATCATGGTCATCGCATGCCGGTTCAGGCTCTGCACGGTGCGGTCCTCGCCGCCCACGATGAGCAGGGTCGGCGCCTCGACCCGGTGGAGCAGCGGGAGCACGAGGTCCGGCCGTCCGCCGCGGGAGACCACCGCTCGGACGTCGGAGGAAGGGTCTGCCGCGGCCCACAGTGCAGCGGCGGCGCCGGTGCTGGCGCCGAAGTAGCCCACGGCCGCGTCGTCGAGTCCCGCCTCGCGCCGCAACCAGTGCGTGGCGTCGAGCAGACGACGCCCTGACAGGTCGACGTCGGGGACCGGCCCTGGGTCCCGCGCCTCGTCGGGCGTGAGCAGGTCGAGGAGCAGTGTCCCGAGACCCGCCTGCTCGAGCCGGTGCGCCACGTGGCGGTTGCGCGGGCTGTGCCGGCTGCTCCCGGTGCCGTGGGCGAACACCACCACCGACTCCCCACCGGCCGGCAGCGCCAGCCGGCCGGTGAGGCTGGCGCCGCCCGTCCGCACCTCGACGTCCTCGAGGCGGGAAGGGGAGACTGGGTCGAGGGGGGCCTCGGTGCCGGACCCGGCCAGCAGGCTCACCACCTCCTCCTCCGTGACCGGAGCGAAGTCGCGATAGGCCTCCCCCACCGCCGAGAGCCAGGCGGGCGAGGTCACGCACACCACGCGGTCCGCGACCTCCTCCAGCGCTGCCAGGGCGCGGGGCGAGGCGACCGGTACCGCCAGGACGACACGACGCGCCCCGAGGGCCCGCACGACCGCGCACGCGGCCCGCGCCGTGGCGCCGGTGGCCACGCCGTCGTCCACGACGATCGCGGTCCGCCCCGTGAGCGCGATCGGGGGCCGCCCTCCGCGCAGCCGCCGTACCCGCCCCTCGAGCTCGGCCCGCTCCTCCGACTCGGCTTGCGCCAGGTCGGCCTCGGACACGCCGTAGGCCCGCAGCACCGGCAGGTTCAGGACCCGCACGCCTCCCTCGCCGAGGGCGCCCATCGCCAGCTCCGGCGCACCCGTCACTCGGAGCTTGCGCACCACGACGACGTCCAGCGGTGCCCCCAGCGAGCGGGCCACGACTGCGGCCACCGGCACCCCTCCACGCGGCAGTCCCAGCACCACCGGGTCCTCGTCGCCGAGGCCGGACAGCGCCGCGGACAGCTGTCGCCCGGCATCGAGACGATCGGCGAAGACCCTCGGCTCCCGGGCGCTGACCGGGGCATTTCCTGACGCCCGCCTGCGTCGAGTCATCCGGACCTCCATGGTCGACCCGCGCCGGGGCGGGTGTCCGCTGCGACACTCGATGCTCTCCCCGCCCCGTCGCGTGCCACAGGGTCTTTCGTCCTGCCCCTGCCGTGACCCGGACCTTCCCGCCGCATGCGAGCGGTAGGACCTCGCACCGGGAAGGCTGTCGTGGCTCAACACCCGGTGGGGGACCGCTGAGCCGCAGGCACTGACCGTGTCCTCGTGAATGGTGGTCACAGGACCGGGTACGGAACACCACCGGTGATCGACGAGAGGAGTCGGCCATGCCCAGCAAGGACGCCAACGTCAAGAACGAGAAGCAGTACGAGGCGCTCAAGGACAAGGGGATGTCCAAGGAGCGCGCCGCCCGGATCGCCAACAGCGAGGGCGCTTCGAAGCGGGGTGGCAAGCAGAGCGGCTCCGGTGGCGACAGCAGCCAGGGCGGGACGACGGCCCAGAAGAAGAAGGCCGGTCGCAAGGGGGGCAAGGCCAGCAGCGGGTCGTGAGCGACCCGCAGGGGGTCTCCACCCTCGACGGGCTCGCCGAGGCTCGGCAGCCGCTCGCCGTATGGCTGCGGCGTACGTCGCTGCTGCTCCTCGTCGCCCTCGTGGCCCTGGGCATGGTGGGCCTGCTGGGGGTGCGGACCGCCGAGAAGTCCGCCGTACGCGACGGCTACCGGCTCGACGTGGCCTACCCCCGGGTGGCGCGCGCGGGGCTGGACACGGAGTGGCGGATCCGGGTCACCAACCCTGCAGGACTGGGTGACCGCGTCGTCGTGGCCGTGACCGGCGACTGGTTCCTCCTGTTCGAGTCGCAGGCCTTCCACCCCGAGCCGATCGAGTCGACCCGCGACGGCTCCACGATGTACCTCACCTTCGCGACGGCGCCCGACGACCGGACGCTGGTCGTCGACTTCGACGCCTACGTCCAGCCGGCCAGCCAGCGCGGCGAGCCGGCCCGGGTCGCGGTGCTCGAGTCGGGGACCCCTGTCGTGTGGGTCGACTACCAGACCTGGCTGCTGCCGTAGGGGGCACGATGGAGATCGCACTGCGGGCCCTGGTCGTGTTCGTCTTCCTGTGGGGCATCACCCGCGCCGTCGGACGGTCCACGCTGGGCGAGCTCAGCACGTTCGAGCTGCTGCTGTACGTCACCATGGGCGACCTCGTCCAGCAGGCCGTCACCCAGCAGGACAGCTCGGTGACCGGTGGGGTCATCGCCATCTCCGTCTTCGCACTCCTGACCGTCGCACTCCACTGGGTCCAGTGGCGCTTCCCCCGGACCCGGGCGGTGGTCAACGGCACTCCCATCGTGGTGATGCGCGACGGGCAACTGCTGTCCCAGCCCACCCGTGAGCAACGGCTGTCCGACACCGATGTCATGGCCGCCGCCCGCCAGCAGGGCATCCGCTCCCTGGCCGAGGTGGAGCTCGCGGTGCTCGAGGCGGACGGCCGGATCTCGTTCTTCACCGGTGGTGGCGGCTCCAGCGGCTCGCCCGAGACCGGCGAATGAGGGCGCCACCACCCCGCTGGCCCGGTGGTCGGTCGCGAACGGAGTCGTCAAAGGCATGCCCGGACGTGCCGGGGGTACGCCGTCGACAGGACGATGCGAGGAAGGAGAACACCATGGCCGGACGAGCAGGAACCGGATCCCACGATGTCGAGCGTCGTGGCCCCACGGTCTCCCGGGTCGTGCAGGCGACCCCGGAGCAGGTCTGGGAGGTGCTGGCAGACGGCTGGGTCTACCCGGTGTGGGTCGTGGGCGCGACCCGGATGCGTGCGGTGGACGACCGCTGGCCCTCCGTCGGGGCGCGGCTGCACCACTCCGCCGGGGTCTGGCCCGCGGCCATCAACGACGAGACCGAGGTGCTCGAGGTGGAGCCGGGACGACGTCTCTGCCTGCGCGCAGCGGGTTGGCCGCTCGGCGAGGCGGAGGTGGTGCTGACGCTGGAGCCCGCGGACGACGGCACGACGGTCACCATCGGCGAACAGGCCACGTCCGGCCCCGGCAGGTTGGTTCCGCGGCTGCTGCACGATCCGGTGATCTGGTGGCGCAACACCGAGACGCTCCGCCGCCTGGCCTTCCTGGCCGAGGGTCGCGCCCGCAGCCGCTGATGACGGCCGGCGGTCGGCGACCGGGCGGACGCGGCGCGAGCTCGTGGCGCTGGTACGCCGCCGGGGGAAGCCTCAGCGGGCGCGCAGTCGGCAGGTCGCCGGCCCCTCCAGCACATCGCCGCCCGGCGCGAAGCGCGAGCCGTGCAGCGGACAGTCCCAGCTCTGCTCCGCGTCGTTCCAGCGCACCACCCCTCCCAGGTGCGGGCAGGTGGCCGAGACGGCACGTACGACGCCCGACGTCCGGGAGACCGCCGTCGGCCCATGAGGTCCGTCGAGGCGGACCAGCCCCTCCCCCTCCCCGGGCTCGCGGCCGATCCGGGTCGCCGGTGCCAGCCAGCCCCGGGTCATCTCGACGGCCACCTCGGCGTTGTCCAGGGCCGCGCGCGGCAGGCCGCTGAGCTCGCGGCGGGACCACGACCACAGCGGCTCTGCCCAGTCGATGCGCTCGTCCTGGAGGTGGCCGACGAGGGCGAGCGCGGCTGCCACCGCGTTGGTCATGCCCCACTTGGCGTACCCACCTGCGAACATCACCCGGTCGGTGTGCGGCAGCAGCGGACCGACGACGGGCAGGTCGTGGGCCGGCACGTAGTCCTGGGCCGACCACGCATGGGTCTCCTCCAGCCCCGGGAAGTGCTCCGCGGTCCACGACCGCAACGCGTCCAGGCGCGCGCTCGGCGGCTTCCCTCGGCCGGTCGTGTGGCCCTCCCCGCCGACGAGGAGGTAGCGGTCACCGCCGACCACGGCGTCGCGCACGGAGCGGGAAGGACCGTCGGCGGAGAGGTACATCCCGGGCAGCTCGGGAAGGTCCGCGGCCGAGAACGCCAGCGAGTAGGACCGCGCGGGCCGGAACCGCGCGAAGTGGGCACCCCTGTCGAGCACCGGCAGGTTCGTCGCGACCACGACGTGGCGACCGGTGACGGTCCCTGCCCCGGTCTCGACCCGCACGGGGTCGCGCCCCGCGACGCCGGTGACCCGGGCCCCCTCGACGATCACGACACCCTGGCGACGTGCCGCGACGCACAGCGCGTCCAGCAGCTCGACCGGGTCCAGCTGGAACTGGTCGGGGAGCTCCACCGCGGCCGTGGCTCGGAGCGGCAGCGGGGTCGCGTCCACGAGCACCGCGTCCAGTCCCGCCGCCCGGGCCAGCGCGTGCTCGCGCTCCACCAGTCGCGCACCGTGGGAGGACGTCGCGTAGGTGCAGGCCGTCCTGGACTGCGCGGCCACGCCCTGCTCGTCGCAGAAGCGCCGCAGCCAGGTCGCGCCTGCCCGGTTGGCCTCGACGTACTGCCCGACCACGGGATCGGGGTGACGGCGAGCGATCCTCCCCAGCTGCGTCCCCTGCAGGACGCTCACCTTGGCCGTGCTGCCGCCGGTCGTCCCGGCGCCGACGGAGCGCGCCTCGAGGACGACCACGGACAGTCCGCCGGAGGCGAGCAGGAGCGCCGTGCACAAGCCGGTCAGGCCGCCGCCGACGACCACGACGTCGTAGTCACCCGACGCGCGTGCGTCGACCCGCCCCTCGGGGCGTCGGGGCTCCCAGACCGACCTCAGGCTCATGGAGCCCCCGTGCCCCGTACGGCGCGGACGATGCGTGAGGTCTCCGCGGGCAGGGATGGGTCACGCCGTCCCCGAGGGCCACCACAACCGCGCGGCATTGTCGTGCTCGACGAGCCGGCGGGAGCCGGCGGAGAGGTGGCGGGTGAGGTCGGTCCAGCGGGCGAGCCGCGCGGGTTGCTCCTCCACGTCGCCGAACACATCACTCCCGAGGACGAACCGGTCCGGGTGCCGCGCGACCACCCGCAGCCACTCGTCGTTCCCGACGACCTGGTCGAAGGCGACCCACGACAGGTCGACGTGCAGGTTGTCGTGGGCGTCGAGCAGGTCGCCGAGCACCTGGGCGTGCCGAGCGGGACGGACTCGCCGGGAGATGCCGGCGTGGGCCCACAGCTGGACCACCGAGGGTGACGGGCCAGCATCGCCACCACCTCCCCGACGTACTCGCCCTCGTCGGCCCGGCCCGCGGAGCTCGCGTCCTGGTGGAAGAGGAACGGCCAGCCCCGTTCCGCGCAGACCTCGAGGACGGGGTCCAGGCCAGGATGTCCGGCCCGGGCGTTCTCGCCGTACGTCAGCTCCGTCAGGTCGTCGTGGCGCAGGAGTACCTCGCCGACGCCGCGCCAGCCGTCGTGGCGCGCGATCATGAGCTCCACGTGGTCCACGGCGAGCCGGTCCGTCGGGTCGAACCCACAGATCAGCGGCGCGGTGCGGTCGCGCAGGTCCGGGGCCAGCGACCCGACGAGGGACGCCACCAGCTCGTCGGTGAGGCTGTAGGTGCCGCACGGAGCGTTGTCGTCGAGGTAGTAGGTCGGCCGCCTCGGCTCGGTGAGTCCCCACTTCTTCTTGACCGGAATCCCGAACACGACGGCTCCGTCGACGGCGGGCGCGGACGGTTCCACGACGCTCGCGAGCGCCTCGGTCGACAGCGGGTGCTGCAGGAAGTCGACGACGTGCAAGTGGCAGTCGATCACGCCCCCGAGAGTAGGGGTCAGGCCCGCACATGGCCTCCGGGTCCCCGGGGTACGTCGTGCTGTCCCCGACGAAGGAGGAACGCCATGTCCCCGGTGGACGACGCGCCGCGCCGGCCGCCGGTGGCGCTGCCCCTGGCCGCCGCTGTCTGCCTGCCCGGCTCGTACCTGGGACTGGCCGCCTACCTCGGACTCCCTGCCCCCGACCTTCCCGACCCGCTCCTCGCCCTGGTCTACGGCGCGGCGATCGTGGGGGCCGCCTTCCTGCTCTCGTGGGCCGCGGAGGCAGTCCAGGTCGACATCAACGCCGGCCTGGCGCTCGCGCTGCTGGCCCTGCTCGCGGTGCTCCCGGAGTACGCCGTCGACTTCGTGTTCACGAACAAGTGCGGTGCGGCCTACACCGGCAGTGGCCCTCCGCCGGAGGTCTGCACCCTGGCGCTCGCGAACATGACCGGCGCCAACCGGGTCCTCGTCGGCGTGGGCTGGCCCCTGGTCGTGCTGGTCGCCAGTCTTGCCGTGTGGCGGACGGCCCGGCGTGAGGGCCGGGGCACCGACGACGCTGCGTCCCGGTCGAGCAGCGTCGGCGAGGTCCGGCTGGCTCCCGCGATGTCCGTCGAGGTGGGGTTCCTGGGCTTCGCCACGCTCTACTCCCTCACCCTCCCGCTGCGCGACAGCATCGGACTGTGGGACGCCGCCGTGCTGGTCGGCCTGTTCGCGGCGTACGCCTGGCGGCTGTCGCGCATGAACCCGACCGAGCCGGAGCTGCTCGGCACCTCGGCCTGGGTGGGTGCGCGCCGGACGTCCGGGCGTCGCGCGTGGGTCGGCGCGATGTTCACGTTCGCCGCCCTGGTCATCCTGGCGACGGCGGAGCACTTCGCCGAGAGCCTGGTCGCGAGCGGTCAGCAGGTCGGCATCTCGGAGTTCCTCCTGGTCCAGTGGGTGGCCCCGCTCGCCAGTGAGTCGCCGGAGCTGATCGTGGCCTGCCTGTACGCGTGGCGGCTGAAGGCGAGTGACTCGCTCGGCACGCTGCTGTCGAGCAAGGTCAACCAGTGGACGCTGCTCGTCGGCGGGCTCCCCGTCATCTTCGCCATCTCGGCGATGACGACCAGCGGCTTGCCGCTCGACACCCACCAGCGCTACGAGCTGCTGATCACCGGAGCGCAGTCGCTGTTCGCCGTCGCCCTCCTGGTCGACGTGAGGCTCAGCACCCGGGGGGCGCTGGCGCTCCTGGGACTGTTCTCGATCCAGTTCTTCGTGAGCGTCCTGTTCAGCGAGGAGGTCAACCAGGTGGTGATCCTCGTGCTGTCCGGTGTGTACGCGCTGGCGGCCGTGGTGATCCTGGTCCGCTCCCGTGGCCTGGCCGTACGGCTGGTGAAGAACGCGACCGTCACGTCGTTCGACGTCATCCCGGACGAGCCACAGCCGGACAGGAGCGCCGCCCGCCGCTGAGAAGTGGGGCGCTTGGTTTCTCAGCGCGCGAGGCGGGGCCCGAGACCTCCAGGCGCCCCATCCATCGGCTCGGGCAGCACCGACGGCCGTCAGCAGTGCCCGCCGACGGCGCGGTGGAGGCGGTGCCCGGTCACGGGTGAGCACGCCACACGCACGGCACCCGCTCAGAGGATGGGACGACCGCCGGTGACCGCCACCCGGGCGCCGGACATGTAGCTGCCGTCGTCCGAGGCGAGCAGCACGTACGCGCCCGCGAGCTCGGCCGGCTGGCCGGGCCTGCCGAGCGGGGTGTCCTCACCGAAGTGCTCCACCTTCTCCGGCGGCATGGTGGCGGGGATCAGCGGCGTCCAGACCGGTCCTGGAGCCACGCTGTTGACCCGGATCCCGCGCGGCCCGAGCATCTGCGCGAGGCTGGCGCAGAAGTTGGCGACGGCCGCCTTGGTCGCGGCGTACGGCGCGAGGTCGGGCGACGGCATGTCAGAGTTCACTGACGTGCTGCCGATCACCGACGAACCGGGTCCGAGGTGCGGCAGCGCCGCCTTCACGAGGTAGAACATCGCGGAGACGTTGGTGGCGAACGTGTGCTGCCACTCCTCGTCGGAGATCTCCTCGAGGTCGGTGTGGTTCATCTGGAAGGCGGCGTTGTTGACCAGGACGTCGATCCTGCCGAGGTCGTCGACCGCGCGACGCACGATGTCCCGGCAGTGGTCGGGGTCGGAGACGTCGCCCGACACGGTCACCGCTTTCCGCCCTGCCTTGCGCACCCACTCGGCCGTGTCCGCGGCGTCGTCGTGCTCGGACAGGTAGCTGATCAGGACGTCGGCGCCCTCCCGGGCGTACGCGATCGCGACGGCACGTCCGATGCCGCTGTCGGCTCCCGTGATCACCGCGACCCTGTCGGTGAGCTTCCCGCTCCCGACGTAGGACTGCTCACCGCAGTCGGGCACCGGCTCCATCCGGGACTGCTGGCCCGGGGGCTGTTGCTGCTGTGCGGGCTGGTTCATCGTGCTCCCTCCTCAGGGCTGTCGGTCAGGGCTGGAGGACGACCTTGCAGACACCGTCCCTCTTCTGCTCTTCTCGCACTGGTCTGCAGGCCCTGCCGGCACATGAAGCAGCGGCCGCACGAGATCTGGAACGGCATGACCACGCGGTCGCCCGACTGCAGGTCGGTGACGCCCGGGCCCACCTCCTCCACCACGCTCGTGGGCTCGTGGCCGAGGATGTCGCCCTCGCTCATGAACGGCCCGAGCACGTCGCAGAGGTGCAGGTCCGAGCCACAGAGCCCGGTGGTCGTCATTCGCACGATCGCGTCGGTGGGGTCCTTGATCGACGGGTCGGGGACGGTGTCCACCCGCACGTCGTGGACGCCCTGCCAGTTCAGTGCCCGCATGCCTCTCCTCTCCTCGGGGCCGGTGACCCCGTTCGTGCCCCGAGGTTCGGGCGCTCATGCCCGCTCAGGAGGGTGATTCGTTCCATGCGCATCGAATTCCGTCGCGCCGGGAACGGGGGGCCCATGACGTTGCCGAGCCCCCGCGGGCCGCTGAGCACCGCGGTGTTCGCCCGACTCCCCTCCTCCGACCCCTTCCTGACCGACCCCGAGCTGGTCGGCCGGGCGACACGGGGCGACGACCTGCTGCACGCCGACGACCTGCAGGTCACCTTGTGGGCGCTGTACGAGCTGCACTACCGCGGGTTCGACGAGGTCCTGGCCGAGCGCGAGTGGGATCCCGACGTCCTCCGGCTCCGGCTCGAGCTCGAGGCGGCCTTCGAGTCCGAGCTGCGCCGCCGCATCCCCACGCCGACGTACGACGGCGGCGACTTCCCCGCCCGGCTCCGCGAGGTCATCGAGTCCGGCGACGGTCCGCCGCTGGCGGCGTTCCTCCACCGCGACGCCGACCGTGACCAGCTGCTGGAGTTCCTCCGCCACCGGAGCCTCTACCACCGCAGGGAGTCCGATCCGCACACCTTCGTGCTGCCCCGCATCGACGGGCCGGCCAAGGTCGCGCTGGCCGAGCTGCTCTACGACGAGTTCGGGTCGGGACGCCCGGCGTCCCTGCACAGCAGGCTCTACGCCGACGCCCTGGTCGGAGCGGGTCTCGACCCGACGTACGGCGCCTACGTGGACGAGACGCCCGCGATCACGCTGGCGGTCAACAACCTGATGTCGCTCCTCGGGCTGCACCGACGGCTCCGCGGCGCCGCACTCGGCCACCTCGCGGCCTTCGAGACGACCAGCTCGGTGCCGTGCCGCCGGATCGCGGCCGGGATCGAGCGTGTGGGGCTCCCGGACGTCGTCGCGGCGTACTTCCACGAGCACGTCGAGGCCGACTCCGTGCACGAGCAGGTGGCCTTGCGTGGCATCTGCGGGTCGCTGGTGGAGGCCGAGCCGGAGCTCGCCGAGGACGTGCTCTTCGGTGCGGCCGTCTGCGTGACCCTCGACGCGGTCGCGGCCGAGGACACCCTCGCGTCGTGGGCCGGGGAAGGACTCGGGGCCGCGTCGTGAAGGACGAGGTCACCGTGGAGATCTGCCCGGACGGACCGCTGCTGATCCGCGGGGCGGGCAGCGTCCGCGACCCCGATGGCGTCGAGCACCCGGTCACGCGCCCCGTGGTGGCAGTCTGTGCGTGCGGCAAGTCCGCCCGCCTGCCGTGGTGCGACTCGACGCACAAGGCCCTGCGACGGCCCACGCGGAATTGAGCCGCCGGTCACCGGGCGACGAGGGGAATGGTCGAACACTGCGGTGGGTACGGCCCCGGGATGCGCTTCGACCGACGACACGCCACTGGATGAGCTGATGGTGTCCCTGCTGCCCGACCGCATCTGGTGGGCGGCCGCGACGGTTCTCGTCGCGGCCGGCCTGGTGCTGCTTCCGCTGACCGACCGATCGGTGCCCGCAGCGACCCTGTCCGCGGCGGCCGGGCTCCTCGTGATCGCCGTGTCCAGCGCCGTGCGGCTGGCCCGCAGCTCCTGGTTGGTCGCACTCCCCCGGGGGCTGGGTGACGCCCTTCTCGCAGTGGTCATCACGCTGGCACTGCAGGGGTGGGTCGCGTTCACCGGTGCGCTGGCCACTGCGGGAGCGCTGCTCCTCCTGGTCGGCAGCTCACCACCCGTTGTCTGGTGGCTGCGCCGGCGCCACGGGCACGCTCCGCCGACCGCTCGCGCCCAGCGGCAAGACCGAGCGGTCCGCGACGAAGCGCCGTCCCCGGTGCCGTCGCTGCGGCCTCGGGACGTGGCGGCGATGACCACCGCCGACATCGGCGCCGCTTGGCGACGCACCACGCGCGAGCTGCCACGCATCCGAGAACCTCGCCGACGCGCCCAGCTGGCCGAGCTGCGGCGGCTCTACCTCGACGAGCTCGAGCGACGCGACCACCACGGGTTCCGCTCCTGGCTGAACGCCGGCCCCCATGCAGCTCACGACCCCACCAGGTTCATCGACCCCGGGGCTCCGCCCGACCTCGCGTACTGACCGCCTTGCTCAGCCGTCGTGCGACAGCACGGACGCGGGCAGGTGGAGGTCTGGGACCAGCTCGACCAGCAGGTCCCGGACGCGGGTGTCGAGGTCGGCCACGACGGCGCGCACGGTCTCGGGGTCCTGGCCCCCGGGGTCGGCGACGGGCCAGTCGCGGTAGCTGACGCCGGGGACGTAGGGGCACTCCTCGCCGCACCCGAGGGTGATGGCCACGGTGCTGGCGGCGATCGTGTCGTGGGTCAGGAGGGTCGGGACCTCCTGCGAGGTGTCCAGGCCGAGCTGCTCGAGCACGTCGGCGACCTCGGGGTGGATGTGCTCGCCGGGCTGGGTACCGGCAGACAGGGCGAGGACCCGTCCGCCGGCGTAGTGCTCGGCCAGCACCCGGCTGATGACCGACCGACCACCGTTCCTGACGCAGGCGAACACCACGGTCGGCACGTCCTGGTCGCTGGTGGCCCGGTCGGCCTGCGTAGTGCTCACGGGTGGCTCCTCGGCTCGGGGGTGGTGGGGACGACGACGTCGGCAGCGGTCGCACCGGCCGTGGGGTGGAGGTAGCGCACCAGGACGAGGCCGAGGAAGCCGCCGACGACCTGTGCGGCGATGAACCCGGGGACCGAGGCGGGGTCGATGCCGGCGAAGGTGTCGGAGAACATCCGTCCGATCGTGACGGCAGGGTTGGCGAAGGACGTGCTCGAGGTGAACCAGTACGCGGCCCCGATGTAGGCGCCGACTGCCGGCGCAGCGAGCGCGCCGCGACCGGTGCGGGCCAGGGTGAAGATCAGCGCCACCAGGCCGGCGGTCGCCACGACCTCTGCGAGCAGGAGGGACCCGCCGGAGCGCACGGTCGTCGCGAGGTCGGTCACGGGAACGTCGAACATGAGGTTCGCGAGCACTGCGCCGGCAATGCCGCCCATCGTCTGCACGGCCGCGTACGCCGCCGCGTCGCGGCCCGCCAGCCCGGTCCCGGTGCGGCGGCCCAGCAGCCAGTCCGCAGCGGACACGACCGGGTTGAAGTGACCACCGGACGTCGGGCCGAAGAGCAGGATGAGCACGGTCAGGCCCAGGAACGTCGCGGTGGAGTTCTCCAGCAGCTGCAGACCGACGTCACCCGGCGAGAGGCGCTGCGCCGCAATGCCGGACCCGACGACGACCGTGACCAGCAGCCCGGTACCGAGGAGCTCGGCGACCAGGCGTCGGGGCAGGTCGGGCACGGGTGGGACGCTCATCGGGGCCCTCCCGCGGAGCCGGCGAAAGCCAGCCGGGGAGCCAGGTGCGCGACCCGGGTCGCGAGGTCGTCGTAGGCGGCGTCGAACGCTGCGGTGGTCCCGGTCCGCACCGGGTCGGGGACCGACCAGTGGACGTGCACCGCTCCTGAGCCCAGCTCCTCGTAGGCGTGGTCGCACACCGCGACCACGTAGTCGTCGGCCCCCACGACGTCGGCCAGCTCCTGGGGTGCCTCTTGGACCAGGGCGAGGTGGTGCCGGCGAGCGGTGCGGACGGCGCCCTCCGCGACGCGGGTGGCGGGGTGGGTGCCGGCGGAGGTGACCGGGACGTCGCTGGCTCCGGTCCACATCGCCGCCGCGAGCTGGGAGCGTGCGGAGTTCGCGGTGCACACGAACACCACCCGCCCGACGTTCGCGACCGCCAGCGGAGCCAGCACGGGGAGCGCCCCGGGGAGGAGCCGCAAGTAGGAGCGACGCCGGTCCGCCTCGGAGCGATGCCGGGCGACGAGGCCGGCGTCGGCGAGGACGCGCACGTGGTGGGCCAGCAGGTTCGACGGAATCCCGAGCAGCGCCTGCAGCTCCGAGGGGGAGGCGTCGCCGTACCCGAGCCGGTCGGTGATGCGCAGCCGCGCGGGGTCGGCGAGCGCCGCGTGGACGCGCACCCGATGCTGCAGGTCGTCGTCGGCTTCGCGGCCGGGAGATCGCTCAACAGTCATTGAGTCAATGGTGGGCGAGCGGTCGCTGCTCGTCAACTGCGCGTCGTGGTCGTGGCCATGAGCACCGAACCGCGAGCAGCCACGCCGGAGAGGGCGAGGAACGCGGTCGCATAGGAGCCGGTGACGTCGGCGAGCACCGCGCCGACGAACGGGGCCGCTGCACTGGCGGCGAGCGCGGGCGCGGTCAGGACACCGTTGAGCCGGCCGTAGGCGACCGGCCCCCACCGGTCGGTGACGGCGGTGGCCTGGACGAGCGTGTACGCGCCACGAGCCAGGCCGAGGGCCAGCCTGATCACGATCACGATCACGGTGGACGGCGGCGCGAGCGCGAGAGCCGCAGTGAGGGCGGCGACCCCGGCCGTGACGATCACCGACCGCGCGGTGACCGTGGTCGCCGCGGCGAAGCGGACGTAGCCCAGGCGACCGAGGACCTGCCCCCGACGCCGCCCAGCCCCAGGACCACCGCTGCCGTGCCGGTGGACAGGCCCTGCTCGCGCAGCATCGGGACGAGGTTGATGACCACCGCGAACGCGGTCAGGGCCACCAGCGCGTTACCGACCGCGAGCGCTGCGAACGCCGGCGACCGGACCACCAGGAGGGCCGACCGCGCGGAGTCCGGCAGCGGGGAGGCCGGGGCGGAGGCGTCCGTGGTCGTGGCGCGAGGCGCCGGCCCGGCGTGCCGGAGCCCCCACCAGTGGAGCGGAACCGTGAGGGAGGCCGCGAGCACCGCCAGGACCAGGAACGCGGTGCGCCAGCCCTGCTGGGTGTCGACCGCCGCCGCGAGCGGCGCGAACACGGTGGAGGCGAGACCGCCGGCAAGCGTGACGGTCGTCAGGGCGTGCACCCGCCGTACTCCTCCCCAGCGGGTCAACGCTGCGAACGCCGGCGGGTACAGGGTGCCGGCCATCGCCGCCCCGAGGACGACCCTGCCGGCGTAGAACACCGGCAGGGACGGTGCGGTCGCGACCACGGCCATGCCGGTCGCCGCGAGGACGGCGGCACCGGTCATCAGTCGGCGCGGACCATGGGCGTCCAGACGACGGCCGACCCAGATGCCCACGCCCGCACTCACGAGCTGGGAGGCAGAGAACGCTCCGGTCACCTCCGCCGCGGTCCAGCCGGTGTCGGCGGTGATCGAGGCCTGCAGCGCGGCGAACCCGTAGTAGAGGCAGCCCCACGAGGTGATCTGGCTGAGGCTGAGCACCGCCACGACCCGGCGCAGGGATGCCTGCCCGAGGCGGGTCGAGGTCCGGACCGCGATCCGGCCCGTGGTCCGGGTGGACCCGGGTGGCGTCCGCGTCGCCGGCGGTCACTGCTCCCGGCGGCCCAGGGTGATGAGCTCGGGCTCCGCCGGAGCGCCGCAGCATCCACCGGCCGAGGACAGTCCGAGGGAGCTCGCCTCGGCGTCGAAGGCACCGGCCCCGTTGCACACGCCCGTCTCGGGGAGCACCAGCTCGACCTGGTCAGCGGCCTCGAGGTCGCCGTCGATGGCGGCCACGACGGAGCGGACCTGCTCGAACCCGGTCATCGCGAGGAACGACGGCGCGCGGCCGTAGGACTTCATGCCCACCAGGTAGAGGCCCGGCTCGGGCTGGGCGAGCTCGCGGTGGCCGTGCGGGGCGACGTCCCCACACGAGTGGTGGTCGGGGTGGATCTGGTCGGCCAGCACCCGCGGGGACCCGAGGGCGGGGTCGAGGTCCAGCCGAACCTCGGAGAGGAAGCCGAGGTCGGGCCGGAACCCGGTCACGACGATGATCTCGTCGACGTCGACCACCTCCTGCCCATCGACCGCGCGCACCGTGAGGCGGCCGTCGGCCTGGGCCCGGACCGACTCGGTGCGGAACTGCGTCACGGCCACCACGGCGCCGGTCTCGGCGGCAGCGCGCGCGGCCTGCCCGAGGCGGCCACGTTGCTCGAGCTGGTCGTTGTCGCCGCCGCCGAACGCATCGTGGACGCCCGGGCGCCGCAACAGCCACGAGACCCGCGTCGCGGGCTCGGAGGCGGCCAGCCGGACCAGCCCGATGAGCGCGCCCTGGGCAGAGGCACCCTTGCCGGCCAACACCACGTGCTTGCCGGCGTAGCGAAGCGCCACTGACGGGTCGGCGAAGTCGGGGGTGCCGTGGACGATCCGATCGGCGTGCTCGACCTCGCCGAGCGCCGGGTAGCCGTCGGCACCGAGCGGGTTCGGCCGGCGCCAGGTCCCCGACGCGTCCACGACCGCGCGGCCCAGGAGCCGTTCCATGCCCGCGCGAGTGCGGACGTGCACGGCGAACGGCTCGTCCTCGCGCCCGAGGTCCACCATCAGGTCACGGCTCGCCCGCGCCACACCGAGGACCTCGGCGCCGTAGCGGACGCTGCCGGCTGGGTGTGCGTCGAGCAGGTCGGCCAACGGCTGCAGGTACGCCTCGCGCCACTCCCCACCGGTGGGGTAGGCGTCCTCGTCGGGAGCCGTCCAGCTGCCGGAGGCCTCGAGCAGGCGTCGGGCGGCGGGGTCGACGAGCTCGCGCCACGCGGAGAACAGCCGCACGTGCGCCCACTCACCGACAGCCGCGCCGGCGTCGGGGCCGGACTCCAGAACGACGAAGTCGATGCCGCGCTCAGCGGCGTTCGCGGCAGCGGCCAGGCCGATCGGGCCGGCACCGATGACGATCAGCGGGTGGTTCACGGGAGCTCTCCTCGGTGAGCTATGATCGATCGTAGTCGATGGAACCTCGACGGCGAGAGTATCGACCAGCGTCGATGAAAGCAAGGAGCTCCTGATGTCCGCATCCACCGCTGCGCCGGTGGCCCGCGAGTCGGCACCCGCCCGGGAGGGGGAGGCCGGGCTGTCGGCGGCCCAGGCCGCGGAGTACGCCGAGTGGTTCTCGCTGCTGGCCGACCCGACCCGGGTCCGGCTGCTCCACGTCCTGTCGACGTCGGACTCGGGTGCGCTGCGGGTCGGGGAGCTCGCGAGTCGGCTGGGCATCAGCCAGTCGACGTGCTCCCACCACGTCGAGCTGCTGCGCAAGGTCGGGTTCGTGGTGGTCGACAAGATCGGCACCTCGTCGATGGTCTCGGTCAACGCCGCCTGCTGCACCGGGCTCCCACACGCGGCCGACGTCGTCATGGGCACCCTGTCCTTCCAGCCCTGCTGCCCGTCCGACCTGCCGAGCGAGGTCACCGTCCGCCCTGTCACCGACGCCGACATGGACGACGTGCTGGCCATCTACGCCGAGGGGCTGGCCACCCGCAACGCCACCTTCGAGACCACCGTGCCGACCGCCGGGCAGCTGCGCGCCCGGTGGCTGCCCGGCCTCGCCTGGGTCGCCGAGCTCGACGGCCGGGTCGTCGGCTGGACCGCCGTCACGCCCACCTCGAGCCGTGACTGCTACGCCGGCGTGGGCGAGACCTCCGTCTACGTCACCGAGTCCGCCCGCGGCCGTGGTGTCGGGAAGGCGCTCCTCCACACCCAGGTCAACGAGGCCGACGCCGCCGGCATGTGGACCCTGCAGACCTCGATCTTCCCCGAGAACCGTGCCAGCCTCGCGCTGCACCACTCCGCGGGCTACCGCACCCTCGCGGTCCGCACCCGCATCGCCCGGCTCGACGGCCAGTGGCGGGACACGGTGCTCCTCGAACGTCGCAGCGACCTCGCCTGAGCGTCCTTGCGGGCGACTGCTTCAGGCCCGTGACTCGATATCCGGGTGGTCTGTGAGATGCGAGACCGCCAGGTCAGCGGGTGTGCTGCCCGCGGTCCTGGTGGGGCGCGTCCGGAGGGAGAGCCGGAGCTCGCCCACGGGTTGCCACGAACTCCGCCCACAGTCCTCTGCGGGCGTCGAACCGGTGCCAGAGCTCGACGACCGCGAAGAGCCCGTCGAACGCCGGGTCCGCAGTGGTCACGTCGATGGCGGAGCGGAGCCGCAGTCCGCGCTCCGTGGTGAGGCAGCGAGCGGTGGACCCGCCGACCTGGCGACGTACCGAACCCGACACGAGCTCCGCACCGAAGCGCAGGCGAGTGATGGCCGTCGAACCGGCCTCCGGCGCGGTTCCTCGGGCGTGGACGACCGTGACGGGCTCCCCTCCGGCGGGCAGGCGTGTCTCGAGCTCGGTGATCCGGCCGGAGAAGACGCGCTCACCTGAGGAGTCGATCGACAGGGTGGTCGTCTCGAGCTCGACAGGCCTGAGGGGTGCACCCGCATGAGGACCTGACAGCACGAGCTCCGCGTTTGCGTGCGCATCACCGGCGACGTGGACGGTCATGGACACGAGGTCCTGGTCGAGCTCCCGGGCAGGAGCATCGCTCGAGGAAGATCTCCAGGACCGGAGGGCCGAGTGGGGGCTCGCTCATGTTGGGGACTGTAGGCCGCTGGCGCCCCGGCTGGACCGATCTTCGCAGTCCGCGTCGGTGGACGGCTGCGGCGCTCTAGGCAGGCACTGGACGGGACCCTCCCGCGGCCTCACGATGGGTACAAGCGTGGGGTGTTCGTCGCGACACGAGGGGGCCCGCCATGATCGTTCCCGATGAGGTCGTCCAGGAGACGACCCAGCGCTTCGCACGCAGGGCGGCGCCTCGCGCCGAGACGGAGCACAAGATCGACGAGGTCAGGGCGGGCAGGGCCAGCGTCCTCGAGGTCGACAGCCCCGACCGGGTGGAGCTCCGACGCCGGCGGGTGGATGCGCAACCGCTGGTCGACAGCGTCGCGCTCGAGGAGGGGCCCGAGCTGCTCGAGCGGATCATCGGGGGGAGCAACCTGCTCGGGGTTGCCTTCCTCGAGCTCGGCATGCAGGTGGCCGGCACGGTCGGACGGGTGCACGTCCGTGACCAGTTCGCGCGACGGGGGTTCGGCACCGGCTTCATGGTCTCGCCGCGACTCATGATGACCAACAACCACGTCCTGGAGGACGCGGCGTCCGCGCGCTTCTCCCAGATCGAGTTCGGCTTCCAGGACGGCGTCGACGGCCAGCCCCGGCCCACGCACGTGTTCGACCTGCAGCCGGCCGAGCTCTTCCTCACCGACGCCGAGCTCGACGTGTCCGTGGTCGCTGTCAGCGCGCGTTCCCGCACGGCGGGCGGCACCGCACCGGTGGACCTCGCGCAGTTCGGCTTCAACCGGGTCAGCGGGCAGCAGGGCAAGATCCTGCTCGGGGAGAGCATCAACATCGTCCAGCACCCCGAAGGGGAGCCGAAGCAGCTCGCGCTGCAGCAGAACGACCTGGTCGACAGGTTCGAGACCTTCCTGCACTACCTGGGGGACACCTCGCCGGGCTCGTCCGGCTCACCCCTGTTCAACAATCAGTGGGAGGTGCTCGGCCTGCACCACTCGGGGGTCCCCGAGCGTGATGCCCAGGACCGGATCCTCACCGTCGACGGGAAGGTCTGGGACAGCTCGATGGGGGACGACGCCATCCACTGGGTCGCCAACGAGGGCATCCGGATCAGCAGCATCCTCACCTGGCTGGCCGAGCAAGCGGCCGGGCTCGACGCGAGGGGCCAGGCGCTCCTCCGGGCGGTCACCGACGCCGCACCCGGTCCCCAGGAGGTGGCCGCGCCTCCGGTCGTGGTCCCGCACCACGCAAGCCCGGGCACCCCGGCCGTCGCACCGGCCGTCGTCAGATCCGTCGCGTCCTCGCCCGGCAGCGCGCCCGCCGCGTCCGCGCCCGGGCCGGGGGCCGCAGAGCGCGAGATCTCACTGACCGTGCCGGTCACCATCAGCGTCCGGGTCGGCGTCCCGGAAGCAGCCGCCCCGCCACGTACGGATCCGGTGGACCTCGCCGAGGCGATCTCGATCGACCCGGACTACTCCACGAGGACCGGCTACGACGCCGACTTCCTCGGACTCCCCGTTCCGCTGCCCGTGCTCACCGCGGCGCAGCGCAGCGAGACTGCGGCGAACGCCCAGGCACGCCCGGACCGGGACGCCACCGTCCTCGACTACCACCACTACAGCGTCGTCGTTCACCGCCCGCGACGGATCGCATGGTTCACGGCGGTGAACATCGACGGGTCGACCTGGCGCGACCTGCCCCGGGAGACCGACAGGTGGATCTTCGACCCGCGGATCGGTCGCGAGCTCCAGCTGGGACCGGAGGTGTACGACGACAACGACTTCGACCGCGGGCACCTCGTCCGGCGGATCGACCCCACGTGGGGTCCGGACGACCAGGCCGCCAAGGTTGCCAACGACGACACCTTCCACTTCACGAACTGCTCGCCCCAGCACAAGAACTTCAACCAGGGCACGGCCTTGTGGGCAGGACTGGAGAACTTCGTGCTCAACCAGGCCAAGGCGGACCGCAAACGGATGACGGTCTTCAACGGACCGGTCCTGCTGGCGGACGACCCTGTCTACCGGGGTGCCCAGGTCCCGCTGGCGTTCTGGAAGATCATGGTCTTCCGTACCCCCAGCGGTGACGGCTCCGCGTCGGCGTACCTGATCAGCCAGCGCGAGCTGGTGGAGGCCGAGCTCCACGAAGCCGCCTTCGTGCCAGAGACCTTCCAGGTGCCGGTGCACAGCATCAGCGACCTGACCGGGCTCGACTTCTCGCACCTGCACCCGTGGGACGCGCTCGACGACCTCACCCCCGAGGAGTCACCCCTGGAGGAGTCGGTCGAGCTGCCGCTCCCCGGCATCCGGCTGGACACGTACGAGAGCCTTCGCCTGTGACGTGCCGGGCTCGCACTGACGTCGTGGCCGCCACACGGTAAGGCCGACTTCCCGGCTCCCCACGCAGGAGCCGCAGGTCAGCGAGTGTGCTGGCCTGCGTTCCGGTTGGCACGTCCGTAGGTGTCTGGGTTCACGACCTGGGCGACAACTGAACCGCGGACACTTCAACTGCGCTCCTGACTTGCCGAACGTGCAGTTCCCTCCGCGGATTGGTGTGTCGTGAAGCGTAGCCGGGCGGGATTACGCTGGGAGTGTGCGGTTGCGGGTGGTCGTCACCACCACGGGGCAGGTACCCGAGAGAGGCGCTCGCGTGCGAGTGGAGGTGCGGGACACCTCGGTGGCCGACGCGAGTGCGGTCGTAGTGGCTGCCGACACCGCGCCGGTCGGCCAGAGGTCGGAGGCCGGCGCCGAAGCATCGGGCGCATCAGGCGGCGCGCCGCTCGCCGAGCTCACGTTGGAATTGCCCGACGCCGGCGCTCCCGAGGACTGGACGATCTGGGCACACATCCGGAACTCCGATGCCCCGGGCATGGCCGTGGGCGACTGGATCACCGTGCAGTCCTATCCCGTGCCATCGGCCCCCGGCGGCGAGTCTGTGGCGGGCGAATCAATGCGGTACGCCGAGGTGGAGGTCGTCCAGATCTGAGCCGCTGATCTCGGCTCGCACAGCCAGTCCGCGACGGCGTGGGTGATCGGGTGTCCGGCGCCCTGCTCGACGAACAAGAATTCACCGGCGGGGTTGATCTCGAGGAAGACCAGCTCCCCGGACGACGTGAGTCGAAAGTCAGCGCCGCCGTAGACGATCCCGAAGTGGGACATCAGCCGGTGCAGCGCAGCCTCGACGTCGCGTGGGATCGCGAAGGGCTTGGTCGTCGCCCCGGGGAGACCGAGCCGGAAGTCCACCGTGTCACCATCGACAGGGCGATCGCCCCCGATGGCCATGGCGAACATCTGGTCGGCCACGATAGTGACGCGGATGTCCGCCACGGCGGGGACCTTCTGCTGGAATATCACCGGGGCGAGGTGCAACCGGTCGAGCTTGGCCAGGTCGTGGTCACGCACGACCCGGGTTTCCCGCCATACCTGCTCCGTCGCCGCGAAGATCTTGTACACCGTCTGCCCCGGGCCATGTCGCTCGACGAAGGCACGGGCCACGTCGGCGTCGGATGTCATGACCGTCTCCGGCACGCGGAGCCCGAGGTGCGGGGCCACCGTGAGCTGCAGTGCCTTGTGCGAGGCGACCTGATCGGCAAGGACCGGGTTCATCCACGGGCAATCGAGCAGCCAGTGCATGCCGTGCAACGCCTCCTGCCACTCGCCGTAGCAGAACCCTCGCGCGGCTGGGTCGGCCACCGCATCGAGGTTCACGAGCTGTGGGCGTCGCCACCACACGGCGGTGGCGTCGGTCAGCTCGACAGTGCCCATGTCGACGTGGGCGAGTCGAGCCGATGGTCCGCCTTCTGCCGTGGGGTCGATGGTGAGCCGGGCCCGGTTCGGGAGATCCGACACGTCGAACAGGATCGCCGGCCGCCCGCGAGCCCGCAGGACCTCCAGCACACGCTGTGCATGGAGGTCCCGCGGGTGGGAGATGACGACGATCACTCCTCCGCGCCCCTCACTGCCAGTTCTGCCCCGGATCTACGCCGCCCATCTGAGCGTCGAACGCCTGGACCAAGCCCGCGACGAGAGCCTCGAGCGCTGCGACCCTCTCGTCCAGGTAGCCGGCGCTTCCCCCGCCCGGCGCACCCGCGTGCGGCGTCGCCATCGCGAACGGCAGCTGCCCGGCCGGGTCCGACTGAAGCGCCGGCCGCACGGCGCCAGGTTGCACGACCGGGCCCGGGCCACCGGGAAGGCCCCCTCCCTCGACGAGCGTCTCTGGGAACTCCTTGAGGGTCTCGAACCGCTCCTTGAGGGTCTCGGGGACGCGTTCCTTGATCGTCTCCGGGATGAACTCCTTGATCGTCTCGGGCCCGAGTTCCTTGACGGTTTCAGGTCCGCGCTCCTTGATCGTCTCCGGAATGAACTCCTTGATCGTCTCCAGGCCGGTGGTGGAGGGCGGGCTCAGGAAGTTTGCCGTCGCGATGTCCCCAGCGCTGAGCCCGTTGCGCTGGCCGATCGTGGCGTTCGGGTCCGTGGGCGTGATGGTCTCCTGGCCGTTGCTGCTGAACGCAAACCGGCCGTAGTGCATGATCGATCCATAGTCGTACGCCCCGACGTCTGTGCCGTCAGTGATGTGCTGCAGGAAGTTGCCTGAGCTCGCCGGATCGATGTTCTGCCAGTGGATGGTGACGAAGGCGTCGCGGTCCTCACGAGACTGCTCGTGCCACATGCCGACCGCGTGACCTATTTCGTGGATCGTGTTGCCCGTCCCGCAATTCGGACCCAGCCAGACGAACTGCTGCCCCCCTCGGCGGCCGACATTGGCCCTGCAGCCGGTATCGGCCGTGAAGGTCACGTAATCCGGTAGCGATGCCGCGTTGGCGCTGGTGCGCAACACGAAGTTGAAATTGGTGTTGTCCTGCCAGTGCCGAATGGCGTCGGTGACCCTGCCTTGGTCCGGAAGGGCTGAATCGATCTCATAGGGCACCGTGCCGTTCGGCCAGCGGAACTGGTTGCCCGAAATCACCACTCCCCTGGCGACTTCGCCCCGGAGCTCGGCCTTGATGAGCTCCGACTGTCTTTCGACCTGCTCGACCGTTCCCAGGACGATGTCACCCTCGAACACGGCCAGCTGACCCACAACGGTGTACTGCACCGGCCTGGCCTGGAAGGTGTTGCCGGGGATGTAGGCCGACCGAACGTCTCCGTCAGCAGGCGAGGCGTTCTCCTGCTGAGCCTCGCCGTTTCCTGGCGGCGCTGTGCCCCGCGACCCTTGGCTGCTCGAGCTCCTCGACCTGGAGCTACGGGAACTGGACGTGCTCTTGCGTGCCTTGTCTTGCGCCATGGTGGCTCCCCCTGAGCGTGCGCGGGCGACCGCAGCGACTGCCAGGTCGCTTCTTCGACGCTAGTCAGCTCACGGAGTACGTCAATCGGTAGGAGTGCGTAGTCCTGCCTCCCGCCGCATCACGCCCGACGAGAAACCTGTCGGCCAGCGCGGCCCCTGCGGCTGGTCACCGACCGTGGCGGAACTGGATCTGGGCCAGCTCTGTGAGGCGGGGGTGACTCCTTCCTGCTCCAAGGGCGGTCGAGCCCGGCGAGCGTCCCGAACGACAGCCCAGCTCTCTGCTCGATCGAGCTGATCGTCATCTGCGCGGTCTCCCGGGCACGGTGGCGAAGCCCGCGGACCACCTCATGCCCCACTCCTACGCATATGTACCGATGACAACCAGGACACTTCCGCGCGATCCTTGTCTGGAGGGAGAAGGCCGGGCTCGCCGGTCGGGCCTGGCGTGCAGACCAGGTCGAACGGACGCCGCTCCGGCGCCCGCGATCCCGCGCCCTCGATGGACCCGAGCTCGAGAATGCAGGGGGAATCCATGCGTCGTCACTACTACGTGCGTGACCGCCGGATCGAAGTCGAGCAGCTGGACGACGTGGTCGCGGTAAACGTTGCCCGGGACGCCGAAGATCCTGGGAGCGTCGTCGCGGAGTCACTGGGCGGCGACGCCCGAGAATCGGTCAGCGCCGACACCATCGAGGTCGACGAGCGCACACTGGCTGCGTTCGAGGCGGCCAACTGGTTCTTCGTGGCGCCGAATCGGGAAGCCCGGTCTTCCATCGAGGCCGGGGAGGCAATGTCCGACGTCGCTGACGTCGGACAGGTCATTCGCCGGGACGACGGGTCGGTCGGAATCGCGACCAATCTGCTGAACGTGCAGCTGGATCCGGACCTCTCCGACGAAGAGGTACGGGCTGAGCTCGAGTCCGCCGGTCTCGAGGTGGTCAACCGGCTCAACTTCGCTCCGAACCTCTTCGAGGTGCGCAGCAACGCGGATGCACTCGACACCTCGGTCTCGCTCCACGACAACGAACGCTTCGTGTTCGCCGAGCCGACGTTTGTCGAGCACATCCCGCCTCGGCTCGTTCCGGCTGACCCTCGCTACGCCGACCAGTGGCAGTGGAACAACACGGGCGCCAACGGCGGCACTGCGGGTGCAGACGTCGACGCACAGCCCGCGTGGGATCGTACGAGAGGCGCAGGGGTCCGGGTTGCCGTCATCGACAACGGCTTCGATGCTGACCACGAGGACCTCGCTGCCGGCGTCGTTGGGATCAGGTCCGGGTTCTTCACGGCGGCAGGCTTCAGGACGGGTGTCACCGGGATGCCAGACAGCAACCACGGGACCTTCTGTGCGGGGATGGTCGGCGCCCGCCACAACAACGGCCGCGGTGGGTGCGGTGCCGCTCCCGACAGCAGTCTGGTCCTGATTGCGTGCATGAACGACCAGGTGGGCACCCAGACGACGCTGGCGCGGGCCGTCGCCTACGCGGCCAACCCGACGACGGAGGTGCCGGGCGCCGACCCTGCGGACGGAGCGGACATCCTCGTGTCGAGCCTCGGGCCGAACGGCGCCGTCTGGAACCTGACGGCCACTCTGGACCTGGCCCTGGCAACGGCAGCGACAGGCGGACGCCAGGGGCGGGGCATGGCTATCTTCTGGGCCGCGAGCAACGGGAACAACGTCGACGTGCTCCTGGACGAGGTGGTCTCCCACGATGACGTGATCGCCGTGGTGCGTTCGAACCGGATGGATCGCGAGGACAACGCAGCCCGAGGCGCCACCGTGGACCTCATCGCTCCCGGCGTCGACGTCTTCAGCACGAATTCGGGAAACGCGTATGGCACCTCGACCGGTACCAGCTTCGCTGCGCCGTGTGCTGCGGGATGTGCAGCTTTGGCTCTCTCGGTCAACATGCAGATGACCCGCGACCAGTTACGCCAGGTGATGCTGGACACCGCCGACAAGATCGGCGGTGTCGCCTATGACGCCAACGGCCACAACGACGACTACGGCTTCGGCCGCGTCAATGCGGCGCGGGCCGTCGCCAGGGCAGGACAGTTGGCGTCGTCTCCGGAGTCGTCGGCTCCAGTGGTGGCGTGGGCCGAGAACCGGCTGGATGTGTTCGGGCTGGGGATGGACTCCGCGCTGTGGCACAAGTGGTGGGACGGCACCGCCTGGGGCCCCTCGGTCACCGGCTGGGAGTCCCTGGGCGGCGTGCTCACCTCCGAACCGGTCGCCGTGGCCTGGGCCGAGAACCGCCTCGACGTGTTCGTCCGCGGCACCGACTCCGCGCTGTGGCACAAGTGGTGGGACGGCACCGCCTGGGGCCCCTCGGTCACCGGCTGGGAGTCCCTGGGCGGCGTGCTCACCTCCGAACCGGTCGCCGTGGCCTGGGCCGAGAACCGCCTCGACGTGTTCGTCCGCGGCACCGACTCCGCGCTGTGGCACAAGTGGTGGGACGGCACCGCCTGGGGCCCCTCGGTCACCGGCTGGGAGTCCCTGGGCGGCGTGCTCACCTCCGAACCGGTCGCCGTGGCCTGGGCCGAGAACCGCCTCGACGTGTTCGTCCGCGGCACCGACTCCGCGCTGTGGCACAAGTGGTGGGACGGCACCGCCTGGGGCCCCTCGGTCACCGGCTGGGAGTCCCTGGGCGGCGTGCTCACCTCCGAACCGGTCGCCGTGGCCTGGGCCGAGAACCGCCTCGACGTGTTCGTCCGCGGCACCGACTCCGCGCTGTGGCACAAGTGGTGGGACGGCACCACCTGGGGCCCCTCGGTCACCGGCTGGGAATCCCTGGGCGGCGTGCTCACCTCCGAACCGGTCGCCGTGGCCTGGGCCGAGAACCGCCTCGACGTGTTCGTCCGCGGCACCGACTCCGCGCTGTGGCACAAGTGGTGGGACGGCACCGCCTGGGGCCCCTCGGTCACCGGCTGGGAATCCCTGGGCGGCGTGCTCACCTCCGAACCGGTCGCCGTGGCCTGGGCCGAGAACCGCCTCGACGTGTTCGTCCGCGGCACCGACTCCGCGCTGTGGCACAAGTGGTGGGACGGCACCGCCTGGGGCCCCTCGGTCACCGGCTGGGAGTCCCTGGGCGGCGAGATCCACCTATGACCAACGACGGGCCCGGCGAGGTTCCGGACGAGGAACCCATCCTCCGCTACGAGATCGCCTCGCCCGGGCTGGACGATCTGCGCGCCTTCCTGTCCGAGATGGGTGATGACGCCGATCTGGTGTGCCGTCCGGTGGCTCGCAGGCAAGAGAGCGGCTTTGCGGTGCAGGTCCTCGCACCGCGTTCACGAGTCGACGCGGCGAGGGCGTCTCGTGCGGCCGCGAACGTCACCCTCACCGAGGTCGAGAACGCGACCGAGGCCGCACACGAGCGGCAGGCCGAAGTCGCTCGAGGAAACAGGTTCGAGCAGCGTGGCCTCGTACCCCGCGGGCTTGGCATCAAGGAGTGAGCCGTGGCGTACCTCAACGTCGACGAGATTCAGTCCGCGCTGGTCAATCTCGCGAGTACGTACCCGCAGTCCTCTGCCCTGTTGTCCACACCTCACCGGACGCACGAGGGGCGCGAGGTGCTCGCCCTCCGCGTCGGCACCCGGCCGGCGGACCAGACCGACATTGCCTTCTTCGTCGGGGGCCTGCACGCCAGGGAGTGGGTACCACCGGACGCTCTGGTCAGCCTGGCTGCTGATCTGCTCGAGGCCCACCAGCTTGGCACTGGCCTTCGCTACGGGGGCACGTCGTTCGCAGCGTCGGAGATCCGGGAACTCGTCGAGACGAGGAACATCATCGTGCTCCCGTGCGCCAACCCGGACGGCAGGTCACACAGCCAGAACGTCAACGGCCTGTGGCGCAAGAACCGCCGTCCAGCACCAACCGGCTCGGCCTCTCCGTCCTGCGTTGGTGTCGACCTCAACCGGAACTTCGACTTCCTGTGGGATCACAAGGCGAAGTTCGCGCCTGGATCCGGCGTGCGGACCTCCGACAGCCCGTGCGACGCCAACGTGTACCGGGGGCCAGCCGCATCGTCGGAACCCGAGACGAAGAACATCGTCTGGGTGCTCGACCAGTTTCCCCGCGTGCGATGGATGGTCGACGTGCACAGCGCCGTACCGGTCATCCTCCACAGCTGGGGAAGCGACGAGAACCAGTCGACCGATGCCTCACAGAACTTCCGCAACCTTGCGCTCGACACCCGCCGGGGCCTCCCCGGCGATGGCATCGGCGAGTTCATCCCTCAGGACGACCTGAGCAGCGCGATGGCCGTGGCGAATCGCATGAACGACGCCATCGCCTCCGTCCGCTCAGTGAACTACGGAGTTGAACCCGCATACGGCCTGTACCCGACCTCAGGCGCCAGCGACGACTACGCCTTCAGCCGGCACCTTGTGGATCCATCACTGGGCCGGGTCTTCGGATTCACCATCGAGTGCGGCGAGTCTTTCCAGCCACCATGGTCCGAGGCGGAGGACGTCATTCGGGAAGTCTGCGCCGGGCTGATCGCGTCTGCCCTCGAGCTCCGGGCATCATCAGCTTCCTCGTCGGCTCCGGTGGTGGCCTGGGCCGAGAACCGGCTGGATGTGTTCGGGCTGGGGATGGACTCCGCGCTGTGGCACAAGTGGTGGGACGGCACCGCCTGGGGCCCCTCGGTCACCGGCTGGGAGTCCCTGGGCGGCGTGCTCACCTCCGAACCGGTCGCCGTGGCCTGGGCCGAGAACCGCCTCGACGTGTTCGTCCGCGGCACCGACTCCGCGCTGTGGCACAAGTGGTGGGACGGCACCACCTGGGGCCCCTCGGTCACCGGCTGGGAATCCCTCGGGGGAGTGCTCACCTCCGAACCGGTCGCCGTGGCCTGGGCCGAGAACCGCCTCGACGTGTTCGTCCGCGGCACCGACTCCGCGCTGTGGCACAAGTGGTGGGACGGCACCGCCTGGGGCCCCTCGGTCACCGGCTGGGAGTCCCTGGGCGGCGTGCTCACCTCCGAACCGGTCGCCGTGGCCTGGGCCGAGAACCGCCTCGACGTGTTCGTCCGCGGCACCGACTCCGCGCTGTGGCACAAGTGGTGGGACGGCACCGCCTGGGGCCCCTCGGTCACCGGCTGGGAGTCCCTGGGCGGCGTGCTCACCTCCGAACCGGTCGCCGTGGCCTGGGCCGAGAACCGCCTCGACGTGTTCGTCCGCGGCACCGACTCCGCGCTGTGGCACAAGTGGTGGGACGGCACCGCCTGGGGCCCCTCGGTCACCGGCTGGGAGTCCCTGGGCGGCGTGCTCACCTCCGAACCGGTCGCCGTGGCCTGGGCCGAGAACCGCCTCGACGTGTTCGTCCGCGGCACCGACTCCGCGCTGTGGCACAAGTGGTGGGACGGCACCGCCTGGGGCCCCTCGGTCACCGGCTGGGAATCCCTGGGCGGCGTGCTCACCTCCGAACCGGTCGCCGTGGCCTGGGCCGAGAACCGCCTCGACGTGTTCGTCCGCGGCACCGACTCCGCGCTGTGGCACAAGTGGTGGGACGGCACCGCCTGGGGCCCCTCGGTCACCGGCTGGGAATCCCTGGGCGGCGAGATCCAGCTATGACACGGCGGAACTCCGTCGTGAACTTTCAAGGCTCGGCCGCCAAGTCGCCACAAGCGAGCCGCGTCGGAGGCCATGGCGAGGCCCCCTTTCGGAGCATCTGGCTCCCAGAGTGGCTCCCACGGTGATGCGTCATGACGATCTGGGCCGTGGACGGACACCCCGAAATACCACGAAGGACGCCGGTCATGACGGCAGAGCATTGGAACGAGGTACGCCCACCAGGACCTCCTGACACGCCAGCCGATCAGTGCGTCGAGGAAGGTCACGATCCCAGCAACGCGATACCCTCGGTGACGACCACCACACTCATTGCCTGAGCGCCTGTCTCGACGCCGTACGTGGGAGCCCGCGGTGCCGGCGCCGGTACATGATGGCGGCGCGACCGGGGACGAGCGCTGGAGCCTGGTCGAGGGGCAGAGCCGAGGAGGCACACGCACAGTGACGGTGGACCTCGACGCGCTGCTGCCGATCCTGCGGCGAGTGGTCGGCGCACGGGTCGCCAACGATGCCGACGCAGAGGACCTCGTCCAGGAGGCGCTGGCCCGGGTGCTCCAGCATCAGGACCGCATCGAGGATGGCATGCTCGAGCCGTACGCGATCAGCACGGCGCGCAACCTGGTGGCGACGATGTGGCGCAACGACGCCCGCCAGCGGAGCAACCGGCACCGCTTGCACGCTCCGCCCGACATTGAAACACCGGAGGAGCAGCTGCTGGCCGGCGAGGACCAGGAGGCGATGGCCCGCGCTCTCCAGGAGTTCACCGAGGAGGAGCGCTATCTGCTGCTCGCCCACGAGGCGGATGGCCGGAGCCTTGCCTCTCTCGCCGAGAGAGGGGGAACCACAGCTGGTGCCCTGGCGGCCCGGATCCACCGACTCCGCGCGCGGTTGCGGGCGGAATATCTCCTGGCGCTGGAGGACGAGCCCCCGACCGACCGCTGCCGCACCGTGCTCATTGCGTTCTCGATCCGCGACCGGAGGAGGCAACGTGAGGCGGATGCCGAGATGCACCTGCTCGAGTGTGACTTCTGCGCGCGGGTCGGTCGGCCGCTGTTGGAGCTCGATGACCAGCGTGCGAGCGAGATCCGGATCCCGGTCAGCGCCGATCCTGACATCGTCACCGCTCGTCAGGCCGCCCGTAAGGTCGCCGCCGAGGCCGGCTTGCCGAGCACCGAGCTGACCGTGCTCGCGACCGCCGTCTCGGAGATCGCTCGCAACATCGTCCGGTTCGCCGGCGTCGGCGAACTCATGATCGAGCAGATCGAGGACCAGCATCGGCGCGGCGTCCGCATCGTCGCGCGTGACGCCGGGCCTGGCATCGTGGACCTGGAGCGGGCGATGCAGGACGGGTACAGCACGTACAAGGGGCTCGGCCTGGGCCTGCCCGGCGCGAAGCGGCTCATGGACGAGTTCGCGGTCGCCACGAAGTCCGGCCGCGGAACGACCGTGACGATGACAAAGTGGCATTCAGGAGGACGACGATGAGCCAGTTCCAGACCGAACGCAGTTCCTCCGACGAGTCTTTGGAGGCGCAGTACGACGACTACGAGCGGCTGCTGCCGGAACTCGTCGCCCACCTGCGAGAACACCGCAGCCGGCTCCGCGATCAATGGACACAGCGGGTCACGGGAGCCAGTCTGCTCGAGGCGATGACGCCGGCGGAGATGGCCACGGAGACAACGCTCGTCTACGACAACTACGTCGAAGTTCTCGAGACCGGCAGCGTCGAAGCGCTCCAGCATTACGCGCGCGACCTTTCCGAGCGGATCGTGCCGCGTGGGGTCGAGACCCACGAGGTGGTCGGCATCGTGCTCCTGCTCCGTGATGTGCTCGCGCGCTCGCTGTTCGAGAAGTACCGGCACGACCCGGAGCTGCTCAACCGGATCCTCGACGCCTACGAGCCCGCTGCCAACCGGATCGCGAACACCGTTGCCGTGAGCTTCGTCGAGGAGCGGGAGCGGATCATCCGCCAGCAGCAGGACGCCCTGCGCGAGCTGTCGACCCCCGTGCTGCCCGTCCGCGAGCGGCTTCTGATCCTCCCGATCATCGGCGTCCTGGACGGCGAGCGCGCCCGTCAGCTGACCGAGCAACTGCTGCTCGGCATTCGCACGCACCGCGCGAAGGTCGTGGTCATCGACATCACCGGCGCCCCCGAGGTCGACGAAACGGTGGCCAACCACCTCGTGCAGACCGTCGACGCGTCACGGCTGATGGGCGCGAGCGTCATCATCACCGGGCTGTCGCCCACGATCGCCCAGACACTGGTGACGATCGGCGTCGACCTGAGCAAGATGAACACCATCGGAGACCTCCAGGGCGGCCTGGAGGAGGCCGAGCGGCTGCTCGGCTACACGGTCACCAAACAGGGAGGTGCCACCGCATAGTGGAACAAGGTCCGGCACCCGTCTCGATCCTGCGCCAAGGGCCCTACCTCGTCGCGTCCATCCACACGGCGCTCGACGACACCCAGATGGTGCGGTTCCGCCACGACCTCATCCACGCCATCGGCAGCCAGCGGGCTCGTGGCGTCATCATCGACGTCGCTGCCCTGGACGTGCTCGACTCCTTCGGGTCCAGCACGCTCCGCGACATCGCCGAGATGGCGCGCTTGCGAGGGGCCCGGACAGTGGTAGTGGGCATCCAGCCCGACGTCGCGTTCGCGATGGTGCGCCTGGGGATGAGCACCGGGACCATCCCCACGGCGCTCGACTTCGAGGAGGGCCTCGCCTTCCTCGACGGTGCGACGGACCTGATTCCGGGCAGTTCCGGTGGCTGAGATCCCGGGGGTGGAGGCGCTTCGCCGGGACTATCGCATCGCCTTCCTGCGCTACCTCCCGAGCCGCGACGAGGCGGCACTCGCCCTGGCCTACGACATCGGCCGCTCCGCCGTTGCCGACGGCACCAGCGTCCTGATTCTCACCCAGATCCACCACGAGATCCTCCGTGAGGTCGTCGCCGAGTCACCCTCCGAGGAGGTCGACCACCTCATCGAGCGCGCGGCCGAGTTCGTCGCCGAGGTGCTCGCGAGCGTTGAGATGGTCCAGCGTTCCCTGCGCACCCAGTAGGTCGCTCCACGCCGTACGCCTTCGGTCGCAGTGCGTGACGCGTGACTCGCAAGCATCTTCGCGAATTCTCCGCCGGAGACGACGTCATGAACCTTCCCGGTCGGGCTCTACAGGGGTGACTGCAGGAGGAACGCCCTGCGGCAGACCAGAGTCAAGACGAGAGGAGCCTCGCTGATGATGGACAAGACGAGCGGCGCCGGCGGCGCGGTCAACGGGCTGTCCACGCTGCTCAACCGGCTCCTTTTCGGGCTTCGGCCTCTGACGCGAGTTGCCACGACGTGGGTCGCCGTTATCCCCGGGCGGTGACCTATCCGGGATCCCGAGGGGGTCGGGATCCAGCAGTGCCGCGGCGGCCCATCCCCCGCCGCGGCACTGCCCCGGCACCAACTCCTGGCTCGCGGGCCGGGCGCGCTCCACGATCCCCTCCCGACCGCCCTGTCGCCGACCGGCGAGTGCCACGTCCTGTCTCGGTTACCACCGCACACAACCCCCACGAAATGACGAAGGAGCCCCCACCATGACCGCCGCCGAGACGTACATTCGGATCGCGATCCTCGATCCTCAAGAGCTCATCGTTGCGGGTCTCACCCGAGTCCTCACCCAGTGCCGGACCCATCACTTCCAGGTGGTGCCGACTGAGCGTCCTCACGCGCGACCGGACATCGTGCTGTACAACGTCGAGCGGCACCGCGACGGCTCCCACGACGCCGCGTTGCACAGGCTGCTCTGCCAGTCCCGCAGCACGATCATCGCGACGTACAGGGACGAGCCCGGGCCAGGCGTCGAGTCGGCGCTGGCGTGTGGTGCGCATGGCGCCGTGTCCATGAGGCTCCCGGTCGAGGGGCTGATCGAGCAGATCACGCAGATTCATCACGGACGCCGCGGTGAAGAGGTTGGGCCTCGCGAGGAGGCGTGCCACCCGGAAGTCCTTCGGGCCGGGCTGACTCCGAGGGAGCTCGAGGTTCTGGGCCTTATCGGGGCCGGGTTGACCAACCAAGAGATCGCGGATCAGCTCTTCCTCAGTCTCAACACGGTCAAGACCTACGTTCGGGGGGCCTACCAGAAGGTCGCCATCGACCGCCGATCCCAGGCAGTGGTGTGGGTCATGCGCCAGGGCCTCGCCCCATCATCGTCCGCCATGGCACCCGACTACGCCGACGTCGCCGCGGGGTGAGGTCATGGCGGCGAAGGTGCCCGGAGACACCCCCACATTTTCGACGGGAATCATGAAGGCGATGATCGTGGCGGCCACCGCCGTCGCGTTGGTCGGGCTTGGCGCCTGTGGTGTGTCCCGTTCCAGTTCCGCTCGGCCTGAGCTGGGCAGCGGTGGCGTGATCGCTCGGGATGCCTACTTGGCGTCCATACACCGGGACGTGTGGTTCGACGGCACGGACGACAACACCTTGCTCAGGATCGGAGCCGCGGTCTGTGCGGGTCTGGACCACGACTCCCCGGTGCAGGACATCGTGGGCATGGCTGCCGCCAACCACATCCCGCCGAAGCAGGTCCGGGGACTCATGCGAGCCGCCATGAAGCTCTGCCCCCAGCATCAGGCCGCTGTCGAGGCCTACTACACGGTGAGCCCCTTGCGTGACAGGACACCTAGATTCCCTCCAGATGCCCGGCTCCGAAACCGGTCAGGTCCCCACGGCAACGTGGACGGCTCCGGGACCGCCAGCCCACTCGCGGGGGTCGTGTAGACGGCGTCCCCGAGGTCGACGGCGCAGAAGGGTCGCCGTCGATCACCCAGGCCCGCAGCATCGCCGAAGCGGGGGGCCGCTCGGGCGTCCAGATGGGGTCGCGATTGAGCGGGCCATGTTGAAGTACTTCTGCGTACCCGCGCCAAGTGCGACGAGCGCTCCCGACAACGAGCCCGTCCGTCCGCACCGGCCGTCAGGTCGGGATCCTGGCCCCGCGGAGCGGTCCGTCGACCGAGCGGCACCATTGAGTCTGCTCGCCACTCGCCACTGGTCCACCGTCCCGCATGGGGTCCTTGGCCACCTGGACGTCTTTACCCGGCCGTTTCGAGGGCCCGGCAAGCCTCGGAGAACGCGCGCGGTACGGGCGCCACGGCGATGGTCACAGCCCCACCGGCACCGGCCGTCCCCCGGTGTCCTGACCTGGGGCCACGATGGCGGGAACACGACGCGACTCGGCTACTGTGGGTCGGACACTGCAAGGGGCAGGTCGCGCGCCGTGACTCTCACGGCGTCTCGACGCTGGCGCCGGCAGCAACGTCAGGCGGTAGCGAGATGACCTCGCGGCTCAGCACGGCACAGCCCCTCCTCCCCTACCCCGGACACGCGTCCGCCCCGGGCCTCGGGTGATCTCGTTCGTCTGGTCGCCGGGCCAGCGGTTGCCGGCGGGCACCGGCGGCTCGGAGAACTACACGGTCGGTCAGGTCCGGGAGCTCAACCGCCGCGGGCTCGACGCCCGGGTCGTGACGGTCGGCCTCGGGGCGGCCGACGGGCGTGAGGAGTTCGACGACGTCCCGTTCCTCGCGGTCGACACGCTCGACGGCGTCGGCCGGCTCGACGACACGGTGGTCTTCGTCAGCGAGGCGCCGCCGGTGGCGACCCGGCACCCGGCGTACCAGATCCTGCACGTGCCCCCGCCACTGCGCCGCGAGGAGCAGAGGTCCGTGGTCGCCGGCACCCGCGACCGCACCCTGATCGCCACCAGCCGGTACGCGGCCGCGCTGTGGGCGGACTTCCTCGACGTCAGCCTCGAGACCGTCCACGTCGTGCACCCGTTCGCCGAGCCGGTCTTCGCGGCGCAGCCCCGCGCGCGTGGCCCCGAGGACGTCACCCGCGTGCTGTACGCGGGCAGGCTGACCCCGGAGAAGGGCATCTACACCCTGCTGTCCATGTGGCACACGGACCTCTTCGAGGGCGACGACCACCACGTGTCGTTCACCGTCACCGCGGCCGGTGCGGACAAGCCGCAGGGGGCGATCATCGAGCGGATGCTCCGCACGCACCCGGGCATCGAGGTGGTGCCCGCCCGACTCACCCCGGCCGGCATGTCGGCCCTGATGTCCGAGCACGACGTCGTGGTGATGCCGTCGAACAGCCAGTACTGGCACGAGACCTTCGGGATCGTGTCGATCGAGGCGCAGCACGCCGGGTGCCGCGTGGTCGCCTCGGACGACGGCGGTCTTCCCGAGACCGACTGCGGGGCACTCCTCCTGGTCGCCCCCGACGACGCCGAGGCGCTGGCGCAGGGGATCCTCACCGCACTCCGCCTCGGTCGGGTCCCGGAAGCGACGCGCCAGCGGGCCGGCGATGACTTCACCGTCGCCGACTCCGTCGACGCCCTGCTCCTCGTGCTCCGCGCGGCTCGAGCGCCGACCCCCTGGGCCGTCACCGAGGAGCTCGAGACCCTGGTACGGCTCCCCTCCGTGGATCCGTCCAACCGACGGTCGGACGACGGCCGCGTCCTGGAAGTCAGGTGACCCCCATGCAGACAGGTCCTCGTCACGACTCCACCACCACCTCCCGGCGGACCGGCGGCAACGACGCCGACCTCCACTACCTGGAGGAGGCACGCGCCGCGCTGCGGCTGGTGATCCCCCTCAGCGATGCCGCTTCGGGTCGCGCCGCCGGTCGTGACGTGCGCGCGCTGGCCCGCGAGGCACTCGGCGTGCAGAGCGTCCGGCTGGAGGCGATCTCGGCCTGCCTCCTCGAGTGGGACCGACCAGAGGTTGCGGCCCCGCAGTCAGCGGTGGCCGAGTCCCTCCCGGGGCTCCACGGTGCCGCGCTCGACCGGGCGTACGCCGACCAGCTCACCGCGCACGTCCACACCTCGATGACGGCCGCCCGCGCCGAGCTGGTGGCCGGCGTGAGCGGCGGCGTCCGCGCGATCGCCGAGGGCGCTCTTCGCGCCCAGAGCCACCAGCTCGCCGCACTCGACCTGTTGCCACCTGAGTCACCCAGGCAGCTGTAGGGGCAACGGTTGTCGGCGGGCGACAGCAGTCAGCTGCGTGTCACGGGCACGGGGGCCAGACGTCCCGACCCCATCAGCCCTTCCTTGCGGGCGACGAGCGAGGCCAGCCCGATGGTCGCGACTGCGGCCAGCACGTTGACCCCGGTGACCGTGATGCTCTTGAACAGCACGAACGTCTCGAGCGACTGGGACTGCAGCAGCCACAGCGTCATCGTCGCCTTGGCGAGCCCGAGCACCGCCCACAGGACCGTCAGGTGCCAGAAGAGGCGCCGGACCCGCGGCCGCGCCGCCAGCTCGTGGTCCATGGGATAGAAGTCCCCGGCAAGCCGCGCCACCATCGGGCGGGTGCTCGCGAGGGAGAGCAGGAACAGCGCGGCGACGACTCCGTCGCTGATGATCGGCTGGAGGAAGTACAGCCAGGCACTGTCGGCCACGATCGACAGCAGTGTCCGGCCCGTCAGGAGCAGCGCCGCGAGGATCAGCAGCCCCGAGGTGCGCCGCCTGGTCAGTGCCCGCCACGCGATGGCGCCGTACGACCACACCAAAGCAGCGACGATCGCGGTCCATACGCCGGCCAGCACGAAGACCCCGTAGAAGAGCACGGCGGGAACGACCACCGCGATCAGCAGACTCAGCGAGACACGCTTGACCACGGCGAGGAGGCTCGGGCGGTGCGGCGTGCCGGCCGCGGGCTCGGGTGGGGCGGGACTGACCGTGGTAAGGGTGCGGGGGAAGGCCAAGGAGATCGGTCCTGCCGGCGGTGGATGCCGGGCGTCTGGGTGGATCGCCGCGAAAAGACGACGTGGACTCGGCGTCTGCGGGTTCCTCGGCTCCTGCAGTGTACGCCCCCCGGACGCTGACCCGAGCCCCGACGATGCTGCTGGCGCGACCGTGCCACGCCGTCATCAGCCGATCGTCTTGCCAACCGTCAGCAGGACCGCGCTGTCCTCGACTGCCTCGAGGGCGTGCCGGGACTCCGGCACGATCATCAGATCGCCGGGGGAACCGTTCCATCTGGTCTCACCGGCGACGAGGGTCACTCGACCGTGCAGCACCTGCACGGTCGCTTCACCCGGGTTCTCGTGCTCGTGCAGGCTGGAGCCGGCGCGCAAGGCGATCAGGGTCTGTCGAAGGACGTGTTCGTGACCGCCGTAGACCGTGTGTGCGCTGCGGCCGCTTGCGGCGGCACGGGCAGTTTCCAGGTGGTGCCGGGCCAGTGCGGTCAAGGACTCTTTCTGCATGACGCTCACTCTCGTTCCTCGTTGTCGGTTGGTGCGTCGTCGAGAAATCCTCCCTCGTTCCGACGTGTGCTGAGGATGCCGGCCTCCCCCGCCGGAGAAGGCGGTCGAGTCCGCCGCGAATGGGACGGTGCGAGTGGGGTTGGTGGCCACGGTTGGTGTCAGCTCAGGTAGCTCGCTGCGGACCCGATCGACTGCCGGAGGACAGAAACCGCAGGTCAGCGGGGGATCTGCCTGCGGCTTCGGTGAGCGCGCCCGTAGGGATTCGAACCCCAAACCTTCTGATCCGTAGTCAGTCGCGCCAGGTGCGTTCGGGTCCGGACAGATCCGCGACCCCGCTCAACTGCCGCCGAATGGTCGACGCCAACGCTGCTCGGGTGCGCAGGCATGTACCGGAGTTCAGGGAGCCCTGTTAGCAGGCCGTTAGCAAGATCTCAGACCTTGCGCACTCATGGCGCGCGCAGGTGCAAGGCTTGGGTGGATGATCGGACTCTGTATGCGATGCCCTCCGAAGCGCCCGCAGTAGTCCCCGCCGTTGAGACACTCCGCCCACTAAGACGCAGGCACACCCCGGCGACTCTGCGGCTGCGGACTGCCCAACCGTGAGCGTCAGGAACCAGTTCGCCGGTCGCCTCTTACGCGCCACCAGGCGGGCGGTCGTAACTTCTCGCTACCGGCGGGGATCGTCAGCACGTGAGAACCGTCCGCCTTGCGAGACGCTGAGCTCGGCCGGGGTCAGGGAGGAAGTCGGCGTTGCGCTGGAACTGGGCTTGGATCCACGGGCTATGTTTCGCGGCCCAGGCTCTCCTTCCACCGTTTCCACAGTTGACGCACGACGAGTCGGGTAAGCGCAGGCACGCGGTGCTGAACGAGGCGGCCGTTGCCCAACTCGATCATCAGAACGACCGCAATCGGATGTAGCAGAAAACGCCACGATAGTCCCGGCGACACGAGACCCTTGAGTATCGCACGGAATTCAATGCGTCCGGCGTTAAGCGATCCGAGATCTTTGTCTCTATTAAGCTCGTTCAGGCTGTACACCCAGACCTTTCTTGTGCCCTCCTTCAAGGGCACAGGAAGGGCTTCACCCTCGTACATATGGTCTCGCGTGAGTTCGACCGCCGCGTACGAAATACCCGGTCCGTCGAGGGTCAGCCACATGTTGGAGATCTCCAGCGGGGCCAGGCCGGTGTGCCAACACGTAACTGTCAGAAGAAGCTCGTCGGTGGAGTCGGGCTTCCAGCCACGTGGGGTCGAAGCGTGCACCCTTACGCGGGGGCCAGCCCGAACATAGGTCGCCCCGGACAGAGCCAACGCTAGAGCCGCGACGAGCAGCGAGGCATATGTGAGCCAGGCAGGAGGCTGTGACATATCAGCACGGTAATGAGTACACCGCAGCACCGCCGGGGACGCGCGAGGAGCGGAGCCCCGCTCCTTCAACGCACCAGGAACCTGGCCACCGGCCTGCCCGGCTACGCGCCCGCGCCCGACTCCCCTACTCGGCGCATTTGCGCCGGGTGACGCAAAGCTGCCTCTTACCGCCGCAAAGCGCGTGGACTGTGTCGATCGGCGTGACCAGATTCGGTCACGGCAATCCCGGGTTGCTGATGTACTCCTCTTTCGACGCGCCGTCGGCGGCGGCTTGGCAACGTCGACGTGCGGCACTGCAAGAGCCGAGACGGGACGAGTGCACTTTCGCTCTGCGGCACCGTTCCCTCCCCTGCTGGGCAGGCGACGATTCCCCATGATCGCCGGCCTCCAGCCATTCGGGGAGGAGCGGCGATCACCTCGCTCCGACGATCTTCAGCCAGTCGGTGAGAGCGTGCGCGCTGCGCGCCGATCGGTAGCCGACGTGACCGTCCGGACGTAGCGCGGTGATGCCCGTGCCGGGCCAGCTGTCGATGCGGTGGACGGTGATGCGTTGCCCGACAAGGTCGGGCTCGGCGCACTCGGCTTCGCGAGCCAGGAGCAGGTGCACGCCGGGCGAGGCCGTGAGGTCGTGCAGCCGCGCCTGCCGACCTGCACACGTGACGACGCGGTCCGGCAGCCGGTCGCCGGGACGCGGTCCTCGGGCCAGGTAGCCGTCTGTCACCGACAGTGCGCTGCCCGGGTAGCGCACCCACGGCTGCGAGAGAAGGGTGATGACGAGCGCGGTGGCGTGGGGTTGTCGCAGCACTACGGGGAGCAGGGGTGCCAAGACGGGCAGCACCCTGCCGCGCAGGAGCCGGGGCAACGGGTGGGTGGATGCCTCGGCGAAGAAGACCGTGTGGGTGAGGGCGAGCGCCTGCCGCGCCGCAGGCCGACGTTCGCGGTCGTATGAGTCCAGCAGTGCGGCGCGCCCGCGGTCTGCGTAGGCGAGCTTCCAGCCGAGGTTGACGGCGTCGATGATGCCGGTGTTCATGCCCTGGGCGGCGGCGGGTGAGTGCGTGTGCGCGGCGTCCCCGGCGAGGAAGAGGGGCCCGTGCCGGAATTTTCGGGCGACGCGGTGCTGGAGTCGCACCTTCGCCGACCACGGCATCTCCCGGAGCTGCGCCTCGAGTCCGGCGTCATCGATGAGGGCCTGCACCTCGGCAGCGGACACCGCCTCGCCGGGCTGGCCGTAGGGCTGGTCCCCGTCGCGGGCCGGGCGGGTGCTGAGCAGGCGCCAGGTCGCGCCCTCGCCGAGTGCGAACAGGAACAGCAGACCTGTGCGACCGGCGACCACATGTAGCACGTCCGGCGTGAGGTCGGCCTCGAGCTCGAGGTCGGCGAGCACGACCTCCTGGCGGTAGGGGCCGCCCTCCCAGGCGATCCCGGCGCTGTTCCGCACGCTGCTGGCGGGGCCGTCACAGCCGACGACGTACCGAGGCGTGGCCAGCTCTTGGCCACGCCTCGCTCTCAGGGTCGCACGCGCGCGCTCGTCGGCCACGTCCACCGCCTCGAGCTCCACTCCCCACTCCACCTCGACGCCCCGCCGGCGCAGGGCTTCCTTCAGCACCTCCTCCACATCCGCCTGCCGCACCATCGTCAGGTGCGGGTACGGCGTGCCCCGCATAGCCGCCTCTCCCAACCTGACGTCCACGACCCGGCTCCCGAGGTGCAGCTGCGCGCGCGGGCTCCGGTCGGCACGCTCGAGCAGGGCTGCCGTCACCCCGAGCGGGCGCAGGCACTCGAGGGTCCGGGACTGCACGATCATCGCTCGCGAGCGTCGGAACGCCTCGCTCCGGCGATCGACCACGCGCACCGTGGCGCCGTGCTCGTGGGCCTGCAGCGCAAGCGAGAGACCGGTGGGCCCAGCCCCTACGACGAGCACGTCCGGGCCGTTCATGACATACCGACCAGGCACCACCAGTCGGGGGCCGGGGGGCCGCCGCGGCCCTCGAGCAGGCCGGGATCCGCGAGCACCTCGTCGCGTCGCAGCCCCGGCACGACCCGGAAGCCGATCGATCGCGGCTCGCTCACCAACGCGAGCACCCTCCACAGCGACCGGGCGTAGTGCTCGGCAGGGTCTGCTCCGTCCCACTCGTAGACACCGCGGTAGCGGCCGTGCTCGTCCTCGGCCAGCCAGAGCTTGGAGACGAATCCCGGGAACCCCACGAACAGCGGGGTGTTCAGCCAGCTCTCCCACCGGAACAGCACGTGTCCGGGACCGCGGACCAGGCGCAGCCTGAAGCACACGACAAGAAGGCACGGCTCGACAGCTGGCCGTGCGACCGCCGTCTCTCGGTACACCTCACCGGTCGTCCCGTCGGCGAACCGGAGTCGGCGCCCCACGCTGACGCGCGGCCAGTGCACGACCCCTGTGGCCAGCATTCGCGCCGACTCGACGACACAGCGAGCCACCGCACGCCACGCCACCGACGGGGGCAGCGGTCCTGATTGGCGGCCAGCGGGGGTCGACATCGGCCCGTCCGTGCTCATCGGCGGATCCTCTCCTCCAACGGGAAACGACGTAGTGTCTCCAAGGCAACCCCACGACCTGGTGGCCGACGAGGGACCTTGGTCCTCTCCGTCGGTGACGGTCGGCCGTCACGCCGCTGACCTTGTCCAGGTGCAGGAAGATCTGAGGAGCTTCGCGGCGGCTGGTATCGCAGGGGATCTATCGAAGCTCGACGCAGCGCTGGTCAGTTCCATGTTGACGCCGCTTGCGCGCGATCTCTTTATGTCACAGCCCAAGATGCACCTGAACAGGAACGTGGCCCAAGACGCGGCGCGACTCCTCGCGACACTCCAGGCGGTTGCTCATCGGGCGCAGGACGCCGCTGGGGAGGCACGGCGGTACGGAACGATTCCGGCGCCGCCAGAGGAGCCGAATGAGGGAGCACCGCTTGCCGTGTTGGCAGCTTCCGGCTCCCACTCACTGGGTACCAGCGCTGGATCCGCTCCCCCTCGCGACATACCGGCGCGAGCGAGTCGCACCTGATGTGGAGCGCAGGCAACCGGGTGCACTCTCGCAGTGATTCTCACGTGGCCTCTCGCAGGGCGCGAGGCCTCGAGCCCGAATGGAACATCCTCTCGGCATCTTGTCCGGGCCCGACAGCGAGTAGCGATCGCCCGAGTTGATGCTGCGACCTCTCGTCAGTGGCACCGACGAGGGCGAACTTCATTCGCCGTACACCGACGCCAAAGCCCTCTGTGATGTGGAGCCTGATCGTGGTGTCCGAGTCGGTGGCGGTCACGAGCCGGAGCGTCCGCGATGTACGCGAGGAACGGGCCCGGGTATTGGACCTCAGGAGTGAGGTTGCGGACCTGCAACAGTCGGTCACCGACGCTGAGAGCAATGAGTCGGCGCTCCAGGAGCAGTTGGCTGACGCTGAGGGCCAGGTCGGGGCCGGTCAAGCCGACATCGCAGCCCGCGAGCAGGAGCTGGCCCAGCAGGAGGAAGAGCTGGAGGAGCCCGAATTCCTCACGGAGCCGGACGACCACGAACTCAGGGACACCCGTTACCGGGAGTGGTATCAACAAACGGGCGGACCCCAAAGGATGGACAAGGTGATCGCAAGCGCCATGGCGATGACGAGTTGCTGAGCATCGGCAGAGGGATGCGTCCGCAATTGACCGCGTGTCCATTGCCTACTGCTGGCTGCGATCGGCGGTCACCACTCAAGCGGGACCGTATGCGCCCCAGTATGTGGACTCAGCTGCCACGCCGCCTGACCACCTGCGGCTCTATCTGGGACGTCGGCCGGGGGTCCATCGGAGGGGAACCGGCGGCGGCCGTCGACGCCGACCGACAGGGGGAGGGCGCCGTATCGGAAGCAGCCGATGTCGGGCCGGCCATGTGACGGCGCCCCGTCGAGGGCACGCAGGTCCGCGGGGAGGGTGACGCCGGCGTTGCGGGCGGGGCTGTCGGCGCTGAGCCTGAGGTCGTCGCGCCCGGACGGGCCGTTCTGGGCGCCGTTGAAGCGCCGGAAAAGTGGGTCCTCCTCGATGCTGGACCGCTCGAACCTGCCCCCGCTGTCCGCGAAGATCGGGCTCGGCGGGGCGGTGGGGTCCCGGAGTTCGTCGAGCGAGGCGAAGTTCGTGGCCGGGACGACGGGAGCCGCTACGGGGTATCCGTCGTGGGCCAGCAACGGCCCGTCGACGTACTGGCCGCCGCGGTGGAAGCAGTTCCCATCCGTGTCCGCCTGCAGGTTCGGGTCGGGGAGCAGGGAGATCGGCTTGTCCGCTCGGAGCGCCGAGTTGACCGCGACGAGGACGTTGTTGAAAGCCCGCCGTTCCGCCTCGCCCCGGTAGCCCCTGAAGTGACCGAACGCCGCCCGACCGGTCCGGTCCTTGACGACGCAGGTGTTGTGGAACAGGTGCAACGGCCCGTCGGGTCGGTTGCTCTTGAAGAAGACTCCCAAGGCGAGAGGGCGATCCTCCTCGGAGTCCGGAACCGCGGCGTCGATCTGCTCGACGACACGGGGGCGGGACTTCGCGAACGGCCGCCGCAGGTCGAACAGGTTGCGGTAGACCCAGGCGCCCTTGCCCGCCTTCTTCAGCCCGAAGCTGATCCCGGTCTCGCACTGCTCGATGACGTTCCCGAACACCTTCAGGTTCGCGCTGCCCTCGGTCTCGGCGATGATGGCGTCGTCGTCGATGTTGTGGATCCAGTTGTCGGAGAACTCCAGGCCGTCGCCGAACATGGCGACGTCGTGGCCGTTGACGAACTCGCAGTGGCTGATCCGGGTGTGGGTGCAGGCGGTGGTCCCGCTCAGCAGCGCCTTGACGGTGTTCTGACCCGGTGCTTGGGGGGCGTCCTGGCCGTCCGACATCAGGAAGAAGTTGTGCTTCCGGTCGCTGCGGAAGTACCACGGCGGCATCCCGCCATCGACCAGACAGTTGGTCAGAACGACCCCGTCGCACGCTCCCCTCAGCTTCACGCCGTCGCTGCCGGCGAAGACGTCGACATGGTCGAGGCGTACATCCGTGCACTGGTCGATGACGACCCCGGTGTCACCGTGGCGGACAGTCAAGTCGCTGAGACGGACATCGTGGCAGTCGACGATCCGCACCGTGCCCTGCTGGATGGTCCAGATCGCCAGCGGGATCCGGCGAGGATCGCTGGTCCCGTCGTAGTCCGGGAAGCCGGCCACGAGATTGTGGGTGGGCGAGAGCCGGATATGGATGAGGCCGTCCGTCGTCTGGTGCAGACCGGGGCCCATATACATCCAGGGTCGCCGTTGCTTACCGGGCTTGGGGGTGGGTCCCTGGAAGGGATGGCCGGCGGGGATCGGTCCGTCGCGCTCGTTGTCCGCTTGGAGGTCCTCCAGGAACTGGTGCGTGATCAGCCGGGTGTGCGGCACCCGTTCGAGGAACGAGCCCCGGGCCGCGTCGTTGGGCCCGATCGGGTACGGGTTCACCGACACGTACTCATCGGAGTCGACACCCCCGACCTTCGACCACAGCGTGTTCGGCACCTCCCGGAAGTCCGCGATGGTCCCGTCGATGGTGGCGCGCTCACCCGGGTAGGACCGGATGATCTTGGGACTCGGGCCGCCGTGCAGGTTCACGATGTTGACCTGCCCGACATACGTGCCGCCACGGAGGTACAGGACGTCCTCTCCTCCGGGCGTGGCCAAAGCGGCAAGGCCCGCCGCGACGGACATCGGACTCGCTTCGGTCCCGGCGTTGCCCGGGAGTCCATCGGGGCTGACGACGATCGGCATGCACACCTCCGAGGATTCGGCAGGAACGACCGCGAGAGGAACACCTCGACGGCGATGTCCGCGCTGCTCTGGCCCTGAACCTCAGCATGCGCCCACACATAGGAAAGGTCCACGTGGGGCAACCTCTCGACCTGTGCCACACGCGGCGATGCCTAGCGCCGCCACCCAGATCTCGACCACCGCCAAACCACCCACAGCAGCGCCGTCGCCCGGATCAAATAGACAGCACTCTGCCCGGAAAGGGATCGGCACGCGGAGCGTCCAACAACGGGATCCCATGCGGCACGAGCACAGCGGTCCTCTCGACTGCGTCATACCGCCGCGAAGCGCCTAATACTTGGCGAAGGGGAGAAAGCGAGCCCGTAGGGCCTAGGCTTCTAGGCCGCGCCGCTGAGGATTCCCTTCTGCATCTCGAGGTGTCGGCGCAGCGAGACAACAACGCCTTCCGAAGCTTCGTCTTCCTCGTCCAGCGTCACCTCGTACGCGGCCGCCAAGACAGGTGTGTGAGCCGTGACAAGTTCGAAGAAGGGCAGCAACTCGTCCAGGGTAAAGACAATGACATTGCCATCCTCTGCATACGCCCGAACGGCGTCGAGGTTGGCTACGAGGCTCTCGATCACGTCGGCAGTAAGCGCGCCTTCCGTGCCCGCGTCGACGTACGCCATTAGCGAGGTCCGAAATTGAGTCAAGCAGGTCGGATCCTCGCGAGCGTCGTCGTCCTCGATGTCGCCAACGATCGCCTCGATCTGTCCTGTTGCCGCCGCACCCTCCCGGCGCCCCATCACCCATCTATACCCGCCCACAGCGACTCCCGCGGCCAAGAGAACGCCGCCAGCGGCTAGGGCGGTCTTGGCGTCACGCTTGGGTGCTTCGAACTTTGAGAGGCCTAGACTCGAGAGCCGCGCCGTCTTCAGATTTCGGGCGACCTCTTCCGCAGCTCCTTCCATCTCCGGCGCCTCACGCAAGAGCTCGACCAGGCGTTCAGTCCCAATTTCACGAACGACACCGCCGGCCTGGTACGCCCGTCCGGCGGCAATCTTTGCGGCGGTAGCTGTGGATATCTGCAGCCGCGGCTGGACAAGAATGATCGGGAGTTCACTCATGGGTCGGACCTTACGTCCGACCGAACCGCCGGCCAGATACAAACGCAAATCTAAGGCGCGTCACGTCGCCGCGTCAGACTCATCGCCCGTGAGCTCCAGTTTGGGCTCGAACACCGCCCACTGCGTGCCCGCCTCGATTGAGTGCTCGAGGTACATGAAGTGCCGCCGCACGTTCACGTACTTCCATCACGGTCCGGGCGCTGATCGGGGTGTGTCTTAAGCGCCAGCTAAGACGAGGATCTAGGACGGTCGGCCTCCGATTGGGTGCGCGGCGATCGCATTACCTATGCGATCACCACTCCCCCGGCACGCTCTCGTGGACGCCTCGTGCGGCGAAGGATCGGCATTCCGCTCAGCGACCAGGACCGGGCGCCGCTCCGCCGCGGACTCATAGTGCCAATGTCCTTCGCGGCGGAATGGGGCAGGTCAGGCGCTGTCAACCGGCCATCTCAGAAACCTGGACCCTCGTGAGCGTGAGCCGCACCGACTCGTTGCAGCTCCCTCCGGGTCTCGTACAGGCCGACAATCAGGCCCCCGGCCGTGCGTAGACCTGGTAGGTCGATGAGCTGGGCCTGATGCATGGTCGGGCGGCGTGGCAGCCCCCTGTTGTTTCCTTGGTGGGAATGCTGCCAGTGCTCTCCGGCGTGTTCGAAGAAGACGGGGTCGCCGAACAGAGCCGCCACCTGGTCGTGAAGTACTTCTCACAGGACAGCGACGTTCGCGGTGACCCCGTCGATGACCCCCGTCGCCTCGAGGAGCGCCTCAACATGCGTCCGCGGAAGACGCTCGGGTGGCCCTCGCCCGCTGAAATCCTGGCCGCTTCGCTAGCCGCGTTCTGACCTTCAGGTTTACGATCCAAGTTGAATCCGCCTAGAACGGGCCCAAACTGAAAAGGGTCAGCTTTCGACCGCCGTTCGACAATGATTATCTGAGGGGCCGACCTTCTGTATCGGTGGTGACGCGGACAGCAAGAAGCGTAAGGTCCGCGAGCCACCACATCCCGCATCCCCCGAATGTAAAGGCTTTTGCGAGCCCCGTCGGAACGCGATGTAGATAGAATCGGTCCGCGCCAAAAAGACCCAGGAAGATGCTCAAGAGGAGCGCTTTAGCATAACGCTTGTTTGAATAGACTGACTCTATCTCTCCGAGGGGCCGCCATCCAGTCCCGTCGTGGACCGGCGTGTGGGAATTGACACGACCCGCGGGCTCTCCCGGCGCCCCCCGCGTATTGCGGTCCTGGCGAGATCCAGCCATCCGACGCAGGTCAAACTCGTCGACTGGCCCGACGACCTTTCGGTTCAGCCACACATGGTAGGTCCGGAAGCTTCCTGACCGCGAGGTCAACGCGCGTCCCGCGGATTCGGTGCGCAAAGAATCGGAAATCGGCGGAAGCATACGCCGGAGTGCCCCAAGTTGGGCGCGTAAGATAGGACATCGCTCGCCGGATCGCGTAGTGATAATGCCAGTGATCACGTGTTTGCCCAGTGTAAACCACAGTGTTTCCGCGCTCTAGAACCACAACTAGTGCGTGATCGGTGCCGGGGATAGTGAAGCCGTCGAGTGCCGAGCCGAGGCCAGCAATCTGATGCGTCACCGCCTTTCCTAAGACCTCATGGACGCCGTTAAGCGATCGAAGGTCTTGAAGCCGCTCAGTCAGTTCGTCCTCTCCGATTGGAGGGATTACGATGAGGACGGGGGGAGGGTCATCCATATGCTGGATGATCTGCAGTTCGTCCCTCAGGCCTGGCGTGCTTCCCAGAGAACATATGATGGTGCCTGCCGACGCAAACCATCCCTTGATCTCGTTGCGCCAGTCTTCAATGGGGTGTAGGCGTTCACGCGAAATGCCTGGCGGCTGAGTTCCTCGGCCGGGTCTGCTGATCGCAATGACGGGACCGAATGGAGCGGCCCCACGGCGTACGATCTCCTCGAACAGTTCCGCGCGCGGTCCTAAGACCAGGTCAAGCGGTGAACGCATCAGCAGGGGGCTCGACCGTAGCCGCAACTGATCATCGTCGAATGATCGAAGAAATAGGATCGGTCGTCGACGGTCCTCCATTTGCAATTCGTGCGAGCGTAGAGTCATAGCGCCACGGGCGTAATGCCACACGACGCTCCCTATTAGCAGGAATCCGAACGAAAGTGCTGTACATAAGAAGCCCAGGCGAACTCGCGTTGGATCGCGAGTCCCAGTCCACCAGAAAGCAGCTGCTAGAGCAAATCGAGTGCCAGGGTGATCAAGAATCCGACCACCCATGGATATCCGAAGCTGATTGGTCGCTGGGGGCTCCCCGCGCCGAACACTCGCGCCACCGCCGTGGCGGCCACGAGGATGAGAGGAAGAACCATCGGGTTCAGGAGCGCAACGAGCACGACGGGCGGCAAGATGATTCCAAGCGCCGCCGCGCAGGCGATACCTCCCCACAGTGCTTGTCGCCAATGCCGCTTGCTTCGACGCGTTTCATCGTCGACCGCCACTGTCGTTGGCTGGTGCCGCCGTGCGTTGGCGACGGGCTCGACGCTCACAGCCGCAGGGGACTGCAACGGCGTCCACGGGGATGCGCGCAACCTCACCCTGCGCCTGGAAACTCCGATGAGCCTGACTTGTGCAGCGTAAAAGACGGCGAAGACGCAAAGTACCATCAATTCGCCGGCGACCCTCGGTGCGAGATCAGGGATTGGCATGCGGCTAAGTTCCGTTGGCGACCCCTCGCGTCAAAGTTGAATCGGCAAGTATAGCAATAATCATGATCGGTATGCCGCTCGCGCACCGGCGCACGTCGGGACGCAGTCGGCCGTTGAGGCGGATGCCCAGGTGTCGCGAGGACGCACAGGTCGATCGGCAATGACCTATCCGCTTTTACCGTTGGAAGACGTCAGGGTGCGTACGGGCGCCCGTCGCCGTCACGTCGAGCGTCTCGCAGCACCCGATGGCGGATTCGCGCATTGCTACCTCGGCAAGCGTTCTTGTCGTGTGGTGCTCGACGGGCGGCGCACTAATCAACACATCGGCGCCGAGCCTGGCGATCCCACCGCGATCCCGGCCACTCCGGTGATGGCCCCGCCCATGAGCCACTGGAGCCTGTCAGGTGACGATCCGCGGTCGACGGATGCTCACGTGCAGACGATCGCGATCTGCTGCTGCGCGGACTTCATGGGCGTTAACGCGTGCACCAACCACGGACTCGGATCCATGCGTCCTGTTCAGCAATCGGCGTCGCCTGCGGACGCTCGCCCGCCGGTTGCTGCTCCCAAGCTTACTGCGACTCGTGCCCTGGGCCGACCTGCCTGCCTGTCTCCTCACCTCGAAGCCGAACCCGTGCGTGAGGGAAGAGACCAGTGGGCAGTCTTGTCCAACTGAAGGAATCGGAGCCATTCGAGTGCTGCTGCCCAAGCGACCGACGCAGGACCAAGGAGTGCAGCCATCCTCATTCGACCGGCTCGGTCGAGCGGCGGTGCGTTGCGTTAACTCGGGCGCAGGCGCTGAGCAACTCGTACGATCGCGCGCTGGAAAGGGCGGTCCTGAGCTTGCATGGACGGTGTGAGAGAGTCAAACGGCACTAGTGATGGGTGATTTGCGTCGGACTCCCTCATCCAAACTGACCAGGCGTTGTGGACATCCTCGAGGGTCGTGTCAATGCCCTTGACCATGGCGAGTAGCGCGTACAAGCGGAAAAGCTCTTCGGCTCGGCTAGACGGTCTGTCGTCGGGTGCCACCTCGTCACGGACCGCAGCCGCGAGATCGTCCACATAACTCACAGCAACACCCTGACCAAGAGAACAAGGTTGATCGCGGCGAAAATCACAGGGACCAAGCGCTCCACCGTGCCCAGCTCGGCGTATCGGCCCCGCCATCCTGACACAGGATCCTTCTTGAGTTCATTCCACTCGTCCATGAATGGGTGCTCCTGAAGGTGCTTACCCTCGATGGCGTTGATAACCGCGAACTTCGCTCGATTCAGTTGGCGGTAGCTACGCAACTGGAGGTACCACACCAAGCTGATAGTCAAGCCCGCAACGCATAGAGCGGCGGCCTCGACCGGACGGTTGGTGAGATCCTTGCCAAAGATCGCAGGAGCGCCGAGCAGAAGCGATTGAAGCGATAAGTAGAATTGGTTGGCTTGGCCTCGACGCGCGGAGACTCGGTCGGCCATCTCGACCGCCACCTTGTAGAGCTCCATCACCTCGGTATTGCTGGATGGGGGGTGGCCATCTGAGTCGCTTGGCATCGACGCTTGCACAGGCATATCTTGTCATCTATGGCGTTGTGACGGGATCGTTCTCGCCCTCGGCGAGATCTTGGCTGGACCGTGACGGTCACGGAGTTGTCGTGGCTGGGCGGTAGCAGTGAACAACCGCCTCTCCAGCACGCGCAGCGGGGAGCATCGATGACCGACTCAGAGGTCTTCGGGGTGTCCGGGCTGGAGCCGAGGCGCCAGATCCCGGTGAACACATTGCTCCGCGCCGGCGGGCCGACAATGCCTCTCGACCAGGTACTTGGCGCCTGCAAGCAGGCACGACAAATGCGGGAAGCGGCTGCGCAGGGCCAGCTGCCCAGTGACATGCCCGATCCTGACGATCTGTTGCGTAATCTCGCCGAGATCCCTGAGTCAACGATTCAATACGTCCACAGCGCTTACGGAGCCCCCGGACTGTTCCAGCTTCTTGGTTTGGCGTCCTCGTCAAACCCGGGCATGTTCAAGCACTTCTTCAGCGTCGTCGAACCGGAGGCGAGGTTCCGCGCCTTCCAAGACGCCATCGCTGGACAGCCTGTCCCGCTGGCATGCGACAACGACCAACTGCCGGCTTCAACAGGTGCGGAGGCCTTCGCGTTCAACGTGATTCAGCCATCGCTGTCACGCAAGCTGTATCGCTCGGGCACTCACCACGGTTCCGTCGTCTACGGGCTCGGTGGTCCAAGAATGCTCGTGTCCCATCCCTTCGAAGGGGTCAGCCACGAGACCACGACATCTACGTGCACACGCTCGACGTTATGACTAGCCTGCAGGTGAGGGGATTCCATGGCAGTTTCCACTTCCTGGACCTGATGCCAAGTCTCGACCGCGAGATGGAGGGTGTCCCAATCTGGCTCGCGTGGTTCGCCATCATCGCGGTCCACTCGGATCTCGTCATCTTCGTGCAGGTCGAGGATGGCCTGCGGCCCGCTCAGGAGCAGGAGGTGGCCTGCACTCCCGACTCGGTGCAAAAGGTGCTCGTAACGATTCCCAGCAGTGAGTTCACGTGGGCCGACAAGCACGCCCCAGACGCCGATGAACACATCGACCTTTTCATCGGCGAGGGCGGCTCCCTCTCCAGGCAAGAGTGGGAGGACGTCGAAGCAGAGCATGCCCTGCCCATCATCGAGGGCTACATCGGAGAATGGGGACCGACGGACGAGTTCGTGCAGATCCTCGAGGACGGAACGAGACACCACTTTCCCCTCGACTACCCGCGCTACGCAGTCGAATGACGCGGGGGTCACACGCAAGAAATCGGTGCCTTCCTCCCCGAATTTGACACCAACTGTCGATCTCGCGAACCAGCACGCTCCAGCGTGCTATGCATAGAATTCGGGAAAGGGTCCACCTTCGCGTCTTAGCGGCGGGTGGTTGGTTGGTGAGCTTGAATGTTGCTGTTCGGAGTTCACCAGAAGTCGCCAAGATTGACCTAACCTACGTGTTCTTCCCGGCCGCGAGCACCCACGAAAAACGTCCATTGCGATCCCGGTTGTGAACCAACTGGCCGAGCGCCATGCGTCTGTGAAGTGATCGTCGCCGACAATCTCGTAGCGAGTTACAACGAGTCGATGAATGAGGCGATGTTTCCGTCGCTCCAGGCGACGGTATTCACGCCGGAGATCATCGTCCGGTCTGTTGAGTAGGCCCAAATGCCACGGATCGGCTTCCGCTCCTCCTTGGCGCACTGGATCTCCCACTTCTGCCCGCTTGAGTTCAGCGAGTTCTTACTGACAAGGACAATCACGCCATCCGATCGGCGGATTCGGGTGCGGACCTGGTCCTTCCATCCGGAGTCGTACGGATCCTTCACAGACATGTCGATGAATTCATACGGAGCCCGTGGATGCAGCGACTGTCCCTTCAAGAAGTCCCGCTGTCGTTCATCTTCGATCGCGAACGCGATGAACACCACTTTCGCGCCTGCCAAACGCACCTCCCGGGCATGTGCTGGAACCAGATCTGGAGGCACCATACCTACTAACCCCCACGCGCCATGCAGATCCTCGTCCCCATTCCTGCCTGCTGTGACGTCGTGGCCCTCGGCGTAGCTGGACGGTCAAACTGGGCGATATGGGCCAGACACCCGCCCCGGTAGGCCCCCTGAGCATCGTGGATGCGCGCGTTAGCAAAGTGATAGCACCCGCGCCCTCTGCCAGTAGAGCGTGAGACAACCCCGAACAGCATCTCTGCTGGTCAGGACGGTTCGTTGTTTGCGCGCCCGTAGGGATTCGAACCCCAAACCTTCTGATC
>CAVUDQ010000007.1:0-116400 GCA_963740325.1 uncultured Actinomycetota bacterium
ACACCGTGGCCCCGCGGGCCCGGGCGTGCTCCTCGGACTCCAGCACGACCACGCCCGCACCCTCGCCGAGCACGAACCCGTCGCGGCCGGTGTCCCAGGGACGCGACACCGTGGTCGGGTCGCCCGGGTTCTTGGAGAGCGCCATCATGTTGGCGAACGCCGCCATCGGCAGCGGGTGGATCGCTGCCTCGGTGCCGCCCGCGACGACCACGTCGGCGCGGCCGAGCCGGATCTGGTCGACCGCGAGCGCGATCGCCTCGTTGCCGGACGCACAGGCCGACACCGGCGTGTTGACCGCCGCCCGCGCCCCGATGAGGAGGCTGATCTGGGCCGCCGGCGCGTTGGGCATCAGCATCGGCACCGCCAGGGGAGAGACCCGGCGGGGCCCCTTGTCGCGGAGCACGTCGTAGTTGTCGAGCAGCGTGTTGACGCCGCCGATGCCCGAGGCCATCGCCACCCCGAGCCGCTCCTGGTCGACGTCGGCGTCCTCGAGGCCGGCGTCGCGCCAGGCCTCCATCGCCGCGACCATCGCGAACTGCGAGGACCGGTCGAGACGGCGGGCCTTGACGCGCTCGAGCACCTCGGTGGGCTCGACCGCGATCCGGCCGGCGATCTTGACCGGCATGTCCTCGGCCCAGTCGTCGGTGAGGGCACGGACGCCGGAACGGCCCTCCAGCATGCCCTCCCAGGTGCTGGCGACGTCGCCGCCGAGCGGGCTGGTGGTGCCGAGGCCGGTGACCACGACGCGGGTGCGACTCATCTGCAGATCCGATCCTTGGGAGACGGGGGCGGGGGGAGCGCGGCCGGTCAGCCCTGGGCGCGCTCGATGAAGGCGACGGCGTCGCCCACGGTCTTGAGGTTCTTGACCTCGTCGTCGGGGATGGAGACACCGAACTTCTCCTCGGCGGCGACGACGACCTCGACCATCGAGAGCGAGTCGACGTCGAGGTCGTCGACGAACGACTTGTCCATCTGGACGTCGTCGGCCTCGACGCCGGCGACCTCGTTGACGATCTCGGCGAGGTCGGTGCGGATCTCTTCGGTGGTGGCCATGTGTGGTCTTCCTTCCGGTGTGGGGGTGGTGCGGACAGGTGGTGCGAAACGCGGGTGCCGCTAGGGAGCGGGTGCTGCTAGGGAACGGTCACGACCTGAGCGGCGTACGCCAAGCCGGCCCCGAAGGCGATCAGCAGCGCGAGGTCGCCGCTGCGGGCCTCGCCCTCCTCGATCATCCGGTGGAGCGCGAGCGGGATCGACGCCGCCGAGGTGTTGCCCTGGTCGGCGATGTCGCGGGCGACGCGGACCCGATCGGGGAGCTTCATGGAGCGCGCCATCGCGTCGATGATGCGCATGTTGGCCTGGTGGGGAACGAACACGTCGAGCTGGTCGGCGCTCACGCCGGCGCGGTCGAGCGCCTGCTGGCCCACCTTCGCCATCGCGAACGACGCCCAGCGGAACACCGGGTTGCCCTGCATCACCAGGTGCGGCATGACCCCACTGCCGGGCTCGGTCGGCGTACCGACGACGTCGCGCCAGTCCTCGCGCTGCCGGATCAGGTCGAACTGCTCGCCGTCGGAGCCCCAGACGACCGGGCCGATGCCCGGGGTCTCGCTGGGTCCGACCACCGCGGCGCCGGCGCCGTCAGCGAAGATGAATGCGGTGCCACGGTCGTGGAGGTCGGTCAGGTCGCTGAGCCGCTCGACCCCGATCACGAGCACGTGGCGGGCGCTGCCGCCACGGACCATGTCGGCGGCCAGCGAGACGCCGTGGCAGAAGCCGGCGCAGGCCGCGGAGATGTCGAAGGCGGCGGCCTTCTCGGTACCGAGCTCGTGGGCGATGGCCGTGGCCACCGCCGGGGTCTGCAGCAGGTGGGACACGGTGGCGACGACGACGCAGTCGACCTGGGCCGGGGCGATGCCGGCGCGCTCGAGGGCCTCCCTCGAGGCGGCGACCGACATCATCTGCACGGTCTCCTCGGGCGTGGCCCAGCGGCGCTGCCGGATGCCGGAGCGCTGCTGGATCCACTCGTCGCTGGAGTCGATCGCCTCGATCACCTCGGCGTTGGGCACGATCCGGGAGGGGCGGTAGGCGCCGAGACCGAGGATGGTGGCGTGCGGCGCTCCGGGCGAGCCTGCGATCTCGGCCATCACGCAGCCCCCTCGGGGTGCAGCCGCAGCAGCGGCTGACCGGGCGAGACGATGTCGCCGTCCTCGACGAGCCACTCGACCACCTGGCCGCCGTGGAGCGCCACGATGCTGGAGCGGTCGCGCGAGGTCTCGACCTGGCCGATCGCCGTCCCGGGCGCGAGCACGTCCTGGCCGGCCGCCTCCTCGGACTGGTGGAAGGTGCCCTTGGCGGGCGAGACCACCATCCGCCAGGTCGGCGTGGTGTCGATGAGGGAGGCCTCGCCGTGCTTGTCGACGAAGGCGCGTGCGTCGTCGAGCTGGTCGGGCGTCTTGAGCGCGAAGGTCTCGACGCCCTTCAGCGCCCGCTTCGCGATGCCCGTCAGCGTGCCGGCCGGAGGCATCTCGAGGATGCCGGTCACGCCGAGGTCGGCCATGGTCTCCATGCAGAGGTCCCAGCGGACCGGGCTCGCGATCTGGCCGACGATCCGGGCCAGGACGTCGTGCCCGTCGTGGACCACGGTGCCGTCCCTGTTGGAGATCACGGGAGTACGGGGGTCGTGCACCGACACCGAGCGGGCCAGGCCCGCGAGGTGGCCGACCGCGGGCGCCATGTGGTCGGTGTGGAACGCGCCGGCGACGCTCAGGGGCGTGAGCCGCGCCTTGGCGGGCGGGTCGCCGGCCAACGCCTCGAGCTGCTCGAGGGTGCCGGCCGCGACGACCTGCCCAGGGCCGTTGTCGTTGGCAGCGGTCAGCCCGTGCTTGTCGAGCGTCGCCAGCACCTCGTCGCGGTCGCCACCGAGGACGGCGGTCATGCCGGTGGGCGTGGCGGCGGCCGCCTCGGCCATCGCGTTGCCGCGCTCGCGCACCAGCACCATGGCCTGCTCGGCGGTGATCACGCGGGCGCCGGCGGCGGCCGTCAGCTCACCGACGCTGTGGCCGGCGACGGCACCGATCTGGGTGAACGCGTCGGCGGGATGCGGGAAGATCTCGAGGGCGGTGACCAGCCCGGTGGCCACGAGCAGCGGCTGGGCGACCCGGGTGTCGCGGATGGTCTCGGCGTCGGACTCGGTGCCATGGTGGACCAGGTCGACGCCGGCGACGGTGGAGAGCCACTCGAAGCGCGAGGCGAACGTGCGGTCCTCGAGCCACGGAGTCAGGAAGCCGGGGGACTGGGCGCCCTGGCCGGGCGCGACGATGACGAGCACGACTCCACTCTGCCCGGCGGGGGCAACCCCGTGCGCGTCCGGCGCGCACGAATCCGGCCCCGCGATTCTTGTAGGGTTCCTACAACGAGTCGGCGCGACCGGACTGCCGGCCCAGCACCAGGGCGATGTGGAGCACGAACGCCTCCCGCGGCTCCGACGGGCTGAAGCCCGTCAGCTCGGCCACCTGGCGCAGCCGGTAGCGCACGGTGTTGGGGTGCACGTAGAGCGCCCGGCCCGTGGCCTCCAGCGACGACCCGGTCGCCAGATAGGTCGCGAGGGTCTCGACGAGGGTCTCGCGCCCCCGCGTCAGCGGCAGGTAGACCTCCTCGACCAGGTGCCGCCGGGCGTGGCCGTCGCCCGAGAGCACCCGCTCCGGGAGCAGCTCGGCGCTCCGCACCGGCCGGGGTGCGTCGGGCCACCCCGCTGCCGCCCGGTGGGCGGCGAGCGTGGCCCGGGCCGAGCGGTGGGCATGCTCGAGCCCGCCGACGACCGGTCCCACGACCACCGGCCCCGGGCCGAACAGCTCCACGAGTGCCGGCGCCACGGAGTCCTCGCCGTGACTGGCCCCGCCGAGCAGGACGACGAGCCGGTCGCCCTGGGTGGCGCACAGCGCGTCCTGGCCGGCCGAGCGCGCGACCCGGCGTACCTCCTCGAAGACGTCGGTGTCGGCGCGCCGGCCGGGTGCCTCGCCGAGCACGACCGACACCGCGCCGTGGCCCGACCAGCCGAGCGCGCTGGCCCGCGACAGCAGCGCCTCGTCGGCCTCGCCGCGCAGCACGCTGTCGACGACCAGGGCCTCGAGCCGCGCGTCCCAGGCGCCCCGCACCTCGGCGGCACGGGCGTAGACCTCGGCGGTCGCGAACGCCACTTCCCGCGCGTAGCGGAGGACGGCGGCGTGGGCGTCGGCGGCGTCGTCGGTGTGGACGATGTCGACGATGTTGCTCTCGACCACCTCGATGGACAGCTTCACCAGGTCGACCGTCTGCTGCAGCGTGATCACGCCGGCCAGGGCCCGGGGGGCGGCGCCGAACACCGCCGAGGCCAGCACCGTCGCGCCCGGCACGGGACGCCCGGTGTGGGAGTACCAGTCGACGAAGCCCTGGATGCCCGCCTGCACGATGACCCCGACCCACGACCGGTCCTGTGCGCTCAGCTCGCGGAACCATCCCAGCTCGGACTCCATCCGGGCAGTGGCGGCCGTGCTGAGCGACCCCGTGGCCCGGGTCAGCGCCTCGGCAGCGCGGTCCGGCCGCGGAGTGGGACGAGCACTGGACGTGGTCACGCCTTCGAGGCTAATGGACGCCAGAACCCCGAGAAGACAAGGGCTTCGAACCCCCCACCATCGCCGATCCCGTGGTTGAATCGCAGGACGCCGACGAGAGGCCACCCCCCATGCCCCCCGCGCACCACGAGGTCTCCTACCTCACCGTCCACGGCCACCGCCGCGCCTTCGTGAAGGTCGGCCAGGGACCGGTCCTGCTGCTCCTGCACGGCCTCGGCTGCGACCACACGACGTGGAACCCCGTGATCGAGACCCTGGCCCGGCGCTACACCGTGATCGCTCCGGACCTGCTCGGCCACGGGCTGTCCGACAAGCCCCGCGCCGACTACAGCGTGGGTGGCTACGCCAACGGGATGCGCGACCTGATGACCTGCCTCGACATCGACAAGGTGACCGTCGTGGGGCACAGCTTCGGCGGCGGCATCGCGATGCAGTTCGCCTACCAGTTCCCCGAGCGCACCGAGCGGCTGGTGCTGGTCGCCTCCGGTGGCCTCGGCCCCGAGGTCTCACCGCTGATCCGGTCGATCACGACGCCCGGCTTCCACCCGGTGATGGGGATGCTGACGATGCCGGGAGTCCGGCACGTCGGAAAGGCCGGGCTGCGGGCGCTGTCCCGCATCCCCACGCCGTGGACCCGCGACCTCGACGAGGTGGCCGAGATCTACGACTCCTTCCGCGACCCGGCCGCGCGGCACGCGATCCGCCACGTCGTACGGGCGGTGGTCGACTGGCGAGGCCAGGTCGTCACGATGGCCGACCGGGCCTACCTCACCGCCAGCATGCCGATGGCGGTCCTGTGGGGCGAGCACGACCAGGTCCTCCCCGTCCGCCACGCCGAGCTGGCCGCGCGGCTGGCGCCGACGGCCCGGGTCGAGGTGATCCCGAACGCCGGGCACTTCCCCCACAAGGACCACCCGCAGCGGTTCGCGCGGCTGGTCCACGACTTCGTGCGGTCGACCCCGCCGGCGACCTACCACCGGGGCAGGTTCCGCACCCTGCTGCGCGCGGGCCAGGCCGTGGACCAGGACGCCACCGTGACGAGGATCAAGCCTGCCTGAGCAGCGGCGGGCGAGGCACGAGCGCGTCGCGTACGCGACGGGCGAGGTCGAGCAAACCCCGAGACGTGTGGCGAGGACGCGGAACCACGGCGGGTCACCGCCCTGCGAGAGGTGCAGGGGATTCGAGGCACGCTCCGCTCGCGCCTCAACCTGCGAGGGTCGGCTGGTACTCGAAGCTCGCTCGGCTCGCACCTCAACCTCCGGCGTCGGCTGGCACCTCAACCTCCGGCGCTCGGCGGGCACCGCCCTGCGAGGGGTGCAGGGGTTTCGAGGCTCGCTCCGCTCGCACCTCAACCTCCGGTGCTCGGCTCGCACCTCGACCTCCGGTGCTCGGCTGGCACCGCAACCTCCGGCACGCCTCAGGCGTCGCCACCTTCCTGCTTCACGTCGGCGACGGCCGTCGGGTCGTCGATCCGGTAGCGGGCGAAGGCCTCGGAGACCTGCTCGCGCGGCACCTGGCCGGCGTCGGCGAGCGCCTGCAGCGTCTGCACGACGACGGACTGGGCGTCGATCCGGAAGTAGCGCCGGGCCGCGGGCCGGGTGTCGGCGAAGCCGAAGCCGTCGGCCCCCAGCACCCGGTAGTCGGCCGGGACCCAGCGGGCGATCTGCAGGGGTACGGCGCTCATGTAGTCGGACACCGCGACCACCGGTCCGCCGGCGTCGCGCAGTCGGTCGGCGACGTAGGCAGTGCGCTTGTCCTGGTCGGGGTGGAGCAGGTTCCAGTCCTCGGCCGCGACGGCGTCGCGGGCCAGCTCGTTCCACGAGGTCACCGACCACTGGTCGGCTGACACCCCCCACTCGTCGCGGAGCAGCCGCGCGGCCTCGTCGACCCACGGCATCGCGACGCCCGAGCCGAGCAGCTGGACCCGGGGCCCGCCGCCCTCGCCGCGGCCGACCTGGTGGAGACCGCGCAGGATGCCGTCGACGTCGACGTCGTCGGGCTCCGCCGGCTGGGACACCGGCTCGTTGTAGACCGTGAGGTAGAAGATGACGTCCTCGGCGTCGGCGCCGTACATCCGCTCGAGGCCGCTCTGCATGATGTGGCTGAGCTCGTAGGCGTAGGCCGGGTCGTAGTGGACGACCGCCGGGTTGGTCGTGGCGAGCAGCGGCGAGTGGCCGTCGGCGTGCTGCAGGCCCTCACCGGTGAGCGTGGTCCGGCCCGCCGTCGCCCCGATCAGGAACCCGCGGGCGAGCTGGTCGGCCATCGCCCACATCGAGTCGGCGGTGCGCTGGAACCCGAACATCGAGTAGAAGATGTAGAACGGGATCATCGGCTCGCCGTGGGTGGAGTACGACGACCCGGCGGCCGTCGCCGAGGCCATCGACCCGGCCTCGGAGATGCCCTCGTGGAGCATCTGGCCCTGCACCGACTCCTTGTAGGACAGCAACAACTTCCGGTCGACCGACTCGTACTGCTGTCCGCCGGGGTTGTAGACCTTGGCGCTGGGGAACATCGAGTCCATGCCGAACGTGCGGTACTCGTCGGGGGCGATCGGCACGAGCCGCTGTCCGATCTCGGGGTCCTTCATCCAGTCGCGCAGCAGCCGGACGAGGGCCATGGTCGTGGCAACCTTGTTCTTGCCGGACCCCTGCTTGAGCTCGGCGTAGACCGCGTCGCCGGGCAGCTTGAGCGGGCTGGAGCGGTCGACCCGGCGGGGGAGGGACCCGCCGAGGGCCGCGCGGCGCTCGAGCATGTACTGGATCTCGGGCGAGTCCTGACCGGGGTGGAAGAAGGGCGCGGCGCCGGTCTCGTCGTAGCTGCGCTCGAGGTCGGTGTCGGAGAGGGGCAGGTAGAGCCGGTCCCGGAACTTCTTGAGGTCGTCCTGGGTGAGCTTCTTCATCTGGTGGGTGGCGTTCTTGCTCTCCAGAGCGTCGATCGTCCAGCCCTTGATGGTCTTGGCGAGGATGACCGTCGGCTGCCCGACGTGCTTGGTCGCGGCCTCGAACGCGGCGTACACCTTGCGGTAGTCGTGCCCACCGCGCGGCAGCTTCTCGATCTGCTCGTCCGTCATGTGCTCGACCATCTTGCGCAGCCGCGGGTCGGTGCCGAAGAAGTGGTCGCGGATGTAGGCGCCGGACTCGTTGTGGTAGGTCTGGAACTGGCCGTCCGGGGTGTTGTTCATCCGGTTGACCAGCACGCCGTCGACGTCCTTGGCGAGCAGCGGGTCCCATCCGTCGCCCCAGACGACCTTGATCACGTTCCAGCCGGCGCCGCGGAAGTAGGACTCCAGCTCCTGGATGATCTTGCCGTTGCCGCGCACCGGGCCGTCGAGCTGCTGCAGGTTGCAGTTGATGATCCAGGTGAGGTTGGAGAGCTCCTCGCGGGCGGCGACGCCGATGGCGCCGAGCGACTCGGGCTCGGCCATCTCGCCGTCACCGAGGAAGGCCCACACCCGCTGCTGCGAGGTGTCCTTGATGCCGCGGTTGTGGAGGTAGCGGTTGAACCGGGCCTGGTAGATGGAGTTGATGCCGGTCAGCCCCATGGAGACCGTCGGGAACTCCCAGAAGTCCGGCATCAGCCGCGGATGGGGGTACGACGGCAGGCCGTTGCCGGGCCCGTGCTGGACCTCCTGCCGGAACCGGTAGAGCTGCTCCTCGGTGAGCCGCCCCTCGAGGAACGCCCGGGCGTAGATGCCGGGGGAGCCGTGCCCCTGGATGTAGACCTGATCGCCGCCGCCGGGGTGGTCCTTGCCGCGGAAGAAGTGGTTGAAGCCGACCTCGTAGAGGCTGGCCGCGGACTGGTAGGTGGCGATGTGGCCACCGACCTCGAGGCCCTTGCGGTTGGCGCTGGACACCATCACCGCGGCGTTCCACCTGATGAACGCGCGGATCCGGCGCTCCACCTCGAGGTCGCCCGGGAACCAGGGCTCGCGCTCGGGCGGGATGGTGTTGATGTAGTCGGTGCTCCGCAGGGCCGGGACACCGACCTGCCACTCGCGCGCGCGCTCGAGGAGCCGCAGCATGACGTAACGGGCCCGTTCGCGGCCGCGCTCGTCGACGAGGCCGTCGAAGGACTCGAGCCAGTCGGTGGTCTCGTCGGGGTCGATGTCGGGAAGCTGGGTGGGGAGTCCCTCGTGGATCACGGCGCGGGCAGGCCCGCCCGCCCGGTCCGCTCCGCGGTCCGTGGTCGTGTCGTCGCTCACCGGTCCATCGTCGCACGCGGGGAGGGACGGCAAAATCTACCCAGCGGTAGGGCCTGCGGCGGCCGGAGGTGGGGACACCCGCTCGTCGTGGGTTGCGTACCCGCCGCTGTTCCGATGGACTACTGCCCACCTGAACGTGCCCGCACCGGGCGCGCCATGAAGCCGTACAGGCGAGGGAGGGGAGGAACCCGTGAGCTCGACGGCGGGCAGTGATGCCTCGCAGACCCCGGGGAGCCCGTCGGAGAAGCCCGGTCATGCGGCGCGCCTCGGGCTGACCACCGGCATGGTGGTCCAGGAGCTCGGCTGGGACTCCGACACCGACGACGACCTGCGGATCGCCATCGAGGACGCCATCGACGCCGACATGGTCGACGGCGACTACGGCAACGTGGTCGACGCGGTGGTGCTGTGGTGGCGCGACGACGACGGCGACCTCGTCGACGGACTCGTCGACTCGCTGACCGACCTGGTGGGCGGCGGGGTGATCTGGCTGCTGACCCCCAAGGTGGGCCGTCCGAACGCCGTCGATGCCGCCGACATCGCCGAGGCCGCCCCGATCGCGGGTCTGGCCCACACCACGACCGTCGCGGTGAGCGCCGACTGGACGGCCACCCGGCTGATCGCGCCCCGGACACCCGCGTAACCCCGCCCTCGCCCGGACGTTCGACAGTCACCATGGCGCTCCTCACCGACCTGACGACCAGCCTGCGCGTCCTCGGACGCTCCGGGATCATCCGGCCCTACTCCCCGCGCAAGCTGGCCGGTCTCGGCCTCGTGATCCTGAAGTGGGGGACCGGGCCCGCGGGCGGTTTCGCCAGCGTCGCCGTGCGCGAGCCGCACCGGATCGGCATCGTCGACGAGCTCGGGGAGCTGACCTTCGGCGAGCTGCACCGCCGGAGCAACGCGCTCGCTCGTGGCCTCGCGGAGCTCGGGGTCTCCGAGGGGGACGCCGTGGCGGTGATGTGTCGCAACCACCGCGGCTTCGTCGACGCCACCATCGCGGTCGCCAAGCTCGGCGCCGACCTGCTCTACCTCAACACCGCGTTCGCCGGGCCGCAGCTGGTCGACGTGCTGGAGCGCGAGGCGCCCACGGTCGTGATCCACGACGAGGAGTTCACGGGTCTCCTCGAGAAGGCAGAGGTCGCCCAGCGGGTGCTGGCCTGGACCGACTCCGCGACCGACCTCGCCACGGTCGAGTCGCTCATCGCGGCTCACGACGACGCCGACCTGGCGGCCCCCGACCGGCACGCCCGGGTCGTCATCCTGACGTCCGGCACCACCGGCACCCCGAAGGGCGCCCCGCGCAACGAGGCAGGGATCGGCGCCGCCGTCTCGCTGATGTCGCGGCTGCCGCTGCGCTACGGCTGGCGCACCCACATCGCCGCGCCGCTCTTCCACACCTGGGGCTTCGCCCACCTCGCCCTGGCCATGCTGCTCGGCTCGACCGTGGTGCTGCGCCGGAAGTTCGACCCCGAGGGCGCGCTGGCCGCGACGCAGGACGAGCGCTGCGAGTCGATGGTCGTGATCCCGGTGATGCTGCAGCGGATCCTGGCGCTGCCCGAGGAGACGCTGGCGGCGTACGACCTGTCGCGGGTCGAGGTGGTCGCGGCGTCCGGCTCCGCGCTGCCCGGCAACTTGGCGCTCAGCTGGATGGACCACTTCGGTGACCACCTCTACAACATCTACGGCTCCACGGAGGTCGCCTACGCCAGCGTCGCCACGCCCGAGGACCTCCGCGAGGCGCCGTCGTCGGCGGGCCGGCCGCCCCACGCGACCGTGGTCCGGATCCTCGACGAGGACGGGAACCCGGTCCCCGACGGCGAGAGCGGCCGGATCTTCGTCGGCAACTCGATGCTGTTCGAGGGCTACACCGGTGGCGGCAACAAGGACATGATCGACGGCCTGATGTCCACCGGCGACGTGGGCCGGATCGGGGACGACGGCCGGCTCTACGTCGACGGCCGCGACGACGAGATGATCGTGTCCGGCGGCGAGAACGTCTTCCCGAAGGAGGTCGAGGACTGCCTGGTCGGCCACGAGGCGGTCGCCGAGGCGGCCGCGATCGGGGTCGACGACGACGACTTCGGCAAGCGGCTGCGGGCCTTTGTCGTCGTACGCGAGGAGCAGTCGGTCACCGAGGACGAGCTGCGCGAGCACGTGAAGGCCAACCTGGCCCGCTACAAGGTGCCGCGCGACATCGTCTTCCTCGGTGAGCTGCCCCGCAACGCCACCGGCAAGGTGCTGAAGAGGGACCTGGCCGACCACGAGGGCGAGGACGAGGCCGCGGACACCGCCGACGCCTGACGTGGGGCCGGGTGCGAGGATGGAGGCACCATGACCGGACTCTCCCTCGGTGGCCCCGCACCCGACTTCATGTTGCGCGACCAGTTCGGACAGGACGTCACCCTGTCGTCCTACCGCAGCACCAAGGCGGTGGCGCTGCTGTTCTTCCCGTACGCCTTCTCCGGGGTCTGCTCCGGCGAGATGGCGGGGATCCGCGACCGGCTCGACGAGTTCATGACCTTCGACACCGAGGTGCTCGCCATCTCCTGCGACCCGGTCTACTCGCTGCGGGCGTTCGCCGACCAGGACGGCCTCAACTTCCCCCTGCTCTCGGACTTCTGGCCGCACGGCGCGGTGTCGTCGTCCTTCGAGGTGTTCGACGAGGCGAAGGGGTCCTCCCGCCGTTCGTCGTACGTCGTCGACCGCGACGGCATGCTCCGCTGGTCGGTGCACAACGCCAATCCCGAGGGCCGCGACCTCGACGAGCACCTCCGCCAGCTCCACGCCGTCGCCTAGTACCTACGCACCATCTTCGGCGTACCTGCGCACCATCTTCGGCCGTTCCGGCTTGCGCACGGCCCGCGAGGCGGTAGCGTCGTGGACGCCGAGCCGCTGGTGACCCGAGACGCCAGCGGCTCGGCCTTTTCCCGGCCGGGTCGCCGGGTTTCGGGACGGGTGGGGACGCCCCTCGCGCGCGCCGGTCCGGCCGACCCTCCTCGACCTCCTCGCTCTTCCGTCGCCGCTCACGGGTTCGCGGCACCGGCGCTGGGACCGTAGTCTGTGGCGCGCCCGGCGTCGGTAGCTCAGCGGTAGAGCTCTCGGTTTACACCCGAGCGGTCGGCGGTTCGATCCCGTCCCGACGCACCCACCTCCGGTGAGAGCGGTCTCATCGCGACCTCATCGTCCGCTCACCGGGCACAGGGAGGGTTTCTCCTCGACAGCGAACACCGCCCACGAGGAGGAACCATGAAGCGCACCACCCTGACCCTCGGGTCCGTCGGCATCGCCGGCCTGGTCACCACCGGCCTGCTGGCGTTGCCGGTCACGTCGGCCGTCGCCGACGACACCGCGCTCAAGCGCGACGAGGACACCCCCGACGTGGTGCTCGTCGCCGACGAGGACGACGACGACACCGCCGACCGGGACGGCGACGACCCGGTCGCGCAACACCAGCGGCGCCGACAGCAACGACGGCACCAACAGCCGCGTGACCGGGGTCAGCCGCGACCGCGACCACAGCCGCGGCGACAAGACCCGCGACTTCACCCGTGACGGGGGCGACCGGACCCGCGACCGGTCCGCGGGCCACACCAACGACCGGTCCCGCAACGACACCCGCCGCTGACGCGGGTGGACGATGGCACCGTGAGCGCGAAGGACGGCTGGCACCTGCAGGAGGGCGACGCCATCACCCCCGAGCTGACCGCGATGCGGCTGCTCGGGGGTGGGTCGGCGTACGAGGCCTACCTGGCCTTCGACGAGGTCACCTACGGCCCCGTCGTGGTCAAGGTGGTCCGGCCCGACCAGGTCGACGACGACCACACCGTGCGCGGCCTCGCCCGCGAGGTGGAGACCCTGGCGCGGGTCAACCACCCGGTGGTCGTCCGCGGCCTGCGGCACCGGCTCGACGGCGAGCGTCCCCACGTCGTCCTCGAGCACGTCGAGGGGCCGCGGCTCTCCAGCCTGGTCCGTCGGCACGGCCGGCTGCAGGAGCAGCAGTACCTGCCGCTGGCCATCGAGGTGGCCGGTGCGCTCCACTACTTCCGCGGCGTCGACGTGGTGCACCTCGACATCAAGCCGAGCAACGTGATCATGGGCTCGCCGGCCCGGCTGATCGACCTGTCGGTGGCACGGTCGCGGCAGCGGGCGAAGGGCTCGCGCCGGATCGGCACCGACCACTACATGTCGCCCGAGCAGGCTGACCCCGAGACGCACGGCGGCGCCGGCCACGAGGCGGACGTCTGGGGACTGGGGGCGACGCTGTTCCACGCGATCGCCGGGCAGCGGGCCTTCGACAAGGGCGACCCCTACGCCGAGCGGCTCGCCGACCGGTACCCGCAGCTGGTCCAGGAGCCGCGCCCGCTCCCGGACGACGTACCCGAGGCGGTGGCGGAGGTGGTCCGGGCTGCCCTCGACCGGCGTCCGTCCGCCCGGCCGCTGCCCTCGGAGCTCGCCGACGCGCTCGAGCCCGTGGTCGCCGGCCTCCCGGCGCCGCGGCTCACGTTCAAGGTCAGGCGTTGAACCGGTAGCCCATGCCGCGGACCGTCTGGATGGACCCGGCGCCGAACTTCTTGCGCAGGTAGCCGACGTAGACGTCGACCACGTTGGACCCGGGGTCGAAGTCGAGGCCCCACACGTGGTCGAGCAGCTGCTCCCGCGAGAGCACCTGGCCGGCGTTGAGCATGAAGATCTCGGCCAGCATGAACTCCCGGCTGGACAGGTCGGTCTGCCGGCCCTCCACGGTCGCGCGACGGGTCCGCAGGTCCAGGTGTACGCCGCCGGCCTCGAGGGCGTCCCGGGACCCCGCTGCCGTCGCCGTCCTGCGCCTGGCGCAGCCGGAGCCGGATCCGGGCCAGCAGCTCGGCGAACCGGAACGGCTTGGCCATGTAGTCGTCGGCGCCGCCCTCGAGCGCGCTCACCGTGTCGGTGACGGAGTCACGGGCCGTCAGCACCACGACCGGCATCCGCGAACCCTGCGAGCGCAGCTGGTCGAGCAGCTCGAACCCGTCGAGGCCGGGGAGGCCGATGTCGAGCACCATCAGGTCGAAGTCGCCGCTCAGCGCGTGGTCGAGCCCCTCGACGTCCTTCGGGCACCACGGTGCTGACGTGTCCCTCGGCCCGCAGGCCCTTCGCGACGAACGACGCGATGCGCTGCTCGTCCTCCACGATCAGGATGCGTGCCATCTCGGCTCCTGCCACAGGTCGATGGTGACCACGGTGCCGCGCGGCACCGCGTCGTCGATGCGGACGTCGCCGCCGTGAGCCTCGGCGATCGCCTGCACGATGGACAGTCCGAGCCCGAAGCCCTCGTCGCCGGGGACGACGACCCGCCCGGCCGAACCGCTCGAAGACGTGGCTGCGCTGCTCCGGTGGGATGCCGGGGCCGGAGTCGCGCGACCCACAGGGAGACCCGCCCGCCGACGACCCGGGAGCCGAGGGCGATCCGGTCGCCGTCGGCGGTGTGCTTGACCGCGTTGTCGGCGAGCTGGAGCACCGCCTGGGTGATCCGCTGCTCGTCGAGGTGGGCGATGCCGGTGCCGACCTCGTCCAGGACCCACGCGCGATCGGCAAGGGCCCGGGCCTTGGCGAGGAGGGTGTGGGTCAGCCGCTCCACCGACACGGCCGTCGGGGCGAGGAAGTCGGGCCGGTCGTGCTTGGCGAGGAGGATCAGGTCGCCGACGAGCCGGGCCATCCGGTCGGTCTCGTCGAGCAGCAGCGCCCGGGTCTCGGCGACCTCGGCCGGGTCGTCGGGGTCGAGCAGCTCGAGGTGGCCGCGGAGCACGGTGAGCGGGGTCCGCAGCTCGTGGCCGGCGTCGTCGAGGAACTGCCGCTGGCCCACGAAGGCCGCCTCCAGCCGGGCCAGCATCGCGTTGAAGGTACGGGTCAGCGCCGTGAGGTCGTCGTTGCCCACCTCGGGCAGCCGCAGCGACAGGTCCGACTCCGAGATCTCGTCGGCGGTCTCCCGCAGCCCCCGGATCGGGGCCAGCAGCCGCCCTGACTGCCACGCCGCCAGGGCGGTGATGGCGAGCAGCGAGCCGAGCGCCACGACGGCGTACGTCTGCATGGTCTCGACGAGCTCGGTCCGGCGCAGGTCCATGAAGGTGACGATCACCAGGGCTCCCTCGACGTCGCCCTGCCGGACCGTCTGGGCCGCGACCACCGAGTCGCCGTACGGCGGCAGGTCGAAGCGCTCCAGGCCCACCGCCCCGTCGACCACGCGCCGGGCGGCGGCCAGGAAGGTGGGATCCGTCGTGATCGTCCCCTCGACCGGCTCCACGTCGTCGCCGGCGATCACCAGCTCGGGACCTCCGCCGATCCAGCCCACGAGCACCTCGCGGTCGTCGGGGACGTTGTTGCGCAGGAAGCCCTCCAGTCGCATCTTGAGGCCGTCGGGCCGCCGGCCGGGGAGGGCCTGCGGGTAGCGGTCCAGGTAGGCGTCCAGCTCGTCGAACTCCTGCTCGATCTCGCTGCGCGCCGCCTCGTCGACGTTGCGGTGCTCGATCGCGTAGACGATCGCGCCGGCGCCCGAGAGCGCGACGAGGACCAGGACCGCGACGCTGGCGGTGATCCGTGCCCGGACGGTGGTGCCGTGGCGGACACCGCGCTCAGTCGTCGGCGCGGTTGTCTCCGTCGTCGTCGAGGTCGTCGACGTCGGGCCGGACGACGGCGACGTCGTCATCGTCGTCGACCTCGGTCCGTCGGTGGTCTCCACGCTGGTCGTCCTTCTGGTCCGGGCGTTGCCGCCGGTCGTCCGTGGCGCCACCGGTGCCTGGGCCGGGGCCTGCGCCGTGGCGGGCGTCGGCGTCGTCACCGATGACGATCGGCTGGCGCGGGCTGACGTCATCGAGGTCGGAGGCGGCGAGCGACCCGACGGCGTACCCGCCGACGACGATCACGACCGCCAGCGGGACCGCCAGCTTCCACACACGACTCATGGTGACATGGTGACCGCGGCGCGTGGGCCGACGATGAGTCCCGCGTGAGAGGACTCTCATGGTGCGGTGACCGCGGGGGTGCGACCAACGCCGGGCCAACGTGGGCATGTCTAGAGTGACGGGGGCCACCAACCGCAGGAGGACCGATGATCGTCCCGTTCAGCGTCTCCGACTTCCTCGACCGCGCCGTCACCGTCTACGGCGAGCGGGTGGGCGTGGTCGACGAGCCGGACCAGCCGGCGCCGTCCCTCGGCGAGATGACGTACGCCGAGCTCGGGGCGCGGGCCCGACGGATCGCGGCCCGGCTCGACCAGCTCGGCATCGGCGTGGGGGAGCGGGTGGCGGTGGTGTCCCACAACAGCGCCCGGCTGCTGGCGGCGTTCTTCGGGGTGGCGGGCTACGGGCGGGTGCTGGTGCCGGTCAACTTCCGGCTGCGCCCCGACGAGGTGCGCTACATCGTGGGCCACTCCGGGGCCCGGGTCCTCTACGTCGACCCCGAGCTCGACGAGGCGCTCGCGTCGGTCGAGGCCGAGCACCGGTTCGTGCTGGGCGACGACGACGACCTGTTCGCGGGCGACGGCGCCGACCCGCAGCCGTGGGACCCCGACGAGAACGCCACGGCCTGCATCAACTACACCTCCGGCACGACCGCGCGGCCGAAGGGCGTCCAGATCACCCACCGCAACATCTGGGTCAACGCGGTCACCTTCGGGCTGCACGCGGGCGTCAGCGACCGCGACGTCTACCTGCACACCCTCCCGATGTTCCACGCCAACGGCTGGGGGATGCCGTTCACGATGACCGGCATGGGGGTGCCGCAGATCGTGCTGCGCAAGGTCGACGGCGCCGAGATCCTGCGCCGGGTCGAGAAGCACGGCGTCACCGTGATGTGCGCCGCCCCCGCGGTCGCCGCGGCCGTGCTGGAGGCCGCCCAGGACTGGGAGGGCGAGATCCCGGGCCGCGACCGGGTGCGGATCATCATGGCCGGCGCCCCGCCGCCCACCAAGACCGTGGTGCGGGTCGAGGAGGAGCTCGGCTGGGAGTTCGTCCAGATCTACGGGCTGACCGAGACCTCACCGCTGCTGACCTTCAACCGGACCCGCGCTGAGTGGGACGACCTCGACGCCGAGGAGCGGGCGAGCCTGCTGACCCGGGCGGGCGCGCCGGCGCTCGGCGTACGCCTGGAGGTCGACAAGGAGGGCGAGGTGCTCGCCCGCTCCAACGTCGTGCTCGAGGGCTACTGGGACCAGCCTGAGGAGTCCGCGAAGTCCCTCGAGGGTGGCTGGTTCCACACCGGCGACGGCGGGACCCTCGGTGACGACGGCTACCTCACCATCTCCGACCGCAAGAAGGACGTCATCATCACCGGCGGCGAGAATGTCTCGTCGATCGAGGTCGAGGACGTGCTGTTCTCCCACCCGGCGGTCGCCGAGGTGGCGGTCATCGGGGTCCCGAGCGAGAAGTGGGGCGAGACGATCAAGGCACTGGTGGTGCTCGCGGAGGGGGAGGAGGCCACCGAGGCCGACCTGATCGCGTGGTGCAAGGAGAAGGCGGCCCGCTACAAGGCCCCCACCTCGGTGGAGTTCCGCGAGGGGCTGGCCCGTACGGCGACGGGGAAGCTGCAGAAGTTCAAGCTACGCGAGGAGTACTGGAAGGGCTACGACCGGCAGGTCAACTGACGCGGACGCTCGGATAGCCTCGCGCCCATGCCGCGCCTGTCGGAGGTCGTCGACCTGCTCCACGGGTGGTACCCGCCCGCGACCGCCGACGCGTGGGACGCGGTCGGGCTGGTGGCGGGCGACCCGGCCGGTGACGAGGTCACCCGGGTGCTGCTGGCCGTCGACCCTGCCCCCGCCGTGGCCGACGAGGCGGCCGCGTGGGGGGCCGACCTGCTGGTGGTCCACCACCCCCTGTTCCTCAAGGGCGTCCACGGCGTCGCGGCCACCACGCCCAAGGGCCGCACGCTGCACACGCTGACCCGGGCCGGCTGCGCCCTGCTGACCGCCCACACCAACGCAGACCAGGCGACCGGCGGGGTCTCCGAGGCGATGGCCTCCGCGCTCGGGCTCACCGGCGTCGTGCCGCTGCTGCCGGCGCCCGCGGAGCCGACCGACAAGCTCACCGTCTACGTGCCGACGACCGACGCCGACCGGGTCCGCGAGGCGCTGGCCGCCGCCGGGGCGGGGCGGATCGGCGACTACGAGCACGCGTCGTTCTCGAGCACCGGCCGGGGCCGGTTCCGGCCGCTGGCGGGCGCCAGCCCGACCGTCGGTGAGGTCGGACGCGCCGAGGTGGTCGACGAGGAGCGGGTCGAGGTGGTGCTCGCGCGCGGGCTGCGGTCCACCGTGGTGGCGGCGATGCTGGCCGCCCATCCCTACGAGGAGCCCGCCTACGACGTCGTCGAGCTGGGCGACCCCGGCGACGCCACGACCGGCATCGGCCGGATCGGCGACATCGAGCCGGCCACGCTGCGCGAGCTCGCCGAGCGGGCGTCGACGGCCCTGCCGACCACGGCGCAGGGGGTCCGCGTGGCCGGCGATCCCGACCGCGTCATACGCCGGGTGGCGCTGTGCGGCGGGGCCGGCGACTTCCTGCTCGACGCCGTCCGTGCCACCGACGCCGACGTCTACGTCACCAGCGACCTGCGCCACCACCCGGCCTCGGAGTTCCGCGAGCACGACGGGCCGGCGCTGGTCGACGTCTCCCACTGGGCGGCCGAGTGGACCTGGCTGCCGGTGGTCCGGGACCGACTGGCCGCCGCACTGGGCGATACGGTGGAGATCCGCGTCAGCACGCTCTGCACCGACCCGTGGCAGTTCCGGACCTGAGGAGCCCCCCTGAAAGCCGATCCCTTCGTCCAGCTCAAGCTGCTCGACGTCCAGGAGCTCGACTCCCGCGCCGACCAGCTCCGGCACCAGCTGGCCCACCTTCCCGAGCACGCCGAGATCCAGCAGCTGACCGCCACCCGGGCCGACCTCGACGACCGCGCACGCGACGCCGCGATCGTCGTGGAAGACCTTCAGGCGGAGCAGGCCAAGGTCGACGCCGACGTGGAGCAGGTGAAGTCGCGCCGCACGCGCGACCGCGACCGGATGGACCAGGGGCTGGTCAGCAACCCCAAGGACCTGCAGCGGATGCAGCACGAGCTGGAGTCGCTGGAGCGGCGGATCACCTCGCTGGAGGACCAGGAGCTCGAGATCATGGAGCGGCTCGAGGAGGCGCAGAAGGAGCATGAGCAGCTCTCGGCGCAGGTGGTCGAGGCCGACGAGCGGCTGGCGTCGCTGACCCGGGCACGGGACGAGAAGTCCGCCTCCCTCGACGCCGACCTGGCGGAGGTGCAGCGGGCGCGCGCTCCGATGACCGACGGGATGCCCGAGGACCTCGTGTCGCTCTACGACCGGCTCCGCGAGCAGAAGGGTGGCGTCGGCGCCGCAGCGCTGCGCGCCCGCGAGTGCGGCGGCTGCCGGCTCAGCCTCGACCAGGCGGAGCTGACCCGGATCCGGGCCGCCGCGATGGACGAGGTGCTCCGCTGCGAGGAGTGCCAGCGGATCCTGGTCCGCACCTCCGAGAGCGGGCTGTAGGTGACCGACGCCCCGACGACGCTGGTGCTGGTGCGCCACGGGGTGACCGACCACACCACGGGCAAGCGGTTCTCCGGCGGCCTCGCCGGCTCCGATCCCGGCCTGTCCGACGAGGGCCGGCAGCAGGTGCGCTCGGTCGGCGAGTGGCTGGCACCGGCCGCCGACAGGGTCGACGCGATCATCACCTCGCCGGTACGGCGTACCCGCGAGTCCGCCGAGATCCTCGGCTCGATGCTGGGCCGGGACGTCGCCGAGGAGCCGGGTTTCGCGGAGATGGAGTTCGGGGCGTGGGACGGGCTGACGTTCGACGAGGTGGCCGTGCAGCACCGGGAGGACCTCGAGGCCTGGCTCGGCTCCGTCGACATCGCTCCCGGCGGTACCGGGGAGTCGTTGCGCAGCGTCGAGGAGCGGGTGTTGGTCGCCCGCGACCGGTGCCTCGTCGAGCACGCCGGCCGCACCGTCGTGGTCGTCAGCCACGTCACGCCCATCAAGACGATGCTGGCCCACACGCTGGAGGCGCCGTTGCAGTCGATGTACCGGATGGAGCTGGCGCCGGCGTCGGTCAGCGTTCTCAGCCACTGGCCCGCCCAGGACGAACGCGGCCCGTGGGCGTCGGTCCGGCTGCTCAACGCGCTGCCGCCCGACCGCGCCTGGCTCGGGGAGCCGCCCCACTGGTGAGCGTGCGGGGCATCGGTACATGTGCCGATTGCCGCGGCGGCCGGACGGCGTGACCCTCGAATCAGATCATCCGAGAGGGGGAGTTACCGATGACGCCCACGACCCATCCACGACCCGCGTCGTTGGCCGCCGCCACGTTCGGCACCCTCGCGCTGGCCGCGGCGACGCTCACTGCGCCGGCGCAGGCCGCGCCCCCGCCGAACGACGACATCGCCGGGGCCATCCCGACCACCACCGTGGCCTCCACGGTCACCTTCGACACCACCGAGGCGACGGCCGACCCGACCGACGGGCGGTGCGTCGGTGACAAGAGCGTGTGGTTCCGGTTCGTTGCGCCGGCAACTGACAGGTTCCGGCTCACCACCGCGGGGTCGTCGTACGACAACCGGCTCGCGGTCTTCCGGGGACCGCGGAACAGCCGCACCCTCGTCGACTGCGACAACAACAGGGGGCCGGGTCGCACCGCGGCCGACTCCATGCGGATCAAGGAGGGCGAGAAGTACTGGATCGCGATCAGCTCCTGTTGTGAGCCCGGTCCAGGCGGGAGCGCGGTGCTCACCATCAGGGACCACGATGCGGATCCCGGTGTCGACATCGAGGTCGAGGGCGCCGAGGCCGGTGCGGTCTCGGGCCGGCTGTTCGTCTTCGGGAGCATGACCTGTGCGACGCCTTCCGAGGTCGACGTGTACGCCTTCACCAGCCAGCGGGTCGGGGCCAACGTCGCCCGCGGCTTCGGGCAGCGCCGGAACCGCCTCTGCGACAGTGACCCGGTCACGTGGCGAGTGAGCGTCGACAGTGAGACCGGCTGGGCCTTCCAGTCAGGTCCCGTGGCGGTCACCTTGAGCGCCGCGCTCTGGGACGGTATCCACGGCCTGCGTCTCGACCTCGGCACCTCGAACGAGGACGCCGGGAGCGTGGATGCGAGGCGCGCGCCGTGACCGGCTCGGCGGCTCTTGCGTCGGACGGGAAGCAGCCGCAGGGCCGGGACGCGCGTCAAGTCTTCACCTAGAGCGGCCCAGCGATCCCGGGGCGTGAGGCTCGTTGGTCGCCGCGGCGCCTGACTCGGGCCGCTATGGGGGCGGTGGAGCAGGTGACGGCACGGATCATCGCGCTGGCGGAGTGGTTCGACCACGTCGTCGAGCTCAGTCGAAACGGGGGTGCGGCGTTCCGGCGGGCGGAGATCGCCGACCACCTGGCCGCGACCTCCGAGTGCCACGTGACGTGGAACTGGGCCGACCCGGACGGCCACTTCGGCTTCGAGGTCCAGGGGCCGCTCCCGGGAGATCCCGGCCCCCTCGATGTGGGCGGGTGGGTCCCGGAGGCCATGCGGAGCCACCCGCTCCTGGTGTGGTTCGCGCACACGGGTGACCCGACACCGATGTCGGCGGGCCGGGTCCCGCGCGAGCTGGTGGCACCCATGGGCTGGGCCTACCTCACCGAGGCCCTCGGCCCCCACGACTGCGACCAGCAGCTCTCCATCCCGTACCGCCTGGGGACCAGCTCCTACCGTGCCTTCGTGCTCGCGCAGTCGCGACAGGACTTCGCCGACGAGCAGCTCGACCTGGCGCGACGGCTGCAGCCACTGCTCGCCGTCCTGGACCGTCAGGCGGGCTCCCTGGCCCAGGTACCGCGCTCCACGGCGGTGGGCGAAGAGGCAGTTCTCACCTGCCGCGAGGTCGCCGTGCTCAGGTTGCTGGCCGACGGCCTGACCGCGGCCGCGATCGGCCGCCGGTTGTGGGTCTCCCCGCGGACGGTTCACTGCCACCTCGGCCACATCTACCGCAAGCTCGGTGTCTCCGACCGGATGATGGCGGGCTGGCGGCGCGCGAGGTCGGAGTGCTGCAGGGCGGCGCGGACGACGCCCACGCCCACGCCACGGGTCCGTCGCTCGCGGGCCCCTCGTTCACCTGGCCGGGCCCGCGGGTGTTCGGGGCCCAGGACGAGGCGCACCCCCGGGGATGATCAGGGTCCTTCGACCCCGGGCCCCGGCTGTCGAGGGGTCCCGGCCGTCACACCTCCGTGACGACGACGTCGAGCTGGGTGCCGCGGGGCGTGGTGGGCCCCTCCTCGACCTTCCACCCCAGGTCGCGCAGCACGTCGGCCAGCGCGGCCGGCGTGCGGGGGTCGCGGCCGTCCTCCAGCAGCGTCCGGACGATCCGGCCCTTGGTCGCCTTGTTGAAGTGGCTGACGACCTGCCGGACCCCACCGGTCTCGTGCAGCACCCGCACGGTCGCCACGCGACGGGCCAGCGTGGCCGGCGGCCGCCAGAAGCCGGCGTAGGTCCCGGACCGCAGGTCGACGAGCAGACCACGCCCCATCGACGCGGTGACGGCGTCGCCGAGGACGTCGCGCCAGGCGGCGGCGACCGGCCCCAGCCCCGGCAGCGTGGTGTCGCCGCAGAGCCGGTACGCCGGGATCCGGTCGGTCGGCCGGACCAGTCCGAAGACCGACGAGGTGATCGCGACGCGGGTGGCGGCCCGGCGGCGGGCGGCAGGGGAGAGGTCGGCGAAGCCGAGGGCGTCGTAGAGGACGCCCGTGTAGACCCGGTCGGCCCGGGCCGTCGGCGCCGTCGTGAGCCCGCGGTTGCGCTCGAGCAGGTCGGTCTGGGTGTGGCCGACGCCCAGGACCACCGCTGCGTCCTCCCGGCCGCTCACGTCGACCAGCGCGGCGACCACCCGGCGGCGGACGTCACCCAGGGACGGGTGGGAGAGGGCATCGACGTCGAGCGGGGCGCCGCGCCGGGGAGCGGTCTTCCCCTCGCTCGGAGGCAGCAGGATCAGCACGTGCGCAACGTTAAGGTGCTCGTCATGGCGAGCAGTCGAGTGGTCAGGCTCCGAGCCCGGGACGGCGACGGCGTCGCCGCGGAGCTGCGTCGTGGGATCGAGCTGATCCAGGCGGAGCTGGAGGTCACGCCCGCCTTCCCGGACGAGGTCGAGCAGGCCGCCCGTGCCGCGGCGGGGTCGCCCCGGCTCCCGGACCTCGACCGGACCGACCTCGAGCTGCTCACGATCGACCCGCCGTCGGCCCGTGACCTCGACCAGGCGCTCCACCTCGAGCGTGACGGCGACGGCTACGTCGTCCACTACGCGATCGCCGACGTCGCGGCGTTCGTGACGCCGGGTGACCCGGTCGACCTCGAGGCACAGCGCCGCGGCGAGACGCTGTACGGCGCCGACTCCAAGGTGCCGCTGCACCCGACCGTGCTGTCCGAGGACGCCGCCTCGCTGCTGCCCGACCGGGACCGCCCGGCGCTGCTGTGGACGATCACGTGCGACGAGACGGGGGAGGGCGTCGACGTGACGGTTGAGCGCGCGCTGGTGCGCTCCCGCGCCCAGCTCGACTACGAGACCGCCCAGCGTCAGGTCGACGACGGGACCGCGCCCGAGACGCTCCGGCTGCTCCAGGAGCTCGGCGAGCTGCGGCTGCACCGCGAGGCGGCCCGGGGCGGGGTGTCACTCCCGCTGCCGGAGCAGCAGGTCGAGATCGACGGCGACTCCGTCGACCTCGAGTTCCGCACCATGCTGCCCGTCGAGCGGTGGAACGCGCAGATCTCGCTGCTGACCGGGTTCGCGGCAGCGTCGCTGATGGTCTACGCACGGGTGGGGCTGCTCCGGACGCTGCCGCCGCCCGACCCTCGCGACGTCACACGACTCCACCGCACCGCCCGGGCGCTCGGGATCGAGTGGCCGGCCGAGCAGCTGTACCCCGACTTCATCCGGGCCCTCGACCCGGAGCAACCGCACCACGCCGCGATGGTCGTGGCGTGCACCCGGCTGCTGCGCGGGAGCGGCTACGTCGCCTTCGACGGCGAGGTCCCGGCCGAGCCGCAGCACTCCGCGCTGGCCTCGGAGTACGCCCACGTCACCGCCCCGCTGCGGCGACTGGGCGACCGCTACGCCGGTGAGGTGTGCGTGGCGCTCTGCGCGGGAAGCGACGTGCCCGGCTGGGTGACCCAGCAGCTCCACGACCTGCCGAAGGTGCTGCAGCAGTCGGGCCAGCGGGCCCGACGCTACGAGCGCGAGGTGCTCGACCTGGTCGAGGCGGCGCTGCTGCGGTCGCGCGTCGGCGAGGAGTTCGACGGGGTGGTCGTCGACGTCGACGAGGACCCCCGCCGCGGCACGATCACCGTGCGGGACCCGGCCATCGAGGCACCGGTCCGGTCCGCGACGGAGCTGCCGGTGGGCGATGACGTGCGGGCACGGCTCGTCGAAGCCGACCCCCGACAGCGCACGGTCGAGTTCCGCCTCTGAACCCACGCTCGGCCGCCGATCGGGCCGAACCCGGGACACCGCCGCGCCGCGTGGCCTACGCTTCGAGTCCCCCCGACCACGGATGGACGCATCATGGCCCCCCTCCGAACTCGTGCTGCTCTGCCCCTTGCCGCCGTGATGGTGCTCCCCGTCCTGGCGACGCCGACGTCATCGCCCGCCTCCGCCTCCGGGGACCGTGAGGTCCGGGCGGCGGGCATCGTCGAACGCCGGGCGACGGCTTCCATGGACTACTCGCCGAAGACGTTCGTGGGAGGCCAGCAGCTCACCTTCAGGGGCAACATCGGGGTGAGGGGCCGCCGGGTGATCCGGTTGCAGATGCACCTCAGCCGGCCCGGCGACGACTGGATCACCATCGACGGCTTCCGGCGCCGTACCCAGCGCGACGGCAGCTTCCGGTTCGACTACCTGGCTCCGTCGATGCGGGGCAAGAAGATGCGCGTCCGGGGCAAGGGTGGCCACGTGACTCCCGCGCGGACCTTCGACGCCAGGTCGCAGGACCTGGTCCTGGAGACCTCGCGTGGCGATCTCAGCGCGGTGGCCGACGAGCCCTTCGACATCGAGGTCGACACGACGCCGGAGGTCAAGGGGCGCCACGACCTGCCGGGCCCGGTCTTCGCGGGGCGCGCCCTCACCCTGCAGAGGCGGGTCGACCCGGCCGACCCGGTCAACCCGGGCTACCGGAGCCAGTGGGAGACCCTGTCCCGGGGAGAGGTGGTCACCGACAGCCAGGGGAACGGAGTGTTCCCGGACGTCGAGGCCCCCACCGCCGGCCCGGTCGTCTACCGCGTCCGCCAGGAGGACTGGACCCGGGACGGGGACGACGTGGGCCGGTTCTCCTCGTTCCCGACCTGCGTGAACGTGCTCGCCAACGCCAACGACTACTCGGTCTACTGCGACCGCGGCGACACGGTGAGCTATCGGACCACGACAGCACGGACGGCCGCCTCGGGTGGTCAGGGCGGTTCCACGACGGCCGGGGGCAGGTACGGCTGGGCGCCTGCGATCTGGGACTTCGGCTGGTCGAAGGGAGAGGACCTCGACACCCCGCCGCACCGAGGCAGGGATGCCGTCGGCCACTGGTTCGACTGGGCCAGTGGCACGGGCCGCGCGGTGCCGCAGAACGGCGGGCTCATGCTCGACAGCCAGCGTGAGTACCGCGGCATCGCCAACAGCCGCGGCACGACCATGGTGACGCTGCAGGGCAACCCGATGCGGTACGGCCGCTGGGAGGTGCGGCTGCGCGCCAACTCCGACCTGCAGGGTGAGTTGGAGAGCCGGACCCGCATCGAGCTGGTTCCGGACGACCCGGCCGACTACGACTGCGGCGCGCGCACCATCACCGTCGTGGACTACTCACCCCTGCGCAGCTCGGTGCGGGTCGGCGCCCGCGAGCCCGGGGGCTCGCAGTGGACGCGCACTGTCGACGGCATCGACCTCGACAACCAGAACCACGCGTGGGCGATCGAGGTGGCTCGCGACCACCTCACGTGGTTCCGCGAGGGCAGGCCCATCGGGACCGTCACGACCCCCGCCGCGGTCCCGGACGTCCCGATGACGTTGCGGATGAGCATCGACGCCTACGCCGATGCCGGCGGGGACAGGCGCATCAACAAGACGCAGACCTACTACGACTGGATGCGGGGGTACTCCATGGAGTACGGCCGGCAGGTCACGAAGGACGTCCCGTCCTTGCGGAAGAGCCCGTTCGCCGCGGGCTGCTGAGCCGTCCGTCCGGCTCCGGAGTAGCGTCCGGGGCATGCCCGACGCCGATCCCGGTCCCGACCAGGTGGCCGCCGCGGTCCAGCAGGCCGTCGACGCGGTCACCCGGCAGCACGTCGCCCATCCCGCCGAGGACCTGGTCGGCCTGCTGCGGGCCGAGCTCGCCCGACGCGGAGTCGACGTCGACGACGAGGCGTGGCTGGCCGAGGCCGCCGGCCACATCGCCCGCGGTCACCCGGTCGTCGTCGACGAGGACGCGGGACGGGCCGACTGACGTCGACCGACCGCGCCCGGACTACGCCACTCGGCTGATGGTGTGGCGACCGAACGCCTCCTAGGCTCGGCACCGGGGAGGGACCAGGGGAGCGGCGGCGGTTTCGTTTCCCCCGTTCGAGGCGCTGCGTGACTCAGGCCCGAACCGCCCTCGCCGGCCGTCCCTCGGAGCGGCGGCGAGGGCCTCGGGGAGTGGGGTGGGCGAACGGGCCGGCCTGTAGGCCGGGTCCTGTCCCGCCGTACGGCGGGGGCGACCATCCATCTAGGACGACCGTTGCCGGCCGCCTCCAGCGGTCCACCCGCGTGCTCGGGCGGGCAGCCCTCGAGCGCACGCGCGCCCGGTGCCGTGAGGCACCGGACTTCTCGACCTTGCTCCAGGTGGGGTTTGCCGAGCCGGTCCGGTCGCCCGGACCGCTGGTGGTCTCTTGCACCACCGTTTCACCCTTACCGCCCCTTCTGACCAGCAGCAGGAGCGGCGGTCTGTTCTCTGTGGCACTGTCCCGCGGGTTGCCCCGGGTGGCTGTTGGCCACCACCTCGCCCTGTGGAGCCCGGACCTTCCTCGGCACCCTCCCGGAGGAGGATGACGCGGTCGCCCGGCCGGCCCGTTCGCACTCCTCATGCTAATGGGTGACGGTCGTTGACTCCGAGGTCGATCGGTGATGAGGTCACTTCTTGCTGCCCGGCCACTCCGTGCGCGCCACACCCGGCGCCCTGGTCGTCAGCTCGGGATGACAGACCAGAAGGAGATCCCATGCCCCGCATGCGCACCGCCCTGACCGGGTTGGTCACCACCTCGGCACTCGTCGCCACGTCGTTCGCCGGACTCGGCCGGGCGACGGCCGCCCCCGCGGCGGACGAGCCGCCGTCCACCCCCGTACCGATCGCAACGCCCGACGGCCAGATCAGCTCCTACGTCGTCAACGTCGGCGGCGGCAAGAGCGCCTGGGGCCTGGCCCACCGCGCGGTCGACGGTGCCGGCGGCGAGGTCGTCCAGGACTGGCCGCAGATCGGCGTGATCATCGTCCACTCGACCAACGGCGACTTCCGCGACGACGTGGTCGCCGGCCCGTCCGGCGGCGCGATCCAGTCCGTCGGCGCCACCCGCACCGTTGGCGTCAAGGAGGGGACCCCCGGCACCGCCACCGGCCTCTCGGACGCCCGGCTCGCGCGCGGCGGGGCCCAGGGCGAGTTCGCCAACACCGACGCCGAGGACGTCGTCGCCGACCCGCGCGAGGGCGAGCAGTGGGACATGAAGGTGATCAAGGCCGACCGGGCCCACCAGACGACCGACGGCTCCCGCGACGTCCTGGTCGGCGTGCTCGACAGCGGCATCGACCCCGACCACCCCGACCTGGCGCCGAACATCGACACCCAGAGCTCGGTCAACTGCTCCGATGCCGGCCAGGTCGACGGCTCCGCCACCGGCTGGCAGCCGACGACCAGTGACCACGGCACCCACGTCGCCGGCACCATCGCGGCCGCCCGCAACGGCGAGGGCATCGTCGGCGTCGCGCCGAACGCCAAGATGGCGTCGGTCAAGGTCGTCAACGACGACGGCTTCATCTACCCCGAGTACGCCGTGTGCGGGTTCATGTGGGCCGGCCTCGAGGGCATGGACGTGACCAACAACAGCTACTACGTCGACCCGTTCATGTACTGGTGCGGCGACCAGCCCGACCAGGCCGCGGCCATGGAGGCCGTCAACCGCGCCGTCCAGTGGTCGACCCAGCAGGGCGTGATCCACGCCGCGGCCGCCGGCAACGCCCGGACCGACCTGGCCCACAACACCGTCGACACGGCCAGCCCCAACGACAGCCAGCCGATCACCCGCACCATCAACAGCGGCTGCTTCGACATCCCGGCCGAGCTGCCGGGAGTGGTCACCGTGTCGTCGTTCGCGCTCAAGGACCCCGCCACCCTCGAGACCTGGCTGTCCAGCTTCTCCAACCGCGGCCTCGACGTGATCGACGTCGGCGCTCCCGGGTCGGCGATCCTGTCGACGATCGTCAAGGGCAACGGCTACGGCACCAAGAGCGGGACGTCGATGGCCTCACCCCACGCCGCGGGCGTGCTGGCGCTGCTGGCCGGCACCCACCCGACGTGGGGCCCCGCCCAGCTGAAGGCCGCGCTGGAGGCGCAGGCCGACGACAAGGCGTGCTCGGAGCCCCAGCCCGACAGTCTGGGCCGTCCCAACCCGGCATGCGAGGGCCCGGTCGATGACAACAGCTACGTCGGCGAGGGGATGGTGGACGCGCTCGACGCGGTCACTCCCTGATCCGACACCGGCGACCGGCCGGCGTCGGGGTGGGCCCTCACGGCAGGGTCAGCACCTCGGCGCCGGCCGGCGTCACGAGCAGGGTGTGCTCGAACTGCGCGCTGCGGCGACGGTCCTTGGTGACGACTGTCCAGTCGTCGTCCCACATGTCCCACTCGTGTGTGCCGAGGTTGAGCATCGGCTCGATCGTGAAGGTCATCCCGACCTCCATCACGTCGTCGAACCGCGGCTCGTCGTAGTGGGGGATGACCAGCCCGGAGTGGAACGCCGTGCCGATGCCGTGGCCGGTGAACTCGCGGACGACGCCGTAGCCGAACCGCCGGGCGAAGCTCTCGATCACCCGGCCGATGACGTTGACCTGCCGCCCGGGCCGCACCGCCTTGATGCCACGCTCCAACGCCTCGCGGGTCCGCTCGACCAGCAGCCGCGACTCCTCGTCGACGTCGCCGGCCAGGAAGGTGGCGTTGGTGTCGCCGTGGACGCCGTCGAGGTAGGCGGTGATGTCGATGTTGACGATGTCGCCGTCCTCGACCACCCGGCTGTCGGGGATGCCGTGACAGATCACCTCGTTGACGCTGGAGCACAGGCTCTTGGGGAAGCCCTTGTAGCCGAGCGTGGAGGGGTAGGCGCCGTGGTCGCACAGGAACTCGTGGCCGATCCGGTCGAGCTCGTCGGTGGTGACGCCGGGGGCGACGTGGGAGCCGACCAGGTCCCGGGCCTGCGCGGCCAGCTGTCCGGCCACCCGCATCCGCTCGATGGTTCCGGCGTCCTTGACCTCGCTGCCGGTGAACCGCTCGGGCGCGGGGCGGTCGACGTACTCGGGACGGATGACCGAATCGGGCACGGGTCGCCGGGGGGACAAGGCTCCGGGAGCGACGGGGGCTGCGACAGGCATGGGGGGAGTGTAGTTTCCGTGGCATGAGTGACACGGCAACGGAGTACTGGTTCTGCGTCAGGCACCACGCCGTCGAGAGCCTGCCCGGCATGTGTCCGCCCATCGACCGGCTGGGGCCCTACCCGACCTACGACGAGGCCGCCCGCGCGCTGGAGAAGGTCGAGGAGCGCAACGAGGAGTGGGACAAAGACCCGAGGTGGAACGACGACCTCGAGGACTAGGGCCTCGTGAGCGTCCCCTCGCCGCCGGGGCGACAGCGCGCCTCCCCGGCGCCCTTCGCCGGGATGATCGGGATGGCGTGCGTCTTCTTCCTGATCGCGGCCAGTGTGCTGACCACGCCCTGGTGGGTGGTCGCCGGGCTGCTGGCCGCCTGGGCGGTGGCGCTGTTCGTCGCCACCGTGTGGTGGTCGCTGCACCCGACTTGGGTGCCGTGGGTCCCGGTGGCGGTCGCCGTCGTCTGGTTCGCGACCGTCGCGGGCGGGGCCGCGGTCCTCGGCTGGACCGCCTGACGGTGGGCCTCAGCGACGGCGGCGTGGGCTGATCCGGAGCACCTTGTCGCGGGCGCTGTCGTTGTCGGTGGTCACCAGCAGGTTGTGCTGCGGCGTCAGCGTCAGCGACCGGAGCCGGCCCAGCTGCCGCAGCCGCTGCGGCGACCGGGTCCACTGCAGCCCACCGCGCGGGCCGAACTTCATGAACACCACCCGGTGGGCCTTCAGCGCGGCGACGGCGAGGGTGCCCTCGAGACGCTTCCACTTGCTGCCGTAGACCCAGGTCGCGCCCGAGGTCGCCAGCGTCGGCTCGCCGGAGCGCCACCTCGCCGACCGCTGCCTCCCGGGCAGCGAGTGGTCGGTCATCGGCACCGTCTCGTTGTAGCCGGGTACGGGGTTCCAGCCGTAGTCGCCGCCCCGACGCAGCAGGTTGACCTCGTCGTCGCGGTAGGACCCGTGCTCGACCGACCACAGCGAGCCGTTGCGGCGCTGCGCGAGCCCCTGCACGTTGCGGTGTCCGTAGGTGAGCACGTAGCGCTTGTCGGCGTTGCGGGCGTGCCGGAACGGGTTGGTGCGCCAGGGCCGGCCCGTGAAGCGGTTGAGCCGCAGCGTCTTGCCGCCGAGGGACTTCAGGTTGCGCGGGTTGGTGCCCTGGGCGGCGTCACCGGTGCCGACCACGAGCGCTCCGTTGTCGGCGACCAGCAGCCGGCAGCCGCCGTGCCGGCCGGTGGAGGTCGGGAAGCCCGACACCAGGGGCTCGTCGAGCCTCGCCCCGGTGCCGTCGTCGCTCAGGGTCCAGGCGTTGACCCGGACGTCGTGCCCGCCGCCGCTCTTCACCCATCCCGAGCACGTGTAGAACCGGCGGTTGGTCGCGAACCGTGGATCGACCTCGAGCGACATCAGGCCGGTCTCGCCCGAGACCCACACCCGGTTGCCCGGGAAGTCGACGGTCGAGCGGTTGCCGCCGTCGTACGTCGACAGCCGCGCCCGGTCACGCTCGGTCATCAGCAACGTGCCGCCGGGCAGCACCTTGACGTCCCACGGGTTGTCGAGGTCGTTGACGACCGTCCGCACCCGCATCCGGGGGATCCGGGCCTGTGCCCGTGCGGTCACCTGGGCGGCCGAGGCGGAGGTCGTGCCGGGGGCGCTCGCGGGAGCCGCCTGGGTGGCGGGAAGCGCTGCGACGAGCGCAAGGGGGAGCGCCAGGGCGAGCGGGCGCGCCAGGGGACGGCGGAGGGCTGCGACGGGGAGGCGCATGGCTCACGGTAACCCGGTGGCCCGAGCGTCGTTGAGTCCCGCGACACCCCCCGCTCCCTCCGCCACCGAGGAAGGCCTCGCCATGAGGACTCGCATCCTGGCCCGCGTCTCCGCCGTCCCGCTGGTGCTGGGGCTCGCCGCCGGACAGGCCGTCCTGGCGGCGCCCGCGCTCGCCCACGGCGACGGCGACACCGCCACCAACACCCGGGCCGCCCAGGTCGAGAAGCAGGGGGAGGGCACCCGGATGCGCTTCGTGGCCAACCTGCAGTACGACCGGACGGGCGAGGCCCAGAACGGCTCCGACATCGAGTTCGTCCGGCTGGGGCAGCGCGAGTACGCCCTCGCCGGGACGCTGCGCGGCGGGATGCAGGTCATCGACATCACCACGCCGCGCGATCCGCGCCGGGTCGCGGTCTACGACTGCGCCATCAGCCAGGGCGACATCCAGGTGTGGAAGAGCGACAACCGGGTGCTGGCGAGCTACACCGCCGACGGGACCGTCGGCGAAGCCGGCGCGACCTCGCAGTGCGGGCGCGACCTGGGTCTCGAGGCCGCCGACGCGGGCACGGTGCTGGTCGACCTGACGACGCCGTCGCAGCCACGTTCGGTGAGCTTCCTCCCGGTGCCACAGGGTTCCCACAACATGACGCTCCACCCGAGCGGCGACTACCTCTACAACTCCAACTCCGACCTCTACACCTCCGGCAAGGTCCCGAACGTCACGATCTACGACGTCCGCGACCCGCGTGATCCCAAGAGGGTGCAGGACTACGAGCTGCCGATCACGCCGGGGTCGCTGGGCACCGAGTCCCACGACATCACGTTCAGCGGCAACGGCGACCGCGCCTACGTCGCCGCGCTGTCCCAGACCCTCATCCTCGACACCAGCGACCCGCGGGGGCCCGAGCTGCTGAGCAAGATCGTCGACCCGACGATCAACGTCGTCCACCAGGCCGACCCGTTCCGCGTGCAGCGGCCCGACGGCTCCTGGCGCCGGCTGCTGATCATCACCGACGAGCGAGCCGGGGCCGCGGCGAGCGCGGAGTGCCCGGGCGGTGGCCTCCACGTCTACGACATCACCGGGCGTCTGGAGCGGGACCCGCAGAAGGTCGGCACCTGGTTCATCCCGGCCGCCACGGTCCAGGACGGCGCCACCTGCACCAGCCACGTGCTGCGCATCTACCCGCGCCAGGAGATGCTGACCATCGCCTGGTACGCCCAGGGGGTCCGGGTGCTCGACATCTCCCGGCTCGCCACGGTCGAGGGCTCGCCCGCCACGGTCGGCATCGGCCGGGGCGTCGGGATGCGCGAGGTCGGCCACTACGTCTTCCCCGACTCCGACACGTGGTCGTTCAAGACCAACCGGATCAACCGCGACGGCTCGTTCTTCGGCTACGGCAACGACCTCGTGCGCGGCTTCGACGTCTACCGGTTCACGGGCTTCCGGCACAAGAAGGTCGCCCCGCTGGTGCCGCGCGACGTGGCGCCGCGGACCACGTCGGGCACCGACGCCTCGGCGGCGCTGGCTCCGCTGGCCGTGCTGCTGCCGGCGCTGGTCGGTGCCGGCCTGATCCGCCGCCGCACCCGCCGCGGCTGAGCGGGAGGGTCCCGATGGCCATGCCGCTCGGCTCCCGCGGTCGTCGGACTCCACCCGAGCCCCGGAGGGGCACCCGCCAGAACGGCCCGGCCCGTCCGGTGCCGGCCGACGGCAGGTCGGCGGTGGCTGAGGAACCGAAGCGATGGCTCACTCGGTACCTGACCCACCGCTGGGTCTGCTGGCGGTGGCTGAGGTACCGAAAGGATGGCTCGCTCGGTACCTGACTCACCGCTGGCCCGGCGACGACGACCCAGGAGGGCCCGTGGCGCAGGGGCCGAGGCGGCTAGAAGGTGTGCTCGGGTCCGGGGAAGTCGCCGGACCGGACGTCGTCGGCGTAGGCGCGGGCGGCGTCCAGGAGGACGCCGTGGAGGTCGGCGTACTGCTTGACGAAGCGGGCCATCCGGCCGGTCCGGAGGCCGAAGGCGTCCTGCCAGACCAGCACCTGCCCGTCGCAGTCGGGGCCGGCGCCGATACCGATGGTGGGGATGACCAGCTCGCGGGTGACCTGCCCCGCCAGCTCACCGGGCACCATCTCCATGACGACGGCGAACGCCCCCGCGGCCTGGACCGCACGGGCGTCGTGGAGCAGCCGCTCGCCGGCGTCGCCCCGACCCTGCACCCGGTAGCCGCCGAGCGCGTGCTCGCTCTGGGGCGTGAAGCCGATGTGGGCCATCACGGGGATTCCGCCCCTGGCCAGCCGCTCGATCTGCGGAGCCATGTCGGCGCCACCCTCGAGCTTGACGCAGTGCGCCCCGCCTTCCTTCATGAACCGCACCGCGGTCAGGAAGGCCTGCTCCGGGGAGGCCTGGTAGGAGCCGAAGGGGAGGTCGCCGACCACGAGGCTGCGGCGCACCGACCGCGCGACGGCGCGGGTGAGGGGGAGGAGCTCGTCGACCGTGACCGGCACCGTCGACTCGTTGGCGTAGACGTTGTTGCTGGCGCTGTCGCCGACCAGCAGCACCTCGATGCCGGCCTCGTCGAAGGTCGCCGCGGCGTACTGCTCGTAGGCGGTGAGCATCGTGAACTTCTCGCCGCGCTCCTTGAGGTCACGCAGGTGGTGGGTGCGGATCCGCCTCACGGGCTGCTGCTGCCGGGGACCGGAGCCGTAGGGCGCCGGCTGCTCCTCGCTCATGGGCTCAGGCTAGCGGCGGGAGCCACCTCTCAGGTGCGGCAGCCGTTGTCGCGTGGATCACGCTTGAGCTCGTGGTGCAGCCCGGCCAGCGCCACCTCGTCGCTGTCGCTGCCGGTGTGCTCGGCCTCGAACCAGGTGGCGTACTGCGAGATCTCGTCGAGCCGCCACTCCAGGTCGAACATCTCGAGCAGCTGCGGGTCGGCGTCGACCATGCGGCCCCAGCCGTGCTCGACGAGGGTGGCCAGGTCGCGCTCACGCGGGGCCAGCTTGGCGGACTCCCAGTCGACCAGGTAGGTGCCGGTGTGGGTGACCAGCTGGTTGCGGGTGTGCGGCTCGCCGTGGGTGGGCACCCAGGTGGACTCGTCGGTGCCGGCGGCCAGCGCCAGGTAGCGCGACGTCCACTCGCGGACCTCGGGCAGCCGCTCGCGGATCGCGTTGCGGGCGTACTCGCCGAACGGGCCGTTCTCCCACCGGCGGGCGGTCCGGGTCTCGAGACGGAACGCGAACGCCGGGTGGACCAGCGGTCGCCACCGGGGGAGCGACGGCGGTGCCGGCTCGGCGTGGAGCTGCTCGAGCATGGCGAGCGTCGCCTCGGCCCCGGCCTGGTCGGCGAACGGTCCCTGGCCGCTGCTGCCCTCCACCCACGGTGTCACGCTCAGCCGGTCGTCACCGAGCGGCACGGTGCAGCTGCCGAGCAGGGTGCGTCGGTTGGGGAGCACGAAGCCGAGACCGCGGGCAGCGAGCGCCGCGGCAGCGCCGTAGGCCCCCTCGAGCGACTTGTCGGTGTGCCGGTCGCCGAGTCGGTCGAGAGTCACGAACAGGACCGGGCGCTCGCCGACCCAGGCCTGCCAGTGCCATGCGCCGAACCCGACCGGAAGGTGGGACACCCGCTCCACCTCTGGAAGCCAATGGGCCCACAGGAGACGGTGCACGTCGACGTCGTCGACGTGCCGGGGTCGCTCACGCACGGGGAACTGCCTTCCGGGACGGTGGCTGGTGGAGGGGGGATCACCGTCGGTCTCCAGACTAGTCAGGTCGGACGCCCCAGTGGGGCGGTTCGGGCCCACCCGCCGCCGTGGTGGACCCAACGGTGTCCGGACGGCCGGTCGACCCCACCCACCTGGGCCATGTACGCGGACCCGACCCGGTCACGCGTCAGCCCGCGGCCACCGCGTCGGCCGCCGCCTCGAGCTCGGCGACGACGATCCGCCGCATGGTGAACATCGCCTCCGCAGTCGCCCGGGCGCGACCCGGGTCGGGGTCGGTGAGCAGCTCGTAGAGCCGGACCGGTACCACCTGCCAGGACAGCCCGAACCGGTCCCGCAGCCAGCCGCACATCGACTCCTCGCCACCCTCGGCGGTGAGGGCCTCCCAGTAGTGGTCGACCTCGGCCTGGTCGGCGCAGTCGATCGCGAAGGAGATCGTCTCGGTGAAGCCGGCGTGGGCCGGGCCGCCGTTGATGCCCTTGAACCGCACTCCTGTGACCGTCCACTCCGCCGCCATCATCGAGCCCGGCTCACCGGGGCCCGCGTCGCCGTAGCGGGTCACGTGGTGCACCTCGGCGTCGGGGAACACCGAGGTGTAGAAGTCGACGGCCTCGCCCAGGTCGTCGTCGAACCACAGGCAGGGCGTGATCGAGGACATGGCGGCTCCTTCGTCGCGGTGGCGGCGTACGACGGTGTCGACCACGCCGGGCGCCCCGACTCATCGGTCGCGACCGGGGCCGGTCGACGACCCGCCGGGTCAGGCGCTCGTGGGGTCGAGGGCACGCTCCTCCGGCCGGTCACCGGTCGCGGCGTCCGCCCGGCGTCCGGCCCACACGGCGGCCGCGAACAGGACCAGTGCGTTGGCACCGTGCAGCGCGCCGGCGGTGGCGTTGGCGAACCCGGCGAAGACCAGCCCGAACTGCAGGACGACCAGGCCGAACACGGTCAGCCCCCAGCGCACCGCGCCCGGCACCCGCGTGAAGAAGGACACCACCAGCAGCGCGAGCGCAGCGAGCGGGACGAGGAGGGTGCCACCGATGCGGTGCATCATGATGCCGAGGTTGCTGCCCCAGTCGTACGCATCCGTCAGCACCTGCCCGTCGTCGACCTCGTTGAGCACGGTGAAGAAGGCGGCGGCGATGCCGGCGGCCTGCCAGACCACGCCGGCGGCGACGGTCCAGGCGAGCACGCGGTAGGTGGTCCTCATGACGATCTCCTGTCGGTGGTGAGGAGCGCGTCCGGACGACGCGTGGCGGCGTGCTCACGCACGGCCAGCGAGAGCCGCACCTGCCAGAGCGGGTAGGCAAGGAAGGCCGGGATGCCCACCAGCACGCCGGCACCGCCCACGACGTACTGCACGAGGGAACCCGCAGGGAGCAGCAGCGATCCGACGCCGAGGCCCAGGCCGGCACAGGCGGCGGCGCCGATCGCCGTCGCGGCGCGTGAGAGTCGCCCGGGCAGTCGGCGGCTGGACCCCAGGACGAGCGCCCAGACGAAGACCGGGACGATCCCGGGGACCGCCACCCAGACCTGGGCCTCGAAGGGCATCACGTCGGCGACCAGGAGAGCGGTGGAACCGACCACGGCGGCCTGGCCCACGACGGCCGCCCGGGTCGCCAGCCGCAGCCCCGGCCCGGCGTCGACCACGTCCGCCACGGCGCGCACGAAGACGATGCCCGCCGTCGACGAGACCAGCCCGCCCATCACGTCGTTCGCGGGACCGGTCCAGCGGAAGTCGGTGTCCCCGGTGCCGAGCGAGACGTAGAGGCCGGCGAGGAGGACGTTCGCGACGGTGCCGGTCACCCCCGCCAGGAAGCCCCACCGCTCCACCACTGCCACCCGGTCGCCCATGTCCCGAGACGCTAGGAGCCTCGGACGCTCCGGGGACCGGGGTGACCCGTCGACCACTCCCGGGGACAGCCCCGGGCCGGGGGCGCGGTGAACCCTCTGGACGGCCGGGGGCGCCGGGTCGACCATGGTCGGGTGACCCGCTGGTCCCGCGCCTGGCCCCGGGCGGCCGTCGTGCTCGGGGCCGCGAGCCTGCTCGTCACCTTCGGCTACAAGCTCTACGCCCCCGACCCGGGCAACCTGGTCGGCCACTACCTCTGGACCGGCGTCGTGGTGCTGCCGCTCTACCTGGTCGCCGTGTGGTTGGTGCAGCTGCGGCCGGCCCATCCCCAGGCCCGGCTGCTGCTGCTCGTGGCGTTCGGCTCGACGCTCGGCGTGGCCCTCGAGAGCCTGGTCCGCGGGTACGGCCCCACGTGGGTGGACGCCGACTGGGCGTGGCTCGTCGACCTGGCACACCAGATGACGGGGGTGCTGACGATGGCAGCCTCGGGGGTCATGATGGCGGGCTACCCCGACGGCACCGTCGAGCGCCGGTGGCAGCGGTGGCTGACCCACGTGATCTGGTGGCAGCTCGCCGTCCCGCCGCTGCTGCTGGTCACCAGCTCCGCGCTGGTCGTCTCGCCGTACCTCGCCGAGGCGGCCGTCCCTGCCGAGGCCGTCGCGAGCCCGTTCTTCGTGCCGGTCCTCGAGCCGGTGGGACGGTTGCTGGAGCCGTTGCTGGTGGTCTACGCCGCCTCGCTGCTCGGTGTCGGGCTGCTGCTGGCCCGCTACGCCCTGTGCGATGCCGCGGGTCGCCGCCGGATGCGGATGCTGGTCGCGTGGGTGGTGCTGGCGATGCCGGTGTCCGTGTTCATCGCGGTCCTCGACGCCCGCGGCGTCCCCTCCGACAACCCCTGGTTCGAGCTCGCCGGCCTCGCCCTGGTCCCGATCCTGCTGATGATCCCGGTGAGCATCGTGGTCGGCGTGCTGCGACACCAGCTGTTCGACATCGAGGTGGTCGTACGGCGGTCCGTGGTGTACGCCGCCCTGGTGCTCGGCATCGCGCTGGTCTACGTGGGGCTCGCTGCCGCGCCCGGCCTCGCCCTCGGCGACACCGTGCCGGTCGAGGTCGCCGTGCTGCTCACGGTCGCCGTGGCGCTGCTGATCCAGCCCGTGCGCCGTCGGCTCGAGGCGCTGGCCGGACGGTGGGTCTTCGGAGAGCGGGCCGACCGCTACCAGCTGATCACGTCCTTCGGCGCCGGCCTGGAGCAGACCGTCGACCTCGCCGCGCTGCTGCCGCGGCTCGCCACCACGGTGCGTCGGGGGCTGGGCGCCGACTGGGTGCGCGTGTCGGTGCGGGACGAGACGCGCGAGGGCTGGCTCGCCGAACCGACGGGGACCGACGGGCCGGTGACCGGACCGCCCGCCCTGGTGGGCGAGCTGCGCCACGACGGCGAGCTCGTCGGCCGCATCGAGTGCGGGCCCAGTCCCGACGGCTACGACGACGCCGACCGGCAGCTCGTCGACACGCTGTCGCGCCAGGCCGCCACCGCGATCGCCAACCTCCGGCTCACGGCCCACCTGCAGGAGCAGCTGGCCGAGCTGGCGCGCTCGCGCGCCCGCATCGTCGCGGCGCAGGACGAGGAGCGGCGCCGCATCGAGCGCGACATCCACGACGGGGTGCAGCAGCAGGTGGTCGCGCTGATCGCGAAGCTCGGCCTCGCCCGCAACCAGCTGGCCCGGGGCGAGGTCCCCGAGTCCGTCCTGGCAGAGCTCCAGTCGGACGCGCGTGAGCTGATGGCCGACCTGCGGGACCTGGCCCACGGGATCCACCCGCCCGTGCTCAGCGACGGCGGCCTCGTCGCTGCCGTCGAGGCACGGACCGCCCGGCTGACCCTGGCGACCGCGGTGACCGCCGACGAGGGGCTGCGGGTGCGTCGCTTCGACCCCGACGTCGAGGCGGCGGCGTACTTCGTCGTCTGCGAGGCGCTCACCAACGTCGTCAAGCACGCCCGCGCGGGGGCCGTGGAGGTCGAGCTGTCGGCGACCAACGGCCACCTGTCGCTCCGGGTGCGCGACGACGGCGAGGGGACCCCGACGGTCAACGGGTCGGGCCAGGGGCTCACCAACCTGCGGGACCGGGTCGAGGCACTCGGCGGGCGGCTCCGCGTCGACAGCGCCCCCGGTGAGGGGACGAGTGTGCGGGCCGAGCTGCCGGTGGAGGTGGGTCATGGCTGACGCGCTGCGAGTGGTCATCGCCGAGGACAACTACCTGGTGCGCGAAGGCACCCGCCGCCTGCTCGAGGACTCGGGGCTGGTCGCGGTGGTGGCTGCGGTCGCCGACGGCGACGAGCTCCGCGACGCCGTCCGCCGCCTCGCGCCGGATGCCGTCGTCACCGACATCAGGATGCCGCCGGGGCACCACATGGAGGGGATCCGGGCCGCCCACGACATCCGGCGCGACCATCCCACCGTCGGGGTGGTCGTGCTGTCCCAGCACACCGACGAGACCTACGCGTTCGCGTTGCTGCGCGACGGGACGGCCGGGCTCGCCTACCTCCTGAAGGACCGGCTGGGCGACGTCGACGACCTGGTCCGTGCCCTGCGCGAGGTGACCCGGGGCGGGTCGGTGATCGACCCGCTGGTCGTCGAGGACCTGGTGGGGCGACGCACCCGTGCGGCCCGGTCGCCGCTGTCGGCGCTGACGGCCCGCGAGGTCGACGTGCTCCGGGAGATGGCACAGGGGAAGACGAACGCCGGCATCGAGGCGGCCCTCCACCTGTCGACGTCCACGGTCGAGAAGCACGTCACCGCGATCTTCGACAAGCTCGGGCTGGCCGAGGAGCCGGTGCACCGGCGGGTCGCGGCGGTGCTGGCGTTCCTGGACCACCCTCCGCCCGAGCCGCAGCCTGCGGGCGCGCCGGCTCCCTAGACTGGTGGCGTGGACTTCTACTCCGCCTACGACCAGGGGTTCGCGCGGGTCGCCGCGTGCACCGTCCCGGTGACGGTCGCCGACCCGGCCGCCAACGCCCGGACGATCCTGGAGCAGGCCCGCGCCTGCCACGACGACGGGGTGGCGGTCGCGGTGTTCCCCGAGCTCGCGCTCTGCGGGTACGCCGTCGACGACCTGCTGCTCCAGGACACCCTGCTCGACGCCGTGCTGGCCGGGCTCGACGAGCTGGTGGCCGGCACCGCCGACCTGACGCCCGTGGTCGTCGTGGGCGCCCCGCTGGTCCACGGCAACCGGCTGCTGAACTGTGCCGTCGTGATCCATCGCGGGCGGGTGCTCGGTGTCGCCCCGAAGTCCTACCTCCCGACCTACCGCGAGTTCTACGAGCGCCGCTGGTTCGCCCCGGGAGACGACCGGCGCGGCGCGACGATCACCCTGGGTGGCCGGGAGGTCCCGCTGGGGCCCGACCTGCTGTTCCGGGCGACCGACGTGCCGGGGCTGGTGCTCCACGTCGAGGTCTGCGAGGACATGTGGGTACCGGTGCCGCCGAGCGCCGAGGCAGCGCTGGCCGGCGCCACCGTGGTGGCCAACCTGTCGGGCAGCCCGATCACGGTGGCCCGGGCCGAGGACCGGCGGCTGCTGGTCCGGTCGGCCAGTGCTCGCTGCCAGGCGGCGTACGTCTTCGCGGCCGCAGGCCAGGGCGAGTCGACGACCGACCTGTCGTGGGACGGGCAGACGATGGTCTACGAGTGCGGCGACCTGCTGGCCCAGGGGGAGCGGTTCCCCGACGGCCCGCGGCGCACCGTCGTCGACGTCGACCTCGACCGGGTCCGGCAGGAGCGGCTGCGGCAGGGGACCTTCGACGACAACCGGCGGACCCATGCCGAGCGCGTCGCCGGGCTGCGGACCGTCGAGCTGACCCTCGACCCGCCGGCCGGTGACCTCGGGCTGCGCCGCAAGGTCGACCGGTTCCCGTTCGTCCCCGACGACGCCGAGCGGCTCGCCCTCGACTGCTACGAGGCCTACAACATCCAGGTGTCGGGGCTCGAGCAGCGGCTGCACGCCATCGGCCAGCCCAAGGTCGTCGTCGGCGTCAGCGGTGGGCTCGACTCCACCCACGCCCTGCTCGTGGCGGCGCGGGCGATGGACCGGCTGGGTCGCCCGCGGGAGGACGTCCACGCGTTCACGATGCCGGGATTCGCCACGGGGGAGGGGACGAAGTCGCTGGCGACCCGGCTGGCCAAGAGCCTCGGGGTGACCTTCGAGGAGCTCGACATCACCGCCGCCGCGCGGCAGATGCTCGCCGACATCGACCACCCCTTCGCCGACGGCGAAGAGGTCTACGACGTCACGTTCGAGAACGTCCAGGCCGGGCTGCGCACCGACTACCTGTTCCGGCTCGCCAACCACCGGGGCGGGATCGTGCTCGGCACCGGTGACCTGTCCGAGCTGGCGCTCGGCTGGTGCACCTACGGCGTGGGCGACCAGATGTCCCACTACGGCGTCAACGCCGGCGTGCCCAAGACCCTCGTCCAGCACCTCATCCGCTGGGTCGCCGACTCCGGGGAGGTCGGGCCCGACACCGCCGACGTGCTGCGCGAGATCCTCGACCAGGAGATCACGCCGGAGCTGGTGCCCGGCGGCAGCCAGGCCACCGAGGAGTCGGTCGGCCCCTACGCCCTCCAGGACTTCACGCTCCACGCGGTGCTGCGCCACGGCCACCGGCCGCGACGGATCGCGTTCCTCGCCCACCACGCGTGGGGCGACGCGACGGCCGGCGACTGGCCGCCGGGCTTCCCCTCCGACGCGCGGCCGGCGTACGACCTGGCCACGATCCGGCACTGGCTCGTGGTGTTCGTGCAGCGGTTCTTCGCCAGCCAGTTCAAGCGATCGGCGCTGCCCAACGGACCGAAGGTGAGCGCGGGCGGCACGATGAGCCCGCGGGGCGACTGGCGGATGCCCTCCGACGCGAGCGCCGCGGCCTGGCTTGCCGAGATCGAGCGCGACGTCCCGTGAGCCAGGACTGGCAGGCCCGCGCCAACGAGCTCGCCGAGGCGTCGATCGCGGCGGGGCAGCCGACCGCCTGGTTCGACCGGCTGTACGCCGCGGGCGTGGCCGGCGAGGTCGGCATGCCGTGGTCGCGCGACGGCGCCCACCCGGCCCTGGCCGACTGGGCGCGCGACCGCGACGGTGCCGGTCGCCGCGCCGTGGTCGTCGGCAGCGGGCTCGGCGCCGACGCCGCCCACGTCGCGGGGCTCGGCTACGCCACGACCGGCTTCGACGTCTCACCCACCGCCGTCGAGGAGGCCCGGCGGCGCCACGCGGCCACCGGTGCCGACTTCGTGGTGGCCGACCTGCTCGCTCTGCCCGGCGAGTGGCGCGGGGCGTTCGACCTCGTCGTCGAGGTGTTCACGCTCCAGGCGCTTCCCGACCCGCCGCGCGGTGACGCCGCGGCCGCGGTGGCAGGGCTGGTCGCCCCGGGCGGCACGTTGCTCGCCGTCCAGTTCCGCGACGACGGCACGGTCCCGCCCGACGAGGGCCCGCCCTTCCCGCTCGACCGCCGCTTCCTGGAGGGCCTCGCCGGTGACCACCTCGAGCTGGTCACCCTGGAAGAGCTGGACGGCCCGCTCTGGCGCGCGGAGCTGCGCCGTCCCGTGGCCTGACCGGGGTGCGTCCCTCACACGGCACGAGCGGTCACGCCATGCCGTGCTGACGCCGAGAGCGCGTTTCCCCGGCACTGCTCAGTCGTCGGTCGTGGCAGGGTGTGCGTGTGGAGGGCTCTGTCTTGGTCGGGGGCGTCCTCGTCGCCGGACTCGGGATCTTTCTGGTCGGCGCGGCCGCGTGGCGGTTGGACTACCAGCGCCCGCTCCAGGAGTCGCTGCCCCTCATCCACCGCGACCGCCGTCGACGGGCCTGGATCCACGTCTGGATGATCGTCGCGATGCTCGTCACTTTCGCCGGGCTGGCGGGTCTGGCGGTGATCCTGGAAGAGCCCACCGCCACGGTGCTCACGGCCATGGGGGCAGCGGTGTACGTGTCCGGCGGGGTCTGCTGGATAGCGTCGCTGGCCTTCCGCCTCACCGTGGTGCCGTGGGCGGCGGAGCGCACGGTCACCGTCGGGGAGGTGCCCGACGGCTTCGCCGCGTACGACCTCTGGGCCGGAGCGCTGTACTGCGTCCACATGCTCACCGCCTACGTCGCGTCCGCCGTGCTCGGGATCGCCGTGCTCGTCTCGGACGTCTTGCCGACGTGGCTCGGCTGGACCGGCGTCGGGTGGGGACTCGCCTTCGCTGCCGGTCTGGTGGCGACCCGGTTCGCGGGGCCGTTCAACCCGCCCTTCTGGGCTCATCTCTACACCGGGACCGTCGGCGTGCTCCTCCTCCTCCACTGACGCGGCTCAGCGTTCACGGTGAGGACGGTGGGCGCCGGACAAGCACGGTCAACGGGGCCGGAGAGTGCGTGTCCGCGTACCGGCACGACCGCGCACTCAGCGGCTGTCCGGACGTTCAGGGATCGCATCGACGCCGCCAACCAGGGGGTCCAGTTCATCGCCGACTACCCGGCGACTGGCGCGCTTTCCAGATGACTCTTCAGGCTCGCCCAGATTCGCCGTTCTTGGCGCGTCCCCATCCAGGCCACCAACGGCCCCAACAGTCGGAGTCCGCCTCGGGGTCGTACCTCTCCGGACCACCGCATGCGGGTGCCCTCCGCGACGGGATCGAACGTGAGCGTGTACTCGATGTCCATCTGTTTCATGGTCGTGGTGGAGGCCAACAGCCTTGGTCGCTCGTAGGCCGTGGTCTCGATGACCATCTCCGCGATGCGGCCCGCCGACCGCACGGCCGACCTGAATCGGGTGCCCTTGCCGATCGGCCCGGCGGTGTCCTTCTCGGCGCGCACCATGTTCGGGTTGTACTCCGGCTCGTTGGTCTGGTCGGCGACGTAGTCGAACACCACGTCCACCGGACGCCTGATGGTGATCTCACCCTTGATCTTGACCATGTCGATCCTCCACGAAGACCCACTGCCGCCTCTCAGTCCAGCCGACCGGGATCCGCCGGGAACGGCCAGAGCAGTTCGGCAAGGGGTTCAGGGACGAACGTCCCTCACACGCACCACTGGCAGGGCACGGACGCCGACGGACGCCCCTGTTGCACGAGTGCGCGCTCATCGCGGCTCGAGCGGACGTTGCGATCCATGCCTGAAACCGCGAAACAGGGCGGTGGTGCCGAGCCCCTGTCAGTCGTGCGCACCCGGGCGTAGCGTGGAACCGCATGTAGGCACCCTGGAGGCGACATGTGGTGGCTCTACACCTTGGTGGCCATTGCGCTTCTCGCTGCGGCATGGGCAGTCACCCGATCTGCGTCTCGGCGGCGGGCGAGCCCCGCGCTTGACGCAAGATCTCTGGCCAATCGGGCGGCGGCCGCGGAAGCGCGTGAGCGGAAACGGGGAGAGATCCCTCCCGATGCAGGGGCGGGGTCGGGGGCGGCGGGAGGCTGAACGGGGGCGAGGGGGCCACTTCGGCGTCGGGGACCCGCTGCTGGACCAGGCCACTCGCAACGTCGCGGTGACCGCAGCCTGATCATCCGACCGCTTGATGCCACGATCGATCACGTAGGGCCATGCTGACAGCGGACGGGCCCGTGGCGGGCGATGCAATCCTCGTCGCGGTGTACCGCACGAGCCACTAGGGTCTGGGCCCATGCCGACGGTCAAGCAGTTCCAGGTCACCTTCGACTGCGCCGAACCCGAGCTCGTCGCCAGGTTTTGGTGCGAGGTACTGGGGTACGTCGTCCCGCCGGTCCCCGAGGAGTTCGCCACGTGGGACGACTTCCGGCATTCGCTGCCGCCCGAGGAGCAGGGTTCATGGTTCGCCTGCGTCGATCCCTCGGGCGTGGGTCCGCGCCTGTTCTTCCAGCGCGTGCCCGAAGGCAAGGTGGCCAAGAACCGGGTGCACCTCGACGTTCGCGTCGGTACGGGCCTCGAGGGCGAGGAGCGGCTGGCCGCACTCGAGGCCGAGTGCGCGCGGCTGGTCCCGCTCGGTGCGACCCGCGTGCGACTGCTCTATGACGGCACCGACTCGTGCATCGTGATGCAGGACATCGAAGGCAACGAGTTCTGCCTCGACTGAGGGAGCCTGCCGGTCGCTCATCGGTAGATTCGTGCGTGCGGAGGCCCCTCGGATCACGATGGGTGACGATGCCGGAATCCCTTGTGGACAAGGGGTTCAGAGCGCCTCCAGTGTCAGTGATCGCGGGTTGAATGAGCGTCATGGCGATCACTCCGCTCCCGCATCCGACATCAGCCGGAGTCGCCGACGCGGCGTGCGCAGAGCTGGTTGCCGCCACGGGATCGTTGTGGTCCGCCCAGGCCTCTGAGGAGCTCGTGGCGGGGGTCGAGGAGCTGCAACGGGTCAAGGCCGTGCCGGGTGCTGCCGCGGCCAGCATCGACCGAGGTGGGTCGCCTCACGCCAGGCACCGCCCCGCGGGGGAGGCAGCGCGATCACGCCGCTCCTCAGGTGGGTGCCGGATCTGCTGGCCGGGGGCAGGCTCGTGCACGGAACGGGCACAGCAGGGTGAGCGGGCGAGGGACGGACCCCAGGCCGGGTCTTCCGCCCCCCTCCGGAAACCTCGCTGACACACGCCTGCGACATAGTGGCCCCATGGGCAAGCAGGAAGACTTCGTGCTGCGGGCGCTCGAGGAGCGGGACGTCCGGTTCGTGCGGCTGTGGTTCACCGACGTGCTGGGCTCCCTCAAGTCGGTCGCGGTGGCGCCCGCCGAGCTCGAGGGCGCCTTCGACGAGGGCATCGGGTTCGACGGGTCGGCGATCGAGGGGTTCGCTCGGGTCTACGAGGCCGACATGCTGGCCAAGCCCGACCCCTCGACGTTCCAGATCCTGCCGTGGCGGGGCGAGGGGCCTGCGACCGCACGGATGTTCTGCGACATCGTGATGCCCGACGGCTCGCCGTCGTACGCCGACCCGCGCTACGTGCTCAAGCGCAACCTCGCGGTGGCGGCTGACAAGGGCTTCACCTACTACACCCACCCCGAGATCGAGTTCTACCTGTTCAAGAACACCCCCGAGCCGGGCGCCGAGCCGGTCCCGGTGGACCGCAGCGGCTTCTTCGACCACACCGCGCAGTCGATGGGCAGCGACTTCCGCCGCGAGGCAATCACCATGCTGGAGTCGATGGGGATCTCGGTGGAGTTCAGCCACCACGAGGGCGGGCCGGGGCAGCAGGAGATCGACCTGCGCTACGCCGACGCGCTGTCGACCGCCGACAACATCATGACCTTCCGCACCGTGGTCCGGGAGGTGGCGCTGAGCCAGGGCATCTGGGCCAGCTTCATGCCCAAGCCCTTCACCACCCACCCCGGCTCCGGGATGCACACCCACGTCAGCCTGTTCGAGGGTGACCAGAACGCGTTCTTCGAGGCGGGCGCCGAATACCAGCTGTCCAAGACCGCCAGGATGTTCATCGCCGGCATCCTGACCCACGCCAGCGAGATCAGCGTGGTGACCAACCAGTGGGTCAACAGCTACAAGCGGCTGCTCGCCGGCGACGAGGCGCCGCCCTACATCTGCTGGGGCCACAACAACCGGTCGGCGATGGTGCGGGTCCCTATGTACAAGCCCAACAAAGGCCCCTCGACCCGGATCGAGATCCGGACCCTCGACGCGGCCGCCAACCCCTACCTGGCCTACGCCGTGATCCTGGCGGCCGGCATGAAGGGGATCGAGGAGGGCTACGAGCTGCCCCGCGAGGCCGAGGACGACATGTGGTCGCTCACCGACCGCGAGCGGCAGAGCCTCGGGATCGAACCGCTGCCGAAGACGCTCCACGAGGCGATCAGCATCGCCGAGGACTCCGAGCTGCTCGCCGAGGCCCTCGGCGAGCACGTCTTCGACTTCTTCCTCCGCAACAAGCGCAAGGAGTGGGAGGAGTACCGGGTCCAGGTCTCCCCGTTCGAGCGCGACCGGATGCTGCCGATCATCTGAGGAGCCACCGATGTCCATGACCCGGATCCTGGTCGTCGAGCACGAGGCGCAGTGCCCGCCCGGACACGTCGGCACCTGGCTGGCCGACGCCGGCGCCGACCTCGACGTGTGCCGCCCCTGGGCCGGGGACGAGCTGCCCGCGCTGACGTCCTACGACGGCCTGGTGGTGCTCGGTGGCTCGATGGGGGCCGCCGACGATGCGCTGCACCACTGGCTCGCGCCGGTGAAGCGGCTGCTGCGCGACGCCGTCGCGGACGGGGTGCCGACGCTCGGCATCTGCCTGGGCCACCAGCTGCTGGCGGTCGCCCTGGGGGGCGAGTCCGTCCCGAACCCGCGGGGCCAGCAGGTGGGGCTCTACGACGTCGGGTGGCTGGCCGCCGCGGCCGGTGACGAGCTGGTGGCCGGTCTCGGGCAGGTGCGCGGCGTGCAGTGGAACAGCGACGTCGTCACGGCACTGCCCGACGGCGCGGTCGCGCTGGCCGAGACGGCCGAGGGGGAGCTGCAGCTCGCCCGGTTCGCGCCGCGCGCGTGGGGCATCCAGATCCATCCCGAGGTCGACGTCCCGATCCTCACCTCCTGGGCGGCCGGCGACCGTGACGACCACCTCGAGCGGGGCATCGACCAGGAGGCACTGCTGAAGGAGATCGACGCCGCCCGCGACGAGCTCGACGAGGCCTGGCGGCCGCTGGCCGTCCGCTTCCTCGCCCTGTGCCGCGGCGAGGAGGCGGACGGCCGCTGACCGGGGCCGGCACCGTCGTCAGTGCACGGTGACGCCGAACCGCTGGAACGCGTTGTGGCCCGGCACGACACCGACCACGCGCAGCGTGCGCTGCCCGGTCTGGCTGAGCACGACACGCAGCTTGTAGCGCCCGCGGTCGGACGTCGACATCCGGGCGCCGGTGAGGTTGCTCCAGCTGCCGTCGCGCAGCGTCTGCACCTTGACCGTCCACCCGGCGACCGCCTCGCCGCCGCGGGTCAGCCTCCCGGTCACCCGGAAGGTCTGACCGCTGGCCGGGGTGGTGTCGGTGACGGAGGCGGTGATGCGGGCGCGGTCGCCCTGCGCGGCCTCGGCAGGGACGAGCGTCCCGAGGGCGAGGGGCAGTGCCGCGAGCGGCGCGAGCAGGGCGGCGGTACGTCGGGTGGTGGTGGTCATGGCCTTGCCTTTCCTGGGCTGGCACGTCCCCCGTGCCGGGTGCGCGAGGGTCAGGTCCCGTCGCTCATCCACCCAGACGTCAGGACCCAGCAAGTGGTTGCTCCTCGAGGGTGCGTCCGTGATCCGCCCCGGCGTCCGCCCCCGGCCGGTCACGGATCCAGCACGCCGCCGACCAGGAGCCCCACGGCCACGGCGGCGGCGAGCCACAGGACGAGGCAGGCGACACCTTCGGCGACCCGGAACACCCGTTCGGCTCCGTGCTCGCGCCGAGCACGGACGAACAGCAGCGTGCCGGGTGCGTACACGAGGCATCCGAGCAGCAGGTACTCCGGGCCGGCCGCGTAGATCAGGTAGAGCGAGTAGACGACCGCAGCCCCGCCGATCCAGAGCTGGCGGCGCCGGGACCGCTCCTCCCCGGGACCGTAGGTGACGCCCGTGGCGGCGAGCTTCACGGCGTACGCCGCCGCGAAGAGGTACGGCACGAGGGTGAGGGCGGTGTCGAGCTTGAGCATGAAGTCGAGGGCGTCGTCGACCACCAGCACCAGCAGCAGGAACGCCTGCACCGAGATCGTCGTCAGGGCGAGCGCGGCGATGGGGGTGCCGTTGCGGCTCTCCCGCGCCAGGACCCGGGGCATGACCTGCGCCCGCGCGGGGATGAACATGACCTCGGCGTTGAGGAGGGTCCAGGCGAGGTAGGCGCCGAGCACGGAGACGATCACCGCGACGTCGATCAGCGTGGCGCCCCAGTCACCCACCACGGACTCGAGCACCGCGCCCATCGCCGGCTCCTCCGCCCGGGCGAGATCGCGTTGCGGCAGGACCCCGTAGGAGACCAGGGTGACGGAGGCGAACAGGGCGAGCGTGCTCAGGAAGCCGAGGACCGTCGCCCGTCCCACGTCCTGGCGTCGGCGGGCCAGCCGAGAGTAGACGCTGGCCCCCTCGATCCCCAGGAAGACGAACGTCGTGACCAGCATCGTGTCGGTGACCTGGTCGAAGATCGCGCCGAGGTCGGCGGAGTCGCCACCCCAGAAGTTGTCGGTGAACGTCCCGGCGTCGAACGCGACGGCGGTCAGCACGACGAACACCAGGATGGGGAGCAGCTTGGCGACCGTCACGATCCGGTTGATGACCGCGGCCTGCCGGACCCCCCGGGCGATGAGCAGGTGGAAGGTCCAGACCCCCACCGACGCCAGGACCACGGCCAGCAGGGTGTTGCCCTGGCCGAGACCCGGCAGGAACTGGCCGAGGCTCGCCATCGCGAAGACCATGAAGAAGACGTTGCCGACGACGTTGCTCGCCCAGTAGCCCCACGCCGAGCTGAAGCCCGCGTAGCTTCCGAAGCCTGCCTGGGCATAGGCGTAGATGCCGTTGTCGAGGTCCGGACGCCGCACGGCCAGCGACTGGAAGACGAGGGCGAGCGTGAGCATCCCGACTCCGGCGACCGTCCACGCGATCAGGGCGCCCAGCACCCCGGTCGCCGCCCCGAAGCTGCGCGGCAGGGTGAAGACGCCGCCGCCGACCATGGCCCCGACGACCATGGCGGCCAGGGTGGGCACAGAGACCGCGGGTCGGCGGCTCGCGCGGACCGCGGTCCCGCTCATGGGTCGGAGACCGGCTTCACGAGCGGGAACAGGATGGTGTCGCGGATGCTCAGCCCGGTGAGGTTCATGACGAGGCGATCGACACCCAGCCCCATGCCGCCCGTGGGCGGCATCCCGTGCTCCAGGGCTTCGAGAAAGTCCTCGTCGACCTGCATCGCCTCGGCGTCCCCCGCAGCGGCCAGCAGCGACTGCGAGACCAGCCGTTCGCGCTGGTCGACCGGGTCGACCAGCTCGGAGTACGCCGTTCCCTGCTCGGCCCCGAAGAAGACCAGGTCCCACTTCTCGGCGAGCCGGGGGTCCGTGCGGTGGGGCCTGGTCAGTGGCGCGTTCTCCTTGGGGAAGTCGGTGTAGAAGACCGGCGTGGTGGTCTGGCCCTCGCACAGCTCGCCGTAGATCTCCTCGAGGACGTACCCCCACGACGGGTCGAGGTCGAGCTCCAGCCCGATCCGGTCGGCGTACTTGAGCAGGTCGGGGAGCGGGGTGTCGGCGGTGACCTCCTCGCCGAGCGCCTCCGAGACGGCCTGGCAGATGGTCTTGACCGGCCACTCGCCGGAGAGGTCGTGCTCGACGAGCCGTCCCTCCTGGTCACGACGACGGGCGACCGGGACGCCGTAGATCGCCGTGGCTGCCTCCTGGATGATCGCCTGGGTCAGGACCCGCATCGAGTCGTAGTCGCCGTAGGTCTCGTAGACCTCCAGCGAGGTGAACTCCGGGTTGTGCTTGAAGTCGACGCCCTCGTTGCGGAACTGCCGACCGAGCTCGAACACCTTCTCCATGCCGCCCACGAGCAGCCGCTTGAGGTGCAGCTCCGTGGCGATGCGCAGGTAGAGGTCGAGGTCGTAGGCGTTGATGTGGGTCTCGAACGGGCGGGCGTTCGCGCCACCGTGGATGGTTTGCAGGATGGGCGTCTCCACCTCCGTGAAGCCGCGTGTCTGCAGCGAGTCCCGCACGCTGCGGACGATGGTTGCGCGCTGGTAGGCGGTGGTCCGGGCGTCCGGACGCACGATCAGGTCGACGTACCGCATCCGGACCCGGGCGTCGGGGTCGGTGAGACCCCGGTGCTTGTCGGGCAGGGGCCGCAGCGACTTGCTCGTGAGCATGACCGCGCGAGCGCGGACGGAGAGCTCGCCGGTGTGGGTCGTGACCAGCTCACCGGTGACCCCGACGTGGTCACCGAGGTCGACGGAGTGCTCCCAGAAGGAGAGCGACGTGGCGTCCAGGTGCTGCGCGTCCACCATGACCTGCAGGTCACCGGACCCGTCGCGCAGGGTCGCGAAACCCAGGTGCCCCATGTCCCGCTTCAGGAGCACGCGGCCGACGACGGAGACCTCGACGCCGGTCTCGACGTCGGGCGGCTGGTCGCCCACGAGCTGCCGGGCCTCGGCGAGCGTGTGGGTCCGCGGGGCGGTGACCGGGTAGGGGTCGACCCCCTGCTCCCGCAACCGGTCGAGCTTGGCGCGGCGTACCCGCATCTGCTCGGGGAGGTGGGCGGTCGAGATCGCCTCCGCCACCACGTCGCGCGCCGGCGGGACCAGCGCGAGGACCGCGGCCGCGTGGTCCTGGCCGGCGGTGTCGAGCGGGTCCTCGGTGCTCGGTTGCCGCCGGAGCAGGGAGACGGACGGGGTCGTCAGGAAGCCCTCGGCGCTGCCGGCCGCGGCGCCGACGCGGGGCAGGTCGGAGGCGTACTCGAACCCGAGGTAGCGGGGCTGCCACTCCGGCAGGTACTTCGCGTTGGAGCGGTAGAGGGACTCCAGCTGCCAGTTCCGGCTCGCCAGGAGCAGGCCCTGTCGCCACAGCCGGGCCAGCGGTCCCGCGCCGACCTGGGCGCCGCGCTCGAAGGCCTCGCGGAACATGGCGAAGTTGAGCGACACCGGCCCGATCCCGAACGTGGCGGCCTGACCCGCGAGGCCGGCCACCATCAGCTCCACCAGCCCGTTGTCGGACGTGGGGTCGCGCCGCATCAGGTCGAGGGAGAGGCCGGTGCGTCCCCACGGCACGAAGCTCAGGAAACCGCGCAGCCGATCCTCGGCGTCGTACGCCTCGACCAGGAGGCAGCTGCCGTCGAGCGGGTCGCCCAGGCGACCGAGCGCCATCGAGAAGCCCCGCTCGTCACCGCCGTCGCCCCGCCACTGTGCGGCCGCCTCGGCGAGAGCGTCGAAGTCGGCCCGGGTCAGCGAGGCGTGACGCACCACGCGGGTCGTGTAGCCCCGCCGCTGCAGGCGGGACACGGACTGCCGGACCGCGCGCATGCCCGGACCGCCCAGCGAGAACGCGCCGAGGTCGACGATCGCCTCGTCGCCGAGCTCGAGCATCGTCAGGCCGGCCTCGGCGTACGCGAGCGCGGCGTCGTGACCGGCGGCCATCACGGCGAGGGACAACCCGCTGGCCCGGGCGACGTGCTGCCACCGCTGGATCGCCTCCGGCCAGTACCGGGGATCTCCCAGCGGGTTGCCGCTGGCCAGGCTCACCGAGCCGATCACCCGGTAGGACACGCCGGACCGGGCCGTGGCCGCGTCGGCGGTGTCCCAGACCACGACCTTGTCGCGGCGCGTGGAGAAGTAGCCCAGCGAGTCGTGGTCACCGAAGTCACGGAGCAGGGCCCGCACCGCGGCCTCGTCGGGAACGCCGAGCCTGCGAGTACCGGGAGGAGGTCGGAAGAGCACGGCCGCCGCGGCAAGGACGACGACGGCGCCGGCCAGGCCGACCACGCCGCGCAGCCACCACGGGGCGTGGACGGCGGAGTCGGTGGCGAGTCGACCGAGGTCGCTGAGCATCGACCCGAAGACGTAGGTCACCGAGCTCCCGAAGCCGGGGGAGGTGCCGAAGGCGGTGACCAGCGTCGCCCCACCGAGGAGCACCACTGCGCCGCCGAGCAGGAAGATCGCGACGGCCGCGCGAAGGCTGCCGGGGACCCGATGGGCCACGAACTGCGCCCGCGCGCGCACGGCCACCACGGTCACCGCGCCCATGAGGACGAGACCGACCACGGCCAGGACGACGTCCTCGCCCTCGACGACGGCGAGCACGCGGCCGACCTCCGGGACCACCAACCACCAGCCGAGCAGGAGCCACCACGCGGCTCGGAGCCGGCGCCGCAGCGCGACCGCCATCACGACCAGCAGGGCGGCGTAGGCCAGGCTCGGGACGATCGGGACGAGGAGCAGCGACACCGGGTCGTTCGGCTCGAGGAACGTGCGGTGCCACGGCGGCACCGCGGCGATGACCGTGACGAACGCCGCGGCCAGCAGCATGCCCGTGGCGAAGCGGTCAGGCCAGCGGTCGTCGAGCGGCAGGAAGCGTCTCAGCCCCTGCTCCTGCCCTGCCTCCGTCATGAGCCGGCTCCTCTCCCCGTGGCTCCGGGGAGGCTAGTGGCGGCAGGTCACTCCCCGGGTGGCCCGATTTCGGCGAACCGGCGGCGGAGCGCGTGCTCGCGGGCGCTCGGGCTGGAGAGCGCGAGCAGGACCAGGATGCTGCCCCCCAGGCTCGGCAGGCTGCCGAGTCCGAGGGGCCGCCCATCGCTCCCGACGGTGGCGAGGAAGGCGGTGAGGGCGGTCAGGGAGCAGGCCGCCATCAGCGACAGCCTCGCCCAGTTGCGACCCGCCAGGATGGCCAGGCCCAGGCCGGCGTCGACGACCGCGGCGATGCCGATCCCGACCGCCAGCACGGGGGCCAGGTCACGGACCTCGGCCGGCGAGAGGCCCAGCTCGCGCAGGAAGTCGGTGTGGCCGGGCTCCACCAGCAGGAAGACCGCCGCCACGGCGTAGACGACGGCCCGGAGGAGGGCGATGCCGGCGCCGGCCACGGTGGAGGCCGGGCGTCGGTCACGACTGTCGGCGTCGGAGGTGGGAGCGGTCGTCGGCTCCTGCTCACCGTTCCCGACCCGCCGCAGGTCCAGCACCGGGAGGCTCCCGTCGGTGCGGATCCGGTCGCCACCGCCGTTGCGCGCGTGGTAGCCGGAGGAGAAGTGCTCGAGGACCTCGAGGGCGACCTCCGGGTCGGCCCCCGCGACGGTGCTGGTCACGAAGTCGCGTTCCACGTCGGTGTTCTCGTCGATCTTGTGCGTGACCTGGAGCGTGAACAGGGACAGGCCCACCTTGCGGTCGTAGGTCGCCGCAGCGAGCCAGTCGACCACGAACCCGCCCGGGAGCCGCCACCCGTCAGGGCAGCGCCAGAACCGTACGTGGTGACGCCGGGACGGGCTGCCCTCCACCTCCCGCTCGTAGGCGAAGTCCTGGACCCTCTCGAAGAGATGGAGCGGGCTCACCGGGGCCGCGGGATAGCTGCGGCGCTGCAGCGTCCGCACGACGATCTCGCGGCCTGATCCCAGGCCCAGCTCGTCCGCGCGCGTCCACCCAGCCGTGGTCATCGCCGCGTGCAGCTGGTCCTCGCGTCCGTGCAGGGCGAGGTTCACCGGGTCGCCCAGCAGCCCGTCGCTTGTCCGTGTGCGGCCCATGAAGTACGCCGGGAGGTAGATCCTGGTGAGGATCCGGTGCAGCCGGGGGAGCACCAGGTAGGTGAAGAAGAGCCAGAACACCACGAGCAGCAGCGACGGCCAGCCCGGTCGCACTCCGTCGCGGAGCAGGACGTAGGCGAACCAGCAGGCCGCGACACCGGAGAAGGCGAAGAAGCAGGCGTCGACGGCGTCGGTCACGGAGCGCCGGCGACCGGACGCTGGGCCACTCGCCACCGGCTCAGTATGGAGCACGACGGGGATCGGCGGGAGGTCCGCTAGCGTCGGTCCGTGCTGCCCGCCCTGCTGACGGCGTTCGCGGCCGCCCTGTGCTACGGCGCGGGGTCGGTGCTGCAGGCTGTCGCTGCTCGCGGCACCCCGCCGGTGGAGGGCCTAGACCCCCGCCTGCTGGTGCGACTGGTCCGCTCCTGGCGCTACCTCGTCGGCGTCGGCCTCGACGGGCTCGGCTTCGTGCTGTCCCTCGTCGCCGTGCGCGCGCTTCCGCTGTTCGTGGTGCAGGCGGTGGTCGCGAGCTTTCTCGCCGTGACCGCGGTCCTCGGCGCGCTGTTCCTGGGCATGCCGCTGACGCGCCGCGACCGGGTCGCGCTCGCCGTGGTGCTGGCCGGGCTGGTCATGGTGGCGGCGTCCGCCGCGGAGGACCGCACCGTGTCGGTGAGCGAGGCCGAGCAGTGGGGAGTCCTGGCTGCCACGCTCCTGCTCGCTCTCCTCGCAGTCCCTCTCGGACGGTTGCCCGGCGCACGGGGGGCCGCAGGACTCGGCGCGATCGCCGGACTGGCCTTCGGGGCGACCTCCGTCGCGACCCGGATGCTCCCGGCGGACCTCTCCCTCGACCGGCTGGGGGACTCGGCAGCCGTGCTGCTGCGCAACCCGGCGACGTACGCCCTCGTGGCCGCGGGGGCGCTGGCGATGCTGGCGTACTCGATCGCCCTGCAGCGAGGCTCGGTCACCCAGGCCACGGCCCCGCTGGTCGTGGGCGAGACGGTGGCCCCTGCCCTGGTCGGGGTGCTGCTGCTCGGGGACCAGCCGCGACCCGGCTGGGGTGTGGTCGCGGCCGTCGGATTCGTGCTGGCCGTGGGCGGAGCCGTCGCGCTGGCACGCCACGGCGAGCTGTCCGACTGACCGCGGCCGATAGCGTGGCCTCCGTGAACCGCGCCGGCGTCCGCTCCCGTCTGGTCCGCGCGGGCTTCACCGACACCGACCGTGCGGAGCCGCTGCTGGAGCAGCTGGGTGAGCATGCCGACGCGCTGCTGCCCCTCCTGGGCCGGACGGCCGACCCCGACCTGGCGCTGGCCGGCTTGCTCCGACTGGCCGCCGCCACGGACGACGCGGACGCGATGTTCGCCGAGACCGCCGACGACGAGGGCACGGCGATGCGGCTGCTCTGCGTGCTGGGAGCCAGCACCGCGCTGGCCGACCACCTGGTGCGGCACCCCGACCACTGGCGTGAGCTCACCGACCCGACGCTGGGCTCGACCCGCGCACCCGCCTTCGCCGTACGCGCCCGGCTGCTGGAGGCGGTGGGGGCCGACCCGGACGCCGACGAGCCGGTGGCGACGGCCGTCCACGACGTCGCGCTCGACGCGCTCCGGGTGGAGTACCGCCGGCTGCTGCTGCGACTCACCGCCCGCGACCTGGCCCACGGTCAGGGCGTCGACGACACCGCTGCCGAGCTGTCCGACCTTGCCGCGGGTGCGCTCGAGGCGGCGTTGGCGATCGCCCGGGCCCAGGTGGGGGAGGCCGCGTCCACCGCTCGGCTGGCCGTGGTCGCGATGGGCAAGTGCGGCGCCCACGAGCTCAACTACGTCTCCGACGTCGACGTGATCTTCTGCTTCGAGCCCGCCGAGGGGGTCGACGAGCACGCCGCGGCGCGGGTCGCGACCCAGCTCGCCGGGCTGCTGATGCAGGCGTGCTCGGCCCACACCGGCGAGGGCACGCTCTGGCCGGTCGACGCCGACCTGCGGCCGGAAGGCACGCAGGGGCCGCTGGTGCGTACCCTGGCCAGCCACGAGGGTTACTACGAGCGGTGGGCCAAGACCTGGGAGTTCCAGGCCCTGCTCAAGGCCAGGCCGGTCGCGGGCGACCGTGCGCTCGGACAGCAGTACGCCGCCATGGTCGCGCCGCTGGTGTGGGGGGCCTCGGAGCGCGACGGCTTCGTCGAGGACGTCCAGGCGATGCGACGCAGGGTGCTCGACCACATCCCGGCCCACCAGGCCGAGCGGCAGCTCAAGCTGGGCTCGGGCGGGTTGCGCGACGTCGAGTTCGCCGTCCAGCTCATGCAGCTGGTCCACGGTCGTGCCGACGAGCGGCTGCGCGACCCCACCACGCTCAGCGCCCTGCACGCGCTGACCGAGGGCGGCTACGTCGGCCGTCCCGACGGCGAGGCGCTCCACGAGGCGTACGCGTTCCTCCGCACCCTCGAGCACCGGATCCAGCTCCACCAGCTGCGGCGTACGCACGTGGTGCCCGACGACGACGCCGCGCTGCGGCGGCTCGGGCGCAGCATGGGCTTCCTCACCGACTCCGAGAAGGCGCTCGACGACGCGTGGCAGCACCACCGTCGCGAGGTGCGGCGGCTCCACGAGAAGCTGTTCTTCCGCCCGCTGCTCGCCGCCGTGGCCCGGATCCCCGGCGAGGGCGCCCGGCTCTCGCCGGAGGCGGCGACCGCGCGGATGGCGGCGTTGGGCTACGCGGACCCGAAGGCGGCGCTGCGCCACCTCGAGGCCCTGACCGCGGGGGTCTCGCGCCGGGCCGCCATCCAGCGGACGCTGCTGCCGGTGATGCTCGAGTGGTTCGCGGACTGCCCCGACCCGGACTCCGGCCTGTTCGGCTTCCGCCGCATCAGCGAGCACCTCGGCAGCACGCCCTGGTTCCTCTCGACGCTGCGCGACGAGGGCGAGGTGGCCCAGCGGCTGGCGACCGTGCTCGCGACCTCGCGCTACGTCACCGACCTGCTGGAGCGCGAGCCGCAGGGCGTGAAGATGCTGGGGGAGGACCTCACCCCGGCGCCCGCCGAGACCGTGGTGGCCGAGATGGCCGCCACCGCCGGGCGGCACACCGTCGCCGACGACGCGGTCCGCGGCATCCGGGCGATCCGGCGGCGCGAGCTGCTGCGGATCGCCGCCGGCGACCTACTCGGCCAGACCGACGAGGCCGATGTCGGGAGGGGCCTGTCGCGGCTCACCGATGCCACCCTCGAGGCCACGCTGGAGGTGGCCGAGCGCGCGGTCCGTGACGCTCGGGGCCTCGACGAGGCGCCGACCGCGATGGCGGTGGTCGCGATGGGCCGCTACGGCGGGTTCGAGCTGTCCTACGGCTCCGACGCCGACGTGCTCTTCGTCCACGACCCCCGGCCGGGCGCCGACGAGCAGGAGGCCGGCCGCTACGCGATGGCCGTGGCCCACGAGCTGCGCCGGCTGCTGACGGCGTCGGGGCCCGACCCGGCGCTGGAGATCGACGCCGGGCTGCGGCCCGAGGGCAAGCAGGGGCCGCTCGTACGCACCCTCGAGGCGTACGCCGCCTACTACGCCAAGTGGTCCCGGGTCTGGGAGTCGCAGGCGCTGCTCCGCGCCGACGCCGTCGTCGGCGACGAGGACCTGCGCCGACGGTTCACCGAGATGGTCGACCCGCTGCGCTACCCGGTGGGCGGGCTCAGCCACGACGACGTCGTCGAGATCCGGCGGATCAAGGCGCGGGTGGACACCGAGCGGCTGCCCCGCGGCGCCGACCGCAACACCCACCTCAAGCTCGGGCGCGGCGGGCTCGCCGACATCGAGTGGACCGTCCAGTTGCTCCAGCTCCAGCACGGTGCCGACGTACCCGGGCTGCGGACCACCCAGACCCTCGAGGCGCTGGAGGCCGCTCGCGACGCCGGGCTGGTCTCCGCCGCCGACGCCGCGGTCCTCGCCGAGGGCTGGCGCACCGTCAGCCGGGTCCGCAACGCGATCACGCTGGTGCGCGGTCGGCCGGCCGACCAGCTGCCCCGCGACACCCGGGAGAAGGCCGCGGTGGCGCTCACCGTCGGCTACTCCGTGGGCGGGTCCGACGAGATGGTCAACGACTACCTGCGGCGTACCCGGCGCACCCACGCGGTCGTCGAGCGGGTGTTCTGGGGGTGACCGTCCCGGACCCGGTGGCCGGGCCGCCTCCGCTCCGGCGGCACCAACGGCTCGCCCTGGAGGCGCTCGAGCGACGGTGGCGATCGGGTCAGGAGCGCTCGTGGGTCGTGCTGCCACCCGGCGCGGGCAAGACCCGGGTGGGCCTGGAGGCGGCGCTCGCGCGCACCCGGGCGGGTGAGGTGGCTCGGGTCGTGGTCCTCGGGCCCAACACGGCGATCCAGTCGCAGTGGCTCGCGCAGGCGGCGGTGGCCGGCCTCGAAGGAGGCGCCGACCGCGACCTCGGCCACCAGGTGACGGTGCTGACCTACCAGTCGCTCGCCGTGTTCGACCCCGACGCCGAGGTCGACGACGACGGGGCGGCGGAGTCGCTGCTGGCGCGGCTCCACGACAACGGCCGGGCCCTCGTCGAGGCGATGCAGCGGGAGGGGCACCTGCTGCTCGTGCTCGACGAGTGCCACCACCTGCTCGAGGTCTGGGGCGAGCTGCTGGCCGAGCTGCTCCACCTGCTCCCCGACGCCGAGGTGCTCGGGCTCACCGCCACGCCGCCCGAGGCGCTCACGAAGGACCAGGCAGCCCTCGTCTCGACGCTGTTCGGCGAGGTGGCGTCGGAGGCGACGATCCCCGCACTGGTCCGCGAGGGCGACCTGGCGCCGTTCGCCGAGCTCGCGTGGCTGACCACGCCGACCACCGCCGAGGCGCAGTGGCTCGAGGCGGAGGGGCTGCGGTTCCGGGAGCTGGTGGCCGTGCTCACCGACCCCGCGGTCGGGTCCGTGCCGTTCCTCGAGTGGGTCGACCGACGGTTCGTGGCCCCGGTGGGGCAGACGATGACCTGGCTCGCTCTGTCGCGGAAGGAGCCCGAGCTCACCTCCGCCGCACTGCGGCTGCACCAGGCCGGCCTGCTCGCGCTGCCCGAGGGCGCGCGGCCAGGGGAGCAGCACCAGCAGCCGCCCACCGTCGACGACTGGGTCCGGCTGGCCGAGGACTGGTTGTGCGAGGGCCTCGACACCGGCGGCACCGACGACGACGCGCGGGTCCTCGCCGTCGTACGCCGCGCGCTGCCGGGGGTCGGCTACCAGTGGACGCGCCGGGGCATCCGACGGGGCCGGTCGCCCGTCGACCGGGTGCTCGCGCGGTCGGAGGCCAAGACCCGGGCGGCGGTCGAGATCGTCGGGCACGAGCACCTCGCGCTCGGAGACCGGCTGCGCATGCTGGTGCTCTGTGACCACGAGCGTGCGTCGGCCACGCTGCCCTCGGCGCTGGAGGGCGTCCTCGACCAGCAGGCGGGGTCGGCCTGGTCGGTGCTGACCGGGATGCTCGAGGACCCGGTCGCGGCGGGTCTCGACCCCCTCCTGGTCACCGGCAGCACCGTGTCGGGCGCCCCGCAGACCCTCGCCGCGCTGCGTGACTTCGTGGGCGACGAGCGGCTGCAGGTGCTGGCCGACGACGCCGGTGACCACCGTCTCGAGGGTCCGTGGTCCAGCCGCACGTGGGTGCCGCACGTGACCCGGTTCTTCGAGGAGGGCCGGTGTCGGGTCCTCATCGGCACCCGGGGCCTGCTGGGGGAGGGCTGGGACGCGCGGCGGATCAGCGGCCTGGTCGACCTCACCGCGGCGACCACCACCACGGCGGTCGTCCAGACCCGCGGGCGCGCGCTCCGTACCGACCCGCGGTGGCCCGACAAGGTGGCGCTCAACTGGTCGGTGGTGTGCGTGACGCCGGACCATCCGCGCGGCGACAACGACTGGCAGCGGCTGGTCCGCAAGCACGACGGCTTCTTCGGGGTCGACGCCGACGGCGACGTCGTCGACGGGGTCGCCCACCTCGACGCGGCGTTCTCGCCGTACCGGCCACCGCCCGTCGAGGAGTTCGACGCGGTCAACGCCCGGATGGTCGCGCGCAGCCAGCAGCGCGGCGACCTGGGGGAGCGGTGGCAGGTCGGACAGCCCTACGACGACCGCCCGGCTCGGGCGGTGCGGATCCTCCCGTCCCGGCCGGGACTGGTCGGCATGGCCGCCGGACCGCCGGCCGTCGTCGTCCGGCCCGGCGGCCTCGAGCAGCGCCGCGACGGGCTCCCCGTCGCACCCCGCTCCCCGGTCAGCTGGGTCTGGGTCATGCCCGCGCTCGCCGCTGCCTGGGTCGCCTACGCCGTGCACCCCGTCCTGGCCGTCGCCGTGGTCGCCGCCGTCGTCGCGCCGCTGGTGTGGCTGCGCCGCCAGCGGGTGGAGGAGGGACGTCGCCTGCTGCGCGAGGCCACGACCTCGGTGTCGGTGCTCCGGATCGCCTGTGCCGTCGCCGACGGCCTCCACCGGGCGGGTCTGGTGTCGCAGGGCGCCGCCGCCGTCGACGTCGAGCTCGACGAGGTGGGCGACTACCGCTGCCTCCTGCGTGGCGTCCCCGAGGACCAGTCCGGGCTGTTCGCCGAGGCGCTCGACGAGGTGGTCTCGCCGATCGCGCTCCCGCGCTACCTCGTGCCCCGGTGGGTGGTCACCGATCTCGACCTGTCGCCGGGTCGGGCCCTGGCCGCAGCGGACGGCCGGGTGACGGCCGACGCGGTGGTGTGGCACGCCGTACCCACCGCCCTGGGGACGAACCGGAGGCGCGCCGCTGAGTTCGCCGCCGCGTGGGACCACTGGCTGGGCGGGGGCGAGGCGGTGGCCACCAGCTCCCCGGAGGGCGCCGGGGTGCTCGCGGCCCAGCAGGACGCCAGCCCGCTCGACGTCACCACGGTCATCCGGCGGCACTGGTCGTGACCGGCCCTACGATGCGGGGATGACCACCTCCTCCCGAGCCACCGACCTGCTCCGGCTGCACCGCGACCCCACCCTGCTCACCGTCGTCAACGTCTGGGACGCGATCAGCGCGAAGGCGGTCGCCGCCGTCCCCGGCACCCGCGCCTTGGCGACCGCCAGCCACTCGATCGCGGCGACGCTGGGCTACCCCGACGGCGAGCGGATCCCGGTCGAGGAGATGCTCGACATGTGCCGACGGATCGTCGAGGCGGTCGACCTGCCCGTCAGCGCCGACCTCGAGGGCGGCTACGGCGACGCCCCCGACACCATCCGCCGGGCGATCGGGATCGGCGTGGTCGGTGCCAACATCGAGGACCAGATGAAACCGCTCGCCGAGGCGACGGCCCAGGTCGGGGCGATCATGGCCGCGGCGGCCGACGAGGGCGTCCCCGACTTCGTCCTCAACGCCCGTACCGACGCGTTCCTCAGGGCCGGCGACCGCGACCCGGCCGACGTACTCGCCGACGCCGTGGAGCGGTCGAAGGCCTACGTCGACGCGGGGGCGCCGGTCGTCTTCGTGCCGGGCAAGCTGGACGAGCAGCAGGTCACCACGCTCGTCGACGCCGTCGGCCCGCAGCGGCTGACGCTCATCGGGGTGCCCGGGTCGCTGCCGCCGGCGCGGCTCGAGGAGCTCGGCGTCGCGCGGGTTTCCTACGGCCCCAACTCCCAGCGGGTCGCCCTGACCGCGCTCCAGGAGCTCGTCGAGGACGTCCAGGCGGGTGGCGGGCTGCCGGAGTCGATGCGCGTCCTCAACTGAGGGGCGGACGCCCCCTGACGAGGCGATCGATTCCTCCCATTCCTGAGTCGCGGGCCTCCCTCCCGTTCTAGAGTCGGACGTCGTCTCAGCACGGGAGTGGTCCATGATCAGGTCTCAGCGTGTGGGCGACGTCGTGTCGGCGGATCAGTTCCACCACGACGTCGTCCGGCCCCTCGCCGCCGTCGGTGTGTCCTCCTGCGCCGGGGGCGACTCGTGACGGCCGTGCAGCAGCCCGAGGTCGTGGCTGCCGAGTCCGTCTGCGTCGACGCGATCGTCCTCGAGGGCGGCACGGCGGTGGTCGTGGGCGTGAGCGACTCGCTGCTGGCGTGGAGCGGCTTCCACGAGCACGAGCTGCTCGGCCGCCCGGTCTGGGAGACCCTGGCCACCGGCGAGCTGGGCGACGTGCTGCGCACCGCCCACCAGGACCCGGGCGCGGTCGGCGGGATCGTCGAGGGACCCCTGACGGCCAAGGACGGCACGACGCGGCAGGGCCGCTGGGCCCAGGTCACCGTCGCCACGGGTGATGAGTCTTCTCGCGTGGTGATGACCGACCTCGGCCCGGCCACCACGGTGGACCCGGTGCGTGTCGCCGACGCGGTCCCTGCCGACGACGAGCCGTCGGCCCTCGACCGGGTCACCCGGGGGCTGCTCGACACGCTGAGCCACGAGCTCCGTACGCCGGTCGCGAGCGTCACCGGCTACACCGAGCTGTTGCGCGAGGGCGAGGGCGGGCAGCTGACCATGATGCAGCGCAAGTTCGTCGCTGCGATCGCCCGCAACAGCGAGCGGCTGAGCGGCCTCGCCGACCAGCTGCTGCTCATCGGTGGCCTGGAGTCCCAGGCGACCCAGCTGCAGATGAGCGAGTTCGACCTGCGGGAGGTCGTGTCCTCGGCACGGGTCTCCCTGGCCGCGAGCGGCCTGGAACGGGTCGCGTTCGCGCTCGAGCCGGGCGACGTCCCGCTGCCGGTGGTGGCCGACCGGCACCGGCTGGTGCAGGTGGTCGAGGAGCTCGTGGTCAACGCTGCCAAGTTCACCCTCGGCAGCGGCAGGGTGACCTGCTCGGCCCGGGCCGAGGGATCGGACGCGGTGATCGAGGTCGTCGACGACGGCGTCGGCCTGGGTGACGACGACGAGCCGTCGTCCCTCTTCCTGCCGTTCTACCGCTCGCGCGCGGTCCGGGTCCGGGGAGTGCCGGGTGCGGGCCTCGGCCTGAGCTTCGCGGCCGCCGTGGTCCGCGGCCACGGGGGCGAGATCATCGCGGCGTCCGGCGACGAGTCGGGCAGCGTGTTCACGGTCAGGGTGCCGCTCGCGGAGCCTGTCCCTGACGCCGACGAGTGAGGGTCTGGCTTCATCCCGGCAAGATGAAGGTATGATCTTCATATGACCGAGGTGAAGCCTCCGGCTGTCGTCGTCATCGGTGACGTCGTCGGCTCCCGCCGTGCCGCTGACCGCGCCGCCCTGCACGCGCGGGTCGCCCGCGCCCTCGACCAGGTCAACGACCAGTACGCCGCGGACCTCCGGTTGACCGTCGGCGACGAGTACCAGGGTTCCTTCGCGACCGTGGGCGATGCGCTCCGGGCCACGCTCGCGCTGCGGCTGGCCCTGCTGCCCGGCGCCGACGTACGCCACGGCATCGGCCACGGTCCGGTCGAGACGCTGGACGCCGAGCGCGGCATCGAGGACGGTCCGGGGTGGTGGGCCGCCCGTGCGGCCATCGACGCGGCCGAGGCCGCCCAGGAGCGTCCGGCGACCCGGTCCGCTCGCACCCTCTACCGCCGCGTCGGGGGGGTCCCGGGGCCCGACGGCGGCGCGCTCGACGCCGCGCTGCTCGGGCGTGATGCGCTGGTCGGCCGCCTGTCGGAGCGCGGGCTGTCCGTGCTGCGTGGTCTGATGGCCGGGCGCACCCAGCGTGAGATCGCTGAGGCCGAGGGCGTGTCCACCTCAGCGGTCTCCCAGCGGGTGCGCCACGACGGGCTCGGCATCGTGCTCGCCATGGACGACCTGATGGGAGGTGTCGAGTGAGCTGGCTCGGGCTGCTGCTCGTCGGCATCGCCGTCACCGACCTCACGTTCTCGGTACGGCGGGTGCGCCGGATGCGCCACCTCCCCGCGGCCGTGGGCGCCGCGGTCGCCGTGGTCGTGGCGCTCGGCTCGGGGCTCACGAGCGGGCCCGACCTGCTCGCCCTCGCGGGCATCGTGGTGATCGTCGTGGCCTGGGCCGAGGCCGTCACCCGTGGGTTCGCCACCGGGCGGGCGTGGCTGCCGCTGCTGGTGCTCGCGGGCGGCGTGGGCCTGGCGATCCTGGTGTCCGGCGCTGCACCGGCGGCCGACGGCCTGCTGGGCCGGTGGCTCGACGGAGTGGGCCTGCCGCTGATCGCGGGTCTCACCCCCGACCGGGCGTTGTTGCTGCTCGGGGTGGTGCTGCTCCAGATGTCCACCGGCAACGTCGTGGTCCGGCTGGTGCTCGCGGCGACCCACACCGTGAATCCCGCGCGCGAGGGCACCCCCAGCGACCCCGCGACCCGGCTCAAGGGTGGGCGGCTGCTCGGTCCGATGGAGCGGTTGCTGATCCTTTCGCTGGCCCTGGCCGGCCAGGTGACGGCGGCCACCGTGGTCGTGGCCGCCAAGGGACTGCTGCGGTTTCCCGAGCTCCAGGCGCGGCGCGAGCAGGAGCGCATCCACCGGCTGACCGAATACTTCCTCGTCGGCAGCTTCGCGAGCTGGCTGGTGGCCCTCGCCGGCGTGCTGCTCCTTGCCTGACTCCTCCCCAGGGAGGTGTCGGGCGTGCCCGGGCGGTTCCTACCGTGGGGCGCGCCCCGCGACGTCCCACCGGAAGGCACGCATGACCCGCTTCGGGTACACCCTCATGACCGAGCAGTCCGGCTCTCGCTCGCTGGTCGACCAGGCGAGGCGCGCGGAGGAGGTCGCAATCGACTTCGAGGTGATGAGCGACCACTCATTGCCGTGGCTGGGCGCACAGGGGCACGCGTCGTACGCCTGGAGCGTGCTGGGTGCGGTGGCACAGGTGACCGAGCGGGTCGCCGACAACATCCCGCGCGGGCCCGATCTCGACGCGATCGACGAGTCCGTCTCGGCGTTCTGGGACGCCGGATCCACCGACGTGGCCCTGGTGCAGGTCGGGGACGACCGCACCGGTCAGTTCCTCGACGAGGCCGCCGGACCCCTGCTCGAGGCGCTGCGGGACTCGGCGCCGCCGCAGGCGTGACCGGGCCGGCCTCTGCCAGCATGTCGGGCATGGGACGTTCGGGCGCACTCGCCATCATCCAGGCCGGTGGTGCGGGCAACCGCATGGACGTCCTCACGCGGGAGCGGGCGAAGCCCGCCCTCCCGGTCGCCGGCGTCTACCAGCTGATCGACTTCCCCCTGTCCAACCTCTCCCACAGTGGGATCAGCCAGGTCTGGCTCTCCATCCAGTACCACGGCACGTCGATGGAGGACCAGGTCGCCAACGGTCGGCCGTGGGACCTCGACCGCACCGTGGGAGGCCTGCGCCTGCTGATGCCGGAGGAGGGCACCGGAGGCGCTGACGACGACGGCTTCGCCCGCGGCAACGCCGACGAGCTGTATCGCATCCGCGACCAGGTCCGACAGGCGGCTCCCGAGGTGGTGCTGGTGATGAGCGCCGACCACCTCTACCGGCTCGACTTCGCCGAGCTGGTGGAGGTGCACCTCGCCCGGGGCGACGAGTGCACGGTCGTCACCACCGAGGTCGACCCTGCCGAGGCGGCCGACCACGCCGTGGTGACGGTCGAGGACGAACGGGTGGTCGACATCGCCTACAAGCCCGAGCGTCCCGACCACGGCGTGGTCGCCACCGAGGTCATCGCCTATGCGCCCGGCGCCCTCGTCGACGTCCTCGAGGAGCTCCACCGCGAGCTGGGCGCCGACGCGGGCCAGGGCGACACCGGGCTCGGCGACTTCGGCGAACACCTGCTGCCACGCCTGGTGGCGCGCGGGCGTGTCGGTGCCTTTCGGCTCCGCGGGGTACTGGCGGGACCTCGGGCAGCCGCACTACTACCTGCGTGCCCACCGCGAGCTGCTCACCGACGACCTCGGGCTCCTCAACGACCCGGAATGGCCGATCCTCACCCGACACACCCAGCGGGGGCCGGCGCGGCTGCTCGACGGCGCCGAGCCGGTGGACAGCATGGTGAGCTCGGGCTGCGTCGTCGCCGGGCGCGTCGTGCGCAGCGTGCTGGGCCCGGGCGTCCGCGTCGAGGCGGGTGCCCGGGTCACCGACTCCGTGCTGTTCGCCGACGTCGTGGTCTGCGCCGGAGCCGAGGTGGCCGGGGCGATCGTCGACAAGCACTCGCGGATCGGTGCGGGGGCCCGCGTCGGGTCCGCGGACGTGGACCTCGACGACAGCGACGCCCTCGTGCTGCTGGGGCGGGACAGCACCGTCGCCGACGGTGCGGTGGTCGTCCCGGGCACCCGGCTGGAGCCGGGCGGCTCCACCTAGAGTGGGGCGTGGCGCCGTCGGTACGGCGGCGCCGGCCGATCCGAGGGAGCAGACCACGTGGCGACGTACGACGCTGACCTGCAGGCCGCGGTGGACGCGACCTCCGTGGCCCACGACGCGGGCACCGACCAGGACCTGGTGCAGTACCTGCGCGACCAGCTCGCCGAGCGGGAGATCGAGACCGGCGACGACACATGGCTGGAGCGGATGGTCGACGGCATCAAGGGCGATCGCAACTACATGATCGACAGTGAGCCGGACGACTTCGTGCCGCGGCACGAACACTGACCCCGCCCACGTAGCCTGAGGGCAGTCGACCACGGGAGCTGAGACGCGTGGGGGAGACGTTGCCGGATCGCGACCGCAAGGTCGCGCAGGTCGCTCGGACCCCGCTGCTGGCGCTGGCGGTCCTGTGGTCGGCGCTGGCGGTCTCGACCGTCCCGGGGGTGCGCTCCGGACCCGGTTTCGTCCCGCTCTGGGACGGGTGGGTCCAGTGCACCGGCTACGTCCTGGCGGCCGCGATCGCGGCGCTCCGGCCCGCGCTCCGGACCGAGCACCGGCTGCTCTGGTCGCTGGTGGCGACCGCGCTGGGACTGCGGGCCTTCGCCTTCATCTGGTCGATCACGGTGCTCGGGCGGCAGCCGCCGTACCCCTCGCTCGCCGACATGGGGTGGCTGATCAGCGGGCTGCTGCTCGTGGTGGCCCTGTGGCTGTTGGCGCGGATCCACCTGCCGCGTGTCTCTCGGACCCTCGTGCTCGACGCGTTGCTCGGGGGGCTCGCCGCGGCCGCGTTGGCGTCGTCGCTGCTCTACCCGACGCTGGTCGCGCTGACCCTTCCGGGAACCCCGTCCGAGGCGGTGGTGACCAATCTCGTCTACCCCCTGATCGACGTCGCCCAGCTGATCCTGATCGCCGGCCTGCTCGCCGCTCGGTGGCGGCTGGCTCCCGCGGCGCTGTCGATGAGTGTCGGGGTGGTCGCGCTGGCGCTGGTCGACTGCGTCTTCCTCTACCTGACCGCTGCCGGGCAGTTCCGGCCCGGCACGATCCTCACGCCGCTGTCGCTCGGCGGGACGGCCCTGATCGCGCTCGCCGCCTGGCTGCCCGAGACCGGTGTGCGGGGTCCGCGGCACGAGGGCGCCGCGGGGCTGGTGGTGCCCGCTGCGCTGGCGATGGTCTGTGTCGGCGTCCTCGCCTACGACGCCACGCACACGGTGCCGCTCTCCGGGACCGCCTTCGGCGCTGCGGGAGTGGTCGTCGCCCTCGTGCGTGGCTGGGCCACGCTGACCGTCGACCGGCAGGCCGCCAGCGCCGACCTCGACGCCAAGCAGCGCGAGCTGGAGCGCTTCCAGTCGCTGGTCGCGGCCTCGAGCGACTTCATCGGCATCGCCGACACCTCCGGTCGACTGCTCTACCTCAACCCGGGCGGGCGCCGCCTCATCGGCATGGCGCCCGAGACCGACATCTCCGCGACCACCGTCGACGACTACCTCCCGCCGGAGGCGTTGGCGGTGTGGATCGAGGAACGGTTGCCGGTCGTGCTGGCCGAGGGACACTGGGAGGGCGAGTCGGCCTTGCGCGACCACCGGGGCGGCCCGCCGATCCCGGTGGTCGCGTCGACGTTCCGGCTCACCGACCCTGAGTCCGGCGAACCCTGGCTGGTCGCGACCATCCAGCGCGACATCTCCGACCGCAAGGGCGCCGAGCAGGCGCTGCGCCGCTTCAGTTCACTGGTCGAGGCGTCGAGCGACTTCATCGCCATCGCCGGCGTCGACGGCCAGGTGCAGTACGTCAACCCGGCCGGTCGCGCCATGGTCGGGCTGGCCCCGGACACCGACGTGACCGAGACGACGATCTCCGACTACCTCACCGAGGAAGGCATCCGCGCCTCGATCGAGGTCGAGCAGCCCGCCGTGGTCGCCGAGGGGTACTGGGAGGGCGAGTCCACGCTGCGCGACCTGAGGGGCGGGCCACCGATCTCGGTCGCGATCAACAGCTTCCTGATCCGCCACCCCGACACGGGGGAGCCGTGGCTGCTGGCCACGGTGCAGCGGGACATCACCGAGCGGCTGGCGGCCGAGCGGGAGGTCCAGCTGCTGGCCGACCAGCGCCAGCTGCTGCTCGGGCACCTGGTGCAGGCGCAGGAGGACGAGCGCGCGCGGATCGCCGCCGACGTGCACGACGACTCGGTGCAGGCGCTCGCGGCCGTGGAGCTGCGGCTCTCGCTGCTGCACCGCGAGCTGGCCGGCACCCAGCCCGAGCTGCTGCCGCACGTGGAGAGCCTGCGGGACACGGTCCGGGGTGCCACCGACCGGTTGCGCCACCTGTTGTTCGACCTCGAGTCACCGGCCCAGCAGGGCGACCTCACCGACGCGCTGGCCGAGGCGGCGGCGTACGTCCTCGAGGACGCCGTTCGCTGGAGCGTGGAGGGCGAGGGCGGTCGCGCGCTGCCGGAGGGCACGCGGGTGACCGCCTACCGGGTCGCCAAGGAGGCCATCGTCAACGCTCGCAAGCACGCCGACGCTCACCGGGTGGTCATCGAGGTCCACGACCGCGACGGCGGCGTCGTGGTGTCGGTCGTCGACGACGGCCGGGGGTTCGACACCACCCGGGCCGACGACCGTCCCGGACACCTCGGCCTCCCCGGCATGCGCGACCGTGCGGCGGTCGCCGGGGGGACGGTCGAGGTGGCCTCGACGCCCGGGGTGGGGACCACCGTCCGGCTGTGGCTCCCCGACGGAGCGGGGCCCGCCGCGTGAGACCTAGTGGCCGTGGATGAGCTTCTTCACCGCGTGAGCTGCGGTCGGCACAGCGAGGATCACCTCACCCGCGAGGCAGCGCGCCACCAGGTCGGGGAGCTGGGGACCCAGCCGCCCCTTCGAGAGGTAGCCGCGCACGCCCGCCCGGAGCAGGGAGGCGATCGTGTCGGGTGACGTCTCGGCCGACACGGCGACGACCACGACGGGCATCCCCTGCTGCAGCAGCGCGCGGGCGGCGGTCGCGCCGCCCGACGGCATCCGGACGTCCAGCAGCACGACGTCGGCGCCGGACCTGGCCACGACGTCGAGCACCTCGATCCCGTCGGCCGCCTCGCCCACCACCGTGAAGCGGGTGTCGCTGGCCATGACCTCGGACAGCACGGTGCGGATCATCTCGTCGTCGTCCGCGACGACGACCCTGATCGGCAGCCCCACGGGTCCGGTCTCCTCTGTGCCTGTCGCGACCGACCGGGGCGTCGGCCTTCCGGAGCCATCGTCACCCGGCGAGAGGCCGGGAGCACCGGCTGCGGGCATCACCCGTCTAGTACGTTGGCGCTAGACCGGACGAGTGCCGATGACACCTGCGGGAGGCGGCGTGGAAGCATCCGACACCGTACGGGTGCTCATCGTCGACGACCACGAGGTCCTGGCCAGCGCACTCGCGCAGGCGCTCGACGCCGAGCCCGACCTCGTCGCCGTGGGCGCCGCGGGCACCCTTGAGCGCGCGGCCGCGCTGATCCCCACGACGACGCCCGACGTCCTGCTGCTCGACCACCGGCTGCCCGACGGCGACGGGGTCGACGCCGTGAGGTGGCTGCGCACACTACGGCCCTCGATGGCGGTGATCATCCTGACCGCCAGCGCCGCCGAGCACGTCATGGTCTCGGCGATCGAGGCGGGTGTCTCGGGCTTCCTCTCCAAGACCCGCAGCCTGCCCGAGGTCACCTCGGCCGTCCGGGCGGCGGCAGCGGGGGAGGCAGTGATCTCCCCGGAGATGCTGGCGCGGCTGCTGCCACGGCTCAACCGTTCCGGCCGGGCGGGGCGCGAGACTCTCACCGAGCGCGAGCGCGAGGTGCTCGGGCTGCTGTCGGAGGGGCTGACCAATGCGGCCATCGCCGATCGCCTGGTCGTCAGCGTCCACACGGTCCGCAACCACGTCGCCAACCTGTCCTCGAAGCTGGGCGCTCGCTCCAAGCTGGAGGCGCTGTCGATCGCGGTGCGCGAGGGCCTGCTCCCGGGCCGGTGACGGTGCCGCCGGCCCGGATCTAGTGCGGAGGGACCAGACAAGATCGCTCATGGGGGCGAGGGCCGGGCTCTGCCCGCCCGGAAGACTGTTCGTCGCGCCTCCCCCTCGCACCGCATCCCCCTGGTGGGGGAGGCCCCCGAGCCCCGGTCTGGCGGACTGGCATCCCCGAGCCTCCGTCAGGCCGGGCCCCCCGGGGGCGTGGGTGCCCTCAGCCGGCAGGTTCGTCCGGCTCCCCGGAGGGTGGTCCCGGGAGGCCCTCCATCTCGTCGGCGTCCGGCGACTCGCTCACGTCGTCTCCGCGCACTGGCTCCTCCCCGTCCGGACCGTCGTCTGCGTGCTGGTCCTCGAGCGCCTGCACGGTCTCGGCCAGACGCGCGCGCGGATTCTCCGGCAGCACCGGTTCCTCGTGGTTGTCGTCGTGGTCGTGGTCGCCCGGTTCGGTGGTCACGTCGAGCTCCTTCCCGGATGTCGCTGACGTCCCCGCACCTCCATGGTGCCGGGCGTGGCCAAGCCGGTCAGTCCACTCGGCGCGTCGCTCGACCCGCCACCTCCGGCCGGCGACCGGGTCCTCGGACCGGTGCGTCGGGGACCTTGGCCCCTAGGGTCCGGTCCGTTGCGGCACGACCGTGAGGGGAGACACCACCGCGCCGACCACCGGAGGCACCGCGATGAACGACCCGGCACCGCGCGCCGCCGCGTGGGCGCGCGTCGTGCGGCACGTCGTGGGCGGCCTCTACCTGGTCACTGCCGGCATCAACGCCGGTCTCGTCATCGCCGACCCGGCGATCTACGAGCACTTCGCCGACGAGTCCTTCCTGCCGGTCGTACGCCGCTTGTGGCAGGACGTGGTGATGGCGGACCCGACCTTCTGGTTCCTGCTGCTCGCGGCCGGTGAGCTGCTCCTGGGCCTGCTGCTCCTGCTCGGAGGGCGGGCGGCCCGCGTCGGTTGGGTCGGCGTCGTGGTGTTCCAGGTCCTGCTGATGCTCTTCGGACTGGGCTTCTGGCTGTGGAGCGTGCCGGCGCTGGCCCTGCTCGTCCCGGCCGCGCGCGCTGACTGGCCGCACCTCGCCGGAGGCACCACGGCCCCGGAACCCGACCCGCTCCGGAGGTGATCACGATGACGTCGCCGACGATCCGCAGCGCGACCGGCACCGACCCCACGGACCTGGCCCCGCCGGTCCTGGTCCGCCTGACCTGGGCGCTGGCCGTGGCCTCCGCCGTGGCCGGCGCAGGCTCACTGCTCCAGCCCGACGTCCTGTCCGGCACCGTGGTCATGAACGGCTCGGCCCGAGGCACGGCGGCCGTGGTCCTGTTCGTCGCCGTGCCGCTGCTGGTCGCCTCGGTGGCCGTGGCGTCCCGTGGCTCGGTCCGAGCCTGTGCCGTCTGGATCGGTGTCGTGGCGTACCTGGCCTACAACGCGCTGATGTTCTGCTTCGCGACGCCCTTCAACCCGCTCTTCCTCTCGTACGTCGCGATGTGGGGGCTGTCGGTCTTCACCCTGGGCGGGCTGGTGGGGCGCTGGCTCCGGCCGGGGGGCGTCGACCCGGGCACTGCTGGACGATGGGTCGCCGGGTTCGTGGTCGTCGTCGTGGTGCTCAACAGCGCGCTGTGGCTGAGTGACGTCGTTCCTGCACTGTTCAGCGAGGAACCGACGTCGATCCTCCGGGGCACCGGCCTGACCACCAACCCCGTCTACGTGCAGGACCTGGCGTTCTGGCTGCCGGCGATGCTGGTCCTCGGGATCGGCCTGGCGAGGGATGCCGGCCGCTACCTCGTGCTCGCCCTCGGCGGCCTGGTGTTCTGGGTCGTCGAGGCGGTGGGCGTCGGTGTCGACCAGTGGGTGGGCGGCAACGCGGACCCGGGATCCCCGGTCGCCTCCGCGTCGCTCGCACCCGGCTTCTTCGTCCTGGCGGCCGTGTGCCTGGTCCCGACGGTCGTGCTGATGCGGAAGCTGCCAGCCTGACCGCGGTCCCGGGCGAGGCTGCTCCGGTGGCGTCCTCTAGATTGCGGCCACGTGAGTGCACAGGCCCCTTCCGCAGTCATCCTCGTCCGCGGCACGAAGTTCCTGCCGAACCCCGCGACCGCCGCGGACAACGCCTTCCAGTCCGATGCGCCCGAGGGGCAGTCGGACCAGTCCCTCGCGGCTCGTGCGCTGGCGGAGATGGACGCGGTCGCCGACGCGCTGCGTGCCGCCGGTGTGCGGGTGCACGTGTTCGACGACGAGGACCACACGCGTCCCGACAGCGTCTTCCCCAACAACTGGGTCTCGACGCACGCCGGCGGCAGCGTCGCGGTCTTCCCGATGTACGCCTCGAACCGTCGCCACGAGCGGCGGGCCGACGTGCTGGAGATGCTGAAGTCGCAGTACCGGGTGCAGACGATCGTCGACTACTCGGGCCTCGAGCCCGACGGCATCTTCCTCGAGGGCACCGGCGCGATGGTGCTCGACCACGTCTCGCGGGTCGCCTACACCGCGCGCAGCCACCGTGCCGACACCCACGTGCTCGAGCGCTTCTGCACCGACTTCAGCTACGAGCCGATGGCCTTCGACGCCGTGGACTCCGACGGGGTGCCCGTCTACCACACCAACGTCATGGGCTGCGTCGGCACGGACGTCGCCCTGATGGCGCTGGAGATGATCCCCGACGAGCAGCGTCGCGAGCAGGTGCGCGAGCGGCTCACCGTCAACGGCCGGACAGTCGTCGAGCTGACCGAGGCGCAGGTTCGCGAGTTCGCGGGCAACGCCGTCGAGCTCTGCGGTCGTACGCCGCAGGGGAAGCGGCGCTACCTCATGGCGATGTCGGCACGCGCCCGTCGCAGCCTGCGACCGGACCAGGTCGCGGTCATCGAGGAGTCGTGCGAGATCGTCGCCGTCGACATCCCCACCATCGAGCTCGCGGGCGGGTCGGTGCGCTGCATGATCGCCGGCGTCCACCTCGACCGCCGTCCGGTGGACGTCGAGCCCGACCTCACCGACGCCGTTCTCGCCATCAACGAGGACAACCCGATCACCGCCGACGGGCGGTTGGTCGACGCCGACGCCTGACAGCCGGTCCCGCCGGCGTCCCAGACCCGGCCTCGGCGTCGCCCGGGGAGGGCCGATGTACCCGATCTCCAGGACCGGAATCCCCTGCCCGGCACCGCGCAGGAACCCGACGATGGCAGTCAGGGAGGCCGTCATGCCGGACATCGCGAAGCATCCAGCGGTGGGGTGAGCATCATGCCTCGGAGGCGGTACGGCGCCACGTACGTCGAAGAGGTTGCGGCGGTGCGACGCGTGCTGCCCCACCTGATGCCGACCCGGACCGAGTCGACCGTCTACTTCCCGCAGGACCTCGAGGTGGACCGACTGCTCCTGTGGTTGGAGGAGACCAACGTCGCGAGACCGGCCTCGGAGCGCCTGACGCTCTTCGAGGTGCTCCTCACGGCTCTCGCGAGGACCCTCCGGCTGCGCCCGGAGGTGAATCGCTTCGTCGCTGGTCGCCGCCTCTACCAGCACGACACGATCACGGTGTCGTTCACGGTCAAGGCGGAGCTGAGCGACGGTGCCCCCGAGTCGCAGGCCCGTCTGCTCTTCACCGGTCACGAGCGTGTCGACGACGTGCACGCCCAGGTGAGCGCCGCACTGTGCCGTGAGAGAGCGGGAGTCCCGGGCGCGGACGACACGCTGATCGACTTCTTCGCCTCCTGGCCCGGTCCCGCGCTCCGGGTCGTAGGGAGACTCCTGCGGTCCCTCGACGACCACGGGGTGCTGCCCGCTCGACTCGTCGACGCCGTTCCGCTCTTCACCAGTGTGTTCCTGGTCAACACCGGGTCGCTCGGGATCGGTGCGCCCTTCCACCATCTCTACGAGCTCGGCTCCGCGAGCGTGTTCGTGGCCTTCGGTAGGGCCATGGCCGAGCCTGTCGTGGACGCGAACGGCCAGGTGGTGGCGCGTACCCGGCTCCGTGTCGTCTTCACCCTGGACGAACGGGCCGCCGACGGCTACTACTTCGCCCGCACCGCCGAGGTGTTCCGCCGCTTCGTCGAGGAGCCGGGGTTGCTGGACGACAACTCGCTCTCCGTCGACGACATCGTGCCGCACTGGCCACCCCGGCGGTGACTCCCGGTGTTGCGAGCCGTGGCCGGGGACGGCCGACTCCGGCGCCTCCCCGTCGAGCTCGCGCTGGTTGCGACCGTCTTCGTCGTCAACCTCCTCGTTCGGTGGGCGACGCTCGACGACGCGAGCACCGCCGTCCGCAACGCCCGTGAGGTCCTCGCGCTCGAGCAGCGGCTCGGACTGGACTGGGAACGTTCCGTGCAGGATGCCACCCTGGCCGTCCCGTGGCTCGCGACCGGCAGCTCGTGGGTCTACGTGGGGGGCTACCTCCCGGTCCTGGCCGGCGCGCTGGGCTGGTTGTACGTCCGGCGCCCGGCGGCGTACTCACTGCTCCGCAACGCGCTCCTGGCCTCCGGCGCCGTCGGGTTCGTGGTGTACGCCTGGTACCCGTGTGCGCCGCCGCGGCTCGGGCTGGGGTACGCCGACATGGTCGCCGGCGACGGGTCCGCGCTCGATGCGGTGGCCCACCCTGCCGGGGTGGCCAACGAGATCGCCGCCATGCCGAGCTTCCACGTCGGCTGGGTGGTGCTCCTCGGCATCGTCGTGTTCTGGTCGACGGGTTCGCTCGCGCTGCGAGCAGCGTGCGTCGCGCTGCCCGTCGCCATGAGCTACGCCGTCGTCGCCACCGGCAATCACTGGGTCCTGGACGTCCTCGCGGGACTCGTCATGGCGGCCCTGGGGCTGGCCGTCGCGGCCGTGGGCATCCCCCGGTTGCGGCGTGCGAACCGTGACTCCCTCGCGAGGGCCGCCGGGGACGTGCAGCGCTGACGTCCCGGGCCTCCAGCACGAGACTCCCACCGCACGGCCATCCCCGACGGAGACGCCGAGTGGCGGGTTCTCATCTGGCGCGAGTGATCCGGTCCCGGTCCCGACGCGGTTCCATGAGGGGGAGGGACCCCTGAGGGGTCCGGGACGAAGGAGCAGGCGCATGGCACAACAGACGACGGGAACGCGCGGGGAGCGAATGGCGACCGGATTCATCGTCTTCGGCGCCATGATGATGATCCTGGTGGGCACGTTCCAGATGCTGATGGGGCTCGCCGGAGTCATCAGGGACGAGTTCTTCGTCAGTACGCCGAACTACGTCTTCGAGTTCGATGCGACCACGTGGGGATGGATCCACCTCGTCCTCGGTGCCGTGGTGATCGCCATCGGCTTCGGCGTGCTCGCGGGTCAGACCTGGGGACGGGTCGGAGGTGTGGTGGTGGCGGTCTGCAGCGCCCTGTCCAACTTCGCGTTCATCCCGTTCTACCCGTTCTGGTCGATCACCATCATCGCGCTCAACGTCTTCGTGATCTGGGCGCTCACCGCGCACGGACGCGACTTCGTGATGGAGGCCGAGTACTGAGCGGTCCCCCTGCTGGGGTGGACGTCCGGCCCGGCCTCACCGATGCCTGAGGGGCGTCGGTTCACAGGTCGCGCGCCCGGGGGCCCGACGCGTCGACGACGCGCCGGTACGGCAGGTCCCGCAGCGGGTCCCAGCCGTCTCCGATCTGACGGCCGGTGAGCTCGGTGCACCGGATTCGCACCCACACGGGGTCGGTCACGTCGACCCAGGGTCGCGGCTCCCACACCGCGCGGATGCGGTCGAGGGCCGCGGAGTCGGCCACGGCCTCGGCGTGGCCACGCCCCACGACGCTCCAGCCCCGGTGCTGGGCGAGGTCGACGTGGTCGGTCTCGAACGCGACGACCGTGTCGATCCCGTGCCTGGCGAGCTCGCCGTGCGCCGACGTACGCACGATGACCGAGGAGTCGACCACCGAGTAGTTGACCGGTACGACGAGCGGGCCGGCCGGCGTGGTGAACGCCACGCGGCCGAAGACGCCGGCTCGCAGCAGGGCCTCGCACCGGCTCAGGCTGAGCACATGGCTCTCGGGCACCGCACACCTCCGCAGGGGGTTCGACTGGTGCTCCTGATTGTCATCGGGGTGGGGGCCCGCAGGTCAGGGTCCTTGGTCCCGCGGTAGGGGCCCGCCCTGGGGCCCGCCCGGCGAGCGGGACGTTCGGCACTGTCGGTTGTCCGCCGTGAGCGATGGACTGGCGGCATGTCTGGCGAAGCGCGGCCGACGACCGGCGTCTGGATCGCTGCCTGTGCCGCCGCGGAGACGATCGGGCTCGCCACCTCGGCGGCCGCCGCGAGGGCGGCGGACTCGCTGATGACACGGCCCGAGTGGTGGGGCGGCGCGGCGACGGCGCTGGCCGTGATCGTCGCCGGCGGACTGGTCGAGGGCTCGGCCCTGGGCTGGTTCCAGGGGACGGTCCTGCGCCGACGGCTACCCGGGCTGGAGCTGAGGCACTTCGTCGTGGCGACCGTGCTGGTTGCAGGAGTCGGCTGGGCCGTCGCCTCCGCGCCCGCCGTCCTGTCACCGGGTGGCACCGGCGCTGCTCCGCCACTGTCGCTCGTGCTGGTCGGTGCCGCCGGGATCGGCCTGCTCATGGGACCGGTGCTCGGGGGTGCCCAGGCCCTGGTCCTGCGCGGTCGGGCCGCACGTCCCGGCCGGTGGGTCCTGGCCAACACGCTCGCGTGGCCACCCGCGATGGTGGTGATCTACCTGGGCGCCACGCGTCCGGACGCGACGTGGTCGCTCGCCGTCGTGGTGGCCCTGGGAGCGGTCACCGGAGCCGTCGCGGGCGCCGTCATGGGGGCAGTGACCAGCGGGTTCCTCCCGGTCCCGCGCCGGGTGGACCAGTCCGCTCCGGGCGAGCACGTGGTCGTGGGAGCACCGGCGGCGACCACCGCCGCCGGGGAGAGCGAGGGGTGATGGCAAACAACGCGACAGCCGCCGGGAGCGGCGCGATCTACGGCTTGGGCATGTTCGGAGCCTGGGTCTATTGGTGGCAGCAGGCCGACGCGTTCTGGGAGTACCTGTACGCCGTGTTCCAGGGCATCTTCTGGCCGGCGTACATGGTCTTCGAGGCGTTCGACGCGCTGCGGTCGTGAGGACGCGCGTTAGCCTCCGACGAGCACCACGGCGACGACGAGGTAGATGACGAGCGAGAGCAGGTCCTGCACGACGGTGGCCAGGGGGCCGCTGCCGAACGCGGGGTCCCGGCCGCTGCGGTCCATCAGGATCGGCAGCCCGGCGGCCACGACGGTCGCCACGCTGCAGGCGGCCAGGAGCGCCACCGACACCGCCGTCGCGACCGCCGGGTCGCCCAGGGCCAGCCAGATGGCGGGGAGACTGACGGCGGCGAGCAGGGCGCCCAGGGCGGGTCCGGTCAGGGCCTCGAGCCGCAGCGTCGGCCCGATCGGTACGCCCACCGACAGGCCACGTACCACGAGCGCCTCGGTCTGGGTGCCCACGGCATCGGCGAGGTACACGACGCCGGGGATGAAGAACGCGAGTCGGACGTCGGCCTCGATGCGACCCCCGAACAGGCCGACCAGCCATGCGGAGGCCGCGGCGCCGGCCAGGCCGAGCACCAGCCACGGGAGCCGGTGCCACAGGCGACGGTTCATCGGCTCCGCGACGGCCAGGCGGGCGGACGCCGTGGTCGCGAGGTAGCCGCCGAGGCGCGCGAAGTCCTCGTCGTGCTCACGGAGCAACACGGCGAGCAACCGGGCCGGCGGCACGAGGCCCCGGAACGCCCCGCCCTGGTCGACGACCGCCAGGCTGGTCTCCCCGTGCTGGACCGCCTTCCAGGCCGCCTGCTCGCGGTCGTGGCCGACCACCACGACGGGTGGGTCGGGGTCCATCAGGGTGCCGACCTGCTCGTCGTCGTCGGAGCCGAGGATGCTGCGCAGGGCCACCAGGCCGACCAGCTGTCCCTGTCCGGTGCACACGGCGAGCTCGTCGACGCCGTCGAAGGTGGCCCCGACCAGCGTCCGGCGTACGGCGCCGACCGTCTCCTCCGGGCGGCAGGTCGGGGCCCGGGTGCTGAGGTACTGGTCGATAGCCCCCGGCAGCGGCGGCAGGTCGGCGGTGCCGTCGGGCTCCCGGAGGTCGGTCACCGGGGCCTGCTTCTCATCCTCGGGCCTCCGCCGAGGCCGCCGCGGCACCGGACGACCTCCGCCGCGTCGGGTGCGGGTCGGCGAGCAGGACCGGGCAGGTGGCCTCCCGGAGCACCGCGCGCGCCACCGGGCCCAGGTGGGAGCCGAGCGGGATGACGGGGTCGTGGCGTCCGATGACCACGAGGTCGCTGTGCGCGCTCGCCTCGATCAGCGCGTCGGCGGCGTGGGCCCGCCCCACGTCGATCTGCACGGGAACCCCGTCGAGGTGCTCGTGCAGCGGGTCGAGGGCACGCTGGACCTCGGTGGTGGCGCGGCTCTGCCACTCGGGGGCGTCGGTCGCGGTCCTCACGACGTCGTCGTACGACGCGGGGTAGTCCCACACGTGCACCACCCGGAGCGAGGCCGAGCGGGCTGCGGCTGCGTCCGCGGCGGCGCTCAGGACCTCGCCGGAGCGGTCCGGGACGTCCACGCCGACGGTGACCGTGCGGGTTCCCGTGTGCTCCGCTGACCAGGTCGCCGGCACCGCGACGACGGGAACCCGGGCCCGGGCGGCGACGCCGCCCGTCACCGAGCGGGTGACGACCCACCGCACCCGGGAGAGGTCGCGGTGCTGCAGCACCACCATGCGGACGTCGTCCGCGGCGGCCTCGACGATCGAGGGGACCACGCCTCCCAGGACGAGGTCGGCGGTGACCAGCGTGCCCTCGCTCACGAGGTCGCGGGCCTGTTCCAGGGCTGCGGTGAGGTGCTGGCGCCCGAGTCGTTCCAGCTCCAGCTCCTCCGTCGGTGACGTCTCCGGGCCGTGGGCGAGCAGGTGGACGACGTGCAGCAGGTGCAGTCCGCAGGACTCCCGGTCGGCCTCGGCGGCCGCGAACGCGAGCGCGGCCCCCACCGGGTCGGGCCCGACGGCGACGAGGATCGGGTTCGGGTTCTGCTCGGTCATGGCTGGCTCCGGTTCTCGTTCGTGCGGATGCGACGGTCGACTCCACCACCGAGGCTGCTCCGCGACCACGCGACCGGACAGGGCCCAACGTCCCGGAACGGATGACCGGACGACCCGCTGCCCGCACCCGCCCTACCGAGGCTCCGCGAGTGGCCCGAGGGGTCGGCGTCCGGGGTCAGGAGCCCCCGAGCAGGTCGTCAGGAGCCACGTCCTCGTGGGTGACACCGCTGATGTCGTCGGCCGCCGCCATCAGGAGCTCGTGCGCGAGGGAGGACAGCGCACGCGCGGTGGCGAGCTCGTAGCCGATCTCGGGGACGTCCCGGTCCCGCGGGTTCAACCGCGCGGTGCCGTGGCCGCTCAGGTCGCTCCGGGCGTGCGAGTGCAGTGTGGCGGTCGCCGTCGACACGCCGTCGGTCTCTCCCACGAAGATGTCCACCCGCCAGGTGTCCGCGGTCAGCTGCGTCATGTCCCTCGTCTCCTCCGCCTCGTCGTCACGGTCCAGTCTCGTGTGGACGCCGGCCGCCGGCACAGGGCCCAAGGTCACGTGTCGGCGGGGCGCTCAGGGCCGGTAGGTGTCGGTCGGGACGACCACCGCGCGGCCGAGCACCGTCCCGTGGGCGAGGTCCTCGTAGGCGTCGGCGGCGTCGTCCAGGGTGTAGAGGCTGGACTCCGCCTGCAGCAGGCCTCGTGCCCCGAGGTCCAGCACCTCGACGAGCTCGGCCCGGTTCCCCCAATAGGTCGACTGGACCGACGCCTCGTACGGGACGCCGAAGAAGCTCACAGGCAGCGTGCCGCCGGCGAGTCCCACGATCGTGATGTCGGCCAGCTTCCTGGCGCACGCCGCCGCCGACGCCAGGCTCTCGTCGGAGCCGAAGCAGTCGATGACGACGTCGACCCCGACACCGTGGGTGAGCTCCATCACCTCTGCGGGCAGGTCGGGACCCGGCGCCAGTGCGTGGTCGGCCCCTCCACGGACGGCCAGGTCCCGGGCGGAGTCCCGAGGGTCGACGGCGATGATCCGCGTGGCCGTGGTGGCCCGCAGGATCTGCACGGCCAGGTGCCCGAGGCCGCCGATGCCGATGACCATCGACGTGGTGGTGGGTCCGAGCTTGTGGGCCGAGCGGCGTACGGCGTGGTACGGCGTCAGGCCGGCATCGGTCAGGGGTGCCGCCTGCACGGGGTCCATCTCGTCGGGGAGGGGTACGACGTGCCGGGCCGCCGGCACCAGGAAGTACTCGGCCATCCCGCCGTCGAGCCCGAGCCCGCCGCCGCCGCTCGGGACAGGGCAGAGGGCGGGACGCTCGCAGTAGGTCTCGAGCCCCGCCAGGCAGCGGTCGCACGCTCCGCAGCCCCAGGCGCCCACCACCGCGACGGGCTGGCCCGGCTCGAGCCCGCGGACTCCCGGCCCGGTCGTGTGCACCCAGCCGGCGTTCTCGTGGCCCAGCGTGAAGGGTGGCTCCCACGGGAGCATGCCCGGCTCGAAGTCGTGCATCAGGTGCAGGTCCGAGTGACAGGCGCCGGCGGCTCCGACCTGCACCACCACCTCCCCGGCGCCCGGCTCCGGCTCCGGCACCTCCTCGAGGATCGGGTCCGACTGCCATGACTTCAGTCGCAGCGCCTTCATGGATCGTCCTCCTGTCGGTGGTGCCGGCCCCCTCATGGTGCTGCGCCGGCAGGGGAGCGGTCAGGGGCATCGGACCGTCGTAGCAGGGCCGTTGGTCCTCACGCCGTACGGCCCGGTCCGGCTGCTCCCGGCTCCGTGGGGTCGAAGGTCCCGGGCGTGCGTGTCGCTGTGCCCTGCCGGGTCGGCCGGCGTGCTTCGACGATGAGGAGGACCTACCCCCGTTGCCCAGGAGGAACAGATGGCGAGCACACCCACCCACGCGCCGATCGTGGTCGGCGTCGACGGAGAGCCCGGGAGCATCGGGGCGATGCGCTACGGCGCAGCCGAGGCGCGCCGGACCGGGACGAGGGTGTGCCTGGTCCATGTGGTCCCCGGACACCTGCCGATCTCGACCACCCTGCCGCTCAGGCCCACCGAGCTGAAGGAGTTCGGGGCCGGCGTGCTCCACGAGTCCGCGGCGGCGGCGCACGACCTCGCCCCCGACGTCGAGATCGAGACGTTCCTGCGGCAGGGGTCACGCACGCTGGAGCTCACGCGTGCCGCGGCCGACGCGGCGCTGCTGGTGGTGGGGCGCACCGACCGGCCCCTCCTGGAGCGGCTGGTCACAGGCGGCACGGCCGTCTCGGTCGCGTCACGGTCCGCGGTGCCGACGGTGTCGGTCCCCGGGACGTGGCAGGACCGGGGCGTCCGGACCGTGCTGGTCGGGATCCGGTCGCACCACCACGCCGAGACGCTGCTCGGCGAGGCCTTCGACCTCGCGCTCGTGCACGGGGCGCAGGTGCGGGTCCTGCACGCATGGCGGCTCTCGAGCGAGTACGACGACGTCATCGCCAGCCGGACGCGGGCACAGGAGTGGTCCGACCGCTCACGCGAGGAGATGGAGAGACTGCTGCGGCCGTGGCGGGAGGTGCACCCCCAGGTCGCCGTCGACGTCAGCGTGGTGCACGGCCACGCCGTCCACGCGCTGGTGGCGGCGTCGCGTGACGCGGACCTGCTGGTCATCGTGCGCCGTCCTCGCGACATCCCGGCGCTCCGGCACCTCGGGGGCACCGGTCGGGCGATCCTGCAGGCAGCCGAGTGCCCCGTCCACGTCGTGCCGCCCGAGGCCGCGACCGGTCCCGCTGCGCACGTACGCCGGCGGACGGCCGTGGCCACGCGCTGACGGGCGCCCGGCCGGCTGGTGCCCGCCTCGGGTGACGACCGCGTCACCTCACGGCGACGACCAGCGAGCCGCTGACGTCGCCCTCGGCCAGGTCGCGCAGCGCCCGGTCGGTGTGCTCGAACGGGTAGGTGGTCACCCGTGCGTCGACGCCGAGCCGGCCCGCGAGCGCGAGCAGCTCGGCCCCGTCGCGACGGGTGTTGGACGTGACGGTGCGCAGGTCCCGCTCCAGGAAGAGGTGCCGCCCGTAGTCCAGGGAGGGGATGTCGGACATGTGGATCCCGGCCAGGACGACCGTGCCGCCGCGGTCCACCGCGGAGAGCGCGTGCGGGACGAGGGTGCCGGCCGGGGCGAACACGATGGCGGCGTCGAGCAGGGCGGGCGGGGGCTCGTCCGCGCCCCCCACCCACGCGGCACCGAGCTCGTGGGCCAGCCTCCGGCTCTGCTCACCGCGCGTCATCACCATGATCTCGGCGCCCTGCGCCAGGGCGACCTGGGCGGTGACGTGGGCGCTCGAGCCGAAGCCGTAGAGCCCCAGCCGGCCGCCGGGCGGCAGCTGGGCGCGTCGCAGCGCCCGGTACCCGATGATGCCGGCGCACAGCAGGGGGGCGGCCTGGTGGGCAGGCAGCCGGTCGGGGAGCGGGTGGACGAACGCGGAGGGCGCGGCGACGTACTCGGCGAAGCCCCCGTCGGCGTCCCACCCCGTGTACTCGGACCGAGGACACAGGTTCTCCTGTCCGGCCCGGCACCAGCGGCACGCCCCGCACGTACGCCGGAGCCACGCCACGCCGACGCGGTCACCGACCGAGACGGCCTGCGTCCCCGCACCCGCGTCGACCACCCGACCCACGACCTGGTGGCCGGGCACGGTGCCCGGTCTGCGTGGCTCGAGGTCGCCCTCGACCAGGTGCAGGTCGGTGCGGCACACGCCGCACGCCTCCACCTCGACGAGGACCTCGTCCGGCCCGACCTCAGGAACCGCCCGGTCGACCAGCTGCAGCGGTCCACCGGCCACCGGCCCGGTGACGCCGACGGCCCACGCGCGCACGGGCGGTCACCGGCCGGGTCCGGCAGCCTGGCCCAGCACCGTCTCGACCAGGCGGACCAGGAGACGCCCCGTGATCTCGCCGGCGAGGATGCCCACCCCGAGGACGACCACGACCGTTACCAGGACCCCGAGCACGCGGTGCCGCTCGAGGACGCCGGGGCCGACCAGGTGCTCGGGCATCGTCGCGTGCTCCCGTCCGCTCAGGCGCCGGTCTGCGCGGGCGCCGTCGGTGCGCCTCCGGGGACCGGTGCAGGGCGTGAGGCGGGGTCGTCGCCCCCGGGGTCGAGGCGGAACGGCGGGTACCGGTCGGTCATCAGGGTCGCGTAGGCCGCCACCCGCAGGACCCAGCGGTTCATGCCCATCACGAAGTCGAAGACCGGCGCCGGGTAGCGTCCGCTGAAGAGCAGCACGAGGGCGGCGACCAGCACCAGGATCCCGATCAGCCCGACGTGCCAGACCTCCGGCGCGTTGTTGTCCGTGGCGGCGGCCTCTCCGAGGTACACGCCTCCGCTCACGAAGATTCCCACGATGATGTAGTGCGGGATGGCGAGCAGCCACCACTTGACCAGCACGAGTCCGCGGGAGAGGTGCTCGGGATACTCCACCGTGAGGTGCGCCGGGTAGTCGGGGGACTCCTCGAGGCTGAACGGCGGGTAGCGGTCGGTCCCGAGCGCGTCGTAGGTGTAGTAGCCGACCCGCCACGACCAGCGGAGGACCCCCACGTTGAAGTCGAACAGGCCGCGGGGGTAGCGGCCGGTGAAGAGGATGGCGAAGAACGCGATGACGGTCACCGCGACGAACGCGATCCAGAGCACGATCAACACCAGGTAGTGCGGCAGGGCGAGCAGCCACTTGACCAGCCAGAGCCACCGGCTGACCTCGGGATCGAGTCGGGCGTCGACGCGCACCGGGTAGTCGGCGTGTGTGGGCGGCATGGCAGCCTCCGATCGCTCGTCCCAGCGTGTCGGCGGCGGTCGCGGGTGCTCAGGGTCGAAGGTCCCGGCCGCTGCGGACCATGGGCCCCACCCGGGCCCCGTACGGCGGCGCCAGTCGTGGGCTGCCGACGGTGGACGCGCGTTCCCCGCCCGATCCGCCATCATGGGGCCATGACGCTCGACGACAGCACCGTGATCCGGGTCTACCTGCTCGACGACCACGAGGTGGTGCGACGCGGGTTGCGGCAGCTGCTCGAGGACGGCGGCGGCATCGAGGTGGTCGGCGAGTCGGGTCTGGCCGTGGAGGCGACCAGCCGGATCCCGGCGATGCGACCCGACGTGGCCGTGCTCGACGCGCGGCTGCCTGACGGCAGCGGCATCGACGTGTGTCGTGACATCCGGTCGGTGGACCCGACGATCAGGGCCCTGATCCTCACCTCGTACGACGACGACGAGGCCTTGTTCGCCGCGATCCTGGCCGGCGCGTCCGGCTACGTGCTGAAGCAGATCGGCGGCCACGACCTCGTCGACACGGTCCGCCGGGTGGCGGCGGGACAGTCGCTCATCGACCCGGCGCTGACCGCCCGGGTCCTGGATCGGGTGCGCAACGGCGAGCGGGCGCCCGACGAGCTGGCCCGGCTGTCGGACCGCGAACGGGAGATCCTCGGCCTGGTCGCGGAGGGACTCACCAACCGGCAGATCGGTGAGCACCTGTTCCTCGCCGAGAAGACGGTCAAGAACTACGTCTCGAGCATCCTCGCCAAGCTCGGGCTCGAGCGGCGTACCCAGGCCGCGGTGCTCGCGTCGCGGCTGCTCCGGCACGACGCACCGTGACCGGGGTCGGCCGAAGGCAGGACCATCGGCCCTACTGCGCGTCCGACCGAGCGGCTTGGCTGGGGTGAGCGAGGTGCCCGCGGGGGACTGGACGAGGTCACCTCTGGAGCCCGGACGACCCCGGTTACGCACAGGGAGCCTCTCGTCCGAGTCACCGCTCCGTTGCACTGCGGGGCGGAGCGACGGCTCCCACCCCGTGGTGGGAGCCGTTTCGCGTCCGTCCCGGGCCCCCCGTCCCGAGGCACGGCCCGCGACGTGGCCGGAGGGTTCCTTCGTGGCTATCCTCGACCGGGTGGAGGGGGAAGTCACCCGGGGGCGCCACGGCCCGGCCGGGATCCCGCGGCTGGAGCTCGACGAGCTGCTGGCGCGGCTGGTCCAGCGAGCCTGGGACGTGCAGGCCGCCCAGGACCGGCTGCGCGGCCTCCTGCGCGCCAACCGTTCCGTCATCGGTGACCTCGACCTGGCGTCGGTGCTGCGGCGGATCGTCGAGGCGGCCACCGAGCTGGTCGACGCGCCGTTCGGGGCGCTGGGCGTCATCGCACCCCACGGTGAGGGCCTCGAGGAGTTCGTCCACGTGGGCATGGCACCCGAGGCGGTCGAGGAGATCGGGCACCTGCCCGAGGGCAAGGGGCTCCTGGGTGCGCTGATCGAGGAGCCGCAACCCATCCGGTTGACCGACATCCAGGGTCACCCGCGGTCGGTCGGGTTCCCCCCGGGGCATCCCCCGATGCGCGGCTTCCTGGGCGTGCCCATCAGGGTCCGCGACGAGGTCTTCGGGAACCTCTACCTCGCCTCCCTCGACGAGGCGGAGTTCAGCGCCGAGGACGAGGAGCTCGTGTCCGCGCTCGCCGCGACCGCCGGAGTCGCCATCGAGAACGCACGCCTCTACGAGCAGGCCCGGCGCCGGCAGGACTGGCTGGCGGCGTCGACCGAGGTGACCCGGCAGCTGCTGACCGCCACGGGGTCGGACGCGCTGGAGCTGATCAGCCACAAGGTGCTCGCGCTCGCCGAGGCCGACATGGTCACGGTCGTGCTTCCCGGCCCGGAGGCCGGCCAGCTGCAGGTGACCGCGGCCGTCGGCCAGCAGGCCGACCAGCTCGAGGGGCTGGTCTACCCGGAGGAGGGCGCGTTCAGCGCAGCCGTCCTCCGGACCGGGATCGCGGAGGTCGTCGACGACGTACCGGCCAGCGCGACGGCGGAGGCGCGCACGCTGCTGGACAAGGTGGCCTCCACGGTCGGCTGCGCGATGCTGCTGCCGCTGGCGGGCTCCGAGGGAACCCGCGGCGTCCTCGTCGTCGGCAGGGCCCATGGTCGGCGTGGCTTCGTCGCCGCCGAGGTCGACATGGGCACCACCTTCGCCGGCCACGCCTCGCTTGCCCTGGAGCTCGCGGACGCCCGGCGCGACGCGCAGCTGGTCGCGCTCATGGAGGACCGGGCCCGGATCGCCCGCGACCTGCACGACCACGTGGTGCAACAGCTGTTCGCGGCAGGTCTGACCCTGCAGGCCGTCGCGGGGGGCGTCCAGGGCACCAGCCACTTCGGGCAGCTCAACGAGGTCATCGACCTCGTCGACAGCGCCATCGCCCAGATCCGGAGCTCGATCTTCCAGCTCCGTCCGCGGGGCAGCGTGGGGCTGCGTGGGCAGGTGCTGGACCTCGTCTCCCAGCTCACGCCGTCGCTGGGCCACGACCCGGAGGTCAGGTTCACCGGCCCGGTCGACGCGCTCAGCGACCCGTCGCTCGTGGGTGATGTGGTCGCGGTGGTCCGGGAGGCCCTGACCAACGTCGCCAAGCACGCTCACGCCTCGTCGTCGTCGGTTCACGTGAAGGCGGTCGACGGGGAGATGACCTTGGTCGTCGAGGACGACGGCCGCGGGCTCGGGTCGACCACGCGTAGCAGCGGGCTCTCGAACCTGGCCCGGCGAGCCGACCACCGGGGCGGCGAGATGGAGCTCACCAGCGCCGACGGGAACGGCACCCTGCTCACGTGGCGGGTCCCCCTCCCCTGAGGGCTGAGGACGAGCAGTGCAGCCCTCGCTCCGCTTCCTGGGTGCCGCCGGCACCGTCACCGGCAGCAGGTTCCTGGTCGCGTCGGCAGGCGGCAGCGTCCTCGTCGATGCGGGCCTCTACCAGGGACGGCAAGAGCTGCGGCGGCGCAACTGGCAGCCGTTCCCGGTCGCCGCCGAGGGCATCGGCGCCGTCACCCTGACCCATGCGCACCTCGACCACACCGGCTACCTTCCCCGTCTGGTGCGCGACGGCTTCCGGGGCCGGGTCGTCTGCACCCCCGACACCCGGGCCCTCACCGAGATCGTGCTGCGGGACAGCGCGCACCTGCAGGAGGAGGACGCGGCGTACGCCAACGAGCGAGGCTTCTCCAAGCACCAGCCGGCCCTGCCGCTCTACACGTCGGCCGACGTCGCGGCCACCCTGCCCCTCCTGGAGGGGCTCGACTACGGCACGTCGGCGCGCCTCGTCCCGGACGTGACCGTCACCCTGCGACCCGTCGGCCACATCCTCGGGGCCGCAGCCGTCACCCTCGACGTCGACGGGCACCGGGTGGTCTTCAGCGGCGACCTCGGCCGTGGCCGGCATCCGTTGCTGACCGGACCCGAGCCGCCGGACCCGGCGGACACGATCGTGGTGGAGTCCACCTACGGGGACCGCCGGCACCCCGACCCGGATCCCGACGTGCTGGCCTCCGCCGTACGGCGCACCCTCGCCCGTGGCGGCGTGATCCTGGTCCCCGCCTTCGCGGTCGACCGGACCGAGCTCGTGCTCATGGAGCTTCGCCGGCTGATGATCGCGGGAGAGATCCCACAGGTGCCCGTGCACGTCGACAGCCCGATGGCCCTGCAGGCGCTCGGGGTCTATCGCCGGGCCCTCGCGGGGGGAGGCCACGGGCTGCGCAGCGACCTGCCACGGGTGGCGGACCCGTTCGACACCGGCGACCTGCGACCGGCCAGGACACCCGAGGAGTCCCGGGAGCTGAACCGCCCGCACCGTCCCTGCATCGTGGTCTCCGCCTCGGGCATGGCCACCGGCGGCCGGGTCGTGCACCACCTCGAGCACCTCCTGCCCGACCCGCGCAACACCGTGGTCATCACGGGGTACCAGGCGGAGGGAACCCGGGGCCGGCAGCTCCTCGAAGGGGCGCCCCACGTCAAGATGCACGGTCGCTACGTCCCGGTGCGGGCAGAGATCGTCCGCGCCCGCGACTTCTCGGTGCACGCCGACGCGGCGGAGGTCGTCGCCTGGCTCGCGTCGTGCCCACAGCCGCCCAGGACGGTCTTCGTGGTGCACGGCGAGGCACGGGCGTCGGCCGCGCTGGCCGACCGGATCCGAGCGGAGCTGGGGTGGTGCGCGGTGACGCCCCAGTACGGGGAACGCGTGCTCCTCGACTGACCGCGGCCCCGGACGCGGGGCGCGGCCGGGACCCGGGACTTTGGTCCCTCCGTCACTGCCCTCCGGCTCTGCCGCGCGCCGCGCGCGCCCCGCGACGCTGGCGGCACACGGATGGAGGCGTCATGGCGCACATGTGGACGAGCGCGGACGGGGTTCCCGCAGGCACGATCGTGGTCGGGTGGGACGGCTCCCCACACGCCGCGCTCGCACTGGTGTGGGCGGTCGAGCACGCCAGGGAGGAGCGCCGTCCGGTCACGGTGGCACATGCGGTCTCGGCCGAGGTCGCCGGCGACGTCGCGGTGTGGCCCGACGAGGAGGAGCGCCTGGCCCTCGCCACCGGCCTCCGGTCGGAGGCGCAGGCGATCCTGGACCAGCACGGGCAGCGTGTCGAGCTCCACGTCGTCGTGGTGCTCGGCCAGCCGCGCACCGTGCTCACCGACCTGTCGCGCGGCGCGAGGCTGCTCGTCGTCGGGTCGCACGGGCGCGGGCCCGTCGCGAGCAAGGTGCTCGGCTCGGTCGGCGTGGCGGTCGTGCGCGAGGCGCGGTGCCCCGTGGTGGTCGTGCGGCCGCACCAGCGAGCCGCGATCCGTCACGGGGTCCTCGCAGCGGTCGACGTGGATGACGCGAGCGCGATCCTCGTCGCCGAGCTCGCGGTCCGGGAGGCCTCGATCCTCCAGCTTCCGCTGACCGTCGTCCACGCCGTGCCCGAGGACTGCTCCGCCGTGATGGTGGACAACGCCCGACGTCAGGTCAGCGAGCTGCTCGCCGGCCTCCGGGAGAAGTATCCCGACGTCGACCTCACGCCGGTCGTGCGGCGGGGCCGCACCGAGGACGTGGTGCTCGACGAGGCTGAGGGCCGCCACCTGACGGTGATAGGCAACCCGCGCCGTACGCGCAAGCACGGCACGACGGCTGCCTCCCGCATCCTCGAGCGTGCGACCGGTCCGGTGGCCGTCGTACCGCTGGGCCCACCGCCCGAGTAGTCGACCCCGGCCGACGGTCGATCAGCGCCGTGGGTGCGCCCCGGAGCTGACGAGCAGCGCCGCCTGCGTCCGGTTCTGGACACCGAGCTTGTTGAGCATCGAGGAGACGTAGTTCTTGACCGTCTTCTCCGCGAGTCCCGCCATGCTCGCGATCTCCCGGTTGGTGCGGCCCTGGGCGACGAGCTCGAGCATCCGCCGCTCCTGGGTCGTCAGGGTCTCGAGCACCTCGTGCCGCCGGGAGTCGGCACGCGCCCGCTGGAGGACGGCCGAGGTCACGGCCGGGTCCATCACGGTATCGCCGGCCGCGACGCGTCGGAGGGTGGCGACGAGGTCCGGCCCCCGGACCTGCTTGAGCAGGTACGCCGACGCCCCCGCCTCCACCGCCGCGACGAGGGTCTGGTCGTCCTCGAACGAGGTGAGGAACACGCAGTGGGTCCGCGGCGAGCTGTCGCGCACCTGGTGACACAGTTCGATCCCGGACCCCGGGCGGAGCTGCACGTCGAGGAGGGCCACGTCGGGTTGGGTGGCGGTGATGCCGACGAGGGCGCTCTCCGGGTCGCCGGCATCGCCGACGACCTCGATGTCAGGTGCGGCGTTCAGCAGGTTCCGCAGTCCGAGGCGGACGACCTCGTGGTCGTCGACCACGTAGACCGTCGTCGTACCGATCGACGTACCTCGTGCCGTCTGGTCTGGTCCCATCCTCCGGACGCTAGGGAGCGAGCCGGAGCGCCGCCGGAGGACTTGGTCTGCCCCGTCCGGGACCTTGGTCCCGGGAGGGATGCTGGTCCCGCCCCCGCGACGGGCAGGTGCCGAGGAGGGGAGTGATGAGCAAGGCACGGGGTGCTGATCCCGGGTCCCCGGGCAGCACGCGGCCCCACCTCATGTGATGTGGGGGAGGCGCCCGGCGCGCTGGTGTCCTGCAATGGGCGGATGACGCCGACCCCTGACCGCGCACGACCGGCCGCCGGCCCCCACGACGGCTTCCTCACCCTCTCGGAGCGAACCGCTCTCGGGCGGGGCGTGCGCGCCCGGGTGCCGCGGTCGGCGCACGGCGACTGGGTGCCTGCGGCCGACCGGCCGGACCCGGTCTCGCTGCTCGAGGAGCAGGCGGCCAGCCGGGTGCCCGAGCTGGTCCCGCTGCGCTACGCCCGAATGCTGGTCTCCCCGTTCACCTTCTACCGGGGTGCCGCGTACCTGATGGCGTCCGATCTCGCGGCCATGCCCCGCACCGGGCTGGGTGTGCAGCTGTGCGGGGATGCCCACCTCTCGAACTTCGGGACGTACCTGGCGCCGGACCGACGGCTCGTGTTCAGCCTGAACGACTTCGACGAGTCGCTGCCCGGCCCGTTCGAGTGGGACGTCAAGCGCCTGGCGGCCAGCTTCGCCGTGGCCGGCCGGGACCGCGGGTTCGACGATGCGCAGCGGGAGCGGGTCGATCGCGCCGTGGGAGAGTCCTACCGCCAGTCGATGGCCGAGCTCGCCGGGATGAGGAGGCTGGACGTCTGGTACTCCCGCCTGGACGTCGACCAGCTCGAGACCGTCATCGCGGACCGTCTGGAGCCGGGGGAGATGAAGCGGTTCCGGAAGAACGTGGCGAAGGCGAAGGCCAAGGACAGCCTGAAGGCGTTCGACAAGCTGGTCACGACGGTCGACGGTCACCCGCGGCTCGTGGGCGACCCGCCCCTGATCGTGCCGTTGTCGGACCTCTTCCCCGACCTCGAGCTGCACCAGATCGAGGATGCGCTGCGGGTGCTGCTCGGTTCCTACCGCCGGAGTCTGCGGGGAGATCATCGCCACCTGATCCAGGGCTTCCGGTTCGCGAGCGCCGCCCGCAAGGTCGTCGGCGTCGGCAGCGTGGGCACGCGCGCCTGGATCGTGCTGATGCTCGGCACCGAGGACGGCGACCCGCTCCTGCTCCAGGCGAAGGAGGCGCAGGCGTCGGTGCTGGAGCCGTTCCTCGGGAAGAGCCGCCACGGGAACCACGGGCAACGGGTGGTCGAGGGGCAACGCCTGATGCAGTCGGCGAGCGACGTCCTGCTCGGTTGGATCAGGACCAGCGGCCTCGACGGCGTCTCCCGCGACTACTACGTCCGACAGCTGTGGGACGGCAAGGGCTCGGCGGACATCGAGGGGATGAAGCCCTCCGTGATGGTCAGCTACGCACGACTCTGCGGCTGGACCCTCGCCCGTGCGCATGCCCGCTCGGGCGACCCGGTCGCCATCGCGGGCTACCTCGGCTCCGGAGACCGCTTCGACCGCGCACTCGCGCGCTTCGCCGAGACCTACGCCGAGCAGAACGAGCGGGACCACGCAGCGCTCAAGGCTGCTGTGGAGTCCGGACGCGTCGCCGCCACGACCGACGTCGGCTAGGCCCGTCCGGCGCATCACCTCGCCGGGGCCGCTCGCCGGCCATGCCGCGGATGCGAGCGCCGATCGCGCCCTGGTCGGACGAGATCACCTGCCCCAGGACGGCGGTCGCCAGGAAGCAGAACGACGCGACGTACAGCCAGGTCAGGTAGGTGAACGCGACACCGATCGACCCGTACCGGTCGGCGCTCACCTCGAGGGCCCGGGGGAGCCACAGTGCGGTGGCGGGGCGGAGGGCGGCCATCAGGCCTGCGAAGAGGAGGGCCCCGGGAACCAGCATCCGCGCCCGGACGGCTCCCGCCAGGAGGGCCCACGGGACGAAGGTCGCGACCAGCACGTCGGAGAGCACGGCCAGGGCGACTGGCCACACGGCGCGAGGGGGCAGCCCCGCGAGCGGCTCGCTCACGGTGTGGACGAGGACCAGGGACAGCGCCAGCACCAGGACCACGGACAGCCAGCGCCAGGCGGACTTCAGGCGGGTGCGGGGCCGGGGCAGGAACCAGATGACCGCGAAGGCGCGGGTCAGCGCGCGGGACAGGCTGGTCGCCGACACCAGCACGAACAGGGTGCCGAGGACGCCGAAGGCAGCATCCCCGCCCTGGACCGCCCCCTCGATGACCGACCGGGACTGCTCCGGCAGGTCGATCGCGTCGGCGAACCGGTCGCTGCTCGCCTCCCAGGCCGCCAGCAGGATCAGGATCGGGAGGACCGAGGTGAAGAACTGGGCCGCGATCGTCATCGCCCGGTCGAACACCTCGACCCGGATCAGCCCGGCGGTCCACTGGAGGCCGACGCGTCCCAGCCACCGGTCCAGCAGCCACGAAACCCGACGCTGCAGGCCCGCCGGCAGGTGAGTGAGCACGGCCTCGACTCGCGCCCGGGCGGTGGCCTCGTACTCGGAGTCGGTGGTGGACGGCACCGGGTCGTCACGGGGAGACGTGCGCTCGCTCAGGTCCATGGGGAGCCGGTCCTGAGGTTCGCGCGCACCCGGTGGCCATCGGTCGGCCTGCCGAGCAGGCGCCGAGCTGGGGTGTGCGACCCGGTCATGTTCACCATGGTGCTCCCGATCGACGTCCGGATCGTCACACAATGCGGGCGAACGGCGCCGATCGGTGCGCGTGCGGACGGTCCCCCGTCAAGCGGGTCGCGACAGGCGTGCTCTGGACCGACGCATCGCGGCCACTCCCGCGTCGGTGCAGAACCCGGACTGGCTGCGCTTCAGGCAGAGCAGTCCGAGCAGCTTCCCGCCCGGCTCGACCACGGCCATGCGACGCCGTCCGCTGCGCACCATGGCATCGAAGGTCGCCCCGAGTGGGGCATCTGCCGCGACGCACGTGCCGTCCAGCGTCCCCAGGTCCGCGGCCGCGGCCGAGGGGTCCTCGGTTCGGGAAAGGTCCTCCCGGGCGACCATGCTGACGAGCAGGTCGTCGCGCACGAGCAGGAGCACCCGGAGCTTCGGGCTGGCAGTGAAGGCCGATCGTGCCTCGCGCACGGTGAGGTCAGCGGGGTGTACGGTCGGGTGGCGCAGCATCGCATCGCCCACGGTGGTCGTCGCCGTGGCCGGATCCGTCTGGAAGCGACCCGGTTGCATCTTGGCGACTGTATACTAAGAACGTAAGGATCTCGACTGTTCGCTCGAGACTTCGTCCCTCACACGCGTGGGAGCCTGGCATGACCGAGGAAGTGCGTACGGCGACGCGGGGCAGCGGCCTTCGCAAAGCTGCTGCTCCCCCCAGGGCGGCGCGCCCACCGTTGGAGCGTCCGACGCCGCTCCGCGAGCGGGTCTACGACGCGATCGCGGAGATGATCATCAGCCAGGACCTGAAGCCGGGGGAGCACCTCGTCGAGAACGAGCTGGCACTCCACCTCGGGGTCAGTCGTCAGCCGGTCCGCGAGGCGTTGCAGCGCCTGCAGACCGAGGGCTGGGTCGATCTGCGCCCGTCCCACGGCGCGTTCGTGCACGTCCCGACCGACAACGAGGCCGACCAGCTGCTCGCGGTCCGCACACTGCTCGAGGCGGAGTCCGCGAGGTTGGCAGCGAAGCATGCGACGACCGAGCAGATCGAGCAGCTGCGGGCGCTGCAGGCCGTGGGCGAGAAGGCCGTCGCCGCTGACGACCAGGAAGCCATGGTGGCGGCCAACGCGGACCTGCACGCTCAGGTGGTCTCCATGTCCGGAAACGGCGTGCTCGCCGACCTGATCCTTTCGGTCGACCGCCGGGTGCGCTGGTACTACACACCGATCGCCCGGTCGCGCGGCAAGGACGCCTGGGACGAGCACGCCGAGATCATCGCGGCGATCGAGCAGGGGAACGCTCGCCGGGCGGCCACCCTGATGCGTCAGCACACCGAGCGCACCCGGGACGTCCACCACGAGCGACCCGAGCAGCCCGACAGCGACGCCTGATCACCTCTGGTAGGGCCGGCAGCCCGACAGCGTCGCCCTGATCCCCACAACCTGGGACCGGGGCAACGTGGGGGACCTCTCGGAGGTTGAGGTGCGGAAGGCCGGCACGGCCTGAGCCTCGAAACCCCCACGACGCCTGATGTGGCCGGTCGGCCTGATCGCTCTGCCTCCTGCGGTATTCCGATCCTGCTTGTGAACAGGATCACGCGCCCACGGTTTGGGTCAGCCGGGGGCGTGCTGGAAGACTGTATGCAGTAGCCAACCAGGGCATGAGGCACCAAGTCCAGCCCCTCAGATGAAGGAGATGAACCATGATTTTCACCAGTCGTTTCGGCGCCCTCGCCGCCCGCCCCAACTTCCGCGAGACCGCTCCGGAGCAGGACCTCGACCGTGAGCTCGACGAGCTGCTCAAGGATGCGGACCTCGAGTCCGCGCGCGAGCGCTGAGCGTCTAGTCCACCTCGGCCTCGACCCCCTCCACCGATGGAGCCCGTGCGGACGACGAGGTCCGGGCGGAGCTCATCAGGCTCAGGATCGTCGTGACGCCCAGCGTCGCGACGATCACGGACAGGGACACGAGGATCGGGATCTCCGGGGCCCAGTGCACGCCGTGGTGGTGCGCCGCCTCGAGGATCAGCTTGACCCCGATGAAGCCGAGCACGATCGCCAGACCGTAGGACAGGTACACCAGGCGATCCAGCAGGCCGCCTATCAGGAAGTACAGCTGCCGTAGCCCCATGAGGGCGAACACATTGGCAGTGAAGACGATGTAGGGCTCCTGGGTCAGTCCGAAGATCGCGGGGATCGAGTCCAGCGCGAAGATCAGGTCGGTCGTGCCGATGGCGACCATCACGATCAGCATCGGTGTGACGAAGACCCTCCCGTCGATCCGAGCGAGCAGCGAGGCTCCTCGGTAGTCCTGGGTCGTGGGAAGCACCCGACTGGTTGCGCGCAGGACGGGGTTCTCCTTGAACTCCTCGTCCTCGTCGCCCGCAGTCGCGAGCTTCCACGCCGTGTAGACGAGGAAGGCGCCGAAGATGAAGAACACCCAGTCGAAGCGCTCGATGGCCTCGGCGCCCAGAGCGATGAAGACCCCGCGCAGGACCAAGGACAGCCCGATCCCGATCAGGAGCACCTTCTGCTGGTACTCCCGCGGTACGGCGAAGTTCGCCATGATCAGCAGGAAGACGAACAGGTTGTCCACCGAGAGCGAGTACTCGGTGAGCCAGCCGGCGAAGAACTCCCCGCCAGATCGTCCTCCGACCGCCAGTGTCAGGCCGATGCCGAATACGACGGCCAGCGCGACGTAGAACCCGACCCAGAGGGAGGCCTCGCGGAGCGATGGCTCGTGGGGATTGCGCGCCACGATGAAGAAGTCCAGGGCCAGCACGCCGATCGTCAGTACGAGCGTGAGAACCCAGACCGACAGGGAAACGTCCACGGTCTTCTCGTTCCTCTCAGTACGCGAGGGACAAGGGCTCGCCGATTCCGAGTCCCCAGCCCTGCGGTTGGTTCAGTCCGAAGCGCCTGCCAGACGCTGCTCCTTACGGGCGGCACGCTGAGCGTCCTTCCGCTGCTTCTGCTCATAGGCCCTGGCCGCGTACACGAGGTACGCCTCTGCCAATCCGGCGGCCAGTGGGTTGTGGTCGCGGATGCGCATCAGCCACGGCGGAACGAACCTCTCGTGGCTCCAGATGAAGCCGAACGCGAGGCCGGGGGCCAGCAGTGCGTTGTACGCGGCGAAGGCCCACAGATCGTCCGAAAGACCGGGCGCGCCGGTGAGATACACCGCCACCGAGGCTTCCTGCACGATCCGACTGACGGGGAAGGCGATCAGCCAGTAGAGGGCGGCCGGGGCGAAGACTCCCACCAGGAGGATGCCACGCGCGCACAGCAGCGTGTAGACGCCGCCGAACAGTGCCATCGGAATCCCGAGCGCGAGCGCATTGACGGCGGCGAGGCCGGGCTCCAGCCCCGCGCCGAGGGTCATCAGGCCGGCCATCACGCCGGCGGCGGCGCCGATGCCGGCCCCGGGGAGCATGAGCTCCCCGAGGCGGGCGAGCCGCGAACTGGTCACGGTGCTCATGTCGGCTCGATCAACCCATATCCGAGACGCCAAAGACGATGACGCTGTAGAACAGCATCCCGAGGTAGAACATCGCTCCGATCGCGATGATGACGTTGGAGAGGATGCCCGGCCGGATCGGCTTGGGCAGCATCCGGTTGTTCACCAGCAGCAATGTCACGCAGTAGGCCCCCATCGCGAAGGTCGACAGGAACGCCAACACGTCCAGGACCGCTGTCGGTCCGTCCGCCGGACCCCAGTTGACGATGATGATCCCGAAGATCACCACGCCCCAGAGGAACAGGGCGTAGAGCCTCGGCATGCCGAGCTTCTTGGCACCCTTGATGTTGTTGAACACCATGTCGGCCTGGCCACGGGAAAAGGAGTCGAATAGAGCCAGCGTGGCATTGAGGCCGACCAGGGAGATGAACCCGAGGAACAGCCAACCCAGCGCCTCGCCACCGGCGGCCGCGAAGGCGTCCGCCATCGCGGGCAGGGCCGCATCCCGGTCACCGGCCAGGAGCGTCGCCCGAACTTCCGGGGAGAGCTCGGCCGCCTTCAGTGCCATCACCGTGAAGGCGATGGTGACCAGCATGGTGACACCCCAGAAGAGGGCAAAGGCGTCGAAGGTGACCCACTTGCGCCAGCCCTTCCACTTCTCGATCTCCGCCGAGTCCTCGGTGTCGAACATGAAGCCACGCTCGGGCATCGCCTTGACGTCGCTGTCCTTGGCGTGTGCCAGACCAACCATCTTCGGGATGTGCGAACCCATCGCCGCACCGCTCTCCCGGAGGTGCAGCGTGTACCACATCTGCTGCATGCCCGACGGACCCGCGAACGCGATCGAACCGACGACGACCGGGAACCAGGCCGCGGTCATCATGCTGTCGGGGACGAACCCGAACGCGAACATGCCTTGCAGGGTGGCGCCCAGGTCGCCCAGGTTGCCGACCATGGCAGCGACGACCGCGCTGCCGATGACAAGCAGGCCGATCGTGATGCCGAGGACATTCTCCAGCAGGTCGTAGATGACCCTGGCCAGGGTGAAGATCACGGCCACGCCGATCAGCGCGATTGTCGCAGTGACCTGCCAGGGAACACCTGTCAGGTTCTCGAACGCTCCCGCGCCGGCCGACATGTGGCCCGGCCAGATGTAGATCAGTGCCGCGGTGACGAAGAAGAACCACATCAGTGGTTTGAACACACGTGCCGCTCCGGTGAAGATGCTCTCTCCGGTGGCCATGGCGTAACGGGCCATCTCGAGCATGACCACGGCCTGGAGCGTGACACCGATCATGAAGAGCCACCGGATGTCCGGTCCGAACACGACGACCAGACGCGGCCACATGAAGGTCTCGCCCATGCCCACGCCCAGCGCGAGCAGGAACACGGTCGGACCGAGGATATGGATAGATGGTGGGGCTTCTGGCAACTTCCGGATGGGCAGCGGGTCCAGCCCGCCGGCGCGCCATACCTTTTCATCTGTCTGCTGGGGGTGTTTTGGAACCTCTGAGGGGGTACTGCTTGTGACGTCCAAGGCGAAGGCCTCCTTAGGTCGACGTCAGCGAACAACCTGCCGACATGTGTGAGCTGCTGTGTTCTCCTCCTTGAACGTCGGCCAGGCTGGATCACGCATGGGGCGTGTCCGGGGGGCACACCATGACCAGTTGCTCAGGGGGTGAGGGCTGTGCAGGGGCATCACCTGTTCCAGGTCTCCGTTGACCGTTCTTCTCGTGGTGGCCGCTGTGCCCTGGGTCCGGGCTGGGACACCGGGTGCTTCTCAGCCGCCGAGTGGTCCGGCGTTGCGGGCCCACCGGTACTTCGCCCCGAGGACGTCGACCGGCAGCTCCGTGGTGTAGGGGTAGGCCACGACTCCGCGCTCGTAGAGGTACGCGCTGGCCTCCTCGACCTCGACGTCACCGGAGAGGGAGGCGACGACGGGCTTCTCGATGCCCTTCGCGCGGTACTCCTCCACCACCTCGGCGACGAGCTCGGCGAAGACCATCGGCGGCGTCACGATCGTGTGCCAGTAACCCAGGATGAGCGAGTGGATCCGGTCGTCCTCCAGACCGAGCGCGATCGTGTTCCGGTACGTCGAGGGCGGCTCGCCGCCGGTGATGTCGACCGGGTTGCCCGAGGCGCCGAACGGCGGGATGTACTCGTCGAACGCCGCCGCGAGGTCGTCCGGCATGTCCATCAGCGTCATGCCGTTGTCGACGACCGCATCGGAGAGCAGCACGCCTGAACCACCGGCCCCGGTGATGATCAGCACGTTCTCACCCTTGGGCGTCGGAAGCTTCGGGATGCCACGGGCGAACTCGAGCATGTGGTTCAGGCCCGGTGCCCGGATCACGCCGGACTGCTTCAGGATGTCGTCGTAGACCTTGTCGTTGCCGGCCAGTGCACCGGTGTGCGAGCTGGCCGCCCGGGCACCCATGTCGGTGCGTCCTGCCTTGAGGACGACGACCGGCTTCTGCTTCGAGACCCGTGCGGCGACCTCCGCGAACGAGCGACCGTCCTTGAGGTCTTCGAGGTGCATCGCGATCAGCTGGGTGTTGTCGTCGGACTCGAAGAACGTGAGCAGGTCGTCCTCGTCGATGTCGGCCTTGTTGCCCACGCCCACGATCGAGGAGACGCCCATGTTCGAGGACCTGCTGAAGCCCAGGATGGCCATCCCGATGCCACCGCTCTGGGAGGACAACGCCACGCTGCCCTTCACGTCGTACGGCGTGCAGAACGTCGCGCAGAGGTTCTCGGGGGTGTAGTAGTAGCCGTAGATGTTCGGTCCGAGGATCCGCACACCGTGCTTGCGGGCCACCGCGACGGCCTCGTCCTGCAGCTCCTGCTCCCCGGTCTCGGCGAAGCCGGACGGGATGAGGATCGCGCCGGCGACGCCCTTCTCGCCGCACTGCTCGAGCGCCGCAGCCACGAACTTCGCCGGCACCGCGAACACTGCGACGTCGACGTCCTCGGGCACATCGGTGATCGCCTTGAACGCCGGGAGATCCAGCACGGTGTCGGACTTGGGGTTGATCGGGAAGATCTTGCCCTGGTAGCCGCCGTTGATCAGGTTCCTCATCACCGAGTTGCCGATCTTGCCCTCTTCGTTGGAGGCTCCGATCACCGCGATCGCCTTCGGCTTCATGATCCGGTCCATCGATGCGCGGATCTCGTCCTGCGTGAACCGCTGGGGCTCCTCGCGGCCTTCCGGATCGATGATGATGCGTACGTCGACGGCGGTCGCACCGTCCGGGCCGGCGAGGACCGGGTTGAGGTCCACCTCGGAGAACTCCGGGAAGTCGGTGACCAGGTCGGACAGCCCGGAGATCACGGCGGCCAGCGCGTCCTTGTCGACGGGCGCGGCACCGCGCACGCCGTCGAGCACCGCGGCCGCAGCGATGCCGTCGACCATCGACCTCGCCTCGTCCGGCGTGGTCGGTGCGAGCCGGAAGGTGACGTCCTTCAGCACCTCGACCAGCACGCCACCGAGGCCGAAAGCGACGATCTTCCCGAACGCGGGGTCGGTGACCGCGCCGACGATGACTTCCTGGACGTCGGGGCCGTTCACGAGCATCTGCTGGACCTGCACACCCGTGATGTCCGCGTCTGCTTCGTAGGCCTTCGCGTTGGCGATGATCGAGTCGAACGCCGAGCGGGCCGCCTCTTCGCTGTCGACGCCGACGACGACGCCTCCTGCGTCGGTCTTGTGCAGGATGTCCGGGGAGACGATCTTCAGCACCACCGGGAATCCGATGTCTGCGCTGAGCTTCGCGGCCTCCTCGGCCGAGGTGGCCAGTGCCTCGCCAGGCGTCGGGATTCCGTAGGCGTCCGCCACCTGCTTGGCTTCGGGGGCGCTGAGACTGGTGCGCCCCTCCGCGAGGGCGTTGTCGAGGATTCCCTGGACCGCTGTCCGGTCGTGCGCCATACCTACTCCTGTTCCGTGGGTGGTGAGGGGGGGTTCGTCAGATGACGCCGGCAGTCTTGAGCTCTTCGAGCTCGGCGGCGTCGATGCCGAGGTCGCCGTAGATCTCTGCGCTGTGCTCGCCCAGTCCGGGGGAGGTGACGATGTCGACGGGGGAGTCCGACAGCCTGATCGGGCAGCCGACGGTCTTGAACGCGCCACGCTCCGGGTGCTTCACCTCGACCACGGCCCCGAGGTCGGCGAGGGTGTCGTCCTCGATCAGCTCGCGCGTGCTGAGGATCGGGCCACACGGAACGTTGAGCGCGTTGAGCTTGTCCATCACCGCGTACTTGCTGAGGCCCTCGGTCCACTCCTCGATGAGCGCGAACATCTTGTCGAGCTTGTCGAGTCGTGCCGCCGGCGTCGCCCATTCAGGATCGTCCACGAGCTCGGGATGCCCGATCAGCTCGGCGATCTTCGGCCACCCGGGCGGCTGGACGATCACGTAGATGTAGTCGTTGGGACCGCCGGGGCTGCACTTGACCGCCCAGCCGGGCTGGCCGCCGCCGGAGGCGTTGCCGGAGCGGGGAACCTCGTCGCCGAAATCGGCGTTGGGGTACTCGAAGAGGCGTCCGTGTGCCAGCCGCTGCTGGTCGCGCAGCTTGACCCGGGTCAGGTTGAGGACGGCCTCCTGCATGGCCACGGTGACGCGCTGACCACGGCCGGTCTGAACGCGCTGGTAGAGGGCGGCGAGGATGCCGGCGACCAGGTGCATCCCGGTGCCCGAGTCACCGATCTGAGCGCCGGTCGCGGTCGGCGGACCGTCCTCGAACCCCGTAGTGCTCATGGCCCCGCCCATGGCCTGGGCGACGACCTCATAGGCCTTGCAGTCGGCGTACTTGCCAGGACCGAAGCCCTTGATCGAGGCGAAGATCAGCTCCGGGTTGATCTCCTGGAGCCGCTCCCAGGTGAACCCCATCCGGTCGACTGCGCCAGGCGCGAAGTTCTCCACGAGGATGTCGGACTGCTTGACCAGCTCGGTGAAGATCTCCTTCCCGCGCTCACTCTTCATGTTCAGCGTGACGCTCCGCTTGTTGCAGTTGAGCATCGTGAAGTAGAGGCTGTCGACGTCCGGGACGTCGCGCAGCTGCTGGCGCGTGATGTCACCGGTGGGGGCTTCGAGCTTGACCACGTCGGCGCCGAGCCACGCAAGGATCTGTGTGCAGGAGGGCCCCGACTGGACGTGCGTCATGTCGAGCACCCGGACGCCTTCGAGGGCTTTGCTCATGTTCTCGGTCCTCCGTTGCATGGCTGACGGTCGTCAAGAAACTGCATACCGTATGCGGTGTCACTCTGAGACTTGCATCACTCGGGTGGCGATGTCTAGGGGTGAGGCGCAAACTCCCTCGAAATTGCATGGTGTATGCAAGATGGGAACGGGTTTACGGACTCGGCGGCAGGGTCGGGCGACCGGGCTGCTTGAGGAGCGGCAGTAGGCACGCAGTGGCGAGGGCCGCCCCGCCCGCGATCGCGAAGGTCACATCGTGGCCGAGCTGGGAGACGAGCAGCGCTCCGCACCCGATGCCGAGGATCCCGCCCGCCGCCTTGGCGCTGTAGAGCATCGCCTGGTTCTGCAGCACGCTGTGCTCGCCGAAGAACTCGAGCACGAGGTTCGCGAAGATGGCGTAGAAGGCTCCGCCGCCCAGCCCGGCGAGGATCGCGCAGAGGATGAAGCCGAGGTTGTTGTCCAGGTGGCCGGAGCCGGCAAGTCCGAGCTGTGCGACGCCCTCGACCGCCAGGACGAGGCCCAGCACATGGGACCGTCCGAGCCGGTCCGACAGGCGCGCTGTGGCCGAGCGGCCCAGGCCGCTGACGGCCGCGAGGCCGGCCGCGGCCAGGCCCGCCGTGGTCGTCCCGAGTCCGGCCTCGACGGCGTACTGACTCGCAAACCCTGTCGCGAACAGCGCGACCGCGGAGATCGCGGCGAAGATCAACCACATCAGGGGCAGAGCGGCGGTGCGCAGCGCATCGTGCGGTGGGAACTCGCGGACGGCGGGCACGTTGTGCGGCAGGCTCCGGTTGAGGCTGTGGTCGATCGCCCACAGCTGGGGGTCGATCTCGTCGGGCCACCAGTGACGCGGAGGGTCGACCAGCCGGCGGCCGGCCACGGTGACGGTGGTCAGCGCGACTGCGGCGAGGACGTCGTAGACGATGACGTGAGCGCCGGGGGACGTGGCCACGGTGAGGGCCAGAATGGCGGGGACAGCCCCGCATGCGAAGCCGCCGGTCACGAAGCCGATGGTCGAGACGCGCTTGTCCGGGAACCACCTGGCCGCCGTCGAGACGGCCGTGGAGTAGACGAGCCCGGCTCCGATGCCACCCAGTCCGGCGTACCCGATCGCCGCTGTGACGAGGCTGTCGGCGTGCCCCAGGGTCGCCAGGCCGGCCGCAGCGAGGACGCCGCCCGTGACGACGAGGGCGGCGGGGGAGGCCATCCGGTCGCGGGTCAGCCACGCGCAGGGCACTGCAGTGCCTGCCTGGATGACGACGAAGAGCGCCAGCAGCCACATCCTGCCGACGGGGTCCCACGCGCCCGCGGCCGGTAGACCGAGGATGGCGAATCCGAAGAGGTACTGCAGAGGGCTGATCGCTGCGAGGCAGAGCCACGCGCGCCACCTCTGGTGCTCACGTGGACAACCGATGAGCTCCTCGGCGGTCTCCCCGATCCGGTAGCGGCGTCCGTAGGCATCGGACACCTCGCGACTGAACCTGACCAAACGCATCGAGCTCTTGGTCATCCTGGCCTCCCGCTTGCTGGAATGATGCATACAGCATACAGTCTTCGATCATGATTCGTTCCGCTCAGTTGCGGGTGCAGACCGCGCCGTAGGAGGGCTTGCAGGTGGACCTGATGGAGTACCAGGCGAAGGAGCTCTTCGCCAAGCACGGTGTCACCACGACGCTCGGCACGGTCGTGGAGACCGCTGAGGACGCGCGCGCCGCCGCTGAGGAGCACGGCTTCTGTGTCGTCAAGGCGCAGGTGAAGGCTGGAGGCCGAGGCAAGGCTGGTGGTGTGAAGCTCGCCAGGACCCCGGACGACGCGTACGCCGCCGCCGAGGCCATCCTGGGCATGGAGATCAAGGGCCTCACGGTGAACCGGGTCCTGGTGACCCCGGCGACGCCGCCGGTGGAGGAGTACTACTTCTCGTTCCTGCTCGACCGTGCGAACCGTTCGCACCTGTGCATCGTCTCGGTCGAGGGTGGTGTGGAGATCGAGGAGGTCGCCGAGACCAACCCCGAGGCGGTGCGCAAGATCAGCATCGACGCGATCGAGGGTGTGACGCCGGAGAAGGCCGCCGCGATCGTCGATGAGGCCAGGTTCCCTGTCGAGCTGCGCGACCAGGCGATCGAGATGGTCCAGCGGCTGTGGAAGGTCTATGTCGCCGAGGACGCGACGCTGGTCGAGGTCAACCCGCTGGCTCGCCTTGAGGGCGACAGGCTGGAGGCGCTGGACGGCAAGGTGTCGCTGGATGACAACGCCTCGGAGGTGCGGCACCCCGACCACGAGGCGTTCGAGATCCGGGAGGGGTCCGCCCCGCTGGAGGCGAAGGCCAAGGATCTGGGTCTGAACTACGTCAAGCTCGACGGTGCTGTCGGCATCATCGGCAACGGTGCGGGGCTGGTGATGAGCACCTTGGACGTCGTCGCCTATGCCGGCGAGAACCATGGCGGTGTGAAGCCGGCCAACTTCCTCGACATCGGTGGCGGCGCCAACGCCCAGGTGATGGCCAACGGGCTGGACGTGATCCTCAACGACGAGCACGTCAAGAGCGTGTTCGTGAACGTCTTCGGCGGCATCACCGCGTGTGACGAAGTGGCCAGCGGCATCAAGGGCGCTCTCGAGCTGCTCGGTGAGAAGGCGACCAAGCCGCTCGTCGTACGTCTGGACGGCAACAACGTCGAGGCCGGCCGCGCGATCCTCGACGAGTTGAACCACCCGCTCGTGACGCAGGTCGACACCATGGACGGCGCGGCCGACAAGGCCGCCGAGCTGGCGAACGCCTGAGAGGACGTGTGAGTCAATGACGATCTACCTGAACAAGGACAGCAAGATCATCGTCCAGGGCATGACGGGCGGGATGGGCTCCAAGCACACCGACCTGATGCTCCAGTCCGGTGCCGACATCGTCGGTGGCGTGAACGCCCGCAAGGCCGGCACCACCGTCGAGCTCAACGGGCAGAAGCTGCCGGTCTTCGGCAGCGTCAAGGAGGCGATGGCCGAGACCGGCGCCGACGTGTCGGTCGTCTTCGTGCCGCCGGCGTTCACCAAGGAAGCCTGCCTCGAGGCGATCGACGCCGAGATCCCGCTGATGGTGGTCATCACCGAGGGTGTCCCGGTCCAGGACAGCGCCGAGGTGGTCGCCTACCTGGAAGGCAGGTCGACGCGGATGATCGGCCCCAACTGCCCGGGCATCATCTCGCCCGAGGAGTCGTTGGCCGGCATCACGCCGCACACCATCTGCGGCAAGGGCCCGATCGGCCTGGTGTCGAAGTCGGGCACGCTGACCTACCAGATGATGTACGAGCTGCGGGACTTCGGCTTCACCACCGCTATCGGTATCGGTGGCGACCCGATCATCGGCACCACCCACGTCGACGCGCTGCAGGCATTCCAGGACGACCCGGAGACCCAGGCGATCGTGATGATCGGCGAGATCGGCGGCGACGCCGAGGAGCGTGCCGCGGCCTACATCGCCGACCACATCACCAAGCCCGTCGTCGGCTACGTCGCCGGGTTCACTGCGCCCGAGGGCAAGACCATGGGCCACGCCGGCGCGATCGTGTCCGGCTCCTCGGGCACCGCCCGGGCCAAGCAGGAAGCTCTCGAGGCCGTCGGCGTCAAGGTCGGCAAGACGCCGTCGGAGACCGCTGCCCTGATGCGGGCAGCCCTGGAGTCACAGCCGGTGTGAGGGCGGGGGCCCCGCCGACCCGGCGGCGGCCTCACGCCCCCAGATGCGCGGGACGCTCCAGACCCAGGCAGTGAGCACCCCTGTCGGCGTTCATCGACGATCGCGGAGGACGCCGACAAGGAGGGTCGGGCCCGCGTCGCTGGCGCGCGGCCGCAAGCGAGGACGGCGCCGAGACGCCGGCGAGCGCAGGTATCGCCCCGTGACCACCTTCTGGACCAGCTCGAAGGAGGCGCGCCCGCTCACCATCAGGATCGTTCCGGTGAGTGGAAGCCGGCCTACACGTGCCACCCGAGCGGGACCATCCCCCTGTTCGCGTGCGAGGAGTGCCTCGGCCGTGCTTCTTCAGCGCGCGTCACGTGCTCAATTGCTGCTCGAGGGTCGCGGCCGCAACCTCACGGACGCCACCTCGGTTCCCGTGTCGACCGACCCGTGGGCTGTCAGACCCACCGGACCAGCAGCCCTCGCCACGTACGTCGTCCTTGTGGTGGAGGTCAGGTCAGGACGGTCACCTCAGCGTGCGCCGGAGATCCCCTTGGGATTGAGGTGTGCGATGTTCCCGCTCTCCGTCCCGTCCGAGGGGTCGATGACACAGTCGATGAGGGTCGGGGTGCCCGTGGCCAGCGCCTCGCGCAGGAGCGTCGCGACCTCCGTCGGCGTCGTCGCCTGGTGCCCCGTGCCGCCGAAGGCCTGGATCATGAGCTCGTGGCGAGCCTTGAGCATCGTCGGGGCCGGGTCCGTCGACGGTGACGCGTCATCCCCGCGGTAGACACCGCTGTTGTTGAGGACGACGGTGACGATCGGCAGGTTGTAGCGGCAGATGGTCTCGAGCTCGATGCCGCTGAAGCCGAAGGCGCTGTCTCCTTCGATGGCGATGACCGGCTTGCCCGTCTCGACCGCGGTCGCGATCGCGTAGCCCATGCCGATGCCCATGACGCCCCAGGTGCCGCTGTCGAGGCGGTGCCGGGGGAGCTGCATCCCAATCGTGTTCCGCGCGAGGTCCAGCGCGTTCGCGCCCTCGTTGACGACGTAGGTCTCGGGGTTCTCCTTGAGGACCTCGCGGACCGCCTGCAGCGCGCCGAGGAACTTCATCGGGTGGGCCGCCTTCGCCCCCTCGAGGCGCGTTGCCATCTTGGCGATGTTCTGGTCGGACTTCGCGGTCAGCTCCGCGCGCCACTCCTCGGCGACCGTGATCTGACCGGGCTTGCTCCGCTCGACCAGGGCGTCCATCACCGACCCGACGTCGCCCACGAGAGGGGCTGCGATCGGCTGGTTGCTGTCCATCTCGGCAGCCTCGATGTCGACCTGGATGAACTTGGCGTCTGGGCTCCACTGCGGGGCCTCGCCGTGCCCGAGCAGCCAGTTGAGGCGGGCGCCGACGAGCATCACGACGTCCGCCCTCTTCAGCGCCAGCGATCGCGCCGTGGCGACCGACTGGGGGTGGTCGTCGGGCAGCAGGCCCTTGGCCATCGACATCGGCACGTAGGGCACGCCCGTGGTCTCGATGAAGTTCCGAATGGTCTCGTCGGCCTGGGCGTAGGCGGCACCCTTGCCGAGGACGACGAGCGGGCGCTCGGCGTTCGCCAGCAGGTCGACCGCGCGGTCGATGGCCGCCGGCCCGGGTACCTGCTGCGGAGCCGGATCGACGAGCGGCCACAGTGAGGCCGCGGCCTTCTGCTCCTCGATGACCTCGCCCAGCACCGCTGCTGGGATGTCGAGGTAGACCCCTCCGGGTCGGCCCGACACTGCGGTGCGGATCGCGCGCGCCAGACCCCGTCCGATGTCCTCGACGCGGGACACCCGATAGGCGGCCTTGGTGAAGGGCCGGGCGGCAGCCAGCTGGTCCATCTCCTCGTAGTCGCCGCGCTGCAGGTCGACCAGATGACGCTCGCTCGACCCTGAGATCTGGACCATGGGGAAGCAGTTGGTCGTCGCGTTGGCCAGGGCGACCAGACCGTTGAGGAATCCGGGCGCGGAGACGGTGAGGCAGATGCCCGGTCGCTTCGTCAGGAACCCGGCTGCCGCAGCCGCATGTCCGGCGTCACTCTCGTGACGGAAACCGATGTAACGGATCCCCGATGCCTGGGCGAGCCGCGCAACGTCGGTGATCGGGATTCCGACGACTCCGTAGATGGTCTTCACGTCGTTGAGCTTCAGCGCGTCGATGACGACGTGGATCCCGTCGGTCAGGCCGGGCGACTCGGGGCCAGCCTCCGAGACGTTGGTGGAATCGTCGAGCGTGGTCAAGGTGTTCCTCCTCGGCTGGTGCGCTGAATGACCAGATTGTATGAAGTATGAACCATGCAGTAGTTCAGATCCACCGTACCCGCATGGCGTAGGACAGTCACGGGATGGAGGTGCGGGCGAGCAGGTCGATGGCGGCATGGACGGTTCGCAGGGTCGGTGCCGGGGCGTCCGTGATGTCCGCCAGCTCGACGACGGCCGTGACGATGGCGTCGAGCTCCAGCTGCTTGCCCGCCTCGAGGTCCTGCAGCATCGAGGTCTTGTGAGCGCCCACGCCCTCCGCGCCACGCAGGCGCTTCTCGACCGAGATGTCGGGGGTGCTGCCCAACCTGGCGGCGATGTCGAGCGACTCCTCCATCAGCTTCGCCACCACGTCGCGGGTCGGGCGATGCTGGCAGATCTCGACCATCGTGGCGCGGGTGAGCGCGCTGATCGGGTTGAACGCCACGTTGCCCATCAGCTTGATCCAGATGTCGTTGCGGATGTCGGGCTCGACCGGACTCTTGAGGCCTCCGGCGATCATCGCGTCGCTCAGCTCGGTGCAACGCGTCGAGATCTCGCCCGACGGTTCGCCGATGGAGAAGCGCGTGCCCTCGAGGTGGCGGATGACGCCGGGCGCCTCGATGACCGTCGCGGGATAGACGACACAGCCGATCGCGCGCTCTGGTCGGAGCACGGCACTGGTGGCGCCCGCCGGATCCACCGCTTCGACCCGCCTCCCCTGGTAGGGGCCCTTCAGCTCGTGGAAGTACCACCACGGGATCCCGTTCTGTGCGGCGATCACTGCGGTGTCGGGACCGAGCAGCGGTTCGACCAGGGGACCTGACGTCGGGTAGCAGTGCGCCTTGAGCCCGAGGAACACGTAGTCGACGGGTCCGACCTCGGCCGGATCGTCGGTGGCATGGGGGTGTGCCTCGAAGTCGCCGCGCGAGCTGAGCACCCGGACCCCGTTGTCCCTCATCGCCTCGAGGTGCTCGTTCCTCGCGATCAGGTGTACCTCCGCGCCGCCGCGATCCATCGCGGCGCCCCAGTAGGCGCCGATCGCTCCTGCTCCGACCACTGCGATCCTCACGAGCGCTCCTCTTCGGTATTGACTTTCTCGTATACCGTCGCTTCCATACTGTATACGACCTGCAGGCCAGCGCCGCAAGGCCGATAGGAGATCCCGTGATCATCGGAGTCCTCAAGGAAGCGCGCAACGGGGAGCGACGTGTGTCGGGTACACCCGAGACCGTCCGTCAGCTGATCAAGATCGGGTACGACGTCGTCGTCGACGCCGGCGCGGGTGCCGCTGCGAGCTTCCCCGACGACGCCTACGTCGAGGCGGGAGCGACGATCGGCGATGCGGTGACGGCCCACGTCGTCCTCGGCGTCAATGCGCCCTCGTCGGCACAGCTCGACCGGCTGCGCGCCGGGGCGACGGTGATCGCCATGCTCAGTCCCAGGCTCGACGCCGACCTCGTGGCGGACCTCGCGAAGCGGCCGATCACGGCGCTCGCGATGGACGCCGTGCCCCGGATCTCGCGGGCCCAGTCGCTGGACGTGCTGAGCTCGATGGCCGGCATAGCCGGTTACCGAGCGGTGCTCGAGGCGGGTCACAAGTTCGGCCGGTTCTTCACCGGGCAGGTGACCGCCGCGGGCAAGGTACCTCCGGCGAAGGTGCTGGTCGCCGGCGCAGGCGTCGCCGGCCTCGCGGCCATCGGGACCGCCCGGGGCATGGGCGCGATCGTCCGGGCCACCGATCCCCGGCCCGAGGTCGCGGACCAGGTGCAGTCGCTCGGCGGGGAGTACATCGCCATCGAGTCGCCGGAGGTCGAGGTCAGCGCGACCGGCTACGCCAAGGAGATGGGGGATGACTACCAGGAGCGCGAGCGTCGCCTGTACGCAGAGCAGTGCGCCGAGGTGGACATCATCATCACCACCGCACTGATCCCCGGCAGGCCGGCCCCGCGGCTGATCACCGCCGAGATGGTGGCGAGCATGAAGCCGGGGAGCGTCATCGTGGACATGGCTGCCGCCAACGGCGGGAATGTCGAGGGCACGGTCGCGGGCGACGTGGTGCGCACCGACAACGGCGTCGTCCTGATCGGGTACACCGACCTCGCCGGGCGGATGCCGGCCCAGGCCTCGCAGCTCTACGGCACGAACGTCGTCAACCTCATGAAGCTGTTGACCCCGGATGCTGACGGACGACTGGTGCTCGACCACTCAGACGTCGTGCAGCGTTCGGTGACCGTGGTCCACGACGGCGAGCTGACCTGGCCGCCGCCCGAGGTCAAGGTGTCGGCCGCACCGGCGGCAGCAGCACCGTCGACATCCGCCCCGGCGCAGGCCCCCGAGGAGTCGCGGCCGTCATCACCCTGGCGGCGTCGCGCACTTCTCGGCGCCGTCGGCGCGCTGCTCTTCGTCATCGCCGCCCTGTCGCCAGAGGCGCTGATCGGTCACCTGACGGTCTTCATGCTCTCGATCGTGGTCGGCTACTACGTCATCGGGAAGGTCCACCATGCCTTGCACACACCACTGATGAGTGTCACCAACGCGATCTCCGGGATCATCGTGGTCGGAGCACTCCTTCAGATCGGCCGGCCCGGAGAAACCGCTGTCACGGTGGTCTCGTTCGTCGCGATCCTGCTCGCGAGCATCAACGTGTTCGGCGGATTCGCCGTGACCCGGCGCATGCTCGCCATGTTCCAGAGGAGCTGACCGCGTGACTGTTCTCGCCACCTCGCAGGCCGCGTACATCCTGGCTGCCCTGCTGTTCATCCTCGCGCTCGCGGGACTCTCCCGACACGAGAGCGCCAGAGCCGGCAACGTCCTCGGAATGGTCGGGATGGCGGTGGCCCTCGCGGCGACCATCGCGCTCGCGATCGATCGCGAGATCGAGGCCGTGGGTCTCGTCCTGCTCCTCGCCGCGATGGCGATCGGCGGCGCTATCGGCCTCTACCGAGCCAAGCTCGTGGAGATGACGGGCATGCCGGAGCTGATCGCGCTGCTGCACAGCTTCGTCGGACTGGCGGCGGTCCTCGTCGGTTGGAACGGCTTCGTCAGCGTCGAGAACGACCCCGCCGAGGTGCGGCGTCTCGATGCGCTCGGCACCCTCGACATCCATCACGCCGAGGTGGTCATCGGTGTCTTCATCGGTGCCGTCACCTTCACCGGCTCGATCGTCGCGTTCCTCAAGCTGTCGGCCCGGCTCAAGTCCGCTCCGCTGATGCTGCCGGGCAGGAACCTGCTGAACCTCGGCGCTCTGGCCGCGTTCGCAGTGCTCACTGTGTGGTTCGTGGTGCGGCCGGAGGTCGCGTTGCTCGGGATCGTCACCGTGCTGGCGCTGCTGCTCGGCTGGCACCTGGTGGCGTCCATCGGCGGGGGAGACATGCCGGTGGTCGTGTCGATGCTCAACAGCTATTCCGGGTGGGCTGCGGCCGCGTCGGGCTTCCTCCTCGAGAACGACCTGCTCATCATCACCGGCGCGCTCGTCGGCTCCTCCGGCGCCTATCTCTCCTACATCATGTGCACCGCGATGAACCGATCCTTCCTCTCCGTGATCGCCGGCGGGTTCGGCATCGAGGCACCTGCGTCGGGTGGCGACCAGGACCACGGTGATCACCGGGAGGTCAGGGCCGACGGCGTCGCCGAGCTGCTCCTGTCCGCGGACTCGGTGATCATCACGCCGGGCTACGGGATGGCGGTCGCTCAGGCCCAGCACGGTGTGGCTGAGCTGACCCGGAGGCTGCGCGAGCGCGGCGTGGACGTGCGGTTCGGCATCCATCCGGTCGCGGGCAGGCTGCCCGGCCACATGAACGTGCTGCTCGCGGAAGCCAACGTGCCCTACGACATCGTCCTGGAGATGGACGAGATCAACCCCGACTTCGATGGCACCTCGGTGGTGCTCGTCATCGGCGCCAACGACACGGTCAACCCTGCTGCCGCCGAGGATCCCTCCAGCCCGATCGCCGGCATGCCCGTACTGACCGTCTGGGACGCGAGCGACGTGATCGTGTTCAAACGCTCGATGGCCTCCGGCTATGCCGGGGTGCAGAACCCGCTGTTCTTCCGGGAGAACGCCGCGATGCTCTTCGGGGACGCGAAGGAGCGGGTCGAGGACATCCTGGCGACCCTCGGCTAGCGGCCGTCAGCGGCTCGGGCTGCCTGCGGGTTGACGGGCAGGGAGCGCGAACCTAGGGTCGATGTCCACAGAAGACTGTATCCAGAATACGAAGGATCGGGCATGGATCACTCACTTCGGTACGACGTCAACTGCTCCATCCTCTTCACCGAGGTGCCCCTCCTGGAGAGGCCGGCAGCAGCTGCCGAGGCGGGCTTCTCGGCCGTCGAGTTCTGGTGGCCGTTCGACGAGGCGGTGCCGGACGGCGCCAGCTTCGATGCCTTTGTGTCCGCAGTTCGTGACGCCGGCGTCGCGCTCGTCGGGCTGAACTTCGCGGCAGGTGACATGCCGGGTGGCGACCGCGGCCTGGTGTCCTGGCCCGCCCGCAGCGCCGAGTTCCGGGAGAGCGTCTCGGTGCTCGTCGAGATCGGCGAGCAGCTCGGGTGCACCTCCTTCAACGCGCTCTACGGCAATCGGGTCGACGACGCGCTGCCGGTCCAGCAGGACGAGCTCGCGCTGACGAACCTGGCTTTCGCCGCGGGCGAAGTCGACCGGATCGGGGGCACCGTCCTCATCGAGCCCGTCAGCGGCGCGCCCCGCTATCCACTGCTGACGGCTGCCGACGCCCTTGCCGTCATCGACAACGTCCGGGCCGACGCCGGTGTCACCAACCTGGCGCTCCTGGCCGACCTCTATCACCTGGAAGTCAACGGCGACGACGTCGACGCCGTCATCGCCGGGCACGCCGACCGGATCGCCCACGTCCAGATCGCCGACGCGCCCGGCCGCAACGAGCCGGGTACCGGCGAGCTCCCGCTCGATCGCCAGCTCGCCGCGCTCGAGGCGGCCGGCTACGCCGGCTGGGTCGGGTTGGAGTACAAGCCGTCCACCACGACCGTCGACAGCTTCGAGTGGCTCCCGCGCGAGCGGCGTACCGCGGCCGCCGACGTGACCCGCTGACCCACCCACCCAAGGAGCATCACCATGACCAGTGCCACCCGCATCGGTTTCATCGGGCTCGGAATCATGGGCAGTCCGATGGCGGTCCACCTCGCGACGGCCGGCCACCAGGTGACCGGCTTCAACCGCAGCCCCGAGAAGGCCGAGCCACTCGTCGAGGCCGGTGGCCACGCCGCGGCGTCGACCGCCGAGGCCGTCACGGACGCCGACGTCGTCTGCCTGATGGTCCCGGACTCGCCGGACGTCGCCGCCGTCCTGGAGGGTGCGGAGGGTGTGTTCGCGCACGCGAAGCCCGGCGCCCTCATCATCGACTTCTCGAGCATCCGTCCCGACGTCACCGCTGATCTCGCCGGGCAGGCGAGAGAGCGTGGATTCCGGTACCTCGATGCCCCCGTGTCCGGCGGCGAGGCAGGGGCCAAGAACGCTGCGTTGTCGATCATGGTCGGTGGGTCGGCCGACGACTTCCAGGCTGCGAAGCCGCTCTTCGACGTGGTCGGCGGCACGGTGGTCCACGTCGGGCCGAACGGCGCCGGACAGACCGTCAAGGCCGCGAACCAGCTGATCGTCGCGTCGAACATCCAGGCGGTCTCCGAGGCGCTGGTGTTCCTGGAGGCGTACGGCGTCGACACCAAGGCCGCGCTCGAGGTGCTGGGTGGCGGGCTCGCCGGATCCAAGGTGCTGGAGCAGAAGAAGGAGAACATGCTCGGGCGGAGCTTCGAGCCCGGCTTCCGCATCGACCTGCACCACAAGGACATGGGCATCGTCACGGCCGCCGCCCGCGAGGCAGGGGTGGTCATCCCGCTCGGCTCGCTCGTCGCGCAGCTCATGGCTTCGGCGCGTGCCGCCGGTGACGGCGGGCTCGACCACTCGGCGCTGCTGCGGGGAGTGGAACGCCTGTCGGGGCGGACCGCGACCGGACAGGAGGCCTGACATGGCGCGAATGCGTGCCGTCGACGCGGCCTGCCTGATCCTGGAGAAGGAAGGCGCCACGCAGCTCTTCGGGCTGCCCGGTGCCGCGATCAACCCGTTCTACAGCGCCGTGAAGTCGCACGGTGGCATCAAGCACGTGCTGGCCCGGCACGTGGAGGGCGCCGCGCACATGGCCGAGGGCTACACCCGCGCGGCACCCGGCAACATCGGGGTCTGCGTCGGCACGTCGGGCCCTGCGGGCACGGACATGATCACCGGCATCTACTCCGCGATCGCCGACTCCATCCCGATCCTCTGCCTCAGCGGCCAGGCGCCGGTCGCGAAGCTGCACAAGGAGGACTTCCAGGCGATCAACATCGCCGACATCGCCGAGCCCATCACCAAGTGGGCCACCACCGTCCTCGAGCCCGCGCAGGTGCCGGGCGCCTTCCAGAAGGCGTTCTGGCTGATGCGCGAGGGACGGCCCGGCCCGGTGCTGCTCGACCTGCCGCTCGACGTACAGCTCGCGGAGATCGAGTTCGACATCGACGCCTACGAGCCGCTGCCGGTGCAGCGGCCGGCGGCCTCCCGGACGCAGGCGGAGAAGGTGCTGGCGATGCTCGCCGAGGCCGAGCGTCCGCTCGTGGTCGCGGGTGGCGGTGTCATCAACGCGGACGCCGCCGACCTGCTGGTGGAGTTCGCCGAGCTCACCGGGGTGCCGGTGGTCCCGACGCTGATGGGCTGGGGGACGATCCCCGACGACCACCCGCTGAACGCGGGCATGGTCGGGCTGCAGACGTCCCACCGCTACGGCAACGCGTCCCTGCTCGAGTCCGACCTGGTGGTCGGGGTCGGCAACCGATGGGCGAACCGCCACACCGGGGGGATCGACACCTACACGAACGGCCGGAAGTTCGTGCACGTCGACATCGAGCCGACCCAGATCGGCCGCGTCTTCGCGCCCGACCTCGGTGTGGTGTCCGACGCCGGGGCTGCGCTGGCGGCGTTCCTCGAGGTCGCGCGTGAACAGCTCTCGGCCGGCACGCTGCCCGATCGCACCGACTGGGCAGAGGCGTGCCGCGAGCGGAAGCGGACCCTCGAGCGAAAGACGAACTTCGACAACGTCCCGATCAAGCCGCAGCGCGTCTACCAGGAGATGAACCGGGCGTTCGGACCGGACACGCGCTACGTCAGCACGATCGGCCTGTCGCAGATCCAGGCGGCGCAGATGCTGCACGTCTACCGTCCCCGACACTGGATCAACGCCGGCCAGGCCGGTCCCCTGGGCTGGACCCTTCCGGCGGCGCTCGGCGTCGCGACGGCGGACCCCGACTCGCTCGTCGTCGCCCTGTCCGGTGACTACGACTTCCAGTTCCTCATCGAAGAGCTCGCGGTCGGCGCCCAGTTCAACATCCCGTACGTCCATGTCGTCGTGAACAACTCCTACCTGGGTCTGATCCGGCAGGCCCAGCGTGGGTTCGACATGGACTACTGCGTGCAGCTGGCCTTCGACAACCTGAACAGCCCTGAGGTCGGTGGCTACGGCGTGGACCACGTGAAGGTCGCCGAAGGCATGGGCTGCAAGGCGATCCGCGTGACCGAGCCGAGCGACCTCCTCCCGGCCTTCGAGAAGGCAAAGTCGTTGATGGCCGAGTACGAGGTGCCGGTGCTCGTCGAGGTCATCCTCGAGCGGGTCACGAACGTCTCGATGGGCGTCGAGATCGATGCGGTCACCGAGTTCGAGGAGCTTGCCGAGTCTCCCGAGGACGCGCCGACGTCCGCCCTCGGGACGCGCTGAGCCGGAGCCGTGGCGCAGCCACCGCGGGTGCTGGTCGCCGCAGACAAGTTCAAGGGGACGCTCACGTCCGCTGAGGTCGGTGCCGCGGTGGGCGCGGGGTTGCGGGTCGGCGTACCCGACGTGCAGGTCGAGGTCGTGCCCATCGCGGACGGCGGAGACGGCACGTTGGCCGCAGCGGTCGCAGCGGGCCATGAACTGGTCCCGCTGGTTGCGTCCGGGCCGACCGGCCGACCGGTTCGCAGTGGATATGCCCGGAGAGGCCGCACCGCCGTCGTCGAGCTCGCCGATGTGGCCGGCCTGGTCCGGCTGCCCGACGGCAGTCCCGAGCCGATGACTGCCAGCTCGCGCGGCGCCGGTGAGCTGATCGCACGGGCCGTCGAGGCGGGGTGCACGAAGATCGTGCTGGGGATCGGCGGAAGCGCCAGTACCGACGGGGGAGCCGGTCTGGTGCGTGCCCTCGGCGCGGCCGTGACCGACGCGCACGGGCGCGAGGTCGGAGAAGGTGGTTCCGGCCTCGCGGAGGCGGTGGGCCTGCACCTGACCGAGCTGCAGGAGCGGATGAGCGGGGTGCAGGTCCTGGTCGCCGGCGACGTCGACAACCCGCTGACCGGACCGCGGGGAGCGGCCGCGGTCTACGGCCCGCAGAAGGGGGCGAGTCCCGAGCAGGTGGCGCACCTCGACGACGCGCTCGGCCGCTGGGCGGACCTCGTGACCACCGTGACCGGGACCGATCGACGGGAGTCCCACGGAAGCGGCGCTGCAGGGGGCGTGGGATTCGCCGCGCTCGCGCTCCTCGACGCGACGTTCGTGCCCGGGATCGACCTCGTGCTCGATCTGGTCCGATTCCGTGACCGCGTCGAAGGCGCCGATCTGGTGATCACCGGTGAAGGTGCCCTGGACGAGCAGACACTTCACGGCAAGGCTCCGGTCGGCGTTGCCGCGGCCGCGCGTCGGGCCGGTGTCCCGGTGGTCGCCGTCTGTGGAAGCAACACGCTCGATGCCGACCGGCTCTCCGCAGCGGGCATCGACGCTGCCTTTCCGCTCTCGGACGTCGAGCGTGACGTGAGGCGATGTCTCCTCGAGGGGGAGCGCCTGCTACGGAGCGTTGGTCAACGGATCGCAACCGCGTACCTCAGGGGCCCGGTTCTCGACGAGGTCCGTGAGGGGAGCCCGCGCTGACTTCACGCAGGTGCATCGGCTGCTCCCACGGACGGTCGGGTGCCGACGGCGCGGTCGCCGCCTGATCACCGACCTTCGCTACCTGCCTCGGCGCGGGTGGGTCTCGTACATGCGCGCCGCGACCAGGAGCCCGGATCCAGCGGTGAGCCCGGCGATGACCCAGATGGCTCCCCGGACCCCGAAGGCGTCGGCGAGGACTCCGGCAAGGAGGGCGCCGACAGCGAATCCGAGGTCACGCCACAGCCGATACACACCGACGGCCCGGGCGCGCCAGGCCGGGTGGGCGACGTCGCCGATGCTGGCCAGCAAGGTGGGGTAGACCATGGCGGTCCCGGCGCCGAGCAGGACGGAGCCGGCTGCCCAGGGCCTGAGTGAGCTCGCGTTCGCAATGACGGCGAGGGCTACTGCCTGGAGCAGCATGCCTGCGGTGATCAGGTGTTTGCGGCCCCACCGGTCGGACAGCGCTCCGGTGG